>NZ_JAKSED010000001.1:1615000-3454652 GCF_022359935.1 Aquamicrobium sp. NLF2-7 | reverse complement strand
GCCCGGTGGGATGTCTGTTGATCGGAAGGGCAAAGGCCTTGCGGGCAATGCACAGCTCATCGCCCAGCCGGCTTATCAGAGATCTGGTTGCTGCGGAAAGCCGTTCCTGCGCCGTCTCATTCCCGTGCTCATCGTCTTTTCCTGATCGTGGTGGCCGGCCTGCATTTCATTTCGCTGAGGAACTGGCGCCCGATGACGTCGAGAACAGCGCGCCGGTCTGCGCTCGCGCTCGCCTCCGGCCAGCTCATCGCTGCTGATGTTTCGACAGAATCAGTCCGCAGGAACGGCCTTGAGCAGGTCAGCCGCACCGCTTCGCTCTCCGAGGGCCATGTGCTGGCCTTCACGAATGAGAAGTTCACCGTTTCGGCCGTAACGCCGCGCTCCACGCGCTGGTATGGCCGCGCACTGGATGAAATTATAAGCGACGGGCAGCCGCTTTTCCTGTTCGGCGAGCGGGCCGGCGTCATCCCCGTCAAAATCGACGGCGCCGACTGGTTCGCGGCTGTGGCCATCGACACCACTGAAAAACGGGCCGCGGCCGCGCTGATTCCGCAGGATGCGGTTTTCGCGCAGTGGCGCCGGACCGTGTCGCTGAACGTTTCACTGTTCGTGCTGACGGCAAGCGTGCTGATCGTCATCCTCTACGCCTATTTCAGCCAGGCGGCCCGCGCGCAGGCTGCCGACCGCGTCTATCTCGAAGGGCAGCAGCGCATCGACATGGCGCTGGTGCGTGGCCGCTGTGGCCTGTGGGACTGGGACATGGTGCGCGGCAAGATGTACTGGTCGCCCTCCATGTACGACATGCTGGGTTACGAGCCCTGCGACGCCATGCTTTCCTTCGGTGAGGTCGATCGCATCATCCATCCAGACGACGGCAATCTGTTCGAGATCGCCAATCGCGTCATGGCCCGCGAGATCGACCAGATCGACCGGGTGTTCCGCATGCGCCACGCCAATGGCCAGTGGGTCTGGATGCGGGTACGCGCGCAGGTCGTCGACCCGGATGCGTCCGAAATCCAGCTCATCGGCATCTCGATGGACGTGAGCGAGCAGCGCCATCTCGCCCTGCGCTCGGAAGCGGCCGACCTGCGGCTGCGCACCGCAATCGAGAACATCACCGAATCCTTCGTGCTGTGGGACCCGGCCGACCGGCTGGTGATGTGCAACTCAAAATTCCAGCAGGACAACGGCCTCTCCGACCATGACGTGGTGCCGGGCGCACATCGCGTGGCACTGGAGGAGCGGATGCAGGCCTTCGCCTCCGAACGCAGGCTGGCCAATGTCAACGGCCCGCGCGGCGGCACCACCTATGAGCGCCAGCTTGCCGATGGCCGCTGGCTTCAGGTCAACGAACTGAAGACGCGCGACGGCGGCACGGTGGCGGTTGGTTCCGACATCACCCAGATCCGCCAGCATCAGGACAAGCTGCTCGACAGCGAGCGCCGGCTGATGGCAACGATCCACGACCTCAGCCTCGCGCGCCGCGCCGAAGAGGAAAAGGCGCGCGAACTGGCCGAGCTGAACCGCAAGTATATCAAGGAAAAGGACCGCGCCGAGGCTGCGAACCAGGCCAAGTCCGAATTCCTCGCCAACATGTCGCATGAATTGCGAACCCCGCTCAACGCCATCATCGGCTTTTCGGAGCTGATGGCGCAGAAGCTGTTCGGCCCGCTGGGATCCGACCGCTATGAGGAATATGCGACCGACATCAATTCCAGCGGCAAGTATCTGCTCGGGGTGATCAACGACATTCTCGACATGTCGAAGATCGAGGCTGGCCAGTTCTCCATGGACCGCGAGGAGATCGACCTGTGCCCGCTCATCCGCGAGACGGTGCGGGTGGTGTCCCTGCAGGCAGCGGAAAAGAAGATCACGGTCGAAACCAAGATCGCCGAGACCCTCAAGCTCTACGCTGACCGCCGCGCCATCAAGCAGATCGCGCTCAACCTGTTGTCGAACGCGGTCAAGTTCACCGGCGAAGGCGGACGCATTTCCGTTCGCGCACGCCATGCGTCGGGCGCGCTGATCCTGTCCATCGAGGACAATGGCTGCGGCATTCCCAAGCATGCGCTGAAGAAGCTTGGCCGCCCCTTCGAGCAGGTGCAGAACCAGTTCTCCAAGAACCACACCGGATCCGGCCTCGGCCTCGCCATCTCGCGCTCGCTGGCGGAACTGCATGGCGGCGCGCTCAAGATCCGCTCCACCGAAGGCACGGGCACCATCGTTTCCGTGAGGATCCCGGCCACGGCAAAGAAGAAGCCCGCCGGTCAGCCCATGAAAGCTGCGGCCTGACTACCCGGCCTTGCCGCCAACGATCCTTTCGAAATCGTCTCGTACCGTTTCCGACATATCCCTGAGCTGGGCTTCCATGACGGAGAAATCCGGGATCGCGGTAACCGCTAGCAGCAGATCGGCAAGCCCGGGCGGAACATCTTCCTTGTCGAAATGTCCGGTCAGGCACAGACGGATGATCTGCGTCAGTGACAGATAGAAGGCGAAAGCCTGCATCAGATTTTCGCGCATACCGGCATCGGCATAGTCGGGTGCGAGATTGGCGAGAACATCGACCGTTGCCGTTGTTCCGGGCTTTCCAGTGAATTTTCCGGTCAGAACCGCCACCTGCGCGATAAACTCAAGATCGATGAGACCACCGGGAATGAGCTTGATATCCCACAGATCGCGCGGCGGCTTTTCCTCGTCGATCATGCGGCGCATCTTCAAAGCCTCGTCGCGCACTTTCGCCGCGTCGCGCGGTTGGGCAAGGATGTCGGCAACTTCTGCCGCTATGTCGGCGCAAAGCTGGCGGTCGCCAGCCACCGGACGTGCCCGGGTCAGCGCCATCTGCTCCCAGACCCAGGCTTCCTGCCGCTGATATTTGCGGAAGGCGTCCATATGGGTCGCCACCGGCCCCTTGTTGCCGGAAGGGCGCAGGCGCAGGTCGAGCTCGTAAAGAACCCCCTCGGCAGTCGGGGCCGAGACCGCCGCGATCAGTCGCTGCGTAAGTCGGGTGTAATAGTGGGCGGGCGCGAGCGGCTTGTCGCCGTCCGATTCCTCCGCCTCCGGATCGTGATCGTAGAGAAGGATCAGGTCCACGTCCGAACCGGCGGTGAGCTCCTGGCTGCCGAGCTTGCCCATGCCGAGCAATGCCACCCGGCCCTGTGCAATGCGGCCATGACGCCTCTCGAATTCCGCCGAGACGGCATCGAGCGCCGCACCAAGGGTGAGATCGGCAAGGTCCGAGAAAGCCCGCCCCGCCTTGCGCGCATTGATGGAGCCGGCAAGAAGCCGCACGCCGATGAGGAATTTCTGTTCGGCCGCAAAGATACGCAGCCGGTCGAGCACTTCCTCGTAAGGCCGGTCGCCGTCCAGAAAGGCGATGAGCCGCGCGGCCAGATAGGCCCGGTCGGGCAATTCGCTGAGCAGTGCCGGATCGAGCAGCCCGTCAAACACATGCGGGCGCCGGGTGATGATGGCAGCCAGACGCGGTGCTGCCCCCATGATCGTCGCCATGAGGCGCAGCAGCGCCGGATTGGATTGCAGCAGCGAAAAGAGCTGCAATCCGGCCGGCAGACCGGACAGGAACTCGTCGAAGCGCATCAGCGCCTCGTCCGCGCGCCGCGTCTTGCCGAAGGCTTCCAGCAAGGCCGGCGTCAGCTCCGTCAGCCGCTCGCGCGCCTCGGCGGAGCGCGTGACCCGATAGCGGCCGAAATGCCAGGCGCGGATGACGCGGCAGATGTCGCTGGGGCGCTGGAAGCCCAGCGTGTGCAGCGTCTGCAAGGTGTCGGGGT
Organism: Aquamicrobium sp. NLF2-7; assembly: GCF_022359935.1. Taxonomy (NCBI): domain Bacteria; kingdom Pseudomonadati; phylum Pseudomonadota; class Alphaproteobacteria; order Hyphomicrobiales; family Phyllobacteriaceae; genus Aquamicrobium; species Aquamicrobium sp. NLF2-7. The sequence continues at coordinate 3,450,864 of NZ_JAKSED010000001.1, read as the reverse complement.
CGTCGACATCGCCGGTGAAGACGAGATTGCCGACACCGGACGAAAGCTCGGGCGCCGCCTCGAAGAGCGCGGCGTAGTGGCCCTCGACCTCTATCAGAGAAGCGCGAAACGCCTGCGAGAACGCATCGGCGCTGCCGAAGCCCATCATGTAGGCAATTCGCTCCAGCCCCTCGTCATCCTCCGGCAGCATATGGGTCTGCTCGTCGGCGACCATCTGGATTGCATGCTCGACACGCCGCAGAAACCAGTACTGTCGGGTGAGTGCATCGCGCGCGTCCTCCGTGATCCAGCCATTGCCTGCGAGCTGAGCGAGCATGGAAACAGTCTCTCGCCCCCGCAACTCGGGAAAACGCCCGCCAGCTATGAGCTGTTGGGTCTGCACGAAGAACTCGATCTCGCGGATGCCGCCGCGCCCGAGCTTGACGTTGTGGCCTTTCACGGCGATTTCGCCATGCCCCTTATGGGCATGGATCTGGCGCTTTATGGAGTGAACGTCCGCGATCGCAGCGTAGTCCATGTATTTGCGCCAGACATAGGGGCGCAACTCTTTCAGGAAGGCTTCGCCGGCGGCAATATCGCCAGCTACAGGGCGCGCCTTGATCATGGCGGCGCGTTCCCAGTTCTGGCCGCGCCCTTCATAGTAATTGAGGGCCGCGCCCACCGGAATGGCGAGCGGGGTGGAGCCGGGATCGGGGCGCAGCCTCAGATCGGTGCGGAACACATAGCCGTGCTCGGTGCGGTCCTGCATGATGCGCACCAGACGCCGCGCAAGCCGCGAGAAAACATCCGTCGCCTCCATCGGGTCGCCGACCACCGCCTTGTGATCGAAGAACAGGATGAGGTCGATATCGGAGGAAAAGTTGAGCTCGTGCGCGCCGAGCTTGCCCATGCCGAGCACGATCAGGCCACTGTCGCGCGCGGGCTCCTTCGGGTCCGGCAGCTTCAGCTTTCCCTGCCGGTCGAGATCGGCCAGCAGGAAAGCGCATGCGGCGCGAACACAGCCTTCGGCCAGTACGCTGAGGCGAAAGACCGTCGTTTGAGTGTCGGACTCCCCTGCAAGGTCGGCCAGAGCCATCAGGAAATGTGCCTCCGTTTTGAAGAGGCGAAGCCGTTTCATGAGTTCGGCCTCGGAAATCCCCTCGCCTTGCCACGAAGCATCTATGTCGGCGGCGATCGCCTCCAGCCGTTCGGCAACCGTCTGGTCGAAAAGAGCGTCGAGCATGCGGGGCCTGCGCCGCGCCAGATCACGCAGAAAAGGCGACAGATCGAAAACGGCAGCCAGAAAGAGGCGGGCATCGCTGTCATGTGCCAGGAATTCCGCAAGGCGGGGCAGATCGCTTTCCGCGGCACTGGCGGCGATATCGCCGAGTACGGCCCCGGCATGGCTTTCATCGAGCGGCCTGAGTTGCAGCGAGGGATTCAGCAGCAGCACGGATGCCGCGCGGTCGGCCACGGGTATGGAAGCCATAGGGGGTCAGGACCTGTCCTTGTCGGGAAACACCATGACCACGGATAATCCGGGATCAGCAGGCAAAAGATCAAGCCTGCCGCCATGAAATTTCATCACAGCGCCCGCGAGACTGAGGCCAAGCCCTGATCCCGGCTGCGAGCGGCTTTTTTCCAGCCGCACGAAACGCTCCGTCGCGCGCACGCGATCCTCCGGGTCCGGGATGCCGTGGCCGTTGTCCGTCACCGAAAGCCGGATCTCGCCATCGGCGCGTTCGAGCCTGACGCTCACGCGCGGGCCTGCATCGGCATCCGCCGAATATTTGATGGCGTTGTCGACGATGTTGGACAGCGCCTGAGCGATCAGTTCGCGGTTGCCGCTGACGGTCGTCGCCTCCATCGGCCCGGCTTCCAGCGCAACGCCGCTGTCCTCTGCAAGAGGCTCGTAAAGCTCGACGACATCGCGGACGGCTTCCGCGAGATCGACGCCGGTCATGCTCTCGGCCGAATAGCCTGCCTCCAGCCGGGAGATCATCAGGATGGCGTTGAAGGTCTTGATGAGCTGATCCGATTCGGCAATCGTGGCTTCAAGCGCCGCGCGGTAATCGGCGGGCTTCTGCTTGCCGGCCAGAGTTGCCTCGGCCCGGTTGCGAATGCGGGTCAATGGCGTCTTCAGGTCGTGGGCGATGTTGTCGGAAACCTGCTTCAGCCCCTCATTGAGGGTGTCGATACGCGTCAGCATGGCATTGAGATTTTCCGATAGCCGATCGAACTCGTCGCCGGCACCGGTCGTCGGCAGGCGGCCGCTGAGATCGCCCCCCATGATGCGGCGGCTGGCGGCGGAAATGCCGTCGATGCGCTTGAGTGCGGCGCGGCCCACGAAAAACCAGATGACAATGCCGCCGATGCCCATCATGCCGAGCGCCAGCATCAGCGAATGGTTGACCACCTCGCGGAAGCGTTGCGGCTCGCCCAGATCGCGGCCGACCAGCAGAATCATCTGGTTTGGAAGGCGCAGCACCAGCGCCAGCGCATCATGCCCGCGCACCTGCGCGCGCTGCGTTTCGTTCTGGCCGCTTTCTGCCCGTTGACGCTCCGTCTCGGTCTCGCCGTAGCGGCGATAGTAGAAGGGGCGCGTCGTCCAGCCCTCCGTCTCCAGAACGCCGGGTTCGAGGCTTTCGACGTTTCCCGTGAGAATTTGGCCATTGGCATCAGCCAGCAGATAAAGATTGGCGCCCGGCTGGCGCGCGCGCTGCTCGACCACCCGCACCAATGTCGGCAGGCCGCCGCGCTGATAGGCGCGGCCGAGGCTCAGAACTTCTTCATTGATGGTTTCCTGCGTCTGCGTGGCCAGCATGCGCACCGACAGCGAGGTCATGTAGAAAACCAGCAGGGTGGCGCAAAGGGCAAAAAGCAGCAGGAAAAGCGCAGAAAGGCGCGCCGCCGTCGTCTTCATGATGGCTGGCATCGGCAGCGCCATGGCCCTCAATGGCCCTCAGCCGTGCTTCAGCATGTAGCCGGCACCACGCACGGTGTGCAGGATCGGCTTGTCGAAGCCCTTCTCGATCTTGCCGCGCAAGCGGGAAACATGCACGTCGATGACGTTGGTCTGCGGATCGAAATGATAATCCCAGACATTCTCCAGCAGCATGGTGCGCGTGACCACCTGCCCGGCATGGCGCATCAGATACTCCAGCAGCCGGAATTCGCGCGGCTGGAGGGTGATTTCCTGCCCTGCCCGCTTGACGGAGTGAGACAGGCGATCGAGTTCCAGATCGCCGACGCGGTAAACGGTTTCGCTCTCGCGGCTGCCGGCGCGCCGGTTCAGAACCTCGACGCGGGCCAGCAGTTCGGTAAAGGCATAGGGCTTGGTGAGATAGTCGTCTCCGCCGGCGCGAAGGCCGGTCACACGGTCATCCACTTCGCCCAGCGCCGACAGGATAAGTACAGGCGTCGTATTCCCCCGCGAACGCAGGCCGGCAATGACGGACAGGCCGTCGCGCCGTGGCAGCATGCGGTCGACCACCATCACGTCATAGTCGCCGGCATCGGCCAGCGCAAAGCCGGTTTCACCGTCGCCAGCGACATGGGCGGTGTGGCCGGCTTCCGAAAAAGCCTTCTCAAGATAGTCCGCTGCTTCGCGGTCGTCTTCAATGACGAGAATCTTCATCGCATCACTATAGGTGATTCCGGCATTCATGGTGGAGGATTGCCCGTTCCGGGATTGGCTCGGAAGAATTGCCGGCCGCTGCACAATGGTGCAGCGGCCGGAAGCGGGGTCAGCCCTGATTGATAGGCAGCGCCACGAAGCGGTTGGCGGAATCGCGGCTGATCTGCACCAGCACGGATTTGCGGCCCGCCTTGGCGGCCTTTTCCATGGCGTCGGTAACGTCCTTGACGCTGGCGACATCCTCGGAATTCACCGCCGTGATGACATCACCTGTGCGGATACCGCGATCGGAAGCATCGCTGTCTGGATCGACATCGGTAACGACCAGGCCCTTGCCGTCATCCGCGGTCGTCACGGTGAGACCAAGATCGGCCAGCGTGTCGGAGGAAGAGGACGAAGGCGCGGAATTGTCAGCCGATGCCTGCTTGTCCGCGCCCGGAAGCGCCCCGAGCTCGACCTTCACGGTTTCCGCCTTGCCGTTGCGCCACACGTTCATGTCAACGGTGGTCCCCGGCGCATAGCCGGCAATCACCCGGGCCAGATCGCGGGAGGACGATACATCCTTGCCGTTCACCTGCGTGATGACATCACCGGAAACAATGCCGGCCTTCTTCGCGGGGCTGTCGTCCTGCGCATTCGCGACGATCGCGCCCTTGTCGGACTGCAGCCCAAGCGATTCGGCGATTTCCTTGGTTACCGGCTGGATTTCCACACCGAGCCAGCCACGGGAAACCGACCCGTCCTTGATCAGGCCTTCGACCACCTGCTTCGCGGTGGAGGCAGGGATGGCGAAGGCGATGCCGACATTGCCGCCCGAAGGCGAGAAGATGGCGGTATTGATGCCGACAACCTGACCACTGAGGTTGAACGCGGGACCGCCGGAATTGCCGCGGTTCACGGCAGCGTCGATCTGGATGAAGTCATCATAGGGGCCGGCGCCGATGTCACGGCCACGCGCGGAGACGATGCCGGCCGTCACCGTGCCGCCAAGGCCGAACGGATTGCCGACAGCGACCACCCAGTCACCGACGCGCACGTTGGAGTCGTCGGCAAAGTCGACATAGGTGAATTTGGTGTCGCTATCGACCTTGAGCACGGCCAGATCGGTGCGCTCATCCTTGCCGACCAGCTTGGCATCGAGTTCCTTGCCGTCATTGGTGACGATGGTGAACTCCGTTCCGTTGTCGACAACGTGGTTGTTGGTGACAAGATACCCGTCCTCGGAGATGAAGAAGCCGGACCCCTGCGCCACGGGACGCGGCTTGGCCGGACCGCGGCGTTCTGCGCGCGGATGGGAATCACGGTCACCGAAACCGCGGAATTCGCGGAAGAAGCGGCGCATGGGGTGATCGGGGGGCAAGTTGCCGAAGCCTTCTTCGGGGAAGCCGAAGCTCTGGCCGCGATCGGAGGTCTGCTCGACCTTGGCCTTGACGCGGACGCTGACGACTGCCGGCGTTACATTGGACACGACGTCGGCGAAACTGGGAACCTGAGGCGCTTCGACGCGAACAGCCTCGGCGAACACCGGGGCGGTGCCGGCAGTTACGGCGGTAAAGCCAACGGCGCCGGCAATGGCGAGGGAAGCAGCGGCAGCAGCAAGGCTCCTGCTCCTGCGGGAAACCACATTTGAGATGCTGGTCATCAATCTCGATCCTTCTTGCACTGGATGCTTATGAAGCATCATCGCAGGCAGAGATAGGACACGGGACCTTACGGCGCCATTTCCGCTTGATGAAACTTTGTTAATGTTGCGAAGGGGGATCGCGGCGCAGCACTTCTTCAAGCGCAGCGCGTTCATCGTCACTGAGGCCCGCCTCTGCCACCGGGCGCTTGCGCCGCGAGGCAAGCAGCACGAACGCGCCGCCCGCCACGAGAAGGGCAAAGGGTGCGATCCACAAAAGCATGGTCTGCGTATTGAAGCGCGGCCTGAGCAGCACGAACTCGCCATAGCGGGAAACGACGAAATCGATCACCTGCTTATCCGAGTCACCGGCCTCAAGTCGCTCGCGGACAAGCACACGCAGGTCGCGGGCCAGATCGGCATCCGAATCGTCGATGGACTGGTTCTGGCAAACCAGACAGCGCAGGCCGGCGGAGATATCGCGCGCCCGCTGCTCAAGCGCGGGATCAGCGAGAATCTCGTCTGGCGTCACCGCGCGCGCCGCCGGCGAAAGCAGTACGGCAGCACAGAGTATGGCAAAGGCCGCGCGGCGCATCATGTCACGCTGCTCCCGCAACAGGGGCCGCTGCATTCTTCCTGCCGCGACGCGCCGGCGCACCGACACGCAGGCGCCTGTCCAGCAACGACATCGTGCCGCCCGCCATCATGACAAGGCCACCGCCCCAGATCAGGATGACGAAAGGCTTCCACCAGATACGCACGACCATGCCGCTGCTGGTGTCCTCGCCAATGGAAATGTAGAGCTGGCTGAAGCCCAGCGTGGCGATGCCGGCTTCCGTCGTGTTCATCCGGCGCACCGGATAGAAGCGGCGCGACGACCAGATTTCGCGGCGCACTTCGCCAGCAGGGCCAAGCAATGAGAAATGCGCCCGTTCGTCATTGTAGTTCGGGCCGCGAACCTCGACCATATTGTCGAAACGCACCCTCTTGCCGGACAACTCCGTAATATCGCCTGGCTTCATGGTCAGTACGCTTGCGGCGCCGAAGCAGATGGCGCCCACAAGCCCAAGCACCGTCAGGCCAAGCCCGAGATGGGCGAAAGCGGTTCCGAATACGGAACGCGGCAGACCGATGAACCGTCTCACCGCAACGGAAGGGCTCACATTGCCGATACCCGCCTTAATGGCCAGATCCGTCAGCGCTCCCAGCACCAGCCAGACCGCCAGCCCCACGCCGAAGGCGGCAATGGCGGAAGAACCATCGATCAGGAACGCGGTGACCAGCGCCGCGATCAGGGCTGCGCCAAAGGCGAACATCAGCCTTTGTGCTGCGGCCATCACATCGCCCCGCTTCCACGCCAGCAGCGGGCCGAACGGCACCAGAAGCAGCAGCGGCACCATCAGGGGAATGAAGGTGAGATTGAAGAAGGGCGGTCCAACTGAAATCTTGTCGCCGGAAATGGCTTCGACCAGCAGCGGATAGAGCGTGCCGATGAACACCGTTGCCGTCGCGGTGGTCAGGAACAGATTGTTCAGCACGAGCGAGCCTTCGCGGGAGATCGGCTGGAAAAGCCCGCCCTGCGTCAGCGATGGGGCCCGCCATGCGAACAGCGCCAGCGACCCGCCGATGAACAGCATCAATATGCACAGGATGAACACCCCGCGCGAGGGATCGGTAGCGAATGCGTGAACGGAAGTCAGCACGCCCGAACGAACAAGGAAGGTGCCGAGCAGCGACAGCGAAAAGGTGAGGATCGCCAGCAGCAGCGTCCAGATCTTGAGTGCCGAACGCTTTTCCATGACGATGGCCGAATGCAACAGCGCTGTTCCGGCCAGCCATGGCATGAAGGAGGCGTTCTCGACCGGGTCCCAGAACCAGAAGCCGCCCCAGCCCAGTTCGTAATAGGCCCAGTAGGAGCCCATCGCGATGCCGCCTGTCAGGAACACCCACGCAACCAGCGTCCACGGGCGGACCCAGCGCGCCCAGGCCGCGTCGATGCGTCCCTCGATCAATGCTGCAACCGAAAAGGCAAAGCAGATCGAGAAGCCGACATAGCCGAGATAGAGAAGCGGCGGGTGAATGGCGAGGCCGATATCCTGAAGGATCGGATTGAGATCCCGGCCTTCTATCGGCGCTGGAGACATACGGGTGAACGGGTTCGACGTAATGAGGATGAACAGGAAGAAAGCGACCCCGACAGCCCCCTGAACGGCCAGAACGGTGGCCTTGAGAGATGCGGGCAGATTGTTGCCGAACACGGCGACCAGCGCGCCGAAGAAAGTCAGGATCAGCACCCACAGAAGCATCGAGCCTTCATGGTTTCCCCACACGCCGGTGATCTTGTAAAGCATCGGCTTCGCCGAATGGGAGTTCTCCCATACGGTTTGCAAGGAAAAATCCGACTGGGCATAGGCGACCGTCAGGACGACGAAGGACAACGCCGTGAAGGCGAAACCCGCAAGCGTCACGGGTATGGCCGCCGCCATCATGCGCTCGTCGCCGGCGCGCGCGCCGATCAGCGGAACAGTCATCTGCACAAGGCCCAGCGCCAGTGCCAGAATAAGCGCGAAGTGACCGATCTCAACCATGACGCCGCCTACTCATTATGTTGCCACAAGCCCTTTTCCTTCAGGCTGTCGGCAACTTCCTTGGGCATGTAGTTTTCGTCATGCTTGGCCAGAACGGTGTCTGCGACAAACCCGCCATCGGCCCCGAAGGCGCCCTCGGTGATGACGCCCTGCTCCTCGCGGAACAGGTCGGGGAGAATGCCCTTGTATGTGACCTTAACCGTCTCGGCGATGTCGGTGACGGCAAAGGTCACGGACGCATCCTCGCCACGAACAATGGAGCCCTTCTCCACGATGCCGCCAAGGCGGATACGCTGGCCGGGCTGCAATTCGGCGGCGGCAAGATCGCCCGGCGTGTAGAAATAGGATGCCTTCTGCCCAAGCGCCACGAAGGTCAGCGCCGTGGCAGCGCCGAGAAAAGCCAATCCTCCGATAATGACAGCTAGCCGTTTCTGCTTGCGGGTCATAAACCTCATTCCGTCATTTTCAGGCCATTTGCCGAGGCGAAGGCGACAAGCATGCGTGCCTCTTCGCTTTGAGGTCCGAAAGCCGCCGCCGCACGCGCCAGCGCGTCTCTGGCTTTTTCTTCGTCACCGAGCACCAGATGCGAGCGGATGAGCTGCTTCCAGCCTTCGGCATCCTTGGGATTCTCACGCAGGCGTTCGTCCAGCCGCTCCACCATTCCGGCGATCATATCAGCGCGGTCGCCAGCCGACATCCCCGCGGCGGCCTCGACCTCGTCCTGACCGGGGCCTCGCGGCGCCTGCCCTGCCTGCACAAGGGCCTGCTCGGCCGCATTGCGCCAGGGCGAACCTTCCGGCAGGTCATCTCGCATCCGGGTCCAGCCTGCGACCGCCTCATCCATATGTCCATCCTGTGCGGAGGCCATCGCCACGAAGAAGCGTGCTTTCGGATTGGCGCCATCGTGCTTCAGCGCCATGGCGAAAGCGGCGCGCGCGTCGTCGGCTATTCGGCCACCTGCCATATTGATCCTCGCCTCGCCAAGGCCGGCTTGCCGGTCGGCGCTCGAACCGAGAAGCTTGATGGCGTTTTCATAGGCCAGCGAGGCTTCGGCAAATCGCTGTGTGCGCATGTAGATGGGCGCCAGAACGTCCCAGCCTTTGCCATCTGAAGGATTGGCCGCCAGATGCGCCTCGGCGCGGGCCACGAGTTCCTCAACCGTGCTCTCGGCAGGATTTCTGGTCAGCCGCTCGCTCAGCGGCTGCGACGGCAGATCGGGCGAGCCCAGATTGGCATAGATAGTCCAGCTGATCAGCGGAACAGCCAGCACCGCCGCGGCCGAAACCAGACGAAGCCCTGTGCCGCCGCGGGAAACAGAAGCCGGTGCAGAAGACGTATCGCCGAGGCGCAGGATACGACGCCCGATTTCAGCGCGTGCCTGCTCCGCTTCCGAAGCAAGGATCAGGCCCCGCGCCAGATCGCGGTCCAGTTCCGCAAGCTGGTCCCGATAAACCTCGAGATCATGCCCGGTACCCGACTTGTCGGATTCGGGTCGTGCAGCAAGAGGCAGCAAAACCGCCAGACTCGCGCCCAAAGTCAAGACAGCGGAAAGGACCCAGAACAACATTCCGACTAAATAGCCTCAGCGCTCCGGACTGCCAACATCACGGGCCTGCGACCCTTTGACGAATCTGCGGGAGCGCCGGCTGGGAACTACCCATCGTTCAGGTCAGCGGTGTCCAGCTCCCGTCTGAATTCCGGCAGGCGGTGCCGCGCGCGGTGGCTCCGGCGCCCCCGGTGTAAACCGTGTGCGTGTATTGCCGGCAATCCTGCGAACCAACGCGATAGGGCTGCGCGGCCACCACCTCGCCGTAACGGTTGGGCTGGCTGCCTTTCCATGTTACGGGCTGGCCGCTTGCGGTGTATTCGAGAGCCTTATACTCGGCTTCCAGCCCGTTACGTCGCTCAGCGCCGCTCAGCCCGGAACCTATCGAGCCGCTGACAAGACCGCCGCCCATTGCCGAAATTACCGTGGAAGGCAGTTGACCGCCGGGCTGTGCCGTCCCGCCGCTGCGGCCTATCCCTGTCGTGCTGCAGCCGGCCAGCATGAGTGAGCCTGCAACCAGAACCAGACGAACGCTCATTTTATCCCCTGCCCGCTAACACTGCATTTTCCGGACGTGATCCGCATTAATATCCCACTTTGGCTGAAATTGGGTTCGCCACAAGCTTACGCATCACTCAATTTTCCGTAGTTGAATCGCAACCTTGAGCCCACCCAGATCTGCGCGCTCCAGATAAAGCTTTCCACCATATTCATTGACAAGGTCTGTCACGATCGACAGGCCAAGGCCGGTTCCGGGCTTGCTTTCATCCAGACGACGTCCCCGTTTCAGGGCCTCACGCGCCTTGTCTTCCGGGATTCCCGGCCCATCATCTTCGATGACAATCTCGAGCAGATAGGGCTGGTCTTCCACCTCAGGCAGGGATTTTACGGATATCGAAACCTTGCTTCGCGCCCACTTCATCGCATTCTCAAGCAGGTTTCCAAGCATCTCTTCGAGATCTTCGCGCTCCCCTGCGAAGACAAGCTCTTCGTCCGGAAGGGAAACGGAAATGGCCATGTTCGGGTTTAGCTTGCCCATGACCCTCGCAAGACGCTCGATGATCGGCCTGACCGGCGTGCGATAAACCACGCTGTCGCGCTGCGCGGCCACGCGGGCGCGTTGCAGATAATGTTCTACCTGCTGCTGCATCGAGGCGGCCTGCTCCGAAAACAGCCGGCCTTTTTCACCACCAAGCGCCCGCCCTTCATTGAGCATCACCGCCAGCGGCGTTTTCAGCGAATGGGCCAGATTGCCAACCTGCGTTCGCGAGCGCTCGACGATGCGGCGGTTGTTCTCGATCAGCGCATTGGTTTCGTTGGCGAGCGGTTCGATTTCCGCCGGGAATCGGCCATCCAGCCTCTGTGCCGTTCCCTCGCGAACCATGGCGAGTGCATCGCGAACCCTGCGCAACGGTTTCAGACCATACAGAATGGCGATTGCGTTTATGGCGATCATGCCAAGACCGAATATGGACAGATAAACCAGCAGACGCCGCTGGAATGCCGCGATTTCCTGTTCCAGCTCGCTTTCATTGCCCATCACACGAAAACGGGCGATCTGGTTACCAGTGTCCAGAACGAATTCGCTCTCGAAAACAGCGAGGTGCTCGCCGGCAAGACCGTCGGCCATATAGCTGCGCTGGAATTCGACATTGAAGGGCACTTCCGAAGTGCTTGGCGAGGGGATGGCTCCCGTCATGGATGACGAGCGCAGGCCACCCGTGATTCCGTTCGATGCCGGCTCCACCGACCAGTACCAGCCGGATCGCGGCTCGGAAAAGCGCAGGTCGCCAAGATCCGGCGCGCCCGTCAGGGCACCGCTCTCCGAGACGCCGACCGACCCGATCAGGTTGAACAGATGGGCGGAGAGAAGGCTGTCGAACCCCCGTTCGCTGGCCTGCCGGTAGAGGGTAGTGATGAGAGTGAAAACGACGATCTGCGCCAGAACCGCCCAGATTGTCGAGAAGGCTATGACCCGGAAGGTCAGAGAGCGCGGCCAGAAGCGCATCCGTCCAAAAACGCCGGAACGTTTGCCTGTGCGTATCCGTGGATTGGCAGGCTGACCGGTCGACTTCAAGCCTCAGGCTCTCGAATGCGGTAGCCCATGCCGCGCACGGTTTCGATCAGGTCAACGCCCAGCTTCTTGCGCAACCGGCCCACGAACACCTCGATCGTGTTGGAATCGCGATCGAAATCCTGATCGTAGAGATGCTCGACCAGTTCGGTTCGCGAAACCACCTCGCCCATATGGTGCATCAGATAGGCCAGCAGGCGGAACTCCAGCGACGTAAGTTTCAGAGGAACACCGTCGACATCCGCCTTGGACGACTTTGTATCGAGCCGCAGGGGACCGCAGACGAGTTCGGATGAGGCATGGCCGGCGGCTCGCCTTATCAGCGCGCGGAGCCGGGCCAGAACCTCTTCGATGTGAAAGGGCTTTGCGACATAATCGTCGGCGCCGGCATCGATACCGGCAACCTTGTCGCTCCACCGGTCGCGAGCGGTGAGCATGAGGACCGGCATCTTGCGGCCATCGCGGCGCCATCGCTCCACCACGCTGATCCCATCCATCTGCGGCAGGCCGATGTCCAGCACGACAGCGTCGTAAGGCTCAGTGTCACCGAGAAAATGGCCTTCCTCGCCGTCAAAGGCCTTGTCCACAACATAGCCCGCATCAAGCAGCGCCTCGGCAATCTGCCTGTTCAGATCCACATCATCTTCGACGACGAGCACACGCATTGAAAACGATCCTGCCTGTAACGGCCAGTCGGCCAGGGTCCTGTCAGCTATAGAGCGATTCCGGAATCATTGAAATGAAACGCGAATCATCCTTTCGGGACAACGATCTCGGTCCGGCGAGGCCGCTCGCCGTCCTTGCCGGGCACCAGCACGACAATGACGCAGACCGCCTGACCGCCCTTGTTGGCTTCGGAAGCCTTGGCCAGCGTGCCGCCGTTCTGGGCCGCCACCTGCTGGCCGATCGAATAGCAATCGGCAGCGGCGGCGGGCGGCGCCAGCATGGCGCCGGCGCAAATCGCCAGCATCGTTGCCCGGATCATGTTTCTGAACTTTTCCATACTCAACGTTCTAACCCGCCATGGCTGAACGCGAAATGAATACCGAACCCACTGCGCATCTCCCCCCAACCAGGCATTTGCACAAAAAAGGCCTCAAGCGAGGCAATGTTTCATGATCCTAACCTATCCTGTCCTTTGCAGACAACCTGCCGATGATTGCAATAAGTCCGGCAACTGCACTCACCCCCTGCAAAAGCGTGTCGGTGATCAGGGTGCCGTCGGCAGCATCGAAGGGCGATCCGGCAGCACCTGCCACACCCGTCAGAACCGCCACAGCCGATGCCCAGATGGTGCGCGAAAGATACCAGGGTTTGGTCTCAGTCATTGACTGTTCCTTTCTCAAACCGTTTTTCAGATGATTTTCAGATGGGAAGAGCTGGGGATTCCCCAGCCGGTCGGCCCACCTGCCTGACGAACCGTCACTTCCAGCGCTCCGGGGCGAACACCGAAATCCGCTGCGATCAGGGCTTCGGGATAAAGCCAGTTCGGCTGTGGGGTGGAGAGGGTCCGCACTGTCTCGCCGCCCGGACCTGCGATCTCGATCCTGTATTCTTCCTTTTCCTCGCCAAGCGGAATGTCGGGAAGATCCCAGCCGTCGGCATCGAGGCGTCCGCGACGTTTCCAGGAAAGCATGACATCCGCTCCGGCAAGACGCGCACTGAGATGAACCGGCGCCAGTGGAATCCGGGCCCGCAGGCCTCCGATCTGGCGGCTGGTTGCAAAATGCAGATCAGATATGTCAGTTGCCGCCGGTCCGATCTTCCAGTTCAGCTCCAGACCGATTTCAGATGGTGCCAGGCCGGCCGGTACGACCGCATCGTCGAGGATCACGAAATCGGAACCTGAAGCAGCCCCTGCAAGCATCGCATCCGTGGTTCCCAGCTGGCCGCGCAACAATTCCGAAAGCATCCAGATATTATCGGCCACCTGTTCGGCACGCCTGAACTGGATCACCTCCCATGCGCCGGCTGCCGAACGCACCGCGGCGGCATTGGCGCCATTGAGCATCTGTTGCAGGCTGACACTTGCCGCATCCGCATCGAACAGTTCGACCCTGATATAGGAATTGCGCAAAACCCGGCCTTCCACGCCCGGTTCAAGGTCCTCGACCAGTTGCCCCAGCGAGGCCGGGCGCGTCAGCAACTGTCGCGAAGCAAAGCCGTCATCTTCGGGGGATGCGAAAACGATCTGGCTTCTCCACGGTTTTTGCCAGACGGCCACACGGAACTGCTCCGTCGGCTCCGTCCCGCCAGCACCGGCCGGCAGGTCGAGAAACAGGACATGCGGCTTGCCCGCCACCAGCGGCGGCGGCTGCAATACAGGCAAAACCGTCTCGCGCCAGGGTGCGGGCGCGGCACGGATGATCTGTCGCGCCTCCACCTTGCGCGTCATCCCGTCATCGATGCCGGTGATGAGGAAATCGGAATTGGTGGCCGAGGCGGGCAGCGTCACCAGAGCGCCGGGGCTGAAATCGGCATTGGGCTGTGGCACCGCGAAGGAAACAGTTTCCCTCTGATACCAGACACGTTTCAGCCAGTCGTCCAGCAGGGCACCTGCCTGCCCCGGTTCCAGAACGCCCGGGAAATGGATCATGTGCTGGCGCGCGCCGGGCACGCCGGTGCGGGTACGCCGGACTGTCGCCGCCTGATAATCCTGCGACGGATTGACGAAGCTGATCAAGGCTTCGGCCGGCAGCTCGTGATCGGGAATGCGAACCGTTTCCAGCACGGTCTCCGCATCGTCCACGACCAGATCATCGGCCTCGATCACCGCACCGGCTCCCGCCCCCGAGCGTTCGACAACCAGCCTGCCGTTTTCCTCGCGCAGGCTCAGATCGAACAGCTCGCAAAGCGGCTCGATCGCCGCGCGGGCGGTGGCGGGGTCGGCGATCACATAGCCCTGAACCGATCCTCCCACCTCGCCGATGATGGCATCGTCATATCCATGATCGGCCAGAATGGCATCAACGAGCGCGCCGACATCGGGATTGCAGAGCCGTCCGTTCAGCCAGTGGCCCCGGCTCCAGTGGGGCCCGTCCGACCAAAGGTCGGCGCGCTGGGGAAATGCCGGGAACGGGCGCGTGTCCCAGGCCCACAGATAGGTCCTCTCGAAATCGACCATTCTGCCGCCATAGACGGGCGAAAGCGGATTGTTCGCTTCCTCGAAGTCTTCCGCTGCGGGGTCCCAATGTTTCATATGCGCTTCGAGAAAACGAAGCTGCGCCAGATCGGAGCGGCCACCCGACGAGAAATAGGGCGTGAAGCTCTCGGCCGATTTCGGGTCCGGGAACACATTCGGCTGGTTTGGGCCTTTGTCGACGGCAGGGCAGCCCAGTTCCGTGAACCAGATCGGTTTTTTCCTGGGAATCCAGTCGGTTGGCGATGTTTTCTCGGTGCCGGCGATCCGGTCGAAATGCTGGCTGGACCACCAGCTGGCGATGTCCTTGTAGCGGAAAACCCATGGCTTGCCGTGCACTCCGTCGGATATGGCCAAGCGCATGCGCGCCTCACGCGCCGCCCCATCCGGATAGTACCAGTCGAAGCCTTCGCCTGCGGCGATGGATGCACCAAGCCCCTGCAAGTCATAGGGACCGGAAAATCCGTCGGGATTGCCGCCGCCGTAATCCCCGTCACGCCAGTCGGAAAGCGGCATGTAATTGTCAATGCCGACCGCATCGATCGCCGGATTTGCCCACAAGGGGTCCAGATGAAAGAAGACGTCGCCCGAGCCGTCAGGCGGATGATAGCCGAAATACTCGCTCCAGTCGGCGCCGTAGCTCAGGCGCGTCTGGGCTCCCAGCACCGCGCGCACATCCGCCGCCAGTAAACCGTAATGGTCCTCCAGAGGATGGAACAGCGTCAGATGCACAGCACTGCCCGCATCCAGCATCACCCGCCGCCGCGCTGCACCTTCCCGGTGATCCAGCGCCACCGGCCAGCCGGAGGCATCCGTCACCACCGTCACACGGTCGGGGCGTAAGAGATGCAGCTCGCGCGCCTCGCCCCCCGCATCGACCAGTTCCACATAGGCGTTGCCGGCCAGCAGAAGATGTCCGTAGAGCGCTTCCAGAAAAGTCGCGCCGGCCTGTCGCTGGTTCGGCCGTTCGAGCAGGTCGAGCAGCGGGTGCGTCTCGATCTCGCGAACGCCCTCATAGAGCAGCCATGGAATGCTTGCCGCCGACTCCGCGATGAGCCGGACCGCGCGGTGCACGATCGGGTTGCGCATAAAACCTTCGCGGGCCAGCGTCGCATAGTCGCGACGAGTCCAGTTCGCCTCGCCCTGCGCATGAAAGGCTATGAAGCCGGTTCCCCCGGCCTCCTTGGTTTCGAGACGTGCACCATCGTTCCCCATGCTTCGGGGCCAGGGCCATTTCCAAGCCATTGCAGATCCTGTCGGTTAAAGAATATCGCGGATGCGCGGCGCCGAGCCCCGACCGGACGTCAGTTCGGTAATCGCCCAGACCAGCGCATCCATGCGGTCCGGCGAGCGACTGCCGGGCAGACCGTCCGGGCCGAAGTCGCACATTTCATCTTCCAGTTCGGGAAAGCGTCCGGCGTGGCGCACCCTGCCCTGCTGGTAAAGTGCGGCCACCGGCTCGGCCCGCAGCCACTTGCCCCGGCTCGCCCGCACCGGCTTGACCGGCACCGCCGGATCGACCGTGTGCAAGACGGCCGTCGCCATCTCGCCACCCTGATTGACCTCGACCACCAGGCAATCCGCCTGAAGCCGGTGAAACAGGGCGATGGCCTTCTTCGCCCATTGCTGCGGCTTTGCTTCACGCACCGTCTCGTCGGCCAGCACCACGGCAAAACCCTCGGCGTTCAGTCCGGCCGCCACGATGCCGCAGGCGTCCGATGTCCGGCGCGAGCTTGCAGGCGGATCCACGGCTACCACGATGCGCTGCAATTCCATCGAGGAAGCGCCGGTAATCGCCTGCTCCAGCATGGAGCGCGACCACAAAGCATCCTCGCGATCCTCGATCAGTTCGCCGCCGAGTTCCTGCCGCCCGAGCCGCGTTCCCGCATAGCGCCTTTCGATCGCCTCGATAAAACCCGGCGCCAGATTGGCGCGATTCTCATGCGTGCCGAGCCGCGTCAGCATCATAGCCGGATCGGCCAGCAGCCGCTTCATCAGCGGTGTCGGTCGCGGCGTGGTGGTGATGAGCTGGCGCGGCCGTTCGCCCAGCCTCAGGCCGAATTGCAGCATGTCGTAGGTCGCCTCGGCGTTCTTCCATTTGGCGAGCTCGTCGCACCAGGCGGCCGCGAATTGCGGCCCGCGCAGGCTTTCGGGGTCTTCGGAGGAAAACACCTGCGCCACCGCACCGCTCGGCCAAAGGAGCCGCCGCCGAGAAGCCTCGTAGCGGGGCCGGTCGCCCCGCGCCACGCTGGCGATGCCGGAAGGACCGTCGATCATCACCTCGCGCACATCGCCAAGCGTTTCGCCCACCAGCGCGATCAGGCCATGACGGGCACCGGGCCGCGCGAAAGGTGGCAGTCCCCGCGCCAGCGCGATCACCCATTCGGCGCCCAGCCGGGTCTTGCCCGAACCGCGCCCACCCATCACCAGCCAACCGGCGGGGTCATGCCCGAGCTGGATCTGGTTGGCGCGCCCACGGATCAGCCATTCACGCGCCGCCCTCAGTGCCTCCTGCGGTTCCAGATTGTTCCTCAACCAGTCGAGCTGCGAATTCACGTGCAAGCTCGACGATGCGCTCCTCGATCCGTCGCAACGTTTCGGCAAGGTCCTCATTATCCCTGATATGGTTTTCCCTGGCGGCTTCTTCCGGCCGCATGATTTCGCCGATCTTTTCCAGGCCACGGATCATCGCGATCAGCCCGTCTATGGCGCCCTTGTCGATGCTGCCGCCACCTTCAGCGGCCCTGCCCAGCTCCTCCACCTTGCACAGGACCATGCCGGCCGCCTTGCGGATGCGCACCGAGACATCCAGCGGGCCGGCTTGCGCCAGCTTCCAGCCTTCGTCGCGGGCCAGACGCCGAAGCGCCGTGGCCGACCGGCCACTGGCCTGCGCCAGCCGCTCGATCGTCGCATGCCCGCCCTCGGCCAGAACCCGCAGCGCATGCAAACGGGCCTGCAGTCCGGCCTTTGGCTCCGGCATGGTCCCTGCCTCATCAGAAATGTGTTGAATGGGGAAATGTGTTGAATGGATCGCAAATCGACCGACCTGGCCGGTTCCTGTGGGAGCCACCAGCGCCAGTCACACTTTTTTGACGATAACCAGACACTATCAGAGCAGCGTCACGGTGTCAAGAATTAATTCCTAGGATTTTTATCTTAAGCATGCCGTACACGCTTTGATTGAGAATCCCTCTTGCCGCCCTCTGGCGGATGGGGGAAAAGGAATGTGTGGGCGGTTTCTGACGGAGTGTTTCCGGCGCCCTTTTGCAGCCGGGCAGCTTGTAGATGGTCAGTCCCTTGGAGCCGAAGAAGAAACGTGGCCGTGTCGCCGCCTTCCTGCTGGCGATAGACGCCTGGCTTGACACCACCCTTTATGAAGTCGGCTTCAGGTTCCGCGAATTCTGGGAAGCCGCGACCATTTTCTTCCGCCGCTTCCGCGTCAAGGGCTGGCGGCGCGGCGTCATCGAAATTTTGAGCGAGGGTTTCACGCTGGGCGCGGGCGGTGCAGTCGTCATGCTGGCCCTTGCCATCCCGGCCTTTCAGGAAACGGGAGGCGACTGGCGCGCGCAGGACGATTTCGCCGTCACCTTCCTTGATCGCTATGGCAACGAGATCGGCCAGCGCGGCCTCATACAGCGCGATTCGGTGCCGGTGGACCAGATGCCCGATCACGTCATCAAGGCGGTTCTCGCAACCGAGGATCGCCGCTTCTTCGAGCACTACGGCATCGATTTTCTGGGCCTCATGCGTGCGATGACTGAGAATGTCCGCGCCAACTCCGTGGTTCAGGGCGGTTCCAGCCTGACCCAGCAGTTGGCCAAGAACCTGTTCCTGTCCAACGAGCGCACGCTGGAACGCAAGGTCAAGGAAGCCTTCCTGGCGCTCTGGCTGGAAGCGAACCTGTCGAAGAAGGAAATCCTCCAGCTCTACCTCGATCGCTCCTATATGGGCGGCGGCACCTTCGGCATCGAGGCGGCGGCCGATTTCTATTTCGGCAAGAGCGTGCGCGACCTGACGCTGGCGGAAGCCGCAATGATGGCCGGCCTTTTCAAGGCGCCCAGCAAATACGCGCCGCACGTCAACCTGCCTGCCGCCCGAGCCCGCGCCAATGTGGTTCTGTCAAACCTCGTCGACAGCGGCTTCATGACAGAGGGACAGGTTCTGCAGGCGCGCCGGCATCCCGCCGATGTCGTGGACCGCGGCGATCGCAAGAGCCCGGACTATTATCTCGACTGGGCGTTCGAGGAAGTCCGCAAGCTGGCCGCAAAATCGCGCCAGCATTCGCTGGTCGCGCACACGGCCTTCGATCCCAACATCCAGCAGGCTGCCGAAGAGTCCCTCGAGTTTCACCTGCGCCAGTATGGCAAGGATTACAATGCGACCCAGGGTGCCATCGTCGTCATCGAAACCAACGGTGCGGTGCGCGCCATCGTCGGTGGGCGCGATTATGGCGCCAGCCAGTTCAACCGCGCTACCAAGGCGCTGCGCCAGCCCGGTTCGTCCTTCAAGGCCTATGTCTATGCCGCCGCCGTGGAGCACGGCTTCACACCGGACACCATCGTGTCGGGCGCACCCGTCAGCTGGGGCAACTGGCATCCGGGCAACTACAACGGCGCCTCCGCCGGCCGCATGACGCTGACCACCGCCTTCGTCAAATCGATCAACACCGTTCCGGTCCGGCTCGCCAAGGACAGTCTCGGCATCAAGCCGATCAAGGAACTGGCTGAAGCGATGGGCGTGGAATCGACGCTGGAGTCGCACAAGACCATGGTGCTCGGCACCTCCGGCATGACGGTCATGGATCAGGCAACCGGCTACAGCGTCTTCCCGCAGGACGGCATGGCCGGCACCCGGCATGGCGTCACCCAGCTCGTCACCCATTCCGGCGATGTCATCTATGATTTTGGCAAGGACGCACCGCCCTCTCGCCGTGTCCTGTCGGAGCAGGCCGTATCCTACATGAACACCATGCTGGTGCAGGTGCCCGTCATCGGCACGGCGCGACGGGCTGCCCTTCCCGGCATCGTCTCCGGCGGCAAGACAGGCACCAGCCAGGCCTACCGCGATGCGTGGTATGTCGGCTTTACCGGCAATTACACGGCTGCCGTCTGGATCGGCAACGACGACTACAGCCCGACGCGCAACATGACCGGCGGCTCGATGCCGGCCATGGTCTGGCAGCGTCTCATGGCCTATGCGCATCAGAACATCGATCTGCGGCCGATCCCCGGCATCGCGCAGCCCTTCGTCGATGCGGCCACCGCCGCAAAGGCGCAGGAGGCCGCCAGGGCAAGCGCGCAGGCC
Source organism: Aquamicrobium sp. NLF2-7 (assembly GCF_022359935.1). Lineage (NCBI taxonomy): Bacteria > Pseudomonadati > Pseudomonadota > Alphaproteobacteria > Hyphomicrobiales > Phyllobacteriaceae > Aquamicrobium > Aquamicrobium sp. NLF2-7. The sequence goes on along the minus strand of NZ_JAKSED010000001.1, from coordinate 3,430,976 downwards.
GAGGCCGACCGCGCCGCTGCCGAGCGCCCTCCGGTCCTGTCCAGCCGCACGACGCAGTTGCTGCGCCAGATCAACCGGCAGTTCCTGTCCGCTCCGGCCCTGCGCCCCGAGTTGGATCCGGAGACGGTTTCGGCGCTGTGACGGTGCCAGCCACTTGCCAGAAGCCCTTCCCCCGCGATACCAGCTCCCAAAAGATCGATCGGGCCGATAAATGCTCAAGAAAGCCTTGCTGACGCTGATCGCGCTCGTCATTGCCATCGGCGGTGGCGCGGCCAGTGTCTGGTATGCCCTGCATGTCCAGAAGGGCGCAGGCGCCATCACCATCGGTGCATGGACCGCCTTCCCTGACATCGGCACCCCGGAGGCCGATCCCTACACCAATGCCCGTGTCGCCCGCGAGGGCGTTCTGGCGCTTGGCCGCGCCGAAGGTCTCGCCTTCGTTGCCGCGCACGATTCCGCCGGCCAGCCGCTGCTGCGCGAATGCGCCTATCGGATAGAGGGAAACCTTCCGGTCGCCCGTTTCTGGACGCTCTACGCAGCCGACCAGTCGCTCGATTTCATCCGCACCGGAAAGCTGCGCCCGGCTGCGTTGCAATCCTATCAGGTGCTGCGCCGGCCGGACAATTCGGTGCTCGTCGACGCCTCCCGCAGCCCCGCTCCCGGAAACTGGCTGATCACTTCGGGCGAAGGGCCCATGTATTTCGTGCTTACTTTCTACGACACCCCCATCGCCAGCAGCACCGGCCTGTCCGGCATCGAACTGCCGCGCATCGTGCCCAGGGGGTGCAATGCGTAAGCTGTTCTACGCGGTTCTGCTCGGTCTGGTCGGAGCCGGCATCGTCCACATCCTTGTCCTGATGATGGTTCCGGAATTGTCCGAGCGCGATGCCTGGTCACGGCTGTCGATGGCCTCCGATCTCTACCGCATGACCCCGCTCGAAGCGGAGAGCGGCGGCCAGCCGGTGGTGAAATCGGTCGACCCTCTGTTTCTGGCTGCCGCCTGCCGCTTCGATCTGAACGATGGCATCGTCCACGTTCAGGCCGCAGGCAAAGTGCCGTTCTGGTCGGTTTCGGTCTATGACCGCAACGGCCACAACATCTACAGTTTCAACGACCACAGCGCAGCCAGCGGCACGCTGGACACGGTTGTGCTCACCCCGGCCCAGATGCTGGAAGTGCGCCGGCAACTGCCGGACGATCTCGACGGCTCCATCTTCGTGGAAACGCCGATTGGCGAAGGCATTGTCGTCCTTCGCGCCTTTGTGCCGGATGAGAGCTGGCGCCCTGCCGTCTCCCGGTTCCTCGAACAAAGCGCCTGCAGGCTGAAGGAACTGTAGTTCGGCCTCAGTGCTTCGGTAAGGGCGCGGCATCGTCCGCTGGCAATGCCGTGCATTGGCCTTCCCGTGCCGGCGCAGTCTCATCCGCACGTTCGTAGCGGACGCCGGGGAAAATCACCACGGCGGCCGCCATGCCACAGAGTCCCGAAGGTTTTTTCATGCCCGCCTTTTGCGGCGTGAAAGACAATACGATGCCCATTTCGTGCATTCCTCTCGGTTGAACCGGAGCACAACGCAACGCCTCCTCCGTAAATAAGGCGCTCCGAGGGTTAACGGAGCGCTAACGGATCAGAGCTAATTTGAAACGAGTTCTGTCGGGCATGCCGCTTGTGGCCTGCCGGCTTCATCGCGTATTCTCAAGGCGTATCTTCGTGTCATCCTCGGATTTCCGGCAAATCGCGATCAGGACTGAAGCCGGCAAGGCTGAAAGGCTGTTTCGCGCCGCCATTTCCGCTTTCTGCGCGCTGACCCGCCCCTCGCGCCGGGAAATCGCCCAGCTTGACGACCTGACCCTGCCGCTGTTCGACGACGTCTCGACCGAAGCCCGGCGCTTTGCAGCCGCCGCCCTGTCCGAATGCGAAAGCGCACCGCCGGGGCTGGTCAAACGCCTGGCCAACGAGCCGGTGGAGATCTCGGCTCCGCTGCTGGTTCGCTCGCGCGCCCTCGGCAGCGTCGAGCTCATAGCGCTGATCGGTCGTCATGGCTTGCCGCATGCCCGCGCTATTGCCCGCAGAAAAGACCTCCACCCGACCATCGCAAGTCTTGTTCGCGCCCTGAACCGTCCCGCAGCGAAGACGACGGACGAGAACCCGCTCCCGTCCGGTCAGGCGGCCGACCGAACCCGCGAGCAGCTGCGAACGATCATGGTCGACAACGGGGGCCCCTCGCTCTCCATCGCACCCGCAACGGCCGGAACCTTCAGACGGTTGCTCGACGGCGCGCTCAGCGCCAATGCCGCCTTTTTTCAAACCGCGCTGGCCGATGCCCTCGGCGTGGAATTCGGCGGCGCCGTGAGGCTTGTCTCGCCTTCCGATCACTTTTTGCTTCTCGTTTCGCTGCGGGCGCTGGATTTGAGGGAAGCCGAAGCCTTCCTGATCGTAAGTGCTGCCTGCCCCGGTTCCTTTCCGGATGTGCCGAGCGTGCGCCTGTTCGTGGAACGCTACAGGGGCATGGAACGGCAAGCCGCCGTGGCAAAGGTTGCGGCATGGACGAAGACCGGCGGCTCACAGGCCGGTGATGCGGCGAAAACCCTGAAGGCCAGCTAGATCACGTCATGCCGAATGTCTCCATTCGGCTGCAAAATACTCTGATTTCAGTCCCTGATCGAAACCAGTTCCTCTATCGGCACCGATCCCACCTCGATTTCCACGACCCATATGTCGGGGTCGAAGCGCTTCTCGCGCTCGATCCGCGCATCCAGTTGCTCCGCGGTCTCATCCGGCGCGATGCGAACGAACAGCCTCTCGTCGGGCCGGGCTGAGTCATAGCTGGTCTGCGGCGCCGGGCCGAGCAGCGCCACGCTTCCGAACCTATCCCTGACGAGCAGGAAAGCGGCTCCCGCCTCGCCCGCGCCACGTTTCAGCACGGCAGCGAAGCCGCCGGCGCCGAAGACGCGTCGCACCAGCGCCGAGGCCCACAGATCAGTCGTCACGCGCATATCAGTTAACCAGTCCGATTGTCGGGCGATCTCTGGCTTGAAGCCGTTCCAGCCAGATCGCTTCGCACGTTTTCCGGAGTTGCTCTAGTCGGTCAGGCCGACTTCCCGCATCTTGATGTAGACCGCCGCGTCCGGCTCTCCGCTTACAGCGAGACCGAAGATTGACTGGAACTCGCGTATTGCCGCCTTGGTGCGCGCTCCGGCTATGCCGTCCATCTGGATATCGGTATTGCCGAACGCCCTCAGGCCCGCCTGAATCTTCACGATCTGGCTGCTGGCGGAGGCTGGCCCCGGATCAAGCCTCACCGATCCGGTCAGGTCGTCGCGGCTTGCCGGAACCGGCACCGCGGCGGCCTGCCCCGCCCCCAGTTGATTGAGCAGGGCGTCGTCGATGGAGCCGGTCGGGGCGAGCCCCACCTTGCCCTGATAGGCGGCTATCGCATCGCGCGTATTGGGTCCGGTGAGCCCGTCGGGTTCGGCCGAATAGAAGCCCAGATCGCGAAGGATAGACTGGACCTGCCGCACGACGGGATCACCGCGCGGCCTCTCCGGTGCCGGCGCGGCGTCCGGATCGGGACGCACGATGTTGATCGTCGTTTCCGGCTCGGTCTGCTCGACAACGGGAAAATCCTGCTGGCTTCTGGTCGCAAAGAAGGCGCTCGAATGCGGGAATGGCTGATACCAAAGCGCATTGGCGGAGACGTAGAACAACGTCACCAGAAATGCCGTGGAGCCGCCGACGAGAACCGGATTGCGCGAGACGAGTTCGCCTGCCGCAACCGCGCCCCGCTGAACTATGCCCGGGCGATTGGTCTTCTTCCTGACCTTGCTGCCCTTAGCCCGTTTTGCGGAGCGAGCCATTCCAATCCCCGTTCTTCCTGCCTGCCGGCGTTGCATCCGCCAGCATCACCAGTCTGTCGCTGTCTCCCTTCGGACCATCCACCGGAATGCTCACCGAAACCGTCGTTCCTTCGCCGGGCGCGCTGTCGATGGACATCGTGCCGTCGTGCAGACTCACAAGTCCCTTCACCAGAGACAGGCCGAGCCCGGCACCCTCGAAGCCGCGCGTATAGTCGTTCTGCACCTGTACGAAAGGCTGGCCGATGATTGCCAGATCTTCCTCGGAGATGCCGATACCTGTGTCGCTCACCCAGAAATGCAGGCGCGAGCCGACGCGTCGCGCGCCAAGCGCTACCTCGCCACCTTCGGGCGTGAACTTGATGGCATTGGAAGCGAGATTGATCAGGATCTGCTGGATGGCGCGCCGGTCGGCATTCACCTCACCGGCATCGGCCGCCACGCGCAGTTCCAGCCGAATCTTTTTGGCATCGGCCTGCAATTGCATCATCGAACGGCACATCTGCGCCGCCTCGACGAAGCGGAACGGCTCCGGATGCGTGCGATAGGCCCCGGCCTCGATACGCGACACGTCGAGGATCGACGTCACGACCTCCAGCAGATGCTGGCCGGAATCGCGCACCAGCTCGACATACTCCTTCTGCCGCGGGTCGTGGAACGGGCCAAACATCTCGTGCAGCAGCATGTCGGAGAAGCCGATGATGGCATTGAGCGGCGTGCGCAGCTCATGGCTGACGGCGGCCAAGAAGCGGCCCTTGGTCACGTCGGCGCTGGCTGCGGCTTCCTCGGCACGCTCCAGATCCTCGCGCAGTTCGACGAGTTCGGAATTGTCGCGCAGCAGCGCCAGGAAGGCGTTGCCTGCTTCGTCGGTTCTGGCCAGTTCGAGCAGGAATGGCCGGTAATTGCCCGACGAGTGGCCATCCGCCTTCGGCACGCGGATGCGCAGTTCCATGCGGGCGGAAGCCGCCCCCTCGCGCATGTCGGCAAGCGCGTTCAGATAAGCGATGCGATCGGCGACAAGGATGCGCTCGAACAGCGAATTGCCCAGCAGCAGATCGGAGGCCAGACCAAGCACCTGTGTGGTGCGCTCGCCCGCATCGAGAACCTCGCCCTGCCTGTTGAGGCGCAGCATCACCGCACCCATCAAGCCTTCGAGATTGAGGTCAGGTGCGGTTTCGGCACCTGCATCCGCATTGCCACGAAGAGCGGCCAGACGCGGCACAAGGGTAGCGCCCCACGCGAGCGGCAACAGCCAGTGCCACGGCTGCGGCTGCGTATAGGCGGCCAACGACACGTCTGCGGGCAGGAATTGCATGGCGCAGGCCAGCGCCGCCGCTGCCACGCCAGCCAGCACCCAGCGCCTCGAACGGCTCACCCAGAATGCTTCGATCGGCAGAGCCGCCACAAGCAATGCCACCGGCGATGCAAGGCCGCCGGCGGAAGCCACCAGCGCACCCATGGCCACAGCGGACGCCGCAAGCACGACCGCTCCCGCTCCGGCCAAACGGCCGCTTGCCGAAACGCCGAGCGCGGCGAGCCAGCACAGCCCGAATATGCCGAGTATCGCGGCCAAAGTCGCCGAGGCGCCGAGGCCGGCGGTCACCAGCATCACCGCGCTTGCGGCAGACAGGAAGGGTACTGCGAGCATCAGTCCGATGAAACGGGCATGACGGGCGCGCGCTTCCGGCTCAGCCACGCGGCTGTGCACGAGACGCTCGCAGCCCGACGCAATCGCGTCAGGCATTCCAACGTATCTTGCCGCAATCGAACTCAACTCAACGCCTCGTACGGACCCGCTTCGCAGATCATTTCTGATTAGAGCCGAAAGTCGCATCCAGCCTTTAAGGAATGGATAAAGCTGGAGCATGAGCAGCGGATTCGGAGTCGTTTTTCTGCAAAAACAGCGTTTACGGGAATGCAATTCAGCCCATGGTAAACACAGGGTTAGCTGTCACGGACAGCAACACGCCCCTCACGACCACCACACAGAACGCAGCTTTCCACAGCGAATCAAACGGATAGGGCACGACCTGCAGCGAAAGGCGTAGGCTTCATGCCCCGTTCAGGTCGGCGGGTGTGAATGAAAGCGGGAAGTCGATTGCTTCAAATTTTAATAAAGTTGTCCTCTTGCTTGCAATCGCTCATTTGGCCGGCCCGGCTAAACTGGTTTTGTTGAAGACAGGTGCTCTGGAAAGAAGACGGATATGGGTTTCCTGATCAGGTTTGCGTTCTGGTTTTCGCTCGTTCTGCTGGCTCTTCCCTTTGATGTCGGGCCAGACGGGGAGGGTCGCGAAAACGTCAATCCCATCCAGGCGCTTCTGGCGGCAAAGGATGCTGTCGGCGACATCGCCGGCATGTGCGAACGCCAGCCGGACGTGTGCGAGACCGGCGCTTCTGCGCTCCACACGGTGACGGAGCGTGCCAAACTGGCAGCACGCATGGCGGTGAGCATAATCGAGGATGCGCCTTCGCAACCGGCTACCGCGCCAAAAGAGCCTGTCACGACCGGCTCCATCAGGCCCGCCAACTGATCTGCTTCGGACGCTCCTGAAGAGCGTCTTCCGCGTTCTCGCCTTTTTTCCGTGACGCCCGGCTGCCACCGAACTATATCGTTCGGCATGAGTACGACGATCCAGAGCATCACCGAAGACTTCGCCCTCCTCGACGACTGGGAGGAGCGCTACCGTTATGTCATCGAACTCGGCGAAGCCCTGCCCGAGTTCCCCGACAGCGAGCGCACATCTTCCAACAAGGTTCCCGGCTGTGTCAGTCAGGTGTGGCTGACCACACGCTATGGAACGGGGCCTGATCCGGTCGTCACTTTTGCGGGTGATTCTGACGCCCATATCGTACGGGGTCTGGTGGCGATCCTTCTCGCCCTTTACTCCGGCCGCAAGGCCAGCGAAATTCTGACAACCGATGCCGAAGGCACATTGCGCACGCTGGGTCTTGACGAGCATCTGACCCCACAGCGTTCGAACGGACTGCGCTCCATGGTCAACCGCATCCGAACCGATGCGCAAAAGGCAGGTGAGAACGCCTGAGCCGAGCCTCAGACGCTCCGATTCCAGTCTTTTTTCTAGCGCGCGTGCAGGTTCGGCCTGTAATCCTGTGCGCCCCAATGCAGCATCTGGGCTGGTTTACCGTCTTGCTGAGCCGCACCCGGCCAATAGTGGCGGGCCAGTGCCGCCAGAGCCGTCTTGAGCACTACCTTTCCCGAGCGCACCGGCCATGCGCGTTCAGCCTCGACGGTTTCCATGCCCTTGAGAAAACAGCACACATCGATCAGCACGCCTGACAATTCGGGTCCAACTGCCGCAATGGCTTTCTCTACCCGCATCCGCGCGCCAAGGGCGACATCTGTAAGTTCCGCAGCACCACCTCCGCTCGAGCGCTTGCCGGAAGCGACACTTGCAATCCAGTTGGCACCCAGCCGGGGCATGAGCTGGCCCCGGGTGTAATCGGCCCGCAGCCGCTCGCCCGCCTCGAACTCTCGCGCTGTCAGAAAGGTAGCGCCGGCCTTGGTTCGCAAGCGCGCCAGTTGTGCAAGAGGCGATTCCGCGAGATTTATCTGCGCCAGCCGCGGGCCCTCGCCCGCATCGACGCAGATGGTTTCGATATCTCTCGGAGAAGTATCGGAAGCACGTGCTGCATCCATTTCACGCATCATCCGCTCTCCCTTAGGCGTCACGGAAACACAATTGCCATTCAGCATCAGCATCTGCTCCGCGACCAGGCAATCGAAAGGCACACGCCCCACACTGACGGTACCGCGCTCACCGGCTTCAATCAGGACCTTGTTTGTCTGCGCCGCCGGGCTGACCTGACCCGGCCCCTTCTGCAGGAATTTCAGGACGCGCAATGGCACCTCGCGGGAAGAAGCCTGCATGCTCATATCCCCAGCCGGTTGCGGAAAGCTGCCGACGCAATCTGCTCGAACATATGCACCACCCGGTCGAACTCGGGATCGTCACGAAGATCTTCAATGGTCTGGCATGCGTGCACCACCGTCGTGCGGTCGCGCCCGAAACCACGTCCCACATCGCCCATCGACAACCGCAGAACGACATGCGCCACATACATGGCGATCTGCCTCACCCGTGCCACCGGCTGCGACGTGCGTCCGGGTTTGCGCAGCTCCTTCGATGAAAGCGAAAACAGCGCCGAAGCTATGTCGATCAGGCATTCGCAGACGTCCAGCGTGATCTCGTCACGCCGTTTGGGAAAGGCATGTTCATGCTCCCCATCCGGAGCAGGTTTGACTATCGGATGAATGGGATCATCTGGAATAGCAGTCATGTTGGCGTGCACGAAATTTCCTCCACCATAGGAATAGATTCCTTATAGAGGGTGTTCGCCGACATGTGAACAAACAAAGAACTACGTACAGCTTTGCATGGGGATAACATATTGATTTCATTTGAAGTTGGGGAATGACCGCGTCCAGACGCAATGCATTTACTCCCCACCGCGGTTCCCAGGCCGATAGTAAGCCCCGATTTCACAGGAGGTGGCACATGCGATCGCTGAACGAGCAGGCGCAAGCTTTCGGCCAACAGAAACGGCAGCATGCCAGGCACGCCGGACAACTGGCAGCATTGCAAATTTTATGCGGGATTGATCTGGGAGAAGCGTCTGTCAGTGAGGGAGCGGCAAGAACGAAGCTGCTTGACCGCATAGAACGCCTTCTGGAGCGCGAACGTCTGCGAGGCTTGCGCCGGCATTGGAACTACGATCTGAACCGTCACATAGCTCTCAAGCAGGCACGCGATCAGCTCAGGAGCAATGGCAAGCCGACTTCTCCGTCGCATGCGCTTACTGTGTGATGACAGTCGAAACTGAAAAGCCCCCTGATATCTGCAGGGGGCTTTTTCGATTGGGTGAGGCCGCAGGAAGGCCACTTCTTCGAAATTTAAGGCTTCCTCAGAACCAGGAGCGGGTGGCGCGTCCAAGCAATGTGGAATCTTCCGGCACCCCCGCATCGACGGGCGTGCCGCTCGGATCGTAGCTGGCGACCCGGGCGCCAAGCCCGTTGGTGACGACGATCGGCGTCTTGCCGGGAACGCGGCTGTGGAGATCGATGATGTCCTGATTCATCAGGCGCACACAGCCCGATGAAATGGACTTGCCGATCGAGTGCCATTCCGGAGAACCATGGATACGATAGAGCGTATCCTCGTTGTTCTGGAAAATGTAGAGCGCGCGCGCGCCGAGCGGATTCATCAGCCCCGGAGGCATGCCGCCATTGCGGACGCTGTATTTTTCGAGTTCCGGCTGACGGGCGATCATCTCGTCCGGCGGGGTCCACTTGGGCCATTCGCGCTTGTACTGAACCACTGCACGCCCGGCCCATTCGAAACCGGCACGGCCAAGGCCAACACCATAACGGATGGCCTGTCCGCCCTCGCGCACCAGATAAAGGTAGTGCTGCGACGTATCGACGACAATTGTACCGGGGCGTTCGCCTGTCGGATCGGGAACGATCTGGCGCAGGAATTTTGAATCGATCTTGCGGTAGGGAACGGCCGGAATTTCATAGCCGCCATCGAAAACCGGCCCGTACATGATGTCGTAGCTGCCGAGTTCGGGATGGGCTTGCGGTTCCGCAGGTTTCAGGGGCACTGGTGGAGCCGTTGTGGTGCAGGCCGAAACGGTGGCTGCGGCGGCTCCCATTGCCGTCAGGTTGAGAAAACGGCGTCTGGTCAGCAGGACGGGAGGTGAATCTGTTGCCATGAATTGTGGTCTCGATCTTTCTCTACTGTTCACATGGGCAAAGCCGTTGCCGGCATCGCCGCTCCCGACAGGGGCGATAGGTAGCGCCAAATCTGGCCGCACGTAGGACAAATAAAGGCGAACATGTGACTAAGGTTCCACTGTTGCCGATCGGCAACGGGTTGTGTGAACCCTATATGGGGCGGCTGAAAGGAAGGTAAACAGATTATCCCTCCGCTCCCCGGCCAACCGATATGACGTCTTTGTGATCGCCATCCCGGCAATGCAGCTCTCCAGATCAGGAGCAGTTTGTTCGCCTCAGAAGCGGGCATTTAGCATCTGGACCAATGGTCAAGATGCCGCGAGCCCTCTATTGAGAGAAGCGCATTCGACTCCCCCTCAGCGAATGGCTGAAAGGGGAGTGATGCCTGCCCGCGGGGTGTTGTTCCCGGGGCTTACAGACCTATGTTAGTCCGGTAACCCCCCGGATTTATTTGAGGAGTAAGACGAATGGCTTTCGAACTTCCCGAACTTCCCTATGACTATGAGGCGCTTCAGCCCTTCATGTCGAAGGAAACGCTCGAATATCACCATGACAAGCACCACAAAGCCTATGTCGACAACGGCAACAAGCTGGCGGCCGAAGCCGGGCTGGGCGACCTGAGCGTCGAAGAAGTGGTGAAGCAGTCCTTCGGCAAGAATCAGGGCCTCTTCAACAACGCGGCCCAGCACTACAACCACATCCATTTCTGGAAGTGGATGAAGAAGGACGGCGGTGGCAACAAGCTGCCGGGCGCCCTGCAGAAGGCCGTCGACAGCGATCTGGGCGGCTATGACAAGTTCAAGGCCGATTTCATCAACGCCGGCACCACGCAGTTCGGCTCCGGCTGGGCATGGCTTTCGGTCAAGGATGGAAAGCTGGAGATCTCCAAGACCCCCAATGGCGAGAACCCGCTGGTTCACGGCGCTTCGCCGATCCTCGGCGTCGACGTCTGGGAGCACTCCTACTACATCGACTACCGCAATGCGCGTCCGAAGTATCTGGAGGCTTTCGTCGACAGCCTGATCAACTGGGATTATGTCCTTGAGCTGTACGAAAAGGCGAACGCCTGATCGTTTCAGCGTGAAACCCCGGGGAAAACCCCGGGGTTTCGTTCTTCAAGTCTTCACCAAAGCTTCACGCAAGCGTGAAGCGAAATCATCCAGATTTTGAGACAGTTTAGCACCATCTCCGATTCTGTCGGAGCAGCCACGTTTCTTCATCAGATTCGGAGCCAGACATGAAAAAGCTTCTACTCGCCATTTCCATCTTCGCCATTGCCGGCTCTGCCGCATTTGCCGACACTCTGGCCGACCGCAAGGTCCTGATGAAAGAGCGGGGAAAGCTGACTGGCGAGCTCTCCAAAGTGGTGAAGGGCGAGACCCCCTTTGACGCGGCTGCCGTTCTCAAGACCCTGCAGGACATGCAGGCTAACGCCGAAAAGTTCGATGTCGAGGCGCTTTATCCGGCCGGTTCGGATACGGGCGATACGACCGCCGCGCCGAAAATCTGGGAAGACCCGGATGGCTTCAAGGCTGCTGAAGGCAAGTTCGAGGCCGCCGTCAACGCGGCCGTGACCGATGCGCCGGCCGACGTCGATGCACTCAAGGCGAAGTTCAGCGCCATCGGCGCAAGCTGCGGCGCCTGCCACGAGACGTTCCGCGTCCGCAAGGGCTGACTGGCCCCGATGTCCAGACGCGGAAAAATCGCCGCCACTCTTGGCGTTGTGGTTGGGCTGGGCGCGGTAGCCGGATGGGTCGCCTCCGCCCCCCAGCGCCCGGATTCCCAAATCATGGCCTCTGCCGCGCCGGGAGACGCTGAACGCGGAGCGCGTATCTTTCATGCAGGCGGCTGTGCTTCCTGCCATGCCGCCAAAGGCGCAGAGGGTGATGCGCGCTTCACGCTTTCCGGCGGTGTGGAGCTTGCCACACCGTTCGGCACCTTCGTCGCGCCGAATATCTCGCAAGACAAAAATGACGGCATAGGGAACTGGACGCTCGACGATTTTGCTGCCGCCATGCTGAAAGGCGTTTCCCCGGACGGGCGCCATTACTACCCTGCGTTTCCGTATGCTTCCTATGCCCGTATGAAACCCCAGGACATAGCCGATCTGTTCGCCTTCATGCAGACGATTCCGGCAGCGGCCGGGCATACAGCTGCACATGATCTGACATTTCCCTACAACCTCCGCCGCGGGATCGGGCTGTGGAAGCTCCTCTATCTCGACGATCGGCCGGTGGTGGAATTCGCCGAAGGCACGCCGGACAAGGTTCTGGCCGGGCGCTATCTGGTCGAGGGCCCCGGCCATTGCGGCGAATGCCATACACCGCGCGATTTCGCCGGTGGAAGCGACAGGAACCAGTGGCTCGCCGGCGCGGTTGCGGCGGAAGGCGAAGGTGTTGTGCCCAACATCACCTCCGGTGAGGGTGGCATCGGCGACTGGTCGGAATCCGACATTGCCGGCTATCTCGAAACGGGCTTTACGCCAGACTTCGATTCCGTCGGCGGATCGATGGTGGAAGTGCAGAAGAACATGGCGGAACTCACCAGCGAAGACCGCGAAGCGATCGCGGCCTATCTGAAAGCCATACCGGCACGCCAGAACGGTTATCTGGCGCGCCAGTAGCGACCCGCTGTCAGGTGGCGGGCTTCACGTCCGCCTTGCCGGTAGCCTTCAGGGCAAAGGAATAGGTGTAAGCTATCTCCTCCAGCCGGGAGAAGCGGCCTGATGCGCCTGCATGGCCCGAATCCATGTTGATCTTGAACAGGACGGGATTGTCGCCGCTTTTGGTGTCGCGCAGGCGTGCCACCCATTTCGCCGGTTCCCAGTAGGTTACGCGCGGATCGGTGAGCCCGGCCAGCGCCAGGATCGGCGGGTAGTCGAAAGCGCCGACATTGTCGTATGGGGAGTAGGCGGCAATCGTCCTGTAATCCTCTTCCGAGGCGATCGGATTCCCCCACTCCGGCCATTCCGGCGGCGTGAGCGGCAGCGACGCGTCGAGCATGGTGTTGAGCACATCCACGAAGGGCACTTCCGCTATGATGGCGCCGAAGGCTTCAGGCGCCATGTTGGCGATTGCGCCCATCAGCATGCCGCCCGCCGAGCCGCCCTGGGCCACGATGCGGTCATGCGACGTGTAGCCTTCATCGACGAGATGTCTTGCGACGGCGATGAAGTCGCGGAAGGTGTTTTGCTTGTGCGCCCTTTTTCCGTCGTCGTACCAGGAATAGCCCTTATCCTTGCCGCCGCGCACATGGGCGATCGCATAGACGAAGCCGCGATCCACCAGCGACAGGCAGTTGGTGTTGAAGGATGCGGGAATGGTGATGCCGTAGGACCCGTACCCATAGAGCAGACACGGAGCTGTACCGTCCAGCGGCGTATCACGCCGGTAAAGCAGGGAGACCGGCACGGCCTCGCCATCCGGTGCAGTGGCCATCAGGCGGCGGGTAACATAGGCGTCGGCGTCGTGGCCGGAGGGAACCTCCTGCGTCTTGAGCAGGGTGCGCTGGCGCGTGCGCATATCGTAGTCGAAGACCTGTGCCGGTGTGGTCATCGACGAATAGGAGAAGCGCAGAACGTCCGTGTCATATTCATATGATCCTGCCATGCCGAGGGCATAGGCTTCCTCGTCGAAGGCAATGGCATGTTCCTCGCCGGTGGCGCGTTCGTGAACCACGATGCGCGGCAGGCCATCGAGCCGTTCGAGCCGGACGAGGTAATCGCGAAACCCCGTGATGGACAGGATCAGGCGACCCGGCTGATGCGGAACCAGCTCGGTCCAGTTGGCACGAACCGGGTCTGAAACCGGAGCGGTCATGATCTTGAAGTCTCTGGCTCCGCCTTCGTTGGTAAGCACGAAGAATATGTCGCCACCTTCCTCCAGATCATACTGAATGCCCGCCTCGCGCGCGGCGACGAGCAGCGGCGTGCCAAGAGGGTCGGCTGCGTTGAGGATGCGATACTCCGAAGTCTCATGATCGCTGATGCTGATCATGATCCAGTCGTTGCGGCGTGTGCCGCCAACGCTCATGAAGAAACCGGGATCCGTCTCCTCGTAGATCAGACGGTCATTGGCAGTATCATCGCCGAGCTGGTGGAAGAGTACTTTCGACGGCCTGTGGTTATCGTCCAGCAGCGTGTAGAAAAAGCCGTTGTTATCGGCTGCCCATGTGCCGCCACCGCCCGTGCTTTCGATACTGTCTGCAAGCTCGGCGCCCGTGGCAAGATCACGTACGCGCAGAGTGTAGAATTCGGAACCTTTGTCGTCATAGGCCCACAACAGGCGCTTGTGGTCGGACGAATGGTCGATGCCCCCAAGCTGGAAATAGGGCTTTCCCTCAGCTTCATGGTCGCCATCCAGCAATATCACCTCATCTCCGCCCTGGGCCGGCTTGCGGAAATAACGCGGCTGCTGGCCACCCATGCGGTAAGACGAACCGTAAGCAAAGGGTCCATCTTTCATAGGCACCGACGAATCGTCTTCCTTGATGCGTCCTTTCATCTCGGAAAAAAGCGTCTCGCGCAGCCCGGCCGTGTCAGACATCAACTGCGCCTGATATGCATTCTCTTCTTCAAGATGAGCGCGGATATCGGCGGCGAGCCGTGCAGGATCGCGGAAGACTTCCTGCCAGTTGTCGGCCCGCATCCAGGCATATTCATCCGTGCGGGTTATACCGTGCCGCGTGTCCTCGACGGGGACTTTCACAGGGCGGGGAGCCTGCGCGGAACCGAAGGGTGCCTTTGTCGTCATCTTAAGCTTTCCATTTATTTCACAGTTCAAAGAACATGCTGCTCACCAGCGTTCAAGTCCCGTCTGCCATGGGAGATACATATTGTAATACTCTTTGCTTTGTCAGGCAGATGAACGACAGCTCGTATTGAGGCAGTATGTAGTTGTGTATTGATAATTGAACTAGGCGGTCAAAAAAAATCATTGAGCATTATGCCACCAAAGAACATATGCGATTGACTTGACAGTCATCTGGGATCATGAAGTTGACGCTGAGCGAATCGCTGACGCTCCCGCCATTAAATTCCGCAGATGCCATGCACTGATCATCGGCATCGTTATCATGTCTCTCGTTGGGATTTCACGAACATGGACACTGCCGACACGTTCCCGAAAAATATCGATACGCTTATCGAACTTACTGCTGATGTCGTCGCAGCCTATGTGAGCAACAACCCCGTTCCGGCATCCGAACTCTCCAATCTGATCGCCGATGTCCATGCTGCTCTTGGCCGCGTCGCCGGCAGCGCGTCGCCCGAGCCCCTGCCCGTCGACAAGCAGAAGCCGGCAGTCAATCCCAAGAGATCGGTCCATGACGACTACATCATCTGCCTTGAAGACGGCAAGAAGTTCAAATCGCTCAAGCGCCATCTCATGACACACTACAATCTGACGCCTGAGCAGTACCGCGAGAAGTGGGGCCTGGACGCCAATTATCCGATGGTTGCTCCCAGCTATGCAGCCGCTCGTTCGGAACTTGCCAAGCAGATGGGCCTCGGCCGCAAGCGCAAGGCGCGCTGATACAGATTACTTTACGAATGAAGAAACGGCGCCTTGTGGCGCCGTTTTCTTTTTGGACGTTCAATGTTCGGGGCTGTTCTGAGCAGAGTTCCGTTTAAGCGCCGCTGGCGCAAATCAGCGCTTGCGGGTCAGGCTACCCAGAATGCCGCGCACCAGCGCGCGCCCGATCGAAGACCCCACTGAACGCACAACCGACTTAACAGCCGCTTCCGTAACGGTCTGCCGGTTCGATGTGCGCGGCGCCGGCGCTCTGCGCGTGCGGCTGGTCGGTGCGGGTGTGTTGCCAAAATCCGGCAAGGTCCACCCGCCCCCTCCTCCGCCACCCGTCTGGCTCCGGGTCTGCTGCTGCGGCTGCTGCGCTGTCTGAGCCTCGGCGGCGCGCTTCTGCAGCATTTCAAAAGCGGATTCGCGATCGATCGGCTGGTCATACTGGCCGGCGACAGGGCTGACGCTGAGAATATTCCGCCGTTCCTGCGGTGTGATTGGCCCAAGCCTTGAGGAGGGCGGACGGATCAATGTGCGTTGCACCATCGAAGGCACGCCCTTGTCCTCCAGCGTGGAAACCAGCGCCTCGCCGGTGCCAAGCTGGGTGATTGCCGTGGCACAATTGAAATCCGGATTGGGGCGAAACGTGTCGGCTGCGGTTTTCACCGCCTTCTGCTCACGCGGCGTATAGGCGCGCAGGGCATGCTGTACACGATTACCCAGTTGCGCGAGCACGGTTTCCGGCACGTCGAGCGGATTCTGGGTCACGAAATAAACGCCAACCCCCTTCGAGCGGATAAGCCGCACCACCTGCTCCACCCGGTCGACCAGCGCCTTGGGCGCATCGTCGAACAGCAGATGTGCCTCATCGAAGAAGAAGACCAGCTTCGGCTTGTCGGGATCGCCGACTTCGGGCAGCACCTCGAACAGTTCCGACATCAGCCACAGCAGGAAAGTCGCATAAAGGCGTGGGCTCATCATCAGCTTGTCGGCGGCAAGCACGTTGATGGCGCCGCGTCCGTCGCGCGTGGTACGCATCAGATCGTCAATGCGCAGCGCAGGCTCGCCGAAAAAATGGTTGCCGCCCTGCTGTTCAAGAATCAGCAACGAGCGCTGAATGGCACCGACCGACTGCTTTGTAACGTTGCCGTAGCGCGCTCCGATTTCCGGGGCCCGCTCGGCCAGATTTGCCAGAAGCGCCTGCAGATCCTTCATGTCGAGGAGCAGAAGGCCCTCCTCGTCGGCGATACGGAAGGCGATGTTCATCACCCCTTCCTGCGCGTCGGTCAGGTTCATCAGCCGCGACAGCAGCAATGGCCCCATTTCGGAAATGGTGGCGCGAACGGGGTGTCCCTGCTCGCCGAACAGATCCCAGAAGATGACCGGAAATTCCTGAAACTCATAAGGATCGAGGCGGACTTCTGCGGCCCGCTTCTGCAAAAAATCTTTCGCCTCGCCCATCATGGCGATACCTGAAAGGTCACCCTTTATGTCGGCGCAGAACACCGGCACGCCAGCATTGGAAAAGCCCTCCGCCAGAACCTGCAAGGTCACGGTTTTACCCGTACCCGTTGCGCCGGTAACCAGGCCGTGGCGATTGCCATAACGCAGCAGCAATTCTTCCGGCCGCTGATAGCTGTCATCAGGTTTCCGGCTGGCACCCAGGATAATGCTGTCTTCAGCCGCCATCATGAATTCTCCGCGATCGAGTGGCCGGCAGGAAACCGGCCAGTTTCGCAGGTATAGTAAGGCGAAAGCTAAATTCAAAGGCGCAAGTTCCGTCCTGCCTCATCTGCTGCATTGCCGTACGTGAACAGGGACCTTACAGTGCACCACATCCGGGCCGGCGCGGCGCTCTCCCCGGGTAGCAGTAAAGGACCAGATTCTTGACCGACACAGCAGCAGATCGCCACGGCCAGGACACCCGTTGGAAAGCTATTGCCGAACAGGCGCTTGGCGACGGCGCTATCACAGCCGCCTCCGGCAAACCGCGCTGGGCGATCTGTCAGCGCATTGACGACCCCGATGTGGAGCGCGCGCGTGCCCAGATCGCTGACGATCTCGCAAAAGGAGCGACCGGGCTTGCGCTGGTTTTCGACGGCGCTCCCAATGCATTTGGATATGGTTTGCCGGGGACACCCCAGGCGCTCGGACGAATTCTTGAAGATGTGCCGCTCGACAGGATCTACCTGCGCCTTGACGTTCACCCCGCCAGCCGTGCCATGGCCGACTGGCTGGTTGGAAGCCTTGGAAAGGGAAATATCGATCCCTCACGTCTCAACCTGTCTTTCGGCATAGATCCGGCCGCGACCTTTGCCGGTACAGGCCGTCTGCGCATGACCATCGAAGCGTTGCAGGCCTCGATGCCGCAATCTCTGGCCTATTTTTTCGCCATGGATGTGCCCGGCATCCTGCTCGAAGCGGACGGCCGCGTTCTGCACAATGCCGGCGCCACCGAAGCGCAGGAGCTTGGTGCCATGCTGGCTTCCGCTGCAGCGCATCTGCGCCTGTTTCAGGAAGCCAGGCAAGCTCTGGTCTATGCCGCCCCGCATATCGGTTTCGCCGTCGGCGTCGATGACGATTCTCTGGCATCTGCCGCGAAGATCAAGGCGCTACGCCTGCTCTGGGCGCGCCTTCAGGAAAGCTTTTCGATTTCGCCGACGCCCACCGAAGTCCACGCAGAAACGTCCATGCGCATCGTCGGGCGACAGGACCTTTCCGGCAACGTCGCCCGCAATGCCGCTGCCGTTTTCGGGGCTGCCGCAGGAGGCGCTGATTCGATCGCAGTCCTGCCGCACACGATCGCTCACGGCCTTCCGGAAGGAAATGCCCGCCGCATCGCCCGCAATCTGCAGATGCTCGTCGCGCAGGAACAGGCAGACCTTCCCGGCGTCGATGAACTGGTCGAAGATTTTTGCCAGCAGGGCTGGGCGGAATTTCAGCGGATCGAGCAAGAAGGCGGGATTCTGCCGAGCCTGAAAGCCGGTCACATCCAGAACCGGGTAAAGACCGCGGCCAGTCAGCGCCGGACCATACCAGAAACTCAACAGAACGCTGATGCTGCGGCCTCAGTGGCGACCCTCGCCGCAGAGCGCCATCCGGCGCCAACGGATGGCGTGGTCTTCTGCGAGGCTCTGCATCCCCTGTTCTTCGACGGAAGCGTGGAAACGGTCGCACAGGAATAAAGCACCCGCCGTCGCCTGGAGCCTTCGGTTAGTCGCCTTTCCGAACCGGAAAAGTGTTTCCACTTTTCCTGAAAACGCTCTGGGCAGCCAGTCGTCTTCAAGCTTCTGCGATCAGATCGACGATCTCCCATTCGCGACCGTTGACGGTGATCAGCTCGCCAACCTTCTTGCCGAAGAGAGCCTGCGCCATGGGTGAGATATGCGAGATCGAGCCTTTGGCGGGCTCGGCCTCGTCCTCCCCCACGATCTGCCATTTGGCCGTCTTGCCGTCTTCATCTTCCAGCGCCACGGTCATGCCGAAGCGAACGACATCGGAATCGGCATCCGGAACGGACAGCTCGGCATTCTCGCGCC
The DNA here is from genome assembly GCF_022359935.1 of Aquamicrobium sp. NLF2-7. Taxonomy (NCBI): domain Bacteria; kingdom Pseudomonadati; phylum Pseudomonadota; class Alphaproteobacteria; order Hyphomicrobiales; family Phyllobacteriaceae; genus Aquamicrobium; species Aquamicrobium sp. NLF2-7. Next base: position 3,412,314 of record NZ_JAKSED010000001.1, on the reverse strand, counting down.
GCGCTCCCCAATACCGCAGATCGCGTGCGGCAAGCTCCAGTCGTTCCCGATCCCCTTCGGCCTCGGCGCGCACGATCTCTTCGCGCAACCGAACGATTTCCGCCTCGATAAGCGCCAGACCGCGTTGCGTGACGAGATTGCGATGCGGGCTCACAGGGCGCTCGCCAAGGGCTGCGATCGCGCTTTCGTTATCGTCCTCCCGGGTAAACGCCCTGCTCATGGCGGGCTCAGTCCGCAAATGCGGCCGGGCGGACCTCGCCGACCTTCGCGCCGTTGCGGCTCATGATAGGCTTGTGCGCCAGCTTCCGCAGTTCATCCGCAAGCGGCTCATCTTTTTCAAGAAGCTTGGCCAGAACGCCTGCAATCATCACTTCAGCCGCGCGGACGGCTCCGTCATCGCATTTCAGCGCGATACCGAAGCCCAGTTCCGGCACCGCGGCGCAATAGACGCCCTCTGCCCCCATCTTGACGAAGATGCGGCCGGGTGCGGCCTTCATCAGAGCTTCGTCGGCACGGCCGGTTCCCGAAACGATGAAAGGCTCCGCCATGCAGGCCGACATCAGCCGCCGTCCGGCCTTTGCCCGCTCCGGCTGCAAGCCGTTTCCGGTCGCTATTCTGGCAAACCCAACCGCGAAATTGCGCAGCGGAACCGCATAAGTCGGGATCGAGCAACCGTCGGTGCCGCAACTGTCCACGTCATGGGCCGCCCCGGTCACTGCCTCCATGGCATCATGTACCCGCCCCTGCAGCCTGTGATCCGCCTTCACGTAGCCCTCATGGGCGATGCCGGAATGGCAGCAGGTGCAGAGAAATCCGGCATGTTTGCCCGAACAGTTGTTGTGCAGTGCATTCGGTTCGCCGCCCGCCCGCGCCATCGCTATGGTGGCGGCATGGTTGTCCGGCCAGTGGCAGCCGCATTCCAGCGCTGTTTCATCCAGCCCTGCGCGCCGCAGCATCGAAAGCGCCGTCTCGGCATGCAGGGGCTCGCCGGAATGCGACGCGCAAGCCAGAGCCAGCTCACGATCTCCAAATCCATAAGCGTCCGCCGCACCGCTTTCGACCAGAGGCAAAGCCTGAATGAGCTTTACCGCAGAGCGGGGAAAGACCGGTCGGTGCGTCTCCCCGATTTCCCAGACGGATTTTCCGTCGCCATCAAAAACCGCCACCGAACCACGATGAACGCTTTCCACCAGAGTTCCGCGAAGAACCTCTGCCAGTACCGGATTTGTCACGTCTGCCGGCTCCTCCCAGGCCAGAGCAATTCCGAAATTGAATCAAGAGGCGATCTAATTTCGGAACTGCGAAAACCGCTCGCAGCGCTCGCGCGCTTCGCTGAAGTTATGAACCCGCTTTAGCGGATACGGTCGAGAATCGACACATAGTTGGCGACAGCAGCACCTCCCATGTTGAAGATGCCACCCAGCTTTGCATTCGGCACCTGAATGCCGCCCGCCTCGCCGGCAAGCTGCATCGAGGTCAGCACATGCATCGAAACCCCCGTTGCGCCGATCGGGTGGCCCTTTGATTTCAGGCCGCCGGAAGGATTGACCGGCAGCTTGCCGTCCTTGGCCGTATAGCCTTCTAGCGCCAGCTTCGCGCCCTCGCCGCGTTTCGCCAGTCCCATCGCCTCATACTCGATCAGTTCGGCAATGGTGAAGCAGTCATGCGTCTCCACGAAAGACAGATCGTCCAGGGTCACGCCGGCCTTCTTCAGCGCCTGCGCCCAGGCCTGCTCGCAGCCCTCGAACAGCAATATGTCGCGCTTCGACATCGGCAGGAAATCCTGCACATGCTCATTGGCGCGGAAGGCGATGGCACGGCGCATGGACAGCGCCGTCGTGACATCGGTCAGCACAATCGCTGCGGCGCCGTCCGAAACGAGCGAGCAATCGGTGCGCTTGAGAGGTCCCGCAACATACGGGTTCTTCTCGCTTTCCTGCCGGCAGAAATCGTAGCCCAGATCCTTGCGCATCTGTGCATAGGGATTTTCAACGCCATTCTTGTGGTTCTTGGCGGCAATGGCCGCAAGCGCGTCCGACTGGTCGCCATGACGCTGGAAATAGGCATGGGCGATCTTGCCGAACACGCCGGCGAAGCCCGCCGGGGTGTCACCGTCTTCCGGCAGATAGGATGCCTTCAGGAGATTGGCGCCTATCTCCGGTCCCGGCGTGGTCGTCATCTGCTCGGCGCCCACCACGAGAACGAAACGCGCGCCCGAGTCGACGGCCCGGATGCCCTGCCGCACGGCAGCCGATCCGGTCGCGCAGGCATTCTCCACCCGCGTCGCCGGCTTGAAACGCAGGCGGTCATCTGTCTGGAGCACGAGGCTCGCCGTGAAATCCTGCGCCGAAAATCCAGCGTTGAAATGACCGAGCACGATCTCGCCGACGTCTTCCGGTCCGATGCCCGCATGTGCCAGCGCTTCAGCGGCTACCTTGGTGATCAGGCTTTCAAGCGTTTCGCCTTCCAGCTTGCCGAAGCGCGAATGCGCCCAGCCGACGATACATGCGGTCATGACAACATCTCCCTGTCCGTTCAGCTGTCCGGCTGATGACGGCGCTTTGATCCGCGCAGGATAACCACCCCGCCGGCCTCGTAAAGCACCTTGTTGTGGGTCAGGTACAAATTGCTCGATTTTTTATTGATTGATCAGTCAATCAAAAATACACTTGCCCTAAGGAGAAGCCAGAATGCCAAAAATCGGAATGGAGCCCTTGCGCCGCCGGGCGCTGATTGACGCCACCATTTCCACCGTGGGCGAACGCGGCACGCTGAACGTGACCGTTTCGGAGATCGCCGGGCGCGCCGGCGTTTCCTCCGCGCTTGCGCATCACTATTTCGGCCCGAAGGAAGTGCTTTTGCAGGCCACGATGCGACAATTGCTGGCCGATCTGGGCCGTGACGCGGTCGTGGCGCTTAAAAACGCCATCACGGCGCGCGAGCGCCTGTCCGCGATCATCGCCGTCAATTTCAATGCCGCACAGTTTCGCGAGGAAACCGTGCATGCGTGGCTGGCCTTCTATGTGGAGGCTCAGAATTCTCCGCCGCTACGCCGCCTGCTGCGCGTTTATGCAAGGCGTCAGCATTCCAACCTGATGAGCGCGCTCGTTCCGCTGGCCGGCCGTACGGAAGCCCGACGCATGGCGGAAGCAATCGCTGCCATGATCGACGGTCTCTACATCCGCCGCGCCTTGCGTGACGGTCTTCCCAATCCCGCAAGTGTGGCCTCGCTGGTCGAGGATTATGTCGATGCGAAACTCAGACAACAGGCGAATTCATCATGAGCAACCGGCCTAACATCCTGATCCTCATGGTCGACCAGCTCGCCGGAACCCTGTTTCCCGATGGCCCGGCCGAATTTCTTCATGCGCCTCATCTTCGCGCGCTTTCGGCCCGCTCGGCCCGTTTCCGCAACAACTACACCGCCTCGCCCCTGTGCTCGCCTGCCCGCGCCTCCTTCATGAGCGGCCAGCTTCCATCGCGCACCGGCGTCTATGACAACGCCGCCGAATTCGCCTCATCGGTTCCCACCTTCGCCCATCATCTGCGCGCCGCCGGCTACCACACCTGCCTGTCGGGCAAGATGCACTTCGTCGGACCGGATCAGTTGCACGGCTTCGAAGAGCGTCTGACCACCGACATCTACCCGGCCGATTTCGGCTGGACGCCGGACTACCGCAAGCCCGGCGAACGCATCGACTGGTGGTATCACAATCTGGGTTCCGTCACTGGGGCGGGCGTCGCGGAGATCACCAACCAGATGGAATATGACGACGAGGTCGCCTTCCTCGCCGGCCAGAAGCTCTACGACCTGTCGCGCCAGTCCGGCGATGAAAACCGCCGTCCATGGTGCCTGACCGTCTCCTTCACCCACCCGCACGACCCCTATGTGGCGCGCCGCAAATACTGGGATCTCTACGAGGACTGCCCGCAACTGGAACCGGAGGTGGGCTTCATTGCCCATGACCAGCAGGACCCGCATTCGCAGCGCCTCTATCTCGCCAGCGACTATGCCAGTTTCGACATCAAGCCCGAGCAGGTGCGCCGCGCGCGGCAAGGCTATTTCGCCAACATCTCCTATATCGACGACAAGGTTGGCGAGTTGCTGGACGTGCTCGACCGCACGCGCATGGCCGATGACACGATCATCCTGTTCTGCTCCGACCATGGCGACATGCTGGGCGAGCGCGGCCTGTGGTTCAAGATGAGCTTCTTCGAAGGCTCCGCGCGCGTTCCGCTGATGATCGCGAGCAAAGCCATCGCGCCTTCCCCTATCGACGCGCCTGTCTCCAACCTCGACATCTGCCCCACCCTCTGCGACCTCGCCGGCATCGACATTTCCGCCATCATGCCATGGACGGACGGGCAGTCGCTGAAGCCCCTCATGCAGGGCAAAGAGCGCAGCGAGCCGGTACTGATGGAATATGCGGCGGAAGGCTCCTATGCTCCGTTGGTCGCCATCCGCGACGGCAAGCACAAGTTCGTGCATTGCGAGATCGACCCGCCGCAACTGTTTGATCTGGAATCGGATCCTCTCGAACGGGAAAACCTTGCGGCCGCTCCCGAAAATGCCGGTCTGGTCGCTGCCTTCATGGAAAAAGTCCGGGCGCGCTGGGACATGGCCGCCTTCGACGCTGCCGTGCGCCAGAGCCAGGCACAGCGCTGGGTCGTCTATCCCGCGCTGCGCAACGGCGCTTACTTCCCGTGGGATTTCCAGCCTCTGCAAAAAGCGTCCGAACGCTACATGCGCAACCACATGGATCTCAACACCCTCGAAGAACAGAAGCGCTTTCCGCGAGGTGAATAGCCATGCATGAGGCAGACTTCGTCATCATCGGCTCCGGTTCCGCCGGCTCGGCCATGGCCTACCGGCTCTCCGAGGATGGCAGGCATTCGGTCATCGTCATCGAATATGGCGGTACCGATTACGGCCCACTGATCCAGATGCCGTCCGCCCTGTCGATCCCGCTCAACATGCCGCTCTACGACTGGGGTTTTTCCAGCGAGCCCGAACCGCATCTGGGCGGAAGGGTTCTCGCCACGCCGCGCGGCAAGGTTCTGGGTGGCTCTTCTTCCATCAACGGCATGGTCTATGTGCGCGGCCACGCCCGCGATTTCGACCACTGGGCGGAGGAAGGCGCTGCCGGCTGGAGCTATGCCGACGTGCTTCCCTACTTCAAGCGTATGGAGCACTCCCACGGCGGCGAGCAAGGCTGGCGCGGAACCAGCGGCCCGCTGCACGTCCAGCGCGGCAAGCGCGCAAACCCCCTCTACGCCGCCTTTATCGAGGCCGGCCAGCAGGCCGGTTTCGAGCTGACCGCTGACTACAACGGCTCGAAGCAGGAAGGTTTCGGGCCGATGGAACAGACCATCCATCGCGGCCGGCGCTGGTCTACCGCCAATGCCTATCTGCGCCCTGCCCTCAAACGCAGAAATGTGAGTCTGGTCAGCGGCTTCGCGCGAAAAGTCATCATCGAGAATCAACGCGCCACCGGCGTCGAGATCGAAGTTCGCGGACAGATTCAGGTCGTTAAAGCGCGACGGGAGGTGATCGTCGCTGCCTCCTCGATCAACTCGCCGAAAATCCTGATGCTTTCCGGCATCGGCCCCGCACGACATCTGCAGGACAACGGCATCGCAGTGGTTGCCGACAGGCCGGGTGTCGGGGCCAATCTCCAGGATCATCTGGAACTCTATATCCAGCAGGAATCCACCCAGCCGATCACGCTGAACTCGGTCCTTAATCCGATCTCAAAGGCGCTGATCGGCGCACAGTGGCTGCTGTTCAAGAGCGGTCTCGGCGCCACCAATCATTTCGAGGCCGCCGCCTTTCTGCGCTCGGCAGCCGGCATCGATTACCCGGATATCCAGTATCACTTCATCCCCGCCGCCGTGCGTTACGATGGCAAAGCGGTCGCCGACACGCACGGTTTTCAGGCGCATGTCGGGCCGATGCGCTCCAGATCGCGCGGCAGCGTTACGCTGCGTTCTCCCGATGCGCGGGAAAAACCCGTCATCTGCTTCAACTACATGTCGCATCCTGACGACTGGACGGAATTCCGCCACTGCATCCGCCTCACCCGCGAAATCTTTTCACAAGCCGCCTTCGATCCCTATCGTGGCAGGGAGATCTCTCCCGGCAGTGATGTGCAAACCGACGAAGAACTCGATGCCTTCATTCGCGATCATGCCGAGAGTGCGCTGCACCCTTGTGGCACCTGCCGCATGGGCCGGGCCGGTGATCCGATGAGCGTTGTGGACCCTGAATGCCGGGTCATCGGCGTTGAAGGTCTGAGGGTCGCGGATTCGTCCATCTTCCCGCGCATCACCAACGGCAACCTCAACGCACCGTCGATCATGACCGGCGAAAAGGCCGCTGATCATATTCTCGGCCGCACCCCGCTGCCGCCGTCCAATCTGGAACCCTGGATCAATCCGCGCTGGCAACAGTCGGACAGATAAGCCAAAGTCCTTTCAACCGATCCGATGGAACTACCGGAGCCTGCCATGCGCGCCCAGCCGACCGCCTCGCATTACGTCAACGGACGTTACATCGACGACGACCGTGGCGCCGAGATCGCCGTCATCTATCCGGCCACCGGCGAACGCATCGCCACGCTGCATGCGGCGACGCCCAACATCATCGAGCTGGCCATCGAATCGGCGCGCGCCGCGCAGGCCGAATGGGCGCGCCTCAAGCCCGTCGAGCGCGGCCGCATCCTGCGCCGCGCCGCCGATATTCTGCGCGAGCGCAATGAGGCTCTGGCGCGGCTCGAAACGCTCGATACCGGCAAGGCCATTCAGGAGACGCTGGTGGCCGACGCCCCTTCCGCCGCCGACTGCCTCGAATATTTCGCTGGTGCCATTGCCAGCTTCAACGGCGAGTTCATCGACCTCGGCGGCCCCTTCGCCTACACGCGGCGCGAACCGCTCGGTGTCTGTGTCGGCATCGGCGCGTGGAACTATCCGATCCAGATCGCCGGCTGGAAATCCGCACCCGCGCTCGCCATGGGCAACGCCATGGTGTTCAAGCCGTCCGAGAACACGCCATTGTCGGCGCTGGCGCTGGCCGAAATCTATTCCGAGGCCGGCCTGCCGGACGGCCTGTTCAACGTGGTGCAGGGCTATGGCGATGTCGGCGCTTCGCTTGTCGGCCATCCGTCCGTCGCCAAGGTGTCGGTCACCGGTTCGGTCGCTACCGGCAAGCGCGTTCTGGCGCAGGCCGGAGCCGACATGAAGCACGCCACCATGGAACTTGGCGGCAAGTCGCCGCTCATCGTCTTCGATGATGCCGACCTGGAAAACGCTGTCGGCGGGGCCATGCTCGGCAATTTCTATTCGACCGGTCAGGTCTGCTCCAACGGAACCCGCGTCTTCGTCCAGAAAGGTCTCCACGGCCGTTTCGTCGAACGCCTTGTCGAGCGCACCAAGAAAATCCGCATCGGCGATCCGCTCGACCCCGAAACCCAGATGGGGCCGCTGGTCAGCAAGGCCCAGCATCAGCGTGTGCTGTCCTATATCGAAGCCGGCAAGCAGGAAGGTGCTGTCCTCGCCTGCGGCGGCAATGCCCCTGCCCTGCAAGGCTTCGACGGCGGCTTCTTTGTCGAACCCACCGTCTTCACCGGCGTTACCGACACGATGCGCATCGCGCGCGAGGAGATTTTCGGCCCCGTGATGAGCGTCTTGTCCTTCGATGATGAAGACGAAGTGATCGGCCGCGCCAACGGCACCGAGTTCGGTCTTGCCGCCGGCGTCTTCACCCGCGACATGACCCGCGCGCACCGCGTCATCGGTGAGCTGCAGGCCGGCACCTGCTGGATCAACGCCTACAATCTCACCCCGGTCGAGATGCCGTTCGGCGGCTACAAGCAGTCCGGCATCGGGCGCGAGAATTCGTTGGCCGCCCTCCAGCACTATTCGCAGATCAAGTCGGTCTATGTGGAGACCGGCGACGTCGACAGCCCCTACTGACCTGTCTCCGTCGTCGCGTCCAGATACTGCATTAGCGCGTAGACGAGGTGATAGAAAATCGAGGCCGGCACCTCGGTCGCCACCGACCGGCCGCGCTCGTCGATGCGATCGACCCACAGCCCCACCGGTGCGGGATCGATATGCCAGCGGAACAGGCGGCCCACGCGCGCCTCGATCTCAGGCTTGAGGTCCGGCCCGTCGGCCCGATCCAGCGCGATCGATGCCTTGATCGCCTCCGTCTGCGGCCAGCTTCGCGACACCAGATCGAGCGGCATGCCCTGCTTCGACACCGCGCCATAAGCAAGGCCCGTGGCGCGGTTCAGGCCATTGGCGACAGCCGAGGCATAGAGCTTGCGGGCATAGGTGGTCAGGCTCTTCTGGCCACTACGATTGGCGAAGTCGATCAGCAGCGAGGCCCATTCGAAATGATGGCCGGGCTCCGTCCAGTCGCCTTTGCCATCCGGGGCCGGCGCCCAGCCATCCTCGAAGAATTCGCCTACGGTCCATGAATCGGCGTCGAAGAAATAGCTGCGGAACAGATCGACGATACGGGCGGCACGGCGCAGATAGGTCCTGTCGCCGGTCGCCTCATGCCAGGCCAGAAACGCTTCCAGCAGATGCATATGCGGGTTGGAGCGGCGCAGGCTGCCGCCCTCCGGCGCTTCAAGAAAGCCGGCAAGGCTGCTGTCCTCCAGATGCTCGTCAAGGAAAGCGAATGTTTCCCGTCCGAGCCTCAGCGCATCCGGATTGCCGCACATATGAGCGTGGGCGAGTGCCAGAAGCACGCAGGAATGGTCGTAGGCGTCTTCCGTCGCATCGTTTATCGAACCGTCGACATTGAGGGTACGCACCCAGCCGCCCCGGTCGGTGCGGCCGCGCGACATGAACTCCAGCCCGTGCGCGATCAGCCGGTCGGCAGGCCCATCCCAGCCGCGCGACCGCGCGACCGCAAAGCCGTAGACCTGCCGCGCCATGGTGCGCATGCGCTTCGGCCTGGCCAGCGGCACGGCATCCAGCCCCAGCGCCTCATGAAACCCACCATGGCGCTCGTCCACGCCAACGGTCGACCACAAGGGCAGCGCCTCATCGAACAGCCAGTGCCGCACGCGGCTGCGCCACGCGCCGCTTTCCACCACCCGGTCGTGCGACGGCGTGAAGCGTGTTTCCAGCCTTCCGCTCTTTTCGAGCTGCTGCACCACCTTGCGCACATTCTGGCTGTGCGAGACAGGCGCCACGAAGGTCGCGTCGGCGGTGGCGACCACGGCCGTATCCTTCAGTCCGACCGCCGACAGAAGCCGGCCATGGCTGCGGATATAGGAGTTCTCGCAATCGATGGCGACGACATCGCCAATGATGACATTGCCGTTTTCATCGGAAGGCCCGACATCGAGCAGGGACTGCCACGAACCGAGATCGTTCCAGCGAAAGCCCGCTGGCACCATGGCGATGCCTTCGGCACGTTCCATCACCGCATAGTCGATGGAATCGGACGGGATCGCCGCATAGAGATCCTCCGGCATATAGAGGCCGGAAAGATCGGTTCTGGCGGCTGCGAAAGCTTTCTCCGTCGCGGCCCATATATCCGGCTGGAAGCGCAGGAAAGCATCGCGCATCACGCTCGCCCGGAACAGGAAGATGCCCGCATTCCAGTAGTAATTTCCTGCCGCAACGTATTTCTGCGCCGTCCCGGTGTCGGGCTTTTCCACGAAGCGCGAGACATCGAACACGCCGCCATGCTCCACGCCGACTTCGATATAGCCATAGCCGGTTTCGGGCTGATCGGGGCGAATGCCGAACACCACCAGCCTGCCCGCACCAGCTGCCGGCACGCCCTGCTCCACCGTCTGCCAGAATTGCGCGGTGGTGGAAATTTCGTGGTCGGAAGGAACCACCAGCACGAGGCTGTCGCCGAAATCGGCCAGCGTGCGCAGCGTAGCCAGCGCCACCGCGGCGGCCGTATTGCGCCCCACCGGCTCGAACAGCACGCCGCCGCCAGCGAGTTCGATGCCATTGATGTCGCCATGCACGCGCCCGGCATGGCGTTCGGATGCGATCAGGAACACAGGTGCGACACCCGCCGTCCGGCCTGTCATGCGCCGCAGCGTCTTGGCCAGCATCGACCCATCGCCTGACAGATCGTGAAACTGCTTGGGATTGTCCTCGCGCGACAGCGGCCACAGCCGCGATCCCACGCCGCCGCTCATCACGAAACAGGCGATAAGGTCACTCATGGTCACGCTCAAAATGTCTGGTTGTAGGGACCGACTTCCGGGCTGCGCCGCAGCACGGCGTCCAGCGCCTCGAACATCTCGCGCCGCCGTTCCGCAGAAACCGGGCTTTCCACCACCACGACCAGCTCGGGCTTGTTGGACGACGCCCGGATCAGCCCCCAGGTGCCATCCTCGGCCACGACGCGAACGCCGTTTACCGTCACCAGTTCGGCGATCGCCTGTCCGGCAAAGCGTTCTCCGGCGGCCTTCATCGCCTCGAAATCGGCCAGCACGCGCTCGACCACACCATATTTGATCTCATCGTCGCAATGCGGCGACATGGTCGGCGTGCCGTATGTGACCGGCAGTTCCCGATATAGATCGGCCATCGACTTTGACGGATTGCGGTCGAGCATGCCGCACACGGCAATCGCCGTCACCAGCCCATCATCATAGCCGCGCCCGATCGGCGGGTTGAAGAAGAAGTGGCCGGATTTCTCGAAACCGGCGATGGCGCCAAGCTCGGCCACCCGGCGCTTGATGTAGGAATGACCGGTCTTCCAGTAATCGGTCACAGCGCCATTGGCCTGCAATTGCGGATCGGTCTTGAACAGGCCCGTCGACTTGACGTCCACGACGAAGGACGAGCCGGGATATTGTTGCGAAATGTCACGCGCCAGCATGACGCCGACCTTGTCGGCGAAGATCTCGTTGCCTTCATTGTCGACCACGCCGCAGCGGTCGCCGTCGCCATCGAAGCCGAGGCCCACATCAGCGCCAGTCTCCAGCACCTTGTCGCGGATGGCATGCAGCATCTGCATGTCTTCCGGGTTCGGATTGTAGCGCGGGAAGCTGTGGTCCAATTCGACGTCGAGCGGGATCACCTCGCAGCCGATTCGTTCCAGCGCCTGTGGCGCGAAAGCGCCCGCCGTGCCGTTACCGCAGGCGGCGACCACCCTGAGCTTGCGCGATATCCGTTTTCCCGCGACCAGATCGTCGAGATAAGTGTCGCGAAAATCGGGGACGAATTCGTAGGAACCACCACCTACGAGATCGAAGTCGCCGTCCAGAACGATTTTCTTCAATGCCGACATTTCGTCCGGCCCAAAGGTCAGCGGCCGCTGCGCGCCCATCTTCACGCCGGTCCAGCCGTTTTCGTTGTGCGAAGCGGTGACCATGGCGACCGAAGGCGTGTCGAGCGCGAACTGCGCGAAATAGGCCATGGGCGAAAGGGCCAGGCCAATGTCCTTCACCTTCGCGCCGGCGGCCATCAGGCCCGACGCCAGGGTTAGCTTGATCGCAAGCGAATACTCGCGGAAGTCATGGCCCGTCACGATCTCGGGGCCGATGCCCATGCGGCGGATCAGCGTCGCCAGTCCCATGCCCAGCGCCTGCACGCCGATCAGATTGAGTTCCGGCTCCTTTTCCGCACCCGGACGGCCGAACCACCAGCGCGCGTCATATTCGCGAAAGCCGGTCGGTTTAATCAGCGCCGAAGTCTCGAACCCGAACGTATTCGGCCTCGCCTGTTCCACGATCCTGAGCTTCAATTGAGCAGGCCCCCGCACCTTTTTAACACGCAACTCTGCTGCATTGCCTATCAGCAAAGCCTTTAAAGGGGGTTATTCTCGCACCATCCCGCCGTGTTCACAAACAATCGTGACAAACAGGCAAATTGTCGTGTCATTGCCGCTTGCAGGAACAGATTCGCGGCGTTATAAGCCCGCCACTGGTCACGGAGTGTAGCGCAGCCTGGTAGCGCACGTCGTTCGGGACGACGGGGTCGCAGGTTCAAATCCTGCCACTCCGACCAGTCGAAAAATCCCGAAGCATCTCATTTTTACATGCAAATTCAATGCGGCGTGAACAATTCCGCCTTAGAACATGTGACGAACATGTGATCCAGATAGCAGGTCACACGTCACACATGTGACTTGGTCTGTTTCGACGCCTCCAGAACGGCTGCCAACTTCTCCCTCACGCACCAGGACAGGCTGATCGTCGAATGGCGCAGCAGTTCCGTCTGGTAATCGTCCACGTGCTCGATGATGAAGATGATCGCCGCGACGATCTGATCCGCCTCGACGACGTTCATTTCGATCTGATGCTGCGCCGACATTCTGCCCCCCGATGATCCCCGCTCTGATAATCGCGTAAGATCCGGCCAAGCCGGAACTCAACTAAGGTTGCACTGTGAATTTTGCGCGAAACCCCGCCCCGTGAACGTTATTTCAACGGGTATCTGCTATAGGAACATCAATGACGCCGGCCGGCAGCGTGGGAGCCTTCCGGATCGACCTTCCGTAAATCACAAACTGGTTTGCCGTGCCGTTTCCACATCTCCGGCAGCGCAGCTTCTTGTCGACATGGCGCAGCATCGTGTACGGACCATGCCTCTCCTCGATCAGATGCCGATCGACCGGCCCCATGCGTGAACACATGATGCAGCGGCCGCCGAGGATGTAGCCCGGGGGAATGTCGTTACAACGGATTTCGAAATACATCTTGCCGGGAACGGCAGAAAATAGGACCATGTTCCTATAATGTTCTGCCCTACGTTCGGGTCAAGGTTTGGAGGAAAATTTTCCTTCTTCGGCTCGGGCAGCCCTCCGTTGCTCAAGCCCCGCCACTTCCTGCGCATACCATGCCTCGAGCTTGCGCATGCCTTCGCGGGCGAAGGCGGGGTCGATATCGACGTAGTGGCCGAGCACCTTGTCGTCACCGCCGAACGCATGCCCGCTGAAACCGGCCAGCTCCCACTTGTTGACCCCTGCCCTCGACAGCCAGGACAGGCAGGTGTCGCGCATGTCCTGGTCGCGCAGATCCGCAAGCGATGGCAGCAGATCGACGCCGGCGGCTGCCAGCTCCGCGGCGATGTCGCGGCCGCCGAACAGCGCCTTCCATTCCTTGTCCGCCTTGCCGGTCTTCTCATCGATCGCCGGCGAGCCGAAGGCCACGGCGTGGCGCAGCATGCGGTAGATCTTGCCGTACCGCCCTTCCGTCCAGGCGCGTGCGCCCGCTTCCCACATGAAGACGTGGCGCTCCCCGAGCTGCTGCACCTTGCGGCCGCGCTGGCGCTGGCGGGCTGCCTCGAGGCGGCGGGCGAGCATGGAGGCAACCGGGATAAGCAGCCGCTGGCCGCCGGCGTCCTTCTTGTGCGGCGCGAACAGGATGCCGTCGGCGGATATCTGCCCGGCAGTGAGCGATCGACGATCGTTCTGGCGCTGGCCAGTCCATGCGCCGGCGCAGAGCAGGTCGCCGACATCGTGCAGGCCGAGCGCGTCGGCCGCGGCAACCAATCGGGCGAATTCCTCGACCGTCGCCGGCCGGACGCGCCGGGGCAGCATCGGCAGCGTCGTGCTGCTTTCCTGCGCCGGGTTGTGATGCACAAGCTTGTCCTTGCGCCCGGCTTCAAAGGCCACCGAGATAACGCCGCGCACCGCCCTTGCCTGCGCCAGCCCGTGCGCCTGTTCGATCGCGTCGATCAGCCCGTCGAGCGTGTGGCCGGTGAGATCGTCGGCCGGCTCGTGCCACCATTCGCCGCCCTCGAAATTCTCCAGGCAGCGGATGGCGCCGCGATAATAGCGGATGGTGCCATCGGAAAGCGGCCGACGCTTCTTCTTTCCCTGCACGATTTCCCGGCCCTGCATGCGCGGACTGGCAAGGTATGCCTCCATCACCTGGCTGATGGTGACGCGGCCAGCGGCGCGCTGGCGGGCGGTGGCATTCGCCGTTTTGCGCGCGGTCGTCTGGCCCGCGGCGATCGCCTCGCGCTTTTCTGCTATTTCCTGCTGGCGCGCCTGCGACCACGCGATGGCCTCGTCGAGACCGAACCACGGGCCGCTGCGCCCATGGCGCAGATCCTCGCCCTTGTAGCCAAGTTCCCGTGCCGACGGCGACGGGAAGTAGCGCGGCCGGCCATCGCGCCACGTAACCAGCGGGATCTTTATGGTGACGGTGCCCATTGCAGCCCTCGAAACGGACGGGAAAGGTGAGGCTGGCGCGCGCATTTGTCAAAAGCTCCTGTGGATGGCCATCGTCAGGCGTTGCCGGAGATATGTGGCTGGCCTTCGAACCGGGCGATCATTTCCTTGAAAAGCGTGACCAAGTCGCGCCGATCGGCGCCGTTCGATATGAAATTGCAGCGGCCATCAATCGGGCCATAAGGGAAGGTCAGCATCACGAATCCGACCTTCCGGTCCGCCCCTTTCGCGTCGCCGTTCAGGATCTCGTCGACACCTTTCGCCAAGGCGACCATTACATCCTGAAGCTTTGGATCGATCGGGCCATCGCCCAGTTGATGGGTCATGTTTTCATCCTTTCATGATTTCATGATGCTGCCCGAAGGCAAAAGCCGGAACAGCTACGCCTTACACAGGCCGTTCCGGCGGCCGCAGCTCAATCAGCCGGAATGGCTGAGGTAAGCCGCGATCGCGGCATCCAGCCGCGCATCCAGGTCATCGCGCGGCAGGACGATGCGCTGCCGGATCGACAGCGACGGCTTGCCGGTATCGAGGAACGCCCGACGGGCGGCGGTGAGCGCCGGCGACCGCGACACGGTTTCCTCCACGCTCACGGCGCGCGCACAGGTTTCTGCGTAGTTCATGGCTCCATCCTTTCAGGTTGAGAAGAGATCGCCGGCGGGATAGCGGAGAGGGGATGGCTATCCCGCCGGCTGCCCGGCCGCCCTGGGCTGCTTGGGGAGGCGTCGGCCGGATCGGGGTTACTTCCTGCGGCGGGGATCCCGGTCGCGTTCGACAACGATGCCGGCCATGAAGCCGAAGATCGCAAAGGCGACGATGGCGGCGATGAAAATCCAGACGTCGATCATCGGTCGCGCCTCAGGCCGAAATGGCCGAAGTCACGCGGGCGCGGCAGGGCGAACAGGACGACGCCGACGGACAGGGTGATGAGGAACACGACAGCGGCCGCGGCGCCGAGGAGGATGATGTCAAGCCAGCCCATCACTATGCCCATGGCTGACGCCGCGCTACATGCGCGTCCCTGGCGAGACGAAGGGCCGCGGCCTGGTCATGCTCGCAATGCCGACCATCAAGACCGCGAACACTGCGAAACGGATCATGCTGCAGGCCGGCGCGATCGCCATGCTCGGCATCTACACGGCCGTTGACGATGGCGTTTTCAATCCCGATCTCGCTCCGCTCGAGCCCGGCGTCTTCTGGAAGGTTGCCCGCAACGGCGGCACGCTCGGACCCTCGGTTTCCCGCTTCCCGGATCCTCGGCTGGATCTAGCGGGACTGGTGGTCAAGGACATGCAGTCCGAGATCAAGGCCACGATGATGGACCAGACGCTGCCGCCGGACACCGCGGCTGTGAAATCGGCGACGGAAATCCTCGAGCGCGTGAAGCGGCTCGCCGCCGATCATATCGGGGCATTCGGGCGGCTCGTGAAGGAAATCGTGGTGCCGGCCGTCCGGCGGCGCATGGAACTGGCCTATGACAAGGGGTTGATCAGCACGGAAATCCCGATCGACCAGCTGCTTGTCAGGGTCAAGGTCAAATCGCCCCTGGCGCTGGCGCGCGAGGCCGAGCGTGTCGGCAAGATCATCCAGTGGCTGGAAATGGTCATCGCCATCATGACATCGGTCGGCGCGCCCCAGGGCATCGGCCGCATCGCCAAGGTGGAAGAGATGCTCACGGACATCGGAACCGATATGGGCGTTCCATCCCGTTACATCGTCACCGAAGCCGAGCGCAAGGACATGGACGAGAAAGAGGCGCAGGCGGCCGCTGCGGCGGCAGCTGCCGCAGCGGCTCTTTCCGCCGGCGGCGCAGCGGGAGGGATGCCGGCGTGAACGACATCGAAAGCCTGATCTCCGGTGCGGCCGCCAGCGGCTGGGAGTGGTTCGACGCCGCCGACGACAAGGTAAAGCAGCGCCTCGACGTGCGCAGGAGCCTCGAGGGCGAAGACGCCCGCGCGGTAGCGCGCGCCTGGGCGGAGTTCGCCGCCACGCCCGGTGGCGCAAAAGCCCTCGAGGCGATGCACAAGGCCACGCTCGGGCGCACGGTGTTCTTCGTGAACCTCGGCCTCGACCCAATGTCGATGGCCGTCTTCGGCGCTTTCCGCGAGGGTCAGAATGCCCTCGTGCATGAAATCTTCAGGCAGATCGCCAAGGGGCGAAACGAGGAAGGGCCGGCACCTCGCGACGTCTGACCGCCGGCAGCAAGGAAACGTGACATGAGATCATTGCTTGAAAAATATCTGCCGCTTCGCGAGAACGAAGGCGGCGGCATGGGTGGCGGTGCCGGCGCCGGTGGTGGCGGTGCTGGTGGTGGCGCCGGCGCTTGGTCCGCGCCGGAAGGACTGCCGGAACAATTTCGCGGCTCCACGGCCGACGAAACCTTGAGCAAACTGCTGCCCGCATTCAGCGAAGTCAGCACCAGGGCCGAAGGGCTGCGCACAAAGCTTGCCGGCCTGCCAAAAGCTCCGGAAAAGCCGGATCTCTATAGCTACAATCCCAGCGACAAGCTCAAACCCTATTTCGGCGATCTCGCGCAAAACCCGATTTTCGCCGAGGCGCGTAACGCCTTCCACAAGCATGGCGCACCGCAGGAAATGTTCGCGGGCATTATCGAGGACCTGTACGGGCCGCTCGTCGATCAGGGCTTGCTGGGCGCGCCTTATGATCCCAAGGCGGAGCTCACCGCCTTTGCCTCGGAGCTCGGCCTCGACGCGGCCAGCGCGACCAAGGCGCTCACCGACACCGACGCCTTCGCCAAGGGCCTTCTCTCCCAGCTGCGTGATATTCCGGAAAAGCTCAAGCCGGAGGTCGAGGCGCAGCTGATGTCGCTGACAGATACGGCCGCCGGGAACATCCTGCTGCGCGCATTGTCCGGGCGGCTGGCGGAAAACGGCATCCGCATCGGCGGCGAGGGTAACGCCGCCGGCGCGATGACGGCCGAAGATCTCAAGAAGCTGGACGCGGATCCGCGCATCGACCCGAACAATCGCAACCATCCGGATCCCGCACAGCGTTTCGACGAGGCGCTGCGCAAACGCTATGACGAGGCCTATCAGCGCCTCGCCCCAGCCAACAAGACGGCCTGGTGAGTTGACGGCATCGCCGCGCGCGTAGGCTTGCCCTCACACTTTCGGGCGGACCTGCGCCGCCGGTGGCCTCTCCGCCCTCGAGCGGACCTGCCGGCGCGTTCGCGGCCTCTCCACCCCGGTGTTTCCCATCAACATCGGAGTACCATCCATGACTGTGAACGCTCCCACCTGGTTCCCTACCCAGTATGCGAACCGGGCCATGCACATCTACCAGAACAAGGGCAATCGACTGCGCCCCATGGTCACCCAGGCAACGCGCATCGAAGGCGCGGAAAAGGCCGTATTCTGGCTTGCGGGAAAGTCCAAGGCCGTCAAGAAGACGCGCAACCAGCGCAACGTGCCCTCGAATGCCGAGCGCAAGAAGTTCGAGGTGCCGCTGGCAACCTGGACTGCCTTCGACACGGTTGAGGAATATGACCTCGATCGCATGACCGTGGACGAAAAGGAAATCGTCTACCAGTCCGGCGCCATGGCGCTCGGCCGCGCGACGGATATCGAAATCTACGATGTCATGAAGGCGGCGAAGCCCGCCGCGGATGCGGGGCTCGATTTCTCGGCCGGTGCGTTCTCGGCCGCCAACGCCCTTACGCTCTGCGCGGCGCTGCAGAACGACAAGGTGCCGTGGGACGGGCAGGTGTTCTGCGGCCTGCCCTCCCTGCAGTGGAACCAGTTCCTTGCCAACAAGGTGGTCAACTCCGCCGACCAGGTGAAGGACCTGCCCTTCACCAAGGCCACCGATACCCGCTTCTGGAACGGCGTGAACTGGTTCCTTCAGGTGGAAGAGGATCCGGAGGACTTCTACCGGGTGCCGGCCGCCAACAAGCAGGACCTCATGATCTGGCACAAGTCGGCTCTCGGCTGGGGCAACCATACCGATCTGCGCGTCATCCCCCAGTGGGACAACTACGAGGACTGGTGGACGATCAACATGGCAGCCAAGGGCTGCGCCACCACGATGCAGGAGGGCAAGGGCATCAAGTGCTTCACGACGTCCTCCAACAGCGCGATCGCGATCGTCTGACAATCCGGCGCGGCGGCGTTGACCGCCTCGCCGTTCACCCTGATCCCAAACGGAGACCGAAACAATGGCTTTCAACGCCAAGGGCTTCAAGACCATCACCCATATCGGCACGCCCGACGCCACGGGCGCAGCGGGCACCAATGTGTGTCTGCACGGCTATGTCACCACCGACGACACGGCCGGTGTCACCACCGGAGGCTACTTCAATGAGGTCGCCTCGCGGCTGAAGAAGGGCGACATCATCATGATGTCGCTGGACAACGACGGCACGGCGATGCTGCGAAACTATGTCGTCGCCTCGGTTGTCGCCGGCGTCGTGACGATCGCGGCGCAGAACGTAGCCTGACGTTCGCGTCCGCCGCCAGCTCCGGCGCGTCACGTCGCCGGAGCTGGTTTTCTTCATGATGGGATAACGCCATGGCCCTGCTTGTACCCGACGACATCATTGACGCCGCCTGCGCCGTGATCGGCGAGGATCCTATCGACCGTTCCGATCCGGAAAGCTCGAACAGCGCCGTCATGATCTACGAGGATGTCGTGGGCTTCAATCTCGGGGTCTACCAGTTCTCCTTCGGCCGCACGCTGGCGCAGCTCGCCGCAGTTTCGAATGCGATCCCGCTTTCCGGCTGGACGCGGGTGTTCGACCTGCCGCCGGAACGCGTCGGCCCGCCGATCTACGTCACCGACGACGCGAGCGACCCGAGCCGCCGCTTCACGCGCTACAGCCTGGTCGGCGACACGGTGCATTCCGACGCTGACGAACTGGTGGCTATGGTCAAGATCGTCCCGCCGCCGCATCGGTGGAGCGCCACGTTCAAGAGCGTTACCATCACCGCCTGTGCGGCTAGGCTGGCCTTCTCGCTCGCCTCCGACAGAACCACCATGGAAAGCCTCACCCAGGTTGCCTACGGCTCACCCGTAGAGAATTTCCGGGGCGGCCAGATGCGCGCGGCCATCAACGAGGATGCGCAGGCCACGCCGCCGCGCAAGCCCGACTGGAACAACAATCCGCTCGAGCGGGCGTGGAGGAGCTGACATGGTAGCTCGTCCAGGCCGGATGCAATCGGCCACGACGGCCGGCGAAATCGACCCTTCCCTTCATGATCGGTGGGAACTGAAGTATTTCAGCACCGGCCTTCGGCGCGCCGAAAACGTGCAGATCATCCCGCAGGGAGGGTTCACGCTGCGCGACGGCCTGCGCGACATCGGACAGGTGGATGCCTCGGCCGAGCGCATATGCCCCTTCGAGGCATCGGACGGATCCTCATACGATCTCGTGTTCTCGCACCTGTCCTGCGCCGTGTGGGGACTTGCAAGCCAGCTCGACACCTTCTCAACCGGCATCAGCGCCGAGATGATGCGTGAATTCACAACCGCGCAGCAACTCGACACCATGCTGCTTTTTCACAACGATCTCAAAACCCAGCGTATCAGGATCCGGGCGGCGGATGACTGGCAGCTGGACGATCTCCCCTATGAAGGATTGCCGAATTACGATTATGGGGCGGTCTACACCAACGGCGTACCGGCGAAATGGAGCGTTGAGTTCATCGGCTTGAGCCCCGCCGCGGTCGCCGGCCCAGACCAATTCCGGATCTATGTTTCCCGAGACGGTGGAAACCCGCTCGCGACTTCATGGATCGACTTTTCGGCAGATATGACGGTGCTGGCCACGCGCATTCAGAATGCCCTGCTGAACAATTTTTATATCAGCGCAGGGCTCGTGACGGCATCTGTTTCGGGATCGCCGAGCGGAAACCGCGTGCGGGTCACTTTCTCCGGAGCGGGAAACATCACGCATGATTGGAACCTGGTGGGCATGACCAACCGGGGAACGGTCGACCCGGTCAAGGTCGACGAGGGCGATGGGGCGACGCTGCCGGAAATATGGGAAATCGAATTCAACGGCCTGTCGGCGAGCGGAGCGACCACAGGCGGCAGCGTGTTTATCTTGACGGTCTCCAACCAGGACACCCAGTCGATCGCCTATAGAGGCGACATGACGTCTCTCGCGGGCGCCATCAATGACGCGATCTCGGATCTGCCCAACGTCAATCCGGGTATCACCGTCACCTCACCTTCGGCCGCCCGCATCGACATTACCTTCACGGGGGCCGGCAACGAGGGAGATGGTTGGGCGATCTCCAGCCGGGTCGTGAACAAGGCCGATGCGGCCGTGCTCGCCTTCAAGGAAACCCCGGGGGTACCGCCGGGCGAGCCGTTGATTTCTGCCGAGCGCGGCTTTCCGCACTGCGGTGCGTTCTACGGCCAGCGATTGCTTGTCGGCGGCTTCAAGAGCCTGCCGAACGCCTGGATGATGTCGAAGGTCGGCGACTACTACAACTTCGACCAGCGCCTGACGGAAGCCAACGGGCCCGCCCTGATACCCATGGACGTGCCGGGGGGCGAGCGCATCGAACGGATCGTGCCGAACCGCAACCTGCTGATCTTCACGACGAAGGCCGAATATTGGCTTGCCGAACGGGCACTTTCCAAGACCAGTGCGCCGAACCATGTGCAGTCGTCGCGCAACGGCACCCGGCGCGGGGTTCCGATCGTGGAGAATGAGGGCACCGCCGTCTACATCCACGCCAATGGCGATGTGCTCGGCGAATTCCGCTATACCGACGTTGAAGGCAATTTCGTCTCGACGGACATTTCGCTGCTTGCGCCGCACCTGGTCAACAACGTCAAGGACCAGGCGCTGCGCCGCTCCGCCGGCGCGACATCCGGAAACCTCAATGCCCTGATCCAGGACGATGGGCAGGCCCGGCTGATCACGGTCCTGCGCGAACAGGAAGTTACCGCCTTCACGCGCATGGTGACAGCCGGGACACCCATTGCCGTTGCGGTAAACGGGCGCAACGAGATGAGCTGGATCGTGCAGCGTTCCGACGCTCGCCGCCTCGAGCGCTTCGAATACGGCCTGCTGTTGGATGGCGCGCTTTCTTTCACATTCGGCGTTGCCACATCGACGATCGCCGGGCTCGAGCGCTTCAACGGCCAGGAAGTCTGGGCGATCGCGCATGACGACGTCTTCGGGCCGTTCGATGTCACCGGAGGAGAGATCGATCTGCCGGTAGCGGTTGAGGCGGTGACCGTGGGCACCTGGTCGCCGCCTGTCGTCGATACCCTCCCGCTTCCGCGCACGGTTGGCCCCAACACGGTGCTGCGCCGGCGGGCCCGCATTCATTCGGTCGTCCTGTCGCTCATCAACACCACGTCGATCGCCCTGGGCGTCAACGGAAAACCGCCTCGCGATCTGGATCTGCTGCGCTACGGCGCGCCTGCCGACGTGCCGGAATTGCAGGCGGCTTTCACCGGAGAAATCAAGATCCGCGGGCTGACGGGATACGAGGACGATCCTTTCGTCCGCATCACCCAGATCCGGCCGGGCCGCATGACGGTCCGATCCGTCACCATTGAAGCGGCGCTTTAGGAGGAAACCATGGAGCTCGCGCTCGGTGCAATTGCGAAAGTTGGAGGTCTGCTCGGCATCGGTGGCGGCGGCGCAGCGGCGGGTGCCACTTCGGCGGGCCTTGGCGGGGCATCCACACTTCTTTCGGCGCTTCAGGCCGTGGGCACCATCGCGGGCGGGCTGGCGGCCGCGGGCGCCTCGAAGGACATGGCGGCGCAGACGGAATTGCAGGCCGGGCAGGAAAAGGTGGAGAGTACCCAGCGCCAGACACAGATGAAGCGCACGCTGCTGCAGGTCCTCGGTGAAAACGACGTCACGTTCGCAGCGGCCGGCATCGATATTTCCGGCGGCATCGCGCAGCAGGCCCGGCAGACCGCGAACAGGCGCGCCGCCGACGAACTGACGATAGACCGGCGCGACAGCGATTTCCGCCGGGCGATGCTGAAAATGAGGTCGCAGGGGTATCGGCGGCAGGCAAACTCACAGATCGGCGGAGCGCTGCTCAGCGCCGCCGGCGGCCTGATCAGCACCGGGCTCAACAATGCCGGCCGCGGCGGCGCCTCCCTTTCCTCGGGGGCTGTGGATCCCTGGGCAGGAATGAGGATCGCCTGATGGTAAACCGGCAATCCCGCAATCCCGGCCAGCTCCGCCGATTTGAGGAAACCGCCCGTATCGGCGATGCGCCATCGTTTGCCGTGGAGACCGGGCAGGCATGGCGCGCGTTGAGCGACGTCGCCGGCAGTCTTTCCGGCCGGCTGGGCAAGATGGCGGACGATGCCGCCGCCCGGGAGGGCGAAGCCGCCGGCCTCGGCGTCGGCGCTTCATCGGGCGCGGCCTATCTGAAAATGCAGGCCGCCCAGGCGCAGGCGGCGGGAAAGGCCGGGGGAAGCTGGCGCGATGCGATCGCCTCGATCGAGAGCGCGGGAAGCGGCGGGTACGCGGCCGTGGGCCCGACGCACTCGAAGATGGGCCGCGCGCTCGGCCGCTACCAGATCATGGAGGCCAACATCGGGCCATGGTCGCAGGAAGCGCTTGGCCGGGCTGTCACTCCCCAGGAATTCCTTGCCGATCCGAAAATTCAGGATGCGGTGTTCGATCACAAATTCGGCGGCTATGTGCAGCGCTTCGGGCTGGAAGGTGCTGCGCAGGCTTGGTTCGCCGGCCCCGGCGGTGTCGGCAAGACCAGCCGCAATGATGTTCTGGGAACGGATGTCGGCAGCTACGGCCAGCGCTTTGTGGCCGCGCTGGGGAAAGGCGGGGCCGTGCCGTCCGCCCTGCCCGCCATCAATGTCTTGCCGACGCAGCCGCTGGCGCTGCGCCGCGACGGCACGATCTACGGCGAGGCCTATGACCGCGCGGCGGCCAGCGCCTACGCCTGGCGCATGCAAAGCGGCCTCGAGACGCAGATGCAGGCCGCATATGAGGCCAACCAGGACGATCCGCAGGCCCTCGCCGGCGCGCTTTCGCAGGTGCATGACGCCTTCGCGCAGGACCAGAACCTTGCCGATCCGCACTTGCAGGAGGCCTTCGGGAAGCGCTTCGCCGAGCGCAGCCAGGCCTACATGCTGGATGCGCAATCGAAGGCGGCCGCGAAAATGCGCGCGGAGGAAACGGCTGCCACCTTCGAGGGCATCGCGGCGCAGCGCCTCGGTATCCAGCGCCAGGCTGTCGCGCTCGGCGCCAATCCACAAGGCGACGAGATCATGCAGCGTGAACTGGCGAAGGCCGGCGCGGCGATCGACGGCGCGGTGGCGGCCGGCTCTCTGACGCCTGCGCAGGCAGCCAAGGAAAAGGCCGACCTTGCCGAAACGGCCGCTCGCGGGCGCGTCCAGGGCGTTTACGAGGCGCTGGACACGCCGGAGAAGAAGGAGGAATTCGCGACCGGCCTGCTGACGGAATGGAGCGAAGGCAAGGGTCCACTCGCCAAGCTGCCCTTCGAAACCGTCAAAAGCCTCTCGACCACGCTGTGGAATGACGCCCGGGCGCAGATCAATCGCAAAACGGCCGAGCAGAAAATCGAAGCCGCGCGCATCGCCGATCTGGTGAAAGACGACCTGGCGAGCGTTGCCGCCTCCGGAAAAGGCCTCGATCCGAAAGAAAGCGGCCTGTCGGCGGAAACTGTCGGAACGCTGCTTGGGCCGGAGAAGCTGGAAGCCTGGCAGGTTGCGCGGGCCGCCGCCGAACGCCAGTGGCAGGCGACCACGGGCATGGAGACGCAAACCGCCGGGGAAATCACGTCGCGCCTGGATCTGCTTGCGCCGAAGCCGGGAACGGCCGGATACGCGGAGGACCAGAAGGTTTTCGAGGCGGCGCAGAAAAAGGCGGCGGGCGTGATGAAGGCGCGCGCCGATGATCCCGCCGCCGCCGTCGAGGCCAGCTTCCCCGAGGTGGCCGCACTGGCGGACACCGCGGATCCGCAAGATCCCGACAGCCTTCAGTCGCTGGTTTCCGCCCGCCTTCAGGCGCAAACGGCACTGGGCATCGACGAACTGGGACGTTCCCCGCTCACCAAGCAGGAAGCCCGTGCGCTGGCGCGTGCGGTCACGGCGCAGCCCGACCCGGCAAAGAAGGCGCAGGCGATGTCGTCGCTTGTCGATCAGGTTCACGCCGCCTACGGCCCTCATGCCGATGGCGTCATGACACAGATCCTGCAGGTGCAGGGGATCGACAGGGAAATGGCGCAGTTCGGCACAGGCCTTTTCTCCCGCCTCAATCGCGGCGACGGCCCGGTGGCCGGGGAGCGCCGTCAGGGCGGCGTGCTGTCGGAAACCGATGCGGCCGCGCAATCAGCAACACCGACAGCCAGTGATGCCGCGCCGATGCCGAATTACCGGCAGGAACAGATGCTGCTGTCCAATCCGGACCTTGCGCCGGCCTTCGACCAGAAGTTCGGCACAGGAGCTGCCGCGCGCATCCTCGGCCAGCGCCAGCCGGGAACGAGCCGCAAGGTCGAAGGCGGAACCGCAACCGTTGACGAAACCGGAGAAAGTTGGGTGCCGGATCGATAGCCTAACGGCGCAAAGGTCTAGCCAGACTAGTTCTAGCTTAGTTCCCGGACTCCACATTTTCAGATAGCGCGCCCAAAATCTCCTCTGCGACTCACGATGTCATGGGGATTGATATGGCGCAGCCAAAAAAAGGCGCGTTACTAGTGTATCCACCCTATAGAAAGGGATGGCCCTATGTTGCGATAGTCGTCGGAGCAGAGCCCACTTTGGCTGGAGTGGGAAGCACCGAAGAACAGGCAATCCTACAGATCGAACAGGCATATGCAAATCCACCAAAATCGGGACCAACTAGGTTGGAGAAGCGGTTTACCCAAGGAAAGAAGTCGTGATCCATAGGAATTTGGAAATCGTTCTGCTTATGATCGCAGGTATTATTATCGGTGTGGCTGGCGTAACAACCGCAACATCGAGATATGATGTTCGAGTGACGGGCGGGTCTTCATCTGCATATGTGCTTGACCGTTGGTCCGGGCGATTGGATTTTTGCTATATGGGTAACTGCGCTCAAGTTGGCCCTCCACCTCATCCCGTCAAATCAGTTAACCCATTTGACGCACTTGATTGAGTTGACGGCACCGTGCCGGCCTTAGCCTGCTGGCATGGAACCAAATCCCTTCGACGCCCTCGACGACGACGCCGACACCATGCTGCAGGAGGCCCCGGCACCGGGGCTTGCCGAGCGCTTCTGGCTGAATTTCGAGGCCGGCCAGCGCCACAACACGGTGCTGGGCGCGGTGAACGACGCGGCCTCGGAGGGGAAGATCAAAGACCGCCAGCGCTTCGATGCGAAATTCGAGGCTTTTCCGGAATGGCAGGGTTTCCTCGAGGGCAGCACGGCGCTGGCAGGCCAGCTTGCCGGCACCGCCGCCAGCCCTGAAAACTTCCTGCCGATCGGGCTGGGCGAGAAGATACTCGTCGGCTCGAAGATGGCGGTCACGGGCCTTTGGGCGAAGGTGTTCGCCGGCGCCGTCGATGGCGCCGCCGCGAACGCGGTTGCCGATGCCGCCATCCAGGGCGTGGAGATGGGGGCCGGCCATCGCGAAGGGTTCGATCCGGTGCAGTACGGCGCCGGCCTCCTGCTAGGCGCAGGCATCGGCGGTGCCGGGGGTGTAATCGCGCGCGGGCTCGAAGTCCGGGCGGAGCGGCAAGCCGGCGCGCCCTCCGCCAATCCGTTTGACGCGCTGGACGACGCGCCGACGACGATGGACGCGGCTGACACCGTTGTTTCCGGAAGGGACGTGCAGCAAGCACCACCCTCTCAAAATCCGGATGCCGAGGCATCTCCTGCTTCAAAGATACAGGAGAAGCCCCCTGCTCCGCCGTCCGCAAGCCCGGAACCGGCCACGCTCGGCGACACGCTCTCGGCACGGGCAGCCGAGGCCCGCCAGATCGAGCCAACGCATAGAGGGCCGGCGGGCCCGGCCTATGCCGCCGAAGCATTCGGAGACTGGAAGGCGGCCGTCACGCATCTCGCCGAAGTGAAGGATGGTGAAATCACCGGCATGCTGTCGCATCCGGAGATCGGGCCGATCGACGTGGTATGGGGAAGCTACGATCCGGAAACCGGAAACGGGGCAGGCCTTGCGAAAATCGTCGGCAAGCACCCGGATATGGTGGATACCCTTCCGGACCTGGTTCGCTCCCTGCCGATCGAAAGCCGCAGCGACAATCGCATCGTGCTCGCGACGCCCGACCATCGGGCAACCATTCGCCTGGACTACGACGGCGAGCAAAAGACTTGGCTTTTGACCGCCTACAACGTCTCGGAGGAAAGGAAGGCAAGCCGGCGCGCCAAGGGTACTACCGAGCGCCCTGACGGTCTCCAGGAGGACACGTCCTCCTCCTCGCCGGCCGCTGACAATATAGACATCAAGCCCGCCATGGGCAATGAGGATGATGCCTTGCCGCTGCTCCTGAAGCAAAGCCGGGCCGCCAAGGCCGAAACCGCCGGCCGCGCCGCCGCCGCGGAATTCATGGCGGCGCCCGTCCAGGCCGGCCCGCTGCGCGGGCAGCTTGCACGCCAGCCCGGCGGCAGCTCGGGCAAAAAAGTCTCCGCCAATATCGCCCGGATACGCGAGACCGCAGAGAAGCTTGCCGCCGCCCTCGATGTCGCCGCGACCAGGCAGGGCAGATTGCCCCGCGCGAAGGGCGGCAAGGTGCTGGGCGTTTACAAGACCGGCTCCGGCACGGTGCGCGTGAAATCCCTCGACGATTTCGACGTGCTCACCCATGAATACGGACATCATGTCGAAAAGCATGTTCCGGGCCTGACAGCGCTCATGCGCAAGTACGGGGCCGAGCTGAAGAAGCTCGATTACGATCCGGTCGCCGGCCGGCCGGAGGAAGGGTTCGCCGAGTTCTTCCGGCTCTGGCTGACGAACCGGGCCTATGCCAAGGCGGAAGCGCCCGCCTTCGCGGCCGCGTTCGAAGCCGAGATGATGAAGCACGGCGAAATCCGCGCCGCGATCGACGACGCGGCGCAGGCATGGGCGGATTTCCTTTCCGCTCCCTCTACCGTGGCCGTCGCCTCCACCATCGTTTCGGCAAAAAAGGATGGATGGATTGCGGGCACCCGGGCGGAATTCCGCAAGAGCGGCGTGGCGGGAACCATCCATGACGTGCTGCAGCGGATCTACACCTTCGCGTTCGACGATCTCAATCCCATCGCACGGGCCGTGAAAGAGCTTCAGGAAGTTCATCTCGCCAACAAGGGGCGCAAGCTGGACCTGAAGGTCAGCGAGGACGCCTACAAGCTGGCGCGCATGTCGCGCGGCGCCTATTCGTCAGGCCATATGGACGTGATGTATGGCGTTGCGCCCTATCGCGGCCTCAACCCGGAAAGTCCGTCACTGCGAGATGCGATCGTCGAGGCGACCGGCAAGCCCAACGCCCTTTCCGGCTGGGATGCGGACAAGGTTCGGGACTTCGGTTCCTATCTGTGGTCGCGTCGGGCGCTGGGTGAATGGGGGCGCTTCGACCGTGGCGAGATACCCAACCCGCCAGACAAGCTGACGCGCGGCGACCATCAGCAGAACGTGGCCGAGCTCGCGGCCGCCAATCCGCAATTCGTGTCGGCGGCCGACAAGGTCCACCAGTTCAGCCGCGCGCTCTGGAAAAAGAAATTCGACGCCGGCCTGATCGACCAGACAACCTATGAGGACGGCCTGAAGATCGTCGACTACGTTCCCGGCCTGCGCGACTTTTCCTCCGACACCGATCAGAAGGTGACGGGTGGCCGCTCCAAGGGAGGTTCCGCAAAGAGCGGCTTCGCCAGGCGCTTCCGCGGCTCGAAGCGCGACGTCATCAATCCGCTCGAAAGTCTGGCGGCCGACGCCTACGAGACCGCGATGGCGATCGCGCGCAACGACGTGGTAAAGGCGCTGGACCGGCTGGCCATGACGGCCGGCCGGGGTGCCGGCGCGATCGCCGAGCGTATCCCGGCAAAGGAACTGCGCGCTTCCATGGTCGATCCGCTCGAGGCGGTGGAGACGGCGGCGCGCAATGCCGGGCTCGCCAAGCCAGACATCACCCTGTTGCGCGATGCCGTGGAAAGCGCGGTCGGTGATGAAAAAGCCGCCATCTTCCGACCGGCCATCATCAACGACAAAGGAGAGCCGATCGTGTTCTTCCGCGACGGCGGCCAGCTCACGGCCCTGCGCCTGGCCGATGGAAAGTTCGGTCGTGACATGTATGGCGTTCTCACATCGATGAACCAGAGCGAACGCAATTTCTGGCTGGAGCTGGTGGCCGTGCCCGCCCGGGTGCTGCGGGCCGGCATAACGACCGCATTCGAGTTCATCTTCGCAAACTTCGTCCGCGACCAGGCCATGGCCGCCATCTTCTACGGCAGCCCGCTGAAGCGCCTGGGCCGCTCCCTGCAGGGCGTCGGTGACGATCTTCTGGGATCCGAAACCGCGCGCAATTATTCGCGGGTCTATGGCCTCTCCGGCGGGCAGGAAACGGCTTCCCTGTCAAAGGCCATGGCCGAACGCGATATCTCCGCGCTGCGCCACAAAGGCTGGGTGGCCAACCGCCTCACATCGGTGCGCGGAATATTCCAGATCGCGGAGTTCTCGGAGACCGGCACCAGGCTGGGGCTGTTCCGGACTTTCGTCGATGAGGCCAAGGCCCGAGGCCTCGACGACATGGAAGCCGCCCTGGAGGCTAGCTGGCGCGCCCGTGACTATATCGATTTCGACAGGCACGGTTCCGGAATGGCGGCGCTGGCACGGGTGATCCCCTTCTTCAACGTATCCCTGCAGGGCACCGACAAGGCTGCCCGCCACATGATCGCCCCCCTAGCGAAGAAAGTGCTGGGCATAGCGCTCACGCCAGAGGAGCAGCGCGGCCTCGGAACTGCAATCAAGAGCTGGGCCTATACGGCGGCACTCACCGCGGCGTCGGTCTCTCTATATGCCCTGCAAAGCCGGCATGAGGACCACGACGAAATATCGGAAACCACGCGCGCCACCCACTGGATGATCAAGAGCGGGGGGCGGTGGGTGGCGGTTCCCAAGCCTTTCGAATTCGGAGCCATCATCAACCTTGCCGAGGCGGCCTATGATGCGATGTCGAGAAAGGATCCTCGGGCCGGCCGCCGCTGGAGAGACAGCCTGTTCGATACGCTCATGCCGCCCAGCCTGCTGGAAGGCAATCCGGCAATCACGTCCTATTTCGAGGTCAAGACCAACACCGATTTCTTCACCGGCGCGCCCATCGTGCCGGAGCAACTGCAGGGCCTCGAGCCCTTCCTGCAATATACCGCCCGCACCTCCGAGATTTCGAAGGGACTAGGCCGCATGTTCAACGTGTCGCCGGCGATCGCCGATCACCTCATCACAGCTCACCTCGGCTCCTGGGGTCGCTCGGCGCTGTCTCTCTACGATCTGGCGCAGCCCGACGCCCCGGGCTTCGCCTGGGACGATGCCCCCATCACGCGCCGTTTCATCAAGGATGCGGCCAAGGGTGCGCAGTCCGTCACCATGTTCTGGAAAACCGCCGGCGCCCGCGAGGGCGAGCTCGAGGGCAAGGCGCGCAGCTGGCGCACGATGGTGGAAAGCGGCGACCCCGCCGGCGCCGCAGATTACTATGCGCAGCAGGATGACATAGCGAAGGTCTATATCGGCCTGTCCTCCATGGACGCCAAGGCGCGCCGGCTGCATCCGCTGGTCCGCGCCCGCGGCGCGATCGAGGCGATCGGCGCCATTCGCCGGGATATGGCCGCAAACCGACTTACCGACGGCACCGGAAACCTGATCGATATCGGTTCGGCCGCGCGCACCGCCGCCGATGACATTCTTTCCACGCTGAGCATGGCGATCGCGCGCAACGCGCTTGGCCTAACCGGCGTTCCGGGATGGGCGCAGCGCGACGAAATCCCGGAGGACGGCTTCTATCGCGAGATCGAGGCCGTATCGCCCGAGCTCCTGCAGCGGCTCGCCGACGGCTTCGCCACCAAGAACGTCTGGGCTTACGAGGGCATCAAGGAAGCCTGGCCGGATCTGCGCCAGCGCATTCTGGCGGAAGGGTCGCGGGCACCCGTTCTCGATCTCGTCGGCATGGTGCAGGCCAGCGGAGCCCCGGTTTCCGGCGGAAACAAGATCAAACGGAAGGGCAAGCCGGAGTTGGTGCCTGGCGGTTGACCGCATCCGGCTGCGGCGATGATGGCGCAGACCAACCGGAGCCCGCCATGTCAGCCGTTTTTCCGCTCGAGGACGATCCACGCTGGCGCGAACACGTCGCCACTTCCGGCCAGACGGTGTTTCCCGTCCCCTACCCGTTCCAGGACAATTCGGACATATGCATCCAGAAGTTGGGGCTGGATGGTTCGACCACAGATCTCTCGGAACCAGAGCACTATGCGCTCACCGGCGCCGGCAACCCGGCCGGCGGCTCCTACGCGCTCACGACGCCGGCTGTCGCCGGTGAAAAATACAGGTCGATCGGCGACGCCGTAGGAAACCGCGTCCAGTCCGTCGTGCGTGCGGGGCGCTACTCGAGCGCAGCAACAGACAACGACCTGGACCGCGCCCTGATCAGGGATCTCGAATTAAAGCGCGATCTAAGCCGGACATTCAAGGCGGATTACGGTGAGCAACCCGGCCGAGTAGCCCTCTTGCCTGCCGGCCATTTCCACAAAGCCGACGAGCACGGCAATCTGATCGACGGCGGCTCGGCTGAAGACGTCGCGGCCGCCCAGGAAAACGCCGCGGCGGCGAAGGAAGATGCGGAAAGGGCGGAGGCAGCGCGGGACGTTGCCGAGGAAATGGCCGGCAGCGTGCAGTGGCCGGTTTCCTACGGCGTGGGGCAGACCCTGCTAGCCGTTCAGAGGCTGCAGGCGCAGGCCAACATCGGCCCGGTCAAGTTCGACACGGTTGCGGGGCTGCTGGCGGATACGATCCTCGCCTACTCCCTTGCAGCTGGCCTGGTGGCTGTCGCGGCAGACAAGATTGTTGAGGCGCAGGGCTTTCGCTACGAGGTTGCGGCCTCTGGCGCGACTGACCATCACATAGAGACGGCAGGTGGCGTGAAGCTGTATGTGCTGCCGTTGGGTGACCGGATGCACGCGGCTGCGTTCGGCCTCCGGGGTGACGGCGACGAAACGGGCCAGCTCCAGAAGTTGTTTTCCG
Organism: Aquamicrobium sp. NLF2-7; assembly: GCF_022359935.1. NCBI lineage: Bacteria > Pseudomonadati > Pseudomonadota > Alphaproteobacteria > Hyphomicrobiales > Phyllobacteriaceae > Aquamicrobium > Aquamicrobium sp. NLF2-7. The sequence continues at coordinate 3,380,985 of NZ_JAKSED010000001.1, read as the reverse complement.
CAGGTGCGGGCTATGAAATTCGCCTGGGGCGCGCGCAGAGATACTTGACGACCGAAGAACTTGCCCTTGCCGACGATACGTCGCTGAATTTACGAGGGTCCTGTCTAGATTTCGCCTGCATCGGAGCCAAGCGGAACCTCGCCGTTGTCGGCAACAACGTCAGCGTTTACGGGGGTGTGATCAGGAATGTAATCGGTACGCCCGGCTTGCAGAGCACGTACCAGACGCCGATTGTCATTGCGCGGTACGACTATCTTGATGCCTGCCGTAACGTGACCATCGAGCATATGCATGTGGAAACGGTCGCAGCCGGGCGACCCGGTATTGCCGTATTCGGCGACACCGAGAATGTGATCATAAGAAACATCGTCTTTCCCGACAGCGCTTATCTGGCGACGCCGATCACGGTTCATTGGTCCTTCAACGGGGATTGGTCGGACCATCCGCCCAAGACCACGGTGCATCAGCGCAACATCGTCATCGAGAACATCTCGATAGGCCGCATGACCTACAACTCCGGCATCGAGCCGGATATGAACATCTGCGGGGTGTATCTGTCGGCAGTCTACAACGCGAAAATCAGCAACGTCACGATCGAAGACATGCCGCACGGGAAGGCGGTCACGGTCTATGCCGGCGACTGGGGCTTCCAGCATTCCGCAAGCGAAGTGGAGAGGAGGTTCGGGTCCTGCGGGATCGAGATCGATAACATCCGGGGGTATGTTCACACGGGTCTCGAAGTCTACATGCTCAATCCCCTGGACCCGCCATCCGTGACATGGCCCACCAGTGTGGTTGTCTCCAACATGCACGTCAAAGGGCGGCCGGAGAACGTAGCGAGCCAAGGTCTGCGGCTGGGCTACGCCCCTCATGTCAGCATCAAGAACAGCTCGTTCGATGGCTTCAATGTCGGCGCGTCCATCAGCAGCGATGTATTCGATCTGGATATTGACGATGTTGATTTCATTAACTGCGCCCGCTGGGGCGTCAGCACCTCGCCCGCCGCGCTGACAGGGCGGGACTGGCGCTTCACAAACTGCCGGTTCAAGGCGAACAACCAGTCCTCAGCCGGCAGCGTCGCGGACATCCTGCTTCAGAACGTGGTCGGCGTGCTCTTGGAAGGTAACAAATTCGACAGTCCGCTTTGCGCCTTCAACATCCGGGCGCTGAATACGGCGGCCAGGCTGAGGGTGCGCAACAATCACTCCGATGGCGCGGCAACCATCTGCTACTCCTTCGGCGCCGGATCGGATTTCGGGATCGTCGAAGAGTACGTCAACAACACGTCTTCGGTGACGCCCTCGGCGGGTGTGCGCGGCGGTCAGACCACGCTGCCGATAATGTCGTTCACCCGCAGCGGAGCGGTGAACCAGCGCAACACGGTCTACACCTCGCCGATCATCCCGACCGTAGGGGTCTATGCCGTTGGAGACCGGGTGCTCCTGGAAGGTGCGACGGCAGGCCAGGCGTGCGAGGCGATCTGCACGGTCGCCGGCTCGCCGGGCACGTGGCTAGTGACCAAGCAGAGCGGGCCATTAGGAGGCAATTCCGCCGCACCGAACTTCGTTGGGCAGATTGCCATCTTTGGGGGTAATGCCTACGTCGCGACCGGCGTGGCGTCTGCGGCTGACTGGAAGGTGATGACGTAGGCGTAAGTTCAACGTACCAGGGAATGATAGGGATGGTTGATGGTGGTCAGATGGCATCAGGAGCGCGCGCACAAGATGTGCTCAGTCTCCGCTTCGAGACTGAGGACGATGTCCGACACTACGGTTCTCAGTTGGCTGAGCGAAGCAATCGCTGGCGCGCCGGTCAGTGGACCAGCATCATAGAGGGCTACATAAAAGGTGATATCGACATCGTAGTTGAGGTGGCCCTCAGGGCCACTAATGCCGAGTATCATCTCGTTTTTAGTTATGTCCCATCTTGGGGGAAGGTACGCCGTAGCGCCATTGCGGGTGGAGATATGACCGCCGTCTGCCCGACCCGCACCGGAGATCCTGGTGACTTGGCCGCCTATTTTACAACAGATGCGGTGTTTGCGTTGCGCGGCCTTGGAGAGATCGCAGATCAGGTCATTCCCCCCAGTATACCACTCCCCAGTCGGGTAACTCTGGAACCCAAGAAACGCGTCCCTAATCTCTGGCGGAAATTTGCCGACTCTGCCTTCCAGGTCATTCGGGTTTGCGGCGATTGGGAAGTAGATCAATCCGGGCTCGTTTCCTGTGATGGCTTCAATGGCGGCACAGGTAGCCTGATCGAGGGCGTGGCGAAGATCGTTGATGGCGGATGCGACGATGTGACGGGTGTTCGTCGGCAACTCGCCGCCAAATACGATCTTGAAAATCTTATCTCCGGTCTTCGGGTCCACCTCAACGATACGGCGGCCGCCATATCGTGCGAACAGATCCCGGATGATACGATCGAGTTCCGCCAGATTTTCCCCTGTCTGGTTGACGAGGAACTTTGGGCTCTCAAATAGCGTCATGGCCGATCCTCTCACCGAAGCCGATCGCAAAGAAGGACGCGAGTCGCAAGAAAAAGGCAAAGCCCGCTATTGAAAGAGAAAATGCCGACACACATTCTGCACAGTTGACGCCATCCCAGCGGCTTTAAAACCGTAGCACCGGCCCCTTTCCGGCCGGCAGCTACGGAGGCCGGCATGTTCGACGATGATGTTCGCCGTGAGATCGAGCGGGTTGCCAAGGCCCGCGGCTGGGGCGCGGCGCAGCTGCTCGCCGTGGCGGAGGTGGAGAGCGGCGGCAGGGCCTTCGCGATCGTCAACGGCCAGCGCGAACCGCTGATCCGCTGGGAAGGCCACTACTTCGACAAGCGGCTTTCCGGAGCCAGGCAGGCGCAGGCGCGCAAGGCCGGGCTGGCAGATCCGAAGGCTGGCGCCATTCCAAACCCCTCCACACAGGCCGGCCGCTGGAAGCTGTTCGAGCGCGCGGCCGCCATCGACCGGCAGGCGGCGATCGAAAGCGTTTCGTGGGGCATCGGCCAGGTCATGGGTGCACACTGGAAATGGCTGGGCTATCGCTCGGCCGAGGATCTGTTGCTCGATGCACGCAACGGGGTTTACGGCCAGGTTCGCCTGATGGCGAACTTCATCGACAAGGCGGGCCTCGCGCCGGCGCTTGCGAAACGCGACTGGGCCGCATTCGCCAGGGGCTATAACGGCCCGGCCTACGCGAAGAACCGCTATGACAGCAAGCTCGCAGCCGCCTACCAGCGCTATGTCAATCTTCCGCCGCTGCCTGCATCCGGGCCAAAACCGCCAGAGAAGCCCGTGGACGCGCCCGAGCCGACAAAGCCGGCAACACCCGCAGAAAACGCCAACCACGCTCCTTTGCCCGCGCAGGAGTCAAGGCGGGGCATTCTTGCGAAGGTGCTGGCCGCACTCGGCGTCGGTACGGGCGGCGCGACCGCGGCGAAGCTCACCCAGGGCGAGGCAGACCAGCTCGCCGCATTCATGATGTTTGTCGGCTTTGTGGCCATCGCCGTCATATTGATCATGGTGATCCGGAGGAAGAAATGAGCGGCTTGCTGGCGGGGGTCCTGATCGAGGCGGCCGGCCGGGTCGGCGCGCCGCTCGTCAAGGGCCTGCTCGAAAAATACGTGGGCGGGAAGGCCGGCGAGATCGGCGGGGAGATCATCGACGTGATCGCAGGCAAAGCCGGCGTGCCGCCGGCCGACCTGCCGAACCTGCCGGCGGACGATCTTGTCGCGGCCGTCCAGGCTGCCGAACCCCTGGCCGCCGAGCTGGTGCTTGCCGAGGTGGAACAGCAGCGGGAAGCCAACCGGCTGATGATGGCGGAGATGGACAAGGAGGGCGGCACCTGGACATGGGCCTGGCGACCTGCCTGGATGTGGCTGCTGGCCTTCCTGTGGACCTATGCGCTCGTGCTGCGCCCCCTGGTGAACGCGGCCGTGGGCGCGGCGATCGAGGCGGTGGACGTCTCCATGCTGATGACCCTGACCGGAGCGTATCTGGCGCTCTACATGGGCGGGCATACCGTGAAGGATGCCCTGCAACGATGGAGGGAGAAATGAGCGACCGCACGATCGGGGGGCTGGCAGTCGATATGAAAATCTCTCTTGGCAACATTATTGTCATTGGCACGCTGCTGGTGACGATAGTCGGCGGCTGGGCCACGCTCAAAAATCAGACCGAACAGAACACCGTCGACATCGCCAAGGCCACGACCCGCATCGAACGCCTCGAGACCGGATCGGGCGACATGAAGGACCGCCTGACCCGCATGGAGGTGACGCTGCAAAATCTGGCCGTCCAGGTGGATCGGGTTGTGCGCGCAGTAGAGCGGCCCGGTGCAGACAGGCCATAACTCCGTCGTGTGAAAAGCGGCAGGATTTGCGTCGTTTTCACACGATGCCTTATCGCAACCTATTGATCTTGTTCAGATCGGGACAGGTTCAAATCCTGCCACTCCGACCAGATAAAACAATCAGTTAGTTTTCCCGATTTTTCTCCCTCTCCTTAAGACCCCGCCTGAAACCATCAAGAGAGGCCGGGTCATTGGTGCGGGGAAGCTGATTTCAGATATGCAATGAGGTTCCTGATATCCTCATCGCTCCATAGCCCCAGAAACCGCATGGAATTGCCTGGAATGGTTCTTCTCGGGCTGTAGAGGAATTCGGCCAGCAGTTCCTCGGTCCACACTCGTCCTTCCTGTCCGGCACTTTTCATTGCCTGCGAATAGGACCGGAAGTCCTGGACCGAGCCAATCTCGCGGCCAACAATTGCTATGAGGTGAGGCCCCATTCGATTGCCGTCGCTGGTTATGTTGTGGCAGGGGGCGCATTTGCGAAATATCTGTTCCCCGGCAGCAATATCTGCAGGGGCGGCGGAAGCCGTCGTCAAAGTGAGGAACAGCGCGGCCCGAACCAATCCCGCTGCACAAGACAAAACGCCAGCATCGCGCCAAAACATGTGTCGGACCGCCTCAGATTTTCGGCATGTCACGATCGCGATGCCGCGGGAATTCGGCAACATTCATAGAATACAGATTGCCTGCTATCCATCGATATTGACGGCTGACACCGGCAGGATCAATCTCCGTGAGGGTTCGCATACCCCTCCCATCCTCCGCTAAGGTGCCGAAACACATGTCTGAAGTCTCCCCTAAAGACGCCGGTCTTTTCATGCCCTTTTTGGGCCCGTTCTATCGAAACTTCGCGCAGCCATATGGGTGGGCGGCATTCAGAATTGTCATCGGCGGCCTGTTGATGATCGAGGGGTGGCCGAAGATCATTGCACCCTTTGCGCAAACCGGGTTTGTCGAAGGACTTGGCCTCTATCCCGGCTGGTTCTTCTCGCCGCTGCTGGCCATCATGCAGTTTGTGGGAGGGGCCATGATCGCCGTTGGCCTTTTTACACGCCCCATCGCTCTGGCCAATGCCGTGATGCTGGTGGTCACCATCTGGTTCCACATCACCCACCCTTACGGCGACGCTTTCCTTACCGCAGAAGGAATGGAATTTCTGAAGGATAATCTTCAGTACCTTACTGCTGATGGTCAGGCACGGCTGCTCTCCGACGGTGGTGCTGCATTCCTGCATCAGGTCCAGTCCAAAGCCGAATTCAACTCGACTTTCTGGTCGGCCGGGGCCGCGCTGATAGCAGCGTTTGGCGGAGGTCGGATTTCCGTTGATCGCCTGCTGATTGGACGGGAATTCTGAACGCACTGATCCGCCGGACAGTGCGGATCGCATGCGGAAATAAAGGGATCGCCTGCACCCGTTGTTACGACGGATGCAGGCGACTCCCATAAGCCGGCAGGAAGCAGCGGCCTGATACGACAATCCTGCGGAGACCAGAGCCTCCCGGTTTCAGCCAGCCATCTGCCCCAAAGTGCTGAGGGCAGTCCATCATCGCGACAGGCGTCGCGCATTGGCCCGCACCTTCTTGCGGTAGCCTTTCACCACCTTGTCGGGCGAAGCGCCCCGCGCGATCTGGACGGAGGCCTGACCTGCCGCAGCGACCTTCTCGCTCACCATGCGGCGCGCCTCGCGCTCGCCCCGCTTGCCGCCCATGGCAAGCTTCATGGTCCGCAACCAGATCACCTGCTGGGCCTCGATGCCCAGCATCGCCATGTTGAACCACAATCTGTGCATCGCGATCTCCTTTGCGGGCGCGCCCCTCAACGCGAATGGCCGTAAGCGGTTCCATGAGGGCTGCGCCCGGCAATCCGCCTCTGTCTTGATTCTGGTCAATCCACGTTACAGAGAGCCTGCTATCAGTGGATGACCTGAGGACAGAGAACAGATGTCTTTCGTATCATTCGTCATCGCCGCCATCATGGTGTTGATCACGCCCGGCCCGACAAACACGATCCTCGCGGCATCGGGGGCAGCGATGGGCTGGCGTCGCGCCATGGTGCTTCCTGTGGCGGAGGCGGCAGGCTATCTGGTCGCCGTCACGGCCTATCTGGTTCTTGTGCAAAGCTTCGCCGATGTGGCCGCCGCGATGCCGGTCATGAAGGGAATTGCCGCGGTCTGGCTGCTGTTTTCGGCATGGAAGCTCTGGAACCAGCCTGCGGATGCCATAGCAACGGAAAAGTCCGCTGCCATGCGCCGGGTCTTCCTGACGACCCTTCTCAATCCGAAGGCGATGCTGGTGGGCGGCATACTCATCCCGGCCATGAGCCCCGGGCTCCGGTCGGGTGCGATCGCGACGTTCCTTTGCCTGTCGCTGATCGCCGGAGCGGTCTGGACAGTCTGCGGCTCGTCGCTGCCCAAAGCTGTCAGGCCGCACGCCTATCGGCTTGCTGCTGTCGTCATCGGCCTGTTTTCGCTGATGGCGGCTTCCAGCGCCATTGCCGGCTGATCCCCGGCTCGTCGGCGCTCAAGGCGCTGCTGACACCACAACCTTATCGGCTGTCGGACTGGATCGTATCCAGATAGGCAAGCAGGGCCGTCACCTGATCCGAAGTGGCCTTGAATTCCGGCATATCGGGATGCCCGCTGTAAATGCCTTCCACAAAGGCTTCTTCGAGCGCATCCAGAGGATAGCGCTTCGACAGGTCACGCATGGGCGGCGCCTGCGGATGCTTGCTCTCATCCCTGGCGCCGATGGCGTGACAGGGCGAGCAATTCATCTCCGCGATCTGGCGGCCCCTTCTGACGAGGTCTTCGGCCTGTGCAGGGACGGTGAACGCTGTGGCTAACAGAACAATGGCTAGGCGTTTCATGAGTTCGCTTGTCTATGGAAATGGTTAACGGGAGGTTCAGAAGCGAACCGCCACACCCGATCGAACAGGCATTCCTGTCAGGACTGGATTACCACCACGCGCGTGCCCGGCGTCGCGCGTTCGTAAAGATCGATGACATCGTGATTGAGCATGCGGATGCAGCCGCTGGAAACCGCCTTGCCTATGGTGCTCGGCTGGTTGGTGCCGTGGATGCGGAACATGGTGTCGCGTCCGTCGCGGTAGAGATAGAGCGCCCGCGCGCCCAGTGGATTGTTGGGTCCGCCCGGCAAGCCGCCGGCATACCGGCGGTTGCGCGGATCGCGCCGCATCATGTTGGCAGTCGGCGTCCAGCTTGGCCATTCGGCCTTTCGGCCGATCGTCGCATTGCCGCGCAATGCAAGGCCCTGGCGACCGACGCCTATACCGTAGCGGATGGCGCGGCCATTTCCGAGAACGTAATAGAGCCGGCGCTCCGGCGTGTTCACCACGATGGTGCCGGCAGCATAATCCCCGCCGAATGCCACTTCGGTGCGGCGCAGCTCCGGCTTCACTTCCGATGCAGGTATGGCCGGCAGCGGAAACCGCTCACCCGGAATGGCGCCATAATTTGCATATGGAGAGGTTGCGCAGCCTGCCATCAGCAATGGCAGCCCGATGATGAAGCCCCTGCGCGAAATCGACATGTGCCGCCCCGATTCAGTTTATGTTGCTGAATTGGTTAGGTCAGTATGGTTAACAATTTATTGTCGCGTCATGGCGGCATGCCGTAGCGATGCACGGTGACTGCCGGGGCAGCCAAGCCCGCCCACCCCGACAGCCGGCCCGGTGCGCTCCAGGCCACCGGCAGAGCCGGCAGGTTTGAACAAGCACATCTCATGCCATGAGATTTCGTGCCGAAGTGAAACGCAATCGCCCCTGTAACGGGACATTCGGCAGCCGCACCGCTTCAAAACGGGGCTGGCGCTTTCCCATTCTGAGCCACGGCGTTACTGGCCATGCGGCTTGCGCTGGGCGCGATGCAGCATCCAGGTTGGCACCAGCGCAATCAGGAACACCAGCATGACGACGAGGAAACCGTCATGAAATGCCAGCGTGTTGGCCTGAATGGCGATCATCTGGCCCAGAAACTGGATGGCCGCGGGGATCTGCTGATAATCGGGCAATCCGCCTGCTTTGGCGATACCCGACACCGTGCCCAGCAGATCCATGGTCGCCGGATTGTGACTTGTCTGCGTCGCGGTCAGTCCGTCGGCATGATAGACGGTGCGCCGTTCAAGGAACACGGCCAGCAGGTTGACGCCGAAGGCGCCGCCAAGCTGGCGGATGAAGTTGATGGCGCCGGACCCCTGCGCCACCAGCTCGCGGGGCAGCACCTTGAGCGAGCCCGCCGTCAGCGACGGGAACAGCAGGCCAAGACCGATGCGCGAGATCACCACCCACCAGGCCAGCGTCCAGAATGCGGTATCGACGCTGACCGATGCGGTCAGCCATGACGACCACGCGAAGAGAACCATGCCGACGGCGATCAGATAGCCGGCAGGCACCTTGTCCGACATGCGCCCGGCGATCGGGAACACGACCACCAGCACAAAGCCGGACGGCATCAGCAGAAGGCCGGCCTGCGTCGGTGTCAGCCCCTGTATGGTCTGAACGAACAGCGGCACGAGATAGGTGGAGCCGAACAGGCCTGCCCCCATGATGAAGGCGACCAGAGATGCAGCCGAGAACGGCACGCTGGTGAAAAGCCGCAGGTCGAGCATCGGTCTGGCGGTGGTCGTCTCCCACCAGATGAAGCCGGCGATCGCGACGGCGGCGACAGCGAACTGCAACAGAATGGGATCGGAAGACCATCCGAGGCGCTGGGCATTGGTCAGCGCATTCAGGATCGAGGCCAGAAACAGGCACAGCAACACCATTCCGCCCCAGTCGAAACCGGGCCGCGGACCGGTCTGGGTCCGCACGGGAAGGAACAGATTGGACAAAACGATGCCGATCAGGGCGAAAGGAATGCCAAGGTAGAAAACATAGCGCCAGCTGAAGGCATCGATCAGCAGGCCCCCGATCCACGGTCCGAGCGCAGGCGCCAGAACCACGCCGATGCCGAATATGCCCATGGCCGCACCGCGCTGGTTCGGCGGGAACACCTGAAACAGCAGGATCATCGCCAGAGGCTGCACAACGCCGGCGGCGGCACCCTGAATGACGCGCGCGACGGTGAGAACCGTCTCGTTCGGCGCAATGCCGCCCAGCACCGAACCGGCCATGAAGATAGCCAGCGCCCCCACCATGGTTGCGCGCTGGCCAAAGGCCCGGTCGGCCCAGTCCGTCACCAGCATGGTCGCGGTCATCGCCGCCAGAAAGCCCGTCGACAGCCACTGCGCCTGCACCTGGCTGATGCCGAAGGCGCCCATCACGTCGGGAATGGCGACGTTGACGATCGTGGTGGACAAGACCACTGCGATCGTCGCGATCATCACCGTTCCCGTGGCGAACCAGCGATAGGATGGCCCGTAGCGGTCGAACAGGCCCTCAATCGACGACATCGACGCTCACTTCCACCATCATGCCGGGCCGCAGCAGGCCCTCCTGCTGATCGATCTCGATGCGGATCGGCAAGCGCTGCGTGATCTTGGTGAAGTTGCCGCTCGGGTTGGGGCTTGGCAGCAGGGCAAACTGGCTGGTTGCCGCTTCGCCAACACGCGTGACCTTGCCGCTCACCTTCAGCTGAGGATAGGCATCGACGGTCACCGCAGCAGGCGCGCCGAGCTTCACCCTGCCGAAATCGGTTTCCTTCACATTGGCATCGATCCAGATGACGTTCGGATCGTGGTAGATGAGCAGGCGCGTGCCCGGCCCCACATATTCGCCGGCCTCGATGAATGTGCTGTCGATGACACCGTCGAACTGGGCGCGGATTTCGCGCCGCCCGAGATCGACCTCCTTCTGGCCGCGCTGGGCGACAAGGGCCGCTTTCTGGCTTTCAAGCACCGCGATCTGGCGATCGAGCACAGCGATCTGGGCTTCTTCCGAGCGGGCGACGTCCAGATTGGCCCGCGCCGTCATGATCGCGGCGGCGGCCGACTTCTCCTGCTCGGTCGCAGTGGAGAGCGTCGCCTGCGCCTCCTCCAGCGTCTGCTCGGACGTCACCTTGCTGCTGGCAAGCCTGTTGACGCGCTCGAAGCGGCTGCTGGCATTGATGAGGCTCGCCTGGCTCGCCCGGTGATTGGCTTCGGCTGCTGTGAGCTGGGCTTCACCGGCTGCCAGTTTCGCCGCAACCTGCGTGCGCACCATATCCTGCTGCGCCCGCAACTGCGCCTGCTGCGCGTTCACGCCTTCAATCTGGGCATCAAGCGCCGAAAGTTCGAGCCTTGCCGTCTCGCTGTCGATCGAGGCGAGAAGATCGCCCTTCTTCACCTGATCGCCCGCAATCACATCGATGGAGACGACACGGCCGCTCACCTCGCTGCCAACTGTCACCAGATTGGCCGCAATGCGCGAATCATTGATGGCAACATGGCTCCAGCGGTGCGCCAGCCAGGGCCAGATCACCAGCGCAGCGACGACAAGCCCGACGACAAGTACAAGCAGTTTCGCTCTTCCGCCACGCATGCTGCGCCCACTGGTCCGCCGCTTCGCGGCTTCCGGAGCGGCAGGCGCCACCTCCGGCTTCAGCCTTTCGGCCTGTTCATTTTCGTCCTTACGCAATTCCACAACCTTATCCACCGGTACCCGACTCCAAACGATCCCCAATGATTTTCAAAAGCTCGCGCGCGCGCCCCAATTCCTCGGGCGCCACGCCTTCCAGCAACTCGTTACGCAAATCCGCAGCGATCCGGCCTATCTCGGAAAGAACCGGAGCAGATCCTTCGGCCAGCTCCACCAGCTTCACACGCCGGTCGGCCTTGCAGGCGCGGCGCAGCACAAGCCCCTGACGCTCCAGATTGTCGAGAACCCGGACCAGCGTCGGCCCCTCCACGCCGATAATGTCGGCAAGCTCGCGCTGGGATACCGGCGCCGAGCGAGATAGCTGCAGCAGCACCATCCATCTCGCCTGCGTCAGGTCGAGATGCCGAAGCCGCTCATCGATGCGCTTTCGCCACTGCCGGCTCACACGAGCCAGTTCGACGGCGAACAGCTCGCCAGCGTCCATTTGAATGCATTCCTATTTAGTAGGTTGCTATCGATATAGAGGCAGTCCATTGCTTTCGCAATAGTATCTGCAAAACCTCCCCCTACGACAATCCACCGCACCTGCTGGCCCAACCATCGGCACTTGCAGTTTGAATCGATATATTTTTATGAATATAACAGTTGCAGTTTCGCGGCATGAATCGCACGCGGACCAATGGTTATATAACTGCTTTTTTGGGGGATCATAATTTGCGATATATATGGATAGGATCAGCGCTCACGGCGCTGGCTACGATCATGTCCGCTCAGAGCAGCCTGGCACAGACCGTTGAGAATGGCGCTGCCGAGGTTCAGTCCAACGAGAAAGACAAGAAACCCCGTGTGCATCAGGCCGGGGATGAGGTCTTCGTTCTGGGGCGCATCAATGTGTCGGCCGGCAATGGTGAAGGCGGCAACAGCGGGCAGACCATTTCGCAAAGCGTGGTGACACCGCAGGAAATCTACACGTCCAACCGCAACACTCTGGACGATGCCCTCAGCACGGTCCCCGGCATCAGCGTTTCCACCACGGGTGGCCGCCGCAATGAGCGCCTTCTTTACGTGCGCGGCTTCGACCGTTTTCAGGTTCCGCTTTCGATTGACGGCATCCGCGTCTATCTGCCGGCGGATAACCGCCTCGACATGGGGCGTTTCCTAACGCCTGACCTTGCCGAGATACAGGTCCAGAAGGGTTATGTGTCCGTCCTCAACGGCCCGGGCGCCATGGGCGGCGCCATCAACATGGTGACACGCAAGCCCACGCGCGAGTTCGAAGCGGAATTCCAGACTGGCATCGATGTCGGCAATACCGGCGATCTTGCGGCGGCCACCGCCTTCGCATCGGTGGGAACACGGCAGGAAAACTTCTATCTGCAGGCCAGCGCCGCAATCCGCGATTCCGACGGGTTCTTCCTGTCGCGTTCTTTCACCCCAACCCCTTACGAAAACGGGGGACGCCGCGATCTGAGCGACGTCGATGACTGGCGGCTGAATTTCAAGGCTGGCTATACGCCCAACGATACGGACGAATATGTCATCAGCTACACGCATCAGGAAGGCAGCCGCAACGCGCCTTATCACGTAACCAAACCGGATAACCGCAATTGGAAGTGGCCGCACTGGGATGTGTCGAGCCTGTCCTTCTACTCCCACACGGAGATAGGCGAAGCCTCCTATCTGCGCACGAAGGCGTACTACAACACCTTCTACAACCTTTTGTCGTCTTATGACGACAATACCTTCTCCAGCCAGAACGCGGGCTATGCGTTCGACAGCGATTATCATGACCGCTCCTACGGTTTCTCCGCCGAAGGTGGCACGGAACTTATTGAGCGTAACACGCTGAAAGCAGCACTTCATTACCGGCGCGACATCCACCGTCCGCAGCAGTTTGCCCGGCCGACACATCCGACCTCAGCCTTCCTCGAGCCACGGCTGGAACGGTCTGAGGACACGTGGTCGGCAGCGGTCGAAAACACGTTCCATGCCACCGACAAGCTCGATCTGGTTGCCGGCGTCAGCTACGACTGGAACAAGCTGCTGAAGGCGCAACGTTATTCAAATGGCATCGTGGAGTATCCGCTCGGCAGCAGCAATGCCGCCAACTGGCAGCTGGCGGCTATTTACCGGCCCACCGACCTTCTGGAACTGAACGCCAGCGTTTCGTCGCGCACCCGTTTCCCGAACCTGTTTGAACGCTACAGCTCACGCTTCGGAACCGCGGAGCCGAATCCCGACCTGAAGTCGGAACGGGCAACGCACTATCAGCTTGGGGCCACCACGACGCTTTCGGAAACGGCCCGGGCAGGCGGGGCGATCTTCTACAGCGATCTCAGCGATGTGATCCAGTCGATCCAGATCGGCACGACCTCCAACGGCGGTCAGCTCACCCAGAACCAGAACATCGGCAACGGGCACTATTACGGCATCGAACTGAGCGGCGAATGGGATATTCTCCCGGAGCTGACCATCGGCGGCAACTACACCTGGCTGAAGCGCAAGCTGGACGATCCCGTGCGTCCGGATCTGAGGCCGACCGATACGCCCGAACATACCGCGCATATCTATGCCCACTGGACGCCGTATGAGAATTTCACGGTGTCGCCTGACATCGAGCTGACCAGCTGGCGCTGGTCAGACTCTTCCTTAGCCCCGAACATCCCCTATGTGAAGACATCCGGTTTCGCGCTCGCGAACCTCAACATGCAGTACGACTTCTCCGACGGCATGTCCGTCAATTTCGGCGTCCGGAACATCTTCGACAAGAACTACGAGCTGACCGAAGGCTTTCCGGAGCCGGGCCGGAGCTTCTATCTCAAGACCCGCCTCACTTTCTGAGGCATCCTCCCCAAAGCAAAGCCGCCGGCGAGAGCATCGCCGGCGGCTCTTTCAAATCTGAGGGGGCCTTCAAAGCGTGTCGCGATCTTTCAGATTCGCTCCCTGCGCTTTAAGTTCCCGTTTTTCACGCATGTCGTCGTCCCGAAACCGGTTCCCTCTTTCGGGCGACATGCTTTAACCGACCTCAAAATCACCCGGCTGCGGCGGAGCGATGGCGGTGAAACCGGTCCGCTCCGGCTTCAGGTCGAGCAGTGGCGTGCCGTCGAGGCAATCGAGGCCGCGCACCAGAAGCGTGTTTGCCTCGCGCCCGGCCAGCGTCACGATTGAGGTGCCTATCGGATTGGGCCGCACCGGCGAGCGGATGGAGAAGGTTCCGCGAGACGTGCCATCGCTGGCGGGGCTTTGCAGCACCAGATCACGCCGCGACATGTGCAGCCAGTACAGCACTTCCAGTTCATCGAACTCTTCGATATTGGCCAGCGCCGCCACCCACGGCTCGAACACTTCCATGCGGCACAGCGGGCCGTCGCGCCGGCCCTGTCGCGGCGTCATCATGCGCGAGGTCCACGGTGTATGGATGCGGCCGATGAACACCAGTCCGGCATCGCTCGCCGGCGGCATCGCCACGGCCCGCTCGCCCTCGCGGATTTCGTTTTCCCTCACCATCCCTTACTCCTGACGGAAGCGGCCGAGCGCGGGTGCGCATATGCTTCGCCCGGCACCCTGCATGAATTCCACGGCAACCTCCACGCCATAAAGGCCGTGCAGGCTCTCCGGCGTCACCGCCTCGCTGGGCGAGCCATCAGCGACCACATGCCCCTGCTTCATCAGCACCGCCCGGTCGGCACAGGCGAAGGCATGCCCGGGATCGTGCGTCGACAGAACGATGGAAAGACCGGACCCCCGCAGTTCGTTGATGCAGTCGAGCACGCGCGCCTGATTGCCGAAGTCGAGGCTGGCGGTCGGCTCGTCCATCACGATCAGTTCCGCCTCCTGCACCAGCGCGCGCGCAATCAGGGTCATCTGCCGCTCTCCACCGCTGATCTCGTTGAAGGAGCGTTTGGCGAGATGTGCAAGGCCAAGCCGGTCCAGTGCGGCAAAAGACAATTTCCGGTCATGGGCGGAGGGCGTGGCGAAGGTGCCGATGCGGCTCGCCCGCGCCATCATCACCACGTTGAGGACGGTGAACGGAAAATAGGACGAGCCCGCCTGCGGCACATAGGCGACATGACGGGCGAATTCCGCTCTCGTATAGGCCTGCACCGGCCTGCCGCGCATCTCCAGATGGCCACCGAGCGGCGGCAGAAGGCCAAGCAGCGTGCGAAACAGCGTGGTCTTGCCGCACCCGTTGGGTCCCATCAGGCACAGCACCTCGCCTGAGTTGACGGAGATGTTGACGCCCTGCCCTATGGCCTTGCCACCATAGCCGAAGGCCAGATCCTGCGCGGACATCATCACTGCCATCCGCGCCTCCCGCTCACCAGCAGCCACAGGAAGAACGGCGCGCCGATCACCGCCGTCAGAATGCCGAGCGGCACCTCGATCCCGGCAATGGTCCTTGCCAGCGCGTCCACGCCAACCATGTAGCCGCCACCGAGCATGAGGGAGGCCGGCAGCAGGCGGCCGAAATCCGGTCCCACAAGAGAGCGGGCAATGTGCGGCATCACCAGCCCCACCCAGCCGATGATGCCGGAAACGGAAACGGCAGCCGCCGTCATCAGCGTGGCGGCCGACACCAGAATGAGGCGCAGGCGCCCGGTTTCGATGCCGAGTGCGCGCGCGTCCTCCTCGTCGAGAGTCATCAGGTTCATGCGCCAGCGCAGAAGCACCATCGGCACCAGCCCCAGCAGCATGGCCGGCAGGAGTGACGCAGCATCGGCGCGGGTGATGCTGGCGAGGCTTCCCAGCAGCCAGAAGGTGATGGCGGGCAACTGGTTGTAGGGGTCGGCAAGTACCTTGAGCAGGGAAATGCACGCCCCGACCAGCGCGCCCACTGCCACGCCGGCGAGAACGAGCACGAGCACGGGATCGCGGCCCCGCACCATCGACCCGATCGCATAGACCAGCGCGACGGCCGCCAGGCCTCCGGCAAAGGCCATGCCCTGTATGGCCAGTACCGGCAGCGACAGAAAGATGCCGCCAACCGCGCCGAGGCTTGCACCTGCGGAAACGCCCAGAATGTCGGGCGACACCAAAGGATTGCGGAACAGCCCCTGATAGACGCAACCGGCGGCCGCCAGCGAGGCTCCCACAAGCAGCCCCGCCAGCACCCGCGGCAGACGCACATTCCAGACCACCGTCTCGACAGTGGCGTCCAAACCACTCGGTGTTCCTGTCAGGCGCGACCAGACCACCCGCGCCATATCGGAAAGGGAAACGTCATATTTCCCGGCCGAAAGGGCCAGTATTACGACGACCGCCAGCAGCAAAGGCGGGAGCAGCACCGGGAAAAGAGAGCGCCCTGCCCGATTGCCGGCCTCTGGCAGCGCCCCGCTTTTGCTCATTTTATCGCGGAATCCGCCAGAAGCTGGTCAATCTGCTCTTGCGTGAGCTCGACCTGATAGAAGAGACGGTAGAATTCGCGCGTCCGCTCGCCCATGTCGAATTCCGCCTTGCCCGAATAGAGGATTTCCGTCAGCCACGTCACCGACATCAGCCGGTTGACACCAGGCGGAGAGTCGAACCAGCCGAATGGCAAGGTCGGCGCGCGGTAGACCCGGCCGTCCTTCACCGCCTTCAGGTTCGCCCATGTCGGGTCCGTCTTCACGGATTTCTGAAATTCCGGGCTGAGCGTCAAAATGACATCGGGGTTCCATCCGAGAACCTGCTCGATCGAAACGTTCGACAGGCCTCCCGATCCCGCAAGTGCCGCAACATTGTGCGCACCCACGACGTCGAGAATTTCCATGTTTATGGAGCCGGCGGAGCCGGTCTCAAGCCCGTCCGGCCCGCGCCCGTAATAGACCTTCGGGCGGTCTTCCGGAGCGATATCGGCAACCGTCTCCTTCTGCCATGCCATCGTGCGCTCGGCATAGGAAGCCAGTTCCTCACCGCGTGCTTCTACCCCCAGCAGGCCAGCCACCTCGCGCAGGGTTTCCGGCGTGCGCAGGAAGGCGCCATCAATCAGCACATAGGGAATGCCGGTCTGTTCCTGCACCCTGTCGGCCAGTGAAGCGTAGGTCGGATCGATGGTGCCGACATCGATGATGATGTCAGGCTTCATCGACAGGACCATTTCGATATTGGCCGTGTTGCCGCGTCCGGTGAGCCGGCCGGTCTCCGGCAAGTCCCGATACGGCTCGGCGAGAAACTGCTTTTCCGCATCCGATGGCGAACGCACCCAGCCCACCATTTTTTCCGGAGACACCACATAAAGCAGCACGGAAGCAGGCGGCCCCGCGGCAAGCACGCGCTCTACCCTGTCGGGTATTTCGACAGACCTTCCCGCCGCGTCCGTGAAAAGCCGTGCCGCCTGCGCAAGCGCAGGCATGAGAACCAGTTGCAGCGCGGCAAAGGCGACAAGCAGCAGACGAATTGGGAACATTGCGGGCTTCCGGAACCAGTGGCGTTTCTATGGTTATATAAGCTTGAACATATCGATCAAGCACGAACCGATGGTCCGGCTGCCGGCAATCATTGCTTAATCTTTTTCATTCTAAAGTTGTAAATATACACAATACACACTCGTAAGTTGAATTTCGATTGGAGGGTGTCGTGATTTGCGTTTTGCCGAACCGCCTCTGTGTATTCCGCCGATGTACCCGCGCTGCAGCGGCCGTCGAATTCGCCATCCTCGCGCCGATCTTCCTCCTGATGATATTGGGGATGATCGCCTACGGCATCTATTTCGGTGCCAGCCATTCAGTCCAGCAGCTGGCCGCCGATGCCGCGCGCATCGCCATGAGCGGCCTTTCGGCCTCCGAGCGCACGGCATTGGTAACGGACTTCATAAACCGCAACGGATCCGGCTATGCATTCGTCGATGCCACGAAGCTCACCATCAATGCTCATGACAGTGCCGCCGATGGCAGCCAGTTCGTTGTAGCCGTTGCCTACGACGCCTCCAATCTGCCGATATGGGGTCTCTTCCAGGGCCTAGCCATGCCGGGAAAGACGATCCGGCGGCAGTCAACGATCCGGATAGGAGGACTGTGATGCATGAACCTCCGGCTGCGGCCCCGCAATCGCCCCGGCATTTTCTCAGGAACAGGACCGGCAACTTCGCTGTGATGACTGCGCTGATCATGCCCTTTGCCGTGGTGCTGACCGCCTTCGCGGTCGATCAGGGGTCTCTCTACACCGAGCGGCGCCATGCGCAGGCGATAACCGATATCGCCGCTATCGCCGCCACCGGCAACATGAGCAAGGCGGAAGCAATGGTTGCCGCCACTTTAAGTGACAACGGCCTTGGTCAGGTTCTTGTGCGCGGCGCTGGAGACACCACGAAACCCTTGCCGGGACGGCCGGTCGCCAACGTCATTCGCGGTCGCTACACCCCCGACCCGTCGAAGCCACGCGCAAGCCGTTTCGTACCGGGACAGCAACCTTACAACGCAGTCGAGGTTTCGCTGGAAAAGCTCGGCAACCTCTACTTCGGCAGCAGCGTGATGGCTCCGCCGGTCATCGGCACATCGGCCATAGCCAGCATGAAATCCGAGGCCGCCTTTTCCGTCGGCTCGCGCCTGCTCCAACTCGACGGTGGACTGGCCAATGCCCTGCTTGGCGCCCTGCTGGGCGGCAACATCAATCTGAACGTCATGGACTACAGGGCGCTGGCGGCTGCCGACGTCAGCGTCCTGTCATTTCTGGATGCGCTGGCCATTCGCACAAACGCCACCGCACTTACCTATTCCGATCTGCTTTCCACAACAGCCACGGTGGGCCAGATTGCGGCTGCCATGGCCGATGTTCCCGGCCTCGACAGCGTCAGCCGCATCGCCCTGCAAACGCTGGGCGCACAATCGAGCGCCAGTCTGCTGGTGTCCCTGAACACGCTGATCGACCTTGGCTCCGTGGGTCAGCTCGGCATCGGCCAGCGCCCTGCCGGGCTGGATATAGCAGCCAACGTGCTTTCCATGCTGACCGCAAGCGCTGCGATCGCCAATGGCGACAATATGGTGGCCGCCAATCTTGGCGGCATGTTGCCCGGTCTTGGTGGCCTCAAACTGAAGATTGCAATCGGCGAGCCACCACAGCGCTCGCCATGGCTGGCGGTGGGCGAAGAGGGAACGGTCGTGCGAACGGCCCAGACGCGCGTCAGCCTCGTCGCCTCCGTCAGCCCCTTGTCGAGCAATCTCGGCGGCGGCATTCATCTTCTCTCGATCAACCTGCCACTGCATGTCGAGGTCGCCTATGCCGAGGCAAGGCTCAAGTCGATCGAATGCCCTACCGGCCGGCCGGAAAGCCTGCGGGTCACGATAGATACGACGCCGGGTATCGCCGAGCTCTATATCGCTGAAGCCTACGGTTCGGGGTTTGCCGACTTTACGCGCAAGATGATGTTCCGTGCCGTTGCGATTGCCGATGTCAGCCTCAACATCCTCTTCGTCATCAAGCTCGACCTTCTCAAGATCAAGGGCTTTGCCCATGCCATGATGGGCAATGATGTCGCGATCCCCCTTACCTTCACACAGTCCGACATAGCGGCAAAGAAGACGAAGACGGCGACGACCAGCAACTACACCTCATCGCTCACGTCCACCCTGATCGACGACCTCAAGCTTTCGGTTGAACCTCTGGGCCTTCCGATCGACATCGGCTGGCTGCTCGGCGTGGTCAAGCCACCAGTGCAACTGGCCCTCGGCGCCGTCACTCCGGTTCTGGATAAACTCCTCTACAATCTCCTCGGCGTGCTCGGCATCAGCCTTGGTCAGGCCGATGTGCGTGTCACCGGAGCGACTTGCGGACGCGCCCTTCTGGTGCAGTAGGGACCTCAGGTGATGACGCTCGGGCGCTCGCGGCCGGTATGGCGGCGAATGCCCGCAATCTCGTCCGCCGCTGCGATAAGATCGGCCAGCGCCGCCTGCGTGTCGATACCGTGACTGGCCGTATCGGGCTCATAGCGCTCTATATAGACGCGAAGCGTGGCACCGCTGGTTCCGGTTCCCGAAAGCCGGAACACCACCCGCGATCCGCCCTCGAACAGGATCCGGATGCCCTGCTGAACGCTCACCGAACCGTCCACCGGGTCATGATAGGCAAAGTCGTCAGCCGTTTCGATGGTGAGCCCGGACACCTGCTTTCCTGGCAAGGAGGCCAGCTTTTCCCGCAGTTCCTCCATCAGCGCATTGGCACCGGCGGCGTCCACTTCCTCATAGTCATGGCGCGAATAGTAATTGCGGCCGTATGTGGCCCAGTGTTTCGTCACGATTTCGCTGACGCTTTCGCGGCGGGCCGCGAGAATGGACAGCCACAGAAGCACAGCCCAAAGTCCGTCCTTCTCGCGGACATGGCTGGAACCTGTGCCGGCGCTCTCCTCACCGCAGATCGTCGCCATGCCGGCATCGAGCAAGTTGCCGAAGAATTTCCAGCCTGTCGGCGTCTCGTAAAGACCGACGCCCAGTTTCTGCGCCACACGATCAGCCGCGCCGCTGGTCGGCATCGAGCGCGCAATGCCCGCGAGCCCGCCCGTATAGGCGGGCGCCACCGTTGCATTGGCGGCCAGCAGGGCAAGCGAATCGGAGGGGGTGACGAAAATGCCCTTGCCGATGATCAGGTTGCGATCTCCGTCGCCGTCGGAGGCGGCGCCGAAATCGGGAGCATCGGGTCCCATCATCTCCTCGTAGAGGTGTTTGGCGTGAACCAGATTGGGATCGGGGTGATGCCCGCCGAAGTCCGGCAGGGGCCGAAAATTCCGGCATGAGTCGGGAGCGGCACCGAGACGGCGCTCGAATATCTCCGTCGCGTAAGG
The DNA here is from genome assembly GCF_022359935.1 of Aquamicrobium sp. NLF2-7. Taxonomy (NCBI): domain Bacteria; kingdom Pseudomonadati; phylum Pseudomonadota; class Alphaproteobacteria; order Hyphomicrobiales; family Phyllobacteriaceae; genus Aquamicrobium; species Aquamicrobium sp. NLF2-7. Next base: position 3,360,357 of record NZ_JAKSED010000001.1, on the reverse strand, counting down.
CCCGGTCACGGCATGCATGGCATCGAAGCGCATGCGAAAGCCGGAGGCGAACAGTTTCCGCAGCGCCTCGAAATCGAACAGGCTCTCCATGAGGTCCGCATAGTCGCGCACCGGATCGACAATCTCGACCTCCATGCCGCTGGCTTCGACCGTGCCGATGGTGTCGATGTCGATATCGCCGATTTCCGCGATCCGGTATTCGCGGATTTCCTTCGACCGCGCATAGATCGCGTCGGTTATCTTCTCGGGCGCCGGGCCGCCGTTTCCGGCATTGTACTTGATGCCGAAATCTTGCCTTGGCCCGCCGGGATTGTGGCTGGCGGACAAGATGATGCCGCCAAAGGCTTTGTATTTTCTGATCAGATGGGAGGCGGCCGGCGTCGAGAGGATGCCGCCCTGCCCGACCATCACCTTGCCGAACCCGTTGGCGGCCGCCATGGCAATGACCTTCCCGATCACCTCGCGGTTGTAGTAGCGCCCGTCGCCACCGACCACCAGCAGCCTGCCCCCGAAGCCGGAAAGCGCATCGAAGATCGACTGGATGAAATTCTCGGCATAGTTCGGCTGCTGGAACACCGGCACCTTCTTGCGCAACCCGGATGTTCCGGGTTTCTGATCGTCGAAAGGTGTGGTGGAAACGGTGCGTATCATCTGGCGGCGTGCCTTTCCGGGAAAAAGCCTCAGGTCGGGAACAACGCGCTGGCGCGCGCTTCGATCCCCGTCCCAGATACGCTTTCAGACAGCGTCCGTGAAGATGGCACTGGATCAGGCTGCGACGGCAGCCTCCGGCGGCGCCTTTGCCCCGGTCATGAAGGCCACCGCATCCGACATGGTGTAGTCCTTCGGATCGATGACGGTGAGCCGTCGGCCCAGCCGGTGAATATGGATGCGGTCGGCGACCTCGAAAACATGCGGCATGTTGTGGGAAATCAGCACGATCGGCAGGCCGCGCTTCTTCACGTCGAGGATCAGTTCCAGCACGCGCCGCGATTCCTTGACGCCGAGCGCTGCCGTCGGTTCGTCCATGATCACCACCCGGGACCCGAAGGCAGCGGCGCGCGCCACCGCCACGCCCTGACGCTGGCCGCCCGAGAGGGTTTCCACCGCCTGCCCGATATTCTGGATGGTCATCAGTCCGAGTTCGGAAAGCATGTCACGGGCGCGCTTTTCCATGGCAGGCCGGTCCAGCATGCGCAGCCATCGGCCAAGCGGCCCCGGCCGCCTGATCTCGCGGCCGAGGAACATGTTGTCGGCGATCGACAGCGCCGGCGACAAGGCAAGGTTCTGGTAGACGGTCTCGATGCCGGCCTCGCGCGCCTCCATCGGCGAGCGGAAGGAAACCGGCTTTCCCTCCAGCCTGATCTCGCCCTCATCGGGCGTCATCGCGCCGGAAAGCGCCTTGATCAGCGATGATTTTCCTGCGCCATTATCCCCGATCACCGCCAGTATCTCGCCCGGATAGAGATCGAAATCGGCTGAATCGAGGGCTGTGACGCGGCCATAGCGCTTGACCAGACCGCGTGCGGTGAGAATGGGTTCGCGCTGCATCAGCCTGCCACCTTCCTGATCCACTGGTCGACCGTTACGGCACCGATGATGAGCACGCCGATGAGCAGATAGGTCCATTGCGGATCGGTGCCGATGAGCCGCAGTGCCAGCGAGAATACGCCAACGATCAGCGCCCCGAACAGCATGCCGAGAATGGAGCCGCGCCCGCCGAACAGGGATATGCCGCCGATCACCACTGCCGTGATCGATTCGATATTGGCGAACTGCCCTGAAGTGGGCGAGACCGAGCCAAGACGCCCAATCAGCGCCCAGCCGGCCAGCGCGCAGATCAGCCCGGCAAGCGTGTAGACCGAAAGCAGCATTCGGTTGACGTTGACGCCCGAAAGCTTGGCGGCCTCGGGGTCATCGCCCACCGCATAGACATGCCGCCCCCATGCGGTGTGGTTGAGCACGTACCAGAGCACCAGCACCAGAACCACCATGGCAATCACGCCATAGGTGAAGACGGCATTGCCGATGCGGATATTGTTGCCGAACCATTGCAGCAGCGGCGCATTGGCCTCGATATCCTGAGCGCGGATCGTCTCGTTCGCGGAATAGAGAAAGTTGGCAGCCAGAATGATCTGCCAGGTGCCGAGCGTGACGATGAATGGCGGCAGCCTCAGCCGCGCCACCAGCCAGCCATTGAGGAAGCCGCAGGCAGCGCCGACAGCGAAGCCGCAAAGGATCGCAACAGGCGCCGGCAGCCCGTAGCGGAACGTGAACTGCCCCATGACCACCGAGGACAACACCATGATGGCGCCGACAGAAAGATCGATGCCTGCCGTCAGGATCACCAGCGTCTGGGCCGCCCCGATGATGCCGACGATCGCCACCTGCTGCAGAATGAGTGTCAGGGAAAACGGCGAGAAGAAGCGCCCGCCGATCACCAGAGCGAAGACGACAAGCGAAGCAATCAGGACGATCAGGGGCACCGCCGCCGGGCTGGAATGCAGGAAGTGCTGCAATTTCTCGACAGGGGTGCGGTCGTGTCCTTCAAAGCGCGCCACCGAACTGTCGCTGCCTTCCAGAGCCTTTTCGAACTCCTGCGCCCGCCCTTCGCCTGAAGCAGCTTCGTTCATAAGTGCCCTCCTCCCATCGAGCGCTTGCTCACGGAGGACGCGCAGGAAATTCCCGCGCGTCCGCAGAATAGTGTGCTCAAGCCTGCGCCGGGATCAACCCCAGCAAAGCTCAAGGCCTTTCTGGACATCGATCGACTCGACACCTTCGGCAGGCTTTGCGGTGACCAGCGCCACGCCGGTGTCGACAAAATCCTTGCCTTCGGTGGCCTGCGGCTTCTCGCCCGTGTCAGCGAATTTCTTGATGGCCTCGATGCCGAGAGAAGCCATCAGCAGAGGATATTGCTGCGAGGTCGCGCCGATCACCCCTGCCTCCACGTTCTTCACGCCCGGGCAGCCGCCATCGATGGACACGATCAGCACGTTCTTTTCCATGCCCACTGCCTTCAGCGCCTCATAGGCACCGGCAGCCGCAGGCTCGTTGATGGTGTGGACGACATTGATGGACGGGTCCTTCTGGAGAAGGTTTTCCATCGCCTTGCGGCCACCCTCTTCATTGCCGTTGGTCACATCGTGGCCGACAATACGCGGATCGTCCTCGTCACCGATGCGGTTGATGTCCTTGGTGTCGATGCCAAAGCCCTTCATGAAGCCCTGATCGCGCAGAACGTCGACGGTCGGCTGCGATGGCGTCAGATTGAGGAAGGCGATCTTTGCATCCTTCGCCTTGTCGCCGAGCGTGGCTGCGGCCCATTTGCCTACCAGTTCGCCGGCGAGCAGATTGTCGGTGGCAAAGGTCGCGTCGGCGGCATCCGCGGGTTCGAGCGGCGTATCAAGCGCGATGACGAGGATGCCGGCATCGCGGGCCTGCTTCACGGACGGAACGATGCCCGCCGTATCGGATGCGGTAATCAGAATGCCCTTGGCACCATCGGCGATGCAGCTTTCAATGGCCGCCACCTGGCTTTCGCTGTCGCCATCGATCTTGCCGGCATAGGTCTTCAGGTTGACGCCCAGTTCTTTGGCCTTGGCAACAGCGCCTTCCTTCATTTTCACGAAGAAGGGATTGGTGTCTGTCTTGGTGATCAGGCATGCGCCCACTTCCTGTGCGGAAGCCGGAGCGGCAAGCGCTGCCGCACCAAGCGCGGTCGCGCAGAACAGGGCGGCCTTCAACGCGGAGATTTTCATTGCATCCTCCCAGATGATGACGGCTCCGGACCAGTTCCGGGGCCAAGATACGAGCGCTCGCACTGCCTTCCCGGCCGCGCCCTGAGACAAAAACAAACACAGGTTCCGGCACCCTGTCAATAATTAAATCACTCTTATTTATTATTGACAGCATTGCGCCGATCCAACATTCTTGCCAAAGGACAGGGGAACTTTCGGGAGACTGGCTACGGTGGAAACCGGCACTGTGAAACATGGTCCGCCCGAAGCGGCGGAAAGCCGTTTCCACCGCGGCACCAACCAGAGCGGGATGCGCGATCACAATGAGCGGCTCGTGCTGTCGCTCGTGCGCCTGCATGGCAGCCTGTCGAAATCCGACATCGCAAGGATGACCGGCCTGTCGGCGCAGACCGTATCGGTCATCATGCGCGAGCTGGAACGCGACGGGTTGCTTCTGAAGCAGGCTCCGCAACGCGGCAAGATCGGCCAGCCTTCCGTGCCGATGTCGCTCAATCCCGACGGCGCCTTCTTCATCGGGCTCAAGATCGGCCGCCGCAGCTCGGATCTCGTGCTCATCGATTTTCTGGGAACGGTGCGTGCTTCGTCGCAGCTTTCCTACCGCTATCCGGTTCCGCGCGAAACGGTGGAGTTCGTGCTGTCGGGCATGAAGGAGCTGCGGGCAACCCTGAGCGCCGGCCAACAGAAGCGCATTGCCGGCCTTGGCATAGCGATGCCCTTCGAGCTGTGGAGCTGGGCCGACACCGCCGGTGCGCCGCGCGAGATCATGGACGAATGGCGCCACCGCGACATGCGCTCCGAAATCCAGCTTCTGTGCGATTTTCCCGTCTATCTCCAGAATGACGCCACCTCCGCCTGCGGGGCCGAACTGGTATTCGGCCAGACCAGCGCTTTGCGCGATTTCGTCTATTTCTACATCGGTGCCTTCGCCGGCGGCGGCATCGTGCTTGACGGCAGGCTCTACAGCGGGCCGACGGGAAATGCCGGCGCCCTTGGCTCGATGCTTATTCCCGGCAACGGCAACAAGCCGACCCAGCTGATCGACATCGCCTCGATCGCGGTGCTGGAAAAGCGCCTGAACGCAACTGGCGTGGATGCGCCGCATCTTTGGACGACGCCGGAAGAATGGGGCGACCTCGGCCCGACCGTGGATCAGTGGATCCTCGACGCCGCAAATGCGCTGGCCTATTCGATCGCCTCATCGACAGCCGTCATCGACTTTGAAGCCGCGGTCATAGATGGCTGGATGCCGGCTTCCGTCCGCGCCCGGCTGGTCGATGCCGTTCGCAATGCCATGTCGGGCATCGATGCCGAAGGCGTTTCCGTCCCCCGCATCCAGGAAGGCACGGTCGGCGTTCATGCCCGCGCCCTCGGCGCCGCCAGCCTGCCGCTCTCCGAACGTTTTCTGATCGGCCCGACCCTCCCCGCCAGAACGGCGTAGGCGGCAACCAATTTCATTCCCCCAGATTGAGCTACGGAGCGAACGCCTGATGATACTTTGCTGCGGCGAGGCCCTGATAGACATGCTGCCGCGCAGTTCCACGCTCGGCGAGCAGGCTTTCGCCCCCTATGCCGGTGGGGCGGTGTTCAACACTGCGATTGCGCTCGGGCGGCTTGGTGCTCGCACCGGCTTCTTTTCCGGCATCTCACACGACATGTTCGGCACGCTTCTGCGGCAGGAGCTGCAAGCCAGCAAAGTCGACTGCCGCTACCTCCACATCTCCCCGCGTCCGACCACTCTTGCCTTCGTCCAGCTCAACCGGGGGCAGGCCAGCTATACATTCTATGATGAGAACACAGCCGGCCGCATGCTGACAGAAGCCGACCTCCCCGCGCTCGACAACGAGGTCGCAGCGATGCTGTTCGGGGCGATCAGCCTCATCTCCGAGCCTGCCGGCAGCGCCTATGAAGCGCTTATGCGCCGCGAGCACGGCAAGCGCGTGATGATGCTCGATCCAAACATCAGGCCGGGCTTCATTCCCGATCGCGAGAAGCATCTCGCGCGCATCGAAGCGATGATGGCAATGGCCGACATCGTGAAGCTCTCGGACGAGGATCTCGCATGGTTCGGGCAGCCCGGCACGACGGAGGATTTCGTTGAAGGCTGGCTGACGCGCGGCCCCGCCCTCATCGTCATCACCCATGGCGCCAGGGGCGCGACCGGATATTCGCGCGCGGGCTCGGTCACCATCCTGCCGCCACCGGTCGATGTCGTGGACACGGTGGGCGCGGGCGACACCTTCAACGGAGGCTTGCTCGCCTGCCTGTCGGAACATGGAATGCTGTCCCGGTCTGCACTGTCGGGCCTGTCCATGAGCGGCCTGCGCTCTGCGCTGGAATTTGCCACGTCGGCCGCTGCCGTCACCGTTTCACGCGCCGGCGCCAACCCGCCGTGGCGCCATGAAATGAGCTGACTTCGCACACATCAAATTTCCGTCGCACCTGCGCATCGAAATGTGATCTGGCCGCACCGAAGGTTTGCGCCTGCGCCTTTCCCCTGTCGGACAGGTCTGGTACTTGGCCGCCATCTGAAGCGCATTTGCATTGGAGCAGTCATGCAGTTCATCGATCTCAACGCGCAACGCGAACGCATCCGTGACCGGCTCAAAGCCGCCATCGACCGCGTCGTTGACCATGGCCGTTACATTCTGGGACCGGAAGTCACGGAACTGGAAGAAAAGCTTGCCGCCTATGTCGGCACGAAGCATGTCGTGGCCTGCGCCAACGGCACCGATGCCCTGCTGCTGCCGCTCCACGCCTCCGGCATCGGCATCGGCGACGCCGTCTTCGTGCCGAGCTTCACGTTCGCCGCCACGGCAGAGGTCGTGGCTCTGACCAAGGCCGAACCCATATTCGTGGACGTCGATCCCAAAACCTACAACATCGACATCGCCAGCCTCGAAGCCGCCATCGACATGGTGAAGGCGGAAGGCCGCCTGCAGCCGAAGGCCATCATTCCAGTCGACCTGTTCGGTCTTGCCGCCAACTACGATGCCCTCATGCAGATCGCAGCGCGCGAGAAGCTTCTGGTGATCGAGGATGCCGCCCAGTCCATCGGCGGTTCAGCCGACGGCAAGATGTGCGGCGCCTTCGGCCACGTCGCAGGAACCAGTTTCTATCCGGCCAAGCCGCTGGGCTGCTATGGCGACGGCGGCGCCATGTTCACCGATGACGGCGATCTTGCCGAAAGGCTGCGTTCCTTCGCCTTCCACGGCAAGGGCGAAACCCAGTACGACAACATCGTCGTCGGCATCAATTCCCGCCTCGACACCATTCAGGCTGCCATCCTGATCGAAAAGCTCGCCATTCTCGAAGACGAAATGGAAGCCCGCCACCGGGTGGCCGCCCGCTATGCCGCGGGGCTCGGCGACATCGTCAAGGCCGCCAGCAACCCCGAAAACGGACGCTCCGCCTGGGCCCAATACGCCATCGAGACGCCGAAGCGCGACGGTCTGAAGGCACATCTGCAGGAGAAGGGCATTCCTTCGGTCATCTATTACGTCAAGCCTCTGCACACGCAGGTTGCCTATCGTAATTTCCCGCGTACGCCCAACGGCCTTGCCGTATCGGAGGAGCTGCCGCAGCGCATCCTGTGCCTGCCGATGCATCCCTATCTGTCGGAAGACGATCAGGATCGCATCATCGAGACGATCCGCAACTACATAGGCTCGAATTCGGTCGCAGCCGGAGAATAAGCCAGAAAACGGGGGCCGGCGTGAAGTTATGCCGGCTCCACCCCGCGGGCGATGAAGAACGGATTGGCGAAATCGACATCATCGGCAATGTTGCGCTTGCCATATGAAAGCGGCGCGCCATCCACGGTTCTGGTCATGCCGCCGGCCGCCCGCAACACGGCGTCGCCTGCCGCCGTATCCCATTCCATGGTACGGCTGAAACGCGGATAAACATCCGCCTCGCCTGCCGCAAGCAGGCAGAACTTGAGCGACGAACCGACAGAAACGATTTCGGCTGCTCCCAGACTGATAATGTATTCATCCGTCTGCGGCGTGTTATGCGAGCGGCTTGCCACGACCGTCTGCGTCATCGACGGCTCGCGGACGCTGACGCGCTGGCGCGCCACAACGGTGTAATCGTCACCAACCCACAGCGTCTCGGCCAGACCCGGCCGCCCGGAAAAAAAGCGGCCGCTGCACGGTGCGAAAACGACGCCAACCTCCGGCACACCATTGCGGATCAGGGCAATGTTGACCGTGAAATCGGACCGGCGGGCTACGAATTCCTTGGTCCCGTCAAGCGGATCGACGAGGAAGAACGCCTCGCCAAGCTCACCGGGACGAACGCCGGCAGACGCTTCTTCCTCGGCGACACAGACGATGCCCGGGAAGGCATCGCGCAGACCTTCAAGTATGATGCACTCGCTTGCCCGGTCAGCATCGGTGACGGGCGAGGTGTCGGCCTTGGTCTCCACCGCGCAGCCCGCCTCGAAGATCCGCATGATCTCGCGCCCGGCATCCAGCGCGAGAGTTTCAAACAAGGCAAGGACTTGCGTATCGTCAGATACCGCCGCCGCTTTCGTAATGCTGCTGGGCAATGTCACGCTCTGTCAACCACCGTTCCACCGCCTCTACCATCTCTTCCGGCGTCCGGCCGAGCGTCTGAAGGCGTAACTCGGGGTTCTCCGGCGATTCGTAAGGCGAGTCTACTCCCGTAAAGTTGTCGATCTCGCCTTTCAACGCCTTAGCATACAACCCTTTGGGGTCCCGGCGCACACATTCCTCGAAAGGTGTGTCAACGAACACCTCGATGAACTCGCCTTCCGTCATCAGTTCGCGCGCCAGAAGGCGTTCAGACCGGAACGGAGAAATGAAGGAAACGATGACGATCAATCCGGCATCCGCCATCAGCCTGGCGACCTCCGCGACCCGGCGGATGTTCTCCGCGCGATCGGCTTCGGTGAAGCCGAGGTCCCGGTTCAGTCCGTGGCGGACATTGTCACCGTCGAGGATGTAGGTGTGGCGCCCGGCCGCGTGCAGCTTCTTTTCCAGAAGGTTGGCGATGGTCGACTTGCCCGACCCGGACAAGCCCGTAAACCACAACACGGCGGGACGCTGATGCTTGAGGGTGGCACGCGCTTCGCGGCCGACATCCAGCGACTGCCAGTGGATATTATCCGCCTGCCTGATCGCCTGCCGGATCATACCCGCACCGACAGTGGCATTCGTGATGCGGTCGATAAGGATGAACGCGCCGGTGGTCCGGTTCTCGGCAAAAGCGTCGAAGGCCACCGGCGACTGCAGCGTGATGGTGACGTCACCGACCTCGTTCAGCTCCAGCTCGCGCGCCTCTTCCTCGGAAAAGTCGTTTATGTTCAGCCGATGGCTGATCTTGTCCACCGTGGCGCTTGCCTGATCGGTGGCGGTGCGCAAAACATAGCCAGCGCCCGGTCTCAGCACCTTCTCGTCGAACCAGACGACCGAGGCCGAAAACCGGTCGGCAACCTGTGGACGTGCCGAAGGCGCGACAAGCACGTTGCCGCGCGAAACCTCGACCTCCTCGTCCAGCACCAGCGTCACGGCCTGCCCTGCCACCGCAAGATCAAGGTCGCCACCTTGCGCAACGATCCGCCGGACCTTTGCCTGCCTTCCGGATTTGGCAACCACCACCGCATCGCCCGGCGAGACAGAGCCGGAGGCTATGGTGCCGGCGAAGCCGCGAAAGTCGAGATTGGGGCGATTTACGTACTGGACCGGCAGGCGAAACGGCCGTTCCACCGCCTCGTCATCGACCGGAACGGTCTCCAGATGCTCCACCAGAGTGGGGCCCCCATACCAGTCAAGCTGCTCCGATCGCTGGCTGACATTGTCGCCATAGCGCGCGGAAATGGGAATCGCTTCCAGAGTGCGGAAGCCAAGCGTGCCCGCGAACGCGCGATAGTCGGCGACGATGCGATCGAATACGCCCTGGTCGAAGCCGACCAGATCGATCTTGTTGATGGCCACCACGATATGGCGGATTCCGAGCAACGAGGCGATGACGGTGTGGCGCCGCGTCTGGCGAAGCACGCCCTGTCTCGCATCGACCAGCACGATGGCGAGATCGCAGGTGGAAGCGCCGGTGGCCATATTGCGCGTGTACTGCTCATGGCCGGGCGTGTCCGCCACGATGAATTTGCGTTTCGGCGTCGCAAAGAAGCGGTAGGCGACATCGATGGTGATGCCCTGCTCGCGTTCCGCTTCCAGACCGTCGACGAGCAGGGCGAAGTCCATCTCGTCGCCCGTGGTGCCGTGCCGGCGCGAATCCTGCTCCAGCGTGGCGAGCTGGTCCTCGAATATCTGCTTCGTGTCCGACAGCAGCCGGCCGATCAGCGTGGACTTGCCGTCATCGACCGAGCCGCAGGTCAGGAAGCGCAGCAGGGATTTCTTTTCCTGCGATACGAGATAGGCGCGCACGCCCTCGACCGCGTCGAGATTTTCCGGCGTTACGTGCTGCATTTCAGAAATATCCCTCACGCTTCTTCTTTTCCATGGATCCGGCCTCGTCCCGGTCGATCAGCCTCCCCTGCCGTTCGGAGGTGCGCGCCGTCAGCATTTCTCCGACGATGGCCTCAAGCGTATCGGCGCAGGAATCGATCGCACCGGTCAGCGGGTAGCAGCCGAGGGTGCGAAAGCGCACAAGCCGTTCCTGCACCTTTTCGCCCGGAAGCAGTTCCATACGCTCGTCATCCCGAAGTATGAGCATGCCGCCACGATCCACGACCGGTCGGCGTTTGGCGAAATAGAGCGGAACGATGGGGATGTTTTCCTGCAGGATGTACTGCCAGATATCGAGTTCGGTCCAGTTGGACAGCGGAAACACCCTGATGGATTCGCCGGGCGAAATGCGGGTGTTGTAGATATTCCACATCTCCGGCCGCTGGCTTTTGGGATCCCAGGCATGGCTGGCATTGCGGAACGAGAAGATACGCTCCTTGGCGCGTGATTTCTCCTCGTCGCGGCGCGCTCCGCCGAAAGCGGCATCGAAGCCATACTTATCCAGCGCCTGCCGAAGGGCCACGGTCTTCATGATGTGGGTGTGGGTATTCGAACCGTGTCGGAACGGATTTATACCGTCGCGAACGCCATCCTCATTGACATGCACGATCAGGTCGAAGCCGAGACGCGTGGCCATTTCGTCACGAAAGGCAATCATTTCGCGGAATTTCCATGTCGTGTCGACATGCAGGAATGGAAAGGGAGGCTTGGCCGGGTAAAATGCCTTGAAGGCCAGATGCATGAGGACGGCTGAATCCTTGCCGACAGAGTACAGCATCACCGGCCTGGAAAAACTGGCGGCAACCTCCCTGAAAATATGGATAGATTCCGCCTCCAGCCGCTGGAGATGGGTGAGCACCGGGGCCATGGCAGCCTGCTTTCCTTTCAACCGATCCAGAGCGGCTGCCAGATGCCGCCGGGTTCGGCCTGCCGTGCAGGTCGGTGCTTTGGTCGGTAAATCTGCGTCCGCAAACGGTTTTTAGCCGCAGCGGGACGCGCAACCAACGCAAGGTCAACTCACCAAAGCCACCGGAGGCGATAATTTTTCCACGAGCGCGACGATAACGGGTACAATCGTGCGACATGCTCCGTCCGCACGTCCACGCCATCAAACGGGCATCATTTTGTTGCCCTATAACCTCTTCAGCTGTAGGTCCTTTTCCCTGACCGACGCGATGTGCAGCGTGTCTGCACAATCATCGCCAGCCGCGCCGGAATATCGTCATCAGGGAGCCGGAGGTTTTGACCATTCCTGAAAATCCCAAGACAGACCGAAATCGCATGGCAGCAGTCCTTGCCCGGCTTCCGCAGAACGGCATCGATCGCAACAACTACATCTCGGCCTTTCTGATGGGGGCTCTGCCGGCTGTCGGCGGCAGCGTGATATCGGTGCTGCTCTATACCTTTTTCGTGTGGGCTATCTTCTCGCTTGCAATGGGCCGATTCAGCTTCCGGCTGACCGGATCCGACCGCCTGCTGGCATGGACCTTCACCATTTTCGCCGGAATGATCGTTCTCACGGCATTTGCCGGCGAAAACCGGTCCACTGCGCCGCTCTCATTTACCTGGCTGCTGGCTTTCCTTTCCCCCTGGGCGATTATTCCCCGACTGCGGGCAAGCCCCGCGATCGACTATCTCGAACCCTACACCGCCGGTGCCGCGACCGGCGCCATTGCCGCCTGCATCGTCGCTCTCATCCAGCTGTCGTTTCTCGGTATCCGTCCCGAGGCGGCTGCCGGAAACGCAGCGGTCTTCGGCATGATGGCGCTGATGCTCATGGGGCTCGGCGGGCTCAAGATCGGGTCACCGTCGCGTATCGTCGCGCTGTTCGGAGCGGTTGCCATCGGTGCCGGCTGCGCAGCCGTGTTGCTGTCACTGACCCGCGGCGTGTGGATCGTCTGCATCCCCGTTCTTGCGCTGCTGGCCGCATTCGCCCCGGCAAATGTGCGTACTATTGCCCGTCATCCGGTAGCGATCCTCGGAGCAGCGGCGGCAGCTTTGATAACCTATCTGGTTCAGGAGACTATGGACCTTCGCTGGCAGCAAACCATAAATGACTTCAGTCTCGTGCTTCAGGAACGCAGCATCGGCAGCTTTGGCGAACGGGTTCGGCTCTGGCACGCCGCGAAAGAAGCCATCAGCCATTCACCCATCTGGGGCTACGGCATCCAGAACCGCATGAGTGCGCTGCTGCCAACCCTGATGATGGACGGCAACCTCATACATGGCTTCACACATGCGCATAACGGTTTTCTAAGCTTTGCGCTGGATGGCGGCGTGCTGGTTCTCAGCGCCGTCATCGCTGTACTGGTGGTGCCGGTCTACATCGCATGGAATGCGCCGCGTGACCGCAACTACCGGCTCCGCCTGTTTGCGGCGCTGATCGTGACATCGTCCTACGCGCTTTGCGGCATGACACAGATCATGTTCAAGCACGATGTCATGGATTCCTTCTTCGTCTTCTTTTCAATGCTGATCGCGGCATCGATCCCGGCAGCCAACCCTGAAACGAAACCCTGATAAAGCCCGGCATCCCAAGAAACAAAAACGCCCGGCACCGTCAATGGTGCCGGGCGTTTTTCAGGTCTGATGCTTATTCTAGCGGAAGCGGGCCAGGATTGACCAGACTGCCGGCACGAGGCTGGCAGCCAGCGCGACCTTGATGAGATCGCCGACAACGAACGGCACCACGCCGAACTGCCAGGCCTTGTCGGCACCGATCAGCAGAGCAAGCCACGCAAAGCCCATCGCCATCATCACCACTTCAGCGACCATGAAGGCGCCGAACAGCTTGAAGGGGTTGCGGTCGAAGCCGCGATCAGCCGCCCAGCCGGCGATTGCGGCCATGGCAACGAAACCGGCAAGGTAGCCACCCGTGGTTCCAAGCATATAGGCGATGCCAACGCCCTTTTCCGGCGAGCTCTGGAAAACGGGCAGGCCCATGGCGCCCTGCGCCATGTAGAGCACGAGAGTGGCAACCGCCAGACGCATGCCGAACGCGGATGCGATGAGCAGCACCGCCAGCGTCTGCAGGGAAATATCAACAGGGCCGAGGAACACCTTGGTCTTGGCCGAAACCGTCAGCAGCAGCGTACCGCCGATGGCAAGAAAAACCTGAGCCGCAAGGCGGGCAGTGCCTTTCTCGGGCAGAGCCAGTGAAACAAGCGGACGCATCGTCGTTGCAATTGCCATGATCTTCCTCATTCCATTTGGTCGGGGCCGCTTGGTCAGGGCCAGTTGGTCGGGCCTTTCCTTAAAGAGGCAGGCACCGCACAGCACATTTCCCCTATATTGGCTTCCATGCTAAGCGGCAAATGGTTTCGCGAAACAGCACAGCGGATGGCAAGGTTTCATGGCACTTGAATTCGATACTGGTTTCGAGCCGGCGCATGGCTCGGCTGTCAGCGCGGCTCCCGGCATTTTGCGCGTTACCGCCGCAAACGCCTCGCCATTCACCTTCCACGGAACCAACAGCTATATCGTCGGCCATGACACGCTGGCCATCATAGATCCCGGCCCGGAAGACGAGCGCCACCTCAGAACCCTGCTCGACACGATTGCCGGACGGCCGGTCAGCCATATTTTCGTCAGCCATACGCATCGTGACCACTCGCCCCTCGCCCCCCGCCTGAAGGCGGAAACCGGCGCGATCATCGTCGCGGAAGGCCCGCACCGGGCTGCGCGGGAACTGGCGATCGGCGAGATCAACGCGCTGGATGAAAGCAACGACACCGAATTCCGGCCCGATAAGCTCCTGCCGGACGGAGGGACCGTCGATGGAGACGGCTGGTCGATCAGCGGGCTCCATACACCCGGCCATGCGGCAAATCACATGGTTTTCGCATTGGAGGGAACGGGCATCCTGTTCAGCGCCGACCATGTCATGGCCTGGTCCACCAGCATCGTCGCGCCGCCGGACGGAGCCATGGCCGACTACATGGCCTCACTGGAAAAGCTACTTGAGCGCGACGACCGTTTCTTTCTGCCCGGCCATGGCGGGCCGGTGACACAGCCGCAGGCCTTCATGCGCGGGCTGAAGGCGCACCGCAAAATGCGCGAACGCGCCGTTCTCGACCGTCTGGAAAAGGGCGACCGCACCATCGCGGACATGGTGAAGACCATTTATCGCGATACCGATCCGCGCCTGCACGGCGCGGCGGGGCTGTCGATTCTCGCACATCTGGAAGATCTCGTCGGTCGCGGTCTGGCGATAACGGAAGGCGCACCTTCCATCGCCGGCATTTACGAGCCCGTTCGCTGAGGCTTCTTACTGCCCCTGTTCAATCCCGGTCTGGCCTGTCACTTCCTGATCGAGTTCCTTCAGGAAGCGGACGATGCGATCGGCATTGTCCCCGAGGTCATGGCGTCCGTAACGGGATGCCGAACGCATGTCGATGACGCTGATTTCCTCATTGCCCGTAACGCGGATAGCCACATCGACCGGCAACTCCAGAGCGAAGCTGGAGGCAGCAGCGGTAATCAGCAATTCCCGCGCATCCCCGTTTTCGAGCACTGGCATGGTGGAATTTTTCCATCCCTGCCTTCGCAACACCTTCTGGACCATGACAACGGCCTCGGAAAAAGGCAGGTCGTAGCGGCGGCCATTGACCAGCGGATAGGCTTGCGTCTGCAGGCGCCATTCGCCCGGGGTAGCCGCAAAGGTGCGCCCGTCGGCAAGAGCAGGGGCCGTTTCAAGGTCTGTGGAAATGTCGCTCAGCGGCGGGAACGTCAGCGCCCACCAGGATGCAACCGCATAGGGCGCCAGAACCACCAACGCAATCAGTGCCCCTGCCGTGAGGTCGCGTCCTCCCTGATCACCGAAATTCCAGAGCCGAGCAAATGCCCAGCCTGCAAACAGCAAGGCGAATGCTGCCAGCAACGCCACCAGCGCCAGAACCCACAGATAGGCAGGCGTTTCGACAAGACCAAAGTGATGACCGGTCCATACTGTAATCAGCAGGACCGCCGAGAATGCCGCTGTACGGCGAGACCAGCCCGCTGCCATCGTCGTCTGTCGTTCAGGAAACGCCGTCATCGCCCGCCATCCGGATCACGCAATGGCATGGCTTAGAACATTCTGCGTCAAAGTTGAATGCACCGCCTGAAGCCGGCCGCATGTTCACGCAACACACAGCCGGGCGGCGCAAACATCTGCGCCTCAGCCAGCTTTGCGGATGGCGGATTGCGCTGCCGCCAGCCTTGCGATCGGCACGCGGAACGGAGAGCACGACACGTAATCGAGCCCCACTTCCTCGCAGAAACCGATGGAGGCCGGGTCGCCGCCATGCTCGCCACAGATGCCGAGCTTGATGCCGGGCCGTGTGGCCCTGCCCTTCTCGGCTCCCAAACGCACCAGCTCGCCCACGCCCTCGATATCCAGCGACACGAACGGGTCCTGCTCGATGATCCCCTTCTGGCGATAGACTTCGAGGAAGCTCGCCGCATCGTCGCGGGAAATGCCGAATGTCGTCTGGGTGAGGTCGTTCGTACCGAAGGAGAAGAACTCGGCGGTTTCGGCAATGTAATTGGCGCGAATCGCAGCGCGCGGCAGCTCGATCATCGTGCCAGTGAGGTACTCGATGGCAACGCCGGTTTCCTCCATCACGCTCTTCGCCACCGAATCGATACGCGCCTTGACGTAGTCGAGCTCCTTCTTGAGCCCGACCAGCGGCACCATGATCTCCGGGACCACCAGCTTGCCGGCCTTGCGCCCCGCCTCAACGGCCGCTTCGAAAATGGCGCGGGCCTGCATTTCGGCGATCTCGGGATAGGTTACGGCAAGGCGGCAACCGCGATGGCCCAGCATCGGGTTGAACTCGTGCAGCGACTCGGTGCGCTGGCGCAGCTTGTCCGGGGAGACGCCCATGCCCTTCGCCACCTCATCAATTTCCTCGTCCGTCTTCGGCAGGAATTCGTGCAGCGGCGGGTCGAGCAGACGGATCGTCACAGGCAGGCCGGCCATGATCTCGAACAGTTCGAGAAAATCGGAGCGTTGCATGGGCAGAAGCTTGGCCAGCGCCGTTCGCCTGTCCTTCTCCGTATCGGCGAGAATCATCTCGCGCACGGAGGTGATACGATCGCCATCGAAGAACATGTGCTCGGTGCGGCACAAACCAATGCCCTCGGCGCCGAAGGAGCGCGCCATGCGCGCATCCGCCGGGGTCTCTGCATTGGTGCGCACCTTCATGCGGCGTGCGGCATCCGCCCATTCCATGATGGCCGCGAAATCACCGGACAATTCGGGCTGGAGCATGGGCACGGCTCCTTTCAGAACCTGGCCCGAGCCGCCGTCGATCGTGATGATGTCACCCTTGCGGAAGGTCTGGCCGAGCGCCGTCAGCGTACCGCTCTTGTGATCGACCCGCAGCGAACCGACACCGGAAACGCAGGGCTTGCCCATGCCGCGCGCCACCACCGCCGCATGGCTGGTCATGCCGCCCCGCGTGGTCAGAATGCCTTGCGCGGCATGCATGCCGTGAATGTCCTCCGGGCTCGTCTCCACGCGAACGAGGATGACCTTGCGGCCGGCCGACTTCATTTCCTCCGCCTCATCGGAATTGAAGACGATCTCGCCTGTGGCCGCACCCGGCGAAGCAGGCAGGCCGACACCGATGACGTCACGCGCGGCCTTCGGATCGATGGTGGGGTGAAGGAGCTGGTCGAGCGAGGCCGGATCGATGCGGCAGACCGCCTCATGCTTTGTGATCAGGCCCTCACCGGCCATCTCGACTGCGATCTTCAGCGCAGCCTTCGCCGTGCGCTTTCCCGAACGGGTCTGCAGCATCCACAGCTTGCCGCGCTCGATGGTGAATTCGAGATCCTGCATGTCGCGGTAGTGGTTTTCGAGCCGCTGCGATATCTCGACGAAATGGCGGAACGCATCCGGCATCAGCTTTTCCATCGAAGGCCGGTCGGAACCGGCAGCAATGCGCGCTGCTTCCGTGATGTTCTGCGGCGTGCGAATACCCGCTACCACATCTTCGCCCTGTGCATTGACGAGGAATTCGCCGTAAAGCGTGTTCTCGCCGGTGGAAGGGTTGCGGGTGAAGGCGACACCCGTGGCCGAGCTGTCTCCCATATTGCCGAACACCATCGCCTGCACGTTGACGGCGGTGCCCCAGCTTTCGGGAATGTCGTGGAGACGACGATAGGTGATGGCCCGCTGGTTCATCCAGCTTGAAAACACCGCACCGATCGCCCCCCAGAGCTGCTCGCGCGGATCCTGCGGGAAAGGCTTTTCCAGCTCTTCCTCAACCTTCGCCTTATAGAGCGCAATGATGTCCTGCCATTCCGCAGCGCTCAGATCGGTGTCAAGATCATGGCCGAGGCTCGCCTTGGCGTCTTCCAGAATTTCCTCGAACACTTCGTGATCGAGCCCGAGCACGACGTTGGAGTACATCTGGATGAACCGGCGGTAGCTGTCATAGGCAAAACGCGCATCGCCCGAATCGGAAGCCAGCGCCTCCACCGTCTCGTCGTTCAGGCCCAGATTGAGCACCGTATCCATCATGCCGGGCATGGAAGCGCGGGCACCTGAGCGCACAGAAACCAGCAGGAGCTTCGAGGGATCGCCGAAGCGGCGGCCCGTCACCTTGCCGACATGGTCGAGGGCAGCATCGAGCTGCGCCTCAAACTCATCCGGATAGCGCCGACCATTGGCATAATACCAGTTGCACATCTCGGTGGTGATGGTGAAGCCCGGTGGCACAGGCAGGCCGAGACTGCACATCTCGGCAAGATTCGCGCCCTTGCCACCCAGAAGGTTCTTGTCGCCGGCTCGCCCTTCGGCAGCCCCGTCACCGAAGGTGTACACCCACTTGCTCATGCCCGCTCCCCGGCTTGCTGTGGTCGAAATGCCCCGGCCGGGGCTGGATGCGGGCAGCGATAAGGTGCCGAAAAGCGAAAGGCAAGCACGCGCTTGGGATAGCGGCCATCTATATCGATTAAAGACACGCAAGCCGCCCTCGCAGAACAAGGCGGCAATACCGGCCCTGCTCCGCAAGGAAGGTCGCTGAGCCGAAACCGCCTCTTGCCTCAAAATCCAAAGAGGGTTAGAACATAAAGTGAACATGGAGGCGGCAATGAAAAAGACAGGCAAGCTCGACTATCTGGAAATGCCTGCGACCGGAGGGACGCTGGACAGCGTGAAAGCCTTTTACAGCGCCGCCTTCTCGTGGTCGTTCACTGACTATGGCCCTGCCTATTCGGCCTTCAGCGAGGGGCTCGACGGCGGTTTTTACACCGACACAAGCGAGGCATCGTCCAAGCCGCTGCCAGTGCTTTACAGTGAAAATCTCGAAGAGACGCTGGAGGCTGTCGTTTCCGCCGGCGGCCGAGTCGTGAGGCCGATCTTCTCGTTTCCGGGCGGGCGCCGTTTTCATTTCACCGATCCGGCGGGAAATGAACTGGCGGTCTGGAGCGAGTAGCGCACGTTCCAGAGGGATTGCGCTGATTGCGGTCTGCAGGGCAGAGCCCGGCTTTACGCGGCCGCACATGCCCTTTTGGAAAACCTGTTCCGCTATCGACAGGCGCGCTCCGGTGCAGCTCCGACAGAAATGGAAAGCGTCCTCGTGGCTGGAATTACGTCAGAACGAAAGGGGCGGAGCGTTTCTGCGAATTGGAGAAAAGCAGAAATGATCTAATCGCAATATGACGGATTGTGCTTTTGATCGTCACTGCCTATAAGGCCGCTCTGTCCGGTCAAGGACGTTTCAGTTGGGGCGTCGCCAAGTGGTAAGGCATCGGTTTTTGGTACCGACATTCCCAGGTTCGAATCCTGGCGCCCCAGCCATCATCTGACTTTTCTGATTTCAACCGCCTTCTGGTCCGGGTCAAAGATCCGGTTTTTTCCTGCGGCGGGACGACAGGGCGGCTTGCTGAAGGGTCGTTTCCAGAACGTCGTAGACTTTCTCCGCAGCATAATTGTCATCGAAAAAGCGG
The DNA here is from genome assembly GCF_022359935.1 of Aquamicrobium sp. NLF2-7. Classification (NCBI taxonomy): domain Bacteria; kingdom Pseudomonadati; phylum Pseudomonadota; class Alphaproteobacteria; order Hyphomicrobiales; family Phyllobacteriaceae; genus Aquamicrobium; species Aquamicrobium sp. NLF2-7. The sequence continues at coordinate 3,341,174 of NZ_JAKSED010000001.1, read as the reverse complement.
CGGGCATTGGCTGCGTGCGAAGCGAGCCGTTCCGGTCCGGCATCCATCAGCACCGCGATCGCGCCGGCCAGTGCTTCCGGCTGGCTGGCCGGAACCGCAACGCCCGCGCCCGATTCATTGACGATGCGGGCGCCCTCGCCGTTGAGCGAGGCGACGATCGGCTTTCCGCACGCCAGATAGCTTTGCGTCTTGTAGGGCACGGTCAGTGCGAATATCGGAATGTCCTTCAGGCTGACCAGCATCGCATCGGCATGGGCGAAAAACTTCGGCATATCCTCTTCCGGGTGGCGTCCGAGAAAATGCATTCTCTCCTCCAGCCCGTTCTCCGCCACGAGCCTCCTGACGCGCTCCTCATCTCGGCCGCTTCCGACGATGACCCAATGCAGGTCCGTACGTTCGCGCAGCAATGCCGCGGCGGCCACAAGCGTATCGAAATCCTGGCTTTCGCCGATGTTTCCGGCAAACATCAGCCGGAAACCGTCCTGCGGCACCAGCCGCTCATGCTCCGGGGCATCCTCGGGCCTCAACGGACGATAAAAATCGGGAGCGGTGTTCGGAAGGAATCGAATGCGATCTGGAGGAACGCCGAACCTCGTGATCATGTCGTGGAAAGCAGCGCTCTGCACCATGACGATATCGGCACGGCGGTAAAGCCAGCCGCAAACCGCGTTCAGCAGGCCGACCACGAAGCGGTTATGAAGGCCCAGCGTATATGTCGCGCTTTCCGGCCAGATGTCCTGGACCCAGTAGACAAGTCCACATCCAGTCTTCCATTTTTGCATAATACCCGGCAGCACCATAAAGACAGGAGACAACTGGCTGACGAAAATGACATCCGGTCGTTTCCTTGCGAACAGAATCTTGATGCTTGCAGCGACCGGAAAGGTGATGTAGTTGGCGAACAGGGATAAAGAGCCCTTTCGGCGAGGTATGGTCCATACCCGATGAATGAGGATGTTGCCCCATTTCTCCTTCTTCCTAGCTCGGTTCGAGTACCCCTCGAAAAAATATCCAGACGGATAATTGGGAACTGCAGTATATACTTCTACTTCATTACCCCTATCTACAAGATTTTCAGATATTTTGTTATTTGAAACTTGCTCTGGAAAAAAATACTGAGATATAAATAGTATTTTCATAATTAAATTCCAAAAAGTCCTGACAACAGACCAATACGAAGCAGGGAATGGCCATGGCGAAGTGCAAAATCCTTCTGTCCGGTGCCACAGGGTTTATTGGGCAGCGACTGGCTGCACATCTGCTTGCGGCGGGCTATCACATCTCAGCACTCTACCGCAATGAAAGATCAAACCTCGCACCAGGCATCTCCTGGGTTAGAGTGCGAGACTTGGCAACGGACGCTCCTGACCCCGATATAGGGCGCGGCATCGACATCTTCATCCACCTCGCGGCCACTGTGCGCCCGTCATCCGGGGACCCTTCGGGCCAGGAATCGCAAACAGCAGCTATCGCCCGGAACGTATCACGCTTCGTTGCGGACGCCGGCATACCTCGTGTCCTGGTGCTCAGTTCAATCGCGGCTAGTATCGCCGAACACGATCCGGCTCGCGCGCGCCGCTACGGCACTGAAAAACTCATTGCCGACAGGATTTTCCTCCAAAATTCCAGAAAGGGGCGTCAGGTCGTCATCCTTCGCCCCCCAGCGGTCTACGGGAAGGGTATGCAAAACAGCATTGCCACACTAGCTCGTATGATAGGCAAGGGACTGCCGCTTCCTCTCGGCTCTGCCACCGAGCCTCGCTACTACATATCCGTTCATAACCTCTGTGATCTTATGGAAGCGATCGTCGGCAGCAGCAAAGAGCGCTGGGCCAGTGCGGCGGGACGCGTTTTCGAGCCGTCCGATGGTCAGGCCATAGCCACACGTGATCTGATTGGTATGATGGGCGACGCCATGGGCCGCCATGCTGTGTTGTTGCCAGTCCCCACGGCCTTGCTGCGCGCTCTGGGCAAAATGACTGGCCGCTCCGAGCTGATCGGCGGAGCCATTGACCGCCTCGATGTAGCTCCGCTCGGGGAGCTTGAAACGGCTTTCGGATGGCGGCCCGTCGAGCGGATGCCGGAGAGCCTGGGCTTCCTGCGTGACGAGGTCAGGCGCTCCTGACGGCATCGCCACTGCCGCCGCCCGTGGCAGTGCGCACGATGTAGCGCAGATCGTCCATGAAACGGATTTGCGCCGCATAGCGGGCATCCGCTTCCGCCAGTTCGACGGGCGTCGACATGTCGATGCCGGCAAGCTGGGCGGGGCCGGTGATGCCCGGACGCACTTCATAGACGCCCCGCTTGTCCCGTTCGGCCACCAGAACGTCCTGGCTCGGCAGGCACGGGCGCGGGCCGACAAAGCTCATGTCGCCCCTCAGCACATTGACCAGTTGGGGCAGTTCGTCGAGCTTTGTCCGGCGCAGAAGGCGCCCGATACGCGTGATCTGCGCCGTCGAGATTTCGTGGCTTGCCCGGTCGCCGGTGCCCGTCGACATGGTGCGCAGCTTGTAGAGGGTAAACGGCCGACGGTTGTAGCCGACCCGAACCTGCCTGAAAACGGCCGGAGCGGCATCCTCGCGCCTGATGAGGACGATACAGACGAGGCAAAGCACAAGCGCCGGCAATGCGAGCACGAGCGCCAGTGTGATGTCCATCAGGCGCTTGCCATAATCAGCGTACATGCCGGGGGCCCCTGTCAGTTCAGATCGTTCACGCGAATGCCGTCCCACGCATTGGAAAGCTTCGCGGTGCCGAGGATCAGGTTCACCACACGTTCGGAGGTATTGTCGATGCAGTAGTCGGCCGGAACCGGGTGCGGCCGGCCGGCCGCATTTCGCTCGGCAAACAACCGCGTCACCGCGTCGACGCCGCTCAGGATGGTGTCGCGGTCCAGTCCCGTCATCACGATACAGCCCACATCCAGTGCTTCCGGGCGCTCGATCGCATCGCGCGGCGTGATGGCGGGAAAGCCAAGGATGGAGGCTTCCTCCGCGATCGTGCCACTGTCGGATATGGCGCAAAAGGCGCTCATCTGGAGGCGGTTGTAGTCATGAAACCCGAAAGGTTTCATGAACTGCACACGCGGATCAAGTGCTGCCGCTCCCAGTGCATCGAGCCGCTTGCGCGTGCGCGGATGGGTGGAGACGATCACCGGCATGTCATATCGCCCGGCCAGCGCGCCAAGCGTTTCGACCAGAGCCGAAAGACGCGCGCTGGAATCCACATTCTCCTCGCGGTGTAGCGAGACGATGAAATAGCCCTGCGGCTTCAGGTCAAGGCGCTCAAGAACGTCCGAGCCCTCGATGCGGCCGCGATAGTGCTCCAGAACCTCACGCATGGGAGAGCCGGTGAGATAGATGCGGCGGTGGGCGATGCCTTCCGACAGCAGATGGCGACGCGCATGTTCCGTGTAAACGAGATTGAAATCGGAGATGTGGTCGACCATCTTGCGGTTGGTCTCTTCCGGCACATTGCGGTCGAACGACCTGTTGCCGGCCTCCATATGATAGACGGGAACCTTCAGGCGCCGCGCCATGATCGCCGAGATGGCCGAGTTGGTATCGCCCAGAATGACCACGGCATCAGGTCGTTCCGCCTTGATCACCCGTTCGCTTTCAGTGAGGATCTTGCCCAGCGTCTCGCCGAGCGTTCCGCCGCCCGTCCCGAGGAAATGATCGGGACGGCGCACGCCAAGATCCTCGAAGAAGACTTCGTTCAGCTCGAAATCGTAGTTCTGTCCGGTATGAACTATCCGGTGATCGCAGTGCTGGTCGAGCCGCGCCATCACGCGCGACAGACGGATGATCTCGGGGCGCGTCCCGAGTATGGTCATCACCTTGAGCATCATCTTACCTCAGAACAGGGTCGGCATAAGTATCCGGCGAAGCAGGGTCGAAGACCTCATTCGTCCAGAACAAGGTGAGCATCGGTCTGCTGCCGACATTCTCTATGCTGTGCGTGTGAAGGGTCGGCATGTCCACAACCGCCGGAGTATCGCCGCTCACACGGTACTCCCAGACTGTGTCGTCCAGAACCCGGCGGATGCGTATGATGGCTTCGCCTTCCAGCACCAGAAACCGCTCGATCTTGGAAAGATGGAAGTGGTTGCCGCGTGTTGCGCCGGGCTCGGTCCAACTCAGGAAGGTCTGCCCGCCGCCACCGCCCTTCACCGCTTCGAAAAGTGTTCCGCGCGCGTCGCTGTTGAGCTTCAGCGGTCGGGGAAAGCCATCCGGATAGAGCGCTGCGCGGTAGCTGTTGAAGAGAGCGACCTCAAACGCATCGTCAAGATCGGAAAAAACATTGGCGCCATAGGAGGCGTGGTAGTTTTCTATCCGCGCGAGCAGTTCGGCGACCGTCATGGGACGCGGCTCGGGGCGCAGCGTGCCGGCAGCACCATCGAGCCCCGCGTCGATTGCCGCCTGCGCGGCTGCTCCGGCGTGCAGGAGTTGCACCCTGCCCTGCGGATCGACCTGCGGAGTCTCGCCCGAGATCACCTGTTCGATGAAAGTGGCGGTGACGTTGTTGTAGCGCGGCCTGGCGCATTCGCCGAAGATGTGCGGCAGTACCAGATCGGTGTAGCGGGACGAGAAGGCAGCCAGTATCTCGCCCGCCCTTTTCTTCCCGCGGCCATAGGGCGTGTCTGATGCCGCATGTGTCGAATTGGCGTAAACGATATGGGGGCTTGCACCGGCCTCCCGGCAGCCCTGCACCAGCGTCTCGGCGATCGCTGCGTTGCCCTTTTCGACCTCCTGCTCGGATGCCCGGTTGACGCCCGCGAAATGCAACACCGCATCGGCGCCCGTCACGGCATCGCGCAGGACGGCTGGGTCATCAAACCCGTGATGATCGAGCGCCACGACATCGAAAGGACGGGGCTCATTGCGGAAGGCGGCCGTGCAGTTGGCCGCATGGAGACGCGCCGAGGCATGCCACCCCAGAAGCCCCGTTGCACCGGTGACGACAATGCGCCTCACGCGCTCTTTTTCCATGTAGCGAGCTCAGCCTGAACCTCTGGAAGCGTCATCAACAGGGCTTTTACCTGCTCTACATTGAGGCGCTCGGTGTTGTGCGAATGGTAGTCCTCGTGGCGCACCGTCTCGTCCTCGCCTTCGGTGAAGTAGGCCTGATAGTTGAGGTCGCGGCCATCCATGCGGATGCGATAATAGTCGCCCATATCCTCGCTCTGACCAAGCTCCTGGGCGGTTGCCAGCGTCTCGTAGAGCTTTTCGCCATGGCGCCAGCCGATGTGCTCGACCGGGTGATCCGGCACACCAAACAGTTCGGCAAGCGCCTGCACGAGATCTGCTATAGTGGCGGCGGAGGCCTTGCGGATGAAAAGATCGCCCTGACGCGCATGGGTGAAGGCATGATGCACCAGCGCGACTGAATCGCGCAACGGCATGAGGAAGCGCGTCATGGCCGGCTCGGTCACGGTAACGGGCTGTCCGGCCTTGATCTGCCGGATAAAAAGCGGGATCACCGAGCCGCGCGAATACATGACATTGCCGTAGCGCACGAGCGACACGGTGGTGTCCGCATCCGGTCCGATGGCGCGGGCGAGCGCGGCCGCAATCTTCTCCATCATAGCCTTGGAGATACCCATTGCGTTGACCGGCATCACCGCCTTGTCGGTGGACAGGCAGACGACCGAGCGCACGCCGGCAGCCACCGCGGAATGGACCACGTTGTCTGAGCCCAGTATGTTGGTGCGCACCGCCTCCAGCGGAAAGAACTCGCAGGATGGGACCTGCTTGAGTGCTGCAGCATGGAAGACGCGGCTGACACCGGCCATCGCCCTGTCAACGCTGCCCCGGTCGCGGATGTCGCCGACATAGAAACGGACATTGCCGCTGCGCAGGCTGTTGCGCAGCGCGTCCTGCTTTTCCTCGTCACGGCTGAAGACGCGGATCTCGCCGCAGCCCCGCTGCAACAGGTCCTGCAGCATGGTCTTGCCGAACGAACCTGTGCCGCCGGTGATGAGAACGCATTCGTTTTTCATTCTGTCGCTTTCCGCTGCGCTGCTTTTCCGTCCAGCCCGTGCGTCATGGTATAGTCGAATGAGTTGTGAAAGGTAAAGCTGCTCTGCGGCCGCCCCACGGCCGCAAAGCGTGAATATTTCCCGCGGGCCGCCGCGTTCCAGTCCGCACCAACGGCCCATCGCGGCGGTGATCGTCGCAACGACGTCATGGCAGCCAGCTGTTTATGCCCACAACGATGCCAACATTGTCGTCCACCTCGGTAATGCCGGGGATAAGCGCCGGGCAGGCCAGCAGATAGCGATGCCCCGCCCCGCGCGCGTAGAGCATCAACGGGCGCGGAATGTAACCGTAGCTGGAGTAGGGCAACTCTTCGTCCTGCAAGGTCATGGAGACCCATCCGTCCTCCGGCGCGATGACCTGGTGCGCCTGGCTCCTGCTGCCATTGCGAACGAACGTCTGGCCGGCACCTTCCCTGATCCACGCCACAGGTGCATCGAGCGCGCGGACATACATATGGAACGTCTGCGAAGGCAGACGCGGCTTCTGTCCGAAATAGGTGCTTATGTAATAGATGTTTCCGTCGATCGGGGTGCTCGCAGTCGTAGTCCCCGACCCCATAGTCATCTGTGCAACGTAGAACTCCGGACCATAACGACGGCGGCCGGAGTCGCGGATAGTATCGACAAGGTCTTTGACTGCCGCCGGCAGCGCGCCTGCCGTGCCGCCGTAGTCGGTATTGTTGTGGATGAACTTTCCGCCGTCGGCCGCCGTCGTGCCATTTGAAATCGTAAGATAGGACGGAAAGGAGAAAGCGCCTATGGCGAGATCCTTGGCGCTGTTGCCCGCGAAACGGCCGCTGTCTGGCAGAAGATTGAAGACCGCATCCCTGAGCGTATTGGTGTATGGCAGGGTAACTCTACCGCTCTGACGGTCGATCCTGAGCGCCTCCTTCCAGGCCGACCCATCGGTGCTTACCTTGATCGTCAGGTCATCTCCGCCGACCAGCCCGATCTCTGCCCGGCCGGACCAGTTCGACTGCATCAGCAGCGACAGCACATTGGCCGCGCCTTCCTTGTTCATGGTATAGCGCAGGTCGCCGTTGCCGCCGTCGCCCGCCGGCCGCGCCGTCCACAGCGCCTTGTTGAGCCGGGCGGAAAAGGGATTGGCGGCATCCGCCTCGGTGCCGACGCCAAGCAGGGCGAGATTCTGCAGCGGCGGAAGCTCGGCTGTCACTTTCTGCCACGCCGCCCCGGTCCAGCTAACCAGCGCATGCTCATCCAGCACCCATGCAATCCAGCCTTCCTTCGGCACAAGGAAGCGCCAGCCGCCATCACGCCACACGGCGATCGCGCCGTCCCGCTCTGCCCACTCGCCGTCAGCGCCGGGCGGGACGATCCAGCGCGCGCCCTCCTGCGGTTCGGGCGGAGCAGAGGCGAGGGTACGTCCCCCCACCGCGCATTGAACGAGCGCATCAAGCAACTCCAGCGCCTCATTGTGCGTGACATGCTTCTGCGCCTGACTGGGCATGATGTAGGGTAGGTCGAGATTCGTGGTATTTTCCATCTGGCTATCCTCGGGCTGAGTGTTCGGCCCGAGTATGAGCGAATCATGATGGGTGTGGATAAACTGGATCCGTAATGTGGGTCCGGGATGGCAGTTGTTTGCACTGTTGAAGGAAACTATGTCTTTCCTATCAACAGCTCCAGATATCTGTTAGCGCGCTCCGCTGGAGAGGAGAAGGAAACCGCGTGTTCGCGGGCCGCGCGCAGGGTTCTCGGGTCAAGTCTCCTCCCTCTCCCAAGAACTCCGGCGATGCGGTCAGCCGCCGTTTCAGGCACCAGCGGATCGAAGTAATGAGCGTGGCTCCCACAGACATCGACGTTGAAGGGCCGGTCGGAGGCGAAAATCGGTGTCTCCATCGCCATGGCCTCCAGCGGCGTGGCGGAAAAGCACTCCAGCAGAGATGGGAAGACTACGCCGTCGAGCGCCCGGTAGAACGAAGGACATTGCGCCACCGTCAAGGGGCCTACATTGATGCATACCTTGCGGAACTCCGCGGAACAGGCTCGCCATTCCTCCTCGGTGAAGGTCACATAAAAACGCGCATGAAGACCATGCCTGGCTTCCAGCGCACTTGCGATCTCAGGAAAAATCCCGGTGTTCTTGTGCATGTGGTTACGGCCGACGAAACCGAGCCGCAGGTCGCAATCGGCCTGCGGCATGTCGACCGCTTGCCAGAGGGCTTCGTTCAGATAGAGTGAGGATAGGCAGTTGCGCACGACGTGAATTCGCTCGGGCGGAATGCCCAGTTCCCGGACAAGCCCTTCCTTCACATGGTCCAGCTCGACCACCAGCACGTCGGCACGCCTGAAGAACTGCGCCTGAATCCAGAATTTCAGCCGGGTTTTCAGCCGCTGCACAACAGATAGACGATCATAGCATTCGTTTCGCGGATAGATAATCCAGGCTTGGGCAAATCCGACAATACTGCGAAACGGAGGCGACCAGCGATAGAGCGGGCCGAAGATGGTGAGGACGCTGTCGAAACCGTCCATCCTGCGCCACGCGGCGCGGTTCCACGCGTCGAAACCGCGAATGTCCATTGTTTCTGGACGAAGGTGCCCGGCCGAGCGCAAGAGGCCTGTGTCGAGGTTGCGCTCCACGGCCGAGGAAACGAGGACCGTCAACGGGACTTCGACATCGCCCCGCGCCGCCATCTCGGAGATGACCGAAGCCCCGACCTGCACCCCCCCGCCCGTATGCAGGTTCGAGGCGTTAACAAGGTGCTTCAAGCCGTTGCTCCCAGGCTCCGTGTGCCGCTGGTTTTTTCGGTTGGTCCACCGTTCCTGACGAAGGCAATGCGAAAGGTGATGATGAGCGCGAGTGTGAGGATCAGCCCGCGGAGCGGTCCCAAACTCGACGCAAACCATATAAGCGTAAGCGAAAACTGTGCCTTGAAGAGCAAAAAGCCGTAAATAGGTTTTCCGCTCGCGAAGGTCGCAACCATCTTTCTCTGGGCGAAGCCTAGAATGAAGGTGACTGTAACGTGAAGCAGTAGCGACGCAATCATTCCGAAAGTCAGGATCGAAATAGCGGGCATGAAGCCAGTGAGCGCGTTTCCGCTATCGGCATAGTGGTTGTAGAGTCCTGCAGGAAGGTATCTTTGCGTAATGTAGTCTATGCCGCTTGCAAATGAGCCGCAGCCGAAATAGCAGTCGAGTTGCTGCGGCAGCAGGCCTAGAGCACCTGGCTCGTCAAAGACGCTCCAGAGCAATTGGGCTTGCAGGGCGGCGCGCGTGAAGACAAAGGATATATCCTTTTCATCCAGAAGGTAAGAGGCAGCGGTGTATGCCAGAATGGCGGCCATTGCGACTGCGACCGTAGCGATGTATTTCGGCCCAAATCGGAAACCGGGCAGTACTCCGGGTAGGAGCAATAGCCATGTGTTCAAGAAGATGATGAAAGCGCTGAACTTTTGCCCTAGAACGAAAATCGCGGTCAAGACATAGCCCATCACGACGAGGGCTGGCAAAAGCATGCTCCGACCCGACCTGCGCTGCCACAGGAAGTAGAAGGCGGCGAAGAAGAAGGACTGGTTCACCAGGCTCGGCAGGAGGGAGGTGCCAGATGGCGCCATCGTTTGCCAGAAGGTTACGCGATCGACACCACGAAGGAGCGGGCCGCCGGTCCTCACGAAGACATAGGCCGCGATCGCCAGCGTAGCTCCGACGACGAGGAGCAGGATCAAGCGGCCGGCGCCCGATGGCGGCCGTAGCACGCCCGGGCCAAGCCGAACGCGGCCTCCGCATTCGTAGCCGACACGGGTCATCTCCAACCCGGCTACGAAGTAGATCATCATGATCCAGAAGAAACCGTTCTGCGTGCCGTACTGGTTGATTTCGATCATATGCGTCCCGCCGGAGATAATTGCGGCGCTGACCAGCATGCCGAGCGAATAGTAGACCTGGTAGAAACTTGTAAGCAGGACCGTGCTGCGATCGCGGAGGAACATCCAAAGATACCAGACGAGCAGCACGAAACCGAGGATATGGTTCCAGTTCGCCCAGTCTCCGCCGTAGGCGCGTTCGACGACATAGGCCCCTGCCGACAGAGCGAGCAGAAAAAAGCCGAGCAGTGGCCGTCCCGATCTATGTCGCCTGGTTCCTTTCACGGTCCCTTCAACCTGCTTGCCGCGTGCCGGAGAAATAACCGGCGCCTGTCATCTGCTGATGAACGTGCCCGGCGAGCCGGGCGGCTTCCTCCGCCCCCTGCATGAGGTTGAGCGTTCCCGGAAGGGTCGCGCGATGATAGGCGCAGACGAAATCGTTGTTGTAAGCGTCATCCCAATCGACCTCCCGCGCGAGGCCGTCGATCAGGATGTCGCGCAACGCCGCCGGATTCTCGACTCTCCTAACGCCTTGGTGGAATTCGTAGAAAACACGGCCGTAGAGAAAAACCCGCTTCCTCAGGAGAAGCGCCTCGTAACCCACCGTGCTCGTCAGGGTGATGACGGCGGCGGACATCTTGATCAACTGCTTCGTCGGTTCCTCCGGGGCGAGAATCCTGACATTCGGAAGTCGCCGGGTGCGTCGATAAAAATCCAGCGATGGGAAGGCCCAAGCACTGACATGGTCCTTTACATAGAGGCGAACGCCCTCGGGAAGACTGAAAGCGATGTTTCGAATGACTTCATATTCATCGAGATAAGCGCCAGCGAGGATCGAGGTGGACGACTCCGGATGGAAGTGCAGAGGATAGAGTAAAAATCTCTCCCCTTGCACCGGCTTCTGGTAAAATTTCCTAACGCTTCCACTTCTCAACCGACGCCCGACATTGCGCAGAAACAGATTGGCATGGGTGCGCAGCGGGTTGCCAATCTGGAAGTTGCCTGTGCGGCTGTCCGCGCTGTGGCGCAGGAGCGAGACTATCTTGTCGAGCCGGTCCCGGCGGAAATAGCGCCCGAACAGCGCCAGGTGGTCCAGCCTGTTGATCTTCATGTAGTCCGGGACGACCGTTTCTATCCCGGCGATATAGTCCGTGGCCCAATCACGCAGTTCCTCGTCCACGGTGATTTGCCCACTGCGGATCGCCGCGAAATCGCTTGCGATCGTTTCATCCTCGATCGGGTCGGACGTGAGCTGGAACCGTCCGGGCAGGCGCGTTCCGGCAAGGCCGCAGTAGGTTATGTTCTTTCGTTGCGCTACGAAAAGGGCGAAATGCGCGAAGGCATTGGATACGTTCTCATAAATAACCAAGTCTGTTCCGTGCTGTTCGAATATACCCTCGAAAAAGGTGAGCAGAGCGCTTTTCAGCCTGTCGAAATAGTCGAGGTCAGCACCATCGCCCCAAATTCGATAGACTTCGGCCCGCTCAAAATCAGACAAAAGAGCGGCATTCAGAGCAAAGTCCGAGTAGCGAGCGAGGATTTCGGAATCTGTCCTATGCGTGGCAAAGAACGCCGCAAATTCGTGAATCCTGGCGAATTCCAGATCGTCAAGCCGGTTTTCCTCGCGCGAGAATGCGCTATCGGCAGCTACCGCCACCTTGGCCCCATCGCGTGCTAGCAATCTCACCAGAGCATTGAAGAAATGATGGTAGTTCGGCGCGCTGTTCGAGAGCAGCAGAATATTCATACTTCCTGCATCCTCTCGAGCAATTCCATGCTGACCGGCGTGCAGGCTTCCACGTTTCGCGTCACGGTGCAGCCTATCACCTTCTCGAGATATTTCGGCGCCAGTCCGTAGCCCGGGCGCACGCTGCGCACGGCGTCGGGAGTAATGATCTCCCCGGCCTTCAGGTCCCTGACGAAATATAGCGAGCGGCGGAACTGGACATTGCCCTGCTCGCTCGATTTGCGCCCGTAGTCGACACGGCCGAGCGCTTCCCAGGCGGTCCTGGAGCCGGTGCACAACGCGGCCATCTCCGCCGGCTCCAGCGAGAAGCTGTCGTCGGGTCCGCCGCCGTTGCGGTCGAGCGTGAAATGCTTCTCGATGATCGAGGCGCCCAGCGCTACTGCGGCGATGGCCGTGGTGTTGTCGAGCGTATGGTCCGACAGGCCGGTGATCAGGCCAAAGCGTTCGATCATGTCGGGAATGGTGCGCAATTTGTAGTCCGCGGGCGGGGCGGGATATCCGGAAACGCAGTGCAGGATGGCCAGTTCGCGGCAACCGCCTTCTCGGGCAGCCTCAATGGCTTCGGCGATTTCCTCTTCATCGGCCATGCCCGTGGAAATGATCATCGGCTTTCCGGTCGCAGCGGCATAGCGGATCAGCGGCAGGTCCACTGCCTCGAACGAAGCGATCTTGTAGGCCGGTGCGCCGAGGTCTTCGAGCAGGTCGATCGCCGTGGTGTCGAAGGGCGAAGAGAAAATTGTGATATCGAGCTTGCGCGCATGCTCGAAAAGGGGCGCATGCCATTCCCAGGGCATATGCGCTTCCGCGTAGAGGTCGTAGAGCGTGCGCCCATCCCACAAACCGCCCTCGATCCTGAATTCCTTCCTGTCACTGTCGAGCGTGATGGTATCGGGCCGGTACGTCTGCACCTTGACCGCATCGGCGCCCGCCTTCTTCGCTTCACCGATGATGCGCAATGCCGTGTCGAGGCGGCCGTTGTGATTGGCCGACAGTTCGGCGATCACATAAGGAGGATGGGATGGCCCGATGGCGCGACCGGCGATTTCGAGTGTCGTCACGTTGGTTCTCCAAATCTTTCAGTCGGCCGCCATTCGGCTCTCAAAAGGCCGAAACAAACAAGAGAATGATATAAGCCATCAATAAGATACTGATCGCGCAGCATTCCTTCTCGGATGAAACCGAGAGAGGCATGTAGCGCAATGGAAGCCTGGTTGGAAGCAATGGCCTGACCACAGACTTTATGAAGCTCCAATATGTCGAAACCGTGAGAAAGCGCCACCGTTCCAAGCTTGCGCCCTGTGCCCTTTGGAGCCCCCGGGCGTGCATAAAAACCCCAGTCCGAAATGCCACCCCGGCCAACATTGGCGAACTGCACGTAACCGAGAGGCTCTGTTCGTTCCTCAACGATCAGCAACCGCCGGGTCTCGTCCTTGCTGGCGCGTGCGAACCAGTCCCGGTGCTCTTCCCGGGTGATTTCGTGCCGGGTCAACATGAAATCGCGAATGGACGGATGATTTCGCCAGCCTAGCAGCATCGGCAGATCATCTTCAGTCACAGCGCGCAAAGTGCAGTTTCCGGTCATGTCATGTCACCAAATGGTGCCGAACACGCTTGGCGCCATCCCCGTCTGTAACGCCTGAGGCCGCCAGGCTCATTGCCTGAAGCAATTCCGACAAGCCTCCCGACGATAGCTTGCCCTGCAACGGAGTCACGACTTGCCTCGCATCAGCGGCGATGACAGCAGCCCCTGCCTCCTGCAATGCTGCGGCGAGGCAGCGCTGATTTTCCGCGAGCACCAGTTGAATAGTAGGCAGGGCGAGGCAGCAGCGTTCCCAGGATGTGCTGCCGGCAGCGCCTATGGCGAGGTCGGCTTCAAGCATCAGGCGGGCCATGTCGTCGACGCCCGCCAGCACACGGGTTGGCCGGGACATCGTTTCGGCCTGCGAGCGCACCTGCGCCAACCAGGGCGCATGCGGGCCCAGCACCACGGTTATACGCAAGTCTGAAGGAAGGTCGCAGCATTGCAGCGCCGTCAGAACCGCGCCTGTTGCGTTGTCCTTGTCGACGCCGCCCATCGTGATTAGCAGATTCTTCAATTGCGGATGCCGGCGTCGTGCCAGGCTTTCAGCGCGAAGGGCCGCAAATTCGGGACGCAGCAGCGCATAGTGCGGGCCGATCAGCATTTGCGCCCCCGACGGCAGCAGGCCGCTGTAGTCCTCCGCACGCCGGCCAAGATTCTGATCGAGAAGCAGATCGCAGTCATGCGGACGGTCCGCGAGATCGTCGATCACCATAAGACGGCGAACACTCGAGCGCATCGTCCGCTGCCAGCGTCTGTCCAGGGCATAGTGGTCCGCAACGAGCCAGTCCACGCTTCTGCCCGCCAAAGCTTCCAGGCAGTCTTGACCATCGGTCATCCAATCCGTGCCCAGCCAATGCGCATGGGCAGGCAGCGACTGATCGGGCGCTGTTGATGTCGCAGCATCCCGCGCGGGGAGAGCTATCGCCCTGTGGCCGCGCGCGGCAACCAGCTCAAGCAGATGTCCGTCATGAGGCCGGCACAGGAAAAGACACTCCGCTCCGTCCTCGCAAAGCGCGTCCGCCAGCGTGAGGCAGCGCATGACGTGACCGGTACCTATCTGCACCGAAGCATCGGCGCGGAAGGCGGCTCTCACGCCCCCTCCGTTCCAGAACGGTCGGCAGCAGCGATATGCGCCAACGCCTCAGCCATATAGAAATCATGCCAATCATCGATATCGATCGCGTTATGGACTGGCATTGGGCACAACACATGGCCGGGTCCATAGAAGGTTCTGTGTAACCTTAGTTCCGACGTATCAGCGATCCAGATTGCACCTGTAGGGCAATACAGCCGGTCAAGGTCCTGCGAGCGGGACATACGCGCATCGGGAAAGAGCCAGTCAGGCTTCCCGTTCGACGCTATGCGCGCCGCCCACCAAGGGTTCATCCAACCGAATTCGAAGGCGCTGATCTGAAACCTGTGCGCGCCGCCTTGAAACATCTCCCACGCGGCTCGAATCTCTTCAGCGCGGCGCAACGGACAATTAGGCATTAACTGTGCGACGGTGTCAAACTTGATATCGTAATGCATTTCGGCCTGTCCTAGAGCGGTAATAATCGCATCGCTGACCGGGCTTTGATCGTCGGCGTTAGTCTTGCGTAGAAAAGGCACCTCGGCACCCTCTGCACGGCTTACCGCAGCAATTTCTGGATCGTCGGTGGACACCAGCACACGGTGAAATACTCCACTTTCCAGCGCTGCACGGATTGTCCAGACAATCATCGGCTGACCGCGAAATGGGACTATGTTTTTCCGAGGGATCCGTTTGGACCCACCGCGAGCGGGAATGATCGCGATACTACTCACCACACACTCCACCCGCCATCCGCCATCAGGACATGACCCGTTACTGCAGAACTGGCTGTTTCATCGAGGAGAAACGCTACAGGTCCACCCGCATCCTTCTCTGTCAGCATTCGTCCCAGTGGCGACAGCCGACCGTAGCGCTCTTGGAATACCGCATCCGTGCGTCCTACGAATCCCCCATAGGCCACGCAATTTACACGCACGCGCGGCGCGAGGCGAATTGCCAATTCACGTGTCATATGATGCAGAGCTGCCTTGGCCACACCGTATTGAAGAGGGCTGCGGCTCAGATCGCCGTTATACAGTGCAGGATTTGGCCCTACCTCGCCATATTGTGAACCAATGGTGACGACGGCGCGTATATCGTGATGCGGATCGCGCACCAGTGACATCAGAATGCGATAGGGACCGACGACATCAATCGCGAATTCATCTACAAAGGGCTGTATCTCCGTTAGACCGCCTTCACCTGTTACCAATGTGTCTATCGACCGCGCATTACTGACCACATGGGTTATCGTCACGCCCATATCCGTTACACGGCGACCCATTGTCTCTAAGCTATCCACACATAGTAGGTCGAGATCGGCAGCGTGGACGACGGCCCCTACCTCTCGTAGTTCCTCGGCCAGGGGCGCGCAGCGCCCCGCCTCGCGCGAGGTAAGCACCAATTCCCAGCCCAAAGGAGCTAGGTGGCGAGCGATCGCACTACCTAGCTTTCCCGTCGCGCCAGTTATCAGTACCGTTCTAGTCATTCTATCCCCATCTCGATGATCTGAACCGCGCGGCGGTTGAACGCCTCCGGCAACCGCGAATACCCCTCACGCACACCGGTCACGAATTCCATTAGCGCCAATTTGAAAGCCCGGAAGCTATCTGAGAAGGTCAGCGTGATTTCACCTTCATCGCCAACCACGCGCAGCAACAGCGGCGAAAGCACATCGCTCCCCACTGCCGTCAGGTGCACATCCGGTCCGCCTTGCGGCCAGCGTAACGCCAAGAACCGACCATCGGTTCCGACCGGCCCTGAAAACAACCTCTCTGGCATTGCCTCGTATCCCAACATGGCCAGAACCGGATCGACCAAGTGCATGGCGTAGGTCGTCCAGTACTTCGGCGTCATGCCTTGGATCAGCCGAATCTGCCCAATGCGCTCCGCGGTTTCCGCGTCCAGTTGCATTTCCGGGGCAAAGCGCAGCGCCGAGCAACTGAATATTTGGCCTGGTCGAGTCTGCAATGCGTGAAGCTCGTCGAACTCAACCTCGGACAGCGCAACCGGTTTGTCGATATACACTGGAACTCCCGCGCGCAGGAATGCTTCTACCAATGGTCGATGATTCTGCGCATCGTCGCGCGCCAATAATAGCGCGTCAATCCCGCCTATCATCTCCTCGGGCCGGGCGACCACCGTATCGATCAGGGCCGCCCTTGCGACACGATCAGAGACCGCCCTGTCCTGTGTCCACACATGCGTCACGCGAACCCCGGGAATCCGGTCTTCAGGCCAGTTGCGACGGGCCAGATACTCGGGGATAACAGGAAAGCCACAATCAGCCATCGCTGCGGGATCATAGCCGTTGCAGATTGCCGACCACGAATACGGATGCCCGTTTCCGGGCGACAATCCCAAGATACCCAGTCGAAGTGTCATATATCATTCTTCCAGTAACGGGGATCGGTTAGCTCCGGCGTCACCCCGGGGAAATCCCCGAGATCCGTGCACACTACCCCCGCCGCAAAGACCAGTTCGTCCAACTGTGCGAGGTTATCTGCGCCAACAACCACGCGATGGATGTACGGACTATGCAGCAGCGGAGCAAGCGCCGCCTCCTGTTGCGTCAGCCCGCGAACTGCAGCACGTGCGCGAAAGGTGTCCAGCGTATCACGCCAAGGCCTGAACTGATCGGGCAATCGCTCGGGATTGGACAGGAGAAAACCTTGCAGAAAGGCTGATCGCACATGGACTTCGACGGTGTGGGGAAGCCCCCCGTTGCGAAACCAGGGTGTAAGCACGTTGGCCGGAAGTTGCACGAGAGTTAGAGGATAGCGGGCACACAGCGCTTGCGCCTCATCAAAACCATAGGCCGATACACCGAATCGTTCGACACGCCCGTCGGCAACCAATTGCTCAAGTGCGGCCAGAACGCCAGGAAGCTCTATATCGCGCGATGAGTGCAGGAGATAGCCTGCAAGCCAATTCGTGCCCAGCGCAGCACAGGAGGCATCAAAATTCGCCAGCAACTCCACGGCAGGGTTCTTCGCATAGTCAAGCCTGGGGCATTTTGTAACGATCCGAAAGCGATCCGCAGCTTTCTCTTTTCCAAGGACTGCTTCGGATTCTCCATATGCACGGGCCGTGTCGAGAAGATCTATGCCTGCAATTCTGGCATAATCGAGCATCGCCGAAACCTCGGGCCGCGCAACCTGCCTTCCGGCGCCGAAGGCTCCGTAGTCAAGCCCAAATTGCACAGTTCCGAGTGCAAGTTTCATCTCCCAACGGCCTCTCGCAGGACTTCGATGACGAAATCCTGCTCAGCGTCAGTCAGTGTCGGGTGCATCGGAATGCTGATCGACTCGCGGTAATATTGCTCAGCCTGCGGATAGTCGCCCGGCCGGAATCCCATCTTCTGATAGTGGGGCTGGGTATGCACAGGGATATAGTGCAGATTGACCATGATGTCGCGAGCGCGGAACGCCTCGAATACCTCAAGATGCGTGGCGCGTATCCTGTCAAGCCGGAGGCGGATCACATAGAGGTGCCAGGCCGAGTAGCTGTCGGGATGTTGCCACGGCAGGGTCAACGGCATGTCAGCCATCAACCGATCATAACGCGCTGCTATCTCATGACGGCGTAAAACGTATTCGGGCATGCGGTTTATCTGGCTCACACCGAGAGCGGCCTGAATATCCGTCATGCGGTAGTTATAGCCGAGCGTGACCTGCTGGTAATACCAAGGCCCGTCCATCCCCTGGGTCATGAGAGCCGGATCGCGGGTGATACCGTGGCTGCGCAGCAGGCCAAGGCGGGTGGCCAGTTCATCATCATTCGTCAGAGCCATTCCGCCTTCGGCCGTGGTGATGATCTTCACCGGGTGGAAGCTGAAGACGGTAATGTCGCTGTAACGACAGTTACCGATCGGTTCGCCCTTGTAACGACCGCCGATGGCGTGTGAGGCATCCTCGATGATGCGGAACCCGTATTTTTGACCAAGCGCATGTATGGCCGCCATGTCGCAGGGCTGGCCGGAGAGGTGCACCGGCACGACGATCTTCGGCAGGCGCCCGTCCTTTTCGGCCTGAACGAGTTTCTCCTCCAGTGCCTGTGGGCACAGGTTGTAAGTGCGGGAATCGATATCGACGAAATCGACCTGAGCGCCACAGTAGAGCGCACAATTGGCCGAAGCGACGAAGGTATTGGGTGTGGTCCACAACCAGTCGCCGGGGCCAAGGTCGAGTGCGAGGCAGGCGATGTGAAGTGCTGAGGTGGCGCTGTTGACGGCGACAGCGTGCCGGGCACCTGCATGCGCCTGCACCGCCTGCTCAAACTGAGGGATATTCGGTCCCTGAGTGAGGTTGACGGACTTCAGCACACGGATAACCGCGTCGATGTCATCCTGCACAATATCCTGCTGTCCATATCGAATCATGTGGGACGAACCATTCTGAAGTTAGGGGGATGATGTAGAGGGCTTTAAACTATTAGGGCCGCTTTGGAAGCGCCAGTAAGCAACCACCTTCCACAAGAGCACCAGGGCAAAGCAGGCTCCCAGACCAACGGGCACAGCGATCATGGGAAACGACATGCTCACAAGCCACGTCGCCAGCACGAAAACCGGTAAGGCAGCCAGATGGCTGTAAATGATCGGGCGGTCGAGCCCCAGCGCGTAAAGCGCATAGTGCGGCACCATGCCAAGGGCGTTAATCATCATGGCTGCCAACACCCAAGGGTAAAGATACAGCGCTGCCTTGTAGAAGGGATTGCCGATCCAGTCCAACAGATAAGGTAGCATCATCCAGCTGCAAACGGCGAAGATAGCGCATGTAGCCACGACCTGGAACACCATCTGCCACACCCGCCGGCGGATCAGGGCATAATCCCTTTCATGCGCCAACCGTATGAGTTCAGGATAGGTATACGAGAATACGCCTGCATCGAGAAAGACCATCAGCGCGCTGGCCATGCCCAGGAAAAGCACGTATGCGGCGACGATCTCTATGTTGGCAAGAGCTTCGAACCAATAGCGATCGATCGTCTGAACTCCACGCAGGCACAGGGTCGCCACAAGGAAGCCGCCGCTGACCAGAATGCCTTTTTTTATCCAGGCGACATCAATGGGAAGATCCCAACCTCCCATCTTCAACCAGTGCAGCTTAAGGCAACCCAAAACAACAGCCACGATGCCCGAGCCTGTCCACAACATCATGACGGTGTCGAGATGCCGGCTGCCATCGTCAAGCAACATGAGCGCGATGGCCGCAATAGCCCAACTACCCTGCCGGACAAAAAGCAGGATACTGGCAAAAATCTGATCCGAGAGCGCGATGAGAAGCCGATAGAGTTCCTGATTGAGATGCTCGAGGATAAGTATCGGCGCAAACCAAAGAATGAGGTTCGTCGGCCAACCGATAAACTTCAGAATCAAGAACGCCACGGGCAAAGTTATCACATAGAGAACAGCAGAGAGAGAGATCTGGTTCTTAAGCAGCAATCCCCTGCTCTCTGCTTTTGTTCGTATGATCTCCCGCGTAGTATGTACGTAAAAATCCAAGCCGACCAAATACAGAAAATAAGTGATGGTCGCCGTGAACAGGCCATAATAGCCAACCTCTGACGGCTCAAGATATCTGGCCAGACAGAAAATAAAGATGAAACGGGTGACCAGCGTCGTCACCCGCAGCATCAGGTTCAGTAATCTGGAGTTAAACGACAAGAAAATCCTCTCCTGCCTGTTCCGCCCGGTGCTTTAAAGTCAACACCGGGCAGAAGGCAGTCGCTGTTTTCATCTTCAATCCAGGCGCTGCTGGTGGTGCATCACCGTTCGGACGCAGCCCGCGGGCGCCTCAGACTTCCCGCCATCAACACGCCAACTATACTTAGAAGCAGTCCCGCAAGTGCAGCTGCCCCGACAATCAGCGCGCTTCTCAGCGAGATCAGCGGGCTGGCCCCAAGGCGCGGACCAAGAAGCGGCTGGAACAATTCTCCGCCCCGCGTGCGCAGTTGCTCCTCGGCAGCGCGCAGCATCTGAGAGTATTGCGATGTCAATGTACCAAGCGCAGCAGCGGCGTCTGCGGTGAAATTCGGAGAAACCGCGATGTCGTTGCCACCCACGGTAGCCACCTCACGCTCTTTCTCCAGAGCAGCAAGCTCAATCATCAACTCTCGCCGCTCGTCGAGCACTTGCCTCACAAGACCCGCATAGGAGCCGCGTTCTGCAAGTTCCACAATGCTGGAAAATGCAGAGTCGCCGATCTGAATGGTGCTCGATTGGTCCGACGTTGTGACGGGTACTTGGGAGACCTGTTCCGATCGGCCGCTACGCTGATAATCACCGAGCCCCTTGAGCGCTGCGTCGGAAGCTTCGATCTGGCGATTCTTTTCCGAAATATCGAGACGCAACCGATTCAGGTAGGCCTGCGCGGCAGTATCACCCGACTGGAATGCCCGTGCCTTCAACACATTGAAATATATCGCCTGGAAATTCTGCAATTCGATGAGAAGATCCGCAGGAGATACGCCGTTCGCGACCCTGTGCATGGACAAACGATTGTCTTCCAGAAATGTATTCACTCCCTTGAGCATTGCCGTCAGACGATTGTTGGCAATGAGAATGCTTGCTGTCGTTTGCAAACCCTCCTCAGTCCGCGTAACGGCAAGGTCTGCAAGGCCACGGTCGGTGAAGATTCGATATTTCGTGGTGTAGACCAGCGTCCAGAGACGGGGCACGTCGGCGGCGAGCGCCAGGCCTCGTTCACTGTCGAGCCCCAGAAACGGGTAATCCACGGTGATCCTGAGAGCCGAACGCATAGAAGTGCGCAACTCTTCCAGATAGCTTTGATTGAGAGCTTCAATCTCGGCCTGCGAGAGATTGCGGGCCGCAAGCCTCTGCTGATAGGACTTGGCTATTCCGTCTGCAACCGGCGAATCATAAGCCACTGTGATTGCGTCATTCAGGTCAACATCTGCCGGAATATTGTACAATCGCCGAATCTCATTCAGCACTTCCGGGATCAGCAGGTCGCGGGGCGAGAAATCGGAACCATTGGGATAACGCTGATTTTCGATGTTCCGCAGGTTAACGAGATAGGTTACCTGCCGGCTTTGCCCAAGCGCCGAAAAAACAACGACAAGCGCAGCAATGCCTGCGAGCAGTATTGGGACGATTACGATAAGGCCGCGCCATTGCCATAACCTCCAGAATATATCGGAGAGGGAAATGCCACTCTCTTGTTCCGAAATTTCTGACACTACAACCTCGCTTGATATTCGGATGTCTGGCCCAAGCCTTCCCGCATGAAGACCTGCAATACACAACCCTTGCCCGCTTCGCCAAACAAATTCGATCACATGCCGGAAAGCTGCCGGGAAACTTCGCGGATCTGTCGAAGACAATTACGTCACCACGGCGACAATGGGAGCAAATCGTCGTCTTCGCCATCAGCATACCCGATTGAATCGGGCAAAGACACCGACGTGCTTATCGGATGCAGACACAGCCGTTGTAAAGGCATAGCCCGCAAAGACACGCATTTGTCATGGGCCGCGCGCGCGCGATAGCGGGACCCATGCCGGCTTAAGCTTCAGCGCCCACTCCAATGTCGGGAACAGCACCGGAGGTCACTTTTCGGTATTCCGGCACGATGTGCGCGAGCAGTTCAACCGCGCGCACCGCATCTTCGCGTGTGAGGCACGCCTGCATTTCATTCAGCGTTTTCTCGACCAGTCGGCGATCGACAATGCGCGGCGATGCAACGACATAGCCTTCCTCCCCATGTCCGTCCGGCACCTCGTCCGCATCGAACAGTTCTTCATACAGTTTCTCGCCCGGACGCAGGCCGGTGAATTTGATCTCGATATCGATCCCCGGCCTGTATCCCGCGAGCAGGATCATGCGCTCAGCAAGATCGGCGATACGCACCGGCTTGCCCATCTCGAGCACCATGATCTTGCCGCGCTCGCCCTGACGGTTGAGGGCATGGCCGCTGGCCTGCAGAACCAGACTGACAGCTTCCGGAATTGTCATGAAATAGCGCACGATCTGCGGATGCGTCACCGTGACGGGGCCGCCGGCGGCTATCTGTTCCTGGAAACGCGGCACAACCGATCCATTGGACCCCAGAACGTTGCCGAAACGGACCGTTCTGAAGCGCGTATGCACCGAAGTTATGTCGAGCGATTGGCAATAGGCTTCGGCCGCACGCTTGGTGGCGCCCATTATATTGGTGGGATTCACCGCCTTGTCCGTCGAAATCATCACAAAGGTAGCTGCCTTGCTCTCCAGCGCGGCGTCGGCAACATTTCTTGTCCCCAGTATATTGGTCTTTACCGCTTCGAGCGGGTTCTCCTCCATGAGCGGAACATGCTTGAGCGCCGCTGCATGGAAGACGACTTCCGGGGTGAAGGTTGAAAACATGTTGGAAACGCGGGTTCTGTCCCTGACATCCACCACCCTGGAAACGATGTCCACGTCCGGATGTTTTTCACGCAGTTCCTTGTCAAGCTTGTACAGGTGAAATTCCGAATGGTCGGTGATGATCAGCTTTGCCGGGCTGAACGTAGCGATCTGCCGACACAGTTCAGAGCCGATCGAGCCACCGGCGCCGGTTGCGAGCACAACTTTGCCCTGAATCAGGCGCGCAATATCGGCAACGCTGCGCTTCACTTCCGGACGTTCCAGCAGATCCTCCAGTTCGATGCGCTTGGGCTCCAGAAGAAGATTGCTGGTCAGTTCCGCCATTTCGGTCGGATCGGGGATGCGTGAAACCGTAAGCGACAAGCCGTTGGCGCGCTCGATTATCTCCGCGAGCCGCGCCCGGCCGGGAGCGCTTTCGGTAATGACCAATTCGCCAACATTGATCCCGCGGCGTTCCAGCTTTCCGATAACGCCCTCAAGCGTTGCCAGGCTGCCAAGGACTTTCACACCCTGAATGGTGCGTCCCAGATTCATTTTTGTATCGTCGACAATTCCGACGATCGAGAACTGGCTGTCCAGGTTGCGCCTCGTGGCACGGATGAAGCTCTCGGCCTTATCCGAGAATCCGCAAAGCAGCACGCAGTTGACATTGCGTTCCCTGCCTCCCGACAGACTGGGGAAGTAGACGACCCGTTCCACGATCATGCGATAAGCCAGGCGTGCGCCAGCCATGGCCGTTACCAGATAGATGAAGCCGAGTATCAGAACGGAGCGCGGAATATCGTTGCCGCGCGAAAGCATGAACATGCCCACCGTGTAGATAGCCACGAGGCTTCCGGCGCTCAGAACTATCGTCTTGAGGTCGGGGATCGACACATATCGCCATGACCCGCGATAGGGCCTGAAAACCAGATATACGAAGAATGCGACAGCGACGAAGGCGATTATTTTAAAGTTGAAGGAAGGGACCGCCAAAGTCGCCGGATAGCCAAGGATTGTTATGTAGGACAGCAAAAATGCGCCGGCAGCGGCCAGAAGATCGAACAGAAGGCTTACGAAATGACGCGATATGAGGCGTAGCTGCGTGGTGCTCGGACGAGTGAACAATTTTGTTATCCTAAGGGCAGAGCAAAAACATTCAGCAAATACGACGGGGCAAATCGTCTACCGGAAAACATCACTGATACACCCCGCAGCATACAATCCGCAACCTTCGAGACCTTGCGGCAAAGATATTCGTGGTTGCGCTTCCATCGCGAGGCGGTCTGACAGTGCATATTCTCATTCCTGCGAAAAAACTGCACTACCAAAGCATAAGACCGGCAAACCAGAGCTGTCCCATCCTCATCCCTTCGGCTGCCGGCAGTGCACACCAAATCAATGCCGCCCAAAAAATCGTCTCGCCTGCCGATCACGGCTCACGGACACGGGTGGAGCACTCCCAAAAGGATCTCGAAATCGCTAAAGCGTATGGCGACCTTTCAGGGTAGCTCCTTACGCTTCTATTTCCCCTTTCTTAAGGCGTGTCGTTGTCCCCAAACCGGCTCTGGCTTTCGGGCGACAGGCCTTTGATCCGCCAGTGCGCTTTGATTGACCGGTCAGAAGCGTTCAGATGTCTTGCATTGCCAAATGGCATTACTGTGACACAACGTATACTGATTTCGCTTCAAGTCAGTATTTCAGGAAATTGAACCCCGTTCACGATCCGCTCTGGCGAGCAATCCGTTTTCCACCGGCTTGCTGAGACCGTCCGGCAGTGCCATCGTTGCATCCGCGCTTTCTTCAGCTTGCCTCGCGCAGGGCCTCGGCTTCCTGAAGATCGACCGATACGAGTTGGCTTACCCCCTGCTCCGCCATGGTGACACCGAAAAGGCGGTCCATGCGTGCCATGGTGATCGGATTGTGGGTGATGACGACGAAGCGCGTCTCGGTGCTCGCCGCCATTTCGTCCATCAGATTGCAGAAGCGTTCCACGTTGTGATCGTCCAGCGGCGCATCGACCTCGTCCAGCACGCAGATCGGCGCCGGATTGGTCAGGAAAACGGCGAAGATCAGCGACATGGCCGTCAGCGCCTGCTCGCCACCGGACAGCAGCGTCATGGTCTGCGGCTTCTTGCCCGGCGGACGGGCGAGGATTTCAAGGCCAGCCTCCAACGGATCATCCGATTCGATCAGCTGCAATTCGGCGGTGCCGCCTCCGAACAGATGCGTGAACAGACGCTGGAAATGCCCGTTGACGACCTCGAAAGCGGCAAGCAGGCGCTCGCGCCCTTCGCGGTTGAGGCTCTGGATCGCCTGCCGCAGCTTGCGGATCGCCTCGATGATGTCGTCTCGCTCGGACACGATCAGATCAAGGCGCCCGGAAAGCTCGCGCTGCTCTTCCTCGGCACGCAGGTTGACCGCTCCCAGTCGCTCGCGTTCGATCTTCAAACGCTCCAGCGTACGCTCCACATTGCCGGCGTCGGGCATCGGATCATCGGCCTGCAACCCTGTATGACGGATGACCAGATGCGGTAGCGTATTCAGCGCTTCCTGAATGCGTGCCTCGACCTCCTGGCGCCTGTCGTCAGCAGCCGTGAGGCGCTCTTCGGCGCGGGCGCGGGCCTCGCGGGCCTCGGACAATTGCTGGATCGATGCGGTGGCGGCCTTGTCCAGTTCGATCTGCCGGTTTTCCGCTTCCCGCAACACATCCGAAGCCGCGCTGCGGCTGGCTTCGGCTTGCGAAAGTTGCGACAGCAGCGAGCGCCGGCGCGCATCGAACTCATCCGGTGCATCCGCCAGTCCCTCGCGCTCTTCCAGCGCTTCGGCGCGGCGTTCCTGCAGTGCCCTTATGTGGCCATCGGCGTTTTCCGCCCGCATCAGCCAGTTGCGGCGCTCGGCTTCGATCGCCTGAAGCCGGCGGGCCCGTGCATCCGCCTCCCGGCTCAGGCCATCATGGATGGCACGCGCTTCCGCGAGAGCACCACGGTCAGCTGAAACACGTGCCATGGCCTGTTCAAGGCGCAGTTGCAGGTCCGCCGGATCGGATGTTTCACGCAGCGCCCCTTCCGCCTCGGCATGGATGGAAGTGGTTTCCTCAAGTTCCTCCATCAGCCGCTGGCGCGCATCTTCCAGAGCATCACGGCGGCTTGCGATCTCGCCCGCCGCCCGTTCCGCTTCAGCCAGCGCCCGGCGTGTATTGTCGAGCCCATGCTGCGTATCGCGCAGCGCCTGCCGTGCGACACGTTCCATTTCGGCATTGGCGCGGATGGCGGCTTCGGCGGCGGCAAGCGCCTCTTCCGCCGTACGCACTTTCGACGTCGCCTCGATTGCCTCGGCGTCAAGCTCGGCCAGCCGGTTCTTCTGCGCCAGACGAAGCGCTGCCGCCGTCGGCGCATCGGCGCTGGCCGTAAAGCCGTCCCAGCGCCACAGCGCGCCTTCCCGCGTCACCAGCCGCTGGCCGGGCGCAAGCATCAGCTGAAGCGCCGGGCCATCCGCTGCCTCTACGATGCCGATCTGGGCCAGACGCCGGGCCAGTTGCTGCGGGGCGCGTACGACCGAAGCTAGGCTGCGCACGCCCTGCGGCAGGGCCGGATCGCTTGTCGTAAGCTGAACGTCGCCCCAATGAACCGGCGCACCGTGATCGAGCGGCACGTCGAGGTCCTCCCCGAGCGCTGCACCCAAAGCCGTCTCGAAGCCGCGCTCTACACTGATCTGCTCCAGAACGGCCGGAAACAGGTCACTGCCGCCAACGCTCAGCATCTTTGCCAGCGTGCGCGCCTCGGTCTCGATGCCGGCCAGTTCGGCGCGTGCGTTCTGCAAGGGGCCGCGCGCTTCGGCCTCGGCTTCGCGCGCCTCCGCCACGGCCTGCTCACAGGTCTCGACGGAAGCTTCCGCTTCCTCAAGCGCGGCTTCCGCCTGCTCGACCAGCAGCTTCTTTTCGGCAGGATCGGGAAGTGCGGCCAGACGCGATGCGATCCCGGACAATTCGTGATCCATCTCGCCGAGCTGGCGGGCGAAGCGCTCGCGCCGCTCACCGGCTTCACGCAGGGAGCGTTCGAGCTGATTGCGGGATGCTGCCGCCTCCGCCCGCTCGGCGGTCAGACGCGAAAGCGCGTCCTCGCTGGTAGCCAGCGTTTCGGAAGCGGCCTCAAGAGCCGCTCGCGTTGCTTCCGCGCGCGCGTCGGACCCTGCATTTTCGTCAAGGAGAAGGCTTTCCTCTTCCGCCAGCCGCTCCAGAATATCGGCGTTTTCGCGCACCATGCGCTCTTCGCGGGCGATGTCGGCATCGAACTGCTCCAGCCGCCTGTCGAGTTCCGACTGGCGAGAAAGGATGCGCCTGGCTTCTTCCTCAAGCTGCGCGTTGGCGATGGACAGGCGCTGGAAAGCGGCCGCGGCCGCGGCTTCCGCCTCGCGCAACTGCGGCAGTTTGTGCGCACTGATGGCCTGCTCTTTCGCGGCCTCCATCTGTGCTGCCGCGCGCTCGCCGACCAGCGAGGTTGCTTGCGCCAGCGCGGACCGCGCCTCGCCTTCCTGCGTCTTCGCGGCTGTCCAGCGCAGATGCAGAAGCGTGGCCTCGGCTTTGCGGATGTCCGAAGACAGGTTCTTGAAGCGCGAGGCCTGCCTTGCCTGTCGTTTCAGGCTCTCGATCTGGCCTTCCAGTTCGCCGACCACATCGTCGAGACGCTCAAGGTTCTGCTCCGCCGCCCGCAGCCGCAGCTCCGCCTCATGGCGGCGCGTGTGCAGGCCGGAAATGCCGGCCGCCTCTTCCAGAAGGGCGCGCCGCGCCTGCGGCTTTGCCTGAATGAGTTCGCCGATGCGGCCTTGCCCGACCATCGAAGGCGACCGCGCGCCGGTCGACTGGTCTGCGAACAGAAGCTGCACATCCTTGGCGCGCGCATCCTTGCCGTTGATGCGATAGACCGACCCCGCCTCGCGCTCGATGCGGCGCGATACCTGCAATTCATCGGCATCATTGAATGCCGGCGGTGCGGTGCGGTCGCTGTTGTCGAGAAACAGCGTCACCTCTGCCGTGTTGCGGGCCGGACGCGACCCGGAGCCGGAAAAGATCACGTCGTCCATGCCGGACGCGCGCATGTTCTTGTAGGAGCTTTCGCCCATGACCCAGCGCAGGGCTTCGACAAGATTGGACTTGCCGCAACCATTCGGCCCGACAATGCCGGTCAGGCCGCGCTCGATGACGAACTCACCGGGTTCTACGAAGGACTTGAAGCCGAGAAGACGAAGGCGCGAAAACTTCATCCGCGCCGTCCCGCCGCAGGCGAGAGGCCGTGCATCAGGGTGTACGGCACGCCAAAAGCGTGCCGCCCCGATGCTGCCGAGACGTTACAGCAGCGGATCGATGACCGCCGAGAACTCGTCAATCGACATGGCTCCCTTGTAGACCTTGCCATTAATGATGAAGCTCGGCGTGGAGTCGATCCTGAACTCTTCCGCACCGCGCTTCTGCACTGCTCTCACTTGGTCGAGAAGATTCTGGTCCGTCAAGCAGGCGTTGAAGCTCTCCTGTGTAAAACCGGCGAGCTTGGCGAGCTGGAACATGGCGTCCTTGACGTTTTCGGCCGCTGCCCAGTTCATCTGCTGCTTGAACAGCACATCGATCATCGCAAAATAGTTGTCGCCCGAGCAACGGGCCAGCATGAAGCCGGCTTCGGCGCGCGGATCGAACGGGAATTCACGCAGGATGAAACGAACCTTGCCGGTGTCGACATATTTCTTCTCGACTTCCGGATAGGTGTTCACGGCGAAACTGGCGCAATGCGAACAGGTCATCGACGCGTATTCGACGACCGTGACCTTGGCGTCCTCGCTGCCCTTCACCTTGTCGGGCAGCGCGCCCGGCTTCAGCACTTCGGCCATGTCCAGGGTGCCCGACGGTTGCGGCGCGGCAGCCGATGGCGCGGCATTGGCAGTCCCCTGTTGTCCGGAATCGCTGCAAGCCGCCAGCAGCAGGCCGGCGGGAACAGCCGCCATAGAGGACAGGATCGTTCTGCGGGACAAGGTCATGCGAATCACCCGATTTGTTTTCTGATTGTGCACTGTGAGTGGCTATAAAAGCGAGAGTTGTGGCCAATTAAGGCATTGTCGCGAACAATCCAATCGGCTGGCCCATTTTGCCCGATCACGAAAGCGCGATGGCGCAGCGCCCCGCTTCACTTCCGGCTGCCGAGAACCGTAGCGCCCAGCCGTTCCAGCGAGGCCCGCAGGCCTTCATCCTCGATGGCCTCCACGGTATGCGCCAGCTTCGCCTTTTCCTGTTGCGACAAGGCGCGCAGAACGGGCCGCGCTTTTCGCGCAGCTCCAGCGATGGGTTTCTGAACGATCCTGATGCGGCCGATTGCGGCGAACCCCAGAAAAGCGTTGACCCGGCCGATGATCTCGCTGCTCTGGTGCTGGATATGAAGCGCTGCCAGCCCCTCGCATGCCACGATCAGAACCGCCGGCTCGAACGGATCTTCCTCGCGCATGCGCCGGGGCCACTGTATTTTCTCAGGCCTGCAGCTTCCTGCCAGCCGCTCGCCCACGATCTCGTCCCACGACTGGATGAGCCCCACCGATATGCCGGTGCGCTTGCGCAGCACGGGATCGAGGATAGCGGTAGCCAGATCGCTGACCGGAACGGGATTGCCCCGGAAGGGTTTCCCTGCCATGTGCGTACTCCAGCGACGTTTATCTGAACCTCAGGCACCGGAAACCGGCACTTCCCGATCAATGGCACCGCAGGACCAAAGCCGCAAGTCCGGCATAGCCGCCCGGCTCCTCGACTGGTACGACGCCCACCATCGCGAATTGCCATGGCGCGTGGCGCCGCCCCAACTGGCGCGCGGTGAGCGGCCCGACCCCTACCGGGTATGGCTCTCCGAAATCATGTTGCAGCAAACCACGGTGGAAGCGGTCAAATCCTATTTCACCGCCTTCGTCACGCGCTGGCCGACAGTCGGCTCGCTCGCTGCCGCATCGAATGACGACATCATGAAGGCATGGGCAGGGCTCGGCTACTATTCGCGTGCCCGCAACCTGAAAGCCTGTGCCGATCTGGTCGCCGCGCAAGGCGGCATCTTTCCGGATACGGAGGAAGGCCTGCGCGCCCTGCCGGGCATCGGGCCCTACACGGCGGCAGCGATTGCCTCGATCGCCTTCGACCGCCCGGCCGCTGTTGTGGATGGCAATGTCGAGCGCGTCATATCGCGGCTTTATCGCATCGAGACGCCGCTGCCGCAGGCCAAGGCCGAAATCCGCCTTCTTGTCGGCCAGTTGCTGCCCCTGAACCGGCCCGGCGATTTCGCGCAGGCCACCATGGATCTCGGCGCCACCATCTGCACGCCACGCCGGCCGAAATGCATGCTGTGCCCGTTGCGCGAGGATTGCGATGCGTTGAGCGCCGGCGATCCGGAACTCTATCCAGTCAAGCTGGCGAAGCCGGAAAAGCCCCTGCGGCGCGGGGCGGCCTTTGTTGCGGTGCGCGCGGACGGCGCGGTGCTCCTGCGCAAACGCCCGGAAAAAGGCTTGCTTGGCGGCATGAGCGAAGTTCCGACAACCGGCTGGACCGCGCGTCAGGACGGGGAGACCTCGCCCGATGCGGCCCCCTTCCCTTCACAATGGGAACGCAGCGGCCAGATCACCCATGTCTTCACGCATTTTTCGCTGGAACTGGACATTTATCGCACCAGCTTCGATGGAAACACTCCGCAGGACCATTTCTGGTCGGGTCCCGATGCGCTTCATGGCGAGGCGCTGCCCACCGTCATGAAAAAGGCGATAGAGGCTGCCATTCCGGGCGCGACCAAAGACAAGAAGGGATAGGCTCATGGAAATCCGGCACATTGTTTTCGATATCGGCAAGGTGCTGGTTCACTATGATCCGAACATTCCCTTCAGCCGCATCATTCCCGACCCTGCCGAGCGCCAGTGGTTTTTCGGCAATGTCTGCACCAGCGCGTGGAATATCGAGCAGGATCGCGGGCGCACATGGGAAGAGGCGGAAGCGCTGCTGATCGCCGAGCATCCGGCCCATGCGGACAATATCCGCGCCTTTCGCCGGCACTGGCACGAGATGGTGCCGCACGCCTATGACGACAGCGTCGCGCTGCTCGAAAGGCTGATCGACGCCGGCCACGACGTCACCATGCTGACCAACTGGGCGGCGGATACGTTTGCGGAAGCGCGCAGCCGCTTTGCGTTCCTCGAAAAACCGCGCGGCGTCACCCTTTCAGGCGAGATCGGACTGATCAAGCCGGACCGGGCCATCTACGACCATCATGTGGCGAGCTTCGGGACGGAACCGGCGGCCACGCTGTTCATCGATGACAGCGAAAAGAATGTCGAAGGTGCGCAACGCGCCGGATGGCAGGCGGTGCTGTTTACCGATGCCCGCGCGCTCGAACGCGATCTCGTCGCGCGCGGGATCAGTTTCTAGCCGGTCAGGCTCTTTCCAGTCGGTCAGGCTCCGGCCTTTTCCATGCCAAGGCGCGCAATGCGGCGCAGTTCGTCGATCGGCGTCAGCCCGCCGGCACGCTCATAGTGCCAGAAGGTCCAGCCGTTGCAGGCATCAAAACCCTGCACGCGCGCACCCATCTTGTGGATGGAGCCGGCATTCTCGCCGATCGAGAGCGTGCCATCGGCGCGCACCTTCGCCGACCAGCGGCGCTGCGAATCCCACAGCGTTGTGCCGGCCTTGATCAGGCCCGTATCGACGAGGCTGCCGAAGGCGACGCGCGGTTCGGCGCGCTTGCCGGTCAGAACGGTAAGCTCCATCGCGCCCAGCGGCTTCACGTCCGCGATGCGCTGCATCGCCGCGTCGATATATTCCTGCTCGCGCTCGATGCCGACGAAGTGGCGGCCGAGCCGCTTGGCAACGGCGCCGGTGGTGCCGGACCCGAAGAACGGGTCGAGCACGACATCGCCCGGCTTTGTCGACGCCAGCATGACACGCGCCAGCAAGGCTTCCGGCTTCTGCGTCGGATGCAGCTTGTCGCCTTTGTCGTCCTTCAGACGCTCATTGCCGGTGCAGATCGGGAACAGCCAGTCGGAGCGCATCTGCACATCCTCGTTGGCCGCCTTCATCGCTTCATAATTGAAGGTGTAGCCCTTGGCCTTGTCGTCGCGCGAGGCCCAGATCATCGTCTCATGCGCGTTCTGGAAACGGCGGCCACGGAAATTCGGCATCGGGTTGGTCTTGCGCCACACGATGTCATTGAGGATCCAGAACCCCAGATCCTGCATCTTGGCGCCGACGCGGAAAATGTTGTGGTAGGAGCCGATGACCCAGATGGTGCCGTTCGGCTTCAGCACACGGCGGGCGGCCAGAAGCCAGGCGCGGGTGAAGGCGTCGTAAGCCTCGAAGCTCTCGAACTGATCCCATGCATCGTCCACCGCATCGACCTTGGACTGGTCCGGCCGGTGCAGGTCGCCGTTGAGCTGGAGGTTGTAGGGGGGATCGGCGAAGATGACATCGACGGAAGCGTCGGGAAGCCGGTTCATCGCCGCCACGCAGTCGCCCTTGAGGATCGTGTCCAGCCATTCCGTTCTGGAAGAAACGCCGGAAAACTCGTTGAGACGACGTACTGCAGACATGTTGTACACCCAGGATGCGCGTTACTGTTTACCTGCTGTTATGGTTACCGATCAGCGTAAATAATCCGTGAAGGACCGGCGCAATTTGCGTGGCTTCACACCTTGATGTATGCCCGCGCCACCAGATGCTGGTGCCTTCTCCCCCTTTGAAACAGAAATGCGGAACGCCATGGAAAAGCCCGACCTCATCATCTTCGACTGCGACGGGGTTCTGGTCGATTCGGAAATCATCGCCGCACGCGTGGAAGCCGAGCTGCTCACCGAAGCGGGTTTCGGGATTTCGGCCGAGGAACTGGCGCAGACCTATGCCGGCCTCACCTTCAAGGACATATTGCTGCGCATCGAGGAAATCTCGGGCCTGCCCTTTCAGGCCACGCTGATCGATCAGGCCGAAGCTGCCGTCGATCGCAGGTTGCGTCAGGAAGTGCGCGCCATCGAAGGCGTGCGCGAGGCCGTCGCGCAGGTTTCCGTGCCCTGCTGCATATGCTCCAATTCGTCCAGCGAACGCATTCGCGCCATGCTGGAGAAGACGGGTATCCTGCCTTTGTTCAGGGGTCCGATATTCTCCGCGCCTGAATTGCCCACGGGCAGGACCAAGCCGGCGCCCGATGTGTTCCTGCATGCTGCGAAGGAATTCAATGCCGATCCGGCACGCACCTTCGTCATCGAAGATTCCGTGCACGGCATTGCCGGTGCGCGCGCAGCCGGCATGCGTGTTATCGGCTTCACCGGCGGTGCGCATTCCTATCCTGGCCATGCCGATGTGCTGACGGAAGCAGGTGCTGAAACCTCGATCCGCCGCTGGAGCGATTTCAGGAGCGTGCTCGACGCCCTGCTCACATGGTCGGAAGACGACTGAGCATCAAACATACTAAAAGGCCGCTCGAAAGCGGCCTTTTTTAAATCAGCGCGGAATATCCGATGCCGAGGTGGTGGCCGGCTGCTGCTGCGCCGCAGGAGCGGCGGGCGCAGGCTGCTGCGCGGTGCGGGCCGGTGCCTTCTTGCGCGCGACGGGGCGCGGCTTGTCAGCGGCCTTGGGCTTCGGCGGGCCTTCGTCATAGCCGACGAACACCTGATAATCGCGCGCGCTCGGCTCAGGAACCGTCACGTTCGGATCGTTGAACACAAACTGGGTGGCGGAGGTGGTATCGCTCACCTGCACCTTGTGCTGGTGAAGCTGCGAATACAGCACGTTGCTGCCGCGCGTCACCACCACGCGGATCGGCATGGTGATGGTTCCGGCTGTGCCCTGCGGGCCGGGAACGATGCGGCCGGCAGCCGCGACATTCATGGTCAGTTGGCCGTTCGCCCTTTTGCAGTCGCGCGTAACCTCGCCGATGGACGCCTGATAGACGATCTTTGAAGCATCGTCCTGACCGCCTCTGGCATAGGTGTTGAAATAGGCCGTACCCTCACGCAAGGTCAGCGTCGGGCAGTAGGCATTCAGCTCGCTGGCCAATACCTTCTCGCCACTGGCGGCCTGCTTGTCCTGCACATTCAGCACATCACCGCTGTTCGACTGGCACCCCGCCAAAGCCAGCAACATGCCGGACAGAGCAAGGCCCGTAAAAAAGCGAAAATTCGATGTAGCAGCGACCATGAAGTGCATTTCCCTCTCGCGACGGTGGTGTCCTATAGCAATCCGGCGGCGAAAATGCGACTGACGAAAGCGACAAATCCACACGCCTGCCGACTGGAAAGACGGAATACCTTTCATGAACTACATCAGCACCCGTGGTGAAGCACCTCGTCTCGGTTTCTCGGATGCCGTCCTTGCAGGGCTGGCGCGCGACGGCGGCCTTTATCTTCCGCAGGAGTGGCCGCAATTTTCCGCCGCGGACATCCGCGCCATGCGTGGTCTTTCCTACCAGCAGATCGCGCTGCGTGTTCTGACGCCTTTCGTCGGCGGTGAGATCGCGACCCCGGTGCTGGAAAGGCTGATCGACGAGGCCTACGCTACATTCCGCCATGAAGCAGTGTGCCCGCTCGTGCAGCTCGCCCCCAACAGCTTTGTGCTGGAGCTGTTCCACGGCCCCACGCTGGCCTTCAAGGACGTGGCCATGCAACTGCTGGCCCGGCTGATGGACCATGTGCTGACCGAGCGTGACCAGCGCGCCACGATCGTGGGCGCCACCTCCGGCGATACAGGCGGCGCCGCGATCGAAGCCTTCGCCGGGCGCAGCCGCACCGACATTTTCATTCTCTTCCCCAATGGCAAGGTCTCGCCGGTGCAGCAGCGCCAGATGACGACCTCGACTGCGGACAATGTCCATGCGCTCGCCATCGAGGGGAATTTCGACGACTGTCAGGGGCTGGTGAAGGAGCTGTTCAACGATCACGCCTTCCGCGATCTCGTGGCGCTATCCGGCGTGAACTCGATCAACTGGGCGCGCATCATGGCCCAGATCGTCTACTACTTCACCTCGGCTGTTTCGCTCGGCGCGCCGGACCGCACCATTTCCTTTACGGTGCCGACCGGAAATTTCGGCGACATCTTCGCCGGCTATGCCGCAAAGCGCATGGGCCTGCCGGTGGAGATGCTCACCATCGCCACCAATGACAACGACATTCTGGCCCGCACACTGGAAACCGGCGAATACCGGATGCAGGGCGTGGTCGCCACGACCTCGCCTTCCATGGACATCCAGATCTCCTCGAACTTCGAGCGCCTGCTGTTCGAAGCCTCGGACCGCAACGCGGAAACGGTGCGGCGCTACATGAACGGGCTGAGGCAATCCGGTGCGTTCACCATCGAAAAGCAGGAGATCGAGACGATCCGTGGCGGCTTCGGCGCTGGCCGGGCGACGATGAAGGACACGGCCGAAACCATCCGCTCGACCCTTGAATCCAGCGGCTATCTGCTGGACCCGCACACGGCGACGGCTGTGCATGTCGCTGCTGGCCAGCCCCGGTCGTCTGCCCCCAATGTCATCCTCGGCACGGCTCATCCGGCCAAGTTCCCGGCTGCCGTCGAGGATGCCTGCGGCATATCCCCTGCGCTGCCTGCATGGCTTTCCCACCTGATGGACGCAAAGGAAAACTATACAGTGCTTCCATCGGACAAAAAAATGTTGGAAGATCATATTTCCCGCCATACGCGGGCACGTCAGTAGGGAGTGAGATCTACATGGGTGTTGAGGTAAGCCGTCTGTCGAACGGCCTGACAGTCGCCACCGAAACCCTTCCAAGCATGGAATCCGTTGCTCTGGGGGTCTGGGTAAAGTCCGGAGCCCGCAACGAACGTGACGATGAGCACGGCATGGCTCACCTGCTTGAGCACATGGCGTTCAAGGGCACCGCCAGGCGTTCGGCGTTCGAGATTGCCTCCGAGATCGAGAATGTGGGTGGCGAGATCAATGCCGCCACCAGCGTCGAGACCACATCCTTCTACGCCCGCGTCCTGTCCGGTGACGTTCCGCTGGCGGTCGATCTTCTGGCCGACATTCTCCAGAACTCCACCTTCGATCCCGAAGAGCTGGAGCGCGAACAGAACGTCATCCTGCAGGAAATCGGCGCGGCCCACGATACGCCCGACGATGTCGTCTTCGATCATTTCACCGAAACCGCATTCCGCCACCAGACGCTTGGCCGCTCCATTCTCGGCACGCCGGAAACGGTCCTGTCGTTCAACTCCGCGCAACTCCACCGCTTCATGCAGCGCGAATATGGCGCCGACCGCATGGTCGTCGTCGCCGCCGGCGATGTGAAGCACGACGAGTTCGTGCGCGAGGTCGAAAAGCGGCTCGGTGGTTTCCGCCCGCATGCGCAGGGCGCGGTTTCGCAATATGCGCAATATGTCGGAGGCGATTTCCGCGAAGACCGCGACCTGATGGACGCGCAGGTGATCCTCGGCTTCGAGGGTCGCGCCTATCATGTGCGCGATTTCTACGCCTCGCAGGTTCTTTCCATGATCCTCGGCGGCGGCATGTCCTCGCGCCTCTTTCAGGAAGTGCGCGAAAAGCGCGGCCTGTGCTATTCGGTCTATGCTTTCCACTGGGGCTTTTCCGACACCGGCATTTTCGGCATCCATGCCGCCACGGGTCAGAACAATCTGTCCGAGCTCGTTCCGGTCATCGCCACCGAGCTTCAGAAAGCCGGCGACCGCATTCTCCAGGAAGAACTGGACCGGGCACGCGCGCAATATCGCGCTGGGCTCATCATGTCGGCGGAAAGCCCTTCCAGCCGCGCATCGCAGATTGCCCGGCAGTTGCTTCTGTTCGGCCGGCCGATCCCCAAGGAAGAGCTGATGGAACGTCTTTCGGCTCTTACCGTGGGGCGGCTGACCGATCTGTCCGGGCGCCTGTTCTCCACAAAACCGACGCTGGCAGCTGTCGGCCCGGTCGGTTCGCTGACGTCGTATGAATCAATCGCCAGCGCGCTTCCATCGTCCGCGTCGGTGCCACATCGGCTGGCCGTGTAGAATTTTCCGCAGCCGTGTTCTCCCTTCCGTTCATCCGCCGCGAAACGCCGGAACTGGAAGGCGACAAGGTACGGCTGCGCATGCCACAGGCAGGCGACTATCGCGAATGGGCAGAGCTTCGCGCCATCAGCCGCGGCTTCCTCGAACCATGGGAACCGCGATGGATGCCGGACGAATTCGAGCGCTCCGCCTGGCGGCTGCGCATCAATCATTACCGGCGTGATTATGCGCAGGGTGCGGCCATGGCCTTCTTCATGTACGAGCGCGGCCACGGCCGGCTTGTCGGCGGCATAACGCTTGGCAACATACGTCACGGCGTCTCCAAAAGCGCGCAGATCGGCTACTGGATCGGCCAGCCCTATGCCGGCCAGGGGCTGATGACCGACGCGGTGAAGACGCTTTCACGCTTCGCATTTGGCGAGCTGACATTGCACCGGATCGAAGCAGCCTGTATTCCCGAAAACAGCCGCTCGATCCGCGTGCTTGAAAAAGCCGGATTCCGGCGCGAAGGACTGCTGAGGTCTTACCTGAGGATCAATGGCGTCTGGCAGGACCATTATTTGTATGCCCGGATCGCCGACGATCCGCCCGTTGCGTGAACGAAGGACTGATTTTGACGACATCCCTGAAAGCGAGGTCGCTGCTGGCCGCCCTTCTCGCCGCCATGGCCCTCTTTTTCCAGATGGCTGCGGCACAAGCGGTCGAGCCGATCAAGATCGCCCGCGACGACGTAGCCCTCGACCTGTCGGGAGCCGTCGAGATCTACCGCAATCAGGGTGAGAATTTTCAGGTTTCCACAGCCCCCGGCCCTGATGGCATCGTGCGCCGCATCGAGGTCGAGGCCAACGACAACCGCTCCACCGGCGACTGGGCCGTCTTCGCGCTCGCCAACACGACCGAAGAGCAGATCGACAGGCTGATCGTCGCGCCGCATTTCAGGCTGGTGAATTCCGGATTGCTGTGGCCCGATCTCGGCTCCACCCGCATTGCCGCCATCACCCCGAGTGAAGGCTTTGCGCTCGACCGGCAGGCAAGCCCTGACGCCGATGTCTTCCGCGTCACGCTCAATCCCGGAGCGGTCGTCACCTTCGTGGCTGACCTCGCTTCGCCAAAACTGCCGCAGGTCTATCTGTGGGAGCCGGAAGCCTACAAGGATTCCATCAATTCCTATACGCTCTATCGGGGCATCGTCATCGGCATCGCCGGGCTTCTGGCCCTGTTTCTGACGATCCTGTTCGTGGTCAAGGGCACTTCCATGTTCCCGGCCACGGCAGCGCTTTCCTGGGCGGTTCTGGCTTATATCTGCGTCGATTTCGGCTTCCTCTCCAAGATCATAGAGATGTCACCCGGCAACGAGCAGATATGGCGGGCGGGGACGGAAATCGGCCTTGCCGCAACCTTCGTGGTGTTCCTGTTCACCTACCTCAACCTGAACCGCTGGCATGGCCATTTCAGCTATGGCGCGCTGGTGTGGATGCTGTGCCTGACGGTAATCGCGGGCATCGCCATCATCGATCCGCCGATCGCTGCCGGCATCGCGCGCTTCTCCTTCGCCGCCACGGCGATTGTCGGCCTTGGCCTGATCGTGTTCCTCGGCATACGCGGCTATGACCGGGCCATCATGCTGGTGCCGAGCTGGGTGATGGTGCTTCTGTGGCTGACGGGATCGTGGATGGCGGTTACAGGCCTGCTCGACAACGACATCGTCCAGCCGGCGCTGGGCGGCGGACTGATCCTCATCATCCTGCTGATCGGCTTCACCATCATGCAGCACGCTTTCGCTGGCGGCGCGCTCCATCAGGGCCTGTTCTCCGACATCGAAAGGCAGGCGCTGGCCGTCATGGGCGCCGGCGACACCGTCTGGGACTGGGACGTTCTGCGCGACCGCGTCGTCACCCGCCCCGACATCAGCGTACAGCTTGGCCTTGCCCCCAACAGCCTTGGCGGACCGGCTCGTAACTGGCTGCCGGTGCTGCACGCCGACGACCGCGACACCTTCCGAACCACGCTCGACATCGTTCTGGAGCACAGGCGCGGGCGCGTCGCCCAGCAGTTCCGCATGCGCGGCGCCGACGGCCATTACCACTGGTTCGCGCTGCGCGCGCGCCCGGTGATCGGATCCGACGGCGAAGTCATCCGCTGCGTCGGCACCATGATCGACGTCACCGAGCAGAAGAAAGCGGAAGAACGCCTGCTGCACGACGCCGTGCATGACAATCTCACCGGCCTGCCCAGCCGCGAGTTGTTCATGAACCGGCTGGAGGCGGTCATCTCCATCGCCCGCACCGAGGAAAAGGTGCGCCCCACCGTCTTCGTCATCGACATCGACCGCTTCAAGCAGGTCAATGACGGGCTCGGCATATCGGCAGGCGACACCATCCTGCTCACCATCGGGCGGCGTCTGCACCGCCTGCTCAAGCCGCAGGATTCGCTTGCCCGCTTCGCCGGCGACCAGTTTGCCATGATGCTGCTTTCCGAGCAGGAGCCGGCGCGGATCGCGGCTATCGCCGATGCCATCAAGCACGCCATCAGCGCGCCCATCACCTTCGCCAAGCGCGAGATCGTGCTGACCGCCTCCATCGGCCTGATCACATGGACCTCCGACCAGTCGTCGGCCGGCGACATGGTCAAGGACGCGGAGCTCGCGCTGCATCAGGCCAAGCGCTTCGGCGGCGACAGGATCGAGCCGTTCCGCCCCTCCTTCCGCACCGTTGGCACCGACAAGCTGCAGTTCGAGTCCGACCTGCGCCGCGCCATCGAGCGCAAGGAACTGACGCTTGCCTACCAGCCGATCGTGCGGCTGGAGGACAACAGCATCGCCGGGTTCGAGGCGCTCATGCGCTGGGAGCATCCGCGCCGCGGCATGATCCCGCCCGCCGACTTCATTCCGATTGCGGAAAACTGCGGCCTGATCGTGCCGCTCGGCCTGTTCGCCATGCAGAAGGCGGCCGAGGACCTCGTTTCCTGGCAGAAGCAGATCGGCGATGTGCCGCTCTCCGTGTCCGTCAATCTCTCCAGCCGTCAGCTCATCCGCCGCGATCTGGTCAGTGATGTGCGCTCCATCATCGCGCGCGCCAATCTGAAGGCACGCTGCTTCCGGCTGGAGCTCACCGAATCGCTGGTCATGGACAATCCCGAGCAGACGGCCCATGTTCTCAACAGGCTGAAGCAGCTCGGCATCGGCCTTTCGCTCGACGATTTCGGCACCGGCTATTCGTCGCTCGCCTATCTGACCCGCTTCCCCTTCGACACGATCAAGATCGACAAGAGCTTCGTCGACGACACCACGCCCAAACGCACCATGCTTTTGAAATCCATGGTCAACATGGCGCACGAACTGGGACTGTCGGTGGTTGCCGAAGGCGTGTCGGATCAGAGCGACGCGCTGGAGCTGCGCCAGATCGGCTGCGAATATGTGCAGAGCTTCATGTTCGGTCCGCCAGTCGCGGCCGATCAGGTCATTCGCCTGCTCAAGGAGCAATATCCGCTGACGCAGGCCTGAGCCGAAAGGCGAAGCCGGTCAGGCGTGGCCGGCATTGGTGCTCAGATGCGCGATGTCGATGCCGATCGCCGCAAGAATACGATCATACTGGCTTTCAATGTCGGCATCAAAAAGCAGTTCCGGGGTTGCCGGGCAGGTCAGCCAGCCGTTCTGGGCGATCTCGGTTTCGAGTTGCCCCGAACTCCACCCGGAATAGCCGAGCGCCATCAGCGCCCGCTGCGGGCCTCGTCCCTTGGAGATGGCGCGCAGTATGTCGACAGTCGCCGTCAGGCAGATGTTGTCTGCAATGCTCAGCGAAGATTCCACCCGGTAGTCGCCGGAATGCAGCACGAAGCCACGGCTGCGGTCGACAGGGCCACCGTTGCGGATGACCAGATCGCGCGCCGGCGGCGGCAGGCGGATTGCCTCCTGCTCTTCCATGATGCCAAGCTGCACCAGAAGGTCGGGAAAGAGTATCTGCTGGGTCTGGTTGATGATCAGACCCATGGCGCCCTCTTCGCTGTGGGCGCAGACATAGATGACGGAGCGCGCGAACCTGTCGTCCTTCATGCCGGGCATGGCGATGAGGAACTGATCCTCGAGGAAACCGCCGCGCCCCGAATTCGCGTTCTTGCCGGACAGAATATCCATGACCTGAAAGTTAGCGTGTTTCGGCGACAGTTGAAAGATGGACTTGTATGGTCCAACCGATCGGAAAGTCAGCGCACCGAAAAGGCTCACGCAAAAATGATGCCCGCGGCATGGCGAAAAAGCTTGCAGGCATACCGGCTGGATATCAAATCAACGACCATGCGCATCACGTCCGTCATTGCTGCCGCGTCTCTTGCCGCTTTCGCCGCTCCCCTGTCCGCATATGCGGCCTCTTCCGGCTGGCACGACAGCGAAGGCGGGCGCATCCGGCTTGTCACTGCCGGCCAGCCGGACGCATCCGGGCAATTGAACGGCGTGTTGCAGATCGATCTGAAACCCGGCTGGAAGACCTACTGGCGCGATCCCGGGGACAGCGGCGTGCCCCCGCAGATCGCCGTCGATGAGGAGCGGATCCGGGAAGCGAAACTGGCCTTCCCCGCCCCGGTTCGTCACGATGACGGCTATTCGGAATGGGCCGGCTACGACCGCTCCGTGCTGCTTCCCGTCAGCTTTACCCTCGCCGACAAGACATTGCCGGCGAGCGGCATTGCGGCAACGGTTCTCGTTGGAATCTGCGAGAAGATCTGCATTCCGGTCCATGCCGATCTGGTTGTCGAGGCCGAAAATCCGGCCCATGCGGTGATCGAGGAGGCATTGGTGCGCAATGCACAGGCGGCCCTGCCCGGCCCTGCCACGCCCGCTTTCGGCGCCAGCCTTGCCGGCTCGCACCGCACAGCAATGACGGTGACGGCATCGCTGCCTCAAGCCGCGCAATCGGCCGAGCTTTTCGTGGCCGGCGAAGACGGCTATGCCTTCGGCACGCCTGTCGCGAAACCCGGTGACGGCAAGTTTACGTTCGAAGTGCCCGTGCTTTCCCGCCCCGCAGAAAAGCCGTCCGGAGAAGGTGTGCACTACACGCTGACTTCCTCGACGGGAGCCGTTTCGGGCTTCCTGCCCTACCCTTAGGTGCAGCGTCATTGCGGCGGCCGGCATAGTCCGCTATCGATTTCACTCCCTGTTCATGATGAGGAATTGCAATGACGATCTCCGTTGGCGACAAGCTGCCTGAAGCCACCCTCAAGACGATGACCGCCGACGGCGTGAAGGAACTGACCACCGCCGATATTTTCGCGGGCAAGAAGGTCGTGCTGTTCGGCGTTCCGGGCGCCTTCACGCCCACCTGCAACAACAATCATCTGCCCGGCTATCTGGAAAACAACGACGCCATCCGCGCCCGTGGCGTGGACACCGTCGCCGTGGTCGCCGTCAACGATCCCTTCGTCATGGGCGCATGGGAAAAGTTCACCGGCGGCGAAGGCAAGATCACCTATCTGGCAGACGGCAGCGGCCATTTCGCCAAGGCGCTCGGTCTCGACATCGACCTCAGCGGTGCAGGCCTCGGCCTGCGCTCGAAGCGCTTTTCCATGATCGTCGACGACGGCAAGGTGACGGCGCTCAACATCGAGCCGGTTCCGAGCCAGGCCGACGAAACGGCGGCTGCGAAAATTCTCGAACAGCTTTGATTTTTTTGCGCTGAAAGCCTGCCCGGGGTTTCCCGAAACGGCTTTCAGTAACTTTGCGAAGACCGGCGCGCTTTGACGGGCGCCGGTTTTTTCGTGTCCGAAGCGGAAGGACCAGCAGCAGGTCGTCCAGTTCCCTTCTTGAACGGCGCCATGCCCTCGCGGGCCAGTTCATCGGCGCGCTCGTTCTCGGGATGGCCGGCATGGCCCTTGACCCAGTGCCACGTCACCTTGTGACGCCGCCGCGCCTCGTCCAGCGCCTGCCACAGCTCCACATTCTTGACCGGCTTGTTGTCGGCGGTCTTCCAGCCGCGGCGTTTCCAGTTTTCCATCCAGCTCGAAATGCCGTCCTTCACATAGCTGGAATCGGTATGGAGATCGACTTCGCACGGCTCCTTCAGCGCGTTCAGCGCCGAGATGGCGGCCATCAGTTCCATGCGATTGTTGGTGGTCTGGGCCTCGCCGCCGCACAGTTCGCGCGTGACGTCGTTGAAGCGCAGGATAGCGCCCCAGCCCCCCGGACCCGGATTGCCGGAGCAGGCGCCGTCGGTGAAGATTTCGATGCACTTCATGACAGTCCGTATTCCTGCGGCGAGACGATGGCGCGGTGAAAGCGCATCTTGCGGATATATTCGGCCGGGTCGCGCTTGACGACGAGATCGCCTTCCGGCCCATGCAGCCAGTCGTAGAGCCGTGTCAGCATGAAGCGCAGCGCCGATCCACGCGCCAGCATCGGCAGGGCCTGTTTCTCGGCAGCGCTCAGGGGCCGCACGCTCTCATATCCGGCAAGCAAGGCTGTGCCCTTGGTGAGGTTGTAGGAGCAATCCTTCTCGAAGCACCATGCATTGAGGCAGGTTGCGAGATCGTAGGCCAGCAGATCGTTGCAGGCAAAATAGAAGTCGATCAGCCCCGAAAGCTCGTTGCCGAGGAAGAACACATTGTCGGGAAACAGGTCGGCATGAATGATGCCCGTAGGCAGATCGGCCGGCCATTCGCGACCGAACGTCTCGAAATCGGCATCGACCTCGGCGGCAAGACCGGGCTCGACTTCATCAGCGCGTTCGCGCGAGGCCGCCCAAAGTTCACGCCATCCGTCGGGACCCAGCGCATTCGCGCGTGACAGGTTGAAATCGGCGCCGGCCAGATGCATCGACGCCAGCGCCTTTCCGACCTCGCGGCAATGCGCGGCAGTGGGGCGGCGCGGCCACATGCCTTCCAGGAAAGTGATGATGGCGGCCGAGCGGCCGGCAAGCGTGCCGATCATCTCGCCATCGGCACGACGAACGGGAAGCGGACAGGAAAGGCCCTTTGCCGCCAGATGATCCATCAGCCCGAGAAAGAACGGCAGATCGTGCGTCGCCACCCGCTTTTCATAGAGAGTCAGGATGAAGGAGCCGCCAGTGGTGTGAAGCAGGAAGTTCGAATTCTCCGTGCCTTCGGCAATGCCCTTGTAGGAGAGCAGTTCTCCGACCGGATAATCGCGCAGGAACGCGCCCAGTTCACCTTCGGTGACATCGGTGTAGACGGCCATGCGTGCCTGCTATCGTTCGCCGTTGACGAAGGCCATGTCGGCCTTGGTGAGTTCCACATCGCGCAAAACGCGCATGACCGGAAAATCCTCGGTCTCCGTGGCAGTGATGGCAAGATCCACCGTCACCTCGAAGCGGGCCCTGAAGGCATCGATGATCTCATCGACGATGATCTCGGGTGCCGACGCGCCCGCAGACAGGCCAAGCGTTTTGATATCGCCGACGTCATTCCACGGAATCTCGCTGGCGCGCTGGACCAGAAGCGACATGCGCGCGCCGGCCCGTTCCGCAACCTCGACCAGACGGCGCGAGTTCGACGAATTCGGCGCGCCAACCACCAGATAGAGATCGACGCCCGGAGCCGTTTCCTTCACCGCCTCCTGGCGATTGGTGGTGGCATAGCAGATGGATTCCGCAGCCGGCGCCTGCATGGCCGGAAACCGTTCCTGCAAGGCTTCGAGAATATGGGCGGTGTCCTCGACGGACAGGGTCGTCTGCGTCACGAAGCCGAGGGCTTCCGGATCCTGCGGCACGAAGCGGCGCACATCCTCATCCGTCTCGATCAGGGTGACCGCACCCTCCGGCAACTGCCCCATCGTGCCGATGACCTCGGGGTGCCCCGCATGGCCGATCAGCAGCACATGACGGCCATGGCGATAATGCCGGATCGCCTGCTTGTGGACCTTGGAGACCAGCGGGCAGGTCGCGTCCAGATAGAACAGATTGCGCTCGGTGGCGTCGGCCGGAACGGACTTCGGAACGCCATGGGCGGAGAACACAACCGGGCTCTTATTGTGCTCCCGCGGAATCTCGTCCAGTTCCTCGATGAAGAC
Source organism: Aquamicrobium sp. NLF2-7 (assembly GCF_022359935.1). NCBI lineage: Bacteria > Pseudomonadati > Pseudomonadota > Alphaproteobacteria > Hyphomicrobiales > Phyllobacteriaceae > Aquamicrobium > Aquamicrobium sp. NLF2-7. The sequence continues at coordinate 3,296,534 of NZ_JAKSED010000001.1, read as the reverse complement.
GGCGCCGAGGTTCTGAAGGCCCTCGACCACATAGCGGTTGTGGACGATCTCGTGGCGCACATAAACCGGCGCGCCATATTTCTTGATCGCCAGAACGACGATCTGGATCGCGCGATCCACGCCCGCGCAGAAGCCGCGCGGCTGGCACAGCCGCAGCGTCAGCGGCGGCTTGGTCGTCTCAGGTGCGGCATCAGCCGGTATGGTTTGCAGCATCTTGTCCTTCGCGTGTCAGCCCGACATGGGATGAGCACCCCTGTCCTGTCAAGGGTCAGCGGGCCGCACCCCGACGCTCAGCGCTTCGTCCTGCGCCTGCGTCCCGCAAAAGAGAACAGCATTACGCCGGCCAGCGCCGCGGCAAGCCCGTACCAGGTCACGGCATATTGAAGGTGATTGTTGGGCAGGGAAATGATGGTCACGCCCCCGGCCGGCCAGTCGCCCGGGTTCGGTGACGAATCGGCATCGAGAAAGAACGGCAGCAGGGCATAGCCGTCAGGCAGGCCCGCCGATGCGGCCATGACGTCACGGTCCTTCCAGTAGAAGATGTTCTTTGCCAGATCATTGTCCGGCACCATGCTAGACGGCTTTTCGGAAAGCGGGTTGCGGGCAAGCCCCCTGACCGTGACCACGCCGTCGACCTGCCCGGCCGACCGGGAAGATGCTTCCTTCAGCCAGTAGGGGACGAACCCCCTGTTGACGAGCAGGAAACGGCCGTCCCCGAGCTTCAGCGGCGTGTAGACATAAAAACCCGACTGGCCTTTCCATGTCGCCAGAAAATGCCGCTCGCCTTCATGCACGAAGCTGCCGGTGGCGGTTATCGGCACATAGTCCACGTCCGAGGTTTCGGCGAAAAGACGCTCCGCTTCCGCGAGGGCCAGAGGCTCGGCATGCATGCGCCGGTCGATGGTGGCGAGCAGATCCTCCTTCCAGTAGAGGCGCTGCATCTGCCATGTTCCAAGCGACAGAAGAATGGCAATGGCAATGGCTCCCAGCACGGCGGCGAGCCACATGCGCCTGGCGGACAATGGCTTTGTCCCCGTCTCCATGTCTGAAGTCATTCGCCGTTGTCCAGCCGACCCTGCGAAGCCTTGTTACGGTATTGCAGCGTCAGCAGAATGCCCTTGATGACGCGCAGGGAGCCGAGACTGAGGATCAGCGCAAGCGGTATCCACAAGACCAGATGCACCCACAGTGCAGGTCCGTAATTGACCTCCATCCACAGCGCCAGCCCAAGCACCACGAAGCCGATGATGAGGATGACGAAGACGGCCGGACCGTCTCCCGCATCCGCATAGGAATAGTCGAGACCGCAATTCGTGCATTCCGTGCCCACGGCCAGAAAACCGGAAAACAGCTTACCTTCGCCGCAGCGCGGACAGCGGCCGGCGATGCCGGCGCGCACCGGATCGACCGGGGCCCACAGTGCCTGATCTTCAGCGGTGGAATTCTCATTCTGTGTCATCGGCCTACCTTACAGCATGTGGCCCGAAAGTGGGAACCGTTTCGGGACCACGACATGCGTGAAAACAAGAACTTAAAGCGCAGGTAGCAATTCTGAAAAAATCCCGGCGCGGCTCAGAGCAGTTTACCCGCGCATGCAATCGATGCCCTGCATCTGCCCGCCAGGCCATTCAGGCAGCTTCATTGTGAGCCAGCCCCTGCTCGTCTTCCAAAAAGAGACAGGGCGGCCACGTTGCCGCGGCCGCCCTGAAATTCATTGCATTCACCTGGCCTCAGTGTACGGCGATGTCGGCACCGACCGAAGCCCAGACATAGATCGTGGCGTAAAGGAACAGCCACACCACGTCCACGAAGTGCCAGTACCATGCAGCCGCCTCAAGACCGAAGTGCTGCTTGGGCGTGAAGTCGCCACGAATGGCGCGGATCAGGCACACGATCAGGAAGATCGTTCCGATGAAAACATGGAACCCGTGGAACCCGGTCGCCATGAAGAAGGTGGCGCCGTAGATGGAGTCCTTGAAGTTGAAAGGAGCGTGCACATACTCGTAGGCCTGCACGAAGCTGAACAGGACACCGAGAGCCACGGTGATCGCCAGACCATTGATCAGCCCCTTGCGGTCGTTGTGCAGCATGGCGTGGTGAGCCCACGTCAGCGTCGTACCCGACAGAAGCAGGATGATCGTGTTGTAGAGCGGCAGATAGAAGGGGTCGAGAACCTCGATGCCCTTCGGCGGCCAGATACCGCCGGTATACTCGCTGCGGGTATACTGCACGGCTTCGCCGGGGAACAGGCTGGCATCGAAGAACGCCCAGAACCAAGCCACGAAGAACATCACCTCCGAGGCGATGAACATGATCATGCCATAGCGCAGGTGCAGGGAGACGACGCGGGTGTGATGCCCCTCATGGGCTTCCTTAACCGTATCCGACCACCAGCCAAACATGGTGTAAAGGACGATCAGCAGACCGATGAAAAACAGCCATGGCGTTGCCATGTTGATGCCAAAGACGGGAAACTCGTTGCCCTTCAGGTATTGCATCCAGAAGACGCCGCCGATGCAAAGCACAAGCGCTCCAAATGACCCGAGGAAGGGCCAGGGGCTCGGGGCCAGAATATGATAGTCATGTTGTTTTGCGTGCGCTTCAGCCATATCAGCCCCCGACATCTGCTTCGGTGTTCGTAGTTGTTACAGTGCTCCGATCGATCGAACCGGTTGTCGCCGGTGCCTCCTTGTCGATCGGGAACATGGTGTAGGACAAGGTAATGGTCTTCACATTCTTCAGCTCCGGCACATCCACGATGTCCGGATCGACGAAGAAGATCACCGGCATGTCCATCGTCTCGCCAGCGGCAAGCGTGGTGTCGGTGAAGCAGAAGCATTCCACCTTGTTGAAATAGGCGCCTGCCGTCTCAGGCGTCACGTTGAAGGTGGCGCGTCCGCCCGTCGGCCGGGCCGCCATGTTGGTGGCGGTGTAGTGGGCCTGCGCCGTTTCACCGATCTTCACCGTGATCGAGCGGTCGACAGGCGCGAACTTCCACGGAACGCCGCCGGCCGTATTGGCATCGAAGCGGATCGTGATGTCACGATCGAGCACCCGGTCGGAATACTGGGTCACGCGCTGCGTGGTTCCACCATATCCGGTGACCTGACAAAACAGCGTGTAGAGCGGAACGGCCGCATAAGCCATGCCGACCATGCCGCAAAAGAAGGCGACGCAGAGCGCAGCAACCTTGCGGTTGCTCTTCTGCCTGGCCTCATCCGTGGCTGGGGTATTGCTCATCCTTCGTCTCACATAGGCCGGTTCAGGACCGCCGGGCCAAACTTCGCCAGCGTCGCAACGTAGAATATGATGACAAGCGCCACCAAGGCCAGCCCGATGGCGACGGATCGCAGACGCCGGGCCTTCTTCTGCTGTTCGGTCAGATCGACGGTTTCAAGCTTATCCATGGTGCTCATGCTCCCATGCCGCCAAGCCAGGCGACAAGGCGGTCGCCCATATAGGCAGCGAAGATGACGAACAGATAGACCAGCGAGAAACCAAACAGCTTCTTGGCCGGAACCATGGTCTTGTCATCGTCCGACATGCCCAGAACTTTCCAGGAATACCATACGAAGCCCGCGCCCAGCACCAGCGATATGACGCCATAGAACAGGGTCGTGTAGCCAAGCAGCCACGGTGCGACGCCGACAGGCGCCAGCAACAGGGCATAGGCGAATATCTGGCGGCGGGTCGAAGCCGGGCCGGCAACGTTCGGCATCATCGGGATGCCGGCGCGCTCGTAATCGCCCGACTTGAAGAGCGCCAGCGCCCAGAAATGCGGCGGCGTCCACAGGAAGATAATCAGGAACAGGATAACGCTTTCCAGGCTGATATTTCCGGTGGCGGCTGCCCAGCCGATCATGGGCGGGAAGGAGCCGGCGGCACCGCCGATGACGATGTTCTGCGGTGTCCAGCGCTTCAGCCACATCGTGTAGATGACGGCATAGAAGAAAATGGTGAAGGCCAGCAGCGAAGCCGAGAGCCAGTTGACGAGGACGCCGAGCGTCATCACCGACAGAACCGACAGCACCAGACCGAAGCCCAGCGCCTCGCCGGGCGTGACGCGGCCCGCCGGAACCGGCCGCTTGGCCGTGCGGCTCATCACCTTGTCGATGTCGGCATCGTACCACATGTTGAGCGCGCCGGACGCGCCTGCGCCAATGGCTATAGCCAGAATGGCGATGAGGGCGAGAAGCGGGTTCATCGTCCCCGGCGCGGCGACAAGCCCCACCACAGCCGTAAACACCACCAGCGACATAACGCGAGGCTTCAGCAGCGCGATATAGTCGCCCGGCGTCGCTTCCGACATGCGCAGCGGCGCTTCATCAATGCATCTGTCGTCGATCAGGGCCATGCGTACTCAAACGTCCGATCATTCCGTGTGGCCAAACCGCCGGCCGGGGCCGGCGGTTCGCATCAAAGTCCGTATCAGCGGATACGGGGCAACTGTTCCCACTGGTGGTAAGGCGGCGGCGACGGCAGCTGCCATTCCAGCGTCGTGGCGCCCTCGCCCCACGGATTGGCACCGGCCACGCGCTTCCTCTGGAAGGCATCGAAGATACCGTAGAGGAAAATCAGCACACCGATACCGGCGATGTAGGAGCCGTAGGAGGAAACCATGTTCCAGCCGGCATAAGCATCAGGGTAGTCGATGTAGCGGCGCGGCATGCCGGCCAGCCCGAGGAAATGCTGCGGGAAGAACACGATGTTCACGCCCACGAAGGTGACCCAGAAGTGGGTGTTGGCGATCGTCTCGGAGTACATGTACCCCGTCATCTTCGGGAACCAGTAGTACCAGGCAGCGAAGATGGCGAACACGGCACCCAGCGACAGCACGTAATGGAAGTGCGCCACCACATAATAGGTGTCGTGATACATGCGGTCGAGACCGGCATTTGCCAGCTGCACGCCGGTGACGCCGCCAACGGTGAACAGGAAGATGAAGCCGATCGCCCACAGCATCGGCGTGCGGAAGGTGATCGAGCCACCCCACATCGTCGCGATCCACGAGAAGATCTTGATGCCGGTCGGAACCGCGATCACCATCGTGGCGAAGGTGAAGTAGCGCTGGGCATTCAGCGAGATGCCCGAGGTGAACATGTGGTGCGCCCACACGACGAAGCCGACGGCACCGATCGCGACCATGGCGTAGGCCATGCCGAGATAACCGAACACCGGCTTGCGCGAGAAGGTCGACACGATGTGGCTGACGATGCCGAAGCCCGGCAGGATCAGAATGTACACTTCCGGATGCCCGAAGAACCAGAAAAGATGCTGGAACAGGATCGGGTCACCGCCACCTTCAGGCGAGAAGAAGGCCGTGTCGAAGTTGCGGTCGGTCAGCAGCATGGTGATGCCGCCGGCCAGAACTGGGAGCGACAGCAGCAGCAGGAACGCCGTGATCAGCACCGACCACGCAAACAGCGGCATCTTGTGCATGGTCATGCCAGGTGCGCGCATGTTGAAGATGGTGGTGATGAAGTTGATGGCGCCGAGGATCGACGACACACCGGCGATGTGAACCGACAGGATGGCGAAATCCATGGCCGGGCCCGGCTGACCGGACGTCGAGAACGGCGGATACATGGTCCAGCCGCCCCCGATGCCATGAGCACCCGGTGCGCTCGGCACGAAGAACGAGATCAGCAGCAGGATGAGTGCCGGAGGCAGAAGCCAGAAGGAGATGTTGTTCATGCGCGGGAACGCCATATCCGGCGCACCGATCATGATCGGGATCATCCAGTTGGCGAAACCGCCGATCAGGGCAGGCATGACCATGAAGAAGATCATGATCAGGGCATGCATGGTGGTGAACACATTGAACATGTGCTTGCCGGCATCAAGAGCCGCATCACCCTCGACCCCATAAACCATGGACGCAAGACCATGGAAAATCTGGATACCCGGCTCCGCCAGCTCCCAGCGCATCATGATCGACATGACGCCGCCGAGAATGCCCGACATGATCGCGAAGATCAGGTAGAGGGTTCCGATGTCCTTGTGATTGGTCGAGTAGACCCAGCGAACCCAGCCACGCGGCGCGTGGTGATCGTCATGTGTTGCAGCTTCTGCCATTTCCGGCTCCGTTACCTTGTATACCTGGGTTGCGGGCTCAATTCGCGGCGGCCAGCTTGCTGGCGGCCTCAATCTGCGCGGTCAGCGCCTTGTTCGCGGCGGGCAGATCGCTCTTGGCGGCCGCCAGCCAGCTTTCATACTGGTCCGGAGAAACGACACGGACGGCGATCGGCATGAAGGCGTGGTCCTTGCCGCAAAGCTCGGAACACTGGCCGTAGTAGAAGCCTTCCTTCTCGACCTTGAACCAGACCTCGCTCAGACGGCCGGGCACGGCATCGCTCTTCACGCCGAAGGACGGCACAGCGAAGGCGTGGATGACGTCGGAGGCGGTGACAAGCACGCGAACCACGGTATTGGACGGCACCACCATCTCGTTATCGACAGCGAGCAGGCGCGGATAGACCGACTTGTCTTCCTTGCCGGCAGCAGCCCGATCCCCCTCGTGCAACATGGCCGAGTTGAATGAAGGCCCTTCGTTGTCCTGATACTCGTAGTCCCAGTTCCACTGGTTGGCCGTCGCCTTGATGGTGAGCTTGGCCTCTTCCGGCGGAGAGTACTGGTTGGTCAGAAGCTGAAAGGAAGGAACGGCCAGCATCAGCAGCAGCACGACCGGACCGACGGTCCAGATCACCTCGATGGCAGTGTTGTGGCTGGTGCGTGACGGCACCGGGTTCCTGCTGGCGCGGAACTTCAGGATGCAATAGGCGAGCAGCACCAGAACGAGAAGCGTGACCGGTATGATGAAGGCCAGCGTGTAACCCTCGAACCATGTGATCTGGTGCATGATGTCGGTCGCGGCTGGCTGGAACCTGTATTCCCAGTCTACCGGCTGCGCCGCCCAGGCGGACGCTGCGGAAAGCAGTGCGGCGGCAGCACACAATCCCCCTGCAATGGATCTTTTCATCGCCCTATTCTTCTCCCTTGCTCGCGCATGTGCCGCGAGAATAATCCAATTGATGCCGGAACGGGAATCCCGGACAGTCGATGCTGGTTCAAACCATACTCTGTTTCCCTCCGCAAGGAAGGACCCGGCTCATCCATGCGGCATTTTTGCGCGCGTCACAAAAGCCGCGACGCTGCCATGAAACGGGCAATTATTGCTGAAAGCCGCCGCGACGCGCAAAATAGAAGTGAAAAACCGTATTATTGCCGCAGTCGGAGGCGATTGGGCGCGTTCGCATCCTTCCGCTTGGCCCATGTGCGGCTTAAAGTGAGGCGATTCGCAGTGGAGCCGTCATGAAGTCTTGGGTTTCGGGAACCTTGGCGAAGGTCACCCTTCTCGCCGCCTCTCTGGGGGCGATATCCGCATCGGGCACAGCCCTGGCGCAGCAAAGCGGCAGCGTGCGTTCCACGCATGGCGCATGGTCCGTGATCTGCGACACGCCAGCGGGTGCCACGACCGAGCAGTGCGTGATGATGCAGAACGTCGTTGCCGAGGACAGGCCGGAGATGGGTCTTTCCGTGGTGGTGCTGCGCACCGCCGACAACAAGGCCGAGATCCTGCGCGTGCTGGCGCCTCTGGGCGTTCTGCTGCCAAACGGCCTCGGCCTCAATGTCGATGGCAAGGATATTGGCCGCGCCTATTTCGTGCGCTGCTTCCAGGATGGCTGCTACGCTGAGGTGATTCTGGAAAAGCAGTTGCTCGATACGCTGAAGGCAGGCATGGCGGCCACCTTCATCATCTTCCAGACGCCGGAAGAGGGCATCGGCATTCCGGTCGACCTCAAGGGCTTCGCGGACGGCTTCGCCGCCCTGCCCTGACGAGCCCGCGTCAGCTTCGCATTGCCGAACGGGTCGTGTGCGCCTACATGGCGTGCAGACCCTGATCCGAGGATGCGCCATGACCAGCCTGCTTTCCGAGTTCGACATTTCCGAAGAGCGCATCCGCACTCTGGTGGCCGATACGCTCAACGGCGCTGACGATGGCGAGCTTTTCCTCGAAAGCAGCGAAAGCGAAGCCCTGCTCTTCGACAATGGCCGGCTCAAGACGGCCAGTTTCAACACCGACCGCGGCTTCGGCCTGCGCGCGGTGGCCGGCGAGGCGACCGGCTACGCGCATTCGAGCGAACTGTCCCATGCCGCCCTGCTGCGCGCCTCCGATGCCGTCGCGACCGTCAAAAGCGGACATGCGGGAACGCTGGCGGACGCGCCTGCGCGCACCAACCGCCACCTCTATTCCTACGACAACCCGATCCCCTCGCCCGGCTTCGATACCAAGGCGAAGCTGCTGCAGGAGATCGACGCATGGCTGCGCAATGCGGATCCGCGCGTGCGGCAGGTGACGGCCTCGCTCGCATCCTCATGGCAGCATGTGGAGATTCTGCGCGGCGATGGACAGGTGGTGCGCGACATCCGGCCCATGGTGCGGATGAACGTCTCGGTGGTCGTCGGTGACGGCGACCGCCAGGAAAGCGGCTCCTATGGAGCGGGCGGGCGCAAGGCGTTCGGCGAGTTCCTGACGGAAGACAACTGGAAATATGCGGCAAGCGAGGCGCTCAGGCAGGCTCTCGTCAATCTCGAAGCGGTTCCGGCTCCGGCCGGTACGTTCGACATCGTGCTGGCCAATGGCTGGCCGGGCGTAATGCTGCATGAAGCGGTGGGCCACGGCCTCGAAGGCGACTTCAACCGCAAGAAGACGTCCGCCTTCGCCGGGCTGATGGGGCAACAGGTCGCCGCCAGGGGCGTCACCGTCGTCGATGACGGCACCATCGCCGAGCGACGCGGTTCGATCACTGTGGATGACGAGGGCACGCCGAGCGCCCACAACGTACTCATCGAGGACGGCAAGCTCGTCGGCTACATGCAGGACAGGCAGAATGCCCGGCTGATGGGCATGAAGGCGACCGGCAACGGACGCCGTGAAGGCTATGCCCACCGCCCCATGCCGCGCATGACCAACACCTTCATGATGTCCGGCGACAAGACGCCCGAGGAGATCATCGCTTCGGTGAAGAAGGGCGTCTACGCCGTGTCCTTCGGTGGTGGTCAGGTCGACATCACCTCCGGCAAATTCGTGTTCGGCTGCACCGAGGCCTACATGATCGAGGATGGCAAGGTGACGCGTCCGATCAAGGGCGCCATGCTCATCGGCAACGGGCCGGACGCCATGCATCGGGTCTCCATGGTCGGCAACGACACCAAGCTCGACACGGGCATCGGCAATTGCGGCAAGGCCGGCCAGTGGGTGCCGGTCGGCGTCGGCCAGCCGCATCTGCGCATGAACCAGATGACGGTTGGCGGCACGCAGGTCTGATGACCGGCCTGAAAGCGTTCGCAGTCGCGCTTGGGGCCGTGTTGACGGCCCTTTCCGTTCTTCCGGCACGAGCGGCAGTTGTCTGCACGGTGATCGCCGATGCCCACACAGGCAGCGTGCTGGCGAACGAAGGCCGGTGCGAAGACCGGGTCACGCCTGCCTCCACCTTCAAGATCGCGCTGGCGGCAATGGGCTATGATTCCGGATTTCTGCGGGACGCGGGCAATCCGGTGCTGCCCTTCCGCCAAGGCTATCCGGACTGGGGCGGCGATGCATGGCGCAGGCCAACAGACCCTGCCGCATGGATGCGCCATTCGGTTGTCTGGTACTCACAGCAGATCACGCGGGAGCTCGGCTTGGAGAAGCTGCGGGGCTACGGCCGGAGCTTCGCCTATGGCAATGCCGATTTTTCAGGAGACGCCGGGAAGAACAACGCACTGGAGCGCGCCTGGATTTCGTCCTCGCTGACCATCTCGCCGCTGGAGCAGACCGTTTTCCTGCGCAGGCTGATCACCGGGCAATTGCCGATCTCGCGCGACGCCACGGCACAGACCATGGCGATCGTCGAAAGCAGCGAAACCTCCGATGGCTGGCGGATTTCCGGAAAGACGGGATCAGCCTATCCCCGGAAAGCCGACGGCACCTTCGATCGGGCGCGGATGTGGGGCTGGTATGTCGGCTGGGCGAGCAAGGGCGACGTGACACTGGTGTTCGCGCGTCTCGTGCAGGATGAACAGCGCTAAAAGCGCTCCGCAGGCCTGCGTGCGCGGGAGGCATTGCTGGCGCAATGGAGCGCGCTCGCCGCGCAGGCGGGCAGGTAAGCCCGAACCTACATCCACGAGGCTGACGATTTCGGCAGCCGGCGGTCGGGGTCGATGACGGTGAGGTCGGGCGCACCGTTTCCGTTCCAGCGCCACAGCGCCACGCAGGTGCCGCCGGGCGACATGAAGGACGGATAGATCACGCCATCCCAGCCCTGCCGCAGCAATTTTGCCCGCAGCCTGTGGGTATCGGGCACCTTGCCGCGATCCATCATGTCGCGCCATTCGCATTCGTGAATGGCGGGCGTGATGCCGATAGCATCCAGCGTCTCGTCATCCGTCAGGTCGGCAAGCCGTGCGCCGCTCAGTTCGAGTCGGGCGATCAGCGCCGGGTGCTGGACAAAACCCTGATTGTATTCGGCCCAGGCCGTCGACAATTCGCGCGCCGCATAGATCGTCGGCGCGCCCACCGGGTTCCAGCGCCCGCCGAACCGGGCCGCCCCCTCACCCGACAGCGGCAGATAGGCCCATTGCGGCACGAAGGCGCGCCACAGGGTAAGCGGTGCGCTGTCAGGCATAGACGCCGGAGCGTACGGCCTCCAGATAGGCGAGAACCTTGTCGGCCTTGCCTTCGCGGACTAGATCATAGGCCGTCTTGCCGGCCCAGCCGGGTATCGGCTGGTGCTTGAACCAGATCGCGGCGCGGCGTTCGTCACCCGCCATTTCGCCGGCCATCGCCAGTATGCGCACGACAGGGCTGAGCGCCGCATCAACCTTGCGCGCGCCGGTCTTGGCCGCCAGCGTGTTGCGGGCGACGCCGATCAGGGCCGCCAGCTCTGACAGGGTGACGCCAAGCAGTTCCGCCACCCGCCTCGGTGACAGGAAAGGCGAACCGCCTTCGCCGAAGCGAGAAGCATTGATTTCAAGGGCCATGGAGGTCATGATGCGCCTCCTTTCGTATTTTGAACATCTGCCGTTCAAAATAGGCGCAATCGGCGCTCAATTCAAGCGCAGCGCTTTTACCGCCGCTTCTTCGGCTTTTCCAGCAGCGCCACCGCCTCGACATGCGGGGACCACAGAAACTGGTCGATCGGCGTGACCTTCTTCAGGCGATAGCCGCCGGCAAGCAGGATGGCGAGATCGCGCGCGAAGGTGACGGGATTGCACGACACGGCAGCCACCAGCGGCACGTCGGAGCGCGCGATCTGGCGGCACTGGTCCTCCGCCCCGGCGCGTGGCGGATCGAACACCAGACCGTCAAAGGCGTTGAGTTCCTTGAAGGTAAGCGGACGGCGGAACAGGTCGCGCTTTTCGGAGGTTACGCGCTTCAGCCCCGTCGCGAAACGGAAGCCACGATCCAGCGCGGCAAGGGCGGCGGCCTCACCCTCCACCGCATGCACCTCCGATTTCGCGGCCAGCCGCAGCGCGAAACTGCCGCAACCGGCGAAGAGGTCGGCAACCTTCTTCGCCCGCGCCAGATGCTGGCCGACCAGATCGGCCATGGTCTGCTCGGCCGGTTCCGTTGCCTGAAGGAAGGAGCCCGGCGGCACAGGCACCGCTGCAGTGCCGAACAGCACCATCGGCTTCTTCGGCTCGATGATGATTTCGCCATCGACCGACAACCGCGCCAGCCCATGGTGGACAACGAAATTCGAAGCGATCTGGCGCTGGCGTTCGCCCATGCGCCCAGAATCGGAAGCCGCCACGTCGAGCCCGAATGCGGTGACGGTAACCGTCATGTGGAAGGGCTTTGGCGTGGCGCAGATCAGCGTGCCCAGTTCGCGCAGCATATCCAGCGCGCCCACGATCTGCGGCACAGCGACGGGGCATTCCTCAAGCGGCACGATCTGCGACGACAGATGCCGGTTGAACCCCAGAGCGAGGCCCGTATCGGTGCGCCGGGCACTGAACGAAACCCGGCGGCGCGTGTGCGGCGCGCAGGGCACCAGATCGTCCACCTCGCATTCAATGCGCGCGCCCTTCAGCACATGCACCACCTTGTCGCGTTTCCATGCGCGATAGGCGCCGTCCTCCAGATGCTGCACCGCACAGCCGCCGCAATCGCCGAAATGGCGACAGGCAGGCTCGATCCTGAGCGGCGACTTTTCCAGAACGGCCATCAGCGTCGCCCGGTCGCGCTCGCGGGCGGCGGTCACCACCTCCCCGGCCAGCGTGAAGGGAATGAACACCTGCCCGCTTTCGGTATTGGCCACGCCGTCGCCCTGCGCGCCCAGCCTGTCGATCGTAAAGCGCGCGCTCATCGGTCTTTCACTCCGGCCAGCAGGAATTCGCGGTTGCCGTCACCACCCTCGATGGGCGATGGGGAGAGGCCGAGCGCGCGCCAGCCCGGCTGACCATCCAGCCAGTCGCGCAAGCTGCAGGCGACCCGCCCCGCATCATCAGGGTTCTTCAGCAATCCGCCCTTGCCGATGGCCTCGCGCCCCGCCTCGAATTGCGGCTTGACCAGAAGCACCGCCCTCGCCCCGGGCGCGGCCAGTTCCAGCGCCGGCGGCAAAGCAAGTTTCAGCGAGATGAAGCTGACGTCGGAAACGATGAAGTCCGGGACGCGACCGCCCAGATCGGCGGCGGTCAGGTCACGCGCGTTCAGGCCTTCTATCGACGCAACGCGCGGATCGGCCTCGATCTCCCCGCGCATCTGGCCATGTCCGACATCGATTGCGGTAACGTGGGCAGCACCCCGCTCCAGCAGAACCTGCGTAAAGCCACCCGTGGATGCGCCGATGTCGAGCGCCGTGCAGCCCGCCGGATCAAAACCGAAGCCATCAAGACCAGCGATCAGCTTGAGCGCGGCGCGCGAGACATAGGCGCGGGCCGGATCGTCGATCTCTAGGACAACATCCGCTGCAACCGTTCGTCCGGGCTTGACCGCCACTTCGCCATCGACGCGCACGGTTCCGCGCTCGATCGCATCGCGGGCGCGGGATCGGCTGGCGAACAGGCCGCGCTCGATGAGCAGTTCATCGAGACGCAGCCGCCGGCTGGCAGGTGCTTCGGGCTTCATCCGCCTTCATTGACGAAAGGCGGGCGGGAACGCAAGCGCCGTCAGCGCGTCTTCCTGCTTTGCGGCTCCGGGCGCGGGTTGTCGCGGTAGCGGCCATACTGAAGAACCCTGAGCGGCTCGCGCTGTCTTTGCTCTGCCTGCTGCCGGACAAGGACAGGCTGCTGGCCGGGCGCGAAGCTGCCGCGCAGCTCTCCCATCCGTGCGGCCACGATCTCGCGCGCCGCATCGTCTATGCGGGAGTCGATACGCGTCTCGGCGGCGCCTTGCGCCGTCGCCGCCACCAATCCTGCCAGTCCGCAGAAAAACGCTTTCACTGTCATCACGCCCCTTGTCGGGGTCAGAGCTAACAGGGCGACGTTGAGATTCGACCAAAAGGAACGGTAAGCGAAACGCCAAAAACCAGCGTAAACAGAGGGTTATGATCAAACCGACAGAAGCGGATTCAAGTTTCTCATGCAACGATTCAGCAACCATGCCGCAAATGCGGCCACGGAAGCAGAAAAAGCCTTCGCGAAGATCCGCATCGCGCACTCAGGCGCGCTGGGCGCTTTCGACGTGGCCGAGCGCGGCAAAGACGGTCCCGACGATGCCGATGCTGTCCAGCCCGGCCTCCGCATACATTTTCTCCGGCTTGCCGTGATCGGTGAACTCGTCCGGCAGCACAAGCGGCCGCACCTTCAGGCCGCCGTCCAGCAACCCTTCATGAGCAAGGAAATGCAGCACCTGCGTGGCGAAACCGCCGATGGCGCCCTCCTCCACCGTCAGCAGAATCTCGTGCTCGCGCGCCAGCCGGCGCACCATGTCGGTGTCCAGCGGCTTGGCGAAGCGCGCATCGGCGACCGTTGTGGAAAGCCCGGCCGCGTCCAGCGCCTCGGCGGCCAGCAGGCAATCGGCCAGACGCGTGCCGAAGGACAGGAGCGCCACGCGCGTGCCCTGCCGCATGATCCGCCCCTTGCCGATGGTCAGCGCCTCGCCGCGCTCGGGCATATCAACGCCGATGCCGTTGCCGCGCGGATAGCGGAAGGAGATGGGCCCTTCGTCATATTCAGCAGCGGTGCGCACCATGTGCTTCAGCTCCGCCTCGTCGGCTGCGGCCATGACCACGAAGCCGGGCAGCGAGGCAAGGAAGGTGGTGTCGAAAGCGCCGCAATGGGTCGGCCCGTCCGCACCCACGAAGCCGGCACGGTCGATGGGAAAGCGCACCGGCAGTTTCTGGATCGCCACATCATGCACGACCTGATCGTAGGCGCGCTGGAGGAAGGTGGAATAGATCGCCGCAAAGGGTCTGTATCCCTCGGTGGCGAGGCCTGCCGCAAAGGTCACCGCATGCTGCTCGGCGATGCCCACATCGAAAGTGCGTGAAGGAAACGCCTCGCCGAACAGATCGAGCCCGGTGCCGGAAGGCATGGCGGCGGTGACGGCGACGATTTTCTCGTCCTCCCGCGCTTCCTGGATCAGGCTTTCGGCGAACACCCTTGTATAGGCCGGTGAATTGGCCGGGGCCTTGGCCTGCGCTCCGGTGATGACGTCGAATTTGTTGACGCCGTGATACTTGTCGGCAGCGGCTTCGGCAGGCGCATAGCCCTTGCCCTTCTGCGTCACCACATGGATCAGAACAGGGCCTTCGCCATGGTCGCGCACATTCTTCAGCACCGGCACCAGATGCTCCAGATTGTGGCCGTCGATGGGGCCGATGTGGAAGAAGCCCATTTCCTCGAACAGCGTCCCGCCGGTGACGTAGCCACGGGCATGTTCCACCGCCCTTGTGATCGCCCGGTCGGCGCGTTTGCCGAGATAAGCGGTCAGTTTCTTGCCCAGTTCGCGAACGCCCTGATAGGTGCGCCCAGAAGCGAGCCGCGCCAGATAAGAACTCATCGCTCCGCTGGGCGGGGCGATCGACATGTCATTGTCGTTGAGGATGACGATCAGCCGCGAGCCCTGGGCGCCTGCATTGTTGAGCGCCTCATAGGCCATGCCGGCCGACATGGAGCCGTCACCGATGACGGCGATGACATTGTTGCGCCCCCCGGCGAGATCGCGCGCCACCGCCATGCCGAGGCCGGCCGAGATCGAGGTGGAGGAATGGGCCGCACCGAAGGGATCGTATTCGCTCTCGTCGCGCTTGGTGAAGCCCGAAAGGCCACCCTCCTGCCTCAGGGTGCGGATGCGGTCGCGGCGGCCGGTGAGGATCTTGTGCGGATAGGTCTGATGGCCGACGTCCCAGATGATGCGGTCGGCCGGCGTGTCGAACACATAGTGCAGCGCCACGGTAAGCTCGATCACGCCAAGGCCGGCACCCAGATGACCGCCCGTGTGCGACACCACATCGATGGTTTCCCGGCGCAACTCATCGGCCAGTTGCGGCAGCGCGCTTTCGGGAAGGGTTCGCATATCCGCCGGAATGCGGACCTTGTCGAGAAGCGGCGTCTCAAGAGGCCGGGTATGGGGCTTGGCGTTCATCGGTGGCGTCCTCCCGAAGCTGGAGCCTGCGGCCGGAATAGGCCGGCAGGCCGGAAATGTAAACGCCGCCCGCAGCCCGGGCGCGTTATTGCTCAGCCCTTTGGCAGCGGTACGAATTCTTCCTCATCGCCCGGCACGATATCGAAGCGGCCGGTACGCCATTCTTCCTTGGCCTGCTCGATGCGCTCCTTCGAGGAGGAAACGAAATTCCACCAGATGTAGCGTTTGCTGCCCAGCGAGTCGCCGCCAAACAGCATGAAATGCGCGCCGCGCTCGGAACTCACCACGATCTCGTCGCCGGGTTTGAAAACCAGAAGCCGGTCCGCGGGGAAACGATCGCCGGAGATGGAAACCTCTCCGTCGAGCGTATAGATGGCCCGTTCCTCTGCATCCTGCGGTATTTTCACCCTGGTCCCGGCCTCCAGCCGGATACCGGCATAGAGCGTCTTCGATGCCACCGAGACGGGCGAGTTCATGCCCTCGAACGAGCCGATGACGACCCTGCCCTTCACACCCTCAGCCTCGAAGCGGGGAAGCTCGGCCTTCACCGTGTGATCGAATACCGGAGCGACCTCTTCCTTGCCATCCGGCAGGGCGAGCCAGGTCTGCAGGCCGGAGACGGACATCGGCGCCCCGCGCAGTTCCTCGGGCGTGCGCTCGGAATGGACGATGCCGCGGCCGGCCGTCATCAGGTTCACGTCGCCCGGCTCGATCACCATTTCGGTGCCCAGCGAATCGCGGTGCCTGATCTTGCCGTCGAACAGGTAGGTGACGGTGGACAGGCCGATATGCGGATGCGGCCGCACGTCCAGCGCTTCGCCGGCCCTCAAAATCGCGGGACCCATGCGGTCGAAGAAGATGAAGGGGCCAACCAGCCGGCGACGGGCCGTCGGCAACGCGCGGCGGACCTGAAATCCGTCAATGTCGCGGGCATTGGGTACGACCATGAGTTCGATCTGGTCGCAGGCGAAGGCGTCGCCAACATTGGGGTCGTTTCCGGGAAAAAAGCTCATGGCCTGCCTCACAGGTTGGCGTCTGGAGCGCCGTGTGCCCTATCGGAAGCACAAGGACGCTCCAGCACTTTGATTGAGCATCGGAGCGAAGCTGTCCGACATTTTCGGGTTGTGCCGATGCCCATCCAGAATGCCAGAGCCTGCCTTGCACGAGTGTCATCGCGTTCGGCGCTCTGATGCCTGCAATGTAGGCCGCACCAGGCCTGTCGGAAAGCGTCGTTCGGACAACGGACCGTTCAATGTTCGTCACTTTCGGGCTCGCCGCCCGCAGCTTACTCCGCGTCGAGGGGCTCGGTGCCGGCGGGCTTGCCGTCGCGGGCGAGCCTGATCTTCTCCACCTTGTCCTCGGCCGCCTTCAGCAGGCGATCGCAATGGGCCTTCAGGGCCTCGCCGCGCTCGTAGATGCGGATCGACTGGTCGAGCGGCACCTCGCCACGCTCAAGGTCCTCGACGATCTTTTCCAGAGCATCGAGCGCCTGCTCGAAGCTCATCGCCTTCACGTCTTCGTTGGTCGAAGCTTCCATGCATTCTATCCCTTCATCAGGCGACCGACATGGGCCGCGACAGAAAACGCCAGCCCGTGCAGGTCGTAGCCGCCTTCCAGCAGGCTGACGAGCCGGTTGTCGCAATAGCGTGCCGCGCGTTCCAGCACATAGCCCGTCGCCCAGTCGAAATCGTCCTCGGTCAGGTTTATGTCCGCCAGCGGGTCACGGTGGTGGGCATCGAAACCGGCCGAGATGATGATGAGGTCCGGCGCGAAATCATCGATGCGGGGCAGGATGCGGGTGCCGAAGGCCTCGCGGAATGCCTCGGAGCCCGTATCGGGTGCCAGCGGCACATTGACGACATTGCCGAACGCGCCGGTTTCGTTGCGCCGTCCGCTGCCCGGAAACAGGGGAAGCTGGTGCGTCGAGCAATAGAGAACGCTCGGATCATCCCAGAAGATATCCTGCGTGCCATTACCATGGTGGACGTCCCAGTCGATGATGGCGACCCGCTCGGCGCCATGCTTCTTCTGTGCATGGCGGGCGGCGATCGCGGCATTGTTGAACAGGCAGAAGCCCATGGCCGCCGCTTTCTCGGCATGATGGCCGGGTGGGCGCGAGGCCACGAAGACATTGCTGGCAGCGCCAGAGAACACATCGTCCACCGCCGCATTGGCCGCGCCGATCGCGGTAAGGGCGGCATCCCAGCTCTTCGGGCTCATGACGGTGTCGCCATCGATGGTGGCGATGCCCTCCTCCGGCACGGCCGCACGCAGCCGCTCCACATAGCTTTCGGGGTGGGCATAGAGAAGCGTCGCCTCGTCGCCCTGCGGTGCCTCGGCGCGGTCCAGCAATTCGAATGGCTCTTCCATCAGCACACGCTCGATGGCGCGCAGCCGGTCAGGCCGCTCCGGATGTCCCGGCGGCGTCAGGTGCTCCAGATAGACCGGATGGCTGTAGAGACGGGTCGTCATCCGACCTGATATAGGCTTTTGCACGACTTTTTGCCATGCCAGAAGCCACGGGACGGCGCTCTGTCAACAGGCGGGACCAGGCGTTGCGTCATCGAGCAGCAATCCATCCAGAAGCATCTTGAAAGCCTCCACCGCCTTGCCCGCTGCGGCGGCAGGGTCAGGCGCATTGGCGATCCACTGGGCGGCGAAGGTAGATGCGCCGGTGATCAGCCTTGCGGCGGCTTCCGCGTCCATCTCCCGCACCACGCCCTCTTCCTGAAGCTCCCGGATGCCCGACGAGATCACCTCGATGCAGTTCAGCGCGGTCGGCCAGGCAGAGGGATTGCCCAGAACCGCAGGACCGTCACACAGGACAATGCGCTGTATCTCCGGCTCCAGCGCCATATTCAGATAGTTGACGTTCTGGTCCACGAAACGCCGCCAGCGGCTCGCCGACATGTCCGCAGCAGCAGCCAGACGCTCCGACATCTCGGCATCGATCTCGACGATCACCGCCAGCAGCAGGCCCTTCTTGTCGCCGAAGTGATGATAAAGGGCGCCGCGAGTCAGCCCTGCCTCGGCGGTGAAATCATCCATGGATGCCTCGGCATACCCCTTTTCGACAAACGCCTTGCGGGCGGCGTCGATCAGTTTGGCGCGGGTTTCCGCGATCATTTCCGAGCGTGGCTTGCGCATTTTCTCCATCCATTCACATATGTTCACTCGCATACGCAATGTATGTCAATTGACATACGCGGCGTATGTCGCTATCTCGTTTCGCATACGCCACGTATGCGAAACTATGTAAGTGGCGCTCCACCAAATGTCGAGGAGCATTCCAGATGCCCAATCCCTACAGCGAGATATTCCGCGCGCCCGGCACGAAAGGCTTCGCCGCCGCCGGCTTCATCGCGCGTCTTCCCATCGCCATGGCGCCAATCGGCATCGTGGCCATGCTGTCCCAGACTCACGGCGAATACTGGCTGGCCGGTGCGGTCTCCGCCACCTATGCGCTGACCAACGCATTTCTGGCGCCGCAGATTTCACGGCTGATCGACCGTCTGGGCCAGACCACAGTGGCCGCGCCCGCCGCGACGATTTCCGCAATCGCCTTCCTTGTCCTGATCGTCGCCACCAACCAGCATTGGCCGGTGTGGACATTGTTCGCATCCGCCCTGATTGCCGCCACCATGCCCAGCATACCGGCAATGGTGCGGGCGCGCTGGACCGGCATTTTCAGGGACCAGCCCGGACTGTACACGGCCTTCGCCTTCGAATCCGTCGCCGATGAACTGGTCTATATTGCCGGTGCATCGCTGTCGGTCGGCTTGAGCGTCGCGCTGTTTCCTGAAGCCGGGATGCTGGCGAGCACACTGTTCCTCGCCGTCGGCACGGCGGCATTTCTCCTGCAGCGTTCTACGGAACCACGTCTGGAGCCATCGGCCGAACGCGCCACGGGGTCAGCCATCCGCCTGCGCCCGGTCCAGATCATCACACTTGCGCTGATCTTCGTCGGGGTCATCTTCGCCACCGCCGAGGTCAGCACCGTCGCGATGACGAAGGAACTGGGCCAGCCGGGTGCAGCCAGCCTCGTGATCGGCGTCTATGCGCTGGGGTCCTTCATCGTCGGCATCATCGTGGGGGGCCTCAACCTCACGATGCCGCTGCCCCGACGGATGCTCATATCGGTAGCGGCCATCGCACTTACCACATTGCCGCTGCTTCTCGCTGACACTGTGTTGATGCTGGCTATAACCGTATTCATCAGCGGGCTGGCGATCTCGCCGACCTTCATCACCGCTTTCGGCCTGATCGAGCGGCGCGTGCCAGAAGCGATGCTGACGGAAGGCATCACCTGGGTGATGACGGGTATCGGCATCGGCATGGCGCTCGGAGCCTTCGCGGCCGGCTGGGTCGTCGACACATTCGGCGCGCACAGCGGCTTCTTTGTGTCGGTCGCAGCCGCCTTTGCCTCCCTGCTGACAGTACTTGCCGGCCAGAAGAGCCTTGCCGGCGGCCGGCAGGAAATACCCGGCAACACTCTGGCGCAGCCGGCGGAGTGATGAGGCATCAATGCTCGCAGGCTCCGGAGAATCTCTCCGGAGCCTGCTTTTCAAAGGTCTTTCGCCTGATGCGCTATGAACGCGAAATGCTTATCGGATTTCGGTCGAGACGATGCGAATGCCGAAGCCTTCCAGCCCGACATAATGACGCTCGCGCGAGGCGATGAGATTGATCGACGAAATGCCGAGATCCTTCAGGATCTGCGCCCCCAGTCCGATCTCGCGCCACTCGTTCTCGCGATTGCGGGCTTCCTCGTGATCCTCATCTCCGCCCCGGCTGCGGCTCTCCTTCTGGCCGACACCGACGGATCCTTCCCGCAGATAGACGATGACGCCGCGCTGCTGCGCACCCATCGTCTCCATGATACCATCCAGCCTGCCGCCCGTTCCGAACACGTCGGAAACGACATTTTCCGGATGCAGGCGCACCGGCACTTCCTCGCCATCGCGAATGTCGCCGAAGACCACGGCGAGATGCTGCATCGGGTCCCAGGGGAGCGTATAGGCATAAAGTCTGGCCTTGCCGCCGGGTGTCTCTATGTCGGTGCTGGCGACGCGTTCGACCAGCGTTTCCTGCCGCTGGCGGTAGGCGATGAGGTCTGCCACTGAAACCTGCTTCAGCCCGTTCTTCTCTGCGAACGCCTGCACCTGAGGCCCGCGCATCACCGTTCCATCGTCATTGACCAGTTCGGAAATGACGCCGACGGGCGGCAGATTGGCCAGCTTGCACAGGTCGACGGCCGCTTCCGTATGGCCCGAGCGCATCAAAACACCGCCTTCGCGGGCGATGAGCGGGAAGATATGGCCGGGGCGCACGAAATCGGACGGGCCGACATTGCCATTGGCCAGATTGCGCACGGTCAGCGTGCGATCGTCCGCCGAAATGCCGGTCGTCGTGCCATGCTTGAAATCGACGGACACGGTGAAGGCGGTGGTGTGGGCGGAATCGTTTTCCGCCACCATGGGCGCAAGGTTGAGCCGGCGCGCATCCTCGCGCAGCATCGGGGTGCAGACGATGCCGGAAGTGTGGCGCACGATGAAGGCCATCTTCTCCGGCGTGCAGTGAACGGCGGCGACGATCAGATCGCCTTCATTCTCGCGCCCGTCATCATCCATGACCACGACGATCTCGCCGCGCTCGAAGGCGCGGATGGCTTCAACGATCTTCTTCTGGTCGTAGGACATGAGGCTCGCTTCGCTAAAAAAGAACGACGGAATAAGAAACGGCATAAGGCCTCGAACAGGGACGGGCAAGTCCGCCCGTTCGCAGCCGGCTACGCGTCAGCCCTGCCCGTCTGGCCGCGATGGCGCAGATAGTGATCGGCGATGGCGCAGGCGACCATGGCCTCGCCCACCGGCACCGCCCGAATACCTACACACGGATCGTGGCGGCCTTTGGTGCGCACTTCCACTTCCGCCCCATCCTTGTCGATCGAAAGGCGTGGGGTCAGGATCGAGGATGTCGGCTTGACCGCGAAACGCGCCACCACCGGCGCGCCGGTCGAAATGCCGCCAAGGATGCCGCCAGCCTTGTTGGACAGGAACATCGGGCGGCCGTCATTGCCCATGCGCATCTCGTCGGCATTCTCCTCGCCGGTGATGCGGGCCGCCTCGAAGCCGTTGCCGATTTCCACGCCCTTGACCGCGTTGATCGACATCAGGTTGCCGGCAATGTCCTGATCGAGCTTGCCGTAAAGCGGCGCACCGAGGCCTGCCGGAACGCCTTCCGCCACGATCTCGACAATTGCCCCGACCGAGGAGCCGGCCTTGCGGATTTCGTCCAGATAGCTTGTGAAAACAGGAACCGAAGCCGGGTCCGGCGTGAAGAACGGATTGTCTTCGTGGCCGACGAAATCCCAGTCCCAGTTGGCGCGGTCGATGTCCTTCACGCCCATGGAAACCAGAGCGCCGCGCACCACGAGGCCGGGGACTATCCTGCGGGCAAGAGCGCCGGCGGCGACGCGCGCAGCGGTTTCGCGCGCGGATGAGCGCCCGCCGCCGCGATGGTCGCGCAGGCCGTATTTGACGTCATAGGTGTAGTCGGCATGGCCGGGGCGATACTGCCGCGCGATCTCGCCATAGTCCTTCGAGCGCTGGTCGACATTCTCGATCAGCATCGAGACGGGCGTGCCGGTGGTGATCATCGTCTCTCCATCCTCATCGAAGACGAAGCCCGAGAGCACCTTCACCTGATCGGGTTCGCGCCTCTGCGTGACGAAGCGCGACTGACCCGGACGGCGTCGGTCGAGTTCCGACTGGATGTCTGCCAGCGTAAAGCGGGTGCCGGACGGGCACCCATCGACCACGCAGCCAAGCGCGGCACCATGGCTTTCGCCCCATGTGGTGACGCGGAACAGATGGCCGAACGTGTTGTGCGACATTGGCAAATCCCTGCCTTTTCACGCCGGGGCCTGTTGGATGGCCCGGTCCCGATCCGATGTTGCCAGCGTTCTATTGGCGTTTTTTGCGGTGGTCAAACCGTCATCGACGGCGTCTAAGCTTTGACACATTGGGCTGGTTCTGTTCACATCGCCGCGTCTCCGCAATCAACCGGCGTCAGGCCGGAGCAAGAAACAAGAGGACGACACATGCAAATTCGAATCGGGCGCATTTTCGCTGGCGCCGCTGCAGCCCTCCTGATGCTTTCGGGCATGGCCCTGGCCGAGCAGGCCGAAGGGACCATCAAACAGGTCAGCAAGGAAAACATGACCCTGACGCTCGATAACGGCAAATCCTACAAGCTCAACGCCGAAATGGACGTGGACGCACTCAGCGCCGGAATGGAAGTCGTCATCGCCTATGATGTGACCGGCGGCGAAAATGTCATCACCGACATGCAGGTGGTCGAATAAGGCAGGTCGTCGAATAAGGCAGGCGTCAGCGGACAGAAAGGCTCCTCAGAGCCAGTCCAGCCTGTCGCCCTGCCAGCGCAGGATGCGATCCTGCGGAATGGTGAGCGCGCAGGCTTCTTCCTTGCTCAGCCCACCGGCAAAGCGGAACAGCCCGCGGATCACTCCGCCATGGGTCACGCAGACTGAGGGACCCTGCAGGGTGCGAAATACAGGCGTCACCCGCTCCAGAAGCATCTGATAGCTTTCCGCACCTTCGCCGGGCGGCTGGAAATCCCATTTGGCAAGATGGCGCTCGCGGGTCGAGCCCGGATGCAGCGCTTCCAGCTCGTCAGCCGTATAGCCCTGCCAGTCGCCGAAATTCAGCTCCTTGAGGCGCTCGTCCATCCGGTAGGCCATGGGATCGAGACCCATCGCGCCGCGCAGCAACTCCATCGTGTGGCGGGTGCGCGCCATCGGGCTTGCAACGAAATCATATCCTGCCGCATCACCGATCAGGCCGGCGAGCGCACGTCCGTTGGCCGCCGCCTGCTCCCGGCCCAGGGCATTGAGATCGATGTCGGCCTGCCCCTGAAGACGAAGTTCCGCGTTCCAGTCGGTCTGACCGTGACGCACCACATAAACAGGTGCAGGCATTTTCCGGGGGTATCCTCTGACAACCTCGGCCCGGAGGCCGAAAAGAAATGTGGAGTGTCAGTCCTTGATGGTGGAGATGTCCGGCGCGTCGACAGCCTTCATGCCCACGACATGATAGCCGGAATCGACGTGATGCACCTCGCCGGTAACGCCGCGCGACAGGTCGGACAGCAGATAGAGGCCCGAATCACCGACCTCTTCCGGCGTGACCGTGCGCTTGAGCGGCGAGTTGTACTCGTTCCACTTCAGGATATAGCGGAAGTCGCCGATGCCCGATGCGGCCAGCGTCTTGATCGGACCGGCCGAGATGGCGTTGACGCGGATCCCGCGCCCGCCCAGATCGACGGCCAGATAGCGAACGCTGGCTTCAAGTGCTGCCTTGGCAATGCCCATCACGTTGTAATGCGGCATCACCTTCTCGGCGCCGTAATAGGTCAGCGTGAGCAGCGAGCCGCCATCGTTCATGATCGCTTCGGCGCGTCTGGCGATGTCGGTGAAGGAAAACACCGAGATTTCCATGGTGCGGTTGAAGTTGGCGCGCGTCGTCTCGACATAGCGCCCGTCCAGCTCCTCCTTGTCGGAGAAGGCGATGGCGTGCACCAGAAAGTCGATCTTGCCGAAATGGCGCTCGACCTCCGCAAACACCGCATCCAGGCTTTCCGGATCGGTCACGTCGCAATGGCCTGCGATATGCGCGCCAAGTTCCGCCGCCAGCGGCTCAACGCGCTTCTTGAACGCCTCGCCCTGATAGGTCAGCGCGATTTCGGCTCCGTGATCGACACAGGCTCTGGCGATACCGAAAGCGATGGAGCGATTGTTGGCGACACCCAGAATGAGGCCACGCTTCCCGGCCATGAGGCCCTGTACACCCGCCATGTCAGCGTTCTCCGCAAATTGTCCGCTTGAGAGCAAGCCCTATCGCACAGGCGCTTGCGGGCTTCAAGGTCTCAAACGTCAATGAACCGACTGCCGGTCACACCTTCTTCGCGCGCATCAGCGCCTCAAGCTCACTGTCGCCGCCTTCCGGCAGCATCACCCGGACATGTACATAGAGGTCGCCATGCCCGCCGGCCTTCGTCGGCAGACCCTTGCCCTTCAGGCGCAGCACCTTGTCGGAACTGGACCATGCCGGCACGTTGACGGCCAGCTTGCCGGTTGGCGTTTCCACAGCGATCTTGGCCCCCAGAACCGCGTCACGCAGGGGCACCGGCAGGTCGACATGCAGATCGCGCCCTTCCACGGTATAACGCGGATGGTTCAGGAAGCGGATCTTGACCAGTGCATCGCCCGGTGCGCCATAGCCCTGCGCGCCCTGCCCCTTGAGACGGATGGTCTGCCCGTCCTCGACAAAGGAGGGCAGCTTGACGGCGATCTTGCGGCCATCGGGAAACTGGGCCGTCACCTTCGGTGTTGTTGCCGCTTCCTCGATGCTGATGCCAAGCTCGACATTGATGTCCTGACCGCGCGGAGCCTGGCCCCTGCGTTCACCGCCAGAAGAACGCGCGCCCTGCTGGCGGGCGAAGGCATCGCCGAAAATGTGACTGAAAATATCCTCGCCGAAAGCTTCGCCGCCGGGCCCATTGCCACGGAACTCAAAATGCGTCCCTCCCGGCCCCTGCTGGCGCCGGAATCCGGAAAAGGGATCGCCGCCGGCCGCGCCCTCGAAACCCTGGAACAGCGGCTTGCCGTCCGGGCCGATCTCGCCACGGTCGAAGGCTGCGCGCTGCTTCTCGTCGCCGACGATCTCATAAGCCTGATTTACAGCCGCGAAATGATCCTTGGCCTTCGGATCATCCGGATTCTGGTCCGGGTGATACTTCTTGGCCAGCTTTCGATAGGCCGATTTGATTTCCTTTGCCGAGGCGTTCCTTGCAACGCCCAGCACCTCATACGGGTCGCGCATATAACCTGCCTGCCAGATGAACGGGGTTGGTGTCGGCCATTATATGTACTCGCATAGGAAGAAATTCCAGAGCCGCAAGGCAATTCTTCGATCCGGCAGGCAACGCGGGCCGGACGACGGGGTTCTCGCCTAGATCATCGGCTTGAGGAAATTCCAGCAGGCACCGCCAACAAGACCGAGGAAGATCAGCCAGCCGACCTGATTGTTCGACCGGAACAGTTTCAGGCACTGGTCGCCGTCATCGATGTCGAGCACGAGGATCTGACGCCCCATATGAACGGCCGCGGCGATGAGGCCGGCCATGGACGGCATCGGCACCTGCGCATTGGCGAAGGCCACGGCAAAGCACATCAGCGCGCCGCCATAGAGCACGATCAGCCACGCCTTCGTATTCTCTCCGAAGAGGCGCGCGGTGGATTTGACGCCGACGATGGCGTCGTCCTCCTTGTCCTGATGGGCGTAGATGGTGTCATAGCCGATCGTCCACATGATCGCGCCGACATAGAGCAGGATGGCCGGCTCGTCGACATCGCCGAACTCGGCCGACCAGCCCATCAGCGCGCCCCACGAGAAGGCGAGCCCAAGCACGAATTGCGGCCAGTTGGTGATGCGCTTCATGAACGGATAGGCCGCAACAACCGCCAGCGAGCAGATGCCGAGCAGGATGGTGAAGCTGTCGAACTGCAGCAGAACCGCAAGGCCGACCAGCGCCTGCAGGACGAGGAACAGCCACGCCTTGCGACGGCTGACCTTGCCCGACGGCAGCGGGCGCGAGCGCGTGCGCTCGACCTGATTGTCGATGTTCACATCAACGATGTCGTTGTAGGTGCAGCCGGCGCCCCGCATGGCGACGGCACCGATGAAGAAGAGAATCAGCGTCGACGGCAGGGGCAGAAGCGAGTCCAGCGTATCTTCCGGGCGCGCATAGGCCGATGCCGCCATGGCCGCCGACCACCAGCACGGCCACAGAAGAAGCTGCCAGCCGATGGGACGGTCCCAGCGCGCAAGCTGCGCGTATGGCCACAGGGCGCGCGGCAGAACACGATAAACCCAATGATCGCTCGGCGCATCGGCGACGCGTCCCTGCGATGCTTTCGTCTGAATGGTTTCCATGATGGTTCAAGTGGCAGGAGCGGGCGCGAGCGTCAAGCCGCAGGTTGAAGCACTCCGCCGCTAAACCTCGCGATACCAGAACAGGGCGATCTCGTTGCTTTGCGGGTCGAGGCCCCGATAGAGGCAGCGGTCGATGCCGCCCAGACGAAAGCCATGCTTCTCATAGAGCGCACAGGCGGCAAGGTTGTTGTTCTGCGTTTCCAGCATCAGGCCGGGCAGGTTCTCCACCTTTGTCCAAGCGATTGCCTGTTCGATCAGCGCGGAGCCGATTCCCTGCCCGCGCATGCTGCGGTCGACACCGATCGTCCCGATCAGCGCATAGCCATTCCAGTTGCGTGAAACGGCCATGTGCCCTGCAAGTCGGTCATCCAGCCTTGCGATGAACAGCGCCGCCCCGTCATCAATCCCGCCGTCTTCGCCGTAATTCTTAAGGTACGGTACGACCGGGGTCCTGATCCAGTCGGCCACCGGCCTAGCGAATTCCGGTTCGGCGAACGCCTTGACCATGAAGCTGAAATCTCCCTGCCCTGCAGCGACGAATGCAGCGATGTCGGCGCGTTCGGTTATGACAGGCATGGCTTCACCCCAGCTTGCATGTATCCCAGATGGGATTTGTCGGCAGCGGACGCAATGACCTGAGCTTTGGTAGAAACAGCCGCAAATCGGGCATTACGCCTTGACCTTGATAGCCATCGCCAATAGCGGAAACCCTTGCAATCCGACACGCGCGAGGTCTGCCCATGAACGTTCTCCTTCTCGGCTCCGGCGGCCGCGAGCATGCGCTGGCGTGGCGGCTGGCGGCGTCGCCTTTGCTGACAAAGCTTTACGCTGCACCGGGCAATCCCGGCATCGCCGAGGAGGCCGAACTGGTGGCGCTCGACATCGCCGATCACGATGCGGTGCGCCGCTTCTGCCTCGATCAGGCAATCGATCTCGTCGTCATCGGGCCGGAAGCGCCGCTGGTGGCCGGCCTTGCCGACGATCTGCGTGCGGCGGGCATACGCGTCTTCGGCCCGTCGAAGGCGGCAGCGCAACTGGAAGGCTCCAAGGGTTTCACCAAGGACCTGTGCGCGCGCTTCAATATCCCGACCGGCGCTTACCGGCGTTTTTCGGCGCTTGAGCCGGCAAAGGCCTATGTACGCGAACAGGGTGCGCCGATCGTCGTCAAAGCCGATGGCCTCGCTGCCGGCAAGGGCGTGACCGTGGCGATGTCGCTACCCGAAGCCATCGAGGCGCTGGAAGCCTGTTTCGACGGCTCCTTCGGCGCTGCGGGGGCCGAAGTGGTGATCGAGGAATTTCTTACGGGCGAGGAAGCCAGCTTCTTCTGTCTGTGCGACGGCAGGACGGCGCTGCCCTTCGGCACGGCGCAGGACCACAAGCGCGTCGGCGACGGCGACACCGGGCCCAACACCGGCGGCATGGGCGCCTATTCGCCCGCGCCGGTGATGACGCCCGAAATCATCGAACGCACCATGCGCGAGATCGTGGAGCCCACCATGCGCGGCATGGCCGAAATAGGCCATCCCTTTCAGGGCGTGCTGTTCGTCGGTCTGATGATCGATGACGAGGGCCCGAAGCTGATCGAATACAACACCCGCTTCGGCGATCCCGAATGCCAGGTGCTGATGATGCGCCTGAAGGAAGATCTGCTTGTCCTGCTCAACGCCGCTGTGGATGGTCAACTCGCCCATACATCCGCGCGCTGGCGCGACGAAACGGCGCTGACCGTGGTGATGGCCGCGAAGGGCTATCCGGCCTCGCCGGAAAAAGGCAGTGTCATCCGTGGCGTCGAAGCTGCGGCTACAGGTGAGAATGTAGAAATCTTCCATGCCGGCACGGCGATGCGTGATGGAGAACTGATCGCCAATGGCGGCCGGGTTCTGAACGTCACCGCGATGGGTGCAAGCGCCGGCGAAGCGCAGAAAAGCGCCTATGAAGCCGTCGAGCGCATTGACTGGACGGAAGGCTTCTGCCGCCGCGACATCGGCTGGCGTGCGGTGGAGCGCGAAAGAGGCTAATCCTTCGCCGAATCCGCAGCCGGGATCGATCCGGTGGCTATCGGGTCGATACCGGCTGCGGATTCGGCGTCGGCGACCATCTGCTGGAAGGCCTCCAGCTTGCCAGCTGCATATTCCGCCATTCCATGGCGATACCGGCCCTTGTAAGGCCCGCTCATCGCCACGGCCCAGCCATAACGCATCCGGCGCCAGCCTTCGCCGGCCGCTTCGGCCAGCATTGAAAATGTCGGCAGCTGGGAGACATCGGCGTATGCGATGGTGACTTCCCCCTCCAGCGCGTCGGCGCGCGCGACGGGCACCGGCACGCGAAACAGCATATCGACCGGCACGCCGACCAGACCGCCGAAAGGCCAGGCGGTACGCAGTTCCTCTGCCGTCATCGCCGCGACGTTCACGTCGATGTCGGTCGGTGTGCCCGGCACGCGATACGGGCAGCGCCGGGCGTTGCAGTTGGCCTGCGTTGCGAACTGCCACAGTGCGTAGCTCTGCCAGTTGCCTTTGGGGAAATGCATGTCGATCTCGGGCTTGTAGCGCGCATACCAGAGCGGCAGCCGCGACAGCAGCGGATAGAGATGGCGGTGGTCGGCGATATGCTGTGCGGTCGAGCCGTTGGTGTAGAGAACCGGGAAGCGTCCGACGCGGCGATGCACATGGCGCACGAATTCCTCGGCGTCGGCCAGCGACATCCACTTTTCCGGATCATTGTCCTCGATGTCGAGCGCCATCAGGTCATCCGGACCGGGCCGCGCGAAATCGATGAAATTGTTCGCCTGTTCGATCGGATTGCCGGGGCGGGCAAGATGATAGGCGCCCCATTCGAGGCCGAGCGCCCGCGCCACGGTGCGCCGTGTCTGAAACAGCTCCTTTGCCACCGCGTGGCGGCGAAACAGCGCCCGGCACAAGCGCACCTCGGTCTCGTCACCCTTGCAGGCATAGGGCGGAGGCAGCCCGTCGGAAGCCTTGTTGATGAAGCCGACGATGCGCTTGTCGGTCGCAAGCTCGGCCCAGTCTATCGAATTATATTCGTAGGCATCGATGACCAGCGCGCGGTCATCGCGTTTCCACGGCTCGCTGAAATCGGACGCAAGCGCGGTGGACGGCGCGGCAAACGCAATTGCCGCCGCGGCGAACAGCCTGCGCCAAAAGTCTGATTGCGTTGCTCCCAAGCCGGTGTTCCTTGCGATTGACCGGCAATCCTCACCGTTTATGGTTAACAGATTGTTGACGTCCTATCGGCCGCACCTTCCCCGAAGACGAGGATCATGGGCGGGTCCGTAAAATCCGCGTGACAAAGTTTGACGTTTACGTAAAAAGGACAGGCGGGAAGCTGGCGCTCGCCGTTCCCCGCAGTCTGTAAGTGCCGCCAACAGCCTCAGGAGGAGCCCGCATGTATCGCGCACCGGTCGAAGAAATCGCCTTCACTCTCAAGCATGTGGCCGGACTGGAGGAAGCGCTCGCCTCGGGCGCGCTGGGCGATCTGGGCAGCGATCTCGTCGATGCGGTATTGGCCGAGGCCGGGCGTTTCGCCACGGAAGAGGTAGCGCCTCTTTACAAGGCCGGAGATGAGGTCGGCGCGGTGCTGAAGGATGCGGCCGTCACCACCCCTCCCGGCTGGAAGGATCTTTACACACGCTGGCGCGAGGGCGGCTGGAACAGCCTGACCGGGCCGGAGGAATATGGCGGACAGGGCCTGCCGATGATGCTCTCGGTCGCCGTTCTGGAAATGTGGAACTCGGCCTCCATGGCCTTCGGCATCGGGCCGACGCTAACCATGGGCGCGGTCGAAGCGCTGGAGAAGCATGCCACCGATGAGCTGAAGTCCACTTATCTCGAAAAGCTGGTGTCGGGCGAATGGATGGGCACCATGAACCTGACCGAACCGCAGGCCGGTTCCGACCTCGCAGCCCTGCGCACCCGCGCCGAACGCGTGGGCGACGGCACCTACCGCATCTTCGGGCAGAAGATTTTCATCACCTATGGCGAGCACGATTTCACCGACAACATCGTGCATCTGGTGCTGGCGCGCCTGCCGGACGCGCCGGCGGGAACGCGCGGCATCTCCCTGTTCCTCGTGCCGAAATTCTTCGTCAACGCGGACGGCTCGCTCGGCGAGCGCAACGACGTGTTCTGCTCGGGTCTCGAACACAAGCTCGGCATTCACGGATCACCCACCTGCACCATGATCTATGGCGACGGTTTCGGCGGCGCGGAGCCCGGCGCCATCGGCTGGCTGATTGGCGAGGAAAACAAGGGCCTCGCCTGCATGTTCACGATGATGAACAATGCGCGTCTGGCGGTCGGCATGCAGGGCGTGGCGATTGCAGAGGCGGCGTTCCAGAAGGCGCTGGCCTACGCCAATGAGCGCCGGCAGGGCAAGGCCGCTTCCTATACGGGCGAAGGCATGGCGCCAATCGTCCACCACCCCGACGTTCAGCGCAACCTGCTGACCATGAAGGCGCTGACGCAGATCGCCCGCTCCATCTCCTACAACTGTGCCCATGCCATCGACATGGCGCGCGTGTCGGAAGGCGACAAGGCGCAACACTGGCGCGACCGCGCCAATCTTCTCACGCCGCTGGCCAAGGCCTTCTCCACCGATGTCGGCGTGGACGTCGCCTCGCTCGGCGTGCAGGTGCATGGCGGCATGGGCTTCATCGAGGAAACGGGGGCTGCCGCCCTTTACCGTGATGCCCGTATCGCGCCGATCTACGAAGGCACCAACGGCATTCAGGCCATCGACCTCGTGACCCGCAAGCTGCCGCTTGGCGAAGGCCAGCATGTGCATGGCTATATCGGGGAGCTTGGCGCAATCGTTGACGGGCTGAAGGGCGTGGAGGGCTTTGGCCGCAGCGAGAAATTGCTTCGCGAAGCGCTTGATGACCTGACCGAAGCGACGCGTTACCTGCAGGAAAAGCTTGCCGGCAACTCCATGCAGGAGGCGCTGAGCGCCGCAACGCCTTATCAGCGCCTGATCTCTCTGGTGGCCGGCGGCGCCTATCTCGCGCAGGCGGCCCTTGCCGGCCACGACAGCGAGCGCGTTGCGCTCGCCCGCTTCTTCGCCGAGAACATGCTGGGCGAAGTCGCGGCGCTGAAAGAGCGGGTGCTGGGCGGTGCGGAAAGCCTCAGCCTTGCCGGCGCATCGCTGATAACGGCCTGACGGGCTTCGGGAGGAACTGATCTTGACCCATCACATACAGATCGAACGGCGCGGCGCGGTTCAGCTCATTCGCATGAACCGGCCCGAAAAGAAGAATGCGCTGACCCGCGCCATGTATGCGGCCATGGCCGACGCACTGACCGGCGGCGATGCCGATCCGGCGGTGCGCGTACATGTCTTTCTCGGCGTGCCGGGTGCCTTCTCGGCAGGCAACGATCTTGCCGATTTCCTCGCCATTGCCACCGGCGGCGAAGGCGGAACCGAAGTGTGGGATTTCCTGCTGGCACTGGCCGGATCGCAGAAACCGATCGTGTCGGGCGTGGATGGCATTGCCGTCGGCATTGGAACGACCATCAACCTGCATTGCGACCTGACGCTGGCCACCCCGCGCACGGTGTTCCGCACCCCCTTCGTCGATCTCGGTCTCGTGCCCGAAGCAGGGTCCAGCCTGCTGGCTCCGCGTCTGCTCGGCCGGCAGGGCGCTTTTGCGCTGCTTGGGCTCGGGGAAGGCTTTTCAGCCGAACGCGCCCATCAGGCAGGCCTGATCTACGGCGTCGTCCATGAGGACAGGCTTGAGGAGACGACGCTGGCGGCGGCCGAAGACATCGCCGAAAAGCCGCCGGAAGCCCTGAAGATCGCCCGCGACCTCATGCTCGGCTCCCGCGAAGAGCTCAAGGAACGCATCCGGATCGAGAGTGCACATTTCCGCGAACGGCTGACGTCGGAAGAGGCGCGCAACGCGCTCATGGCCTTCATGAACCGGAAGAAGGGCTGAGCGTCAGATCAGGCCGTGATCCTTCATGGCCTGAGCCTCGTCCGGGGTGATCCATGCAAAGATCTTTGCCTCGCCGCCGGCGAAGTTGACGAAGTAGATGTTGCGGAAGGCAATCGTTCCCTTCGCCCCGTCCCGCGGGCGAAGGTAGTCGAATTCCCAGTCCGCTTTGACCGTGGCGTTGGCGTCGTCCAGCATCTCCACGTCGAGAGCCACGATCTCGAACCGTGTTCCGCCGATGGCGCGGTAATTCCTGAAGCCCTGCCGCAGGATGTCCGGGAATGACGAATCTTTCGTCCCGCCCATGATGCCTGCCGGACCAGCACCGGCAAAATGATCGGCGAAAGCGCCGGCCAGCGCATCGATATCGGCACTGTCCGGCGCCAGAAGGGCGGCGTTGCTGTTGCGGCTGTAGCTGCGGAACAATACCTGCGCCTGCCCTTCCCGCGTGTTCATTTCCCTCTCATGGATAGAGGCGTGTCGTCTGCCAGCCCGTACCATCGGGTTGGCGCGAGAAAACGACGCGATCATGAAGCCGGAACGGACGATCGTGCCAGAATTCGATGGTCTTCGGCAGAATTCTGAAACCGGACCAGTGAGAAGGGCGCGGAATGCTCCCCACCGCGTGGCGTGCGGTATATTCGGCAACGGCCTTTTCCAGAGCGAACCTGCTTTCCAGCGGCCGCGATTGCTTCGAGGCCCAGGCACCGATCCGGCTGCCACGTGGGCGCGAGGCATAATATTCATCCGCCTCCGCATCCGACACGATTTCCACAGGTCCGCGCACCCGCACCTGCCGGCGCAGTGATTTCCAGTGGAAGCACATGGCCGCCTTCATGCTGCCGAGGATTTCGCGGCCCTTGGCACTTTCGAAATTGGTGTAGAAGGTGAAGCCGCGCTCATCGAAGCCCTTTAGCAGCACCATGCGTACGTCCGGCAGGCCCTCCTCATCGACAGTGGCCACCGCTACCGCGTTCGGATCGTTGATCTCGGAAGCTGACGCATCGTCAAGCCATTGGGCAAACAGGCGAAACGGCTCTTCCTCCTGCGTAAAGTCATGATCTGTTAACTTGGCATCGCTCATAGTTTTTCTCGAATTTTAACTTTCACCGGAGATGGGCGATTGTCGCGCAACGCGCAAGCTTCTGGCAACCGGCGGACTCCACGCGGGATTTCCGTCTCCGTCAGGGCAATCGCCTGCGTCGTCCTCCTGTCGCTCGGTGGCTGCGGCATGGGCGGTTTCAGCCTCGACAAAGCTGAAATAGACCGTTCGATCATCACCAGCAATGTGCCATCCACCGTGAGTGGCACGGCCACCGATGCCGGCCTTGCTGCCGACCAGATGACCATCCGCAACGCGGCTTCCGCAGCCGATCTTGAAGAACTGGCCGGACAGCCCCTGGCATGGGCCAATGCGGATACGGGCTCCCGTGGTGCAATCTCGGCGATTGCCGAGACCAAAGCGAGAGGCGAACTGTGCCGCGCTTTTTCCAGCAGCCGTGAAAGTTTCGACGGCGTGACGCTCTACAAAGTGCGCATCTGCATGGTCGGGGCCGGCGCCTGGCGCATCGACGAATTCAGGCCAGCCTAAAGCATGTCGCCCGAAAGTGGGAACCGGTTTCGGGATCACGACATACATAAAAACAATAGCTTAAAGCGTAAGGAGTGAATCTGAAAGATCGCGGCACGCTTTAGGATCAGCGCCCCGGCGGCAATCCAGTCTGCTTGCATATCCGGCCCCTCTGCGGCCGAAGATCAAGGCTGGGGTGCTACCCTTTCCGACAAGGCTCCGTTCTCATTGCGAGTTCCCCGGACGCTTTCGTGCAATCCCCGCCCGTCTCAGAACGAATTTCCGGGCGGCATGTCTCGCCCCGTCCTGCAAGCCGCCTGAAATCGACGGCAGCCTCTCTCCTCATCCCCAATGCACCCTGCCCGCGATTCCTGAGACCGGAACCGCATCCGCAGAGATACAACCTCGGGGTTGTACAAAAGCCACCGCAGTCAGATTTCCGGCACGCATGCCGGCAGGGACAACTCATCGAAGACGGTGGTCGTCTGGGCATTTTTCAGAATCACAAAAGGGAAAAAGAAGAGGCCTCGTAAAAGGTTACGGCCGCCCCCCTATAGCGAGGCCTCTCTCGACTGGAGATCGAGATCTATACGCTCTCATAGGTTGCATTATTTGTAAATACTCTATTTATAATTGCATATCCGCCGATGAAACTGCACCGCCACCAGGCTTCCGGCCGCCCCCAGACATGTGCCTTTAATGCAACATTTGATTGCAATATATAAAATTACACAACCAAAAGATGTAATTTTCCTTGCCTCAAAAGGCCGGCTGGGAAATCAATCACCACGGAAAGAGGGGGCGACTCGCACGATCTTTTCATCCACGGCCTTCGGGCTCACAGAAAACCATTCAGTTCTGAACTGGAGAACATAAATGAACATCAAGAGCCTTCTTCTCGGCTCCGCTGCGGCTCTCGTCGCAGTCTCCGGCGCCCGCGCCGCCGACGCCATCGTCGTGGCCGAGCCTGAACCAGCCGAATACGTTCGCATCTGCGACGTCTACGGCGCCGGCTACTTCTACATCCCCGGCACCGAGACCTGCCTGAAGATCG
This sequence comes from Aquamicrobium sp. NLF2-7, assembly GCF_022359935.1. Classification (NCBI taxonomy): domain Bacteria; kingdom Pseudomonadati; phylum Pseudomonadota; class Alphaproteobacteria; order Hyphomicrobiales; family Phyllobacteriaceae; genus Aquamicrobium; species Aquamicrobium sp. NLF2-7. Next base: position 3,261,377 of record NZ_JAKSED010000001.1, on the reverse strand, counting down.
GCGGCTACCTGCGTTACGACATCGGCGTGGGCGACGCTCTGGGCCTGAAGTCGATCGACAAGAAGGACGCCTACAACTTCATTCGCGGCACCGGTAACACTGTCGACATTAACGACACCTACTTCAAGCGCATGCGCGCCCAGCTCACCTTCGACGCCCGTTCGGAGACCGAGTACGGTACCCTGCGCGGCTTCATCGCCACCTACTATCAGCGCGATTCTGTCGAAGTTGACATTGGCAATGACACGTATTCCGACACCGCGTCGGCATGGGCTCTTGAGCACGCCATCATTCAGCTTGGCGGCCTGACCATCGCTTACACCGACTCGCTGTTCGAGACGCTGACCGACTCGGCCGGCTCGGTCATCAACGACGGCATCGGCGTCAACTACACGCCGGGCAAAACCCACCTGATCGCCTACACCTTCGATGGTGGCAATGGCTTCTCCGCCACGATCGGCGTGGAAGAGGGCTCGGGCGAAGAATACACCCTTGATTCCTACGTTCCGCATGTCGTGGCTGGCGCCTCGTTCACGCAGGGCTGGGGCAAGATTGCCGGCGTGATCGGCTACGACGCCAACTTCGGTGAAGTTGCCGGTAAGGTCCGCGTCGACTTCAACGTCAACGAAGCTCTGAGCCTGTGGGTGATGGCTGGCTATCAGGACTACAATGCTGAGCGCGCCTGGTGGTCGGACCAGTTCGATCTTTCCGGCCGCAGCAGCTACTATGGCGTCTGGGGCGGCGACTGGGCTGTCTGGGGCGGTGGTCAGTATCGCTTCAACGAGAAAGGCTCACTGGACGTGCAGCTGGCCTACGACGACAACGAAACCTTCGGTGCCGCAGTCGGCGTGAACTACGCGCTGGTTCCCGGCTTCAACATCCGTCCGGAAGTTGTGTACGCCTCGGGTTACGAGCGCGACATCAACAACAACAAGATCGGCGGCAAGAAGGATGGCTGGGGTGGTTACCTCCGCTTCCAGCGTTCGTTCTAAGATCGGTTTCACCGTCTGAACAGAAGAACCCGGCAGTTTCCTGCCGGGTTCTTTTTGTTGTGGTCGATTATCGGAGAGTGTCAGGTCCGGGCGATGATTTCCTCACCGTCGATCACCAGCCTCAGACCAAGGTTGCCGGTGCGGCGGCGGGCAAGGAAGCGGGGACGCCTGCGGGCCGGCGCGCGGCCCTGCCGGCGCTCCTGCGGCGGCAGGGTCTTGATCGCAGCGCCAAGCGATTCCTCCAGCGTGCGGGCCACGCCATCAGCCTCGATCAGCAGCATGGGCAACCGGTAGGCTTCCGACCAGGCGCGCCAGTCGGCGGCCACGTCGTCCAGATCATGGGCGACCAGCAGCGGCACGGACAGCATGGGATCGTCGTGCAGAAGTTCCAGCGTCACCGTGACATTGCCATCGGCGTCTTCCAGCGCGCGGGCTGCAACACCCCGGAACACATTGGATGGTAGCGCGATGACGGCCGGCAGGCCGCTCATCTCCAGCGTCCGGCGCAGGACCGCGCCGCGATGGTCCACAGTCAGGGTAACGTCGCCATGGTCCTCGCGGCTGGCGTAGCTCACCATCTGCGGCAAGCGAAAGGGGTCGAGGCGCATGTTGCGCCCCGCCCAGACCGGCTTCAGTCCAGTTTGCATTGGTGCCTTCCTGTTTTCTTCCGAGAGCCGGTACTCCGGTCTCCCCGGGCCGTTTTCGGCCTCGTTATGCAGGCAAGGTAACGTGAGCCCCTTACCGGGGCGCTTAAGAAATTCGGTTAAATTTTGCTGATCTTCCAGATGGTTAGGAAAATCCAACCGGAAGGCGTCGGCGTAAAGGCTCAGATAACCTTACCCGGGTTCATGATGCCGGCCGGATCGAACGCCGCCTTGACGCGGCGCATCAGGTCGATGGCCATGGGCGGAGCAGTGGCGATCAGCTCGTCGCGCTTCAGCTGGCCGATGCCATGCTCGGCCGAGATCGATCCGGAAAATTCGCGCACGACATCGTGTACGGCATCATTGACGGCACGGTAGAGGGCGAGGAAGGCCGCATCGTCGCCGTCTGCGGGCCGGGAGACATTGTAGTGCAGGTTGCCGTCGCCCATATGGCCAAAGCAGACCGGGCGCGCGCCGGGTGCCACCTGCTCCACGGCCTTGCCGGCCTTGGCGATAAAGGCGGGGATCGCGGCAATCGGCACGGAAATGTCGTGCTTGATCGATGCACCCTCTGGTTTCTGGGCTTCGGGCAGAACCTCGCGGAAATTCCACAGAGCCTCGGCCTGCGAGAGGCTTGCGGCAATCACCGCATCACCTGCGACATCTTCCTCAATTGCCGCGCCCAATATGTCCTCTATCAGGCCACGCGCGTCTTCAGCGGAGCGACCGGAGGAAATCTCCATCAGCACATACCATGGCCAGTCGCTCGTCAGGGGGCGCACCACGCCGGCGGCATGGGCCAGCGTGAAATCGTAAGGCCGCTGCCCGATCAGCTCGAAAGCGGTCAGTGAACTGCCGGCCCTGTCGCTGGCCATTGCGAACAGCTGAAGCGCGGCCTCCGCCGACGGCAGACCGACGAAAGCGACCTCCCTGCCCTTCGGCATTGGAAACAGCTTCAGCACCGCCGCGGTGATGACGCCCAGCGTGCCCTCGGCCCCAACGAACAGGTTCTTCAGGTCGTAGCCAGTGTTGTCCTTCTTCAGCTTGCGCAGATCGTCGAACACCTCGCCGGTGGGGAGCACCACTTCCACGCCAAGGCACAGTTCGCGCGCGTTGCCATAAGCCAGCACATTGGTGCCGCCGGCATTGGAGGAGAGATTGCCGCCAATCTGGCACGAGCCCTGCGCGGCCAGCGAAAGCGGAAACAGCCGGCCAGCCTGCGCCGCCGTTTCCTGCAGGGTCTGGAGGATGACGCCGGCCTCGGCCGTCACCGTATTGGACAGGAGATCGACCTCGCGGATGCGGTTGAGCCGCGATAGCGACAGCACCACCTGCCCGCCGACGGCGTCCGGCACCTGCGCCCCAACAAGTCCCGTATTGCCGCTCTGCGGCACTATGGGCGTACCCGTCCCGGTCGCCAGCCGCATGATGCGGCTCACCTCATCGACGCTGCCCGGCCTCAGCACCAGCGAGGTGCGGCCATGCCAGAGCCCGCGCGGCTCTACCAGATAAGGAGCAATGTCCGGCTGCGAAGTGAGCGCATGGCGAGCGCCGACGATTTCCGCGAAACGCTGCACCAGACCGGGATCGAGGAAAAGTGCCGCGTCTGCCATCGGTTCTAGTCTCCGTTCACCACATCACGCGGAGCTGCTGCCCGCGCCAGCCGGTCGTTGATCGCCTCGCCAAGCCCCGTCATCGGGACGGGCTCGACCGCAATGGCGGCAGCGCCGCTGCGGTCCAGTTCATGCATGAAGGAAAAAAGGTTGGCGGCCGCCTCACGCAAATCGCCAGAAGGCGATAGGTTGAGTACCGCCACCGCGTTCCGCTCATTCGCCACGCGCTGCGGCCCGAAGGCCAGCAGCGCCTCGCCGGGATGCACGCGTTCCACGCCAAGCCGCATTCCGGCCTTCGGCGCATAATGCGACATCATCATGCCCGGCGCTTCGATGCCCTTCGCGCCGCGCTCAGGCTGCCGGCCAATAACCGCTTCGATCTCCTCCGCCGCGATGCCGCCCGGGCGAAGCAGGCGCACCTTGCCGTCCTCGACCTTGACGATGGTCGACTCCAGGCCGACCGGCGTTGCGCCATCATCCACCACAAGCCTGATGCGCTGGCCGAGATCGGCAGCGACCGCCTGTGCGGTGGTGCCGCTGATGCGCCCCGACGTGTTGGCGCTGGGAGCCGCGAGCGGCCGCCCCAGAGCCGCGATCAGTTTCGCGCCGAAACCGCGCGGCATGCGCAGCGCGATGGTGTCCAGCCCGGCGGTCGCCAGCGGATGAATGCCGGCATCCGGCTGCATCGGCACGACCAGTGTGAGCGGTCCCGGCCAGAATGCCTGCGCCAGCCGGCGCGACAGCGGATCGAAGCGGCCGATGCGCTCGGCCATTGCCATGTCGCTGACATGGGCGATCAGCGGGTTGAAGCGCGGACGCCCCTTGGCTTCATAGATGCGCGCCACCGCCTCGCCGCTGGTGGCATCACCGGCAAGGCCATAGACCGTCTCGGTGGGGATGGCGACGACCTCGCCGGCCCTCAAAAGGGCCAGAGCCGGCTCCAGAGCCTTATTGGCGGGCAGTATCTCGGCCACGCTCAGTCATCCCCTTGCCGGATCAGCCGGCGATGCGCGAGAAATCGGCCACCTCGCCGGTGGCAGTGCGGATGCGGGCGAGCAAGGCCAAGCGATTGGCGCGAACGGCAGCATCTTCGTCATTGACGAGAACCTTGTCAAAGAAGGCATCGACAGGTTCGCGCAAGGCGCTCAGCGCGCGCATGGCAGCCGAAAAGTCCTCGTTACGGATCGCATCGCGCGCGTTGGTCTCGGCCTGACCGATGGCAGTGAAGAGGTTCCTCTCCGCATCGTCCCGGAACAAGTCGGGTTCCACGGTCCCCGCAACGGCGGTGCCCTTCTTTTCCTCGGCTGCGAGAATGTTGGCCGCGCGCTTTGTGCCGGCCAGAAGGTTCTTGCCGTCCTCGGAATCGAGGAAAAAGATAAGGGCTTCCAGCCGCCTTGCCGCCAGAAGCAGGTTGTCGGTGTCAGCCGTCAGAACCGCATCGATGGCATCGTAGCGCGCACCTTCATCCTTCAGATAGACCTTGAAACGGTCATGCAGGAAGGACAGCATGTCTTCAGTAACTACCTGAGAAGACACAAAGCTCTGAGACGAGTCGGCTTTCTCCGCAACAGCCCGATACGCGCTTTCGATCAGGACTCTCAGGTTCAGACGCAGATCATTTTCCAGAATCAGGCGAATCACGCCAAGGGCCGCGCGGCGCAGCGCATAGGGGTCCTTCGAACCCGTCGGCTTCTCGTCGATGGCCCAGAAGCCGACCAGCGTGTCGAGCTTGTCGGCGAGCGCCACCGCCACGGACACCGAAGCCGTCGGCACGTGGTCGGACGGACCCTGCGGCTTGTAATGTTCCTCGATCGCCGCGGCGACCTCGGGCTTCTCGCCCTGCAACAGTGCATATTTGTGGCCCATCGCGCCCTGAAGCTCGGGGAATTCACCCACCACCTCGGTCTGGAGATCGGCCTTGGCGAGCACGGCCGCGCGGGCGGCCAGATCCGGGTCGACGCCCACCAGCGGGGCGATCTCGCGCGCCAGACTGACGATGCGCTGAACCCGGGCGCCCTGGGTGCCGAGCTTCGCGTGGAAGGTCACGCCCAGATGATCGAGACGCGCCATGCGCTGGTCGAGCGGCTTCTTCAGGTCAAGCGCGAGCTTTTCGGCCGAGCCCTTCAGCTGATCGAGATCGGGCACATCGGCCTGGTCGGTCTTCCAGAAATGCACGGCGTCCGAAAGGCGCGCACGCACCACTTTGCCGTTGCCATGGGCGATTTCCCTGCCCCCGTCCTTCGCCTCGATGTTGGAGATCAGCAGGAAGCGGTTGGCCAGAGCATCAGTCTCGCCCTGCGGGCGGGCGACGAAACACTTCTGGTTGGCGCGGATGGTGAGGCGGATGACTTCCGGCGGTATGGCCAGAAATTCCTCCTCGAATTCCCCCAGCAGCACGACGGGCCATTCCACAAGCCCGGCTACCTCTTCCAGAAGCCCCTCGTCCTCAACCAGATCGAGGCCATTGGCGAAGGCCAGATTGCGCGCATCCGTCTGGATCATCTCCTTGCGGCGGTCGGCATCGAGAACCACCTTTGCGGCTTCGAGCGAGGCGGCATAATCCTCGAAGCGCCGGACGGTAATCGCCTGCGGCGCATGAAAGCGATGGCCATAGGTGACGTTGCCGGAACGCACGCCCTCAACCTCGAAATCGATCACCACCGGCTCGCTGGTTTCGGGGCCGAAGGTGCACAGGATTGACTGCAACGGCCTCACCCAGCGCAACGCATCGCCGCCGCGCCCCGCAACGCCGCCATAGCTGCGGCCCTTGGGCCCGGAGGCGGCACCCCAGCGCATGGATTTCGGCCATGGGAAGGCGCGGATGATGCCGGGCATCAGGTCGGCGATGATTTCTTCCGCCGCGCGCCCCGGCCTGACGATATGGGCGACATAAAAATCGCCCTTCTTCGGGTCCGAGTGCACATGCGCTTCTTCAATGGAGGCAAGTCCGGCGGAGCGCAGGAAACCCTGAATGGCCGCTTCCGGGGCCTTTGTGCTCGGGCCCTTGCGGTCCTCGCGCACATCGCGCGAGCGGGCGGTGAGGCCGCGCACGTCAAGCGCCAGCCGGCGCGGCGTCCAGTAGGCGCGCGCTGCCTCATAAGTCAGGCCGGCATCCACCAGCCCGTCGGTGACCATTTTCTTGAGGTCTTCCGCAGCCTTGCGCTGCATACGTGCAGGAATTTCCTCGGAACGAAGTTCGAGCAGAAGATCGGGCATTTATGCGGCCTCCCGCACGTATGTTTTTACGTTGCGCGTCCTCGCGCCGATGGCGCTGTGGGCGCGCGGCTGTGCAGAAATTTCTTCAGAACGAAGTTCGAGCAGAAGATCGGGCATTTATGCGGCCTCCGGCGCGCGCTGGAAGCCACCGGCTTCGGTCTGGAGAAAGGCCTCGCCGCAAGCCTTGGCGAGGTTGCGCACGCGCAGGATGTAGCTCTGGCGCTCGGTCACCGAAATGACACCGCGCGCATCGAGCAGGTTGAAGACGTGGCTGGCCTTGATGCACTGGTCGTAAGCCGGCAGCACCATGCGGTGTGGCTGACCTTCCGGGCGGCTGGCGCCGGCGGCGAGCAGCGCGATGCACTCCTTTTCCGCATCGATGAAATGCTGATGCAGAATGCCGGTGTCGGCATGCTCGAAATTGTAGCGGGAATATTCCTGCTCGGCCTGCAGGAAGACGTCGCCATAGGTGACCTTTTCCTCGCCTTCGCGGCCATTGAAGTTGAGGTCATAGACATTGTCGACGCCCTGCACATACATGGCCAGCCGTTCGAGGCCATAGGTCAGCTCGCCCGCCACGGGTGCGCATTCAATGCCGCAGACCTGCTGGAAATAGGTGAACTGCGATACTTCCATGCCATCGCACCAGCATTCCCAGCCAAGGCCCCAGGCACCCAGCGTCGGGCTTTCCCAGTCGTCTTCCACGAAGCGGATGTCGTGCAGCAGCGGGTCGATGCCGATGGCCGCGAGCGAACCCAGATAAAGCTCCTGCAAGTCCGGCGGGCTCGGCTTCAGGATGACCTGATACTGATAGTAGTGCTGGAGCCGGTTGGGATTTTCGCCATAGCGGCCGTCCTTGGGACGGCGCGAAGGCTGCACATAGGCGGCATTCCACGCCTTCGGCCCAAGCGCACGCAGCGTCGTGGCCGGATGAAATGTGCCGGCGCCCACTTCCATGTCGTAGGGCTGCAGAACGGCACAGCCGTAATTGGCCCAGTAATTGTGCAGCGTGAGGATCAGCCCCTGAAACGAGCGGCTGGGATGCATATGGGCAGGAAGTTCGGCGTTCACGGAAACGGCCTCGGCGGAAATGGGAAGGATGGTGCCTTCCCTAGTGCGCCACTCCCGGAGCGTCAAGAAAAGAGCGCCGCTGAAGGGCGTGGAATGCGGAGCACTTCGTCGCGCTTCGCATTCGCAGCAGAATGATCAGCCCTTCGGTTCCGTGGCGGGCCTGGGCTTGGGGGCCGGCGCATCCTGCGCGGTGCTGGCCGTGATGGGCGGCAGTCCCTTCTGCAACTTCTTCTCAACCTCGGCCAGAACGTCCGGCTCGGGCTTGAGGTCGCGCGCATAGCTCCACTGGAAGGTTGCCTCCAGCCTGCGCCCAACGCGCCAGTAGGCATCGCCGAGGTGGTCGTTCAGCACCGGATCCTCCGGCCGAAGGGAGACAGCGCGTTCGAGCTCGCGTACGGCATCCTCGAAGCGGCCGAGCTTGTAATAGGCCCAGCCCAGCGAATCGACGATGTAGCCGTCGCTCGGACGCAGTTCCACGGCGCGCTGGATCATTTCCAGCGCCTCCTCAAGATTCATGTTCTTGTCGACCCAGGAATAGCCGAGGTAGTTCATGACCTGCGGCTGCTCGGGATTGAGCTCAAGCGCCTTGCGGAAATTCGGTTCGGCCTTGGTCCATTCCTTCAGCCGCTCATAGGCGATGCCTCGCTGATAGAAGATGTTCCAGTCGGCCGGTTCCGGCTCCTTCAGGCGCTCGACCGCCTTGTCGTAAAGCTCCGTCGAGGCGCGCCAGTTTTCCTTGGCGCCGTAGACGCCGCCCAGCGCCAGATAACCGCGCATCTCATCCGGCTTTGACTCGACCAGCGCCTTGAGGTGCTCGATCGCTTCATCATTGCGGCCGAGATCTGCAAGGTTGAGGCCAAGCTGCAACTCGGCGATCTGCTTGTAAGGCGATGCATTGGAAATGCGCTTGTAATAGGCAATGGCGCGCTCGCCGTCCTTCATCTGCTCGGCGACGCCGGCAAGCTGCACCAGCGCAATGTCGCTGTCGGGCTTCAGCGCCAGCGCATATTCCAGATAAAGCCGCACGAAGGGCTCGCCGCCGCCCCGGTTGAGCGCCGTGGCCAGATTGGTGAGGATCTCGGAAGCGCCATCTGCCGGCGTGACCACCATCGGCGCGATCTCCGCGCCGTTCTCGATGCTTTCGCGCAGGGCTTCGATTTCGGCCCGGCCGGTCACGAAATCCTCGGACTTGTCGAGAACCGCAAGCGCCTCGTCCTTCTTGCCATCACGGGCGAGCAGACGGGCATAGGCCTCGGCGCTGCGCAGCCATGTTTCCGGTGCAGCACCGCCAGCCGCGGTGTTTTCAAAGGTCGCCTTGTAAGCCTCGGCGGCCTTGTCCTTCAGGCCGGCCGCATCGGCGATCAGCGCGCGATGGTATGACTTGAAAAGATCGAACCATTCCGGCCCCTTCAGCTTGCCGACATAGTTCACGGCATCATCGGCCTGACCGGCGCCGAGACGTGCCCAGCCGGTCATGACGCCGCTGATAAGGCGATCAAGATCGGCCTGGAGCGACAGCTTCAGCCAGTATTCCGCCTTCTGGTAATCCTTCTTGCGGAAGGTATCGACCGCAAGCGCGAGCCGCGAAAAGCGCTCGATGTCGGGAACTTCCCTTAGCTTGTCGGCATAGGGCAGCGATTCGTCGAAGCGGCCCTGTGCGATCAGCGTCAGCATCAGGCTTTGCTGGAGCTGGGTGTCATCGGGCGCAAAAGCCAGCGCCTGCTTGTAATAGGTGATGGCGCTGTCGAGGTCGTTATCGCCTTCAGCCACGCGCGCGGCCAGATAGGCGCCGGAGAACGAGGTGATCTCGATCGGCTTTGCCGCCTCCTGCGCAACGACGACCGGGCCGCACAGAGCCAGCGCGGTTGCCACAGTCAGACCCGCGAGCCAGCGAATGCGTTGATGCGGCATCGTCATCCTTTCAGCCGAGAGCGTCCCGGACGCCTTGCCGGAACCGTCGTAATCTTCATGTGACGGCGAAGCATGGCCTTTTTGGGATCGTGCTTCAATCCGGGGTATTTTTACATCTGCCCAACCGCACAGATGCGCTTCAGCCATTTGTACGATTACCCGCTTGCAGGCGCAATCCTGCAAGACCGGGTGCCTGATGCCCTGAGCGGGTGACATAGTTGACCGGAGTGCTTACTTTTCCCTCAACAATGAGGTGAAGACAGACAATGGCTTTTTCAATCGGTGAACTGGCCCGGCGTGCCGACGTGAAGGTTCCCACGATTCGCTATTATGAGCAGATCGGCCTGATGCCGGAAACGCTGCGCACCACAGGCCAGCAAAGGCGTTACGGCTCGGCGGCGGTGACGCGGCTGGCCTTCATCCGCCATGCCCGCGAACTCGGCTTCGACATCGAGGCCATCCGCACGCTGCTGTCCCTGCAGGACGATCCCGACCAGCCCTGCGCACAGGCCGACGAGATCGCCCGAACGCGTCTGGTTGAAGTGGACAGGCGAATCGCAGCCTTGCAGGCTCTGCGCAAGGAACTGAAGCACATGGTGGATCAATGCGCGCAGGGGCGTGTCTGCGAGTGTCAGGTCATCGAGACGCTGGCCGACCGCACCCACTCGCACAAGTCATGGAAGGAACTGGGTGGCTGACTTAAAGCGCGCCGCGATCTTTCAGATTCGCCGCTTACGCTTTAAGCTCTTGTCTGCACACATGTGGTTGTCCCGAAACCGCTTCCCACTTTCAGGGACATGCTTCAGGAAAACGTCGCGTCAGTTGACCCGGCTGATGCAGAAGTCGATGACGTCGATCATCGCTGACTTCTGCGGCGTGGCCGGCAGCGGCGCCAGCGCGTCGCGCGCAATTTCGCCGAAGTGGCGGGCGCGGCCGATGGTGTCCGAAATCGCCGCATGGCGCGCCAGCAGGCCTATTCCCTTTTCCAGCGCGGCGTCGTCGGTCTCGTTGTCCTCGATCGCCTTCTTCCAGAAGGTGCGCTCCTGCACCGTGCCGCGCCGATAGGCGAGAATCACCGGAAGGGTCACCTTGCCCTCTCGGAAATCGTCACCGACATTCTTGCCCAGATCGCTGCTCGATCCGCCATAGTCCAGCGCGTCATCGATGAGCTGGAAGGCAAGGCCGAGGTTCATGCCGTAGGAGCGAAGTGCCGCACGGTCATTGCGCGAGGCGCCGGCGACCACGGGTCCAACTTCGGCGGCGGCGGAGAACAGCGCGGCTGTCTTCGCCTTGATCACGGCGAAATGCTCGTCCTCGGTCGTTTCCAGATTCTTTGCCGCAGCAAGCTGCATCACCTCGCCCTCGGCAATGACCGAGGCGGCCGTGGACAAAATGTCCAGCGCGTCGAGCGAGCCGACATCGACCATCATGCGGAAGGCCTGCCCAAGCAGAAAGTCGCCGACCAGAACGCTGGCCTGGTTGCCCCAGATCATGCGGGCCGTCTTCTTGCCGCGCCGCATGCCGCTTTCATCGACGACATCGTCGTGCAGCAATGTCGCCGTGTGCATGAACTCGACAGCCGTGGCGAGCTTGATATGGCCGTCCCCGGCATAGCCGAACATCTGCGCGGCAGCGAGCGTCAGCATCGGGCGCAGACGTTTGCCACCGGAGGAAATCAGATGATTGGCCACCTCGGGAATCATCTGCACGTCGGAACCGGCTTTTGATAGGATAAGTTCGTTGACCCGGCCCATGTCTGAAGCCGTCAGATCGACCAGCTCCTTGATGGAAGCGGTTTCGCGCTTGCCGTCCCCGAGATTGACAACGATACCCAACTATCGACTCCTGAACCAGAAAACCCGCCGATACGGCCACATCTTGCCAGGACTCTAGGGAGATGGTCACGTCACGGCAAGAGGCGAATTGGCACGGCGGGGCCAGCAATTCGCCTCCGCCTCGCATGAATGAACTGGAAAATCTACCCTTCCGCTGGCTATACCTGAAACCGAATTGCATTCAGTCCCAATGGCGACAGTGAAATCATGTCCTCTTCCGTCACGTCCCGCACCGGCAATCTCTTTTCCCGCTTGGCTCTTTCCCTGTCCACAATCGGGCTGCTGACGGGAACGCTGTTCTTCGCCGCCTCATTCACGCCTTCGCTGATTCCGCGGGATTATCTTCTGCAGGGCGTGCTGGCCGGCCTTGCATTCGGCGTCGGATATCTGCTCGGCGTGCTTGGGGTGTGGCTGTGGACCTATCTGGAACTGCCTATGCTGGAGGGGCAGGCTGCGCGCCGCACCAAGCAGATCGCCGGCATCGTGTGCGCCGCCATCGCGGTCACATTTTTGTGGCAGGCCTCTGAATGGCAGAATTCGATCCGCGTGCTTCTGGACATGCCGCCCGTGGACAGCGTCTATCCATTCCGCGTCGGGCTGATCACCATCATCACCTTCACCGTTCTGCTCGGCATCACCCGTCTGTTTCGTTGGACGCTGGATTTCATCGACAGGCGCCTGCAGGGCTTCATGCCGCGCCGCATTGCGGCAGTCATCGGCGTCGCTGCAGCGGTGCTGATCTTCTTCAGCCTCATCAACGGCGTTCTGCTGCGCTATGCCATCTATGTCGCGGAAAGCTCGTTTCGCGCCGCCGACGAACTGATCGAGCCGGACACACCGCAGCCGGAAGATCCGGTCAAGACCGGCAGCGCGGCCTCGCTGCTCGACTGGGACGGCATCGGCCGGCGCGGCCGCCAATATGTCGCCACGGCCCCATCGCGGCAGGACATTTCCACCTTCACCGGACGGGAGGCGACGGAGCCGCTGCGCGTCTATGTCGGCCTGCGTTCCGCCGAAACGCCGCAGGAGCGCGCCCGGCTGGCGCTGGAGGAACTCAAGCGCATCAATGCCTTCGACCGATCCGTCCTCGTCCTCATCACGCCGACCGGCACCGGCTGGATCGATCCGCCGGCGATCGACACGCTGGAATATCTTCACGACGGCGACGTCGCCACCGTAGCCGTGCAATATTCCTATCTGGCCAGCTGGCTTTCGCTGCTGGTCGAACCCGAGTATGGCGGCGAGACGGCGCGCGCCCTGTTCACGGAAGTGTACGGCTACTGGACCGGCCTGCCGAAAGAGAGCCGGCCGAAGCTCTATCTCTACGGCCTCAGCCTCGGAGCCATGAACTCCCAGCGCTCCAGCGAGCTTTTTGAAGTTCTGGGCGATCCCTATCAGGGCGCGCTGTGGGCCGGCCCGCCCTATTCCAGCCAGTTATGGCGCTCGATCACCGAGCGCAGGAACGCCGGCTCTCCGGTCTGGCTGCCCCGGTTCCGCGACGGTTCCTACGTGCGCTTCACCGGGCAGGAAAACGCGCTCGCCCTTCCGGGCGCGAAGTGGGGCCCGATGCGCGTCGTCTATCTGCAATATGCCAGCGACGCGGTCGTGTTCTTCGATCCGCTGTCGGTCTACCGCGCGCCTGAATGGATGAGCGAACCGCGCGGTCCGGACGTGTCGCCCCAGATGCGCTGGTATCCGATCGTCTCCTTCCTGCAACTGCTGGTCGACATGATGACGGCCACGACGACCCCTATGGGACATGGCCATGTCTATGCACCACAGCACTACATCGATGCATGGATCGAGGTGACGGACGTGCAGGGCTGGTCGGCCGCCGACATAGACCGGCTGAAGGCACACCTCGCCAGTCTGATGGAGGAGGAGCCGTGATCCACGCGTTTACATCAGCCCCTCAAACCGGGACATCTCCTGTATGATCGAGCTTGTGCGTACCAACGATGCCGTCGTCATTTCGTTCGTGGAAGCGCTGATGCGCGATGCGGGCATTGCCTGCATGGTGGCAGACCAGAATATGAGCGTACTGGACGGTTCGCTCGGCATCCTGCCGAGGCGCATCCTTGTTGATTCCGAACAGGCCGACGAGGCCCGCAGGATACTGACCGATGCGGGGATAGCCCATGAGATCCGCGACGCATGACGGCTCGCGAAGAGCAGGCACTCCCTGACGGGCACACCATTGACGCCTTTCATCGCGGCCGCTTCTGGCTGGTCCAGCCAGCCAAAGGCGGCCATCGCGCAGGCATGGATGCCATGATGCTGGCCTCGAGCGTGCCCTCCGGCTTTTCCGGCCGGCTGGCGGATTTCGGCGCTGGGGCGGGTGCGGCCGGCCTTGCCGTGCTGTCGCGCTGCCCGGCCGCGCAGGCGGTTCTGGTCGAGCGCGCGCCGGAAATGGCGGCCTGCGCTGAGGCCACGCTTGCCCATCCCCACAATGCGCATCTTGCCGCTCGCGCCACGGTTCTGATGGCCGATGTCGCGCTCACCGGCAAGGCCCGGCACATGGCGGGGCTTGAAGACAATACCTTCGACTACGTGATCATGAACCCGCCCTTCAACGCCGAGGCAGACCGGGCGACGCCGGACGAACTGAGACGGCAGGCGCATGTGATGGAAGAGGGGCTGTTCGAAAACTGGCTGCGCAGCGCCGCGGCCGTCATCCGCCCGCGCGGCGGCGTCTCGATCATCGCCCGCCCCGAATCCCTGCCGGCCATACTGGAGGCCATGCAGGGACGCTTCGGCAGTGTCGGGATCAAACCCATCCATCCCCGCGAAGACGAGGCCGCGATACGCATCGTCGTTCGCGCCACATATGGCGCGCGCGGTAAGCTTGCCCTTTTCCCTCCACTGGTGCTGCATGAGAGCGGAACTGGCCAGCCCCGCCACCACAGCGACCAGATAATAAACGGCGTGGAATCACTTTTCGGCGATTGACGGCTTTGCTGCGGCGCAGCGAATGCCTACATGCTGCGCAGATCCCGGAGACATTGCCTTGAAGAGACTTCTCAACCGCCTCCTGCCGAAATCCTGGCGCTCCAACGTCACCACCATTCCCGTCATCCGCCTGCACGGAACGATCATGGCGGGCGGTTCCCAGTTCCGCCCTGCCCTGTCACTGGCCACCACGGCGGGCCTGATCGAAAAGGCATTCGCCTTCGATGCGCCGGCCGTCGCGATTTCCATCAATTCACCTGGCGGTTCGCCGGTGCAGTCCCGCCTCATCTTCAAGCGCATCCGCGACCTTGCGCGCGAGAAGAACCGTAAGGTTCTGGTCTTCGTGGAAGATGTTGCGGCCTCCGGCGGCTACATGATCGCGCTGGCCGGCGACGAGATCATCGCCGATCCGTCCTCGATCGTCGGGTCGATCGGCGTGGTTTCTTCCTCTTTCGGCTTTCCCGAACTTTTGAAGAAGATCGGCGTCGAACGCCGCGTCCACACCGCCGGCAAGAACAAGGCCGTGCTCGATCCGTTCCAGCCCGAGAAAAAAGCGGATGTGGAACGGCTGAAATCGCTGCAGCTCGAAATTCACGAGACCTTCATCGACATGGTCCGGCAAAGGCGCGGCGCGAAGCTCAGCGACGATCCCGACCTGTTCACCGGCCTGTTCTGGACCGGCAAGAAGGGCCTCGAACTCGGCCTTGTCGATTCGCTGGGCGACATGCGCGAGGTTCTGAAACAGCGTTATGGCAGCAAAACCCGGCTGAAGCTGATCAGCGCGCCGCGTGGGCTCTTGTCGCGGGTCGGATCGTTCGGAACGCGCGGCCGAAACATCCCCGACATGGCAGCAGCCGCCACCACAGGCCTGATCGATGCGGCAGAGGAGCGCGCCTTGTGGTCGCGCTTCGGCCTTTGAAAAACCGCGCGCACGCGCTACCATCATGCATGATCGGCCGGATGCCTTTCGGCATCGTGCCGCAGGAGAGCTGAGATGCCGCAGATCATCTTCTTCGTCGCCGTGGGCATCGTCGCCTATATCGGCTACCGCACCTTCGTCAGGGAAGCCGAGCGGGTGACGGCAAAAATCCGCCGCGCCGAGCAGCAGCAGAAGACGGGCGCGAACGGCACGCTGGTCAAGGACCCGAAGACGGGCGAATACCGCGTCGCCAAGGACTGATTGCCGTCCGTGAACGCGATTTCCGTGCTTGCCGAGGCCGCCCCGGCCAAGATCAACCTTGCCCTGCATGTCGTCGGCCGCCGGCCGGATGGCTATCATGAGCTGGAAACACTTGCCGTCTTCACCGAATATGGCGACCGGCTGAGCGTCGGGCACGGGGAGCGGGACGAATTTTCCATGCACGGCCCTTACGCAGCCTGCCTGCCTGCGGACGACGGCAATCTGGTGATCCGCGCCCGCGAGGCGCTCAGAATGGCGTTTCCCGACACCTATCTGCCGCCCGTTTGCATCCGGCTTGAAAAGAACCTGCCCGTCGCTTCCGGGATCGGCGGCGGGTCGAGCGATGCGGCTGCCGCTCTCAGAGCGCTTGCCCGCCACTGGAACCTCGACGACACCTCGCCCCTCACCGCGCTGGCGCCACGGCTGGGCGCGGATGTGCCCATGTGCCTTGCCGCGCGGCCCTTGCTGGCGCGGGGTGCGGGCGAGCGCATCGAGCCGGTGACCGGCCTGCCGGAACTGGCGACGGTGCTGGTGAATCCGGGCGTGGAGGTGTCGACGCCGCAGGTGTTTTCAGCCCTCGCCAGCCGCGAAAATGCGCCCCTGCCCTCCTTGCCGACGAATCCCGGTCTTAGTGGATTGCTGGAGTGGCTTGCCGCCAGCCGCAACGATCTCGAAGCCGCCGCCCTTTTCATCGCCCCGGCCATTGCCGAAAGCCTTTCGGCACTCAGGGCCAGCGGGGCCGCCTTTGCCCGCATGTCGGGCTCGGGCGCGACCTGTTTCGGCATCTACGGGAGCAGGCAGGCCGCTGAACTTGCGGCGGAAGCCATCAGCCGCGGACGGCGCGACTGGTTCGTCGCCGCCACGTCCACAACAGGTTAGCCTCATGTCCGATCAGCGCCCTTTCATCCCCGTGCGTTTCGCGGTTCTGACCGTGTCGGACACACGCAGCCTCGCGGAAGACCGCTCCGGCCAGACGCTGGCCGACCGCATCGCGGAAGCCGGCCATGTTCTGGCCGCGCGCGACATCGTGACCGACGACAGGCAAGCGATCCGCGACAGGGTGCTAGGCTGGTCGCAGGATGACGGCATCGATGCCATCATCACCACCGGCGGCACCGGCTTCACCGGCCGCGACGTGACGCCCGAGGCGCTGGAGCCGATCTTCGAGAAACGCATGGACGGCTTCTCTGAAGTGTTCCACCGCATTTCCTATGACAAGATCGGCACCTCGACCATCCAGAGCCGCGCCACCGGCGGGGTGGTCAACGCCACTTTCGTCTTCGTGCTGCCGGGCTCCCCCGGCGCCTGCCGGGATGCCTGGGACGGCATCCTCAAAGCCCAGTTCGACTACCGGCACATGCCCTGCAATTTCGTGGAGATCATGCCCCGGCTGGACGAGCATTTGCGCCGCAACAAGAGCTGAGCCCGCAGATCACGGGCGGCGAAAGCCGGTCGGAGTTCCATAGAGATAACCGATGCGGTCGATCGCCTCGCGCAGGCCTTCGCGGGCCACGGTCATGGTGTGGCCGTTGGCATGGATCATGTTTTTGCTATCCGTCATGATCGCGACATGCCCTTTCCAGAAGACGAGATCGCCGCGTCTCAGACCGGCGTGATCCGCGCCCGGATTGAGCGGCTCGCCAAGGCCGGCTGCCTGCATGTCGGAATCGCGCAGCACGTCACGGCCAGCCATGCGCATGGCAAGCTGGACCAGCCCCGAACAATCGATGCCGAAACCGGAGGCGCCGCCCCACAGATAGGGCGTGCCGAGCAGGGTTTCCGCCACCGCCACATAATCCGGCGCATGCTGTTCCGCAGGCACCAGATGGCCGGCGATCACCGCCCTGCCATCGTCCAGAAGGGCATAGGCTGTGCCGCGCGTTTCGGCAGCACCCACCACCGTGACCGCGGAGCCCAGCGACAGAGCGCCGGCGCGCGGAAAGCGCAGGTCGGGACCCGGATAGAGGAAGGTGCGCGGCACGCAGACCAGATGCGTCGGAGCCAGGCCCCGCGCGCCGGTTTCGGCCTCGCGCACATAGCCGACATAGCCGTCGCGCTCGGCCTGCACCCACGCCCAGCCGTCGGCGACGTCATAGACCAGCACATCGTCGCCGAACAGAAACTGCGTGTTGACGCCGGCATCGGCGCGCGGTGCGCTCAGCACGTCCGCGACCGCCACCGATATGCGCGCCGGCTGGCCCGGAACGAAGCGCTGCGCTTCAACCTGTCCCTCCAGCCGGGCATCGGCAAGGTCGGGACGATACGCATGCAGGCGGCGGTCGGATATGGTCACGGGCAGCATCTTTCAGGTCGGAAGGTCGAGGGCTTTGGCGACAATATCATCGCCGAAGCGCTCGACATAGAGCGCACCTTCGACGGTGCGGCGGATGAGAACGTTGCGGCGATCGTTCTCGTCGCGGTGGCGCGAGACCAGCTTCATCGCGCCCATCGTGTCGAGCGCACGGGTGATGACCGGCTTGGTTACGCTCAGCTTCGCGGCGAGCCCCCGCACCGTATGCGGCGGTGGATCGAGATAGATGGTGAACAGGATCGCCATCTGGCGCATGGTCAGGTCATGCGCATCGTCGCGCACTTCGTGCAGGCACACCTGCTGCCACAGCCGCAAGGCCTGTATCGGGCGCATGGAAACAACCATGCGCCCGGTTTAACCCAAAATCGTTTCGGTTCCGTTTCAGTTCCCGAAGCGTTTCGAGATCATCTGCTCCAGCGCGCGGATGCCCTGCGCCTCGCCGCCCACCGGGGCATGCGGCCGCTCTGCCGGGGTCCAGCCGTAGATGTCGAAATGCGCCCATGCGGACGTGTTTTCCACGAAACGCTTCAGGAACAGGGCGGCAGTGATCGATCCGGCAAAGCCGTCCGTGGTGACATTGTTGAGGTCGGCCACTTTCGACGCCAGTTTGACGTCATATGGCCGCCACAGCGGCATGCGCCACAGCGGGTCCTCGACATCGGCGGACGCGGCGGCGATGTCGCCGGCCAGCGCCTCGTCGTCTGTATAGAAAGGCGGCAGATCGGGGCCCAGCGCCACGCGCGCCGCACCCGTCAGCGTCGCCATGTCAATCAGAAGCTCAGGCTTTTCCTCATCTGCCAGCGCCAGCGCATCGCCCAGCACCAGACGCCCTTCCGCGTCGGTATTGCCGATTTCGACGGTCAGCCCCTTGCGGCTTTGCAGCACGTCGCCGGGGCGGAAGGCATTGCCGGAAATGGCGTTTTCCACTGCGGGAATGAGAACGCGCAGCCGCACCTTCAGCCCGCCCGCCATGATCATGGATGCGAGCCCCAGCACATTGGCGGCTCCGCCCATGTCCTTCTTCATCAACAGCATGCCGGAGGCCGGCTTGATATCGAGCCCGCCGGTGTCGAAGCACACGCCCTTGCCGACCAGCGTCACCTTTGGCGCATCCTCCCGCCCCCAGCGCAGGTCGATGAGGCGCGGCGCCTTGTCGGATGCGCGGCCGACCGCGTGGATCATCGGGAAGCCGGCAGCAAGAAGATCGTCGCCAACCGTCACCGAGACCTCCGCGCCATGCCTTGCCGCCAGATCCCGCACCGCCTTTTCCAGCCCGTCGGGCCCCATGTCATTGGTCGGCGTGTTGATCAGGTCGCGCGTGAGGAACACGCTTTGCGTCAGGCGCCCCAGCCGTCCTGCATCCACCCCTTCGGGAACAGAGAGCAGCAACCGGCGGCCGGGCTTCTTACCATAACGGGTGAAGACATAGCCCCCGAGCGCCACGGCGAGTGCCGCGATTTCCGGCTTTTCCAGAGCGCCCTGCAACTGCCAGTCGCCATCAGGCAGGGCCCGCGCCAGAGCGCCGAGGGCCAGCGCACTGTTTGCCCCATCGCCAAGGCCGAACACGGCGCCGCCAATGTTCCCGCCCTCGCCCGGCAGCACCAGCGTCCTGCCGGCCTGACCGTCGAAGCCGTTTGCCTGCGCCCATGCCAGCGCCTGCGCGGAAAGACCGGCATCCGCCAGCCTGTCCTTGCCGACGAGATAAACAGGAAGGGCCCGGTCCGGACCGATTGCGGCGAATTCAACAGACATCATGCATCTCCAGCCGGCGCGTCAGGCCCGCCGGCATTTTCAGTTAGATCACAAGGACGATCACGGCTTATCAGGTCGCGAGCGGGCGATAAACAGGGTTCAAAAAGCGGCTTTGCCCCTGTCTGCGCAGGCTGAGAGCCCTATTTTAACCGGAAGGTTCAAATAAGGCCCTTCTTGCGGCTATGCTGGGCTCAGCCGATTCCAATTCCCGAACATTGATCATACAGATGAGGCAAGCGAGACAGTGACGGTCTCCATTCAAGAATTTTTCCAGTCCTATCCCTGGCTTCAGACCCTTACCGCGCTCATCGCGCTGATACTGGCAGCCCTGTTCGCCAACTTCATCGTGAAGTCGGTTCTTCTCCAGATCCTCAACCGCATCGTTGCTAGAACGGCATTCGGGCGCGACGAGGAATTACGTCGCCATGGCGTGATAGAACGGCTGGCCAATGTCACGCCAGCGCTGGTGATCGCCGCAGGCATCATGGCGGTGCCCGGCCTTCCGGCAGTCGTGGTCACGGTGGTGACGAATGTAGCCAATGCCTTCATGATTCTCATGGTGGCAATGGCCATCAGCGCCGCTTTCAACATCGTCGACACGCTTTATCACCGCCGCCCGGAAGCCCGGATGAAACCCATCAAGGGCTACATTCAGGTGGTCAAGATCGCCGTCTATGTGGTCGCCGCACTGCTGATGATCGCAACCCTCATCGACCGTTCCCCGCTGATCCTGCTCTCGGGTCTCGGTGCGATGGCCGCGGTTCTCATTCTGGTCTTTCAGGACACGCTGCTGTCGCTGGTCGCCGGCATCCAGATTTCATCCACCGGCTTGGTGCGGGTGGGCGACTGGATCGAGATGCCCAGCCTCAACGCCGATGGCGACGTCATCGAGATCGCGCTGCACACCGTGCAGGTGCGCAATTTCGACAAGACCATCACCACCATTCCGATTCGCAAGCTGGTCACCGATTCGTTCAAGAACTGGCGCGGCATGCAGGAATCGGGCGGACGGCGCATCAAGCGATCCATCTATCTCGACCAGACGAGCATCAGGTTCCTCTCGCCGGACGAGCTCGCAAAACTCGAGTCCTTCGGTCTGCTGGAAACCTATATCAGACATAAGAAAAACGAGATTTCCGAGTGGAACGGTAAGCTCGGCGAGAAGGCAAGAGTAGCAGCGAACACGCGCCGGATCACCAATATCGGCACGTTCCGCGCCTATGTGGACACCTATCTGCGCAATCATCCGGGCGTGCACAAGGGCATGACCATCATGGTCCGCCAGCTCCAGCCCGGGCCGGAAGGTCTGCCGATCGAGATCTACTGCTTCACCAACACCACCGTCTGGACTTCATACGAGGGTATTCAGGCCGATATATTCGACCACCTGTTCGCCATCCTGCCCGAATTCGCACTCGCGGTGTTCCAGAATCCAAGTGGTGCCGACCTCAGCTCATGGGCCTCGGCCCGCCCCTATCTGGAAAATCTGGAAGAGGCGAAGGAAGAGGCCGGCGTGAACTGAAGCACCCGGAAATCACCGCGAAACGGCATCGCTCCGGTGCTGCCGTTTCGCGGTAAAACATGAAGTGATCCTCGGGCGAGCCCCGTGCCATTCTCCGGCCCACCGGCGGCTGCTAGACAAGGCAGGCCTTTCACAAGGCTGGTTAAATACGAGGAAAAACATGAAAACCTATATTCTTGCCCTGTCCATCATGATGGCTGCTACGCCGGCATTCGCCTGCACGGCCGAAGAAGTACAGTCAAAGGCGATGGAGGTTTCGACCAGGATGCAGGAACTGGCAGCCACGAATCCGGAGAAGGCAATGGAGATCGGGCAGAAGCTTGCGACTGCGCAGTCTCAGGCCACCACCGACCTCGATGGCGCATGCAAGCTCTATGACGGCATTCTCGAAGATCTGAAGTAATCTTTTCGTGGCCTGCCCGGCGACTTCGCCGGCGCAGGTCCTTGCCCTCGAGGAAAATACCACGCTCTGTTGACGCTCCCAGCGCCCCCCCCAAATTAACCAGCCGTTATTGTTAATTCATACCAGCCTATGCAATTGATATTTATTAATAAATTATCTGTCATTGCCCGCACATTGGGTCAAAATCAGACTCTTGAAGTCATTGAATAATCCCGCCTTGCCCCCCGCACCTTTTTAAGGTCGAAACCAAGCGACAATCTTCGCCACGCTCTCCCCGAACATGACCATCCCCACGGCTATGCCGAGGATACCGACGATCATCCATTTCATGAACGCCTCCACGGTGGCGATAGATCGCACACGGCGGATGCCATCGTTGAGCGTGTCCAGTTCATCAGGCCAGAGACCGGACAGGAACTCCTTCGTCTTGTCGGGCAGATCGTCAAACCGCTTTGCATCATTCATTTCCAGCATCCCCGCTGCTTACCGAAAGTATTATGAGCCGCTACGCCTTGGGCAAACGGCTTGTCGTTCTGGATGATGATCTGCCGTGTCTCTGCCGATGGCGTGAGCTTTCGCCAGCCGTCGCACTCACTGACAGTCGTTGTCTTCGGGCAGGCACTTGCCGCCAAGAGCGCCGCAAAGCTCGGGGCTATCCATATTGCGTGCCTGTTCATCGACGCGGTTCCTTTCGCGCAAGACTTCAACGGATCTCATGAGGATGGCGGTGCGCTCGCTCGCAGCGCCCCGCTGGTAGCCGTGGAGCCATGACAGGCCCATGAGAGAGGCGGCAACTGCGAGAACGCCCAACACGCGGCCGAGGGGTGACAAGATAATGG
This sequence comes from Aquamicrobium sp. NLF2-7, assembly GCF_022359935.1. NCBI lineage: Bacteria > Pseudomonadati > Pseudomonadota > Alphaproteobacteria > Hyphomicrobiales > Phyllobacteriaceae > Aquamicrobium > Aquamicrobium sp. NLF2-7. The sequence goes on along the minus strand of NZ_JAKSED010000001.1, from coordinate 3,239,139 downwards.
CGATCATGTCGCCGCCTCTGCCCGGATGGCTTTCACGCGCCGGATGATCGATAGCCCGACCACCAGCGCGACCAGCCCGCCCGCAATGCCAATGCCGGACCAGCCCCAGCCGTCAGTCTGTTGCTTGACAGCTTTGTCAACGGCTTCAGGGACAACCGGCACCTCAATCTTGGGCTGCCCCGCCTCATGCAGGCGCTTGACCTCGGACAGGGCTGCCGTGACCTGCATGACGGAGACAGATGCATTTTGGCCGCTGTAGTAGCCTATGCCATTGAAGGTTGGGAGCGAGGCCCATTCGCGCGCCAGATTGTCGAGCAGGCTTTCCAGCTTGAGCCGCCCCGAAAGCCACTTGTCGATGCCGCGTTGGCCCAGCAGGTAGCAGCCCATGCGATCCTGCATGTCGCGATCGAACTTCGCGCGTTACGGAATGCTAAGGGCCTTCTGGATGTTCCGCCGGGTGGTTCGCACGATCTGGTAGCGCCCGACTGCCGACGAGTTCCATTTGTTTTTCGGATGGGCGAGCATTTTGCCCTGCAAGTCATCGACCTGTTTCAGCGTCATCTTGATCAGATCGACGGGGCCGCCCGTATACGGGCCATATGCCAGCGTCTCGTTGTAGCCTCGGCCTTTGTCTGTGCCTTCTGAGAGGCCGAGAAGATTAAGGACGGGGCGGTACACCCAGTATTTGTCATGCGCAGCAGCAAGCGCCGCGCCGGCGGGCACGGTTCTGTCCATGGTCTTTCCTTTCTTTTTGCAGATGTGTAGAGATGCTCGCCACAGTGGCGGGGACCGCATTGATGAAATATGCTTTTGAAAAGGCCGATGAACCTATTAGCCGGGCATCTGACGTGGATTTCTACGATCCATGGTCAAGACAACTGACATTCGATAAGCCAGAGTGCTTGCCATCGCTTCCGGATCTCGATTCCGAAAGGGAGTGGGCACGTCGGGATGCGGTGGAATGACTGAAAATTCCCCCGACTAAGGTGGCCCGCCGTTCAACTGGCGCCGCGCTACGGTATATGTCGTGCTGACGGCAGCGGTTGCGAATTGGCTGGCGAGCGGCTGACTCGACTCCCTTAATCGGCCACCTGCCCGCGTCAGTCAGGCAGTCATATTGCTCTGGTAATTTGGTGGGCCGGTAATTAATGCTACCGCTAACTTAAAGAGAATTGATATGGCTCAGGATCGGTTTGAGGCGGCATTATATCGCGCAATTGCCAAGCATCGTGCTGAGATGCCCGAGCAGCGCAATAGGATCTACGCGGCTGCACGAGACAGCTTACAACGAGCAGGGAAAAGTTCCGAAGACATCGCTGCACTGGAAGATGCGATCAGGAAGGTTGAAAGCACATTCGATGCGCCCTCGGCCTCAATGGCGCGCTCTTTTGCTAGATCAAACTCTTGGACCGCTCTCCTATTTGGGGGCGGCCTGATAGCCGGGGCCGGCGCAGCTTATCTTTTGTTAAGTGGGCTGCCCAAAACGGGCAGCAACGCTGACACTGCCTTGCCACACCAGCAATTGTTGCGTGCTTACAATGAACAACTGCCCCTGATGCCGGAAGCCGTGTCCTATTTACGTGAGCTGTCGGCGGAAATCGTGCGGCGACAGAAAGAAGACCCCACATCCCTGCGTGTGGAGAAGACGCTCATGCTGCTGAGCATATTTGATGGTGATCTCGCCAAAAAGATGCCGGCATCGTTACCTCAGGGCACAGAGGCCGTGATCCGGGTCAGCGCGACAGACTACAAAATTATGCTCAATTGGACGCTTTGCGGTACCGCCGCCATATACAGCCCAGAAATGGTCGATAAGGTGCGCGCCACAGTATCTACAATCGGATGTCCTTATTTCGGTGTATGGACGCCGGGAGCCGCCGGTTGGTAGTGCAGGCCACGCAATAGACCGTGACTTTGGACATACCGCCGCCTGCCGGTCGATGGCGGCAGCGCGTTCGAACAGCTTCCAGCGACCGGTCTGTGTCAATGGATTGGGAATGGCTCCAGCCGTTGGGCTGGCAAGCTCCGCCCTGCGGGCCTGCGCCTGTCCGGTTCCGGAAAGCTGAATTTTGCTGCCATCACCGAGGCCGACATTCGCACTGGTATGTGCGCCGTGAAGCCACACGACAATGGAGATGGAAGATCTCCGCAGCATAAAAGCCGCGCTTCAGTTCGCGCTCGATAGCGGATGGAGCGAGAAGAACCCCGCATCAAACGTCAAAATGCGCAAAACCAAAACGGATGGATATCACACTTGGACCGTCGAGGAAGTTACCCGGTATCAAGAGCGCCATCCGGTTGGCACACAGGCGCGCCTCGCGCTCGACATCATGCTCTACACCGGCTTTCGGCGGGGTGATGCCATTACGTTCGGAAAGCAGCATATCAAGGATGGCGTGATCCAGTTTCAGGCCGGGAAGAACAGTGCCGAACTCGACATCCCTGTGCTGTCTCCCTTCGACCGTTCAATTGAGGCGACAAAGACCGGCGATATGGTTTTTCTGATCAATACACGCGGAAAGCCGTGGTGCAATATAAGCTTCGGATATTGGTTCGCAGATCGGTGCGATGAGGCTGGTGTTCCAGGTCGCGCATGGCCTTAGGAAGGCTGGAGCAACCATCGCTGCGAACAACGGAGCCACCCCATTTGAACTCACTGCCATGTACGGCTGGTCATCAACAAAGATGGCCGAACTATACACACGCAATGCCGATAAAGAGGGCCTCGCAGAACGTGCAGCGGACAAGCTAGACCCGCACCTAAAAAAGTGCGGGGAGTACGTAAGAATTTATTAATGATTTCAACGCCGTTTTGATCGCAAATTAACCAAGCATTAGGGTTAACGGACTATTGATTTGCATGAGGATCGGCCGTCCTGAAACGGCCGCGCCAGCAGATGGAGGCGGGCTCTCATGCAGATTTGGCGCAATCACGCCGCGAACGGACGCCATTTGATAACGGCAGCTCTCGCCATTGTCCTGATGGCAAGCGTCTCGGGCTGCGGCACCGACAAGATGAAGACCGGCTCTATCGGTCGCGCCGGTGGCGGCAAATCGATGGAGACGATGTCCTCCGGTCAGTTGCGCAACGCATCGGCGAGCCTCGGCAAGGCCTATGCTGCAAACCCGAACGACAAGGCAACTGCCATACAGTTCGCCACGGTCCTGCAGATGGACGGCAATGCCCAGCAATCGCTGGCCGTGATGCGCAAGCTGGCCATCGCCCATCCGAAAGACAGGCAGGTTCTTGCGGCCTACGGCAAGGCGCTCGCGGCCAATGGCCAGTTTGAGCCCGCGCTTGACGCCGTTCGCCGTGCCCAGACCCCGGAATATCCGGACTGGCGCCTGATGTCTGCCGAGGGTGCTATACTCGACCAGATCGGCCAGAAGGACAATGCCCGCCAGCTCTATCGCAAGGCCCTCGATCTCAAGCCGGAAGAACCCTCGGTGCTGTCCAATCTCGGTATGTCCTATGTTCTGGAAGGCGATCTGCGAACTGCGGAAAGCTTCCTCGCCTCGGCGGCACGGCAGCCGGGCGCCGACAGCCGCGTGCGCCAGAACCTTGCGCTGGTCGTCGGCCTGCAGGGGCGCTTCGACGAGGCCGAACGCATCGCCTCGCAGGAACTGTCGCCCGATCAGGCACGATCCAACGTGGCCTATTTGCGCTCCATGCTGGCGCAGCAGAATTCCTGGAGCCAGCTGAAGGCGCAGGACCGCAAGAAATCCGCGACAAACTGACATTTTCCGGTCCGGCGAAACGCCGTCCGGCAAGCCATATTGCGTTTACGTCAAGGTAAGGTGATAAGCTCGTCCCCGGCAGGCACTTCAGGCGCGTTGCTCTCTTCATGACGGCCCGGCATCATTGCCGACCTTCCATGAAGAACAACCGTGAACCCTGCCCCACTGGGTGATTTCACAAGCCGGACCCTGTATCGTGGCGCTCGACTTTCTGACGCTCTACATCGTCATCCTGCTCAACTCGCTGACCGTCAGCGTGATCTGGGCAGCGGTTTCCTATGTCTACCGCTCTTTTATCACCGCCCGCATCTGGCTGGCGGGCTGCCTGCTGTCGGTGATCGGCGGCGCTGTCCTGTCGCTGCAGGGGAATGAGGGCGCACTGGTCCCGGCTATCGTCGGAAACGGCTTCGTCATCTTCGGCTTCTGTCTTTTCTGGGTCGGCGTGCGCCATTTTTACGGCGCTGGCGGAGGCTGGAAGGCCAGTGTCGCCATCACCATTGCCAGCATGCTGTGCATGGTGGCGGCTTTCGAAAGCTGGAACTGGCGCAACGTCGTTTATGCAACGGCTCAATCCGTCCCGATGCTGCTTGCCGCGATTTTCCTGCTGCGCCGTCCGGAGCGAAAGCTTGGCGACTGGATCGCGGCTGCCGCCATGCTGATCGGCCTGGCTGGCCATGCGGTGGAAACCGCCCTGAATTTTATGCTCATGGGCGGCTACACGGACCGCGGCTTCTACAATGTCGTTGAGTCCTACGCGCTTCTGTGCGTGATCTTCAGCGGTGTGGTGTGGAACTTCGGCTTTGTCGCCATGGCCATGGACCGGCTGCGCGACGAGGTCGCCGCGCTCGCCTCGAAGGACGAGTTGACCGGGCTGCCGAACAGACGCCTGTTTCTGGAACGCCTTGCCGCCGAAGTCATGAGATCGGGCCGCACCGGGCGCCCGTTCGCGGTTTTCATCATCGATCTCGACCTGTTCAAGGAAATCAACGACGAGCACGGCCATGCGGCGGGCGACGATGCCTTGCGCCATCTGGCGCATACCCTGTCATCGCATCTGAGGCCGACGGACTTCCCTGCCCGCTATGGTGGAGATGAATTTTGCGCGGTTCTGCCGGAAACCACTGCTGCGCAGGCGAAATCCTGCGCATCTGCGCTTGTCGAAGCCGTACGCTCGCAGCCATGGCGCTGGCAGGGCCGCAGCTTTCCGCTCAGCGTCAGTCTGGGCGCGGCGGTGTGGTCGAAAGCGTCCCCCACTCAGCCAGAATCACTGATGGAACAGGCGGATCAGGCGCTCTACGCAGTCAAAAAGCGTGGCCGCAACGGGTGCGAAGTCTTCAGCCCGGCACTAGCACAGAGCGACGCTGCTTGATCGGACGCAAATGCAACAGCACCGGGATTACCAAGCTGATAGCAATCAGAAACATGAGGGGTAGGACTGTTGCCCTCTTCGTCCGCCGCTACTCGACGCTGGAACTTGAGGTGGCCTTTGGCTGATCGCCGAAGAAACCGCCATTTTCGCGCAGTTGCATGATTGCCGGGCCGATGATGACCGCAAACAGCACGGGCAGGAAAAACAGGATCATCGGCACGGTAAGTTTCGGCGGCAGCGCGGCGGCCTTCTTTTCCGCCTCGGTCATGCGCGCTTCGCGGCTTTCCGCCGAAAGCACGCGCAGGGCATGAGCCACCGGCGTGCCGTATCGCTCTGCCTGAATAAGCGCCTGCGTAACCGACTTCACCGGCTCCAGCCCCGTGCGCTCGGCAAGATTTTCGTAAGCCTGCCGGCGCTCCTGCAGATAGGAAAGCTCGGCTGTGGTCAGGATGAATTCTTCGGCAAGCTCCACCGACTGGGAGCCGATCTCGTCGGCCACCTTGCGCATCGCCGCTTCGACCGACATGCCCGATTCGACGCAGATCAGCATCAGATCCAGCGCATCTGGCCAGGCGCGCTTGATGGATTCCTTGCGCTTGGTGGCGCGGTTGGTGACGTAGATGACAGGTGCGTAGAACCCCGCATAGGCAGCGCCGATGCAGGCGAGCACACGGATCATAATCGGCTTTTCCGCCATGACGCCGAGACCGAAGATGTAGAACACGGCAAAAGACAGACCGGCAAATGGCAGGACGAGGCGGAAAAACAGGAATTTCGTCATCGGGTTCTGGCCACGGAAACCGGCTGTCTTGAGATGACGCACCGTGTTCTCGTCGGCCAGAAGGCGACGCAGATCGAGCTTGTCGACGATGTTGCGCATGCCGGTGGACTGCTGCTCGCGCAGGCCACGGCTGCGGCGCTCCGCCTCCGCCGCAAGACGCGCGCGCTGCTTCGCGCGCAGTTCGTCCCGCTCCAGCGCAACCGCTTTCATCCGGGTCTTGAGCGGATCGCCGCCGAAAGCCGGAAGCAGCGTTATCATCGTTGCAAAAACGGCGATGCCGACCAGAATTGCCGTCAGGAACACCGGATCGGTCAGGGTCTTGATGGTCAGATCTGTCACGGCAAACTCCCGTTCAATGCATCCAGTAAGCGCGTCCGCTTGAATCCTAGACGTCGAAATTCATCATCTTGCGCATCACGAAAATGCCGATCGACATCCACAAAGCCGAAACGCCGAGGATCATGTTTCCGCCGGAGGTGGTGAACAACGGCGTGATGTATTCCGGGCTCGTGAGATAGACGAGAAACGCCACGATGATGGGCAGAGAACCGATGATGACGGCCGACGCCTTTGCCTCCATCGACAAGGCTGCGACTTTGGCTTTCATCTTCTTGCGATCACGCAACACACGCGAAAGATTGCCAAGGGCCTCCGAGAGGTTGCCACCGGCCTGCGCCTGAATCTGGATGACGATTCCGAAGAATCCCGCTTCCGAACACGGCATGGTTTCAGGCATCCGCATGGCGGCATCGGGAATAGACAGGCCCATCTGCTGGGCATCGACGATGCGGCGGAATTCGCCGCGTACCGGTTCCGGTGCTTCTGAAGCAATCAGGCGCACCCCGTCGTTCAGGGGCAGGCCCGATTTCACCGCGCGCACGATGATGTCCAGCGCATTTGGAAATTCGTTGAGGAAGGCCTTTACGCGCCGCGCGCGCAGGAAGGATATGATCCAGCGCGGCAGGCCAAGGCCGCCTGCCACAAGAACGCCGGGCAGAATGATCGGCGGCAGACCGACCACAAAGGCAACCAGCGTCAGGGCAAGTCCGCATATCGCCGAGTAGAGATAGAAACGCCCGAGGCTCAGATCGAGACCGGCCTGCCGGATCTGAAGCTTGAGAGGCGCTTTACTGACATTACGGTCCTGAAGCTTCTGCTTCTCGTCCAGTTCCTTCAGTGATTCCTGAACCGACTTGCGGCGCTTTGCTGCTTCAGCGACACGATCGCGCGAGGCCTTGACCGAGGCCCTGTCAGAGTCGGCGGCCTTGATCGTCTGCAAACGCTTGCCGACGTTCTTTTCTTCGCTGATGCGGTTGAACAGAAAGGCGTAGGCCACCGCGCCGGCGCTCATGCCAGCCAGCACAACGAACATCAGGACGGTGCTGTCAATTCCGAACATTGCGGCTACCCTCCACGCTCATGGTGCTCAATCAGCCCGCTTTTCCATGGCTTCCAACGCGACAGCCAGCCTCTGATCCTCGCCATAATAGCGGGCGCGGTCCCAGAAGTGCGGCCGGCCGATACCCGTCGAGACATGCTCGCCGATCAGCTTGCCGTTCGCGTCCTCGCCCTTGATGTTGTAGAGAACCAGATCCTGGGTAATGACGACGTCGCCTTCCATGCCGATCACTTCGGTGACGTGGGTGATGCGGCGTGAGCCATCGCGCAGGCGGGCAGCCTGAACGATCACGTCGACCGAGCCGACGATGATCTCGCGCACCGTGCGCTGCGGCAGCGAATAGCCGCCCATGGCGATCATGGATTCCATACGGCTGAGGCATTCGCGCGGGCTGTTGGCGTGGATCGTTCCCATCGAGCCGTCGTGGCCGGTGTTCATGGCCTGCAGCAGGTCGAACACTTCCGGACCGCGCACCTCGCCGACGATGATCCGCTCCGGGCGCATGCGCAGGCAGTTCTTCACCAGATCGCGCATCGTCACCTCGCCCTCGCCTTCAAGGTTGGGCGGGCGGGTTTCGAGGCGCACCACATGCGGCTGCTGAAGCTGAAGCTCGGCCGAGTCCTCGCAGGTTATGATGCGCTCGTCACGGTCGACATAGTTGGTCAGGCAGTTGAGCAGGGTGGTCTTGCCCGAACCCGTGCCGCCCGAGATCACCACATTGCAGCGTACGCGCCCGATGATCTTGAGGATTTCCGCGCCTTCCGGCGAGATCGCGCCAAAACGCACGAGCTGGTCGAGCGTCAGCTTGTCCTTCTTGAACTTGCGGATGGTGAGCGCGGTTCCGTCGATGGCCAGCGGAGGCGCGATCACGTTGACACGCGAACCATCGGGCAGTCTGGCGTCGCAGATGGGTGAGGATTCATCGACGCGGCGGCCCACCTGGCTGACGATGCGCTGACAGATGTTGAGCAATTGCTGGTTGTCGCGGAAGCGAATGCCGGTCTGCTCGACCTTGCCGTTCACCTCGATATAGACGTTGCGCGAGCCGTTCACCATGATATCGGCAATGTCGTCGCGGGCCAGAAGCGGCTCCAGCGGACCATAGCCGAGAACGTCATTGCAGATGTCTTCGAGCAGTTCCTCCTGCTCGGCGATCGACATGGCGAAGTTCTTGATCGCGATGATGTCGTTGACGATATCGCGGATTTCCTCGCGCGCCGCCTCGGGATCAAGCTTGGCGAGCTGCGACAGGTCGATGGTGTCGATCAGCGCGGCGAAGACCTGGCTCTTGGTGTCGTAATAGCTTTCGCTGCGCTCACGCTGCACGCGCTTTGGCTGGGCCGCCAGCGGGGGAGCCTCGACAACACGGCGCGCAGGCGGGGGCACTGGCGCGACCGGCTCGGCAACGCGCGATGGAGAGGTGTCCGCTGCGCCTGCAGCAGGAGCTGCCGGCGCAGGCGCTGGCCGCGAGAACAACGGCTTGTCCCTGTCGTCACTGCCTCTTTTTCCGAACATGATCGACTACCTGTCCCCTGCCCCGGCTATGCTCACTTTGCGCGCTTCAGCTTTTCAAGGATCGAGCCCAGTCCGGCCTTCTTGCGAGCCTTGATCTCGGCGCGCCCCGTCAGCACATGGGCGATGTCGTTGATGGTGGCCACAACCGGGCTTTTGGCATCCATTTCGCCCAGCATGCGCCCGTTATTGGCGGCATTGCCGAAAAGCTGCGGATCGAAGGGGATCACCGCCATCGGCTCCGTTTCCAGCGGCTCGGCGAAATCCTGAACCGAAATCTCGGGGCGCTTCGGCACGCCCGTCTGGTTTAGGATCAGCTTCGGCGGCGGATCGTTGGGCCGCAGACGCTTCAGCATGTCCATAAGGTTCTTGGTGTTGCGCAGGTTGGCGAGTTCCGGCGTCGCGGTGATCACCACCTCGTCGGCGTGCATGAGCGTGCTCTTGCTCCAGCCGCTCCAGATGTGGGGAACGTCGAGAACGATGACGGGCGCCGTGCGCTGCGCCGTATCGATGATCTGGGCGAAGGCGTCGGCATCGAAATCATAGACCCGGTCGAGCGTCGAAGGCGCGGCCAGCAGCGACAGGTTTTCCGCGCACTGGGCCAGCAGGCGGTCGAGATAGACCTCGTCGACGCGCTCGGGCGAGAACACAGCCTCTGCAATCCCCTGGGCCGGATCCTGATCGAAATTGATGTTGGCCGTGCCGAAAGCGAGATCCATGTCGGCGACGACAACCTCGGACCTGAACAGCGAGGAAATCGCCCAGCCCACATTGTGCGCAATGGTGGACGAGCCGGTGCCTCCCTTGGCTCCGACGAAGGCGATGGAACGGCCGATCGGGGCCGCCTCAGGGTCCACGAAGATCGTGGCAATAACACTGACGATGTCGGCCATCGATACCGGCGCAACCACATATTCGGAGATGCCGTTGCGGATCAGCTCGCGATACAGCCCGACATCATTGTAGTGCCCGACGACAACTACCTTGGTGGAAGGGTCGCAATGCTCGGCGAGCTGCGCAAGCTGCTCCAGCAGTTCCTTCGGCTCGCTGCGGGACTCCAGAATGATCAGGTTCGGCGTGGGCGCGGTCTGATAGAACTCTATCGCCGTGGCGATCCCGCCCATATGCACCTTCAGATGCGCCTTCGACATGCGGCGGTCATCACCGGCACGTTCGATGGGAACCGAGACCCCTTCGCTCTCGCAGAACGCCTGGATGGAGATGCGCGGGATCGGCCGCAGCATCTGCATGGAGGTCAGGTCCTGTTCGGCGGAAATTTCCGCCTCGATCACATGTTCATAAGCCAGATTTGTCATGCTGCTTGCCCCCCGGACAGGCCGGACTTCATCAATAGTTCACTTCGCCAGCGGTGGTGCTGTTTCCGGCTTCCCGGTAAACGTCGATAACCACGTTACGGTTTTCCGCATCTATTGTGGTCTGCTTGCGCGGACCCAGCAGGTCGGCCGGATTGGCGATCTGTGCGGCAAGATTGTTCTGGTACGAGCAGCCGAAATTCGCGTAGTGCCTGTTGTCGGACGTATCCAGAATATCCTTCGGCCAGCGCCCGCACTTGTCGGTCTGCGCCCTGATCGAACTGTAGACCAGCCGTACCGGCGCGGTCAGTTCATCGGGCGAAGCCTGATAGCGCGCCATCGCGATGCGATTTGGCCTGACGCCGTTCGCCGCGGCCAGACGAGCAAATTCGCGGGCTACCTTGCCGGCGGCATGCTCGTTTGCGGATCCGGCCGGGACTGCAATCGTGAGAACAGGAGCAGCACCAGTGTCATATCCGTCCAAGAACCCGGCCAGCGCCTGACGCTGCATCTTGGAGACGCCCTGTGCCGAGGCCGACACCGGCAGGTCCAGTGTCTTGTCCTTTTCCGAAATGACGATCGGATGATTGGTGCGATAGTCATCCGGAATGGACCCGACGACGACGCTGTCGCGATTGGCGCATCCGGCCAGCAGCGCGGCGGCGGCCACGGTCAGGATTGCGACACTTGCCCTTGCTTTGAACATTGCGCTCGACATGCCCGTTTCCCCGCTCACTTGTAGATGAAGCCGACCATGCCGTGATAGCGACCGGCAGGCTTGTCGGTTTTCATGGTGCCGTAGACACGGTTCACGCGGCCAAGGAACATGGCGGCGCCATCGCTTGCGGCATTGAAATTGTCGTCCGGCTTGGCCAGCTCATTGCGCGCCACCGGCTTCGACAGATAGGGCGTGACGAGGATCACCAGTTCGGTTTCGCTGCGCACGAAATCACGGCTGCGAAAGAGGGTGCCAAGGACAGGCACCTGAGAAAGTCCCGGTATGCGGTTGTAGATCTGCCGCGAATTGTCGTTGACCAGTCCCGCAATCATCATGGAGCCGCCGGACGGCAATTCAACCGTGGTATCGGCCAGCCGCTTCCGCAACGACAGGATATTCTGGCCTTCCATATCAACCGAACCCTCGGGTGTCGGTTCGGAAACCGAGGTTCGGACCTTCAGGCTGATGCGACCGGGCGACAGGACAACCGGCTGGAACTCCAGGCCAATGCCATATTCGATCTTTTCCAGAGTTCGGACCGTCCGCCCCTCTTCATTCACGACATTCGCAACGATGTTGTATTCGCCACCAGCACGAAAAGTCGCCTGCTCGCCGGATACGGCGCTCAGCGTCGGCTCCGCCAGCGTGCGCATGACACCTGCCTGCTCCATGGCGTTGACATAACCGCGTAGCATGTCAGCACCGCCCAGACCTTTTCCTGCCTGAAGCAAATTGGTGGGGTCCAGCATGTCGAAACGAATACCGCTCGTCTGCGCCACCATGTTGACGCCGAGCTGCTTCATCACGGAACGGCTGATTTCGGCCACCGTCACCTTGAGCGTGACCTGATCTTCGCCCATGATCTGAAGCATGTTGATGATGCTGCTGCTGCGGCGTGCACTGTCAGGATTGTTGATAGCAACACCCGAGTTGGATGATCCACCCGCCGCCGTTTGCGAGTACTGACCGGTCGTCGCCTCGCCACCCCTGACAAAGGCACTCGCAAGCTGCTCGGCCCGCTTGGCATCCAGAGGCGTATCAACGCTACCGGTCAGAACCACGTTGTCGTTGACGAGTTCAACCCTGATGTTCGAATTCGGGATGAAGCGCTTGAGATAGTCTTCGATGCCGGCGACATCCCGCTCGATCGCGAGGTCGAAGCTGGCAATCTGCTCCCCGTTGGGGCCGAACACGAAAATGTTGGTCTCACCAACTGCCTTGCCGAAAAAATAGATGCGCCGCGATGTACGCGTCACGGCATCGGCAACACCGGGATTGGCGACCAGAATGTCGTAGGCGTCACGCGGCAGATCGATGACCACCGATTTGTTGAGGCCAAGCTTGATGCGCTGACTGGCTGAGGTCGCGCTCACCTGGCCCGCGGCATCGGCCGTCATCGTTCCGGACGGAACGGTGACGGCGAAAATAGCGAGAGCGGCGGCGACTGTGACCGGAAGTTTCCTGAATGACCTCATTTCCTTGCCCCCACTTCGGAAACTTCGCCAGACCGGATAAGACGCACGGTGCCGCGGCGGCCGTTGCCGCTGACCAGATAGTCTGCCTCGCTCAGGCCTGTTTCCTGCGTATCCTTGATCGAGCGCAGCGCCAGCGTGAGGCGATCCGCCATCTGCTGGGCGACGGTGATGATTTCCGACTGCCGCGGCGTCAGCTCCAGCGTCGCGGTCTGGCCAACCCGCGTCTTCTTGCCCTCCTCATCCTCCTGGATGGTCTGATCAATGGCGAGGACGCGAATGTTCTTCAGGATCGTTTCAGTGGTGAAGCCGCTGCCGCCGCCGGCATTGTCGGCACGGCGGGTCATGATGACGTCTACATAATCGTTGGGAAGAATGAAGCCGCCGGCGGATGTATCGGCTGCGATCGAGGTGGCCACCGCACGGTGGCCCGACGGCAGGATCGACGACATGAAGCTCTGTCCTTCGTCGATCAGCTTCGCGCGCCGCACCGGCTCGCCACTGTACATCGCCATGCGCGTGACGGAACCTTTCAGCTTTTCGACCGCGTCGGGTTCGTTGTCGCGCGTAATAAAGTGCTGATTGACGGCATTTTCGGGCCATGCCGACCAGGCCACATTGGAGCCCAGCGGCGCGCCGATCGGCACATCTCCCGACACAACGGCTACATCGACCATCTTCACGGCCGGCTCACGCGGCTGCGGCTCAGCCACGACAGGCTGCGGCGGCGGAACCGCCATGTTCTTGGCGACATAGCCCGCACCGCCCGCAGCGGCGACCGCAACGCCCAAAATTATCAAACGGGATGCAGCCATACGTCCAACCCCTAAGCCCCAGAAAGCATCAACCCAGGTCGGACATTGCAGCGCCAATCCTCAAATTATGGTTAATGAGCTGCTTACAAAATTGCTTAACGCGAGGTTATCGTCGCTTTCCGCCAAAAAAATACGCCGCACGGTCAGGTGCGGCGTATTGGAAGCCTGTTCCGGAAATTCTGCGTTTCAGGCGGTCAGCCTGCCAGACGGGCGATGGCCCACGCGGCCAGCGCGGTTTTGGGATAGATCACAAGGCCCGCGAAACCCAGCGCAACACCGTAGGGGATACCCACGCTGGTATCGCCGAAATGGCGCAGGAACATGTTGTCACGCGTGAAATCCGCCAGAAACGACTTGCGATACATGAGTGTGGCAAGCGTCAGCAGGCCGCCGACAAACGATGCATAGATGAGGTATTCCACCAGCAGGATGTCGAAGCCCATCCAGACGGCGGTTGCCGCCATGAGCTTGGCATCGCCGCCGCCCATGCCGCCGATAGCGAACAGGACGAAGGTTGCGCTCAGAACCAGCGCGCCCGCGGCCAGATGCATTCCCACAGTGCTCCACTCCATGCCGGTCAGCGGCGCGATCACCATGAAGCTGCCCACCAGAACCAGAGAGACGCGATTGGCGATGGTCATCGAAAGCGCATCCGAGACCGCTGCGAAGACCATGCAAAACGGGAAAATGACGAAAATCAAAGCTTCAAGCATGGAGGCCCCACCCGACATGTAATGATGGGCGCATCCTTACATGCCTTGCGTTAAAGATCGGTGAGCCTCTGCCTGAATGCCTGCCTGCGAGGCTTAACCGTTGCTTCACCAAAACCGTTCATATTCCGTTGATCACTCTGGCGGAGCGGGAGAACGGGCATGGGCATGTGGAGACCGGTGTTGCTTGCGGGCGCTTTGTTCGCGGCGGGAAACTGCACAGTCCGGGCCGCAGAAACGACCGTTGCCGAGCCGGTGGTGGAAACGGCCGCGCCCGCGACAGAAGCCGGCATAGAGGTCGTCATGAACCAGGCCCGCATCGTCAAGCTGTCGCGCCCGGCCGATACGATCGTGATCGGCAACTCCGAAATCGCGGACGCATCGGTTCAGGATGCCACGACGGTAATCCTGACCGGCAAGGGATTTGGGGTCACCAATCTGGTCATTCTGGACAGTGACGGCGCTCCGATCATGGATGAACAGGTGACGGTCGCGCGCCAGACGGCCTCGACGGTGCGCATCTACAGGCGCTCCGACGTGCAGACCATGTCCTGCACGCCCTATTGCGAAAGCTCCCACAAGAGCGAGGCCGAGAGACTGTCTGACAGCGACCTGAAGCGCGAGTAACCGGCTCATCCGGGCAACAGCATCCGGCCCCGGCGATCCAGGGTTGACGCACCCTTAATTGCCACCGTCGGAATTTAGCGATCACCCAAACGGGACTTCAACGGCTTCCGTCTATGATCCGATCCACTGACAAAGGGGGTCGGCGGTAGAGACATGGAAAGCGTTCCCAACAGGTCACGCACGAAGGCGAGGCGGCGTCTGACGAGTCTTCCCGGCAGGTTCAGGCGCGATGCAAAAGGCAGCACGGCGATTGAATTCGGCATGCTCATCCTGCCGTTCGCGCTGCTGACCTTTGCCATTCTGGAAAGCTGCATCTCGTTTGCGGGAAAACAGATGCTTGCGAACGCTGCCGACGATGTGGCGCGCCAGTTCCGCACCGGCCAGTGGCAGGCACCGGCCACGGCCGCAGAAAAAACTGCCTTGCAGGAAAAGATCTTCACACTTGTCTGCGGCCGGATGTCAGTCATCGTCACCGAGAATTGCCCTGGCCTGAAGATAGACCTTCGTCACTTCGACAATTTCACCGATGCCGCGAAACTCGGCTACGCCATCGAAGGCAAACAGCTGGTTCTGACTGACAATGGCAAGACGGACGCCAAGGGCTTCGTCATCGATCCGGGTTCGACCATGTCGCGCAACATGCTGCGCCTCTTCTACGAATGGCCGATCATCACCGACTACATGAGCAAATACATGGCACCGCTGGCAGACAACAAGACGGTGCATTTTGCCACCATGACCTGGCAGAACGAACCTTACTGACACGCGCCGCACACAAACGGCTGAAGATGATCGCTGGTACGGGGGTACTAAGCATGCTGAAAAATCTGAGAGAGAAAATCGCCGGTTTCAGGCGCGACCGGCGCGGCGTTGCGGCGGTCGAGTTCGCTTTCATCGCACCGATCATGCTGGCGCTTTACTTCATGACCGTGGAAGCGGTGCAGGGCATCGATACCAGCAAGCAACTCAGCCGGCTGGGTTCCATGGTCGCCGATCTCGTCGGGCAACAGGATACTCTGACGAAGGAGGCTCTGACAGGCATCATGCGCGTCGGCCAGACGACGATGCGTCCTTACAATCGCTCCAGCCCGACGATCACAGTTACCGGGATCAAGATTTCAAAAAACAAAGGTGGCAGCCTCGAACCCAAGGTCGTGTGGTCGGGAACGCTGAAGGACAACGTCTACAGCACGGGTATCGCCAAAAACTCCATCGTTACTGTTGAGAAGGACATTAAGACCGACGACACGTTCCTCATAAAGGTGGAAATCAGCCTGGGTTACAGACCGATCATCGCTTGGGCCTCAGGCGCTGAAAGAACCACGGGCCTCACCGGCGCGTTCAGCAACATCAATATGAACGAGGTCTATTACGGCAGACCGCGAATCCGGAGTGAAATCGCCTGTTCTAACTGCTGACGCAGCGGCACGCCTGACCGGCGTTTGCAGATTGCCAAGGTGCCATGCCGGGCTTATGTCTGGATCTCCTGATCAAGCTGATCCGCGTCCGCAGGACCGCCCCGCCTCGGAGGATGTGATCTTTACCATAAGGTCGTAATGGCGCGCGCTTTCGTTTTTGTTCTCGATTCCTTCGGCATCGGTGGCGCAGCAGACGCAGCCGAGTTCGGGGACGAGGGCGCCAACACATTCGCCCACATCGCCGATGCATGCCGCTCCGGCAAGGCGGACCGGCCGGGCCTGCGCAATGGTCCGCTTCTTCTTCCCAACATGACCGCACTGGGTCTCGCTCATGCAGCCCACATCGCTTCAGGATATGATTTCGAGCCTGCCAGCGCACCGCTTCTGCCTTCCTCCTTTCACGGAGCCGCGCAGGAGATTTCAAGCGGCAAGGACACGCCCTCCGGGCACTGGGAGATCGCCGCGCTGCCGATGCGCTTTGGCTGGGGGCGATTTCCCGACACGGTGCCCGCCTTCCCCCCTGCCCTGACCGAGGCCATGATCCGCGAAGGCAACCTGCCCGGCATCCTCGGCAACTGCCATTCGGACGGCATGGCGGCAATCGAGGTATTCGGGGCAGAACACATCGCGACCGGCAAGCCGATCTGCTACACATCCGTCGATTCCGTGCTGCAGATCGCAGCGCATGAAGAGCATTTCGGGCTCGACCGGCTTTATGAATTCTGCAAGATCGTGCGGCGGCTGTGCGATCCGCTCAAGATCGGCCGGGTCATTGCCCGCCCCTTCCTCGGCGAGACTGCGGACACTTTCAAACGCACCGCCAACCGGCGCGACTATGCCGTCTCCCCGCCCGAACCAACCCTGCTCGACCGCATCACCGAAGCGCATGGGCGCGTTCTGGCCGTTGGCAAGATCGGTGACATCTTTGCCCATCGCGGCGTGACCACTCTGCGCAAGGCCGCCGACAACATGGCCATGTTCGATCAGGCGCTGGAGGCGATGAAGGAAGCGATTGACGGCGACTTCGTGTTTGCCAACTTCGTCGATTTCGACAGCGAGTTCGGCCATCGCCGCGACACCGCCGGCTATGCGGCGGCACTGGAAGCGTTCGACTGCCGCGTACCGGAAGCGCTGGCGCTTCTGGCACCCGGCGATCTGTTCGTGCTCACGGCCGACCACGGCAATGACCCCACATGGCGCGGCACCGACCATACACGTGAACGCATTCCGCTGATCGGCCTGGCGCCGGGACTGGCTGGCGGGAGTGCGGGCCTGAGAACGACATTCTCCGATATCGGCGAAACAGTTGCCGAGCATCTGGGCATCGGGCGCGGAAAATACGGAACATCCTTTTACGGAGATATCGGCGGCCATGCCTGAACTGCCCGAGGTGGAAACCGTCCGGCGCGGGCTCCAGCCGGTTCTGGAAGGCGCCCGCATCGTCAGCGTCGAGACCCGCCGTCCCAACCTGCGCTTCCCATTTCCTGAAAAATTCGCCGAGCGCCTTGATGGGCGCACCATAACCGCGCTTGGCCGGCGCGCCAAATATCTGACCATGCACACAGATGGTGGACCGGCCCTCATCTGCCATCTGGGCATGACCGGATCTTTCCGCATCGAGGACGGCAGCGACAGCGCAACACCCGGCAGCTTTCATTATGAACGCCCAAGGGCTTCCGCCCACGACCATGTCGTGTTCGATGTGGTGTCGGCCGCAGAGGCGCAATATCGCGTCGTGTTCAACGACCCGCGCCGTTTCGGTTTCATGCTGTTTTCCGAGACCATACCGGACGAGCATCCGATGCTGGCTGGCCTCGGCGTGGAACCGACCGGCAACACGCTCGATGCGGATCTGCTCGCCGCCTTGTTCCGAAACCGCAAGGCGCCTCTGAAGGCTGCACTTCTGGATCAGCGCCTGATCGCCGGGCTCGGCAACATCTATGTCTGCGAGGCTCTGTGGCGTGCGGGCCTTTCGCCGTTGCGCGCGGCCGGCACCATCGCCGTTCCCGGCCGCAAGGCGGCGGAGCAACGCCAGCGGCTGGCCGAATCCATCCGCGAAGTGATTGCCGACGCCATCGCGGCCGGCGGCTCCTCGCTGAAAGACTACATGCATACCGATGGGTCGCTCGGCTATTTCCAGCACAGCTTTGCCGTTTATGATCGCGAGGGCGAACCTTGCCGCAAACCGGGCTGCCCGGGCGCGGTGGAGCGGATCGTGCAGAGCGGCCGCTCCACCTTTTATTGCCGCAGCTGTCAGAAATAGGCTAGGTCTCTGCAGCGCTCAGGAGAGGAAACGCATGGCTTACGAAAACATCATTGTCGAAACCCGCGGCAAGGTCGGGCTGATCACGCTGAACAGGCCCCAGGCCCTCAATGCGCTGAACTCGGCCGTGCTGGGCGAACTGCTCGTCGCAACGAAGGCGTTCGATGCCGACGACAATATCGGCGCGATCGTGCTGACCGGCTCGGAAAAGGCCTTCGCGGCAGGTGCCGACATCAAGGAGATGCAGACGAAGACTTATGTCGACGTCTATCTGGGCGACCTGTTTTCCGGCTGGGAGGACTTCACCCGCACCCGCAAGCCGATCATCGCGGCGGTTGCCGGCTATGCACTTGGCGGCGGTTGCGAGCTTGCCATGATGTGTGACTTCATCATTGCCGGCGACAATGCGAAATTCGGCCAGCCGGAAATCACGCTGGGCGTCATGCCCGGCATGGGCGGCTCCCAGCGCCTCACCCGTTTCGTCGGCAAGTCCAAGGCCATGGACATGTGCCTGACCGGCCGAATGATGGATGCTGAGGAAGCCGAGCGTGCCGGTCTCGTCTCCCGCATCGTGCCCGTCGGCGAACTGGTCGGGGAAGCGCTTAAGGCGGCGACGAAGATCGCCGAATTCTCGCTGCCGTCCGTGATCATGAACAAGGAGGCGATCAACCGCTCCTATGAAGTGACGCTGGCCGAGGGCCTGCGATTCGAACGGCGGGTTTTCCAGTCCATGTTCGCGCTGGAAGACCAGAAGGAAGGCATGAGCGCCTTCGTGGAGAAGCGCAAACCCCAATTCCGCAACAGATGAGGCCTTTCAGAAGGTCGAATTCGCGGTTTGGATGCGAAGCAAGATTGACTGAGCTGTAAAGCTGAATTATAAGCCGCCCCAACTGAGGTGGCCTCGTTGCTGCCCATTTATTTTGCGCCGTGCGGGTTGCCGCAAGCGTCCACCTATTGAGATCAGAAGAGAGGCACCATGGCCAACACTCCCTCGGCCAAGAAGGCTACGCGCAAGATTGCTCGCCGCACCGCGATCAACAAGAGCCGCGTTTCACGCGTCCGCACTTTCGTCCGCAAGGTCGAAGAAGCTCTGGCCGCTGGCGACAAGGCAGCCGCCGAGACCGCTTTCCAGAATGCACAGCCCGAACTGATGCGCGCCGCCTCCAAGGGCGTGCTGCACAAGAATACGGCTTCCCGCAAGGTTTCGCGACTGGCTCAGCGCGTCAAGGGCCTGTCTGCCTGATTCCTTAACAAGGAACCGTCAAATTCTCTGAAACCCGGCGCTCGAGCCGGGTTTTTTTCGTCGTCTGAATAAAAGCGGGAATGGCGCACCGGAAGCTTCCGCGGGGGCAGGTTTCCGGTCACCGGAAATTTTGCCGGTATGTGACTTTCCTGCTGCATCAGCGCGCCATTGGCGCCGCCAGGAATGGCAAAAAAATCCCTTTATTTTCATGAGCTTAAAGAAGGTCATCCACAGCTTGTTCATATCGGCGGGAGCCGAAAGGGGACAACCGGGTGTCAAGCAAAATATTAAAAAAAAGAATCACGCCAGCTATCGTTTCCGGGCGTTCTCGAAAAGGGTTTGAATCCCAATGGCTTTCAAGATTGCCATGCCCGCAGACACTGCCGTCAAGGGTAATTTGGTAACCAGATTCGCTCAAAACCAGTAAGATGTGGCCTTGCCCTTTCCACAGCGATTTCGTTAGTGTCTGGTCATCGAAAGGGACGGGCTTTTAGCCCTCGACCTACTCATAACAAGACAGCATTGGCACCGTGGGCGCTCGCCCGCGTACAGGTCGGTTGTCGCTTTCGATACTGGTAGGGGACCAGTCATTCGTATGGCGCGTTGAAGTTTGGCCGGCCACAAGCCGGACGGCTTGCTTTGTCATGCGCTTGGTTTCCCTGTCGTGGAAAGAACCGGAAACGGTTCGGCCTGCGGCGAGCATATCCGGAGATGGCCAGCGGCGGCCGCGACGGACATAATCATAACGAGGCCGCCACGGGCATGATGCCCCTGGCGCAAGTGCGGGACAAGGATCACGAAATGCAGAGCGGCATGGGCAGGGAACTTGGCGGTGCTCCCTACGAGGGGGACGTTGCCAAAGGACATGACATGACAACTGTTGGGGAGGCAGATCACAAGTTCGAGCGTGTGAAGGCAAAGCTCAAGGCACGTCTGGGTGCAGAGGTCTATTCGAGCTGGTTCGGCCGCATGAAGCTGGCTGAAGCCTCCAAGGGCGTTGTGCGCATCTCCGTGCCAACCGCCTTCCTGCGCTCCTGGATCAATGGCCACTATCTCGACCAGATTGTCGAACTGTGGAAGGAAGAGGATGCAGAGATCCTCAGGGTCGAAATCATCGTGCGCACAGCCGCAAGGCAGTCACGCGCGGCTGATGCCGAGGTCCCGGCCCAGCAGCGACGTCCGGTTTCGCGTCAGGCGCAGACGGCGCTGGCCTCCACCATGGCCAATAACGGCACCAACAACGGCAAGACCGAGCGCATGCCGGCGCAGCGTCCGGGCCCGGTCGAAACCGAGTTCCGCCAGAACGTCCTCGGCTCGCCGCTGGACCCTCGCTACACCTTCTCTTCCTTCGTGGAAGGCCCGTCGAACCGCGTTGCCTTCGCTGCCGCGCGCGCCGTGGCGGAATCGCAGTCCAGCGCGGTGCGCTTCAACCCGCTGTTCCTGCACGCCACCGTCGGCCTCGGCAAGACGCACCTTCTTCAGGCGATAGCGGCGGAATCGCTGCGTCAGAACCCGCGCTCGCGCGTCGTCTATCTCACGGCTGAATACTTCATGTGGCGCTTCGCCACCGCCATCCGCGACAACAATGCGCTGACGCTCAAGGAGCAGCTTCGCGACATCGACCTGCTCATCATCGACGACATGCAGTTCCTGCAGGGCAAGTCGATCCAGCACGAGTTCTGCCACCTCATCAACATGCTGCTGGACAGTGCCAAGCAGGTGGTTGTCGCAGCCGACCGGCCGCCGGCGGAACTGGAATCGCTGGAGCCGCGCGTACGCTCGCGCCTCAACGGCGGCGTCGCGCTGGAAATGTCGACGCCTGACCTCTCCATGCGCCTGTCGATGCTCCAGCAGCGGCTGGCGGCGGCAAAGGCTGAAGATGCATCCATCGAGGTTGCCGACGACGTTCTTGAGCATGTGGCCCGCACCGTCACCGGCAGCGGCCGTGAGCTTGAAGGCGCGTTCAACCAGCTTCTGTTCCGCCAGACCTTCGAGCCGCAGATCACCGTGGACCGGATCGACGAGATTCTGGGCCACATCTACCGCTCCGGCGAGCCGAAGCGGGTTCGCATCGAGGACATCCAGCGCATCGTTGCCCGCCACTACAATGTGTCGAAGACGGAGCTGCTCTCCAACCGGCGCACCCGCACCATCGTCAAGCCGCGTCAGGTGGCCATGTATCTTTCCAAGGTGATGACGCCGCGCTCGCTACCGGAAATCGGCAGGCGCTTCGGCGGCCGCGACCACACCACGGTGCTGCATGCGGTGCGCAAGATCGAGGGCCTGTCGGACAACGACAACACGCTGGCGCAGGAACTTGAGCTTCTGCGTCGTCTGATCAACGATCAGGCCTGACGCGCGCCATGAAGGCATGGCGGCTCATTGCGCCGCCATGCTCCGGAGCAGCGGACGCTCTGACGAACGCAGCCTCGCTGCTCCGGCTTGTTTTGCCTGGCCGCATTTGTGCGACGTCAGACTTTTCCGTCTGACTGCAAAATGCTCTAAAACCTTGTAAAACCCGCGCAACAAAGCCGTTTGGTCTTGCTTTCAGGGCGCTTTTCCTGTCAGCTTAATCCCCATTCCGGAGTGTCACGCGTCCTTCCCGAGGGCGGGGCGCTGCGGATATCTTGATTGAGCGTCGGGGCATTGCGAAAACCGATCCCGCTTTCGGCCCGATGCTCCGAGCCATTCAGACTGTGGCAGGTTGCCGGTCCGGGAGCCTGCCCTTTCCTTCAAGCGAGCCTGTTTCGTCATGCGTGTAATTCTGGAACGGTCGAACCTCCTCAAGTCCCTGAACCACGTTCACCGCGTGGTCGAGCGGCGCAACACAATTCCGATCCTCTCCAACGTGCTTTTGTCCACGGACGGTTCCAGCCTCGAACTGAAGGCTACCGACCTTGACCTCGAGATCACCGAGGCAACCGCCGCGCGGGTCGAGCAGCCCGGCGCCACCACGGTGCCCGCCCATCTGCTTTACGACATCGTGCGCAAGCTCTCCGATGGCGCCGAGGTGATGCTCAAGACCGACGAGGACGGCGCGGCCATGACCGTGACCTCCGGGCGCTCATCGTTCCGCCTGCAATGCCTGCCGCAATCGGATTTCCCCGAACTGTCGGCCGGCTCGTTCCCGCATATCTTCCGGCTGGATTCCACCGCGCTGAAGGGTCTGATCGAAAAGACCCAGTTCGCCATCTCCACCGAAGAGACGCGCTACTATCTCAACGGCATCTTCCTGCACACCCATGAGGCTGGCGGCAATCTCAGGCTGCGTTCCGTGGCGACGGATGGCCATCGTCTGGCCCGCGCCGAAATCGACGCGCCCGCGGGTTCCGAAGGCATGCCGGGCATCATCATTCCGCGCAAGACGGTGGGCGAACTGCAGAAGCTGGTCGACGATCCGGACGTGGCGGTGACGACGGAACTGTCCGACACCAAGATCCGCTTCACCATCGGCTCCGTGGTGCTGACCTCGAAGCTCATCGACGGCACCTTCCCGGATTACCAGCGCGTCATTCCCACCGGCAACGACAAGCGCCTCGTCATCGACCGCCAGAGCTTTGCCGCCGCCGTCGACCGCGTCTCCACCATCTCGTCCGAGCGCGGGCGCGCGGTGAAGCTGTCGATCAGCGAAGGCCAGCTGACGCTTACGGTCAACAATCCCGATTCCGGCAGCGCGGTCGAGGAACTGGCAGCCGACTATTCGTCTGATCCCATCGAGATCGGCTTCAACGCCCGCTATCTGCTGGACGTTGCGGGCCAGCTCTCCAGCGGCGACGCCGAATTCATGCTGGCCGACGCCGGATCGCCCACGCTCATCCGCGACACCAGCGACGAGAACACGCTCTATGTGCTGATGCCGATGCGCGTGTAGGGCAGTTTGCGGGCCTCTCCGTCAGGCCCGCGCCATGGCCATGCCGCTCAGTTC
Organism: Aquamicrobium sp. NLF2-7; assembly: GCF_022359935.1. Lineage (NCBI taxonomy): Bacteria > Pseudomonadati > Pseudomonadota > Alphaproteobacteria > Hyphomicrobiales > Phyllobacteriaceae > Aquamicrobium > Aquamicrobium sp. NLF2-7. The sequence goes on along the minus strand of NZ_JAKSED010000001.1, from coordinate 3,215,836 downwards.
CCACATCCGCAGGCTTACCCTGACCAACTTCCGCAACTATGCGACGCTGTCGCTTGAGCTGAAGCCGGGGCCTGTTGTGCTGAGTGGTGACAATGGCGCCGGAAAGACCAATCTTCTCGAAGCGGTTTCCCTGCTGGCGCCGGGGCGCGGCCTGCGCCGCGCGCCCTATGCCGACGTTGCCCGCGAAGGCGGTGACGGCGGCTTTGCCCTGCACGCAAAGCTCGACGGGCCGGAAGGCGAGGTCGATATCGGCACCGGGATCATGGCTGGAGAGGCCGGCGAAGGCGGACGGCGCGTGCGCATCAACGGCGCGCCGGCACGCAATGCCGACGAATTGCTGCAATGGCTGCGGGTGATGTGGCTGACGCCCTCCATGGACACGCTGTTCACCGGCCCTGCCGGTGATCGACGCCGCTTTCTCGACCGCCTCGTGCTGGCCATCGACGCCGCCCACGGCCAGCGCGCACTGGCCTATGAGAAGGCGATGCGCGGGCGCAACCGCCTGCTGGCCGAAAATTCCCGCGATGGCGCCTGGTTCGAGGCCATCGAGACGCAGCTTGCCGAGACCGGCGTGGCGATTGCCGCCGCGCGTGCGGAACTGCTGCGACTGCTGGCCGCCAAGATCGAGCAATTACCCGGCGACGGCCCCTTTCCGCAGGCCGACATCGCCCTTTCCGGCGAACTGGAAGCGCAGGTCGGCACCATGCCGGCCGTCGATGTCGAAGAAGGTTTTCGTCGGGCGCTTGCAGCCGGGCGCGAACGCGACCGGGCGGCGGGGCGCACGCTGGACGGTCCGCACCGCTCCGACCTTATCGTGCGCCACCGGCCGAAATCCATGCCCGCCGAACTGTGCTCGACCGGCGAGCAGAAGGCGCTGCTGGTCGGCATCGTGCTTTCCCATGCGCGGCTGACCGGCGAGATTTCCGGCATGACGCCGATCCTGCTGCTCGACGAGATCGCCGCGCATCTGGATGCCGGCCGCCGCGCGGCGCTGTTCTCCATTCTGGAAGACATGAACTGTCAGGCCTTCATGACAGGCACAGATGCCGCGCTGTTTTCCAGCCTCGAAGGCCGCGCTCAGTTCCTCACCGTAGATCACGGAACGGTGGGCGACACGCCCGCCTGACCAAACGATCCGGCATTGCTGCGAATGACACGTCCCGCCTGACACGCTATGGTCGGCGTCATGACCTTGCCCTCCCTGAACGACGACGAACTTGAGCGCTATGCGCGCCACATCGTGCTGCCGGAAATCGGCGGTGCAGGCCAGCGCCGGCTGAAGGCGGCGCGGGTGCTGGTGGTGGGTGCCGGCGGGCTCGGCGCGCCGGTTCTCGCTTATCTCGCGGCAGCGGGCGTCGGCACGCTCGGCATCGTCGACGACGACGAAGTGTCGCTTTCAAACCTGCAACGCCAGATCATCCACGGCACGGAATCGCTGGGTCGACCCAAGGCCGAAAGTGCGCGCAATGCGATCCTGCGCATCAATCCGCATGTGAAGGTCGAGCTTCACCGGCTGCGCCTGACGCCGGCAAACGCCCCTGCCCTCGTCGCTGCTTACGACCTCACCGTAGACGGAACCGACAATTTCGAGACGCGCTTTGCGGTGGCCGATGCCTGCGAACGGGAAAGGCGTCCGCTGGTTCATGCCGCCGTCGGACGTTTCGACGGCTCGCTCACCGTGCTCAAGCCGTTCGAAGTGAACGAAGATGGCGGGCAAAACCCGTCCTATCGCGACCTGTTTCCGGAACCGCCGCCGCCGGGGCTCGTGCCCTCCTGCGCGGCGGCCGGCATTGTCGGCGCGCTTGTGGGCGTGATGGGCACCCTGCAGGCGATGGAGGCGATCAAGCTGATCACCGGCATTGGCGAGCCGCTTGTCGGGCGGCTTCTGCTTTACGATGCGCTTGCCGCCCGTTTCGACACCATCCGCTACAAGCGGCGCGCCGACAGCCAGTAGGCTTACAAGCCCTCGGCGATCGCCTGGAAAGCGGCGATGCTCTCCCGCTTCATTTCCTGTCCCGTATTGTTGTAGTCGGCATAGGCGGAGGTCTTGGCGATGACGATCTTTCGCTCGGGGTTGATGTAGATGAACTGCCCGTAAATGCCGACGCCGGTGAAGTCGCCACCTTTTCGTTCCGCCGGTATCCACCACTGATAGCCATAGCCATATGTCTTGCCGCCTCTGCCGTCGTCACGGCCCGGCATCAGGTGCGGCGCATCTGGTGTGGTGGAGGCCTTCACCCAGTCCACAGGCACGATCTGCTCGCCGGACAGCGTGCGGCCTTCATTCAGATAAAGAAGCCCGAAACGCGCATAATCCCGAAGCACGGCGTTGAGGCCGCCGGCCGCTATGGCCTCGCCTTTCTGATCCGCCAGCCAGTAAGCATCGGCCTCCGTGCCGAGCTTCGACCACAGAACCTCGTTGAAATAATCGGCCAGGGGCTTGCCCGTTGCGCCTTCCAGCACAAGGCCCAGCACCTGCGTGTCGGCCGAGACGTAGCGGTTCACGGTGCCCTGCGGGATGTCGTTCTTCAGATGCGCGGTGAACTCCGTCACCGAGCCGCGCAGGATCTGGATGATGTAGCGCACGATGTCCGAGTTGAGATCGCCATAGTCTTCGTTGAAACCGATGCCGGACGACATCTGCAGAACGTTCCTGACGCTGACGCCCTTGTAGCCGCCTTCGGCCAGAACGGGTGCATAGCTATCCACAGGCTGGCTGATGTCGATCAGGCCATCCTCGACCGCTCTGCCGACAAGGGCCGAGACGAAGGATTTCGAGAGCGACATGGCGATCGACTGGGTTTCCGGCCCATTGCCGCGCAGATAGCGCTCATGAACGATGGCGCCATCCCTGATGACGATGAGGCCTGTGGTCTGCGTGCGCTCTATCCAGTCTTCCACGGAGCGGTTCTCGCCCCCGAAGCTGTAGTTTTCGGGCAGCGGACGCTCCTGCTTTTCCAGCGGGCTGGCAATCGCGCTCTTCGGCACCCGAATCGACGGATATTTCACGAAAAGGGAGCGGAAATTCTGGTCGATCACATCGGGCTTGAAGCTGTCGGCATATTCAAGCGCTGCGCGATAATCCTGGATCGTGTCCCAATATGTCCAGACAACCAAACCCGCCGCCACGGCCAGCGCTGCCACGCCGCCAAGACCCCAACGAAGAATTTTTCTCATGAATGCCCCTCCCGAACATGCGGACGATAGAGAGGCTTTTCATGCCAGACAACAGAGGCCCGGCTTACGCAAGGGGAACGGCGCGCGGGCGGCTGCCCGGTCAGACGCGCGTCGGGATCACCCGATCCGGCGGGCGATGCCCGTCGCAGAATGCGCGGATGTTGATGATGACCTTCTCGCCCATGTCGATGCGGCCTTCCAGCGTGGCCGAGCCCATATGCGGCAGCAACACCGCCTTGCCTTTGGTGGCCAGCTTGAGCAGCTTCGGATTGACCGCCGGCTCGTTCTCATAGACATCGAGGCCCGCACCGGCCAGCTTGTCCTCTTCCAGCATCCTGATCATCGCCTGCTCGTCGATCAGGTCGCCGCGCGCCGTGTTGACCAGATAGGCACCCGGCTGCATCAGCGCCAGACGGCGGGCAGACAGAAGGTGATAGGTGGCCGGTGTCGAGGGACAGTTGACGGAGATAATGTCCATGCGCGCCAGCATCTGGTCGAGGCTTTCCCAATAGGTCGCCTCCAGCTCGTCTTCCAGCGCCGGCATCACCCGGTGACGGTTGTGGTAGTGGATAGACAGGCCGAACGCCTTGGCCCGGCGGGCGACAGCGGTTCCGATGCGCCCCATGCCGACGATACCCAGCCGCTTGCCCCAGATGCGGCGACCAAGCATCCATGTGGGCGACCAGCCTTCCCACTTCTTGCCGTCGGGCAGAATGGCCGCACCATCCGTGAGCCGGCGCGGAACGGCCAGAATAAGCGCCATGGTCATGTCCGCGGTGTCTTCCGTCAGCACGCCGGGCGTATTGGTGACGGTGATGCCGCGGGCGGTTGCTGCCGCGATATCGATCTTGTCGATACCGTTGCCGAAATTCGCGATCAGCTTGAGATTTTCGCCGGCAGCGTTCAGGACCTCGGCATCGATCAGGTCGCTCACTGTCGGAACCAGCACATCCGCCTCGCGGACCGCCGCGATCAGTTCGGCCTGGCTCATCGGCCTGTCCTCGACATTCAGCCTCGCGTCGAAAAGCTCGCGCATGCGTGTCTCGACAGGGTCGGGCAGCTTGCGTGTGATGACGACGAGAGGTTTCTTCCTGCCGGCCATATTTACCCCGATCGCAGTTACCGTTGAGACCTCTTTAACCAAGACCGGCGAAACTGCAAAGCGGTCGCGGTTCGATAGCTCATGTACCAAGCCGATCCGCCGAAGACAAAGAAAAAGGGGCGGCCGCTTCATCCGCTCCATCCAACAGAATGCCTGCAAGGGAACGAAAGTGTCTGGTTTCGTGTCGTTTCGCCTTAGCCATCTTGCCCTCGGTGCAATGCTGATCGGCCTTGTTGCGCCGGTTTCCGCTGATGCTCAGTCCGCTGGCGCCCAATCCGCCGGCGCGCAGACCCAGAGTGTGCGGCTCGGCCCCTCCGGCCTGCCGCTGCCGCGCTTCGTCAGCCTGAAGTCCGCGCGCGTCAATTCGCGCGTTGGCCCCGGCACCAACTATTCCGTCGACTGGATGTACACCAAGGCCGGGCTGCCGATGGAGATCATTCAGGAATACGATACCTGGCGACGCGTGCGCGATGCCGAGGGATCCGAAGGCTGGGTGAACCAGTCGCTGCTTTCCGGCAAGCGCACGGCAATGGTTGCGCCATGGCAGCGCGGCAAGGATGCGCGCATCAATCTTCTGCGGCGGCCTTCCGAGGATGCCGCAGTGACCGCCATGGTGGAACCCGGCGCGATCGGCACCATCAAGTCCTGCAACGGAAAATGGTGCGAGATGAGCTTCGCCGGCCGCTCCGGCTGGATCAGCCAGTCGCTCGTCTGGGGTGCCTATCCGGGTGAAAAAGTAGAGGACTGAGCCTGCTCAGTCCTTTCCGATGCGGCCAAGATGTGTGTCCTGAAAGGATGATGCTTCCTTCAGCCCATATCCCAGCGCCCGATCCATGCCGATATGGGCAAGCCAGATCAGCCCGATGCTCAGGGGCAGCTCTGCCGTGAAAGCATATCCGGCAACGGCCAGCGCAAGCCCCCACAAGGTCGTGTGGAAAGCGTTGTAGAGAGGAGCGCCGACACGCGGCCCGCTCATATAGCCGAGCATGGACACGTCCGGCACCAGAAGCAGAACGGCAAACAGCCACCAGTTCAGGCCTGATGCGGCATAGATAATGACGGCCGCCAACAGCAGGCCGGCACCTTCCAGCCTGAGCAGCGTCCTTGTCACCGGTCCGGTCTGATTATTGTCTGGGGCGAAGGCGGATCACGATATCGACATTGGCGATTTCCATGCCTTCCGGAGGTTCCGGAATATTGGTGACCGTCATCGCGTCGCCCTCGACGTCGAAGATACGGTTCTCGCCCTCGATGAAGAAATGGTGGTGATCCGAGGTGTTGGTGTCGAAATAGGTTCTGGACCCCTCGAGGGCCAGAATGCGCAGCAGGCCGGCTTCGGTGAACTGGTGCAGCGAGTTGTACACGGTGGCAAGAGAAACCGGAACGCCGGCGGCCAGCGCCTCCTCATGCAGTTCCTCAGCCGAAAGATGGCGATCACCCTTGGCAAAAAGCAGCTCTGCCAGCGCGACGCGCTGGCGCGTCGGCCTGAGACCGGCGTCACGAACTCGCTTATCCACAGCGTTCCTCATCCTGAGCGCTTACACTTCCATCATTAGCTTATGGCCCAGCCTCATCGCCCTGAAAACACCACCATTCCGGCAAATTCAGGAGATCAAGCGAAAACCTTCTGCGCCCAGATATATTCTTTCGGGGGCTTACGATCAATAGCAGCGGATTGACCCGGACAAACCGTCGCGTTAGAGCCACACCTTCAAGGTAAACCACGGTTTCCGGCCTGAAACGGACTGTGTTACTAGAACTAAAGGGCGCACAGCCGCTCACTTGGACGGGGACGTTTTTAATGGCCGCAGGAAAATCCAGCTACGATTACGAAGAATTGCTCGCCTGTGCTCGCGGGGAGATGTTCGGGCCGGGCAACGCCCAGCTCCCCTACCCGCCCATGCTGATGTTCGACCGCATCACCGAGATCAGCGAGACCGGCGGCGACCACGACAAGGGTTTCATCCGCGCCGAGCTCGACATCCATCGTGATCTCTGGTTCTTCCCCTGCCACTTCATCGGCGATCCGGTCATGCCGGGCTGCCTCGGGCTCGATGCCATGTGGCAGCTGACCGGCTTCTTCCTCGGCTGGCTGGGCGAACCCGGCAAGGGTCGCGCGCTTTCCACCGGCGAGGTGAAGTTCACCGGCATGGTCACGCCTTCCGTGAAGAAGGTCGAATACGGCATCGACTTCAAGCGCGTCATGCGCGGTCGTCTGGTTCTCGGCATCGCCGACGGCTGGATGAAGGCCGACGGAGAGACCATATACAAGGCCACCGACCTGAGGGTCGGCCTGTTCAAGGAAGCAACGGCCTGATCCGCCACGGGTCCAGCCTGCCATCAAGGAGCATTCCATGAGACGCGTCGTTGTCACCGGCCTCGGCATCGTATCCTCCATCGGCAACAACGCCGATGAGGTCACGGTCGCGCTTCGCGATGCCAGATCCGGCATCAGCTTTTCCGATTCCTTCGCCGAACACGGCTTCCGCTCCCAGGTCTGGGGCTCGCCGACGCTTGACCCGACAGAGCTGGTCGACCGCCGCGCCATGCGCTTCCTCTCGCGCGGCGGCGCGTGGAACCATGTCGCCATGGAACAGGCCATCGCCGATTGCGGGCTGGAGCAGAACGACATCACCAATGAGCGCACCGGCATCATCATGGGTTCGGGCGGACCCTCCACGCGCATTCTCGTAGAGGCCGCGGAAACCACGCTGAAGAACGGCTCGCCCAAGCGCATCGGCCCCTTCGCCGTGCCGAAGGCGATGTCGTCCACGGCCTCGGCCACCCTTGCCACGTGGTTCAAGATCCACGGCGTGAATTATTCGATCTCGTCGGCCTGCTCGACCTCCGCCCACTGCATCGGCAATGCCGCGGAGATGATCCAGTGGGGCAAGCAGGACATGATGTTCGCCGGCGGCCACGAAGACCTCGACTGGACCATGTCGAACCTGTTCGACGCCATGGGCGCCATGTCCTCGAAATACAACGATACGCCCGCCACGGCCTCGCGCGCCTATGACGCCACGCGCGACGGTTTCGTCATCGCCGGCGGCGCCGGGGTGCTCGTTCTTGAGGAACTGGAACACGCCAAGGCGCGCGGCGCGAAGATTTACGCCGAGATCGTGGGCTATGGCGCAACCTCGGACGGCTACGACATGGTGGCCCCTTCCGGCGAGGGTGCGGTGCGCTGCATGAAGCAGGCACTTGCCACCGTGAAGGGCGATGTCGACCTTATCAACACGCACGGCACCTCGACGCCGGTCGGCGATTCCAAGGAAATCGGCGCCATCCGCGAAGTGTTTGGCGACAAGGCCCCGCACATTCAGTCAACCAAGTCTCTTACCGGCCATTCGCTCGGAGCCGCCGGCGTGCAGGAATCGATCTACTCGATCCTGCAGATGCAGGCCGGCTTCATCGGCGAAAGCGCCCATATCACCGAGCTGGACCCCGAATTCGAGGGCATTCCGATCGTCCGCAAGCGCATTGATGACGCAAAAATCGACATTGCGCTGTCCAACTCCTTCGGCTTCGGCGGCACCAACGCCACTCTCGTGTTCCAGCGCTACTCCGCATAAAGGATTCCAGAATGGATTCACTGATGAAGGGCAAGCGCGGGCTTGTCATGGGGGTGGCGAACGACCACTCCATCGCATGGGGCATCGCTCGACAGCTGGCCGCGCAGGGTGCTGAACTGGCGTTCACCTATCAGGGCGAGGCTTTCGGACGTCGCGTGAAGCCGCTGGCCGAACAGGTCGGCACCTCGCTTCTCATCCCCTGCGACGTGGAAGACAGCGCTTCCGTCACAGCCACCTTCGATACGCTGAAAAGCGAATGGGGCGGGCTCGACTTCGTCGTCCATGCCATCGGCTTTTCCGACAAGAACGAGCTGAAGGGCCTTTACGCCGACACCACGCGCGACAATTTCGTGCGTACCATGGTGATCTCCTGCTATTCCTTCACCGAAGTGGCGCGCAATGCCGCCGCGCTCATGAATGAAGGCGGCTCGATGCTGACGCTGACCTATGCCGGCTCGGTACGGGTCATGCCGAACTACAACGTCATGGGCGTTGCCAAGGCAGGCCTTGAGGCGAGCGTGCGCTATCTCGCCAACGATTACGGCCCGCGCGGCATCCGCGTGAACGGCATCTCGGCCGGTCCGGTGCGCACACTGGCAGGTGCGGGCATTTCCGATGCACGCTATATGTTCAACTACCAGAGCCGCAACGCACCGCTGCGCCGCACCGTCAACATCGACGAGATCGGCAATTCGGCGCTTTACCTGCTGTCGGACCTGTCTTCGGGCGTCACCGGCGAGATCCATTACGTGGATTCCGGCTACAACATCGTCTCGATGCCGACCCTGGATGAGCTCAAGCGCATGGACAGCGACAAGGGCTGAGTTCTCGCTCTACCCGCTATTTTTCAAAAAGCCGGACCGGCGATGGCTGTCCGGCTTTTTTGTTCGGGAAAGTCCTCCCGCCGTTGTTTCCGATGCAATTCCGAATGCAAAATCGCTCCGGACTTTTGCCGGAATTGCTCTACCTGCGCGCCAGAAACACCTTGAATCGGTTGTCGCGGGCGATTTCCTGCGACGATCCGAAGGCGCTGGCCAGCACCGGCTCGTAAGGCAGTTGCCGGTTGGCCACCATGACGAGCCGCCCGCCCGGTTTCAGCGCCTTCGCGGCAATCTCGATCAGGCGCTGCCCGATATCGGGTTCAGCTGCCCTGCCCTGATGGAAGGGCGGGTTCATGACGATCCAGTCGTAGCGGCGCTCGACGGGTTCGGCCAGCAGGTCCTGCCAGAACACGCCGGAGGCTTGCGGCACGTTGGTCCGCGCCGCTTCCTGCGCCTCGAAATCGGCCTCATAAAGATCGAGCGAGGCAAGCGAGGGCGTCCGGTCGGCAATGTGGGCCGCGAGATAACCCCAGCCCGCGCAGAAATCCGCGACATGGCCGGAAATCTTCTCCGGCAGGTGATCGAGCAGAAGCCGCGAACCGCCATCCGCCTTCTCGAAGGAAAACATGCCTGGCGCGGTATGGAAACGGCCTTCGACGACGGCGGGCGGATTGTCCGCGCGCAAGCTGACCGCCACCTCATCGCCCTGCGGCCGGTGCAGCCAGAAGGCTACGCCGTGGTATTTCGGCAGAGCATCCACCAGAGGCACCAGCGAGCCTATCCGCTTGCGCAGCGAGGCGATGCCGTCGTCCTTGCCGCCAGCCACAAGCACCGTTCCACCCGGAGCGATGCGCTCCAGCGCCTCGGCGATCCACAGTTCGTTCTGGCCACGATGACGGCCGGCAAGCACCAGCGCCATGTCGTAGTCCGTGCCCTCCGCGCGTGGCATCACCACCCTCCCCGCAGCCTCCAGCGCACGCACATATGGCCGGAAGCCCTGAACACAGTGGAGTTTTGCCGCAAACCCACCGGGCAACAGGAAACCGGGCTCGGCGCCGAAGAACAGCACGCGGCTGTCTACTCCAGGCGCATCCAGCGCTCCGGATTCAAAGGGGTAGAAAAGGGTTTTCAGGGCTTCGCGTGTCATGAGAGGCTGATAGAGCAAATTTACCCCTGATGCAGCGTCTTTCGTGATCGGCACGGGTTTTGAATGCGCCGGCTTGCATCCGAACCCGGAAAGACCTAGCTATTGGGCGAATTCAACCGATCAGGAGCCTCGGCACGATGGATTTTTCTCTGAACGCAACGCGCATCCGCTTTGTCATCAGGGAAATTCTCACACATGCCAGCTTCGATCGCTCTTTCCAGGCTCAGCTTTTCCACGCCTGACGGGCGTCGCCTTTTCTCCGATCTCGACCTAGCCTTCGGGCCGGGCCGCACCGGGCTGATCGGGCGCAACGGTGTCGGCAAGAGCACCATTCTTCATCTGATATCCGGCCGGCTTTCGCCGCAAACCGGCTCCGTGTCCGTCAACGGCACACTCGCGGTCTTCAACCAGACTGTGCAGGTCTCTCCCGAGGCCACCGTTTCCAGCCTGTTTGGGGTGGATGCGCAACTCGGCATTCTGCAACGCGCCAGCGAAGGCAGTGCCACCGTCGAGGAACTGGCTGGCGCCGACTGGACGCTGGAGGAGCGGATGGAGGCGGCTCTTGCCAGAATGGACCTCGATGCCTCGCCGCACACACGCCTGCACACACTTTCGGGCGGACAGCGCACGCGCGCCGGTCTTGCCGCGCTGCTTTTTTCCGATGCCGATTTCCTGCTCATGGACGAGCCCACCAACAATCTCGACCGGCAGGGCCGGCTGGCGCTTCACGAGATGCTCGCTGGCTGGCGCAAGGGCGCGCTCGTCGTCAGCCACGACCGCGAGCTGCTTGGCCTGATGGACGAGATCGTCGAGCTGACAACGCGCGGCGCCACCCGCTACGGCGGCAACTGGAGCCATTATCAGGAGCGCAAGGTGCGGGAGCTGGCGGCAGCGCAGCGCGATCTGGACTTCGCCGAAAAGAAATCGGCTGAAGTGGCGCGCGCCGCACAGGTTGCAACGGAGCGCAAGGCGCGACGGGACGGTGCCGGACAGCGCAAGGCGGCGAAAGGCGACATGCCGCGCATTCTCGCGGGCGGCATGAAGGAGCGTGCGGAAAACAGCAGCGGGGCCGGTGCCCGCCTGGCCGGCAGCCAGCAGGCGCAGGCCCGTGAAGCCCTCGCGGCAGCGCGAGAGCGCCTCGAAGTGCTGCAAAAACTCGCCGTCGCTCTGCCTTCCAGCGGCCTCGCCGCCGGCAGAACCGTGTTGAGCCTCGACAATGTCTCCGCCGGCTATCAGGCGGAGCGTCCGGTTTTCAGCGGCATCACGATGGTGGTGACCGGGCCCGAGCGGATCGCCATTACCGGCCCGAACGGCTCCGGCAAGACGACGCTGCTGGAATTGATCACGGGGCGTCTTTCTCCTCTCGCGGGCACGGTGCGCGTGACGGAGGGCGCCGCCATGCTGGACCAGCGCCCCAGCCTCCTCGACCCGTCCGCCCCGATCCGCGACAATTTCCGCCGCCTCAACCCCGATGCCAGCGAGAATGCCTGCCGGGCGTCCCTCGCCCGCTTTGGCTTCAGGGCGGACGCGGCACTTCATACGGTTTCTGACCTGAGCGGCGGGGAGTTGCTGCGAGCCGCACTCGCCTGCGTGCTTGGCGGCATCAAACCGCCGCCGCTGCTCATTCTGGACGAGCCGACAAATCATCTCGATCTCGATTCCATAGCGGCGATCGAGGCCGGTCTTCAGGCGTATGACGGGGCGCTTGTCGTCGTCAGCCATGACGAGCCGTTTCTCGAAGCTCTGGACATTTCCCGGCGCCTCGAACTGCCGTCAGGCCGCATTCTTTACACCAGATGAAACGAAAACGGGCGCGCCTTTCGGCGCGCCCGCATGTTTCAGAGCTGAAGAAAGGCTCAGGCCTCTTCGCCTTCGGCCTTGGCTTCCTTGACGACTTCCTTGCCGGTGGCCTGGTCGACCACCTTCATGGACAGGCGAACCTTGCCGCGCTCGTCGAAGCCCATCAGCTTGACCCAGACCTTGTCGCCTTCCTTGACCACGTCGGTGGTCTTGGCGACGCGCTGGTCGGAAAGCTGCGAGATGTGGACCAGACCGTCACGCGGACCGAAGAAGTTCACGAAGGCGCCGAAGTCGGCGGTCTTGACGACCGTGCCTTCGTAGATTTCGCCGACTTCCGGCTCGGCCACGATGGTGTGGATCCACTTCTTGGCCGCCTCGATTTCCTTGGCGCTCGACGACGCGATCTTGACCGTACCGTCATCCTCGATGTTGATCTTGGCGCCGGTCTTTTCCACGATCTCGCGGATGACCTTGCCGCCGGAACCGATCACGTCGCGGATCTTGTCGGTCGGGATGTTCATCACTTCGATGCGCGGAGCGAACTCGCCGAGCTGGCCACGGCTCTCGGAGAGCGCCTTGCCCATTTCACCGAGGATGTGCAGACGGCCGTCCCTGGCCTGGCCAAGCGCAACCTGCATGATCTCTTCGGTGATGCCGTCGATCTTGATGTCCATCTGCAGCGAGGTGATGCCCCCCGCCGTACCCGCAACCTTGAAGTCCATGTCGCCGAGGTGGTCCTCGTCACCGAGAATGTCGGAGAGCACCGCGAAGCGCTCGCCTTCCTTGATCAGGCCCATGGCGATACCGGCAACCGGCTTCTGCAGCGGAACGCCCGCATCCATCAGAGCCAGCGAGGTGCCGCACACGGTGGCCATCGAGGACGAGCCGTTGGACTCGGTGATCTCCGAGACGACGCGCAGCGTGTAGGGGAACTGCTCGGCGGAAGGCAGCATCGGACGGATGGCGCGCCAGGCAAGCTTGCCGTGGCCGATCTCGCGGCGGCCCGGCGAACCCATGCGGCCGGTCTCACCCACCGAATAGGGCGGGAAGTTGTAGTGGAGAAGGAACTTCTCCTTGTACATGCCGGTCAGAGCGTCGACATACTGCTCGTCTTCGCCGGTACCGAGCGTGGCGACGACGATCGCCTGCGTCTCACCGCGGGTGAACAGGGCCGAACCGTGGGTGCGCGGCAGGATGCCGACTTCCGAAACGATCTGGCGAACGGTGCTCAGGTCGCGGCCATCGATGCGCGAGCCGGTGTCGAGGATGTTCCAGCGCACGATCTTGGCCTGGAGCTCCTTGAACACGCTGGCGACCTGCTCGGAGGACCACTTCGCCTCTTCGCCTTCGGCCGGCGTGAAAGCAGCCTTGACCTTGGCCTTGGCGGCGTCGACGGCAGCGTAACGGGCCTGCTTGTCGGTGATCTTGTAGGCTTCGCGCAGATCGGTCTCGGCGATGGCGAGGATTTCGCTTTCAAGCGCGGAGAGATCGGCGACGCTATGATCGCGCGGCTCCTTGGCGGCCACTTCGGCCAGCTTGATGATCGCGTCGATGACCGGCTGGAAGCCCTTCTGGCCGAACACGACAGCGCCCAGCATCACCTCTTCGGACAGTTCCTGCGCTTCCGACTCGACCATCAGAACGGCCTCGGAGGTGCCGGCGACGACAAGATCGAGCTTCGATTCGGTCATTTCGTCGATATGCGGGTTCAGCACATATTCGCCATTGATGTAGCCGACGCGCGCGCCGCCGATCGGCCCCATGAAGGGAACGCCCGACAGGGTGAGTGCTGCGGAGGTGGCAACGATCGACAGGATGTCCGGATCGTTCTCAAGGTCGTGCTGCACGACTGTGACGACGACCTGCGTGTCGTTCTTGTAGCCGTCAGCGAAGAGCGGACGGATCGGGCGATCGATGAGACGCGAAACCAGCGTCTCCTTTTCGCTCGGGCGACCTTCGCGCTTGAAGTAACCGCCGGGGATCTTGCCGGCAGCGTAGGTCTTTTCCTGATAATTGACGGTCAGCGGGAAGAAATCGAAGCCGGGCTTCGGCTCCTTCGCCGACACGACAGTCGCCAGAACCATGGTCTCGCCATAGGTGGCGAGCACGGCGCCGTCGGCCTGACGGGCGATCTTGCCGGTCTCCAGAACGAGCGGACGGCCGCCCCATTCGATCTCGACTTTATGATAGTTGAACATGCCTTGTCCTTCATATGCGGAAAGGCCACGCGGCTGTGCCGGGCGCGGCTCATCTTTCCTGGCTTCTTTCGGGCAGCCACGGGCAAGACAACGGGAGACTCGGGGCAATTCCGGCTGAGTGCCGGCGCGAGCATCCTGCAATCCTGCCCCATGACCGTCCACGGGGCGGTTCCGGCGGCCCTTTCCGCCATGGAACCATTCGGGCCGATAGGCAGCCCGGATATGCGACCGGCGGGAATCCTGAGACGCCCGCCGGTCAGATCAGGTCAGCGACGCAGTTCGAGCCTCTCGATCAGCGTCTGATAGCGCGCAACGTCCTTGCTCTTGAGATAGTCAAGCAGGCTGCGGCGCTGCGACACGAGCGCGAGAAGACCACGGCGGGAATGGTTGTCCTTCTTGTGGTCCTTGAAGTGCTCGGTCAGGTTCTTGATACGCTCGGAGAGGATGGCAACCTGCACCTCAGGCGAACCAGTGTCGCCCTTGGCAGTTGCAAACTGTGCCATCAATTCTTGCTTGCGTTCGGCAGTGATCGACATCGTGTTTTTCCTTATATGTTGGAGGAAACGGGACGCCTTGAGCCGGGATGTCGTCCAGCACAGGCCACTAAGCTCGCGACAAAAAGTGCGATACAGTGGCGCATATAGTGCAATTATCCGCCAAAAGCCAGCCTGATTCAGCATGGCTGCCCCGCGCACCCTTTCCCGGCCCGATCGGGAAGCTTCGGGCCTAGAGCCATTTTCTCCATTTGAAGTAGCCAAACAAAGCGATGGCCACGGCAATCATGAACAGCAATGCCGCCGGATAGCCGTAATAGGCGCGCAGCTCCGGCATGTTCCATGGCGACACGTCGGGATCGAAGTTCATGCCCCACACGCCGACGAGAAAGGTCAGGGGAATGAAGATCGTGGACACGATGGTGAGCAGCGAGATGACATCGTTGGTGCGCGCCTGGCTGAGCGACAGATGCATCTCGATCAGTCCGCTCAGCGTGTCACGCTGGCTTTCCACCAGCTCGATCAGGCGCATGGCATGGTCGAGCGTGTCGTTGAGGAAAACCTTGGTCTCGCGCGTCACGAAAGGATCGTCGTTGCGGATCAGCGCCGCAAGTGCATCGCGCAGCGGCCACAAGACGCCCTTCAGCACCAGCATCTCCCGGCGCAACGCATGCAACTCCTGCATCTGCCCCTTCTGCGGACCACCCAGCATGCTTTCCTCAACCCGCTCGATCTCGTCGCTGATCACCTCCATCGGGGCGAAATAGCTGTCCACGACCGCATCGATCAGCGCATAGGCCAGATAATCGGCCTGCCGGGCGCGCAGGCGGTTTGGGCCTTCGCTGGCAATCCGCCGGCGGACCGGATCGAAGGGATCGCCCTCCCGCTCCTGAAACGTGATGACGAATTTTTCGCTGAAGAAAACGGAAATCTGCTCATAGCGATGCAGCGCAGCATCATCGACCATCCGCAGCGCCACGAAGGCGTGATCATCGAAGAAATCCACCTTCGGCCGCTGATCGGCATTGACCACATCTTCCATCGACAAAGGATGCAGGCCGAAGGTGCGGCCGATTTCGCCGATGAGGGTGACGTCGGCCAGCCCGACGCAATCGACCCAGATGACGGGCCATTCACCGCGATTGGCGACGATATCGGCAATGCCGGCATTCGCGATGGTGCGGAACTTGTCCGGAGCAATCAGGGTGAGACTGAGCTTCGTGGGGCTTGCGGCAGGGTCGGCAACCAGCGTGCCGGGCGCAGCACCTACCGGGGTGCGCCGCTTGCGTCGACGATGCTTTGTCGCCTTGCCTGCCCTCGACATGGAAGCTCCCGGTTGCCGCTGGAAATGCGGCAACCTTACCCGCTTGCGCGGTCAGTTCAAGAAAGCTTCAGCAGGTGAAGACGCGCTTGGGCTTGAACATGCCCTGCTCGATCGCGCCGATTGCAACCAGCCGGCCGCGCGCGGTGATGCAGGCCTCATCGGCTTCCACCGGAGCATCCCGGCCGCGCACGACGACCGGATTGCCGAGCCTGATCCGGTTGGCGGCGTCGTCTCCGACCGGCACCTGCGGCAGGCTTTCCAGAGCCGACAACGTATCCACCAGAAGATCATCAAGGGCTGCGAACCGTGCGCCTGCCGGACGCTCCTCGCCCTCCTGCGGCGGTGGCGGAACGGCAGCTTCAAGCTCTTCAAGCGTCACGAAATCATCCGCCGTGAAGGGATAGACCTCGGTGCGGCGCAGGTCGGCTATATGGCCGAAACAGCCGAGATCACGGCCCATGTCACGGGCCAGAGAACGCACATAGGTGCCCTTGCCGCACTCCACCTCGAAGATGGTCCTGTCGGCTTCATGGGACACGATGTCGAGCCGTGCAATCTCCACCTCGCGGGGCGGGATTTCCACCGCAGTGCCTTCGCGGGCGATGTCATAGGCGCGTTCGCCGGCAATCTTGATGGCCGAGAACTGCGGCGGAACCTGCAAAATCACGCCAGTGTAATTGGGCAGCAGGGCGCGCACCTCGTCTTCGGCCGGGCGCTTATCGGACGTCTTCGTGACCGGCCCTTCCAGATCGTCGGTGGAGCGCTCCTCGCCCCAGGCGACGGTGAAGCGATAGATCTTGGCCCCGTCCTGAACATAGGGAACGGTCTTGGTCGCCTCGCCCAGCGCAATCGGCAGCATGCCGGAAGCCAGCGGGTCAAGCGTGCCGGCATGGCCCGCCTTCTCGGCCTGAAACAGCCATTTGATCTTCGAAACCGCCTCGGTCGAGCCCAGGCCCACCGGCTTGTCGAGCACCACCCAGCCGGAAACCGGCCGGCCCTTCTTTTTGCCTCGGCGCGCCACTATTCCTTGTCCTCATCATCATGACCGAGATCGCGCGCCACCTCCGGGGAATGGAGGAGATCGTTGATCTTCTGGAAGTTGTCGTAACTGGTATCCAGCCGGAAGCGGAATTCCGGCATGTATTTCATCTGCCTCAGCGCCGGCGACATGCGGCCGCGGATGAAGCGGGCATGGCGGTTCAGCGCGGCGATGACAGCGTCATCATCCTTCGCGCCAAGGGGAGCGACATAGGCATTGGCGATCTTCAGATCGGGCGACATGCGTACCTCGGAAACCGAAATCACCGTCGTCTCGATCACGTCGTCACGGATTTCACCGCGCTGGAGCATTTCCGCCAGCGCATGGCGCACCTGTTCGCCGACACGCAGCATGCGCTGCGAAGGGCCTTTTCCTGCATTGGACATATTCTTTTATCCTGAACACGCGAGCGCGGAATTGGACCGCGTCCCGCACGAAACATAAAAAGAATGGCGGCCGGGCGGGCCGCCATTCACTCCGTCGGTTGCCGGCGGATTACAGCTTGCGCGCAACCATCTCGACGCGGAAGCACTCGATGACATCGCCGGCCTGGATGTTCTCGTAGTTCTGGAACGCCATACCGCATTCCTGACCAACCGGAACTTCCGACACCTCGTCCTTGAAGCGCTTGAGCGTCTTCAGCGTGCCTTCGTGGATGACGACGTCGTCGCGGATCAGGCGCACGCCCGCACCGCGCTCCACACGGCCTTCGGTCACGCGGCAGCCGGCAATCTTGCCGACCTTGGTGATGTTGAAGACCTCGAGGATCTCGGCATTGCCGAGGAACGTCTCGCGGCGCTCCGGCGACAGCATGCCGGACATCGCATCCTTGATGTCGTCGATCAGGCTGTAGATCACGTTGTAGTAACGGATCTCGATGCCGGCGGCTTCAGCCGCAGCACGCGCCTGAACGTTGGCGCGGACGTTGAAGCCGATGATGACCGCACCGGACGTCTCGGCCAGCGAAACGTCGGTCTCGGTGATGCCGCCTGCCCCCGAATGAACGATGCGCACGCGCACTTCGTCGGTGCCGAGCTCTTCCAGCGCGACGTTGATCGCCTCGATCGAGCCGGATACGTCGCCTTTGATGACCAGCGGGAACTCCTTGAGATTGCTGGTCTGGAGCTGCGACATCATCTGCTCCAGCGAGCCACGCTGACCGGCATGCTTGGCAGCAGCCTTGTCGCGCGCCTTGCGCTGGCGGTACTCGGTGATTTCACGGGCGCGCGCTTCGTTGTTCACGACGGCAAAGCGGTCACCGGCGCGCGGCGTACCCTGCATGCCCAGAATTTCGACCGGCATGGACGGGCCGGCCTCTTCCACATGCTCGCCCCGGTCGTTGACCAGGGCGCGAACGCGGCCCCACTCGTTGCCGGCAACCAGAATGTCACCGGGCATGAGCGTGCCGGTCTGCACCAGAACGGTGGCAACCGGACCGCGGCCCTTGTCGAGCTGCGCCTCGATGACCACGCCTTCCGAGGTACGGTCGGGGTTGGACTTCAGGTCGAGGATTTCAGCCTGCAGCAGGATCGCCTCAAGCAGCTTGTCGATGCCGGTTCCCGTCTTGGCCGAAACCTCGACGTCGAGCACCTCACCACCCATGGATTCGACGAACACCTCATGCTGAAGAAGCTGGGTGCGCACCTTCTGCGGATCCGCAGACGGCTTGTCGACCTTGTTGATGGCCACGATGATCGGAACGCCGGCAGCCTTGGCATGGCTGATCGACTCGATGGTCTGCGGCATCACGCTGTCGTCAGCCGCCACCACCAGAATGGCGATGTCGGTCGCCTGCGCACCGCGGGCACGCATGGCGGTGAAGGCCGCGTGGCCGGGGGTGTCGATGAAGGTGATCTTCTGACCATCCTTTTCCACCTGATAGGCACCGATATGCTGGGTAATGCCGCCGGCTTCGCCCGACTGCACCTTGGCATGACGGATGGCGTCAAGCAGCGAGGTCTTGCCGTGGTCGACGTGGCCCATGATGGTGACGACAGGCGGACGCGACACCAGATCGTCGGGATTGTCCGCGATGTTGAACAGGCCTTCCTCGATGTCGGAATCCGCCACGCGCTTGACGGTGTGACCGAATTCAGTCGCCACCAGCTCGGCCGTATCGGCGTCGAGAACGTCGCCGGGCTTCATCATCTGGCCCTGCTTCATGAAGAACTTCACGACATCCACGGCCCGCTCGGACATACGCTGGGCAAGTTCCTGGATGGTGATCGTCTCCGGCAATGTCACTTCGCGCATAACTTTCTCGCGGGGCTCCTGATACATGGCCCGCTTGAATTTTTCCTGACGCCGGCGCATCGCCGAAAGCGAGCGGGCGCGGGCATCGCCATCTTCCGACGAGAGAGCGCTGGTCAGCGTCAGCTTGCCACGGCGGCGATCTTCCTCGCCCTTGGCCTTGGCCGGACGCGCCACTTCAGGCGTCACGATACGGCGGGGCGGCACGCTCGGGCTGCTCGGGGCGCCTGCGCGCTTGACCGGCTTTGCATCATCCTCCTCATCAGCAGCTGCCTGAGGCGCACGACGACGCGCTTCTTCCTCGGCCCGGCGACGGGCTTCGGCCTCAGCCTGAAGGCGGGCCTCTTCTTCGGCCTGCCGACGAGCGGATTCTTCCCGCTCACGCTTGCGCCGCTCATCTTCCTCGGCACGGCGGCGGGCGTCCTCGGCCGCACGGGCGCGATCCTCGGCCTCGCGTGACTGGGCTCCCTCGAGCGCACGACGACGCGCGTCCATCTCCTCGCGGGACAGGGCGTTCAGGACCATGCGCTCGGCCGGTGCCGGGGCGCGTGCAGGCTGCTGCGGCCTCGGCGCGACCTTCGGCGCCTGCTGCTGCACGACGGGAGCGGCTTGCTTTTCAACGGGTTCCGGGGCGGGTGCTGCTGCCACTTCAGGCGCTGCCGGCGGTACGGGCGCAGGCTGCGGCTTCGGCGCAAACACGGACGGCTCCGGCTTTTCGCCAGGAATGTTGAACTTGCGCTTCTTGGTCTCGACGACGACAGCCTTCGTGCGTCCATGCGAGAAGTTCTGGCGCACGGTTCCCTGCTCCAGGCCCGGCCGCTTCAGCGTCAGGGTCTTCTTCGGCGTAACGCTCAAAGTCTTGTCATCGCCCGATTTCGTATCGCTCATTCCCAATCCTCTGCGGCATCATCTTCGCCAGCGACGGCCGCAAGCATCGCCAGATCGTCCGGGGATCCGCCCCGGTAACGGTCGAGCGCAACCATGCGCTTCTGCACCGCCGTGCCCGCGTCCGACGCGAGAACGGCTGCATGTATCACATTTGTGCCACCCAATGCCAAACCCAATTCAGCTTCGGGGAAAAGTTTGTAGGCACGGATAGCGGGTCCGCCCAGATGCACGGTGGCACGGCGGGCCTGGCTGATCTTTCTCACGCCGTCCTCAGCGGCTTCTTCGGCATGAAGAACAAGCAGCGCCTCACCGCTGCGCACCGCTGCCTCAACCTTGGTAGCGCCGAATATGACCGCTCCCGCCTTGCGGGCAAGGCCGAGCATGCCAAGGGCGGACCGGACCAGCAACCCGTCGACCAGAGCGCCGAGTTCAGCAGGCACGTCCACCTTGGTCTTGAAGGCGCGTGAAAACAGGTTTTTCGCCGCCGCCTTGTCTACATGTAGGCGATCGGCACTCACCCAGCAACCACGGCCGGGCAGATTTCGCTTCAGATCGGGGACGACGGCCGAATCCGGGCCGACAACGAAACGGATCAGTTCATCCGTTTCGGCTGTCTTCCTCGTGACGATGCAGGTGCGATCGTTCATATCCGACAAAGGGTGCCCCGGTCTCCATCACGTCACGCGTCGGCGTCAGCTTCGGCCTCTTCGGCCTCAGCTTCGTCGGCGGTGATCCAGCCAGCCTTCAGGCGGGCGGCTACAATCATCTGTTCTGCATCCGTATGCGAAATGCCGTGGCTTGCCAGAACGCCGGGGAAAACCTTGGTTTCCCCATCCTTGCGCTCCTTCCAGCCGGCGAGATCGTCGGCCGCATATCCGGCGAAATCCTCTACGGTCTTCACGCCGTCCTCGCCAAGCGTCACCATCATTGCAGTGGTCACGCCGGGGATTTCGCGCAGCTCGTCCTCGACGCCAAGCTCCCGGCGCTTCGCATCATGCTCAGCCTCGATGCGCTCCAGATATTCGCGGGCGCGGGTCTGGATTTCTACGGCGGTGTCGTCGTCGAAACCGTCGATGGACGAAATCTCGTCGGCATCGACATAGGCCACTTCCTCGACGCTGGTGAAGCCTTCCGAGGCAAGAACCTGCCCGACCATCTCATCCACGTCGAGCGCATCCATGAACAGGTTGGAGCGTTCCACGAATTCCTTCTGGCGGCGCTCGCTCTCTTCCTGCTCGGTCAGGATATCGATGTCCCAGCCGGTGAGCTGCGAGGCAAGGCGCACGTTCTGGCCGCGGCGGCCGATGGCCAGCGAAAGCTGATCGTCGGGAACCACCACTTCGATGCGCTCGGCATCCTCGTCGAGCACGACCTTGGCGACCTCGGCCGGCTGGAGGGCGTTGACGATAAAGGAAGCGGCCGAAGGCGACCACGGAATGATGTCGATCTTTTCGCCCTGAAGCTCGCCGACGACGGCCTGAACGCGCGAACCGCGCATACCGACGCAGGCGCCTACGGGATCGATGGAGGAATCGCGGGAGATGACGGCGATCTTGGCGCGCGAACCCGGATCACGGGCAACCGACTTGATCTCGATGATGCCGTCGTAGATTTCCGGCACTTCCATGGTGAACAGCTTCGCCATGAACTGCGGATGGGTGCGCGACAGGAAGATCTGCGGACCGCGCTGCTCGCGGCGCACGTCGTAGACATAGGCGCGCACGCGGTCGCCATATTTGTAGATCTCGCGCGGGATCAGCTCGTCACGGCGGATGATGCCTTCACCACGGCCGAGATCGACGATGACGTTGCCATATTCCACGCGCTTGACCGTACCGTTGACGATTTCGCCAATGCGATCCTTGTACTCGTCATACTGGCGGTCGCGCTCGGCCTCGCGCACCTTCTGGACGATGACCTGCTTTGCCGACTGGGCGGCGATACGGCCGAAATCCATCGGCGGAAGCTGTTCTGCGATGAAATCGCCGAGCTGCGCGTCGGGATTGCGCTCACGCGCCGTGACCAGCGCGATCTGCGTGGCGTAATCCTCCACGGTATCGACGACCTCCATCAGCCGCTGGAGCTTCATCTCGCCCGTCTGCGGATTGATGTCGGCGCGAATGTTGGTTTCCAGACCGTAGCGCGAGCGCGCCGCCTTCTGGATGGCGTCGGCCATGGCGTCGATGACGATCTGCTTGTCGATCGACTTCTCGCGCGCGACCGCATCGGCAATCTGCAGCAGTTCAAGCCTGTTTGCGCTTACAACCATGTCTATCTCCCTGAACCGGGCCGCTTCTTCGCGACGGTTCAATTCGCTTCGTGTTCGTTTCCGTCTTCGGCGTCGTCTTCATCAAACGCCTCGTCGGTTTCGTCCTGATTCTTCTTCGCTTCCTTGCGGGCGCGATTGTCCTTCGACAACGCATCGCGGATGAGGTCATCGGTCAGAATCAGGCGCGCTTCGGCAATCGTATCGAAAGGCACCTGCACCGAAGGCTCCTCGCCATAGGCGGGCACATCGCGCAGCACCAGAATGCCTTCGTCGTTCACCTCGGTGATCCGACCCCTGAAGCGCTTGCGCTCGGCAACCAGGGTCGAGGTCTCCATCTTCACCAGATGGCCGAGCCAGGTGGCGAAATCGCCCTTGCGCACCAGCGGCCGGTCGATACCCGGCGACGACACTTCAAGATGATACGCCTTTTCGATGGGATCTTCCACATCGAGCGCCGGCGAGACGGCGCGGCTCAGCTCCTCGCAGTCCTCCACGGTCATGGTGCCGTCTTCACGCTCGGCCATGATCTGAAGGGTGAGGCCATTCTGGCCCGACAGTCGCACGCGCACCAGACGAAAGCCGATGCCGCGCATCACCGGCAGAATGATCGCCGCAATGCGCGCATCAATGCCGCTCTCACGGATGATGCGATCATCACCGTTGTCGCGGTCGGGGCGGTCGTCGCCGAAAACTTCGCTTGCCGTCATATGATTCCTGATCCGAAGGCCGGCAGGTAACAAAAAAGAGCGGGACCGGATGGACCCACTCTTCGTCATACCGACCAAGAATTTGCACGCTATATAACCGAAGTCGGCACCGGGTTCAATAGCGGGCGCGAGCCACCACCGATTTGCATGAGACGTGCGGCAGACGCAGGCCACACATGCGCTACATGCCATGGAAGCACCCGGATTCGCGTCCTATATGTATGCTGCATCGCACAACAAGATAATGCGATGCAGCAAAGGATCAAGATAATGCGATGCAGCAAAGGATAAAGAAATGAACCGTTACAAGCCGTTCAACCGGCTCGGTACCTTGCTCGGCATGATGGGAAGCGCGGTCGCCGCAGCCAGTGCCGTCGAGCGCGGCGTTGCCCCGGAAGCACGCCACCTGCGTAAGCTGGGCATCGACCCGAAGCAGTTCGGCCAGATCCGTCTCAGCTGACGGCTGAACAGCAACTCTGTTCGCGACAGGCCGATAAGATGAAGGGCGCCCCTGCTGACGCCCTTTTTGCTTTCCGGTTCCTGCCTTGCTCAATCCTCGTCGGTCGCAAACTGGGCAAGCACCTTGCCCTTGCCTTTGGCGCGCAGATAAAGCGGCAGCGCCACCGCGAGGATCGCCAGAACCCACAGCAATATGGCGATCCATGAGCGGAACAGGATCGCCGGATCGCCCTGGCTTATCTGCAAAGCCTGACGCAGGCTCTTCTCCGCCATCGGCCCCAGAATGAGGCCCACCACAACCGGCGCGATCGGGTAGCCGAAGCGGCGCAGCCCGTAGCCAAGAATGCCGAACAGCATCAAAAGCAGAAGGCCGAAGGACACCGGCACCGGCCCGATGAAGAAGGTCGAGCCATCGGCGCCGATGGTGCCGAGCGTGGCGAACACGAGAATCCCCGCATAGAGCCACGGCTTGGGTATGGAAAGCAGCTTCACCCACAGGCCGATCAGCGGCAGGTTGAGCACCAGCAGCATGAAGTTGGCCACCAGCAGGCTGGCGATCAGGCCCCACACCAGAGGGGCGTTTGTGGCGAACAGCAACGGGCCGGGCTGCAGGCCGAACTGCTGGAAGCCGGCCAGCATGATGGCCGCGGTAGCCGTCGTCGGCAGGCCAAGCGTCAGAAGCGGCACAAGCGTGCCGGCAGCCGATGCGTTGTTGGCGGCCTCCGGACCGGCAACCCCCTCGATCGCCCCTTTGCCGAACTCTTCGGGGTGCCGGGCGAAATTCTTTTCAGCCGAGTAAGAAAGGAAGCTGGAGACATCCGCACCGCCCGCCGGCATGGCCCCGATCGGGAAGCCGATGGCGGTGCCGCGCAGCCATGGTATCCAGGAGCGGCGCCAGTCCTCGCGGCTCATCCACACCGAGCCCTTGACCGTTTCCACCTTTTCCTCACCCATGTTGCGCTGGGCAACGACCGTGAAGGTTTCGCCGATGGCGAACAGCGCGACCGCCAGCGTGGTGACGGAAATGCCGTCGAACAGGTTGGGCATGCCGAAAGTGAGCCGCGCCTGCCCGGTCAGCTGGTCGATACCGATCAGGCCAAGTGCAAGACCGATGAACAGCGAGGTCAGGCCACGCAGGGTCGATTCGCCAAAAGCGGCCGAAACGGTCATGAAGGCCAGCAGCATCAGCGCGAAATATTCCGCAGGCCCGAAGGAAAGGGCGAATTTCACAACGGAAGGTGCGATGAAGGCGAGGCCCAGCGTGGCGAGAAGCCCGGCCACGAAAGAGCCGATGGCCGCCGTGGCAAGTGCTGGCCCCGCCCTGCCCGATTTGGCCATCTTGTTGCCTTCCAGCGCCGTGACGATCGAAGCGCTTTCGCCCGGCGTGTTGAGCAGGATCGAGGTGGTCGAACCGCCATACATGCCGCCATAATAAATACCGGCGAACATGATGAGAGATCCGGCAGGGTCGAGCTTGTAGGTCACCGGAAGCAGCAGCGCCACGGTGAGCGCCGGTCCGATGCCCGGAAGGACGCCGACCGCGGTTCCAAGCGTGACGCCGATCAGCGCATAGAGCAGGTTGGCAGGATCCATGGCCACCATGAGGCCCTGACCCAGCAGGCTGAATGTATCCATGTCGCTCTCCGCTCAGAAAAGGCGTTCGAGAGGACCGGCCGGCAAGGTCAGTTGCAGCCCCTTGGCGAACATCAGCCACACCAGCAGCGCGAAAACCACGCCGACGGGAAAGGTGATCCACATCTGTCCCTTGCCGAAGGCGCGGGCGGTAGCGGCAAACAGAAAGCCGGTGGCGATCGAAAAGCCTATCGTCTTCATGGTCAGCATCTGCGCCACCAGGCCGCCGAGAACCCAAAGCATAGGCGGGAAATTTTGCGGTTCGCGCTGCGGAAAATGCCCCCGCATGGCCTCTATGGCGGTGAACACCGAGAGGATGAACAGGCCGCCTGCAATTATGTAGGGAAAGGTTTTGGGGCCGACCGGCGAGTAACCCGCAACTGCGCTCGACAGCGATGTGCTCCACGCGATCACTATCGCCACGGCGGCAAGGACGGC
The DNA here is from genome assembly GCF_022359935.1 of Aquamicrobium sp. NLF2-7. Taxonomy (NCBI): domain Bacteria; kingdom Pseudomonadati; phylum Pseudomonadota; class Alphaproteobacteria; order Hyphomicrobiales; family Phyllobacteriaceae; genus Aquamicrobium; species Aquamicrobium sp. NLF2-7. The sequence continues at coordinate 3,190,516 of NZ_JAKSED010000001.1, read as the reverse complement.
GGCTATGCCCAGCGCCGCCTTGTCGGGGCGGCGCCGGAGGTTACGCGAACCCATGTCGCTCATTTGACGAGACCGATGTCTTTAAGAATGGCCGTGGTGTCGTCGGTGTCCTTCTTCAACTGCTCGACGAAGGCATCGCCGGCCAGATAGGTGTCGGCCCATCCCTTGTCCTTCAGAGTCTTCTGCCAGCTCTCGGATTTGGCCATTTTCTCGATATCGGACTGGATAGCGGATTTCTGTTCATCGGTGATGCCGGGAGCTGCCGCCACCATGCGCCAGTTCTGGATCGACACGTCGACGCCGCCTTCCCTGAAGGTCGCCGCATCGATGCCCTCGACCCGCTCGTCACTGGAAATGCCGATGATGCGCAGCGTGCCGGCTTCGATCTGGGAAGCGAACTCGCCATAGCCCGAAATGCCGACGGTGACCTGATTTCCCAGAATGGCGGCAAGCGCCTCGCCACCACCGGCAAAAGCGATGTAGTTGACCTTGGTGGGATCGACACCCACAGCCTTTGCGATCAGGCCGGCCGTGATGTGATCGGTGCCGCCTGCGGAGCCGCCCGCCCACGAAACGCTGCCCGGATCGGCTTTCAGCTTCTCGGCCAGCCCGGCCATGTCCTTGATCTCGGATGCGGCGGGAACGACGATCGCCTCATATTCTCCCGTCAGCCGCGCGATCGGGGTCACCTGATCGAGCGTGACCGGAGATCCGTTGGTCAGGATCGCGCCGACCATGACATAGCCGCCCACGATGAGCTGTGAGGGGTCGCCGGATGACTGGTTGACGAACTGGGCCAGGCCGATGGTGCCACCGGCACCCGGCACGTTCAGCACCTGAACGCTGCCGGAGATTTTCTCGTCCTGAAGCGCAGCCTGCATGGAGCGCGCTGTCTGGTCCCAGCCGCCCCCGGGTGCGGCCGGAGCCATGATCTTGTAATCCTCGGCCATCGCCGGCATGGCCATGGCGCCGGCAATGATGGATGCCCACACGAACTGCTTCACTGGATTTCCTCCCTTGTAGCCTGCCTCATGGCAGGCTGACATCTGCCGGCTCCCGTGCCGGCCGGCTCATCGCTGAGCCTCGACCGACAAGTTGGCATCAGATGCAAAAGGGCGCAAGCACCCTCATCCTAAGGTCCAAGATGCAGGCGGACGGAAAGGATTTCAGGCGCGCAGAAACGTCAGATAGGCGGGCGTTCGGCCCTCACGCAGGGCCTTCGCCTCATAGCGGGTGCCCGGCCAGCCCTCATAGGGCGTGTGCCAGTCGGCCGCCTCGCTGGCCTTCCACTCAAAAGCGGTATGCGCATGGCAATGCAGCAGCGTCCAGTTCACATAGGTATCGATGTCGGAAGCGAAGCGGAAACGTCCGCCCGGCTTCAGCACCCGTGCGAAGCGATCGAGATTGGCGGCATTGACGAAACGGCGCTTCCAGTGCCGTTTCTTCGGCCAGGGATCGGGATAGAACAGATCGATCCCGTCGAGAGACGCCACAGGCAGCCAGTCGAGCAGCAGCGTGGCGTCCTCGTTGAACAGCCTGATATTGTTCAGCGGCTGGCGCTCCAGCGCCGCCGTCATCTTGGCCATGCCGTTGACGAAGGGCTCCACCCCGATGAAGCCGTCATCGGGGTGGGTCGCCGTCTCATGCAGGAGATGCTCGCCGCCGCCGAAGCCGATTTCAAGCCGCACATGCTCGACCTGCGCGGTGAAAAGCTGGCGCAGGTCCTGAGGCGCGGGGCGGGACAAATCCAGCCCCATCGTTTCGAGCCCGGAGGCGAGCGCATCCGTCTGGCCGGAGCGCAGGGGCTTGCCCTTGCGCCGGCCGAAGAACGCCTCGCTTGTGCGGCTGGGTCTGGTCGCTTCGGCAGACACGGCTTCGACTATCCCTTTCAGGCGGAAACCGCCTCCCGGAGTGCCTTCACCAGATCGGTCTTTTCCCAGGAGAACGACCCGTCGCGGCCGGCCTTGCGGCCGAAATGGCCATAGGCCGAGGTCCTGGCGTAGATCGGCTTGTTGAGATCGAGGTGACGACGGATGCCGCTCGGCGACAGGTCCATGACCTTGCGCAGCGCCTCTTCCAGAACCGATTCCTCGACCTTGCCGGTGCCGTGCAGGTCGACATAGACCGACAGCGGCTGGGCAACGCCAATGGCGTAGGAAAGCTGGATGGTGCAGCGGTCGGCAAGCTTGGCGGCAACGACGTTCTTGGCAAGGTAGCGCGCGGCATAGGCAGCCGAACGATCGACCTTGGTGGTGTCCTTGCCGGAGAATGCGCCGCCGCCGTGGGGCGCGGCACCGCCATAGGTGTCCACGATGATCTTGCGGCCGGTGAGGCCGGCATCGCCGTCAGGCCCGCCGATGACGAACTTGCCGGTCGGGTTGATGTACCAGTTGCAATCGGCGGCGATCTTCAGGTCGCCCAGCGCCTCGCGGATGTAGGGTTCCACGACCTGACGAACCTTCTTCGAATCCCAGCTTTCGTCGAGATGCTGGGTCGAAAGCACGATCTGGGTGACTTCCGTAGCCTTGCCGTTCTCATAGCGGACGGTCACCTGGCTCTTGGCATCGGGGCCAAGCTTGCCGACATCGCCCTCGCCCTTGTGGCGGGCGGCGGCCAGCAGTTCGAGGATCTTGTGGCTGTAGTAGATCGGTGCCGGCATCAGGTCCGGCGTCTCGCGGCAGGCATAACCGAACATGATGCCCTGATCGCCAGCACCTTCTTCGCCCTGACGGTCGGCGGCATTGTCGACGCCCTGACCGATATCCGGCGACTGGCCATGCAACAGCACGTCTATCTTCGCCGTCTTCCAGTGAAAGCCGTCCTGCTCGTAGCCGATCGCCCTGATCGCCTTACGGGCGGCAGCGCGGATCTTCGAAGGGTTGATCACGGCGTGACCCGAAGCGTCCTCGAGGATCCTGCCGTCCTTGTCCTTCTTCAGCAGCGTTTCAGGCACGCGTACTTCGCCTGCGATCACCACGCGGTTCGTGGTGGCCAGCGTCTCGCACGCCACACGCACTTTCCAGGGGTCCATGCCGCTTTTCTTCGCCTCGCGATAAACGAGATCGACGATTTCATCGGAAATGCGGTCACAGACTTTGTCGGGATGGCCTTCGGACACGGATTCCGAAGTGAAGAGATAGTTCTGACGGCTCACGGGATGTCCCCTCTGGAAATGCCGAAGCTCCGTGCCCGGCGTTGCGTCGATATGGCGCGCAACGTGTTAGCGGGGTGGCGCGCGAGTCGTCAAGCTATGGGAATGCCCTCGGGGAAGGACTTTCCCTCAGGCCGCGAACGGCAGCACTTATTTGTCGGTATCGTCGGGAGAAAGGGATTTCACCAGTTCCACGATCCTGCGGCGAACCTTGGGGTCGTTAATACGGGCGAATGCCCGATTGAGCTGAATACCCTCGGCGCTGGAACAGAAATCCATTACGGATGTCATGGAGGCGTCTTCCGCGAAACCGCCACCCGATGTCGCTTCATCGGTCGGCGCGTTCTCGAAAAAAAACGCCGGCGGCACTTCCATGATCGACGCGATCGCCTGCAGGCGGCTTGCGCCTACACGGTTGGTGCCTTTCTCGTATTTCTGAATCTGCTGAAAGGTAATCCCCAGGCTCTCGCCAAGCTTCTCCTGGCTCATGCCCAGCATGTTACGGCGCATTCGTATGCGGGCGCCTACATGCGCATCGATCGGGTTAGGCTTCTTTTTGCTCTGATCCGCCATTCGTTCCTCGCCGAATTCCTCCGGCATCTCGTTATTTAAACGCCTTACTTTTTCGGCCCGCACATGGCACGAATGGGTCCGTGAACCTAGCACAAGAAAGTAGTCTCAATAGAATATGAAATTCTAATATATGACGAGTCAATTCGTTCGTAGGCTCTGCCTTACATTCACGACAAAGGCACCGATCACAAGAAGCATCACCAGAATTATGCCATTTATGCGACGCTGGCGCTCAGTTATGGTTTCCGCAAGGTAAATGGGAATGCGAGAATCAATTATTCCCTGAGTGCCGATCGCCAGCCCGTCGACGACGATGCCACGTTGTCCGACAACTCCGGAAATGCCTGTATTGGCGGCCCGCAACAACGGCCGTCCGGTCTCGACGGCACGCAGCTGGGCCTGCCGGAAATGCTGATAAGGGCCCGGCGTGTTGCCGAACCACGCGTCGTTGGTGACATTGATCATGATGTCCGCGGACGCAGAATCGGCGGCCACCAGCCCGGGGAAAATCACCTCGTAGCAGATGAAGGGCGAGGCTTTGACGCCACCCGGCAGGGAAATATCCCTGCGCTGGTTGCCGGCATCAAAGTTCATCGGCCCGGCGACAAGCTGGTCGATGCCGATCGAAGCGAAGAGATCGGCGAAGGGGATGTACTCGCCGAACGGAACCAGATGCACCTTGTCGACCGCATCGACGATTTCGCCCCTGTCGTCGATCGCAACGACAGAATTGTAATAGCGGGTGCGGGTTCCCGGCCCCGACGCCGCTTCTTCGCGCACGATGCCGGCCACCAGCAACTGCCCGTCCTGCAAGACCTCACCCAGCGCGGTCAAAGCGTCGGGACGGTCGGTGAACAGGAAGGGCACGGCCGTTTCAGGCCAGATGATAAGCTGCGGCCGCGCCTGCCCTTGCGCCGGCGGCCGCGCCGACAATTCGATCAGCGACGCGAAGATGCGGTCCCTGACTTCCTTGTCCCATTTTTCAGAAAGGTCGACATTCGGCTGGACGATCCGCACCTGAAGATATTCAGACGCTTCGGCAACCGGCTTGGTAAGCCGATAATAACCGAACCCCGCATGCGAGATCAGCAGAAGCGCGAACAGCGCCGCCCCCAGGCGCCGGCCTGATTTGTCCACCAGAAGCGCCGGCATCGAGAAGACGAATACGGCCAGCGCGTTCATGCCGTCCATGCCCATCACCGAAACGCTCTGCATCAGCATCGGCACCGGCATGGCGGCATAGCCGATGGCGTTCCACGGAAAGCCGGTGAAGAGAAAACCGCGCAGCCACTCGGCGATCGCAAAGCCTGCGGCAAGGGCGGCGATCCGGCCGATGCCGCTGCCCCACATCGCGCGGGCGATTGCCGCCGCCAGCCCATAGAAGAAGGCAAGCAGCAGCGGAATGCCGATCATGGCGAAGGGAAGCGCCCACGCAAAGCTCTCGGCTTCGACCAAAAGGGCCGTGCCGATCCACCACAGGCCGCCGAGGAAGTAGCCGAAGCCGAACCACCAGCCCACCGCAAAGGCAGGTTTCAGGCGCCCGATGCGACTGACGGTGGCGTCGCCGGTGGTGCCATCAAGCAGCCAGACCAGAATGGGAAAGGAGATGAAGCAGGCTGCCGGAAAATCATAGGGGGCCTGCCCCAGAACGGCAAACACCCCGGCGAGGAAGGCGACCAGCGCCCGCCGCCATCCCCAAAGCAGCACTATCCGGCCGGCAAGGCGTTGCATGAGACCTTCCGATCAACGCGAATCACAGATCAACCTAGCAGGCGCGAGTCCGCAGGCCAAACGCTACAGTTGTACAGAAACCCGCTACAGCCCGCCCGATCAGGCCTGCTCCGCCCGTATTACGCGCTTGCGGCGCTCGCCCTTGGACAATTGCACGATCCGCACGCGCTTGATGCGGCGCGGATCGGCGTCCAGAACATGGAACTCGAAGCCGGGGACGGCCTGAACCACCTCGCCACGAGCCGGCACGCGGCCAAGCGTGTTGAAGATCATGCCACCGATCGTATCGACGGATTCGCCATGCTCGCCGGGCGCGAAGTCCTTGCCGATCATGGCCTGCACGTCCTCGATCTCGGCCTTGCCGTCGACAATGAACACGCCGTCGCCCGCCCTGGTGATCAGCGCTTCCTCGTCGTCGTGCTCGTCCTCAATGTCGCCGACGACCATCTCGACGATGTCTTCCAGCGAGGCCAGACCGTCGGTGCCGCCATATTCGTCGATGACCAGAGCCATCTGGATACGCGCTGCCTGCATGCGACCCATCAGGTCGGAGGCCAGCATGGACGGCGGCACGAACAGCACCGGGCGCATGAGATTGAGTTCACCGATGGTGCGGGAAAGATCGACCTGAGAGAGGTCGAGCTGAGCAGCGGTCGGGGCGGTCTTGCGAGTCGTGCGCCGCTTCTTGCCGCGGGCAAGGCGCGTGATGTGGCCGAGCAGATCGCGGATGTGGACCATGCCGCGCGGATCATCCAGCGTCTCGCAATAGACAGGCATGCGCGAGTGGCCAGACTGCTCGAACACGGTCATCAGGTCCGCCAGCGTGGTGCCAAGCTCGACCGCCTCGATATCGGCGCGCGGCACCATGACGTCCTCGACGCGGACTTCGCGCAGCCGCAATATGTTGTTGAGCATCGCCCTTTCGCCGGGCGAAAATGCCTCGCCATCGGCACCGGCCTCGGCAAGAGCGTCGACGATCTCTTCGCGCAGGTTGGTGCCGTTGCGCGGCCTGAACAGGGCCTTGAACTTCTGGACAAGCCCGGGTCCGGCAGGCGTGGCCTCATGCGGCTGGCTGCCGGTTACGGTACTCGGACTGGGGTCCTCGTCCGGATTCTCGGGCAGGTCCCGAGCGCTGCCTGCATCATTGTGCCGGGCAGTATTTGGCGTGTCGTTCATCGTCGTCCGGTCAGTTTCTCAAAAACGTAATTACGCATAGGGATCGGGAATGGCAAGCCTTGCCAGAACCCGTCGCTCCAGAGCTTCCATTTCCTCGGCCTCTTCATCGCTCTCGTGATCGTATCCGAGAAGATGCAGAAATCCATGCACAAGAAGATGACTGATATGGTTGGCGAGCGGCTTGTTTTCCAGTTCCGCTTCGCGAAGGACCGTCTCGGCCGCCATTACGATATCGCCAAGCATCGGGGGCTGGATATCTTCTTCCAGCTCAAATGCGGGAAATGACAGCACGTTCGTCGGCTTGTCCTTGCCCCGCCATTGGGCATTGAGTTCCTGAATGCGGGCATCGTCACAGAAGACGACGCTGAGTTCGCTCTGCCCAGTCCAGCCCGGCTGCAATTCATCGAGAACAGCGCCGACGGAACGTTCCACGAGCCCCATAAGCTCGCTCTCTGGCGGCCAGTCGCCTGCCTCCAGCAACAGGTCTATATCCACGGGAAGCGGCGCGGACGCCGCCGGATCGCAATCTTTGATGGACATGCGGCGCGTCAGCCTTCCACGCCCAGACCGCGCGAAACCTTGCCGTCGCGGTCATAGGCCCTGACGATTTCGGCCACCAGCGGATGGCGAACCACGTCGACATCGTTGAAGCGCACGGTGACGACACCCGAAACGCCATCCAGCACGCGCAGCGCCTCCACAAGGCCCGATTTCGTATTGGGCGGCAGGTCGATCTGCGTCGGATCGCCGGTGACGATCATGCGCGAATTCTCGCCAAGACGCGTCAGGAACATCTTCATCTGCATGGAGGTGGTGTTCTGGGCCTCGTCGAGGATGACGGCGGCATGCGAGAGCGTGCGCCCGCGCATGAAGGCCAGCGGCGCGATCTCGATGACGCCTGCACCAATCGCCCGCTCCACCTTGTCGCCCGGCATCATGTCGTAGAGCGCATCGTAGAGGGGCCGCAGATAGGGATCGACCTTCTCCTTCATGTCGCCCGGCAGGAAACCAAGCCGCTCGCCCGCCTCCACCGCAGGCCGCGACAGGATGATGCGCTCGACCATGCCGCGTTCGAGCAGCATGGCGGCATGCGCCACCGCCAGATAGGTCTTGCCCGTGCCGGCAGGCCCGACGCCGAAGACCAGTTCCGAGCGCTCCAGAGCCCGCATATAGGCGTCCTGATTGAGCGAGCGGGCATAGATGGTCTTCTTGCGGGTGGAAATCTGCGCGGCCGACATCTTGCCCTTGCGCTCCATGGTGGGCAGCACCAGCTGGTCGTCGGCCGCAACGGCCATGCGCACGGCGCCATCGACATCGGACTGGCCGATATCGGCGCCCTTCTGGAGAATCTCGTAGAGGCTGTCGAGCGCCCGGCGCGCCTGCTCGGCCGCCACCGCAGAACCACGAATGCTCAGCTGGTTGCCGCGCGAGCGGATATCGACACCGAGCTTCTGCTCCAGCCGCGCCAGATTTTCGTCAAACTGGCCATACAGGGCGCCGGCCAGCTTGTTGTTATCAAAGGTGAGTACGATGTGGGCCATATCTGAAGCCCCTGACGGGGCGCTGGAAGATGGGCCGTTACCGGACGTGGCATCGGGGCTCGTATTCGTCAGGTCGGTTGCGCTCAACCGTCTCTCCAGATCTGCCGGGGCCGGATCATACGGGTTATCCGCGATCAGACCGGGTCGGCGAACAGGCTGTTGAAGCCAGTCTTCGTGATTCGCACGTCAATAATGTCACCGATTTCGGCGACCTTTTCATCAACAATAACGGGCTGCAGCCAGGGCGAGCGGCCCACCTTCTGTCCCGGCTGGCGGCCGGGCTTCTCGATCAGCGTGGACATGGTGCGGCCGATCATCGAAGTGGTGAACGCCTGCTGCTGTTCATTGAGCAGCGCCTGAAGCCGCCGCAAGCGCTCGTCCTTGACCGGCTCGTCGACATGGCCGCCCATCTCCGCGCCCGGCGTGCCGGGGCGCGGCGAATATTTGAACGAGAAGGCCGAGGCATAGGAAACCTCGCGCACCATCTTCAGCGTGTCCTCGAAATCGGCTTCCGTCTCGCCGGGGAACCCGACGATGAAATCGCCCGACATGGCGATGTCGGAACGGGCCGAACGAATGCGCTCGATCAGGCGCAGATAGTCGGCACCCGTATGGCGGCGGTTCATCGCCTTGAGGATGCGATCCGACCCGGATTGCACCGGCAGGTGCAGATAGGGCATCAGCGCGCCGAGATCGCGATGGGCGGCGATCAGGTCGTCGTCCATGTCGCGCGGATGGCTGGTGGTGTAGCGCAGGCGCGCAAGGCCCGGGATTTCCGCCAGCCGGAACAGCAGGCGGCCAAGGCCCCATTCGGAACCATCCGGCCCTTCGCCATGCCATGCGTTGACGTTCTGCCCGAGCAGCGTCACTTCGCGAACGCCGGCATCGGCCAGCCGCTCGGCTTCCGCCACGATCTGGGCAACCGGGCGCGAGACTTCCGAGCCGCGCGTATAGGGCACCACGCAGAAGGTGCAGAACTTGTCGCAGCCTTCCTGCACGGTGAGGAAAGCGGTAACGCCACGCTTCGCCACCGCCGCACGTTGCAGCTTCGGCAGATGCGCGAACTTGTCCTCGATCGCGTATTCCGTCTCGACGACCTTCTCGCCGTTGCGGACCTTTGCCAGCACATCAGGCAGGCGATGATAGGTCTGCGGGCCAACGACCAGATCGACGGCCGGCGAGCGGCGCAAAATTTCGCTGCCTTCGGCCTGCGCCACGCAGCCGGTGACGCCGATGACCAGTTCGCCGCCATTGATCTCGCGCTCGGCCTTCATTTCGCGGATGCGGCCGAGTTCGGAATAGACCTTCTCCGCCGCCTTCTCGCGAATATGGCAGGTGTTGAGCAGCACCAGATCGGCGTCCTCGATCACTTCGGTCGCCACATAGCCATCGGCGGCCAGCGCATCAGTCATGCGCTGCGAATCGTAGACATTCATCTGGCAGCCATAGGTCTTGACGAAGACCTTCTTCGGCGTGCCCTTTTCGGTCGGGAGCGTTGTCGTCTGTTCCATCGGCGGGCTTCTACCAGCAAAACCCGGCTGAATCTACGGCTTTGGGCGCGACCCTTCCGGCGCGCGCAGGGCTGCGGCAAACTGCTCGCGCACCCTCTCCTCCACGGTGCGCGCCGCCTGCTTGCGGTTGTCGCCGGCGGCGAAGATCACCGGCTCGCCAAAACGCACTTCCACATCCATCGCGCCGCTGGCTATGAGGTCGCGGGCATGCGAGGCGAGATCCTGATCGCCGATCCAGCTTGCCAGAGGCCGGAAGCGGCGGCCGAGCGGCATGCCGTGCAGGCGCGTATAGGCAATGGCCACCGGCTGGATGGCGACTTCCTTTGCTGCTCCTTCGGCAACCGCCATGGTGGCCGCGCCAAACAGCGTGCTCTTGAAGGGCAGCATCATGTTGCCGTCGCTGGTGGTGCCTTCGGCGAACAGAACCATGGCCTCGCCGTTGACCAGCCGGAGCGCGATCTCGCCGGCCTGATCGCCGGACTTGCGCCGTCTTTCGCGCTCGATATAGACGGTGCGTTGCAGGCTCGACAGAAAACCGACCAGCGGCCATGTCTGCATATCGGCCTTGGCGATGAAGCGAACATCCGCAATCGCGCCCAGAACCGGAATGTCGGTCCATGAAATGTGATTGGCGACGATGAGTAGCGGGCGCCGCGCTGCCGGCTGGCCGGTCACATGCACCCGTATTCCCAGTCCGCGCAGGACGACGCGGTGCCATAGCCTCAGGATGACGGTTTCCCGCCACAGCCCCGTCTTCATGGCAACCAGTTGCAAGGGCGCCAGAATCAGCGTCGCGATCCCGACAAAGACAAGCGCGAGCGCGATCCTGATCCGTGCGATCATGTGAACGGCACCCGCTTCATCGGCGCAGATCGCGGCGCATGACGAGCGCGCTGGTCGGTGCCTGACCCGGCGTCTGGTAATAGTTTGGCCGCTTGCCGACCTCCACAAAGCCGAGGCGGCGATAGAGCCCGACGGCTGCAGGATTGGTCTCGTCCACCTCGAGGAACAGCGCTTCGGCGCGGCGGGCGTGAAGCTCGCGCAGCACCGCGTCCATGAGCTGCCAGCCGAGGCCGTAGCGGCGGTGTGCGCGCGCCACCACGATGGTCAGGATCTCGGCCTCGCCTGCGGCAAGCCGGGCCAGCACGAAGCCGACCGGATTGCCCCTGCCCCGACCCACGGCGCGCGCGGCAAACCCGAACACGGTGTCCTGCCCCAGAAGCGAGATGAATTCCTCATCCGTCCACGGGCGGCTGAAACCTTCGCGATGCAAAGCGGCGGCAGCTCCGCTTTCTTCCGGCGACAGGGGCTGCAACGCATATTCCCGGCGCAGCGATGACAGAAAGGGTATGCGCATGCGAAAGTCTCTCCTCCCGGCCCCCCAGCCGTCATAAACCGTTGCGCGGCAGCACGAAGCCGGCCTGCGGCCTGGCATCGGCGTCGCGCAGATAAAGCGGGCGCGGCTTTTCGCCCGCCCCCTTGTTCGCGGCAAGCCGCGCATAAACAGCAATGTCGGCGGTGCGCTCCGGTACTGCGCTGTCGAAGACCATATCCGCCGCATCGGAGAGCTGTGCCGCTGCGGCTCCGGCCAGAACGGCGTTGGCCTGTCCGCCAAGACGCGCAGCCGCCTCCGCCGACATCACCGCCGGGCCTGACAGGGGCTGCAACTGGGCGTCGTAAAGGGCGGCATGAATTTCGCCGCGGCCACCATCGAGGGCGGCAAGCACCGCCCGCCTGGGAAACTGCTGCGCGGCTTCCGCCGCCAGCGCTTCCAGCGTGGTCACGCCGATTGCGGGGAGGCCGAGGGCCAGCGCCAGACCGCGTGCGGTCGACACGCCGACACGTATGCCGGTGAAGGAGCCGGGACCGATGGATACGGCAACGGCATCGAGATCAGCAAAAGTCCGGCCGGCCCGTTCGAGCGCGGCATCGATCACGGCCATCAGGTGTTCGGCGTGGCCCTTGCCCAGATCACGAACCTCGCGCCCCAGCTCCGTATCCGAACCGGTATCGCAGACGCAGGAGGCGCAGAGGCCGGCGGAGCAGTCGATGGCAAGAACGATCATGATGTGCAGGGGCTAGCGCATTTCCGCTTTTCTCCGAAGCGTGGAAATGCGCCAACCCTTTGTTTTGACGCAATTCCCGACGCAAAAAGCGCTTCGCACTTTTACTGCAATTGCTCTAGCGCAAGACGAGGCCCGCCACAAGCCGTGGCTCAGGCGTCATTCCCCAGCTTCGCCTTCAGTTCGAGGCGACGCTTGTGTAGCAGAGGCTCGGTGTAGCCGCTCGGCTGCTCGCGCCCCCTGAATACCAGATCGCACGCCGCCTTGAAGGCGATGGAGGCTTCGAAGTCCGGCGCCATCGGGAGGTAGAGCGGATCGCCTTCGTTCTGGCGATCGACCACGGCGGCCATGCGCTTCAGCGTTTCCATCACCTGTTCCTCGCTGCACACGCCATGGTGCAACCAGTTGGCGATGTGCTGCGAGGAAATGCGCAGCGTTGCGCGGTCTTCCATCAGGCCGACATCGTTGATGTCCGGCACCTTGGAGCAGCCGACGCCCTGATCGATCCAGCGCACCACATAGCCGAGGATGCCCTGCGCATTGTTGTCCAGTTCGAGCTGAATGTCTTCCGGCGTCCAGTTCGGACGAACGGCAACCGGAACCGTCAGCAGATCGTCGAGCTTCGCCTTCGGACGGCTGCGGATCGTATCCTGCACGGCATGAACGTCGACCTGATGATAATGGGTGGCGTGCAGCGTGGCGGCGGTCGGCGACGGCACCCATGCTGTGTTGGCGCCCGCCTTCGGGTGGGCGATCTTCTGCTCCAGCATCGCCGCCATCATGTCGGGCATCGCCCACATGCCCTTGCCGATCTGCGCATGGCCGGACAGGCCGCACTGCAGGCCGGTGTCGACGTTCCATGCCTCATAGGCACCGATCCATGCCGCCTGCTTCATGTCGCCCTTGCGGATCATCGGGCCGGCTTCCATGGAGGTGTGGATCTCGTCGCCGGTGCGGTCAAGGAAGCCGGTGTTGATGAAGGCCACGCGCGCCGAGGCGGCGCGGATGCACTCCCTGAGGTTCACGGTGGTGCGCCGCTCCTCGTCCATGATGCCCATCTTGATGGTGTTGCGGGCCATGCCCACGAGGTCCTCGACGCGATCGAATATCTCGACGGCGAAGGCCACCTCTTCCGGCCCGTGCATCTTGGGCTTGACCACATACATGGAGCCGGTGCGGCTGTTAGCGCGGCGGCCCTTCGGCCCGACATCGTTGAGCGCGATCAGGGCAGTGATCGCCGCATCCATGATGCCTTCCGGAATTTCCGAGCCGTCGCGCAGCAGGATGGCCGGGTTGGTCATCAGGTGGCCGACATTGCGAACCAGCATCAGCGATCGGCCGGGCAGCACCAGTTCGCCGCCATCGGGCGCGGTGCAGGTGCGGTCGCCATTGAGACGGCGGGTGAAGGTGCGGCCGTCCTTGACGATTTCCTCGGCGAGGTTGCCGTTCATCAGGCCGAGCCAGTTGCGATAGACGACGACCTTGTCCTCGGCGTCGACGGCGGCGACCGAATCCTCGCAGTCCTGAATGGTGGTGAGCGCGGCTTCGATCACCAGATCGGAAATGCCGGCCTTGTCGTCCCTGCCGATCACGCTGTCGCGGTCGATGACGATTTCGACATGGAGCCCGTTCCTGCGGAGCAGAACCGCCGAAGGCGCGGATGCCTCGCCGCGATAGCCGGCGAACTGGGCCGGATCGGCAAGGGCGATCTCGCCGACCACCAGCTGGCCGTCCTTCACAGAGAGGGCACCAGCATCAGCCCACGAGCCGGTCTTCAGCGGCGCGCTTCCATCGAGGAAATTGCGGCCCCATGCGATGACCTTCGCACCACGCTTCGGATTGTAGCCCTTGCCCTTTTCCGCGCCATCGGCGTCGGAAATCGCATCGGTGCCGTAAAGCGCATCATAGAGTGAACCCCAGCGCGCATTGGCGGCGTTGAGCGCATAGCGCGCGTTCATGACCGGAACGACGAGCTGAGGGCCGGCCACCTCGGCGATCTCGGGATCGACATTGGCGGTGGTGACTTCGAACGCCGGGCCTTCCGGCACCAGATAACCGATCTCGCTCAGATAAGCTTTGTAGGCCTCCAGATCGTTCGGCGCGCCGTTTTCACGGTACCACTGGTCGAGCTTTGCCTGAAGGTCTTCGCGCTTCTGCAGCAGCTCGCGGTTCTTGGGGGCCAGATCGTGAGCGATCGCCGATACGCCGGTCCAGAATTTCTCAGCATCGATCCCGCTGCCAGCCAGTGCTTCGTCAGCTACGAAGTCGTGCAGTACGCGCGCGACGCGCAGCCCGGCGATCTCGATGCGATCCGACATTCCCAAACCTCCACATAAGGGCCCGTTGCGGCAGTGCAACATAATCGGGCCCGGCTTTGACACGAAAGGGCGCGAAGGGTCAATGACGGGGTTGGCTCAGAAGGGCGATTGATTTGGCTCAGATGCCGGTTTTGCGGGAAAATCGCCGTCAGCGCTCGCTGTCCAGCCAGATCGTCACCGGGCCGTCATTGACCAGCGCGACCTTCATGTCCGCGCCAAAAACGCCATTGGCGACAGGCACGCCATGTGCCGCAACGGCAGCAGAAAAATGCTCGTAGAGCCGTTTGCCGTCGTCGGGCGCGGCAGCCGTTGAGAAGCCCGGCCGGTTGCCTCTGGTCTCGGCCGCCAGCGTAAACTGGCTGACGATGAGCGCACTGCCGCCCACATCCGGAAGCGAGCGGTTCATGCGGTCCTGTTCGTCCCGGAAGATACGCAGATTGACGACCTTGCGCGCCAGCCATTCAGACTGTGCCTCCGTATCGCCCTGCATGGCGCAGACCAGCACCAGCAGGCCGGTGCCGATTTCTCCGACCTTTTCGCCATCCACCGTGACGCTGGCTTCACTGACCCGCTGGACAAGTGCGCGCATGACGAGGCGTCAGTCGCCCATCTTGAGCGCCTGGATGAAGGCTTCCTGCGGAATGTCGACCTTGCCGAACTGCCGCATGCGCTTCTTGCCTTCCTTCTGCTTTTCCAGAAGCTTGCGCTTGCGGGTGGCGTCGCCGCCATAGCACTTGGCGGTCACGTCCTTGCGCAGAGCCGAAATGGTCTCGCGCGCCACGATCCTGCCGCCGATGGCCGCCTGGATCGGGATCTTGAACATGTGCTGCGGGATCAGTTCCTTCAGCTTCTCGCACATCACACGGCCGCGCTTTTCCGCCGCCGAGCGGTGAACGAGCATGGACAGCGCATCGACCGGCTCGTCATTGACGAGGATCGACATCTTGACCAGATCGCCCTCGCGATAGTCCGTCAGATGGTAGTCGAACGAGGCATAGCCCTTGGAAATCGACTTCAGGCGATCGTAGAAATCAAACACCACTTCGTTGAGCGGCAATTCGTAGACCAGCATGGCGCGCTTGCCGACATAGGAGAGATCGGCCTGCACGCCACGACGGTCCTGACAGAGCTTGAGGATCGAGCCGAGATAATCGTCCGGCGTCAGGATGGTAGCGCGGATCCACGGCTCCTCGATATGCGCGATCTTCACGACATCCGGCATGTCGGCCGGGTTGTGCAATTCCTTCACCTCGCCATTGTTCATCACCATGCGGTAGACGACGCTTGGCGCGGTGGCGATCAGGTCGAGGTCGAATTCGCGCTCCAGCCGCTCCTGAATGATCTCCAGATGAAGCAGGCCGAGGAAGCCGCAGCGGAAGCCGAAGCCCAGCGCGGCGGATGTCTCCATTTCATAGGAGAAGGACGCATCGTTGAGGCGCAGCTTGCCGACGGCGGAGCGCAGATCCTCGAAATCGTCGGCATCGACCGGGAACAGGCCGCAGAACACCACCGGCTGCGCCGGCTTGAAGCCCGGCAGCGGTGTCGTCGTCGGGCGACGATCCTCGGTGATGGTGTCACCGACGCGGGTGTCGGCCACTTCCTTGATGGAGGCGGTGATGAACCCGAATTCACCCGGGCCGATCTCGTCGACATTCAGCATCTTCGGCGTGAACACACCGGTGCGTTCAACCGGATATTTCGCGCCGGTGCCCATCATGCGGATGGTCTGGCCCTTTTTCAGTACGCCATCGATGACGCGCACCAGAACGATGACGCCCAGATAGGAATCGTACCATGAATCGACCAGCATCGCCTTGAGCGGCGCGGTGCGATCGCCTTCCCGCGGCGGCGGCAGCTTGTTGACGATGGCTTCCAGAACGTCCTCGATGCCGATGCCGGTCTTGGCCGAGATCATCACCGCCTCGGAAGCGTCGAGGCCGATCACGTCCTCGACCTGTTCCTTGATGCGCTCGGGCTCGGCGGCCGGCAGATCGATCTTGTTCAGCACCACGACGATCTCGTGGTTGTTGTCGATGGCCTGATAGACGTTTGCGAGCGTCTGCGCTTCGACACCCTGCGAAGCATCCACCACCAAAAGCGAGCCTTCGCAGGCCGAAAGGCTGCGCGATACCTCATAGGCAAAGTCGACGTGGCCGGGCGTGTCGATCAGGTTGAGGATGTAGTCCTCACCATTCTTCGCACGATAATTCAGGCGCACGGTCTGCGCCTTGATGGTGATGCCGCGCTCCTTCTCGATGTCCATATTATCGAGAACCTGCTGCTGGCCGGCCATCTCACGCGCGTCCATGCCGCCTGTCATCTGGATCAGGCGGTCAGCTAGCGTGGACTTGCCATGGTCGATATGGGCGACGATGGAGAAGTTGCGAATGTGATCGAGGGGTGTGGTCATAGTCGCGGCCTTTATCAGGCGGACCATCCCTCGGCAAGCAGGAGCGCAAAGCTCCTGCCCGCATCAGGCCGTGATCAGGCGATATCCGCCTTTATTTCGGTTCGCCGGTGATCGGATCGAAGCGGATTTCGACCTTGGCCTTGTCGGTCGTGTAATAGGTCACCTCATAGAGCCCGCGATCCCACTCGATCTCGTCGATGTAGCGAAAGCCGTCGCGCTGCTCGACCTTGGCGATGATCTCCGAAAGCTTCAGCGCATTCTGCGGCGGGGCCCTGTCGTTGTCCTGCGCATAGGCGGGGGCGAAGCCTGCTCCGGCCACAAATGCAGCTGCAAGCAGTGTCGGGACGATCTTTCGTGTCATTCGCTCGGACTCCGTTTTCTCTGTGCCGGTCATCAACAAAATGGTCATCAACCAGGTGGGCATCAACTAAGTGTGCATTGGCATGGGAAAGACAACCCCCGCGTTTCGCCACAGCCTCCTGTCGGGAAATGTCAGCAGGCGCATTGACTTTGCCGGCAGCGCACCGACATTCGGGCAGCCAGAAAAAATTTCCAGTCCGAAGCGATCTTCATGCAGCCAGCCATCTCCATATCCGGCGTGTCGAAAACCTATGCCAGCGGCTTCAGCGCCCTGAAGCATATCGATCTCGACATCAGGCACGGCGAAATCTTCGCGCTTCTCGGCCCCAACGGCGCCGGCAAGACGACGCTGATCTCGATCGTGTGCGGCATCGTCAACCGCAGCTCCGGCACTGTGACAGTAGAAGGAGCCGACATAGACCGCGACTATCGCACGGCCCGTTCGCTGATCGGACTGGTGCCGCAGGAGCTGACCGTGGAGTCGTTCGAGACCGTTCGCTCCGCCCTCACCTTCAGCCGCGGGCTGTTCGGCAAGCCGCCGAACCCGACACTGATCGAGAATATCCTCAGGGATCTTTCGCTGTGGGACAAGCGCGACGCCAAGATCATCACCCTTTCCGGAGGCATGAAGCGGCGCGTGATGATCGGCAAGGCGCTGGCGCACGAGCCGCGCATCCTGTTTCTCGACGAGCCGACCGCCGGCGTCGATGTGGAACTGCGGCAGGATATGTGGGCGATGGTGCGCCGTTTGCGCGAAAGCGGTGTCACCATCATCCTGACCACGCATTATATCGAGGAGGCCGAGGAGATGGCCGACCGCGTCGGCGTCATCAACCACGGCGAGATCGTGCTGGTCGAGGACAAGGCGGAGCTGATGCGCAAGCTCGGCCGCAAGCAGTTGCGGCTTGAGCTTCGCCAGCCGCTCGATGCTGTGCCCGAGGCGCTGGCCGGCTATGGGCTCGAACTGTCGGCCGATGGCAGTGCGCTCACCTATACATACGACAACCAGAGCGAACGGCCCGGCGTCGCCTCGCTGCTGCGCGACCTCGAAATTGCCGGCATCGCTTTCCGCGATCTCGACACGGTCAACAGCTCGCTTGAAGAAATCTTCGTCAATCTGGTCAGGAAGGCGTCATGAACCATCACGCAATCTGGGCCATCTATCGCGTGGAGATGGCGCGCACCGTGCGCACTCTCATGCAGAGCGTCATTTCGCCGGTCATCTCGACCTCGCTCTACTTCGTCGTCTTCGGCGCGGCCATCGGCTCGCGCATCGACCAGATCGACGGCGTCAGCTACGGCGCCTTCATCGTGCCGGGGCTGATCATGCTGTCGCTGCTCACCCAGTCGATCTCCAACGCATCCTTCGGCATCTATTTCCCGAAATTCGTCGGCACCATCTACGAGCTGTTGTCGGCGCCTGTCTCCTATCTGGAAATCGTCATTGCCTATGTCGGGGCGGCGGCGACCAAATCAGCGGCCATTGGCCTGATCATACTGGCGACATCGTCGCTGTTCGTGCCGCTGCATATCGAACATCCGTTCTGGATGCTTGCCTTCCTCATCCTCACGGCCGTGACGTTCTCGCTGTTCGGCTTCATCATCGGCATCTGGGCCGGCACGTTCGAGCAGTTGCAGCTCGTGCCTCTGCTCATCGTCACGCCGCTCACCTTCCTCGGCGGCTCCTTCTACTCGATCGACATGCTGCCCGGCATCTGGCGCACCATCACGCTGTTCAACCCGGTGGTCTACCTCGTCAGCGGCTTCCGCTGGGCCTTCTTCGGCAAGGCCGACGTGTCGCTGGGCTTAAGCCTCGGCATGACGCTGATGTTCCTGCTCGCCTGCGTGGCCGTCGTCGCATGGATCTTCCGGACAGGCTATCGCCTGAGAACATAGAGCGTTTCTGGTGAGAAAGGTTCACCTCCAATGCTCTATCTCTTTGTTTTGACGCAGTTCCGGACGCAAGATCACTTCGCGCTTTTGCTGGAACTGCTCCAGCGGACAATTCTTGTCCCCGACCCTTGACCGCCGGCACCACTTTCGGAAACAAACCGGCAAAGGAAATGCACAGGGAAAAGTCAGGATGAAGCCGATCACCGCTCTCATCGGACGGATCGAACTGCCGATGCTGCTGGCCGGCGTCATCGTCGCGGGCGGCTTATGGGGTTTCCTGGAACTGATGGAGATCGCCACGGACCGGGCCCCGCACGCCCTGGACAGCGAGATCCTGCTGTGGTTCCGCGTCGAGGGTCATCCCGACGTGCCGGTCGGACCCGCATGGCTGCCCAAGATGGTGCGCGACATCACCGCCCTCGGCAGCGCCGCGGTGCTGACGCTTATCACAGCCGCGACGGCGCTCTATTTCTTCGTGGTGCGCAGGCCGGCTAGCGGACTTTTCGTCATCGCCGCCGTGGCGAGCGGGCAGATCGTGGCCACCCTGCTGAAGACCGGCATCGACCGTCCCCGCCCCGATGTGGTGCCGCATCTGATGCAGGAAAGCTCGCTGTCCTTCCCCAGCGGACATGCGATGATCTCGGCGCTCGTCTATCTGACGCTCGGCGCACTGGCCAGCCAGACCGCACACAATCAGGCGACGCGCATCTACATCCTGTCGCTGGCGGTGTTCGTATCGCTGCTGGTCGGCATTTCGCGCCTCTATCTCGGCGTTCACTGGCCTTCGGACGTGATGGCCGGCTGGTGCGCCGGTTTCGCATGGGCCATGCTGTGGTGGATGGCGGCGCGGCTGATACAGCCGAACGGTGGCTCCGCCGCCGCTTCCGGCAATAATGTTTCAAACATTCATAATGATGTTTGACACATCACAATGAAAGTATCATATATTCATATTGCAGATCCAGACGGGAGACTGTGCCGGTGATCACAGCAGCGCAGATGCGCGCCGCGCGAGCACTCGCCGGCATCGACCAGAAGACGCTTGCAGAGCGGGCCGGGGTTTCGCTTCCGACCATCCAGCGGATGGAAGCCAGCGATGGCGTGGTCCGGGGCGTGGTGGACACGCTGATGAAGGTGATTCAGGCGCTCGAAGAGGCCGGAGTCGAACTCATCGGCGAAAACCAGCCCAGCGAGCGCGGCGGACGGGGCGTGCGCCTGCGGACCCGCTAGGACCGTTCAGCGTTTCACGGAACCGCTGAACGGCTTCAGGTCTTGTTCTGGCGCGTTTGCGAACCGGAAAGGTGTGTCCACTTTTCCCGGAAACGCTCTTGCCGCAGCCTTCCTGCGGATCGGCAAACAGGTCGCGACGGCGGCCGGCGATCATTCCGATGCCGACAGTGCCGCCACGCAACGGTGTGAGCGAAGGCCGAGACATGAAACAGCGCCGGAGATCGAGGCAGCGTCCCCAATCCAGCAACCCGTCCTTCCGGGAGCTTTTCACGCCGAAACTGGTGACCGTGCTGCGGGAAGGCTATCACCTTCCCCAGTTCAAGGCCGACGCCATCGCGGGCCTGACCGTCGCCATCGTGGCGCTGCCGCTTTCCATGGCGATCGCCATCGCCTCCGGCGTCGGTCCCGAAAAAGGCCTGTTCACGGCCATCGTCGGCGGCTTCCTCGTCTCGCTGCTCGGGGGCAGCAGGTTCCAGATCGGCGGTCCGGCCGGCGCCTTCATCGTTCTGGTGGCGTCCACGGTGGACCGCCACGGCGTCGACGGCCTCGTGCTGGCAACTATGATGTCGGGCGTGCTGCTGGCGGCGGCCGGATGGCTCAGGCTCGGCACCTATATCAAGTTCATTCCCTATCCCGTCACCGTCGGCTTCACCGCCGGCATTGCCGTCATCATCTTCGCCAGCCAGCTGACCGACCTGTTCGGGCTTACGCTGACGGAAAAGGAGCCGGGCGACCTGATCCCCAAGCTGATGGCGCTTTTCAATGCCGCGCCGACCGTCAATGCCGGCGCGGTGGCGATCGCGGCGCTGACGATCGCCGTGATCGTCGGCCTGAAACGCTGGCGTCCGTCATGGCCGGGCATGCTGATTGCCGTCGCGCTCGCTTCGGTGGTCGCGGCCGGCCTCGATGTCGAGACCATCGGCACCCGCTTCGGCGGCATCCCTTCGATGCTGCCGAGCCCCACCCTGCCGGCGATGAGCGTGGAAAAGGTGCTGGCCGTGCTGCCCGATGCGGTCGCTTTCACTCTGCTGGGCGCCATCGAATCGCTGCTTTCCGCCGTGGTGGCGGACGGCATGACCGGGCGGCGCCACCGCTCCAACTGCGAGCTTGTGGCGCAGGGCGCCGCCAATATCGGCTCGGCCCTGTTCGGCGGCATCTGCGTGACCGGCACCATCGCCCGCACCGCCACCAATGTGCGCGCCGGCGCGCATGGCCCGGTCTCGGGCATGCTGCATGCAGTGTTCCTGCTGGCCTTCATGCTGCTGGCAGCCCCGCTCGCCAGCTACATTCCGCTGGCGGCATTGGCCGGCGTTCTGGCCGTGGTGGCGTGGAACATGATCGAACGCCCGGCTTTCCGCGCGCTGATCCGTTCCTCGCGGGGCGATGCGGCAGTGCTGCTCATCACGTTCGGGCTGGTGATCTTCCGCGACCTGACCACCGGCATCGTCGTCGGCTTCTCGCTCGGCGCGCTCATGTTCATCGACCGCATGGCCAAGTCGGTCGAGGTCGAGGCGGAAGCGCCCTTCATGGCGGAAGACCTTGCCGACACCGCCAATGGCGAGCGCGATGCCTATGATGCGGCAGCCGCCAGCGATCCCGATACCGTCGTCTACCGCATCTCGGGCGCATTCTTCTTCGGCGCGGCCTCAACGGTCGGCAGCGTGCTCGACCGGATCGCGGATCAGCCGAAAACCTTCATCCTTGACTGTTCCGGCATTCCGCTGGTGGATTCCACCGGCGCCAACGTGCTGGAAGGCGTCGCGCACAAAGCGGCCAGACAGGGCGTCCTGTTCTACATCGCCGGCGCGTCGCCACAGATGCGCAAGCTGCTCACCGCCCACGGCGTCAAGCCTCCGCTGGTGCACTATCGCGCCACCGTCGCCTCGGCGAAGGCGCATGCCCGCGCACAGGTCCGCCAGTCGCAGCCGGAGGCCGAGCCTGCCTGACGAATGGCAGGAAAGCCGCGCTTCAGGGTGCGTCGTGGGGAAAACCGTTCAGCGCCAGCGAGGCGTTGGAATAGCGGATCTCACTGGTGATGTCGGGCCCCAGCCAGTCCGGCAACGCATCATCCTGCACCCTGTCCGGCGTCTCAAGCTCGGCCACGACAAGGCCATCCAGATCCCCTGAAAAGACGTCGACCTCATAGAGGTAGCCGGCGTGGCGCACATGATAGCGGGTCTTGGTGATGACCTTGCCAAGGGCGAAGGCCTGCATTTCCCGCGCCTCGTCCAGCGGGATGTCATACTCGAACTCGTCGCGCACGTTCAGGTCGCTGCCGAATTTGAGCGTCAGCCGGGCCTTGTCGCCGTTCGAGATGCGCACGCGGATCGAGCGCTCGGCGGTGACAGCCAGATAGAACTGGACGATGGCGATGCTGGCCTCGGACCTTGCCAGCCACGCCTGGTTCTTCACCAGAAACTTTCGTTCGATTTCCTTGGCCATGCCCATCAGGTAGGCCATCGGGATCGCAAGCGCATCTGTTTTTTCGCCGCTTTCCGGCGCCCTGCGACAGGACGGCACCCGGCAGGCCGTTGACTTCACCAGCCTCGATACTTAATTTAGAATAATTCTAAAGTATATCGAGATCATCATGCTTTCCCGTGTTTTCGGCTTCGGCCGCCGCTCCTTCGAGTCCCTGTCCGAGCAGGAAATCCTGGCACTTGCCATCTCGTCGGAGGAGGACGACGCGCGCATCTACCGGGCCTATGCCGACGGGCTGGAAGCGGACTTTCCGCATTCGGCAAAGATATTCGAGGCCATGGCCGAGGAGGAAGACCGGCACCGCGCCGCGCTGATCGACCTGCACCGCAAGCGCTTCGGCGAGCGCATACCGCTGATCCGGCGCGAACATGTGAAAGGCTATTATGAGCGCACGCCCGACTGGCTGGTGCGGCCGCTGGGCATCGACAAGGTGCGCGCCCGTGCCGAAGACATGGAGAGGCAGGCCTTCGCCTTCTACACCGAAGCCATGAAGCGCACCACCGATGCCTCGACGCGCAAGCTGCTCGGCGACCTTGCCGCGGCGGAACAGAGCCACGAAGGGCTGGCGCAGCGGCTTGAAGCACAGCATGTTCCGGGCGCCGTCCGCAACGAGGAGGCTGAAACCGAGCGGCGGCGGTTCATCCTCACCTATGTGCAGCCGGGCCTTGCCGGACTGATGGACGGCTCGGTTTCGACGCTCGCCCCGATCTTCGCCGCAGCCTTTGCCACGCATGATACGTGGCAGACGTTCCTCGTCGGCCTCGCAGCCTCGCTGGGCGCCGGCATCTCGATGGGCTTCACCGAAGCGGCCTCGGATGACGGCAGGCTTTCGGGCCGCGGCTCGCCGGTGAAGCGCGGCTTCGCCTCGGGCCTCATGACAGCGCTGGGCGGCCTTGGCCATGCCCTGCCCTATCTGATCCCGGATTTCCGGACGGCAACCACCGTTGCGATCGTCATCGTCTTCTTCGAGCTGTGGGCGATTGCCTACATTCAGAAACGCTACATGGAAACGCCGTTCCTGCGCGCAGCATTTCAGGTCGTGCTGGGTGGCGGGCTGGTGTTTGCAACCGGCGTTCTCATCGGCAACGCCTGAGCCTTAACCAAGACGGCTTGTCTTCGCGGTCGGGCAAAACCGCCGTGGCGACGGGCTTGCGACATGCGGCCGGAAAGCAACAGTCGGCGGAGATCGGCACAGGGGCAAGAAAAGACCGCCAAACAGCCGCAATCCGGTCATGAAGCAGCGCGTTTTACGGGAAAAGTTAAGATCGCGTTCACCACCTATTCATGCTCGGTCGGTAGGGTGTCCGCACTTCGGAAAAACCGTCCGAAACGGAACAAAGACATGACGCTCGTGAACCTTATGCGCCGCCTTTTCGCAGCCATGCGCGAGATGATCGCGCCTTCATACAAACCCGAACGCCACTATATGCGCGGGCCTGGCCCCGCCACGTCCCGCCGCATGGGAAACAGGACATGACGGCCGGCACCATGACCGACAGAAGGTTTCCGGGCACAGGCGTCCGCAAGGGCGTGGACATGGCCGGGCGCGCAGCCCGCGCCACCACCTATCACGCGCCGCGTGCTGCGGATCTGCGCCGCCGCTGAGTTTCCGCATCTCGAAATGAAGGAACGGCCCGCGCCTTCAAGGTACGGGCCGCTTTCGTTCGCTCAGCCGCCAAGGCCTTCGAACAGCACCGTCGACAGATAGCGCTCGGCGAAGGACGGGATGACGACCACAAGCGTCTTGCCCGCATTCTCCGGGCGCGAGCCGACCACGGTTGCCGCCTGGAGGGCTGCGCCCGAGGAAATGCCGACCGGAACGCCTTCCAGCCGCGCCACCAGACGGGCGTTGGCGATGGCGTCTTCGTTGGAGACGGTGACGATCTCGTCATAGACGGCGGTATCAAGCACCTTCGGGGCAAAACCCGCGCCGATGCCCTGAATCTTGTGCGGACCCGGCGCGCCGCCGGAGAGGACCGGGGAAGCCTCAGGCTCGACGGCAATCACCTGCACGGAAGGCTTGTGCTGTTTGAGAACCTGCCCGACGCCGGTGATGGTGCCGCCGGTGCCGATGCCGGAAACGAAAATGTCGACCTCGCCATGGGTGTCGTTCCAGATTTCCTCGGCAGTGGTATGGCGATGGATTTCGGGGTTGGCAGGGTTCTCGAACTGCTGGGGAATAACCGAATCGGGGATCGTGGCCGCCAGCTCGTCAGCCTTGGCGATGGCGCCTTTCATGCCCTTAGCGCCTTCGGTCAGCACCAGCTCGGCGCCAAGCAGGCTGAGCATCTTGCGGCGCTCGATCGACATGGTTTCCGGCATGGTCAGGATCAGGCGGTAGCCCTTGGCGGCAGCCGTGAAGGCAAGCGCGATGCCCGTGTTGCCGGAAGTCGGCTCGATCAGCGTGGTCTTGCCCGGCGCGATCCTGCCCTCAGCTTCCAGCGCCTCGATCATGGCCACACCGATACGGTCCTTGACGGAGGCGATCGGATTGAAAAACTCCAGCTTGGCGACGAGACGCGCCACAATGCCCTTCTCAGCCGCGAACCGGTCGAGGCGCACCAGCGGCGTGTCGCCGATGGTCTGGGTGATGGAATCATAGATGCGGCCGCGGCCGGGAGCTTTGATGGAGGTTTCTGGCTTGGTCATGGAACTCGCTTTCGCACGGAATTGAGCTTTCTTGGCGGCTACCGCAACAGATAGGGTGCCATGCGCCAATATCCGAGCGGTTTTATTGCTCAGATAATCACACCAAGGGAAACTTGTTCCGAATTTTAAGTCAAACCGAGTATAAAAATCCAAACCCGTATGATCAGCGACACGCCCTAGTGCCGGGCGGCAATTGCGGCCGCAGCGCCGACCATGAAGGTCGCGGCGGTGCGGTTGAGCATCTTGAGCGCGCGCGGCGACGACAGGAACCAGCGCGCCCGCGAGGCCAGAACCAGATAGGGCATCAGCGAAATGGTCAGGACGACAGCCGTGATCACCACAAGGATCGCGTAGTCGGATGGCGTAATGCTTTTCAGGTCGATGACCGTCGGCGTGATCGCCAGATAGAACACCATCGTCTTGGGGTTTCCAAGCGTCAGCGTCAGGCCACCGAGAAAACTCGAAAACAGCCCGCCGCGCGCCTTGCCCGCCTCGACATTTTCCGGCGTGATGCCTTCGCGCCAGAAGCGCCAGCCGAGCCAGGCGAGATAAAGGACGCCGAACCATTTGATGGCCGTAAACACCATGCCGAACTGCTGGGCGACGAAAGCCAGCCCCAGAACGGCCGCCGTCAGATAGAACAGGTCGCCAAGGAGCAGGCCGAGCAGCATGGCGAAGGACGAGCGAAAGCCGGAGCCGAGCGCCCTTGCGACCAGCGCGGTTACACCGGGCCCGGGGATGACCGCCGCAATGCCGAGAGCCGCACTGTAGGCAAGGAAAGTTGCGGGCGTCATGGAAATGTCCGTGAATATCTCAAAAGTGGATGGTCGCTTCTTGCACGTCGCCGCTGCGGGCGAAAATACCTGTACAGGCCTTTGATTGCGCCAGCCAGAGAAAGATTGGCTGCTCAGGCGGTGCGGCAACAGCGCCATTGCCCTGAGGCGCTCTTTTCGCTATGTGCGCTTGAGATGATTTAGGAGGGGTATTTCCTATGGCTGAACACTTGCCCGCGGGTCCTGTCGAACTCGGCGCTCAGATGGATTATTCCGAGCACGAAAAAACCTACAGGATGTTCACTGCCCTGACCAAATACTGCACCCTCGCCTGCGTTGCCATTCTGGTGGCCATGGCGTTCGGCTTCTTTGCAGGCGGCGCCGTCTCAGGTCTCATTGTTTTCATTCTGACCTTCGTGGTCGGCGCCTATCTGCTGCGCTGATGCCTATGCGGACCCTCGGAGCACGATGCACGAGGATCATCGCCCATGTCGATGAGGCTGCCTGAGGCCAACAGGATTTTCACCCTACGCAGGGTGAAAAATGCCCGATCAAGCCTGATTTCGGCGCTATCGCCCGATCCGGTGCGGAACCGGTTTCCATATCGCCGCCAGCGCGTTTGATGAAGCCCTTCGGGATCAGCTATCCCACCCGGCGAGAACAGCATCAACACATTCGCTGCCCCTAAAAAGCGGGGAAGCACCTGATGTCTTGTTTGCAAATTATCCCCGATCAGACTTTAGTGCTGTGATGCGGCCTATGGTGCAGGATCTCAGCTTTTCCGCAGTGACATGCAATGTAGCTTGGACGCTCCCCGGAAGGATTGGCGACCTGTGTGTTCCATAGCACTTTCTTCGCGCCGGCGACTTTCACCGGCACTGCATAGCTCGACCGGCAATGCCATCACTCTGGTGATCTTGGCCGCACATGGCTTGTCGCCGTCAACGGGTTCGGTGATTTCCCCGACATCCAGTCTATAGTGGCGGGGCTCAGGAAAAAGGATCGACGATGAGACCTCTTGTAAAACTGCTCCTGCCTGTTGTTGCAGCCATTTCCATCCTCAGTTCCGCTGCTTTTTCCACGCTGGCAGAAGCCCGTCCGCTGACCGATACGGAAAAGGACAAGCTGCAGCAGACCGTCGAGACCTTCGACAAGGCCATGCGCGACGAAGACTATGAGCAAGTTGCCAACACCATTCCGCCGCGCGTGATGGAATTCATCGCAAAGCAGGCCGGCCTCGAGGTCGATGCGCTGCGCACCGTGGTCATCCAGCAGATGGAGGCCGCACTTGCCGCCGTCACGCTGGAAGATTTCGGCATGGATATGAAGGCGCTGCAAGAAGCCGAGCTTGCCAATGGCGACCCCTATGCGCTGATTCCGACCGAAACCGTCATGACTTCGGAATCCACCGGAACAATGCGGGTTCAGTCGGAAACGCTGGCATTGCTGGACGAAGGCCAGTGGTATCTCGTGCGCGTCAACGACCTTCAGCAGGTTGCCATTCTGCGTCAGGTCTATCCGGAGTTTTCAGCGGTTGAGTTCTCCGGCGGCAAGGTGGAAGCCTCGGAGTAGAAGTTCGCCGACCAGAAACGTTTGTCTGCTGCATCACCGGCATTCTGTTCGGTCTGTGCGGGCGCTGGCGGCGCGGCTCATTATGATTTGTGATCGCCAGACCCACGACGCAAAAAGCCCGGAGACGATACCGGGCCTTTTCGCGAAAACCGCCGCCATCAGCCCCAGCGTCCGGCCACGGGCGTCCAGATCACGTCCTCGATGCGGGCGGCCCCTGCCGCAAGCATAACCAGACGGTCGAAGCCCAGTGCTATGCCGCTGGCATCCGGCATGATCGCAAGGGCGGCCAAAAATTCCTCGTCGATCGGATAGCGCTCGCCGTAAATGCGCTCCTTCTCGTCCATGTCCGCCTCGAAACGCTTGCGCTGTTCGACCGGATCGGTGAGTTCGCCGAAGCCGTTGGCAAGCTCCACCCCGCAGCAATAAAGCTCGAAACGCTCCGCCACGCGCGGATCGTGCGCGGCGGGACGGGCAAGTGCTGCCTCGACGATCGGATATTCGCACAGCACGGTTGCGCGTCCCTGCCCCAGTTGCGGTTCCACGCACTCCACCATGACGCGGCTGTAGAGGTCGGACCATGTGTCGTCGGGCGCGGTGCGCAGGCCGGCCCTGACCAGTGCCGCATGGAGCCCTTCGCGATCCGTGCCGCCATCCGCCGCTACGGTCGCCAGAAGATCGATCCCGGCATGACGCTGGAAGGCTTCGGCAACGGTGACACGCTCGGGCTCGGCATAAGGGTCGGCCTCGCGATCGCGGAAGGCAAATTTCCGCACGCCGGCCTGATCGGCGGCCAGCGCCAGAAGCCGCGCGCAATCGCCCATCAGGCTCTCATAAGTCTCGCCAACCCGATACCATTCGAGCATGGTGAATTCAGGATGATGCAGAGCCGAGCGCTCGCGATTGCGATAGACCGGACCCATGGAGAAAATGCGCTGCTCTCCGGCGGCCAGCAGCTTCTTGCAGGCGAATTCCGGCGAGGTATGCAGATAAAATGGCTGCACGCTACCGTCCGGCCGGATTTCGGCAGTGGCGAAGGCCGAAAGATGCGTTTCGTTGCCGGGCGAGATCTGCAGGGCCACCGCGTCGACCTCGACGAAGTCCTGCGATGTGAAGAAACCGCGGATCGCTGCGGCAATGCGGTTGCGCAGAAGGAGGCGTGGCCGGCGGTCGGCATGGACATGCGGGGTCCACCAGGGAGAGGCTTCTACTGTCATTTTCGGATCGTCTTCAAGCTGATGGTTTTGAACCGGCTGGCGATTTGCGCACTTATAGTTTAAAGCGCGCACTATGGCTGCCACAGCCGTTTGGCCGCAACACGATTTTCAGGAAGAACACTAGTGAAGGTAATTGCCAGCTCCCTCCGTAAAGGCAATGTCGTCGACAAGGACGGCAAGCTCTACGTGATCCTGTCCGCCGAGAACATCCATCCCGGCAAGGGCACGCCCGTCACCCAGCTCGACATGCGCCGCATTTCCGACGGCGTGAAGGTGTCCGAGCGCTACCGCACCACCGAGCAGGTCGAGCGCGCCCATGTCGAGGACCGCGAGCACACCTTCCTTTATCAGGATGGCGAAGGCTTCCACTTCATGAACCCGGAAAGCTACGACCAGATCGCCGTGTCGGCGGACGTGGTCGGCGACTCCGCCCCTTATCTGCAGGAAGGCATGTCGGTCACGCTTTCCGTGCATGAGGGCGTCGGCATTGCACTGGAACTGCCGCAGCGCGCCGTTTACGAAGTGGTCGAGACCGAGCCGGTCACCAAGGGCCAGACGGCATCTTCCTCCTACAAGCCGGCGATCCTTTCGAACGGCGTCAAGTCGGCCGTACCGCCGCACATCACCGTCGGCACCCGCATCGTCGTCATGACCGCCGACGGTTCCTACGTGGAACGCGCCAAGGACTGAGCGTTCGCCCCAACCATACGGGACGCAATCATGAAAACCGCGCTTGTCGCCGCAATCGCCCTCCTGCTGGCAGGAGGCGCGGCGCGCGCGGACGACCCTCCGTTGCGAATGGGCGTGGAGGGTGCCTACGCGCCCTTCAACGCAGTCGGACCGGACGGCA
This sequence comes from Aquamicrobium sp. NLF2-7, assembly GCF_022359935.1. Classification (NCBI taxonomy): domain Bacteria; kingdom Pseudomonadati; phylum Pseudomonadota; class Alphaproteobacteria; order Hyphomicrobiales; family Phyllobacteriaceae; genus Aquamicrobium; species Aquamicrobium sp. NLF2-7. The sequence continues at coordinate 3,161,020 of NZ_JAKSED010000001.1, read as the reverse complement.
AGGTGCATGGCTTCGACAACGATTTCGGCGAAGAGCTGTGCAAGCGCCTGCACCGGCGCTGCGAATGGGTGGTGGTGCAGTGGGACGGGCTGATCCCGGCCCTTCAGGCGGGCAAATTCGACGTGCTGATGTCATCGGTGACCATGACGCCGGAACGCCACCAGCAGGTACGCTTTTCAAAGCCCTACTATTTCTCCTATGGGCTGATGATAGCCCGCAAGGATCAGCAAGACCTGCAGTTTAGCCGCGAGGGGCTGGACGGACGCGCCATCGGCGTGCAGGCATCGACCACGCATGAACACTGGCTGCGCGAGCGGTTCGGCACGGCCATCTCCATTCATGCCTATCCTTCAAGCGACGACATGTTTCTCGACTTCCAGAACGGCCGGCTGGATGCGGTGTTCGCCGAGTCTGTCGCCATGTTTCCGTGGATGGAGCGCAATGGCGGGATCGATGCCTATAAGCAGATCGGCCCCGACATAACCGACCCGGCGCTCGGGACCGAGATGGGGATCGCAGTCGCAAATGGCAACGATGCGCTCGGCAGCGAAATCGACAGGCTGATCGATGAGATCGTGGCCGACGGAACCTTTCGGAAGATCGAACGCAAATATTTCGAGACGTTGCGCCTCAGACCTTGAAGACACCCGCTTCGGGCCACCAAAAAGAAAAGCCGCGCCGGAAAAGCAATCCGGAGCGGCTTTTTCTATAAAGTTCGGCCCGATCAGATGTCAAGATTGGCGACGCTCAGCGCGTTGTCCTGAATGAACTCGCGGCGCGGCTCCACCTCGTCGCCCATCAGGCGGGCGAACAACTCGTCGGCGCCCGACGCATCATTGACCTTGACCTGCAGAAGCGAGCGGACATTCGGGTCCAGCGTGGTTTCCCAAAGCTGCTCGGCGTTCATTTCGCCCAGTCCCTTGTAACGCTGCATGGTGAGTCCGCGACGGCCGATCGCAAAGACGGCGTCGAGAAGCGCCAGCGGCCCGGAGATCGTCTGGCTGCCTTCCTTGCGGCGCAGCACCGGCTGCTGGCTGTAAATCTCGCTCAGACGTGGCGCAAAGCGGTCGAGCTGGCGCGCGTCGGCCGAATTGATCAGCCCCATGTCGAGATGCACGACCTCGCGCACGCCGCGCACCGTGCGCTCGAACGAATAGCCGCCCGGGCCCTCGTTGGAGCGAGAGGTGGTGCCTTTCCAGCCACGTTCCGTATCTTCCGAAATCATGTCGAGCCGCTCGGCGATTGCTTCGGCCATGGCGGTCGCCTGACCGAGATCGTTGAACAGCTCCGGATTAAGCCCGCCGGCGATCGCCGCCTGCTCCACAACGGAGTGGCTGTAGCGCGTGTGCAGGCCATTGAGCAGTTGGCGCACGGCCAGAGCATCCTCGACGGCCGCCCGCAGATCCTGCCCGGTGCGCACTTCGCCGGAGCCCAGCGTGAGCGATGCATCCTCAAGACCGGTGCTGATGAGGTAATCCTCGAAAGCCGCCTCATCCTTCAGATATTGCGAGCTCTTGCCGCGCGTCACCTTATAGAGCGGCGGCTGGGCGATATAGAGGTGGCCGCGCTCGATCAGTTCCGGCATCTGGCGGAAGAAGAAGGTGAGCAGCAGCGTGCGGATATGAGCGCCGTCGACGTCGGCGTCGGTCATGATGATGATCTTGTGATAGCGCAGCTTGTCCGGGTTGAACTCGTCCTTGCCGATGGACGTGCCCAGCGCAGTGATCAGCGTACCGATCATGTCGGACGACAGCATGCGGTCGAAGCGTGCGCGCTCGACATTGAGGATCTTGCCGCGCAGCGGCAGGATCGCCTGGTTCTTACGATCGCGTCCGCCCTTGGCGGAGCCGCCTGCCGAGTCACCCTCGACGATGAACAGTTCGGACTTGGCGGGATCGCGCTCCTGACAGTCGGCCAGCTTGCCCGGCAGGGAGGTGATGTCGAGAACGCCCTTGCGGCGGGTCAGTTCGCGCGCCTTGCGGGCGGCTTCACGGGCAGCAGCGGCTTCCACCACCTTGCCGATCAGCACCTTCGCCTCGGCCGGATGCTCTTCCAGCCACGTGCCAAGCGCCTCGTTGACGAGGCTTTCCACCACCGGGCGCACCTCGGAGGAAACCAGTTTGTCCTTGGTCTGCGAGGAGAACTTCGGATCAGGCACTTTCACCGAAAGCACCGCCGTCAGGCCTTCGCGGCAGTCGTCACCGGTCAGCGAGACCTTCTCCTTCTTGGAGATGCCGGAATTATCGGCATAGCCGGTCACCTGACGGGTCAGGGCGCCACGGAAGCCGGCCAGATGGGTGCCGCCATCGCGCTGGGGGATGTTGTTGGTGAAGCACAGCACATTTTCGTGGTAGCTCTCGTTCCACCACATCGCCACCTCGACGGTGATGCCATCGCGCTCCGAACGGATGGCGATCGGCTTGTCGATCAGCGGCTTCTTGGCACGGTCGAGATATTTAACGAACTCTTCCAACCCGCCATCATAATGCAGTTCCTGACGCTTCACGTCGGCATGACGGTTGTCGGTCAGGATGATGCGCACGCCGGAATTGAGGAAGGCCAGCTCACGCAGGCGGTGCTCCAGCGTGCCGTAATCGAAATCGATGACCCCCTTGAAGGTGTCCGGCGACGGCAGAAAGCTGACGGCGGTGCCGCTGCGGCCTTCATAGGTGCCGGGCTCGTTGGTGACTTCGTACTCACCCACCACGGCCAGCGGCGCATCCGCCACGCCATGCGAGAAGCTCACCTCATGAATCTTGCCGTTGCGGCGGATGCTGAGTTTCAGCCACACCGACAGCGCGTTGACCACCGACACGCCGACGCCATGCAGACCACCGGAAACCTTGTAGGAATTCTGGTCGAACTTTCCGCCGGCGTGAAGCTGGGTCATGATGACCTCGGCAGCCGAAACGCCCTCGGTCGGATGCAGATCGGTGGGAATGCCGCGACCATTGTCGGCCACCGTGCAGGAACCGTCCGGATTGAGCGTGACCGAAACCAGATCGGCGTGGCCGGCCAGCGCCTCGTCGATGGCGTTGTCGACAGCCTCGTAGACCATGTGGTGCAGGCCCGAGCCGTCGTCGGTGTCGCCGATATACATGCCCGGCCGCTTGCGAACGGCATCCAACCCCTTCAAAACCTTGATGGAATCGGCACCGTACTCAGCCGGCGCGGCGGCCTGATTTTCGGTCGTATCGCTCATGAAATACTTTCGTCTCTCTGTCGCGGAGGCGGGCGTCCGAAAACGTCGCGAATCGAATGCCCACCGATCCGCCAGATATAGGCGTTCCGGGCCTTTTTTCCAAGTTTTCCAAGGAGTTTGCCACTGAAAAACGACCCCGCCGGAGCATCTCCGGCGGGGTCGTCAGGGTAATGATGGATTCAGACGTGCCTGTGTATCAGGCCGCGGCGGCGGCCTTCACCTGCGAACGAAGCGCCTTGAGCGCGCCCGCCCAGCGGTCGAGTTCATCCAGCATGGTGGTCGCGCCGGTGGTCATCAACTCATTTGGCTTGAATTCACCGTCGGCGAGGAACTGCGGATAGCCCGGAACCGGCACGCCTTCGGGGATCGGCACGACCTTGAGTGCTGCCAGCAGCGGCTTGGCCGATTCCACGGCGCGCAGGCCGCCGGAAACGCCGCCGTAGGAGAGGAAGCCGGCAGGCTTGTAGTTCCATTCGGTGGACAGATAGGTGATGGCGTTGAGCAGCGGCGCGGGAATGATCGAGTTGTATTCCGGCGTCACGAACACATAGGCGTCGCCTTCGGCGATGGTCTGCGACCAGCGCTTTGTATGGGCGTTTTCATACTGGCCGAGGCGCGGATGCTTCGGCTCGTCGAACAAGGGCAGATTGAACTCGGCGATGTCGACGAGAACCGGGTCGAACTTGCCGTGCTGGCGGGCGAATTCAACGAACCAGTTCGCGAAGATCGGTCCGACGCGGCCAGGCCGCGTGCTGCCGACGATGATGTTGAGCTTGTGCGTCAATGTAGGAATCCCTGTGATCCAGAGCATTTCCAGTCGAAGCGAAGTCGCTTCGGCGTCGGAAAATGCGGTAAAAACAAGAGACCCGCACATTTCCGGTGAGCGTCCGGCTCACCGGAAATGTGCGGGGTCACCAAAAGTGACCAGCGCCAGATGGGCCTTTTATGCGCCTGCGGCAAGAGATGATTTTTCCCGAACCGTTGATTTTCGAGGGTGACGGTGCGTTCACGATTCATGCACGATGGAGAATTGCTGTGGACGCAAGGGCGCGGCGAACCTAGATATCGGGCATGGCCACCGTGACGGAAGCAGTCCCTTTCCCCTTTGTGCCCCCGGCTCCGAAGCCGCGCACCAGCCCGCCTTCGACGCTGGAAATGATGCGGATCGTCTACCGCAATCCCCTCGAACTATGGGGCGAGCCTTCCTACAACGAGCCGTGGATTTCGATCAGCGGTATTGGCGGGCCGCTGGTCATCGCCAACGATCCCGGCCTTATCCGCCACGTGCTGGTCGACAATGCGAAGAACTACAGGATGGCCACCGTTCGGCAGATGGTTCTGCGGCCGATCCTGCGCGACGGGCTGCTAACGGCCGAGGGCGCGGTGTGGAAGCGGTCGCGCAAGGCGATGGCGCCGGTGTTCACGCCGCGCCACATATTCGGCTTTGCCGCGCCTATGCTGGCCTGCACGAATGCGTTTGTGGAGCGCTACGAGCAGGGCGGCACGTTCGACATCGCCCACGATATGACGATGCTGACCTACGAGATCCTGGCCGAGACGCTGTTTTCCGGCGAGATCGCCGGCGAACCGGGCAGCTTCGCCCGCCAGATCGACCGCCTGTTCGAGACCATGGGCCGGGTCGATCCGCTCGACCTCCTGCGCGCGCCGGACTGGCTGCCGCGCATCACCCGCATCCGCGGCCGCCGCACCATGGCCTATTTCCGCCAGATCGTGGCTGACACCATGGCCTTGCGGCGCGCGCGCATGGAGCGCGATGGCGACAGGGTGCCGAACGATTTCCTCACCCTTCTGCTGCGCGCCGAAGGGCCGGACGGGCTGACCCGCGCCGAGATCGAGGACAACATCATCACCTTCATCGGTGCCGGCCACGAGACCACGGCGCGTGCGCTGGGCTGGACGCTCTACTGCCTTGCCGAAGCGCCATGGGAGCGCGAGCGCATCGAGCAGGAGATCGACACGGTTCTGGCGCGCGAGACCGATCCGGTAAAATGGCTGGACGCCATGCCGCTGACACGCGCCGCCTTCGAGGAGGCGCTGCGGCTCTATCCTCCCGCGCCGTCCATCAACCGCGAGCCGGTCGAGACTGACCATTACAAGGACCTCGAACTGCCCAAGGGCGCGCAGGTTCTGGTGATGCCGTGGACCGTGCATCGCCACCGCAAGCTCTGGGAAGCGCCGGATGCCTTCATGCCCGAGCGCTTCCACCCTGAAAACCGCGACCGCATCGACCGCTACCAGTATCTGCCGTTCGGAGCCGGGCCGCGCGTGTGCATCGGGGCGAGCTTCGCCATGCAGGAAGCGATCATCGCGCTCGCGGTCATGCTGTCGCGTTTTCGGTTCGAGACGGTTCCCGAAACGCGTCCATGGCCGGTGCAGAAGCTGACCACCCAGCCGCAGGGAGGCCTGCCGATGCGGGTGAGCCGGCGGTGAGCGCCCGCACGGTGACGGTGCGCGTCCGGGGCCGCGTGCAGGGCGTCGGCTTTCGCTACTGGACGCAGGAAGAAGCCGAACGGCTCGGTCTTGTCGGTTGGGTTCGCAACGAAGCGGACGGCTCCGTCAAGGCGCTGTTCAGCGGGGCGGACGAGGCCGTCACCGGAATGCTGGAGCGACTGCGCCAGGGTCCGCGCGGTGCCGTGGTCAGCGATGTGGAGATTCTGCCGCCGGGGGTGCAGAACGTGCCGGCCGATTTTCGCATCCTGCGCTGACGACCCCAATCCGACCGCTTCGCGCCCCTTCTCCCGCAAGGGAAGAAGTTGGCCCGCATCAGCTGTACCGCCAACCACACCCCCGGCTATTTTCACAGACGACCATGCAGCACTTTCCTTCTCCCCTTGCGGGAGAAGATGGAGTGGCACGGACTGCCGGAACGGATGAGGGGTATTCAGTCAGGCGCTGCCCCCGGCTACCGCCCGTAAAACACATTCTCCACATGCACCGGCCAGCGCCATGGCAGCACGGCGACCATGTCGAAGCGCAGGGAAAAGCGGCCATAGTCCGGCTGGCGCGACAGCCAGATATCGGCGGCGGCTTCGATGCGGCGTTCTGACTGGCGCGCGATCGCCTCCATCGCATCGACCAGCGAGCGCCGCGCCTTGACCTCGACGATGAGCACCAGATCGCCGCGCCGCGCGATCAGGTCGATTTCACCGAGCCGCGTGCGGTAACGGCGTTCCAGAATGCGGTAGCCCTTGATCATCAGCGCCAGCGCGGCCAGCCATTCGCTGTAATGGCCGCGCCGATAGGCGGCCTTGCGGCGATTGTCCTTGCGTCGATTGTCGTTGGGTCGGGGGGCCGGAGCGTCAGCCACCGCCGCCCTCCTTCAGGGCAAGAAGGCGACGGTAAAGCTCCTGCTTGGGCTGGCCTGTCATGCGGGCCGCTTCAGCGGCTGCCTTCGAAGCCGGCATTTCAGCCGCAAGGCCGATGAGAAGCGCATCCACATCGGCAGGCGCAGCATCCTCATCCGCCGCCGGCCCGACGCAGATGACGACCTCGCCCTTCGGCGTGTCGGCGGCGGCATAATGAGCCGCCAGCTCCCCGAGGGTTCCGTGGCGGGCTTCCTCGAACGTCTTGGTCAGCTCGCGGCATACGGCTGCCCGCCGTTCCGCGCCCAGAACCTGCGCCATCGCATCGAGCGTATCGGCCAAACGGCGTGGCGATTCGAAGAAGATCAGCGTCGCCGGCACCGCTTGCCACTGCTCCAGCCGCGTACGCTTCTGGCCAGCTTTGGCCGGCAAAAAACCCGCGAACAGGAAGGCATCCGAAGGCAGGCCGGAGACTGTGAGGGCCGCGAGCGCCGCCGACGGCCCCGGTATGGGCACGACGCGCAGGCCGCGCTCCAATGCCTCGCCGACCAGCCGGTAGCCCGGATCGGAGACCAGCGGCGTGCCGGCATCGGAAATCAACGCAACGCTTTTGCCCTCCTCCAGCGCCGCCATCAGCCGGGGGCCGGCATCAGCGGCGTTGTGCTCGTGATAGGCTGTGGTGCGGCGGCGGATGCCGTAGCGCTCCAAAAGCACGCGCGACACGCGCGTGTCTTCGCAGGCAAGCACATCGGCAGCCGCCAGCGTTTCCAGCGCGCGGATGGTGATGTCGGCCAGATTGCCGATCGGCGTCGCCACCAGATAGAGCGCAGGTTCCAGCGGGCGTGCCGGAAATTCGGCCTGTCCGATCAGGAAGGAGCGTCTCGAAGTCCCGGAATCCATGCCATGTCCTTTTTCAGAAGGACGGTTTGGCATGGCTTGCGCGCTTTGCAAAGCTCGTGCCACAAGCCGCCACAACCAAAGCTCGCGGAAAGACACCCATGACAGCCTCCCTCCCCGCGATTTCCGATCTGCGCGATCAGCCGAAGTTTGCCGAAACCATCGCCGATCGCGTCTGGCAGGCATGGTGGCGCGAACAGGGTGTCGCCTTCAGCGAGATCGAGGCCATGGTGCGCGAATGCATGGATGGACAGGACATCCCGCTTTCGCTGGTTGCCCATGAAGGTCCGGATTTTTACGGCTGCGCGCATCTGATCGCCAGCGACCTCGATGAGCGCCCACACTACACGCCATGGGTTGCCGCCGTCTGGGTCGAGGAAAAAGCGCGCAAGGGCGGACTCGGCACGAAGCTCGTGCTCGCCGCCGTCGAGCAGGGATTTTCGCGAGGTTTCGACACGGTCTATCTCTGTGCCGAACCGCATCTTGCGCCCTTCTACCAAAAGATGGGGTGGCACAGCATCGAGGAAGGCGTCGAGGGGCTAAGCGTTTTCTCGATCTCGCGCTGAGCGGCTTTTCGCCTAACGATAGGCGACCAGAACGGCACCGGCCGCGATGAGCATGACACCGAGCCAGTTGGCGAGCGACAGGCGCTCGCCCAGAAAGATCACGCCGAACACGGCCACCAGAACGACGCTCAGCTTGTCGATGGGCGCGACCTGCGCCGCCTGCCCGAGCTTCAGGGCACGGAAATAGCACAGCCACGAGGCGCCCGTCGCCAGACCCGACAGCGCCAGAAATACGTAGGTTCTGCCAGAAATAGAGCCGAGCGGCTGCGCCTGCCCGGTGGCCATGACGATAGCGGCGATGACCAGCAGGATGACCGCCGTGCGGATCAGCGTGGCGAAGTCGGAATTGACGTTTTCCACGCCAACCTTGGCGAAAATGGCGGTAAGGGCCGCGAAACCGGCCGAAAGCAGCGCCCAGAACTGCCACGAGGAAAAGGAAAGGTTCATGCGATGCACCGCCAGATTGTCGGCCGCCATACTGGAACGACGGTCGGCGAAAGGAAAGTCTTCAGAGCTTCGGTCCGATACTGTATCGATAATTCAGATCGTCCTTTGTGCGTCCGTATGGACGCACAGCGATCTGGAGCAGCGGGCGTTCTGACGAACGCTGCTCCGGCTTGTTTTCTTTGGCCGCATTTGTGCGATGTCAGACGGTTCCGTCTGGCTGCAAAATACTTTATCGCGCCAGTTCGGCGACAAGCGAATTCAGCACGATCATGCCGGAGGGCGTGGCGCGCAGGCCTGAATTGCCGACCGGGGCGACAAGCCCCTCCTCCTGCAAAATGGACAGTTGGCGGCGCGGCAGCGTGCGCCCGGACAGGGTCTCGAAGCGGGCGAGGTCGATGCCCTCGACCAGCCGCAGGCCCATCATCAGGAATTCATCGGCCTCTTCCTCGCGGGTCAGCCGCTCGCCATCGACGATGCCATGGCCCTGCCGCTCCACCAGTTCCGCCCAAGTCTCGGGATGCCTTTCGGCGATGGTGACGGTGCGTGTGCCGTCTTCCACGAAGCGGCCGTGGGCGCCGGGACCGATGCCGACATATTCGCCATAACGCCAGTAAACGAGGTTGTGGCGGCTTTCCGCGCCGGGGCGGGCGTGGTTCGACACCTCATAGGCCGGCAGGCCGCGCGCGGCGGTGACTTCCTGCGTGAGCTGGTAGAGATCGGCGGCGAGATCAGGCACCGGCATCTCGAATTTGCGGGCTGCATAGAGCTTGTGGAAGGCGGTGCCTTCCTCGATGGTGAGCTGATAGAGCGACAGATGATCGGCGGCATGGCCGATCGCCTCGTTCAGCTCAGCCTCCCACGCCTCCGGTGTCTGGCCGGGCCGCGCATAGATGAGATCGAAAGACAGGCGCGGGAAGATGTCGCGCGCCAGCCTGATCGCATGGAGCGCCTCGGAAACATTGTGCAGGCGGCCGAGGAACCGCAGGTCGGCATCGTTGAGCGCCTGCACGCCCAGCGAGACGCGGTTGACGCCGGCGGCGCGATAGCCGCGAAAACGCTCCGCCTCGACCGACGATGGATTGGCCTCCAGCGTTACCTCTATGCCTGCGGGAACCGTCCAGTTGCGGGCGACTTCCTCCAATATCGCATCCACGGTTGCCGGCTCCATCAGCGAGGGCGTGCCGCCGCCGATGAAGATGGACGTCACCTCGCGCGGGCCGGTGCGTGCCCGCATCGATGCCATTTCGGCGGCGAAGGCGCGCACGAAGCGCTGCTGATCGACCTTCTGATGGCGCACATGGCTGTTGAAGTCGCAATAAGGGCACTTGGCCGCGCAGAACGGCCAGTGGAGGTAGACCCCGAAACCGGGTGAGCGATCCAGCGTCACGCCACTCCCAATCGTGCTCGGGCGAACTTCTGGAAGGCGCGGGCGCGGTGCGACAGCGCCTCGGGCGTGCCGGGCTTCCAGCCGTGTTTCTGCTCCGCCGTCATCTCTCCAAAGGTCCTGTCATAGCCATCGGGCAGAAAGACCGGATCATAGCCGAACCCCAGTTCGCCGCGTGGCGGCCACACCAGATGGCCTTCCACCTCGCCGCGATAATATTCCGCCTCGCCATCGGGAAAGGCAAGACAGATCACGGCAACGAAACGGCCCGTGCGCTGCCGCGGCTCCACCGCGCCCGCCTTCTGCATGGCGGCCTCGGCCTTTTCCATGGCCATGCCGAAATCGCGCTTGCCATCCGGCTTTTCGGCCCAGTTAGCGGTGTAGACGCCCGGATCGCCGTCCAGCGCATCGATGCACAGGCCGGAATCGTCGGAAAGGGCCGGCAGGCCGGTGGCCTTTGCCGCCGCGAAAGCCTTGATATAGGCGTTTTCCTCGAAGGTGGTGCCCGTTTCATCCGGCTCGGGCAGACCGAATTCGCGCGCCGACTTCGCCTCGAAGCCGAACGGAGCCATCAGGTCGGCGAATTCGCGCAGCTTGCCTTCATTGTGGCTGGCGACGACGATCTTCTTGTCCAAAGGATGCATTACAGGCCCCCAGATACGCGGTTCGGCGAATTCCAGCGAATTGCCGGAAGGGTCGCGGATATAGATGGAACGGCCACCGTTTGGCCACTCGAAATCGGCTTCGATGGCAATGCCCGCCGCTTCCAGCCGGCTCTTCCATGCGTCGATCTCATCGGCGCTGGCGCCAAAGCACAGATGCCCCTGCCCTGTCGCGCCGTGCGGCGGCACCGGCAGCCGCGCCCCGGGCGCGGGCGGCTCAATCGTCGCCCCGGCGTTGAACAAAAGCACCACGCCCTGCCCGCAGCGGAAGAACACATGCCGTCCCTCGACCTTCGCAATCCGTTCCAGACCCAGCACGTCGCCATAGAAAGCCTCGGCGGCAGCAAGATCGGTCACGTAGAGCGCGGATTCAAGGACGGCAGCAGGCTTCATGGCATCAGAGCTTTCAGGCGACGGCCAGCTTCTGCAACTCGACCAGCCGGGCGATGCCGTTGCGGGCAAGCCCCATCAGCTCGGCGAACTGCGCGTCGGTGAAGGGCTCGCCCTCGGCCGTGCCCTGAATCTCGACGATGCCGCCCTTGCCGGTCATGACGAAATTGGCATCGGTGCCGGCTGCGGAATCCTCCAGATAGTCGAGATCGATGACCGGCTGGCCATCATGGATGCCGCAGGAGATGGCGGCGACGTGATCCTTCAGCACCCTCTGCACATTCACCATCTGGCGCGCCTCCATCCAGCGCAGGCAATCATGCAGCGCGATCCACGCGCCGGTGATCGAGGCGGTGCGGGTGCCGCCATCGGCCTGAAGCACATCGCAGTCGATGGTGATCTGCTGCTCGCCCAGCGCCTGCATATCGACGACGGCGCGCAGCGAGCGGCCGATGAGACGCTGGATTTCCTGCGTGCGCCCGCCCTGCTTTCCGGCGGAAGCCTCGCGGCGCATGCGCTCGCCCGTCGAACGCGGCAGCATGCCATATTCGGCCGTGACCCAGCCCTTGCCGGAATTGCGCATCCAGCCCGGCACCCGCTCTTCGAGGCTTGCCGTGCACAGCACATGGGTATCGCCGAATTTCACGAGGCAGGAACCTTCGGCGTGCTTTGAAAAGCCGCGCTCGAAGGAGATGGCGCGCATTTCGTCTGGCTGGCGTTTGGAGGGGCGCATGTCGTGTCTTTCCAATCCTGTGATTTTGCCGATCCTGAGATTTTGCGGGCTTGTAGCCCTCCACGGCTGCTTGCGCAAAGGAAAACGGCTCGCTTGCACTGGCGCCCGCCGCGTCTATATCCTTTGTATAGAGGTACGACATGACAAAGCACAGTTCAGCCCCGACACCGCCACTTCCCCCATCACAGTGGCAGTCGCTGGATACGCGCTCGCGCGAGATCTTCCGGCGTCTCGTCGATTCCTACCTGAAGGACGGCGAGCCGGTGGGGTCGCGCAGCCTGTCGCGCATCCTGCCCTCGACATTGTCGCCGGCCACGATCCGCAACGTGATGAGTGATCTGGAGCATCTGGGCCTGATCTACGCGCCGCATGTCTCGGCCGGGCGCCTGCCGACGCAGGCGGGCCTGCGCTTCTTCGTCGATGCCTTCATGGAGATCGGGGACCTCGGCGACGAGGAACGGCGCAGCATCGAGGCGCAGATCAAGGCCTCGGGCAACGATACTTCACTGGAACACATGCTGACGGAGGCGAGCCAGTTGCTGTCCGGCATGTCGCGCGGCGCGGGCGTCGTGCTGGCGGCCAAGAGCGAGGCGGCCCTCAAGCACATCGAGTTCATCCAGCTTGAGCCGACAAAGGCGCTGACCGTGCTGGTCTCGCAGAACGGCGATGTGGAAAACCGCATCATCGACCTGCCGGCGGGCGTTACCGTCTCGCAACTGCACGAGGCCTCCAACTTCCTCAACGCCCACATCCGCGGACGCACGCTGGCCGAGGCGCGCACGGAAATCTCGCGCATCAAGGAAGAAACGCGCGCGGCCCTCGATTCGCTGTCGCAGGCGCTGGTGGAAAAGGGGCTGGCGGTGTGGGCGGGAACCGAAAGCGACCTTCCGGCGCGGCTGATCGTGCGCGGCCGGGCGAATCTTCTGGAAAACATCACCGCGCAGGCGGACATGGAACTGCTCAAAAACCTGTTCGATGACCTGGAGACGCAGGACGGACTACTGCAATTGCTCAACCTCGCCGAAGAGGGCCCCGGCGTGCGCATCTTCATCGGCTCGGAGAACAAGCTGTTCTCACTGTCGGGATCGTCGCTGGTGGTGGCGCCCTATCGCGACGCGGAGGCGCGCGTTGTCGGCGCGCTCGGCGTCATCGGCCCGACGCGGCTCAACTATGCCCGCATCGTGCCGATGGTCGACTATACCGCACAGCTCGTCTCGCGCATGCTGCGCTGAAAAAGGCGCGCCACATCACGCCCTCGTGTGATGCATCGCCGCGCCCGCTTTCCTAAAGTGCCGCCTGACGGGTCGACAGGGGAAGGAGGACGGCATGATCCACCTCATGAAACGGGTCGCGGCGGCTTCGGTCCTGCTGGCGGGCACTGCCGCGATGGGACAGGAAACCGGCGCGACGCTGACCGGCGAAGCAGCGTTCGGCGGCTGGCGGGACGACAGGCCGGGCATTCGGCGGCATTTCACGCCGCAGGACCTTCCCGCTCCCTTTGCGACAGAGTCCACCTCCAACAGCGCGCGGCGGGTCAGCCCGCCGGAAAATGTCAGCCCCCAACTGCCACAGGGCTTTTCCGCACACATGATCGCTTCCGGCCTCGGCGGGCCGCGTATCGTGCGCGTGGCCCCGAATGGCGACATATTCGTTGCCGAATCCGGCGCCGATCAGGTGTCGGTCTATCGCCTAGAAGACGGCAGCGCGCAGCCTGTGCAAAACTCCGTCTTTGCCGGCGGGCTGAACCAGCCCTACGGCATCGCCTTCCATCCCGCCGACGATCCGCAATGGGTTTATGTCGCCAACACCGACAGCGTCGTTCGCTTCCCTTACAAAAGCGGCGACCTCGAAGCCTCTTCCGAACCCGAGGTCATCATTGCCGAGCTTCCTTCCGGAGCCCACTGGACCCGCGACCTCGCCTTCTCCGCGGACGGCGAAACGCTCTACGTCTCGGTCGGCTCGCAATCGAATGTCGCCTCCGGCATGGGCGAGGCGCCCGGAGGGCTGGACGCATGGCGAAGCGCGCAGCCGACCGGCGCAGGCTGGGGTTCCGAAACCGACCGCGCCGCCGTGCTCGCCTTCGACGCGGATGGCGCAAACCGGCGGATCGCTGCGACGGGACTGCGCAATTGTTCGGGACTGGCATTGCAGCCGGCCACGGACGCATTGTGGTGCGCCGTCAACGAGCGCGACGGCCTGGGCGACAACCTGCCCTTCGACTATGCGACAAGCGTAAGCGAAGGCGCATTCTACGGCTGGCCGTGGTACTACATCGGCAATCATGAGGACCCGCGCCATGCCGGTTCAAGGCCCGATCTCGCCGACAAGGTGACGGTGCCGGACGTGCTGATCCAGGCCCATTCCGCGCCGCTCGGCATCGCCTTCTACGAGGACGACCAGTTCCCTGCCGACTATCGCGGAGATGCCTTCGTTGCCCTGCACGGCTCATGGAACCGGGGCCTGATAACGGGCTACAAGGTGGTGCGCCTGCTGTTCGACAATGGCCGGCCGACGGGCGCCTACGAGGATTTCATGACGGGCTTCGTCCTTTCCGACGGCTCCGTGTGGGGACGGCCGGTCGGGGTCGCAATGGCCCGCGACGGCGCCCTGATCGTCAGCGAGGACGGCAGCGGCACGCTGTGGCGCATCGCCTATCAGGGGAGCCGGTAAAACGGCTCCGCTTCCGGACGACCTGCTTCAGACCAGACAGCCCCGCATCACGCGGCCCGAGATCACGCGGCGTGGTGCAGATAGCGGGCGCTGGGCAGGATGGTCAGCGGCTGCAACTCCCCCGCCCCCACCTTGCCGAATAGCAGGCGACGCTCGGTTTCGGTCGAGCGGAAGAAGGGGAAGCGCGCATAGTAGCGCTCGCGGTTCTCGATGGCGTTCGTGCGGAACAACACCACCTTGTTGAACACGCCCGGATAGCCGCGCGGCTCGCTGATCTGTTCCGAATTGTAGATGCGCCGGTAGAAGCCGGCATGGTCTTCCCGCACAGTGGAAAGCCCGTATGGCGCATTGAAATAGATGCAGGCCATGCCCGCCAGCCGCAACGTCACGTAGATCAGATGCGGATATGCGCGCGCCAGTTCCGGATCGGAGGCAAAACGGCTCATGCACACGAAAGTGTCGCCGGCTTCCAGCATGGGGCGCACGATATCCCCGAAGGCCTGAACGGAGGGCGATATCGGCGTTTCCAGCGTGACATGATGAATGCGCATGGTGGAAACCAGATTCTGGTCCACATAGACACCGAAACGATAAACGTTCGGAGCATCGTCCAGTTCATCAATGATCGTGCGCCGATCCGCGTCCGGAACCATGTCGTTGAACCGGTAGGCCTTGTAGCGCAGCCGGTATATGTCTTCCAGATCCTCGCCCTTGTCGCAGCGGCGATATTCGGATCGGTCGAGCAGTTCGAATACCTTGTTGGCGAAGGCCGAGCCGGATAAGCCCGGCTTTAGCTGTTCCGCGTCCGCATCCAGCTTCAACTGCCGGGTCACCATCGGCTTACCCTCTGTCATGCCGCTCTCAAAGCACGGTAAGGGTTGGAACACATCAGTAAAGTTTTAATTAAAGAAATCCTGTTTTACCCGGAATTAACCTTAATAAAACGACATCGCAGTATAAGGGAAGCAGCCGGTGGCTGAGCCGGGCCTTGAAGGCGGATGCTATTTGCGGGTTGCGCCGGAAGCCACCAGTTCGTCGTGCGCGAAGGGCCAGCGCGCCGTCGACATGGTTTCGATGCCGGATGCGCTGAGCGCCGCACCGAACAGGAACCCCTGCACCAGTTCAGGTTCGACCTGTCGCGACAGAATACGCAACTGCTCGAAGGTTTCGACGCCTTCAATGGTCACGGCAAGCCCCAGCGATCGCGACAGGGCCACGATGCCCTTGAGCAATTCGAGCGATCGGGGATTCTGCGTCACGTCGGACAGAAAGGAGCGGTCGATCTTGACCTTGTCCAGCGGCAGCTTGTGCAGGTAGCTGAGGCTGGAATACCCGGTGCCGAAATCGTCCAGAGCAATCCTTACGCCCAGCGATTTCAGTTCCTGCAGAAGCTGGCGCGTCTCGGACTTGTCGTCCAGAAGCGCCGTTTCCGTCACCTCGACTTCAAGCCGGTGCGGCGGCAGGCCGGAAGCCTCCAGCGCATTGCGCACTTTCTGAATGACGTCGCTGTTGCGGAAGTCCTTGGCGGAGAGGTTGACCGAGACATTGGTATGCTCGGGCCATTTCATGCATTCCGCACAGGCGGCATTCAGCATGAAGGTGCTGATCTGGGAGATGATGCCCATTTCCTCAGCCAGCGGAATGAAGACGCCCGGCGACACCGGGCCCAGCGCCGGATGGTCCCACCGGCACAAAGCCTCGCAGCCGGAAATGCGCATGGTCGCCATGGTGACGATCGGCTGATAGACGACGCGCAACGTGCCCGCCTCGACGGCCGCGCGCAGATCCGCCTTCATTCTCTGGCGGTCGCGGAACGCCGCATCCATCGACGATTCGAACAGCTGCCAGCCATTCTTGCCGAGTTCCTTGGCCTTGTAGAGTGCGAGGTCGGCCTTGACGATCATTTCGTCAACCTCGCTGAACTCAACCCGCGACAGGACGGCACCGGCGCTCACCTGAATGCGCAGCACATGGCCGGCGACATCGACCTCGCCTTTCAGTCCGGCAAAAATCTCGTCCATCATGCGGGTGAACTGGCTTTCGCTCTCAACCCTGTCGAAGAACAGAATGAATTCGTCGCCACCGAAACGGCTTATCTGGATGCCCGGTGCGGCAAACTCCGCAAGCCGCTCCGCCACGGCATAGATGAGACCGTCACCCACGGGATGGCCCACGGTATCGTTGACGCTCTTGAAATCGTCCAGATCGATGGTTGCGATGGCGCAGTAGCGTTTCTGATCGCCCGTGCTGAGGCTTTCCTCGACCAGTTCATGAAAATAGGCCCGGTTCACCAGCCCGGTCAGGCTGTCGTAGCGCGCCATGAAGCGGATGCGCTCCTCCGCCTCGACGCGGGCGGTCACATCCTCGAATGTGATGACGCCGAGTTCCTGGCTGCCTTCGCGGGCCGAGAACTCGTAGTGCTGGCCATTTGCAAAACCCACCAGAACCTTGCGATCGCGGCCCTCCCGCAGCGCTTTCGTCAGCTGCGTTTCGACAAGCTGGCAGTCCTTGCGGGTCAGCATGCCGCTGACCACCCCACGCATCAGAAGCGAATGGACCGAACGTCCCAGCAGATCGTCAGGCGAATGGATCGAGAGCAAACGGGCCGCCTCGGCGTTCGCCACCACAACCTTTCCGTCCGGGTCCAGCATGATGAGCCCGTGCGGCATGGTGTTGAGCGCCCGGTTGAAACGCTGAGCCAGCCGGTTGGCGAGCTTTTCAGCCGAGATCGCCGTGAACAGCACGTCCCGCACCGTATCTGCATAGCGATGGATCGCCAGCAGGAAGGGCGCGGAGAGCAGCCCCAGCGCCACGTGGTAGAAGTCACCACGCAGGATGAAGCCCAGAGCCATCGGGCAGGCCAGCGTCAGGATCAGGATGTTGACCATCCTCGGCGATCCGTAGTTCCGGCCGGCAATGCCTGTCGCCGTGGCCAGCACGATACAGACCGCGGCAATCTCGGCGAACTCATCCTGTGCGGTATAGATCGCAGTAAGGCAGAAAGTGCCCAGAACGAGACCATGCATGGCCCCGTAGATGATGTAGCGGGTTTCGCGGCGATATGCTTCCTGACGCGTCTCGATGGGCGGCAGGGCAGCGAAGCGGCGCATGTTCATGACGCGCACGATACCGACAAGCACCAGAACAGCAGCCAGAACCAGATAGGAGGGATTTCCGGTTTTCGCCCCCACGATGCACATGAGGGCCGTCTGTGCGGAAATGCCTATAGCAAGCGTGAAGCCGTCGCGGAAAAGCGTCTCCACGAACGGAATGTAGACGTCGTCAGGCAGCTCATTTCGCTTGATCGCGGTCACATTCGGCACTCACCCCATGCGAAGATGATGACACATTCGCATTAAAAAAACTTTTAGAAACGGGGAGGTGGCGGACTTATCCGACGTCGCTCTCATATCCCCGGTTCAAATCATTTCAAGACAGGATGCATCTATCCCCACCCAGGGCGCAATAGCATCCGGACCTGACGTCAACCTTGTCTCCTTCACAGCGGCATGAAGTTCATGATAAATCCTGCCCGAAGCAGAGATCCTGAAACTCACCGGATTCGCACATCATGACGCAGCCGCTCGTTGCCGTCTCCACGGACGTCAGGCAGTTTGAGAATTACACCTGGCATGCCGCACCCCAGCAATATCTGGAAGCGGTGATCGCCGGCGCCGGCGCCCTGCCCGTGCTGGTCCCCTCTTTCGGCGACCGGCTCGATCTGGATGCGCTGCTGTCGCACGTCGATGGCGTCATGCTGACGGGCTCGAAATCGAACGTTCATCCCTCGCTCTATGGCGGTGATGCCAGCGAGGAAAACGGCCCCTACGATACAGCGCGCGACTCGACCACCCTTCCCCTTATCCGCAAAGCCATCGCGCGCGGCGTGCCGCTGCTCGCCATCTGTCGCGGCATACAGGAGCTGAATGTGGCGCTTGGCGGCACTCTCGCCAGCGAGATTCAGGAACGCGAGGGCTCGCTCGATCACCGTGCGCCGGCGAGCGACGATCAGGACAAGCGCTTCGCCATCCGCCAGAAGGTCAGCATCCGGCCGGGAACCTGCCTTGCCGGTGTTTTTGGAGCAGGCGACATCGAGGTGAATTCCGTTCACCGGCAGGCAGCCGACCGTCTGGGCAACAACCTTCAGGTCGAGGCGGTGGCCGAAGATGGAACGGTCGAGGCCGTCTCCGTGAAAGGCGCCCGCGCCTTCGCGGTCGGCGTGCAGTGGCATCCCGAATACTGGGTGAGGTCCGACAGCGTTTCGCAGAAAATCTTCCGGGCCTTCGGCGATGCCGTACGCCTCCACGCGGCGGCGAGGCCGGAAGCGCGCGCCGCGGCCGAGTAAACCGGCCGCTTGGCGCTACTTCGCCTTCACATGCGCCGTTTCCGGCACCGGTGTCAGCGCCTTGCGCGCACCAAACCACGACACGAGATTGTCGACGCACAGATCGGCCATGGCCCTGCGTGTCGGAACCGAGGCCGAGGCGACATGCGGCAGGAGAACGGTGTGCGGCGCATCGAGAAGGGCCTGCGGCACGTCCGGTTCATGCGCGAACACATCCAGCCCGGCGGCGGCGATGGTGCCGTCTGAAAGTGCCGCCGCCAATGCATCCTCATCGACCGTCGTTCCACGGCCTGTATTGATGAGCACGCCATCGGGACCGAGCGCTTTCAGGATTTCGGCGTTGATCGCCTTTTCGGTCGCAGCCCCTCCGGGCGCGATGCAGATCAGCGTATCGACAGCTTCGGCAAGGTCCTTCAGCGTGGCATGATAGGCATAGTCCACGCCATCGACCGGCCGGCGATTGTGATAGGCGACCGTGACGCCGAAGGCTTCCAGACGTTTCGCCACCGCAAGCCCGATCCGGCCGAGGCCGAAAATGCCGATGCTGCGGCCGCGCAAACTGAGTGGGCTCAGCCGGTAGAATCCCTCTTTTGCCCACCTGCCCTGCCGCAGCCATGCCTCTGCCCTGGGCAGTTCACGCAAGGTGGACAACAGGAGACCAACGGTCAGATCCGCAACCTCTTCCGTCAGAACATCGGGCGTATTGGTGACCATGACCCCTTTCGCACCGGCATGAACGGCATCCACGGAATCATAACCGACGCCGAAATTGGCGATGATCTCCAGATTGGGGAACGCATCGATGAAATCCGCATCTATGCCCCCGAAGGCAGAGATAGCCCGCACCGCAGCAATATCCTGCGGCGACAGAAGCGACGGGTCGGCGCGCTCGATGTGCACGAGCCGGAACGCCTCGCCGATGCGTTTTACGGCATGGCCATGCAGATTGCCGCAAACGAGGACAGTGGCCGGTCCGGACGAAATCGACATGAATTCAGCGCTCCACGGGGCGACCGGTAGACTGGCGAACATGCAGCTCCGGTCTTATCAATTCCTGGGTCTGGCCCACCGTCTGGCCATTGAGCTTGTCGAGCAGCGCGCTGGCCGCACGGCGGCCCACCTCGCGCTGGCCGTTCCACACGGTGGTCAGGGCCGGTGTCGCGATCGCGGCCTCTTCCAGATCGTCATAGCCGGTAACCGAAATATCCACGCCCGGCGTAAGCCCGGCCCGGGAAATGCCGTTCATGAGGCCGATGGCGACGAGATCGTTCCAGCAGCAGGCCGCCGTGGGCTTGTCCTTCAGGGCGAGCAACTGGTTCGCGGCCTCAAACCCGCCCTGCTTGGTGCGCGGACCGGCTATGCGCCATGTCGGCTGCACATCAAGCCCTGCTGCCTGCATGGCATTGAGATAGCCCTGGTAGCGGTCGCGCCCGGTCGAAGTCTGGTCGTTGCCGCCAACCATGGCGATGCGCTTGTGGCCAAGCGAGATCAGGTGATTGGTGGCAAGTGCGGTGCCATAGGCATCGTCGCCACGGAAAACCGGCACATGCGCGCCCTCGACGTCGCGCGCGATCAGGACGGCAGGCAGGCCATTTTCTTCCGCCATGCGAATGTCGGCAGCCGGTGTGTCGATGGCCGGCGACATGATCACGCCATCGGCGCCCAACTGCAGGAGAGTGTCGATGAAGGTGCGCTGCTTGTCGAGCTTGTCATAGTGGTTGGAGAGCAGGAAAGTCTGGCGCGAGCGGTCCAGCTCATGTTCGATGGAACGCAAGATCTCGGCATAGAACGGGTTCATGATGTCATGCACCACGACACCGACAATGCCCGAGCGGGAGGTGCGCAGGGACGCAGCGCGACGGTTATAGATATAACCGATCTCGCGCGCATGTTCCTTGATGCGTTCGCGCGTGGATCCCGCCACCAGCGGGCTGTCCCGCAGGGCAAGAGATACCGTTGCCGTCGATACGCCCAGCGCATCGGCAATGGTGGAAAGCTTGACTTTCTGAGCCAGCGTTGATGCTCCCCCGCTAAACAATTTAAATTTTTTAAAAGCGTTTAGGCCATCGTTGCGGGTCGAGTCAAAGCTTTTTCGCCACCTCCGCCACATCGGCATCCGCAACGGCGCGGTTGAGAACACGCAGTCGATGCTCCCGGTGCACGATGTACAAGCCGCTCGCCATGATGATGCCGGCGCCGGCAAGCGTCCATACATCCGGAAACTGGCCGAACACTAGCAGTCCCGCAGCTATCACCCACACCATCTGCTGATAGGAATAGGGCGCGAGCGCTGTCGCGGTAGCGCGCCGGTAGGCCTGAATGAGGCACCAGTGGCCGAGCCCGCCGAACAGCCCGAGCAGCAGCAGCAAGCCCCATTGCAGCAGGCCGACCGACGGCCACTGTGTGAGCCAGAGCGTCGGCGTCAGCAGGATCATCGGTGCCAGTGCCGAATAGAGGATGAGGCTTTCGGCGGTTTCCGTGGCCGACATGCTGCGTGTCATGATGATGTAGACCGAGTTCGACAGCATCGAGCACAGCGCAAACACATGGCCGATGCCGAACACGCCGACGCCCGGGCGCGTGATGACCAGAACGCCGATGAAGCCGAAGACAATTGCCACCCATCGCCGCCAGCCCGCCCATTCACCGAGAAGCGGTCCGGCAAGCGCAGTTATCACCATGGGGCCGAAGAAATAGATGGATGTGGTTTCCGCCAGTTGCAGATAGCGCAGCGCCAATATGTTGAAGATGGTGGAGCCCGCCAGAAGCGCACCTCTTATGAGGTGCGCTTCTGGCTTGGAAGTGCGGAAACGGTCCGTTCCCTGCCAGCCTCTGAACAGCGCCGCGACCAACACGACGTGGCTGGAAAAGCGTATCCAGGCGATAAAAAGAGGCGTCACCCCGGCAAGCGCCAGAAATTTGATCGACGTGTCGAGAAACGTGAACAGCACATAGGCTGCAGCCATATAAACGATGGCTGCAGTTGGGGCTGCGCTGTCTTTTGAATGACTGGAACTGTTCACGTCAAAGCCGGACGAGTAATCTCGACATCAAGCTTTGGGCCAGTCGCCCTGTGCCCGCAAGCCTCAAAGCGCCTGGCCTGAAATGTAAGCGCTGCTGGCCTCAGGCTTCGACCTTGGTCGCGGTTGCGGGCTCGGCATCGGTTCCGGCTGCATTCTTTGCATCCGGTTTCGTCTCGGCCTCGGTTTCGGGCTCATCATCGATGAACACTATTTCCTCATTTGTGAGGTTGGCCTCGATGCGGGCCAGAAGCTTGGCCAGCGTCTTCTGCTCTTTCTTGTCGAGCCCTTTGAGAGCCTGCTTCTCCGTCTTCTTGACCGATTTCTCGATCGATACGATGAGATCCCGGCCAGCCTCAGTCAGAAAAATGTGAGCCTGACGGGCATCGAAGATGGAGTTGCGCTTTTCCAGAAAACCCTGGGCCTGCAAGCGGTTGATCGTCTTGGTGATGGTTGGCGGACGCACGCCCAGCCGATCCGCAAGAGTGCCCGGCGTCTGGCCGTCCTCACGGTCCAGAGCCAGCATGATCTGGTCCTGCCCCGCGTAGAAACCGTGCTCCAGAAGTCGTGCAGCAAGCGCCGTGCGGGCAAGCCGCGCAGCCGAATGCAGCCGGCTCATCGTTGCAGTTCTGTCAGCTTTGGCCATGGTTTCCCTCTCGACCGCATCAGCATCGCAAACATGGCCCGGCAGGTCACGGTTTGCAATTGCGCTTTCAAATTCCACACCCGAAACAGCTTTGCCGGCAAGTTTCGCAGCATGTATGATGGCTAATGGCAGATGTTTATTTCAGTTAGATGACAAACAATCCGTCCGGAGGACTTGTCCGACAGAGCCTCTGTTTTGCCCTGTGCAATCGCAGCCGCGACGTCCTATATGGGTCACATATCCATTTCGAGGTTCCCATGAGCGACACCCAGACGCGCGACACCCAAGTGAACGAAGCCGGGGTCAACGAAACCGGGACGCAAATCCCGGTGACCGTGCTGACCGGCTATCTCGGTTCCGGCAAGACCACGCTGCTCAACCGCATCCTGTCGGAGAACCACGGCAAGCGCTATGCGGTCATCGTCAACGAATTCGGCGAGATCGGCATCGATAACGACCTCATCGTGGAATCCGATGAGGAAATCTACGAGATGAACAATGGCTGCGTGTGCTGCACGGTGCGCGGCGACCTGATCCGCGTCGTCGAGGGCCTGATGCGCCGTCCCGGCCGCTTCGACGCCATCGTGGTCGAGACGACCGGCCTCGCCGACCCCGCACCCGTAGCGCAGACCTTCTTCATGGACGACGACGTCCGCTCAAAGACGAAGCTCGATGCAGTCGTGGCGCTGGTCGACGCCAGACACCTGCCGCTTCGCCTGAAGGATTCGAAGGAAGCCGAGGACCAGATCGCCTTCGCCGACGTCATCATCCTCAACAAGACGGATCTCGTGACAGAGGACGAGTTGCGCGCGGTCGAAGCCACGGTGCGCGCCATCAATCCGGCGGCGAAAATCCACCGCACCCAGCGTTCCGGCGTCGATCTCGCAGAAGTTCTCGATCGCGGCGCCTTCGACCTGAAACGCGCGCTGGAGAACGACCCACACTTCCTCGACGCGCATGATCACGATCACGACCATGTCTGCGGCCCTGGTTGCGACCACGACCATCATCACCACGATCACGACGGGCATGATCATCACGGACATGAGCACCATCATCACGACCATCACGGCCACGACCATGTCTCGCCGATCCATGACGTGACGGTGCAGTCCGTATCGCTGCGCGGCGGCGAGATGGACCCGAAGAAGTTCTTCCCGTGGATCGAGAAGGTCACCCAGCTCGAAGGCCCGAACATCCTGCGCCTCAAGGGCATCGTCGCCTTCAGGGACGATCCGGACCGCTACGTCATACAGGGCGTCCACATGATCATCGAAGGCGACCACCAGCGCGCGTGGAAGGACGGCGAGAAGCACGAAAGCCGGCTCGTATTCATCGGCCGCGAACTCGACGCGGAGCGCCTGAAGAAGAGCTTCGAGGCGTGTCAGGCGGCCTGATCGTTCACCTGAACGGCTGGCCGGGCGTCGGCAAGCTCACGATCGGCCGCGTTCTGGCAAACAGGCTCAGCGCGCGGCTGGTCGATAACCATCTTCTGCATGACGTCGCCATAGGCTGCACCGGGCTTGCCGATCCCGGCAGATGGCCTCTCTATGAACAGGTGCGGCACGCCGCCTACGAAGCGTTGAAGGACAGACCGGACGCAGAAACCTTCGTGATGACGAATGCGCTTTGCGCCAACGATCCACGCGAACGGCAGGCGTGGGAAGATGTCGTCGATCTGGCCATGGCACGCAATGCAGCGCTGGTGCCCGTCGTGCTCGAAGCCGGTTTCGGGGAAAATTCCCGAAGGCTGCGCAGCCCGGAGCGGGTGGGCCGCAAGCTGGCCGATCCCGCTGTCCTCGCCTCTTTCATGACAGAGGACAGCATCCAGAAGCCCGACGTGCCGGATCTGTTGGTGCTTGACGTGACGCGGCTTTCCGCCGATCAAGCTGCCGACGCGATTTGCCGCCATCTGCGGTCCGGGGCCGGCGAGCGGTTCCAGCCCGCGACGGACAGGCACCGCAATCTCCAGCCATGAAGCAGGCAAGCAGATATACCATGCCCACAGTCGCCCCGCTTGATCTCGAAGGCCATTGCGTGGCCGCCGTCTTTCTCGGAAATGTGCCGCATTTCGCGCTTGCCGACGGCTCCATTCACCGTCTCGACGACGGGCACAAGACCGCGCAGGCCAATGACGGGCTGCTGTGCGCCTTTTACGACGCCGCCAGCGACCGGCTGATCACCGGAGGCGAAGACGGCAAGGTGTTCGCCGTGAAGGCGGGCGGCGTGATCGAGAAATTGGCGGAAGCCGGGCGCAAGTGGATCACCAGCGTTGCGGCAGGCCCGCAGGGCGCCATAGCCTATGCTTCCGGGCGCAATGCCTTCGTGCGCTTTGCCGACGGCAAGGTGAAGGAATTTTCGCATCCGCGCTCGGTCGAGGGCATCGCCTTCGCGCCGAAGGGCATGCGCATCGGCGTTGCCCGCTACAATGGCGCGACGCTGCATTTCCCGGCCGCCGAAGGCAAGCCGACAGAGCTTGAATGGGCGGGAGCCCACACGGGCATCACCTTCTCGCCGGATGGGAATTTCCTCGTCACCACCATGCAGGAGAACGCCCTGCACGGCTGGAAGCTGGCCGACGGCAAGCATATGCGCATGAGCGGCTATCCGGCCAAGGTCAAGAGCCTGTCGTGGTCGCCCAAGGGGCGCTGGCTGGCGAGTTCAGGCGCGCCGGCGGCCATCGTCTGGCCGTTTCAGGGCAAGGACGGGCCAATGGGCAAGGCGCCGCTGGAGCTTGGCACGCGCGGCAATTCGACGGTCACCTGCGTAAGCTGCCACCCGAGCGAGGACGTTGCCGCCATCGGCTATGACGACGGCATGATCCTTGCCGCCCGTTTCGCCGATGGCAAGGAAGTGCTTCTGCGGCGCGGCGGCAAGGGTGCGATCACCTCCATGGCATGGGACGGCGACGAGCGCCGGATCGCCTTCGCCAGCGCCGCCGGAGACTGCGGCATCATCGACATCGCCGGCTGACACATCCGCACATGCCCTGCCGAGTGTGGCGGGGCTGGACCGCTGGGCCACAGCTTCGGCAAAGTGGCCGGTTGCCGTGCGCAAACGCCCCCTTATAGTGGCGGCGTTTGTTGATCATGGGCGGAACATGGCGGGCATCGGGCAGGAGCGCATCAAAGAGCTGCGTGAGAGCGAGGCGGAGGCGTTTCGCAAGGCCCGGCCGAAAACCGCCGCCAAACTCGGAAACGGCATCGCCGGCTTCCTCGACGGCGTGCCCATGCACTGGATGAAGGACTGGCCGACGCTGTTTCCCATCCTCGTCGACCGGGCGCGCGGCGCCACCATCACCGACATCGACGGCAACCGGCTGGACGATTTCTGCCTCGGCGACACCGGGTCCATGTTCGGCCATTCGCCGCCGCCGGTGTCGCGCGCCATTCGCCGGCAGGCGGGTCGCGGCCTCACCTACATGCTGCCCTCGGAAGACGCGCTAGCCATCGGCCCGCTGCTGCAGGAGAAATTCGGCCTGCCCTTCTGGCAGATCGCCACCACCGCCACCGACGCCAACCGCTTCGCGCTGCGCATCGCGCGGGCGGTGACGGGTCGCGAAGAGATCCTCGTCTTCAACGGCTGCTATCATGGCTCCGTGGACGAGACCATGGTGCGGCTAAGGGACGGAAAGCCGATCAATCGACCGGGGCTGGTCGGCGAATTCCGCGACCTGACGCGCACCACGAAGATCGTGGAGTTCAACGACATTCCAGCCCTTGAGGCAGCGCTTGCCGACGAGGATGTGGCTTGCGTCATCACCGAACCGGTGCTGACCAATTCCTGCATGGTGCTTCCCGATCCCGGCTTTCACGACGCACTGCGCCGCCTGACCCGCGCCACAGGCACCCTGCTTCTGATCGACGAGACGCACACCATCTCGACCGGCCTAGGCGGCTACACGCGCGCCTTCGGGCTGGAGCCGGACCTGTTCGTGCTCGGCAAGCCGGTGGCCGGCGGCGTGCCGGCCAGCATATGGGGGATGAGCGAGGACGTCGCCTCGCGCTATGCCGACTATCGGCGCACCCATGAACCGGGCTATTCAGGCATGGGCACAACGCTTTCGGCCAACCCGCTGCAGTTCGCCGCCATGCGGGCGACGCTGGAAGAGGTGATGACGGCGGAAAACTACGCGCATATGGAGCATCTGGCGCGCCGCCTCGACGCCGGGCTCACCGCCGTCATCGACCGCTACCGCCTGCCATGGCATGTGGCGCGGGTCGGCGCGCGGGTCGAGTTCATCTGCGCGCCCGGGCCACTGAAAAATGGCGGCGAGGCGGAAGCAGCCCATGCGCCGGAACTGGAAGCCGCACTCCATGTCGCGCTCGTCAACCGCGGCGTGCTGATCGCACCCTTCCACAACATGATGCTGGTTTCGCCGGCAACGCGCCCCGCACAGGTGAACCGGCTGATAAGCGCTTTCAGCGACGTCGTTAAACGGCTCACCGATTGATCATATTCGCACTGTCGGCTACCCCAGGCGGTAAAGCCGCATTCCTTCCGGAGACAACCCATCATGACCTCCCCATCGGGCTCGACGCCCGGCGAAGCCCAGGCCTTTCTCGACGCTCACCCGGAGATCGAGGCCTTCGACATTCTGCTCACCGATGCCAATGGCGTGGGGCGGGGCAAGATCATCCGCCGCCATGAACTGATGGGTCTTTATAAAAGCGGGCGGCACATGCCGATTTCGATCCTCGGCCTCGACATCACCGGCGAGGATGTCCACGAAACCGGGCTGATCTGGGATTCGGGCGACGGCGATCTGCGCGCCTGGCCGATCCCCGGCACGCTGGTTCCACTCTACGGAACCAGCCCCGCGCGCGGGCAGGTGCTGATGGCCATGTACCATCTCGACGGCGCGCCGATGAGCTCCGACCCGCGCCACGCGCTGGAACGGCAGGTTCGCAAGCTCGCGGAAAAAGGCCTGCACCCGGCCGGCGCCTTCGAGCTGGAGTTCTTTCTCCTCGCCAATGAGCGCGACGGTGACGGCAAGGTGCAGCCGGCAGGCGCGGTTCTGGATGGCCGGCGCTCGGCCAAGACGGAGGTTTACTCCGTCGACCATCTGCACGGCATGGAGCCCTTGTTCTCCGACATCTATGCGGCGGCGAAAGAACAGGGCATTCCGGCCGAGACAGTGATCTCGGAATATGCGCCCGGTCAGTACGAGCTTACGCTTAACTACCGCAAGGATGTGCTGCGCGCCGCCGACGATCTCATCATGCTCAAGCGCATCGTGCGCGCGCAGGCGCGCCGCCATGGCGTGACCGCCTGCTTCATGGCGAAGCCGATCGAGGAATATGCAGGCTCTGGCATGCATTTCCATGTGTCGCTGCTGGATATTGAAGAACGCAATGCCCTTACCGAGCGAGAGGGCGAAACATGGTCACCGCTGCTGCTTCAGGCGTTGGGTGGACTGGTGGCAACCATGGCCGAATCCATGCTGGTGTTCGCGCCTCACGCCAATTCATGGCGGCGTTTCGTGGCGCAATCCTATGCGCCGGTCGCGCCGACATGGGGCGTCAACAACCGATCGGTGGCATTGCGCGTGCCCGCGGGCGACGCAAAGAACCGGCGCATCGAGCACCGTCCTTCCGGCGTCGACGCCAATCCCTATCTGGTTGCCTCCACCATTCTGGCCGGCATCATCAAGGGCATCGAGGAACAGCTCGATCCCGGCCCTGAAACCACTGGCAACGGCTATGAGACCGACACTGGCGACAGCACCATGCCGGCCGACTGGCGCGCGGCAATCGAGGCGGCAAAGGCTTCCGCGTTCCTGCGCGAGGCGCTGGGCGCGGATCTTCACAACACCTTCACCGCTATCAAGCAGGCCGAGTATTTCAGGGTGGCGCGCACGGTGGCGGAGCTGGATTACCACCTCTACCTCCATGAGGTGTAGGCAGAAAAAGTAAGTTTCTACTTACGGAAAGTTTCAGCGCACCAAGATGGCGCGCAAATCGTTGACATTGGTGCCGGTCGGCCCCGGCACGAACAGGTCGTCAACGGCATCGAAAGCGGTCCACGCATTGTTGGCGGCCAGCAGGGCGCGCGCATCGATGCCGGCGCCCCGCATGCGGCGCACAGTCTCACCATCGCAGAAGGCACCCGCATTGTCTTCGGAACCGTCGATGCCGTCGGTGTCGGCGGCCAGCGCGTGAATGCCCGCAAAGCCGTCGATGCCCAGCGCGAAGGAAAGCAGGAATTCGCTGTTGCGGCCGCCCTTGCCTTTGGCGCGCAGCGTCACCGTGGTCTCCCCGCCCGACAGAAGCAGAACGGGCTTTGAGAACGGCCGGTTGCGCGTGGCGATCTCGCGGGCGATGGCCGCATGGACCGAACCCACCTCGCGCGCTTCTCCCTCGATGGAATCGGAGAGGATGACAGCTTCGATGCCCTGCCTTTTCGCTTCCGCTGCGGCGACCTCCAGCGACACGGCTGCCGAGGCGATCAGCTTCACCTCGTTGAGGGCGAAGCGCTCGTCGTCGGGATGCGGGGCGTCCGCCTCGGGCGAGTTGAGATGTTCCATCACGGCCTTCGGCAGTTTGATGCCGTAGGTCTCTATGGCTTTCAGCGCATCGGCGCGGCTGGCGGCATCGGGAACCGTGGGGCCTGAAGCCACCAGTGCGGGATTATCACCCGGAATATCGGAAACGATCAGCGAAACGACGCGTGCCGGATGCGCCCGCGCTGCCAGCCTTCCGCCCTTGATGGCGGAGACATGCTTGCGGATGGCGTTCATGACCGAGATCGGCGCGCCCGAAGCAAGCAGCGCCTCATTGACGGCGATCTCGTCTTCCAGCGTGAGCGAACCGGCCGGTGCAGGCAACAGGGCCGAGCCGCCGCCGCAGACCAGCGCCACGACCAGATCGTCCGCGCTCAGGCCTTCTACCTGACGCAGAAGGCGCTGCCCGGCCTCAAGGCCGGCCTTGTCGGGCACGGGATGCGCGGCCTCGATCACCTCGATGCGTTGTGTCGGCGCACCGTAGCCGTAGCGGGTCACCACCAGTCCCTCCAGCGGACCTTCCCAGACCTTCTCGAAGGCTGCAGCCATCTGCGCCGCGCCCTTGCCGGCCCCGATGACGATGGTGCGCCCTTTCGGCGGCTGAGGCAGGTGCTCACGAATGGTGCGCTCAGGATCGGCCGCGGCGACAGCCGCCTCGAAGATCGACGTCAGAAAAGGCTTCGGGTCCACCACTACCGGCTCCTCCTAATGGCTCCGGCTTTCTGTACGCACTGGCCGGCATCGTCAAGCCATCCCTTCCCTTGCGGGAGGCTTAACCGGCCAGAATGCTCTTCGCCGGCTTGCCCGAGACATAGACCTCGCGCACGGCACGGTCGTCGCCCAGTGTCTGCAACAGGAAAAGCTCCTCGGCCAGCGACCTCACCGTTTCCATGCGCAGTTCCATGACCGAAGTGGCGCGGCTGTCCAGCACGATGATGTCGGCATCGCTGCCTTCATCCAGCGTACCGACGCGATCGGCAACCGAAAGCGCTTCGGCATTGCCGCGCGTGATCTGCCAGAAGGACTGGAACGGATTCAGTTTCTCGCCCTGGATGGCGATGACCTTGTAGCCCTCATCCATGGTGCGCAGCATCGAATAGTTCGTTCCGCCGCCAACGTCGGTGGCCGCCGCGATGCGCAGCGGTTTTTCGCGGCGACGGAAGCGCTGATAGTCGAACAGGCCCGAGCCGAGGAACAGGTTGGACGTCGGGCAGAATACCGCGACCGATCCGGCATCCGAGATCACATCCGCCTCGCGCTCGGAGAGGTGGATGGAGTGGCCAAGCAGAGTACGCGAGCCCAAAAGGCCGTAATGGGCATAGACGTCCGTATAGTCCTTCGCCTGTGGGTAGAGTTCGCAGGTATAGGCGATCTCGTCGTGGTTTTCCGACAGATGGGTCTGGATATGCAGGCCGGGAAACTCCTTCGCCAGCGCGCCGGCCATCTCCATCTGTTCAGGCGTCGAGGTGATGGCGAAGCGCGGCGTGATGGCATAGTGCTGGCGACCCTTGCCATGCCATTGGGCGATCAGCGCCTTCGTGTCGTCATAGCCGGATTGCGGCGTGTCGGTGAGGCCCTCCGGCGCGTTGCGGTCCATCATCACCTTGCCGGCAATGTTGAGCATGTCGCGATCATGCGACTCGGCAAAGAAGGCTTCCGCCGATTCCCTGTGCACCGAGCAATAGGCGGCCACAGTCGTGGTGCCGTGGCGAATCATCTCGTCAAGGAACAGGCGGGCGATGCGGCGGCCATGCTGCGCATTGAGAAACTTCGTCTCTTCGGGAAAAGTATAGGTGTTCAGCCATTCCAGCAGTTCAGCACCATAGGAGGCGATGACCTGCATTTGCGGGAAATGCGCGTGCGCATCGATGAAGCCGGGCACCAGCAGATGCGGCCGGTGGTCGATCACCTTCGCGCCCTCCCCGGCTTTCGCGGCGACATCGGCATAGGCGCCGGCGGCAGCGATCCGGCCATCCCTGAGCAGCAGGCCGCCATCCTCCTCGCAGCGCCACGCGCCATGGTCGTCGATCGCTTCCGGCCAGCGCAGGAAAGTGAGCGTACGGCCGCGCAGAAGGGTTTCGGTCATGACAGGTTCCCTGGCTCTTTCGGCTGAGGATGGTCCGGCGTATCAGCCCGCCGGAAGGCTTACATCATTCGCGCCCGTCTTCGAACCATGCAATGAGCAACTGGCGTTCCCGGTCGGTCATCTGCGTGACGTTGGCGGGCGGCATGGCATGGCTGCGGCCTGCCTGAAGATAGATTTCGCGGGCATGGGAGGCGATCGCCTCGTCGCTGTCCAGAACCACGCCCTTGGGCGCATGATAGATGCCGTCATAGAACGGTTCGGATGCATGGCACATGGCGCAGCGCCCCATCACCGTGTTGCGCACGGCGGGAAAATGCGTCGAGGCGATATAGACTTCACCCGTTGCCGTAGCGGCGGCCTTTGGCTCGCCGGTCAGTACCTTCGGCACGGTCGACAGCCAGATGATGATGACGAACAGGATTGCGGCTACCAGCCAGGTCCAGGTCGGGTTGCCCTTGCGGGCATGGCCGGTGTTGAAATAATGGCGGATCAGCACGCCAATCAGGAACACCAGCGAAGCGATCACCCAGTTGTACTGCGTGCCGAACGCCAGCGGATAGTGGTTCGACAGCATCAGGAACAGCACCGGCAGCGTCAGGTAGTTGTTGTGTACCGAGCGCTGCTTGGCGATCTTGCCGTATTTCGGGTCCGGCTTGCGGCCGGCAATGAGGTCCGCGACCACGATCTTCTGGTTGGGAATGATGACCATGAAGACGTTGGCCGACATGATGGTCGCCGTGATGGCGCCCAGATGCAGGAAGGCGGCGCGGCCGGTGAACAGATGCGTCAGCCCCCAGGCGATGAACACCAGAATGCAGTAGAGGAAGATCATCAGGCCGGTGTCGCTCTTGCCGAGGAAGAGCTTGCACAGATTGTCGTAGGCCAGCCAGCCGACGCCGATGGTGGCCAGCGAAATGCCGATGCCGACGGGAACCGACACGTCGAGCACGTTGGGGTCGATCAGGAAGAGGTCCGCGCTGGCATAGTAAACCACGCACAAAAGCGCAAAGCCGGACAGCCAGGTGGCGTAGCTCTCCCATTTGAACCATGTCAGGTGTTCGGGCATGGCCGCCGGCGCGACCAGATATTTCTGGATGTGATAGAAGCCGCCGCCGTGGACCTGCCACTCCTCGCCGAACGCGCCTTCAGGCAGGCCGGCACGCTGGCGCAGGCCGAGATCGAGGGCGACGAAGTAGAAGGACGAGCCGATCCACGCAATAGCGGTGATGACGTGCAGCCAGCGCACGGCAAACGACAACCAGTCCCAGAAAATAGCGAAATCCAGCATGCTCCACCCCTTGTCGGCAGACGACAACTTTACGGACTGTCCTGCGAACGAAAAGAGCCCATTGGCCCGATGACTTTCAAAAAAAAATGGAAAATACTATTGTCTTTCCACGCAGCCGCATGAAAGCCACGAAACCCGCATGGCCTATCTCGACAATATCGCCGTTTTCGTCCGTGTCGTCGAACTGGGGAACCTGTCGGCGGCAGGGCGGGATATGCGCATTTCGCCGGCCGTCGCATCGAACCGTATCAAGGAGCTGGAAAAGCACCTCGGAGTGCGGCTTTTCAACCGCACCACGCGCCAGTTGATGCCGACCGAGCAGGGAAATGTTTTCTACACCGGCGCGAAGCAGATCCTCGATGCAGTCGCCGAGGCCGAGGCGGCGGTGACGGCTCTGTCCGGCCAGCCGCGCGGCACCATCCGCGTCACCGCGCCGCTGGGGCTGGGCCGGCGCCTGATCGCCTCGGGCATTCCCGAGTTCCACGACAAGTATCCCGACATAGAGGTGCGCCTGCGGCTCTCCGACCACAATGTCGATATTCTGAAAGAGGGCATCGACGTTGCGTTCCGGCTGGGGGTGATCGAGGATTCTTCGCTGCGCCTGCGCGGCATTCTGGAATGCGAGCGGGTGCTGGTCGCCTCGCCGGACTATCTGGAACGGCGTGGCGAGCCGGCCGACATCAACGAACTGATCCAGAACAGGCACGATTGCCTGATGCTGCGCTTTCCGGGATCGCGCGAGTTCTACTGGATCCTGCAAACGCCGAACGGGCCGCAGAAATTCGAGTTTCGCGGGCCCTACGACAGTGACGACGGCGACGTGCTGACGGAATGGGCGCTTGGCGGGCGCGGCATCGTCAACAAACCGCGCTTCGAGGTGGAGCCCTATCTGCGACAGGGACGCCTGCGCGTCATTCTTCAGCAGACCCCGCCAACTCCGGTGCAGCTTGCCGCCGTCTATCCGCACAAGAAGCTGCAGGACCCGAAAGTGCGCCTGCTGCTCGATTTCATGGCGGAACGCTGCCAGAGGCTCATTCGCGACGCATTGGAGCCGCGATCCCCGGACGGGCCGGCCGATACAGCTGCCAAAAAGCCGCAGCACGCTTGAGGAACCGATTGCGGAAGCGCACATTGTTGTGTGAGGGGGCGGGTTTTTGCCGCGCCCCGTCGAACAGCAACTGAATGGAGCTTCCCAATGGCAACGATCCAGACTCATAACGACCTGAAATCTAATACGCGCGCGTCCTCGATCGAGGTACTGAACGCGCGGCTGGCAGATGCCATCGATCTGGCGCTGATCACCAAGCAGGCACACTGGAACGTGAAGGGTCCCCAGTTCATCGCCATTCACGAGATGCTCGATACATTCCGGACTGAACTGGACGAGCATGTCGACACTATAGCCGAACGCGCCGTGCAGCTCGGCGGCACCGCTTATGGAACGTCGCAGGTGGTTGCGAAGGAAACCACCCTCAAGCCGTACCCGACCGAAATCCACAAGACCAAGGACCATCTGGCGGCTCTCATCCAGGCCTATGCGGCTGCTGCCAAGGGCGCGCGTGACGCCATCAGCGAAACGGACGAAGCCGGGGACGCCGATACAGCCGACATCTTCACGGGCTATTCGCGCTCGCTCGACAAGTTCCTGTGGTTCCTGGAAGCCCATACCCAGGAAAAGGAATAACGGCCCTACGATCCGGACCGGGCGGCGTTGCTTTTTCCTGCTTCTGACATCGCAGACAGGCTGCGCTGCCCGACCACGTAAAACGCCAGTGACGACATGATCTCGGCGGCGGCCAACGCGGCGATCACCGCGGGCCGCTTGTCGCGCACCGCCTCGCCGCCAATCGGCGAAATCAGCCGCGCGAACTGCATTTCCGTGCCGCCTGCGGTCTTGAGAAACCAGCTGCGGAAGGTGGCCTTCTTGGTTTTCGAGCCGATCATGCCGACATAGGCGGCATCGCTGCGCTTCAGGGCTTCGGCAACGATCAGGAAATCCAGCGCGTGGTCGTGGGTCAGGATGGCGAAGGCAGATCCGGCAGGGGCCGCCCGCACCGCCTCTTCCGGCATCGGCGTCAGCATCGTTTCCACGCCGGGCGAAATACCTTCCAGTTCGTTGGCCCGGGTTTCGACGACGATCGCGCGCACGGGCAGAAGCGCCACAGCCGCCGCGATCGCCTTGCCAACATGACCTCCACCAAAGATATAGAAGTGAGGCAAACCCGCCTCCTCCTGCTCCGCCTCGCGGATCAGCGCGGATGCCAGTTCGTCATCGCCTAGCCGGATTTCAACCTCGACGCGTCCTCCGCAGCACTGGCCGATTTCCGGACCAAGCGGCACATCGAGCATGGTGGACGCTTCGTCGGGTCTGCCGAGAACCTGCCGGGCCTTGTCGATCGCCATATATTCGAGCTGGCCGCCACCAATGGTGCCGTATGTGGTCAGCATCGACACCAGCATCCATGTGCCAGCCTCACGCGGCGTGGAGCCTTTGGTTCCCGCCACCCTGACCTGCGCGAACCTGCCCGCACCGGCAAGGAAGGATTTCAGATTGCGAACGGTCGAGGCCACTTCATGCCTCCGCACATGTCCCGGCTTTGCAAACAGACAAATCACTCATGCCCTTAAGATAGGCTCCCAACACGCACGGCGCTACTTTGCAAGCTGCGCCTTCAGCCGCTCCACCGCCATCAGCACCCGTTCAGGCGTGGCCGGTGCGTCGAGGCGCGGACAAATCCGGTGATCGGCAACGCTGGCAACGGCATCCGACAATGCATGCAGCACCGCAAGCCCCAGCGGCAGCGGCGGCTCGCCCACGGCCTTGGAACGATGGATGGTCGGCTCATAGGCCTCCGACCAGTCGGTCAGCGCCACGTTGAAGATCTTGGGCCGATCGGATGCCAGCGGTATCTTGTAGGTGGAAGGGGCATGGGTGCGCAGGCGGCCCTTATCGTCCCACCACAATTCCTCGGTGGTCAGCCAGCCCATGCCCTGAATGAAGCCGCCCTCGACCTGCCCGATGTCGATGGCCTTGTTCAACGAACGGCCGGTATCGTGCAGGATATCGGTGCGTTCCACGACATATTCGCCGGTCAGCGTATCGACCGAGACTTCCGAACATGCCGCGCCATAGGCGTAGTAGTAGAAGGCATGGCCACGGCCCCTGGCACGGTCCCAGTGGATTTTCGGCGTCTTGTAGAAACCCGCAGCCGAAAGCTGGATGCGGTTCATGTAGGCCTGCCGCACCAGTTCGCTGAAAGCAATCTCCTCGTTTCCGACACGTACCCGGTTGGGCAGGAACACCACCTGATCACGCGGGATCTGGTGCTTTTCGGCGGCGAAGTCGATCAGGCGATCCTTGATCTGGCGCGCCGCGTCCTGTGCCGCCATGCCGTTGAGGTCCGCGCCCGACGAGGCGGCGGTCGGCGAGGTGTTGGGCACCTTGGCCGTGGTGGTGGCGGTGATCTTGACCCGGTCGAGGTCGATCTGGAACTCTTCCGCGACAACCTGCGCGACTTTCAGATGCAGGCCCTGCCCCATCTCGGTGCCACCGTGGTTCATGTGCACCGAACCGTCGGTGTAGACATGGACCAGCGCGCCGGCCTGGTTGGACTCGGTCTTGGTGAAGGAGATGCCGAACTTCACCGGCGTCAGCGCCAGCCCGCGCTTGACGACCGGGCTGTTGGCATTGAACTCGGCGATCGCCTTGCGCCGCCCGGCATAATCCGCGCTCTCTTCCAGCTCGGCCACGATGCGCTGGATGATGCAGTCCTCGACCTTCTGGTGATAGGGCGTGAGATTGCGTGTCCCCTCCACGCCCATCGCGTCGTAGAAGTTGAGCTTGCGGATTTCCAGCGGGTCCTTGCCGACCGCGAAGGCCACCTCGTCGATCACACGCTCCGCGCCCACCATGCCCTGCGGCCCGCCGAAGCCCCGGAAGGCCGTGTTCGATACCGTGTTGGTGTAGAGCGGCGCCGACTTGGCAAGCACGTGCGGGAAGAAATAGGCGTTGTCGCAATGGAACAGGGCGCGGTCGCCGACAGGTCCGGACAGGTCTGCCGAGAACCCCGCGCGCAGGGCAAAGGTGTAGTCGATGCCGAGGATGCGGCCCTCATCGTCGAAGCCGACATCGTAGTCGATGGCGAAATCGTGCCGCTTTCCGGTCGCGGTCATATCCTCGTCGCGGTCGAGACGCAGCTTGACGGCGCGCTTCAGCTTCTTGGCGGCGATGGCCGCCAGCGCGGCGCACTGATTGGCCTGCGTTTCCTTGCCGCCGAAGCCGCCACCCATGCGGCGCACCTCGATGGCGACCGAATGGCTCGGAACGCCCAGCGCATGGGCGACCATGTGCTGGGTTTCGCTCGGCCCCTGCGTGGAGCAGTAGACGAGGACGTCCTCGTCCTCGCCCGGAATGGCCAGCGACACCTGCCCCTCAAGATAGAAATGGTCCTGCCCGCCAAGGCGCATGCGCCCCTTGACCCGACGCGGGGCGCTGGCAAGGGCGGCTGCGGCATCGCCACGCTTCAGCGTCAGCGGCGTCGTGACCTGCTTGTGCGTTTCCACATCGACATCCCAGATATCAATGACCGCCGGCAGTTCCTCATATTCGATCTTCGCCAGTCGCGCGGCGCGGCGCGCCTGCTCACGCGTCTCGGCGATCACGCAGAAGATCGGCTGGCCGTGGAACTCCACCTTGCCGTCTGCCAGCACCGGGTCGTCGTTCATGCCGCTGGGCGAAATCTCGTTGACGCCGGGAACGTCGCTGGCCGTCAGCACATCGATCACGCCGGGAGCCGCCCGCACCGCGGCCAGATCCATCGAGCGGATGGTGCCATGGGCGACATTGGCGAGACCGAGGCCCGCATGAAGCGTGCCGAAAGGCTCCACGATGTCGTCGATATAGACGGCCGTGCCGGTTACGTGCTTGTGCGCGGAATCATGGCGCGGCGATGCGTGGACGCCGCCGACGATCTTCTCGGCCTTGAGATTGCTTGTGTGCTTCGTCATCGATCCTGCCTCCCCGGTGCCTAAGCACCTCGCGGCCACTCAGGCCGCAACGGTATATCTCGATACGCGCGCCGGAACCTTTGCGCCGGATGTTTCCAGATGAAAGCGGCGCAACAGGTTCTTCGCCGCCAGCATGCGATACTCCGCCGTGGCGCGCATATCGGTCAGCGGTGCAAAATCCTGCTCATAGGCAGGGATAGCCGCTTCGATCGTCGCTTCCGTCCACGGTTTTCCGGTCAGCGCGGCCTCGACTGTGCTTGCCCGTTTCGGTGTCGCCGCCATGCCGCCATAGGCGATGCGGACCTCTTTCACCGTGCCATCGCCGGCAAGTTCGAGATAAAACGCGCCCAGCGTTGCGGTGATGTCTTCCTCGCGCCGCTTGGAAATCTTGTGTACGGCATAGTGGATGCCTTCGCCCGGCACCGGCACATGAACGGCCTCGACGAACTCGCCCGGCTGACGGTCCTGCTTGCCATAAGCGATGAAGAACTCTTCCAGCGGAATGGTGCGCCTTTCGCTGCCCTTGCGAAGGGTGAGCCTGCTGCCAAGCGCGATCAGCGGCGGCGGCGTATCGCCGATCGGCGAGCCGTTGGCGATGTTGCCGCCGATGGTTCCCATGTTGCGGACCTGCTCGCCGCCGATGCGGGCCACCAAAGCACCAAGTGTCGGAATACGCTGCGACAGGAAGCCGAAGGCCTCGCTGTAGGTGACGCCGGCGCCGATGGTGATGACGCCATTTTCCTCGCTCATGGAGCGCAGTTCCTGCACGCCGCCGATGAAAACGGCCGGCGAAATGTTGCGCATCATCTTGGTAACCCAGAGCCCGACATCGGTGGAGCCCGCTACGACAGTCGCCTTCGGCTCCGCCTCCAGCACCGCGGCAAGGTCATCGACATTGGCCGGCACGATCAGGCGTTCAGCACCTTCGCCGACCTCGACGCGGGTGCCATCGTCCATCCGTGCCAGCCGCGCGAGGATCGAGGCGCGCTCATTGGCCAGCGGATCCTCGCTCACCCGACCATAGGTGGAGATGGCGCGCGCGGAGCGGATGATCGCCTCATAGCCGGTGCAGCGGCACAGATTGCCCTGCAAGGCCTTCTCGATCTCGAAATCCGAGGGATTGGGCGAGCGCATCCACAGCCCGTAGAGCGACATGACGAAGCCCGGCGTGCAGAACCCGCA
Organism: Aquamicrobium sp. NLF2-7; assembly: GCF_022359935.1. Classification (NCBI taxonomy): domain Bacteria; kingdom Pseudomonadati; phylum Pseudomonadota; class Alphaproteobacteria; order Hyphomicrobiales; family Phyllobacteriaceae; genus Aquamicrobium; species Aquamicrobium sp. NLF2-7. Next base: position 3,122,670 of record NZ_JAKSED010000001.1, on the reverse strand, counting down.
TTGCGAGCCGTGGAAATCCACCATCGCCTGCTGCACCGGGTGCAGCCTGCCCTCGTTCGGCGCCAGATGCTCGACCGTCACGACATGACAGCAATCGAGTGATCCCATGAAGCGGATGCAGGCGTTGACGCCTTCATAGACCAGTTCATCGCCGACCCGCTTGCCGACCAGAACCGTGCAGGCCCCGCAGTCGCCCTCAGCGCAGCCTTCCTTGGTGCCGCGCAGGTTTTGTGACAGGCGCAGCCAGTCGAGCAAAGTCATGTCCGGCGCTGCGGAGGTCAGCACCACATCACGGTCGTTCAGAATGAAGCGTAGCTCGTTGCGTATTGCTGCGGCCATCGCTTTAGCTCCCCCGATAGGTGGAGTATCCGTAGGGCGATATCAGTAAAGGCACATGATAGTGCTTCGGTTCCGCCATGCCAAACCGGATCGGCACGATGTCGAGGAAGGCAGGCTCCGGAAGCGCATTGCCCTGCCCGCGCAGATAGTCGCCCGCAGCGAACACCAGCTCATATTCGCCGGTCCTGAATTCATCACCGGCCAGAAGCGGCGCGTCACAGCGGCCATCGGAATTGGTGACAACGGTCTTCACGGAGGTGCGGCGGTCGCCCTCGATGCGAAACAGTTCGATGGACAGCCCCGCCGCAGGACTGCCGGATGCCGTATCAAGCACATGCGTTGTCAGACGGCCACCCGCCGCCTCTGCCGTTGCTCCCACCTGTTCGCCTCCCGTTCAAGGTACGCCGAATATGCAGCATATGTCATAATTGCAGCATTTGATTGTGCGCCATTTAGCAGCGCCATATAAGGGCCGCCGCCTGACTGGAGCCCAAAAACACTTTCAAATTTTTTGAGGGGAATGCAGCCCCTTCCCTTTGGGTACTCTGTCGATCGTAATTGCCAGCCCGGAGTTTTCAAACATGCGTTATCTGCGTGACATGCGCGGCTACGGAGCCAATCCACCGGATGCGGCATGGCCGGGCGGCGCGCATGTAGCAGTCCAGTTCGTGGTCAATTACGAGGAAGGCGGCGAAAACTGCATCCTTCATGGCGACAAGGCTTCGGAAGCCTTCCTGTCGGAGGTGACGGGTGCCGTGCCATGGCCGGGCAAACGCCACTGGAACATGGAATCCATTTACGAGTACGGCGCCCGCGCCGGCTTCTGGCGGCTGCACCGGCTGTTCACCGAAGCCGAGGTGCCGGTTACGGTCTATGGCGTCGCCTCCGCGCTTGCCCGCTCGCCCGAACAGGTCGCGGCGATGCAGGCAGCGGACTGGGAAATCGCCTCCCATGGCCTGCGCTGGATCGACTATCGTGACCACGAGGAAGACGCCGAGCGCGCCGACCTCATCGAGGCGATCCGCCTGCACACGGAAGTGACCGGCGAACGGCCGCAGGGCATGTATCTGGGCCGCACATCAGTGTGGTCGGTCCGGCTGGCCGCCGCCGAGGGCGGCTTTGAGTATATCTCCGACACCTATGACGACGACCTGCCCTACTGGCTCGACCATGACGGCCATGGCAATGCCATTCCGCCGCACCTGGTCATTCCCTACACGCTCGATGCCAACGACATGCGCTTTGCCATTCAGGCCGGCTTCACCGAAGGCGAGCAGTTCTTCACCTATTTGAAGGACACATTCGACACGCTTTATGCGGAAGGCAAGGGTGGCAAGGCGAAGATGATGTCGGTCGGCCTGCATTGCCGGCTGATCGGGCGTCCGGGCCGCGTGGCGGCGCTGAAGCGCTTCATCGACTATGTCAAAAGCCACGACAAGGTCTGGCTGCCGCGCCGCATCGACATTGCCCGGCACTGGAAGGAGCATCATCCCTACAAGGCTCCGGCGCTGCGTCCCTCGCGCATGGACGAGGCGAGCTTCGTCAGGACCTTCGGCGGCATCTTCGAGCATTCGCCATGGATCGCGGAGCGCGCTTGGAAGCTGGAACTGGGCCCCGCCCATGACAGCGCAGGCGGGCTGCACAACGCGCTCTGCCGCGCTTTCCGCTCGGCCAGCGAAACCGAGCGTCTGGGCGTGCTGACCGCCCACCCCGATCTTGCCGGCAAGCTGGCGCAGGCCAAACGCCTGACGCCCGAATCGACCGCCGAACAGGCTTCCGCCGGGCTGGACGCGCTGACCGATGCGGAGCGCGGGACCTTCACCCGGCTCAATTCCGCCTATGTGGAGAAGTTCGGCTTCCCCTTCATCATCGCGGTCAAGGACAACACAAAGGCGAGCATTCTCGCCGCGTTCCAAACCCGCATCGATAACGACCGCGCCACGGAATTCGCAACGGCCTGCCGGCAGGTCGAGCGCATCGCCCTGCACCGCCTCAGAGATCTCCTTCCCCCTGTAGGAACCCAATCATGGACATGACCGCCATGCCAAAACGCACCTATTACGCTCCGCAAGGCGGTCTGCCGCCCCAGAGCGACCTGATCACCGACCGCGCCGTCTTCACGGATGCCTATGCGGTGATCCCGCGCCGGGAGTTCAGCGACATCGTCGCCTCCTACCTGCCCTTCTGGGACAAGACGCGCCTTTGGGTCATCGCCCGTCCGCTTTCCGGCTTTGCCGAGACCTTCTCGCAATACATCATGGAAGTGCAGCCGGCCGGCGGCAGCGACCGGCCTGAACCCGATGCCAACGCCGAAGCCGTGCTGTTCGTGGTCGAAGGCGAAATTACGGTGACGCTCGACGGCCAGTCGCATCGCATGGCACCGGGCGGCTATGCCTTCCTGCCGCCCGCCAGCGGCTGGACATTGCGCAACGAAGGCGCGCAGACGGCCCGCTTCCACTGGATCCGCAAGGCCTACGAATTCGTCGAAGGCATCGACGTGCCCGATCCGATCTTCACCAATGAGAACGACATCGAGCCCGTGGCCATGCCCGATACCGATGGCAAATGGGCGACCACCCGTTTCGTCGATCCGGTGGATGTGCGCCATGACATGCATGTCACCATCGTCACCTTCAAGCCGGGCGGCATCATTCCCTTCCCCGAAACCCACGTCATGGAGCACGGGCTCTATGTGCTGGAAGGCAAGGCTGTGTACCGGCTCAATCAGGACTGGGTCGAGGTGGAGGCAGGCGATTACATGTGGCTGCGCGCCTTCTGCCCGCAGGCCTGCTATGCGGGCGGCGCCGGCAATTTCCGCTATCTGCTCTACAAGGACGTCAATCGCCACGCGGCGCTCGGCGGATTCGGGAGACAGGAATGACCTCGGCGATCATCGCCCGGCCGCTGACACGCAACAGCTTCGCAGCCTTCGGCGATGTCATCGATACCGACTGCGACACGCATTACCCGATCAATGCCGGCAAGTGCGAGCGCTATCACGATCTTGCAAAGGTCGAGGTGACGGGACCCAATTGCCGGGTCCTGATTTCGATCTTCTGCGGCACGCCCTATGCGTTTCCGCTCCAGCTTTCCATGGTGGAGCGCCACCCTTTCGGCAGTCAGGCCTTCATGCCACTGTCACCGCGCCCGTTTCTGGTCGTGGTCTGCCCCGACGAGCCCGATGGTCCCGGCGTGCCGCAAGCTTTCGTCACCGCGCCCGGTCAGGGCGTGAATTATCACCGCAATGTGTGGCACGGCGTGCTGACGCCGATTGGCGAGCCGCAGAATTTCGTCGTGGTCGACCGCGGCGGCGACGGCTCCAATCTGGAAGAATTCTACTTCTCCCACCCTTATGAAATCCAGCTTCCGGAAGGTTTTGCCGCATGAGCGACGTTTCCCTGATCGACCGCCTGCTCGACGTGATCGAAAGCGACATCGTGCCGAAGACGGCGGCCGGCGTGGAACAGGGAAACAAGCTTTTCGGCGCCGCTCTTCTGCGAAAATCCGACCGCTCGCTGATTCTGGCCGAAACCAACAACGAGACCGAAAACCCGCTCTGGCATGGTGAAATGCACTGCCTGAAGCGGTTCTACGAAATGCCGAAGGCCGAACGGGTCGATACGAAGGAGGCCATTTTCGTCTCCACGCACGAACCCTGCTCGCTGTGCCTGTCGGCCATCACATGGGCCGGTTTCGACAATTTCTACTATCTGTTCAGCCATGAGGACTCGCGCGACAGCTTCGCCATTCCCCATGACCTGAAGATCCTCAAGGAGGTCTTCACGCTGGAACCGGGCGGCTACAATGCCGAAAACGCCTACTGGAAGAGCTTTTCCATTCGCAGGCTTGCCCGCGAGGCACCGGAGCCGGAGCGCACGCGGCTGGCAAAGCGCATAGAAGATATCGCTGCGCGCTATGACGAATTGTCGGCAATCTATCAGTCCGGAAAGCAGGATAACGACATACCGCTCAACTGACGGCACTGTCTTTTTCGCGACATTTGGAAGCGCCGCCGCCCGACCGGGCGGCGGCGTTATCATTTTCAAAAAATTTGCGTTCCGGCGCTGCCGTTACGCCGCAAACCCGCTAAAAACGGCGTTTCTTGTCTATTTACGACGTATCCGTTACGGTGCGCCCGGCAATTTATTGCTCCAGATGCGACATACAAATTACGCCAGAGCGTGTCGCATTCCGTCCGGTGCGGGGTTGACCCAGGTCCCATTATTCCCCGTAATCAGAAGAATAAGAACGGCCGCAAGGTCCAGACAAAGAGATAAGGGAGCTCTGAATATGTCAGCGGAACTCGATTTTTTAAGCCGTGCAGTTGCCACGGGCAGGCTCAGCCGCCGCGATTTTCTCGGCCGGGCCGCTGCACTGGGCGTGAGTGCCGCGCTGGCGAACACGATGCTCTCGGGCGTGGCGCAGGCCCAGACACCCCAGAAAGGCGGCGCGCTGAAAATGGGGCTGGTTGGCGGTGAATCCACCAACAGCCTCGACCCGGCCCAGTTTCTCACGCAGGTGCCGCAGAATTTCGGCTGCACATGGGGTGAGACGCTGGCTATCCAGTCGCCGGCAGACGGCAGCGCCCAGCCGGTGCTTGCTGAATCCTGGGACGCTTCGGCCGATGCGACCGAATGGTCGTTCAAGATCCGCAAGGGCGTGACCTTCCACAACGGCAAGGAACTTTCGCCCGAAGACGTTGCCCAGACCATACGCCGCCATTCCGATGCCGAGACCAAGTCGGCCGCCGTTGGCATTCTCGGCGATATCAACGAAGTCGTGGTCGACGGCGACAATGTGGTCTTCAAGCTCAAGCGCGGCAATGCCGACCTGCCGCTGCTGCTGACCGACTACCACCTGATCATCCAGCCGAATGGGGGCTTCGATGACCCGACCGCCGGCATCGGCACAGGCCCCTACAAGGTCGAGGTCAACGAGCCCGGCGTGCGCCACATGTCGGTGAAGTATGACGGCTACTGGAACGACGACGTCGGCCATGTCGATTCGGTCGAGATCATCGTCATGAACGACACCACGGCCCGCATGGCGGCGCTGCAGTCCGGGCAGGTGCACATCATCAACCGGGTCGAGCCGAAGACGGTGGCCCTGCTCAAGCGCGCTCCCGGCGTGGTGATCGTCAACGTGCCCTCCAAGGGGCACTACATCTTCCCGATGTTCTGCAACACCGCGCCCTTCGACAATGCGGACCTGCGGCTGGCGCTGAAGCTTGCCATCGACCGCGAGCAGATGATCCAGCAGATCATGCAGGGCTACGCCTCGGTCGGCAACGACTTCCCCATTTCGAAGAGCTATGCGCTGTATCCCGAAGGCATAGAGCAGCGCAGCTACGATCCCGATCAGGCCAAGTTCCACTACGAGAAATCCGGCCACAGCGGGCCCATCCTGCTGCGCACCTCCGATGTCGCCTTTCCCGGCGCCGTCGATGCAGCCCAGCTTTTCCAGCAAAGTGCGGCAAAGGCGGGCATCCAGATTCAGGTGCAGCGTGAGCCGGGTGACGGCTACTGGACGGAAGTGTGGAACAAGCAGCCCTTCTGCGCTTCCTACTGGGGCGGACGGCCGACGCAGGATTCCATGTATTCGACCGCCTACATCACGGGCGCGGACTGGAACGACACGCGCTTCTTCAATGAGAAGTTCGACAAGATCATTCTCGAAGCGCGCGCCGAACTGGACACTGCCAAGCGCACCGACCTCTACCGCGAGGCGGCCACCATCGTGCGCGATGACGGCGGCCTCATCCTGCCGATGTTCAACGACTTCATCGACGCCCATCGCGAGGAAGTGCAGGGCTGGGTCCTCGATCCCAACCATGAGACCTCGAACCTGAAGGCGGCAATCCGCGTCTGGCTGAAGCAGGGCTGAGACGCGCACGGATGGGAAGTGCCCATATTCTGCGGCTGATCGCCCAGCGTCTCGTGCTGGGCGGTCTGCTCCTCCTCGCCGTGTCCGTGCTCATCTTCGCGGGCACACAGATCCTCCCCGGTGATGTCGCCCAGTCCATACTCGGGCAATCGGCGACGCCGCAGGCGCTCGAAAACCTGCGCCGCGAGCTCGGTCTCAACGATCCGGCCTATATCCGCTATTTTCGCTGGCTGGGCGGCGTGCTGACGGGCGATTTCGGCACCGCCCTTTCCAACGGGCGCGACATTGCCGATTCGCTGGGCGGGCGGCTGAAGAACACGCTGTTCCTCGCCACCTGCGCGGCAGTAATCTCGGTGCCGCTGGCCATCCTGCTCGGGCTTCTGGCGGTGCGCTACCGCAACGGGGTCATCGACAAGACGATCTCGGGCTTCGCGCTTGCCTCCACCTCGCTGCCGGAATTCTTCATCGGTTACCTGTTCATCCTGTTCTTCGCCGTCAAACTGCAATGGTTCCCGGCCAGCTCGACCGTTTTCGACACCATGTCGTTTAGCGCACGCCTGCAGGCCATCGCGCTTCCGGCCCTGACGCTGACGCTGGTAGTGCTGGCGCACATGATGCGCATGACGCGCGCCGCCATCCTCAACGTCATGCAATCGGCCTATATCGAGACGGCGGAACTGAAGGGGCTGTCGGCCTTCGAGGTCATCCGCAGGCACGCCATGCCCAATGCGGTGGCGCCCATCGTCAACGTGGTGATGCTGAACCTTGCCTATCTGGTCGTCGGCGTCGTCGTGGTCGAGGTGATCTTCGTCTATCCGGGCATGGGCCAATATCTGGTCGATCATGTTTCCAAGCGCGACGTGCCGGTGGTTCAGGCCGTAGGCCTGATCTTCGCCGCCGTCTACATCGGCCTCAACATCGTTGCCGACATAGTGGCGATTCTGGCCAATCCTCGTCTCCGGCATCCGAAGTGAGGGCGGCCCTTGTTTGACATCAGACATATTCCGCCAAGCGCCCTGGTCGGTCTTCTGCTGACCGCGCTGTTCCTGTTCGCGGCTCTTTTCGCGCCGTGGATCGCGCCGTACGGCAATGGCGAGATCGTCGGCGAGGTATGGGGCCCGATGTCGGCCGCGCATCCGCTCGGCACCGACAATCTCGGCCGCGACCTGCTCTCGCGCATGATCTACGGGGCGCGCATCACCATCTTCATCGCGGTGACGGCGACCGCCCTCTCCTTCATCCTCGGTTCGGTCCTCGGCTTCACCGCGGCGGTGGTCGGCGGCTGGATCGACCAGACCCTGTCGCGCTTCGTCGATCTTCTGATGTCGATCCCGACGCTGATCTTCGCGCTGGTGGTGCTGTCGGTGCTGCCTTCCACACTGGTGACGCTCATCCTCGTCATGGGCATTCTCGACGCCACCCGCGTCTACCGCCTCGCGCGCGCCGTGGCGGCGGACATCAATGTCATGGATTTCGTGGAAGCCGCCAGGCTGCGCGGCGAAGGCCGCTCGTGGATCATATTCCGCGAAATCCTGCCCAATGCACTGTCGCCGCTGGTGGCGGAGCTTGGCCTGCGCTTCATTTTCGCGGTGCTTTTCCTGTCGGCGCTCTCCTTTCTCGGCCTCGGCGTGCAGCCGCCCGATGCGGACTGGGGCGGCATGGTCAAGGAAAACAAGGACGGCATCGTGTTCGGCATTCCCGCCGCACTCATTCCGGCGGGTGCGATCGCGCTTCTGGCAATCTCGGTCAATCTGGTTGCCGACTGGGTGCTGAACCGCACCTCCGACTTGAAGGGAGGCCGTGGCGATGGCTGAACAGGAACGGGCAGACAGGCAGGCCGCCCCGCAAGACGATGTGCTCGACATCCGCAACCTGCGCATCGAGGCGACCGTCTACCCTCCGGGGGAAGACCCGAAAACCATCGTCATCGTGGACGACGTATCGCTCAGGGTCGGGCGCGGCAGGGTTCTGGGGCTGATCGGCGAATCCGGTGCAGGCAAATCGACCATCGGCCTGTCCTCGATGGGCTACGGGCGTGGCGGCGTGCGCATCACCGGGGGCGAAGTGATCCTCAACGGCCGCGACATTCTCGGCAACGCGCGGGGCTTGCGCAGGATACGCGGCAAGGAGGTCTGCTATGTCGCCCAGTCGGCGGCGGCTGCATTCAATCCTGCCCGCAAGCTCATGCAGCAGGTGATCGAGGCCACGCTCGAACATGGCGTCTCCAGCCGCGAGGAGGCGCAAAAGCGCGCCGTCGACCTGTTTCGCCAGCTCAGCCTGCCCGATCCGGAAAATATCGGCGACCGCTATCCGCATCAGGTATCGGGCGGGCAGCTGCAGCGCGTCATGACGGCCATGGCGCTGTGCTCCAGACCCGACCTCATCGTTTTCGACGAGCCGACCACGGCGCTCGACGTCACCACCCAGATCGACGTTCTTGCGGCGATCAAGAACGCCATCCGCGAAACGGGCGTGGCGGCGCTCTACATCACCCACGATCTCGCCGTCGTGGCGCAGGTCGCCGACGACATCATGGTGCTTCGCCATGGCAAGACGGTGGAATGGGGCGATACGCGCCAGATCATCGAGGCGCCGAAGCAGGACTACACAAAAGCGCTGGTTTCGGTGCATGCGATCAGCCATGAGGAGCAGGCGCCCTCGCCGGCTCCCATTCTCACCGTCGACAAGGTCACCGCTTCCTATGGCGGCGGCCAGGTGAAGGTCCTGCGCGACATCTGCGTCGACATTCATGCCGGCCAGACGCTTGCGGTGGTGGGTGAATCAGGCTCCGGCAAATCGACGCTGGCGCGCGCCATCACCGGCCTTTTGCCGCCGGAACAGGGCAGCATCACCTTCGACGGGCGCACCCTCGCCAACCGGCTGGCCGACCGGCCAAAAGAAGATCTGCGCCAGCTCCAGATGATCTACCAGATGGCGGATGTGGCGATGAACCCGCGCCAGACGGTGGGCACAATCATCGGCAGGCCGCTGGAGTTCTATTTCGGCATGCGCGGCGCCGAGCGCGATGCGCGCGTGGCCGAACTGCTCGACAAGATCGAGATGGGCAAGGGTTTCGCCGACCGCTACCCGGCGGAGCTTTCAGGCGGCCAGAAGCAGCGTGTGTGCATCGCGCGTGCTCTGGCGGCACGGCCGAAGCTCATCATCTGCGACGAGGTGACGTCGGCGCTCGATCCGCTGGTGGCGCACGGGATCCTCGAACTGCTGCTGGATTTGCAGGCAGAGGAAGACGTGGCCTATCTGTTCATCACCCACGACCTCGCCACCGTAAAGGCCATCGCCGATTCCATCGCCGTGATGTATCGCGGCGAAGTCGTGCGCTATGGCCGCACGAGCGAGGTTCTGGCGCCACCCTTCGATGCCTATACCGACCTTTTGCTTTCATCCGTTCCGGAAATGAAAGTCGGCTGGCTGGAACAGGCGATCGAAAGCAGACGGATGGATGCGGGCGGAAACTGAGGCCTGTCGCCGGGTCCGGCACGCCGGTTGCGGGAGACAGGCCCGGTGATAAACGTCAGCGGGACTCAGGCGGCGCTGCGGCCGGGCTCATCCTGTTCGAGCAGGGCGCGCATCTGCCTTGCCAGATGGACCTGAAGGCGGCCGGCCACGGCGCGGTCCCATTCGCCACAAGCTTCATTGGCGGCCGGACGCGGCAGCGCCATCAGCCGGTCGATGATGGAGTCAGTGCCCCCGTTCGACAGGAGGGCGTCGATTTCGCGATCTTCTTGCATATCGGTTCGCCTCGTTGAGCTTGTTTGCGAGGCTAGTTATACGACGCCCGTGACGGCTGCATGAAGGCAGCAAGGCGGCATTGTGGCGGCAAAAGCGGATCGCTTTTTCACATTTCCCGCAAACTGGCGAAAAAGCCGGCAGCGGCGCTTTTGCGACCTACAGGCGCTTTTCAAACAGGACGGTGGTAAGGCCGCTCTTCCATTCCGCGTCCGGATATCGCCCCATTTCGACATATCCGAGGGACTTGTAGAAGCTCTGGCTCTGCTCGTTGAAGGTGTCGGTTTCGAGCCGTGCCTGCCGGAATCCCCGGGCCGACATATCCTGCTCGGCCCGTTCCATGAGGCGGCGTCCCACGCCCCTGCGCTGAAAGGCGGAACCGACGTGCAGGGCATCGACGAAATCATCGACGCAATGGATCAACCCGGCGATCTCGCCGCCGATTTCGGCCACCAGCATGTCCGCGCCGGCACGTTCCACAAAGCGGCCGCCAATATCGGTGTCGAGATAGTTGCGGATGGAGGCCTCGGTGATCTGCGGCCTCCATGTGCTCTCGAACGTATCGCGCAAAATGGCCTTCATGGCCGGAAAGTCCTGCGGGCACGCCGGACGCACAATGATCTCACCCGTCATTTCAGCCCGCACACTCACACTTACACATAACGATTGACCACATTCTCCAGATATTCCTGACGGCCGGAGCGCGGCTGCGGCTCGATCCCGTCCTTCACCACGCGTTCGGCAACCTGCTCAAGCGTGCGCCTCCCGGCGAGCATGGCGTTCGCCTCCTCGCCGTTCCAGCCGGCATAGCGTTCTTCGAGCGGCCTGATAAGAGCCTTGTCGTCGATCATGCGGGCGGCAGCCTTCAGGCCCCGCGCGCAGCAGTCCATCGCACCTATATGCGCGATCAGCAAATCCTGCGGATCGAGCGACTGGCGGCGCAGCTTGGCGTCGAAATTGGTGCCACCGGTGGTGAAGCCGCCGGCAAGCAGCACCTGATAGTAGGCCAGCGCCATTTCCGGCACATTGTTGGGGAACTGGTCGGTGTCCCAGCCAGACTGGTAGTCGTTGCGGTTCATGTCGATGGAACCGAAGATGCCCAATGCAGCGGCCAGCGCCAGCTCGTGCTCGAAAGAGTGGCCGGCGAGGATGGCGTGGCCCTGCTCGATATTGACCTTCACCTCGTTTTCCAGACCGAAATCCTTCAGGAAGCCGTAGACGGTGGCGACGTCGTAATCATACTGGTGCTTGGTCGGCTCCTGCGGCTTCGGCTCGATCAGGATCGTGCCCTTGAAGCCGATGCTGTGCTTGTAGTCAACCACCATCGACAGGAAGCGGCCGGCCTGTTCGCGCTCGCGCTTCATGTCGGTGTTGAGCAGCGTCTCGTAGCCCTCGCGACCGCCCCACAGCACATAGTTCTCGCCTTCCAGCCGTTTGGTCACGTCGATGCAGGACTTCACCGTGGCGGCCGCATAGGCGAACACCTCCGGATCGGGATTGGTGGCGGCACCCGCCATATAGCGGCGGTGGGAAAACAGATTGGCCGTGCCCCACAGGAGCTTCACCCCGCTCTCGGCCTGCTTCTTCTCGAAGATGCCGGCGATCTCGTCGAGGCGCGCGGCGCTCTCGGCGAAGTTCTTCCCTTCCGGGCGCACATCGGCATCGTGGAAGCAGTAATAGGGAACGCCAAGCAGCGAGAACATCTCGAAGGCCACATCCGCCTTGAGGCGGGCCTTGTTCATATCCTCGCCGAACCATGGCCGCTCGAAGGTCTGGCCGCCGAAGGGATCGCCGCCCGGCCAGGCGAAGGAATGCCAGTAGGCGACGGCAAAGCGCAGATGGTCCTCCAGCCGCTTGCCCTGCACGATCTCGTCGGGATCGTAGAAGCGATAGGCGAGCGGATTGGTGCTTTCCGGGCCTTCATAACGGATGGGTTCGATATCGCCGAAGAAGCCGGTGCTCATGCTGAAACTCCCTTGATGGCTGGATAGAGGGCGCGGTAGCGCCGACGAGCCTCTTCATACGCCTGCGTCAGCCCCGCATCCGGCTCGATGGTGCGGCTGGTGGCCGGCGGCGTGCACACGCTGAACGGATCGGCTCCGGTGGCGGCGATGAGACCGAGGCGGGCCGCGCCGAAGGCAGCGCCGAAATCGCCGTCGGCCGGCACGTCGACGGGAATGCCAAGCGCGGTTGCGATGGCTTTCAACCAATAGAGCGAGCGCGAGCCGCCGCCGATCGCCGTCACCCGCTCCAGCCGCGTGCCGGCGCTGGCCAGCGCTTCGAGACTGTCGCGGAAGGCGAAGGCAACGCCTTCCAGCACCGCCTGCGTCAGCGCCGCACGGCCGCTTTCATGGGCAAGGCCGGCAAAGGCGCCGCGAATGGCTGCGTCATTGTAAGGCGTGCGCTCACCCGACAAGTATGGCAGGAAGGTGACGCCCGACGGCGCCCTGAGGTCGTCACCAAGCTCGGCCGTGAGATCACCTGCCTCGCGACCGGCGATGCCGGCCAGCCAGTTCAGCGAGTCCGTCGCCGAGAGGATGACGCCCATCTGGTGCCATGTCTGCGGCAGCGCATGGCAGAAGGTATGCACGGCACTGGCAGGATTGGGCAGATAGGCAGCGTTGGAGGCAAACAGAACGCCCGAAGTGCCGAGCGAAACGAAGGCATGGCCCTCGCCCACCGTGCCCATTCCGCAGGCCGAAGCCGCATTGTCGCCAGCCCCGCCGGCGATGGGGATACCGGCCTGCATGCCCCATTTCGAGGCCAGTTCCGCGCGCAGCGCCCCGGCCGGCTGCGTGCCTTCCACCAGTGTGGGCATATGGCTCTCGTCCAGCCCAGTCACCGCCAGCAATTCGCCGGACCAGCGCCGCTTGCCGACATCCAGCCACGAGGTTCCGGCCGAATCCGACATTTCGGAAATGTGCTCGCCGGAAAGCCACAGGCGCAGATAATCCTTCGGCAGCAGCACTTTCGCCACGCGAGCGAAGATTTCCGGCTCGTTCGCCTTCACCCAGACGAGCTTCGGCGCGGTAAAGCCCGGAAAGACGATATTGCCTGTAAGCTCGCGAAAGCGCGGGGCCGCATCGAGCATGGCGGCTTCGGCGTGGCTGCGCGTATCGTTCCACAGGATGCAGGGCCGCAGCACCTTGTCGTCTCGGTCGAGCAATGTGGCGCCATGCATCTGGCCGGAGAGGCCGATGCCCCTGACGGCGGCCAGCTCGTTCGGATGCGACGCCTTCAGTTCGCCGATGGCATGCTCGCACGCCGCCAGCCAATGGGCCGGATCCTGCTCCGACCAGCCCGGATGCGGGCGCGAAACGTCGAGCGGGCCATGGCCGGATGCGACCGGCTGCTGGTCGCCGTCGATCAGAAGCGCCTTGACGCCCGAGGTGCCCAGATCGAGCCCCAGATACATGAAGTCCTCCCGTTCCGCGACCTCAGCGGAAAACAGGAAACGCAAAACGACACTTTTCGTTCGGCTCCCTGATTTATTTCGACTATCGTAAAAATTGCCGTCCCGCCAGCCAAATGTGCCGCCAAAGGGGGTCTGGACCAATGGGGCGGAGACAAATTTTCCCCAGCTCCGGTGATTTGCCATCTTGTCGTCACGAATGACAATGTAATAACATCACATCAATCGATATCGAAACGGACGCACATTCGCCTTATGGCTGCTCCCTGCATAACATTCAGCGATCTGACGCTGGGCTACAACAGCCATCCGGCCGTTCATCACCTCTCCGGCGTGGTGCGCAAAGGCTCGCTGACGGCCGTGGTCGGCGCCAACGGCTCCGGCAAATCCACGCTGATGAAGGGTGTCGTCGGCATGCTGAAGCCGATGGTCGGCTCCGTCACCGTCACGCCCGGCACGCGGGTTGCCTACCTGCCGCAGCAGTCCGAACTCGACCGCACGTTTCCCGCGCGCGTTGTCGACCTCGTTTCGCTCGGCCTGTGGCCGAAGCGCGGCCTGCTCGGCCGCCATACGGCGCAGGACCGCGCCGCTGTCTCCGAGGCGCTGATGGCTGTGGGGCTCGAAGGGTTCGAGCAGCGCCCCATCGACACGCTTTCGGGCGGACAGCTTCAGCGTGCCCTGTTTGCACGTGTGCTGGTGCAGGATGCGGAACTCATCCTGCTCGACGAGCCGTTCAACGCCATCGATGCCCGCACCATGACCGACCTGATCGCGCTCATCAAGCGCTGGCATGGCGAGAACCGCACCGTCATGGTCGTCGTGCATGACCTTGATCTGGTGCGCACCCATTTCCCGGAGGCGCTGCTTCTGGCGCGCGCGCCGATTGCGTGGGGCGAGGCGAAATCCGCGCTGGCGGCCGAAAATCTGCTGCGGGCCCGCCAGTTCCATGAAGCATGGGACGAGACGGCGCCCTGGTGCGCCTCCCATGACGACCACGATCATGGGCATGGGCACACGCATGACCATCATGCCCACGCCCATGAAAGCGCAGAGCCGGTGGCGCGCAAGGGAGCCGCATGATGGAAGCGCTCCACCAGTTCCTGATCGCGCCGTTCACCGAATTCGCCTTCATGCAGCGCGGACTGCTGGGCGCTGTGCTGCTGTCGCTCAGCGCCTGCCCCATCGGCGTGTTCCTGATGCTGCGGCGCATGAGCCTGACCGGCGACGCCATGGCCCATGCCATCCTGCCGGGGGCGGCCGCCGGCTTCCTGCTCTACGGCTTGCAGATCGTGCCGATGACCATAGGCGGGCTGCTGGCCGGCGTCATCGTCGCGCTGGGCGCGGGAGCGGTCTCGCGGCTCACCATCCAGAAGGAAGATGCCTCGATGGCCGCCTTCTACCTGATATCGCTGGCGCTTGGCGTCACCATGGTGTCGCTGCGCGGCTCCAGCGTCGACCTGATGCATGTGCTGTTCGGCACCGTGCTCGCCCTCAACAATGACGCGCTTTCGCTGATCGGCATCGTCGCGGTCGTCACGCTCGCATCGCTCGGCCTGTTCTGGCGCGCGCTGGTGGCGGAATGCCTAGACCCGCTGTTCCTGCGCTCGGTGTCGAAGCTCGGCTCGCCGGTGCATTTCATCTTCCTCGGGCTGGTCGTGCTCAATCTGGTGGCCGGCTTCCAGGCGCTCGGCACACTGTTGTCGGTCGGCCTGATGGTGCTGCCGGCGGCTGCCGCCCGCTTCTGGACCCAGCGCGTCGAGACCATGGCGATGCTGGCCGTGGCCTTCGGCCTCGTCTCGTCGGTCAGCGGTCTGCTGCTCTCCTACCATGCGGCGCTGCCTTCCGGCCCCGCGATCATCCTTTCCACCGGCTGCCTCTATTTCGTGTCGGTGCTGTTCGGCCCGCGCGGCCTGCTGGCAACCCGCCGGCCGCGCCCCGCCCACCGGATCGCCTGAAAACAGGAACTGGAAACTTCGAGAATGACCCTCTTCCGCAAGCTCGCCTCCGCACTGATTGTTATAACATTAAGCTCGACCCTGCCCGTCGCAGCGGCTGAAAAGCTCAACGTGATCGCCAGCTTCTCGATCCTCGGCGACTTCGCAAGGCAAGTCGGCGGCGACCGCATCGAACTGCGCACCATCGTCGGCCCCGACAGCGACGCCCATGTCTACGAGCCGAAACCCGCCGATGCCATCGCCGTCGCCAAGGCAAACGTGGTGCTGGTGAACGGCCTCATGTTCGAGGGCTTCCTCCAGCGCCTGATCGAGGCGAGCGGCACTTCGGCCACGGTGGTGGAAGCCACCAGGGGCGCCGAAATCCTCAACGACCCCGCGGGCGGGCACTATCACTATGTCGGCGGCAAGGCAGTTTTCCATGAGGCCCCGCTCGACCCGCATGCCTGGCAATCGGTCGCCAACGCGAAAGTCTACGTGAAGAACATCGCCGACGCCTTCTGCAAGGCGGACGCCGAGGGCTGCGCCACCTACGAGGCGAACGCTCAGGCCTATGACGGCAAGCTCGACGCGCTCGACAAGGAGATCCGCGAAACGGTCGCCGCGATCCCGCAGGATCGCCGCGTCTTCGTCGTCGCCCACAATGCCTTCCGCTATTTCGAGCATGCCTATGGCGTCACCTTCCTTGCCCCGCAGGGCGTCTCGACCGACGCGGAAGCCTCGGCGGCCGATGTCGCAGGCGTGGTGCGCGAAATCGCCGGCAAGCGTGCCGTGGCGGTGTTCGCGGAGAATATTTCCAATTCGCGGCTCGTGGAGCAGATCGCCTCGGAAGCCGGGTTGAAGCTCGGCGGCACGCTCTATTCCGACGCGCTGTCCAAAGAGGACGGTCCGGCCGCGACCTATGCGGAGATGATGCGCCGGAACCTCGCCACGATCAGGGATGCGGCCGGCCACTGACCCCGAAACCGCCCGCGCCCTCCTGGCCGGCCGGCGCTTGCCTGAGACGCCGGCCGGCCCTGCCCAAACTTCGCAGTGAGAGCGAACACACCCGGATTGCGTTCAGTTTCTGCTGATTTGTAATGTAATAACATCAAGGAGAGTGATATGAGAAAATTCTTCTACGCGGCCTCGGCGCTGGCGCTGGGAGCCTGCCTTTGGACCGGCCCCGTGCTGGCCGACGAGGACGACGTGACGGCGTGGCGGCTGTTCGTCTCCGACCATGATCAACCCGTGGTCAATGTCATCGACGCCCTCGACGGCGACAAGCTGGGCACTTTCCGGATCAAGGGACCGGCATCGCTCTACCGCACCGAAAGCGGCCAGACCGTGTTTGCCGTGCAGGGTGCGGCCGGCACCGTATCGGCCATCTCCACCGGCATTGCCTTCCATGACCATGGCGACCATGGCGACATCGACGTGGACGACCCCGAACTGCTCGACACCACGCTGGAAGGCTCCAGGCCGGCCCACTTCGTCGAGCGCCAGGGCAATGTCGCGCAATGGTTCGACGGCGAGGACAAAGCCCGCTTCTTCACCGAGAAGGCAGCCCTCGAAGGCAAGCCGCAGCTGCGCGAGATCGGCGTCGTCGCCCCGCATCACGGCGTGGCGGTGCCGTTCGACAAGCATGCTGTCGTGACCATCCCCAACCCCGAGGATGCCTCCAAACGCCCGATCGGCGCGCGGCTTGTCGATCTCGACGGCAAACCGGTCGGCGAAGACGTCGCCTGCCCCGGACTGCATGGTTCGGCCGGATCGGGCAGCCTCTATGCGCTCGCCTGCGACACCGGACTGCTGCTGATCTCGCAGGACGGCGACGTGCCTGAAATCCGCCACCTGCCCTATTCCGACAAGCTGCCCGACGGCAGTTCCTCGACACTGATCGGCGGCAAGGGCCTGCAGTATTTCGTCGGCAACTATGGTCCGGACCGCATCGTGCTGGTCGATCCGTCGGAACAGGACGCCTTCCGTCTGGTGCAGCTTCCCACGCGCCGCGTTCATTTCGCCGTCGACCCGATCCGCTCGAAATTCGTCTACGTCATCACCGAGGACGGCCAGCTTCATCAGGTGGACGTGCTGAAGGGCGAGATCGCCCATTCGCTCAAGCTCACCGAGCCCTATTCCATGGATGGCCACTGGAGCGATCCTCGTCCGCGCGTGACCGTTGCCTCCGACAAGGTGTTCGTCACCGATCCGCTGAACAGCAAGATCCACATCGTCGATGCAGGTTCCTTTGAAAAGGCCGGGGAGATCACCGTGGAGGGCAGGCCCTTCAACATCGTTGCCGTGGGCGGCACGGGCAAGTCGCATGATCACGAGGGCGAGGATGGCCACGACCACGCTCATGAACATGGGCATGGCCATGGGCACCACCATGGCGACGATCAGATCTACAAGGGCTACTTCAAGGATGATCAGGTCAAGGACCGTGCCCTGACGGACTGGGCGGGGGACTGGCAGTCGGTCTATCCTTACCTGAAGGACGGCACGCTCGATCCCGTGATGGCGCACAAGGCCGAAGAAGGCGACAAGAGCGCGGAGGAATACAAGGCCTATTACGACATCGGCTACCGCACCAATGTCGAGCGCATCACCATCGACGGCGATACCGTGACGTTCTTCGAGGACGGCAAGCCGCTCAAGGCCCGCTATGCCAGCGATGGTCATGAAATCCTGACCTACAAGGCCGGTAATCGTGGCGTACGCTTCATCTTCAAAAAGGTGGAAGGCGATGCGGCTGCGCCGGAATTCATGCAGTTCAGCGATCACAAGATCGCGCCGGATGCCTCCGATCACTACCACCTCTACTGGGGCAACGATCGCGCTGCCCTTTTGGAGGAAGTGACGAACTGGCCGACCTACTACCCCTCGTCGCTGGATGCAAAAGGCATCGTTCACGAGATGCTGGAGCACTGATTTCCAGCACGGACATCCTGTCTTTCGCGTCCGGCCGCTGCGGCCGGACGCTCCGTTTCGACAATCCTCAGGATCAGGAGGCCAGCCATGCCAGACATAGCCATGCCAGAAACAACCGGGCCAAGCACAGCGGGGCAGAACCGACGCCTGCCGGTGACGGTGCTCTCCGGCTTTCTCGGAGCCGGCAAGACCACGCTTCTCAATCACATTCTCAACAACCGCGAAGGCCGTCGCGTGGCGGTCATCGTCAACGACATGAGCGAGGTCAACATCGACGCGGCGCTGGTGCGTGACGGAGGTGCGAACCTGTCGCGCACCGACGAGCAGCTCGTGGAAATGACCAATGGCTGCATCTGCTGCACCCTGCGCGACGATCTTCTCAAGGAAGTGCGCCGCCTCTCGCAGGAAGGCCGCTTCGACTATCTGCTGATCGAGGGAACCGGCATCGCCGAGCCGCTGCCCGTCGCCGCCACTTTCGATTTCCGCGACGAGAACGGCGACAGCCTCTCCGACGTTGCCCGGCTGGACACCATGGTCACCGTGGTCGATGCGGCAAACCTTCTCACCGACTACGGCTCGCAGGATTTCCTGCGCGATCGCGGCGAGATCGCCGGCGACGCGGACGACCGCGCCATCGTCGACCTTCTGGTCGAGCAGATCGAGTTCGCCGATGTCGTCATCCTCAACAAGGTGTCCGACACCCCGCCCCACAATCTGGAGATGGCCCGCAGGATCGTGCGCTCCCTGAACCCCGATGCCGAACTGATCGAAACCGATTTCGGCAATGTGGCGCTGGACAAGGTGCTCGACACCGGCCGCTTCGATTTCGACAAGGCCGAGACCCATCCGCTCTGGTTCAAGGAACTCAACGGCTTTGCCGACCATGTGCCGGAAACGGAAGAATACGGCATCCGCTCCTTCGTCTATCGCGAGCGCCGGCCGTTCGACCCGGTGAAGCTCAAGGCCTTCGTCAACCGCTCGTGGCCGGGCGTGGTGCGCGCCAAGGGCTTCTTCTGGCTGGCAACGCGCCCGCATTATGTCGGCGAACTCAGCCAGGCCGGCGCGCTGGTGCGCACGGGCAAGCGCGGTCTTTGGTGGGCCTCGGTGCCGAAACAGCGCTGGCCCGATCATCCCGAATGGCACGCGGCCATGCGGCCCTATCTCGATGACATGTGGGGCGACCGCAGGCAGGAGATCGTCTTCATCGGCTGCGACCCGATGGACGAGGTCGCGATCCGGGCCGAGCTCGACGCCTGCCTCGTACCCGAACGGGATTTCATGCCCGGCCGCTGGCGCGACCTGCCCGATCCCTTCCCGAGCTGGGAGCCGCAGGCCGCCTGACAGGCAAACGGAAATGCAACCGTGCCGGGAAAGCTTCACGGTTTGTAAACCATGACGGCTGAAAATACCTGCGAGTGCCGGACCTTGGGGGCCCGGCCGGTATCGCAGGATCAAACACATGTCAGAGTTGCCGCGGAACCAGTCGTCGCCGGCCGCAGGCGAGCCGGGTGCGCCGGTTCTTCCCCGCCGCCTGCTGCTGCAGGGCATGGGCGCAACCGCGCTGATGGCCGCCGGCGGCTGCAGCACAGCCTCATCGGGCTTTGATGCGCTGAACCTCGATTACGGTTCCACCGGCTCGATCAAGCCCATGCGCCCCTCGATCAGCGTCGATCGGCAGATCACCAGCCCGGATGTCATGTATGCGGCGGTGACGGACGGTGGCTTCTCCGTTCCGGAAGTGCCCTATCAAAAAATCAAGCCGCAGTTCCGCCGCCAGATCGTGGTCGACCCGACCGGAGAGGCACCCGGAACCATCGTCGTTCATACCAAGGAATGCCTGCTCTATCTCGTGCAGCCGGGCGGCGAGGCGATCCGCTATGGCGTGGGCGTCGGCAAGGCCGGTTTCTCGTGGTCGGGTCGCGCCAATATCCAGTATGGCCGCGAATGGCCGACCTGGACGCCGCCACGCGAGATGATCGGCCGCCGGCCAGAGCTGGTGAAATGGCAGAACGGCCAGCCCGGCGGGCTCGACAATCCGCTCGGCGCGCGCGCCCTCTACATCTTCCAGAACGGGCAGGACACGCTCTACCGCATCCACGGTTCGCCCGAATGGTGGAGCATCGGCCAGTCCGTGTCGTCAGGCTGCGTGCGGCTGATCAATCAGGACATCATCGACCTCTACAACCGCGCCTCGAAACGCAATCCGGTGGTCGTTATCTGACACAACTCCCGAATCGGTTTGAATATACGACTGCCCGTCGATACAAGACGCGCAGTCGTATATATTTCGAACATTCGGGAGGTCAGCATGGCCGGAACTTTCGTCATCGCGCAAGGCGGCGGCCCCACCGCGGTCATCAACCAGACGCTGGCCGGCGCGGTTCTTGAAGTTCGCAAGCGCCATCCCGATGCGCGCGTGCTTGGTTCCCTGCATGGCGTGCGCGGCATACGCGACGGCAACTATGTCGATCTCACCGACCTTCCCGAGGAACGGCTTCGCCTGATCGCCGGCACCCCCGGTTCTGCGCTGGGTTCCACCCGCGACAAGCCAGATGCCGCCTATTGCGACCTGATCCTGTCGGGCCTGAAGAAGGTCGATGCGGAAGCCTTCATCTATATCGGCGGCAACGACACCGCCGGCACCCAGCAGATTCTCAGCGATGCGGCCGGCGGTTCCATCGCCATGGTGCATGCGCCCAAGACCATCGACAACGATCTGGTGGAAAACGACCACACGCCGGGCTTCATCTCGGCGGCCGAGTTCGTCGCCGGAGCGTTCCTGTCGGTCGATCTCGATTTCCGCGCCCTGCCCGGCATCTATGTCGGCATCGTCATGGGCCGTCATGCCGGCTTCCTCACCGCCGCTTCCGCCGCATGGCAGCAGGACGAGACGAGCGGCCCGCACCTCATCTATGTGCCGGAACGCGCCTTCGACATTCCACGTTTCATCGATGATGTCCGCTCGACCTACGACCGCCACGGGCGCTGCGTGGTCGCGGTGTCGGAAGGCGTCTCCACGGCCGATGGCAGAGCGCTTGTCGAAAGCCTCGTACCGCCGGAGCGGCTGGAACGCGACCAGCACGGCAACGTCAGGCTTTCGGGCAGCGATCTGACCGCAGCGCTGGAACACGCGCTTGCCGAGCATCTTCCCGGCAAGCGCGCGCGGGTGGATGCCTTCGGCTTCCTGCTGCGCGGCAATGTCGGCTCCATAAGCCAGACAGATGCCCGTGAAGCCTTCGAAGCCGGCGCTTTCGCGGTGCAGGTTGCGGGCGAAGGCAGCGGCTCGGTTGCGCTTCAGCATGACGGCAGCACGGTCCTCGCCAAAGTTCCGCTCGCCGATGTTGCCGGCAAGACGCGGCACATGCCGGACAGCTTCCTGCACCGGCAGGAAAACCGGCTTTCCGAAGAAGGCCATGCCTATCTGAAGCGGCTGGTGCCGGCGAAGCACAAGGTCGGACAGCCCTTCGTGTAGCAACGACGGAGCCTGCGCCTCATGGCCTGACAGCTCAACGCGCAACCGTCCTGCCAGATCGCCGTGCGTCCATTCGGACGCACAAAGGACGATCTGAGTTACTGAGAGAGCATCGGAATCACCGAAAACCGGACTCCACTTTGCGGTCCGATGCTCTGGAGTAGAGCCCGTCGCGCTTCTTCTCCTTGCGGGCTGCCGGCAGGATCGCAGCCCTCAGGGTTTTCAGCGAGAGCCCTCTTGCGAGTGCTGCGGCGCTGTCTGCGTGCCGCGCGAGCACCACGGCCTGCCTGCGTGGCAGAAGCAGCCCCTGCGCCAGAGGCCCCGGCCGTGAAAGGATGCGCGCGAGGAAGGGTGCCCGGCTTGACCGGTCTCTCGAAAACCGCGCTGCCGTGCCGGAGCGGGCTGCGTGAACAGCCACTGCTTCCGTCCAGTCGCCGAGCAGGCGCGCGCCCGGTTCCAGCAGCAGCAGCCAGTCGCCTTTCGCCGTTTTGACGGCATCGGCGATGCCGCCTGTCGTCCACACGCAACCTGCATGCTCCGCGACCTGACGTGTTGAGTCGCCGGAGCCCAGATCGCAGACGACGACATCACGCACCAGCCCCTCCACCGCACCCGACACCAGCGAAGCGAGCGTCCGTGCCAGAGCTTCCTCGTCGTTGCATGTCTCGATGATGACGCTGAGCATAAACGCCTGATAGCCCACAGGCTGGAACAGCGCCAGTTGCAAGTCGGTCCGGCCCGGTTCGCATAACAAAGTTCTTGATTTGTTCTCATTTTGGGATAGGAATAATTTCATGAGAACAGAGATTCGACAGTCTCAGCCCACCTCTTGGGAGAAGGCCAGGATGGAACCAATCGTGCAGGCGGATGTTGCAGCTTTCGGAACGGGACGCAGCGAAATGGCCAATGCGATGATAGAGCAGAGCGGCCTGCGCCTCCGGCCCGACAGGGCTCGCGGGCGCGCTGCCGGCATCAATCCCTCCGGTCGCTACGAGCCGGTCAGCCGCCATGTGTTCGACGATGGCTGGGAAAGCCTCGAGGAATTGCCGCCGTTCAAGACGGAAGTTCAGGTGGAACGGCCGCGCACAATCATCACCCGCAACAGCTCCCCCGACATTTCCTTTGACCGTTCGGTGAACCCCTATCGCGGCTGCGAGCATGGCTGCGTCTACTGCTTCGCACGCCCCACCCATGCCTATATGGGCCTGTCGCCGGGGCTGGATTTCGAGGCCAGGCTGTTTGCCAAGCCGGATGCGGCGCGCCTGCTGGACAAGGAACTGTCGAAGGAAGGCTATACGCCGCGCACCATCGCCATCGGCACCAACACCGATCCGTACCAGCCAATCGAGAAGCAGTACCGGATCATGCGCGAGATACTGGAAGTGCTGGAGGCGCGCGGCCATCCGGTCGGCATCGTCACCAAGTCGGCGCTGGTCACCCGCGACATCGACATATTGGCGCGCATGGCGCAGCGGGGCCTTGCCAAGGTGGCCCTGTCGGTCACAACCATGGACCGCAGGCTGGCCCGCACGATGGAACCGCGCGCGGCGACGCCGACCAAGCGACTGGAAACCATTCGGCAGCTTGCGGATGCGGGCATCCCGACATCGGTTCTGGTGGCGCCGATCATCCCGGGGCTCAACGATCAGGAACTGGAGCGCATCCTCGACTCGGCGCGCGCCGCCGGGGCACGCGAGGCCGGCTATGTGGTGCTGCGTCTGCCACTGGAAGTGGCGCCCATCTTCAAGGACTGGCTGCTGCGCAACTATCCGGACCGCTACCGGCACGTCATGTCCCTGATCCGCTCCATGCGCGACGGCAAGGACTATGACGCGGAATGGGGCAAGCGCATGAAAGGTGCCGGCCCCTACGCATGGCAGATCGGCCGGCGTTTCGAGATTGCCGCCAAAAAACTTGGCCTCAATACACAGCGCCTCAGTCTGCGAACCGACCAGTTCGTAGCCGGGAAGCACAGCGAACAGCTGATGCTACTCTGAAACCGACGCAGGCCGGGTTTGGAAGGCGAAAACCGGCCTGATGTCTGCCCGGCCAGAAAGACGTCGAAGAAGCGGGACCCGGATCATGTCCCCCGAAGCTTCGGAACCGATTGCAACGGCGCTGGCGCGCACGCGGGAGAATGGCACTTGCGTATGTGTTGCCTGTAGCCATTCGAGCAGGAGCGGGTTGGCTGGATCGGCAGTGGTTTGCGTTTGGAGTTGAGTGAGACAAGGGCTGAGAAGGTTTCTGTGGAAAGCAGGACTGCCCTTCAATGTTCGTCCTGACAAGCCGTCGTCCCGGCTTGTCTTCAGCCGGAAGGCGTTCCCCCCGCCGCCGGCTTCCCCTGCCCGCCGCTCCCCTCGGCGGCAGGGGCTTGCGGAGAATCGGGGCCAGTGCGAACTTCGCCGCATCATGGTTCGCTTACGCCCCGATTCTCCACTTCTCTTCGATATCGTCCAGCGTCCCGATTTCTCATTCGAGACATCGGCAAGAGCCGAAGGACTGTGGCCTGTGGCAGGCATGGATGAGGCAGGGCGAGGTCCCCTTGCAGGTCCCGTTGTGGCGGCAGCGGTGGTGCTGGACCCAGACAATATTCCGCCGGGGCTGGACGATTCCAAACGCCTCAGCCATGCCCAGCGCGAGACTCTGTTCGAAAGGGTGCTGAGTGCGGCCCGCGCTGTCGGCATCTCTTCCGTCTGCGCCGAAAGCATCGATGCCGGAGACATCCGCAAGGCCAGCCTTGAAGCCATGCGCCGCGCCGTCTGCGCTCTTTCCGTTCAGCCGAAGCTTGCGCTCGCCGATGGCCGTGACGTACCGCCCGGCCTGCCCTGCCTCGGCCGCGCACTGGTCAAGGGCGACCAGCGCTCGCAATCCATTGCCGCAGCCTCCATCGTCGCCAAGGTGATGCGCGACCGCATGATGGCCGATTGCGGGCGGATACATGCCCAATACGGGTTCGAGATCCACATGGGTTACGCGACGGCCCGCCATCGCACGGCCATCAAGGCTCACGGCCCGGTAAAGCGGCTGCACCGGATTTCCTTCGCCCCATTCCGGAAGGCACAAGGCGAAGAGTAAAAGCAGCTTCTCATTTTCCTGAGTTTCGAAACCGCTCAGCCTGCGCTGATGATGCTCCGCTCCGTACCACTCAGAAAGCACGCTGCAAGCCTTTTCCAACTTCACTTCAGGTTGGAATCACGCCCGCGAGGACAAAGGCAGCGTCAAAACTCGTTGATCGGGAAGACGGGTCGTCTCATCCTCTCCAGCAGAAACTTCCGGCCCCTTCACCTCGCCCACTTTTTGAAAAGAAAAAAGCCGCCGGATTACCCCAGCGGCTTTTGATTCTTCCGAAACCGGCCTCGCTCAATTGAGGCGGGCCTTCACTTCTGCAACCGAAGTCTTGAACAGATCGGCGTCCACCTTTGCATCGGTCTTGTCAGCCAGCACCTTGCGGGCGGCTTCGACGGCAAGCTCGACGGCGCTGGCGCGCACTTCGCTCACGGCATCGCGCTCAGCCTGAGCGATCTTCTGCTCGGCCATGGCGGTGCGGCGTGCGACATAATCTTCCGTCTTGCGCTTCGCGTCTTCAGCGAGAGCGGCGGCCTCGCGTTTCGCGACGTCGACGATCTCGGAGGCTTCCAGCTCGGCAGCCTTGCGCTTGGCCTGATATTCGGCGAGCAGGGCCTGTGCTTCCTCGCGCAGGCGCCTGGCTTCTTCAAGCTCGTTGCGGATGCGCTCGGCGCGCTGATCGAGCGCCTTGGAGACCATACCCGGGACTTTGAGATAGATGCACAGCGCGATAAAAATCACCAGTGCGACGGTAGCCCAGACTGTGGCGAGAGATGTTGCGTCCATAGTCTGTGCCCTCAACCGGCGACGGATTTGACGGCGGCAGCCACACCGGCCTTGTCGGCCTTGCCGACGAGCTGCTCGATGATGGCGGAAGCCGTGGATTCAGCGATGGAGCCGACATCCTTCATGGCGCTGGACTTGATCGAAGAGATGTGGGCCTCCGATTCCGCCAGCTTCTTGTCGAGCTCGGCCTCAACCTTCTTGCGGACGGCTTCGGCTTCAGCCTCCGCCGCATCGCGGGCCTGCTGGCCGATGGCCATCGCGCCGGCGCGGGCCTCGGCCAATTCCTGTTCGTAGGCGGCCACCGCAGCGTCCGCCTCTTCCTGCATTTTCGCGGCCTGATCGAGATCGCTGGCAATCTTGCCGGAGCGCGTCTCGACGATGCCGGCAAGACGCGGCATCGCAACCCGCTTCAGGAACAGGTAGAAAAGACCGAAGGTGATGGCCAGCCAGACAATCTGCGAGGCGAAGCTCTCAGGATTGAAGGGCGGAAACAGACCTTCCTCGACAGCTTCGTGCGGAACTTCCGTCCCGATCACAATGCCTGTCTCGGTCGCGCCCTGATCCGCAGGCGCCGTTTCTTGCCCGTAGGCTGGTGTCACGAACATCTTTCGTCCCTGTCATTCGGGCCGGCCGGTTTGCGGCGCGGCCCCATTCAAAGGCAAATCAGCCGAACAGCGCCAGAAGGGCGATGAGCAGCGAGAAGATGCCCAGAGCTTCCGTCACGGCGAAGCCGAACACCAGGCGGCCGAACTGACCGTCAGCGGCGGACGGGTTGCGCAGCGCGCCGCCCAGATAGCTCGAGAAGATGTTGCCGAGGCCAATGGCCGCGCCGCCCATGCCAAGGCACGCGATACCGGCACCGATGTACTTTGCTGCTTCAGCTTCCATTTCTTCAACTCCTTGTGGAATGGCTTTTCAGGTTTCGTCGACGCAGACCGTCTGCGAGCGATTTCGTCAATGCCCCGGATGCAGGGCGTCGTTGAGATACATGCAGGTCAGGATCGCAAACACATAGGCCTGCAGACATGCAACCAGCACTTCGAGACCGGTGATCGCAACGGTCATGACCAGCGGCAGAACCGCACCGGCAACGCCGACGCCACCAAGAGCGCTCAGCGATACGATAAAGCCCGCGAACACCTTCAGCGTGATGTGGCCGGCCAGCATGTTGGCGAACAGACGCACGGAGAGGCTGACGGGGCGCGACAGGAACGACACGACCTCGATGATCGCAACCAGCGGGATCAGGATTGCGGGAACGCCGCTCGGCGCGAACAGCTTGAAGAAGCCGAAGCCGTGCTTGGCGAGACCGTAGACCAGCACCACGCCGATCACCAGAACCGACAGAGCGAAGGTGACGATGATGTGGCTGGTGACGGTGAAGAAATAGGGGAACAGCCCGAGCAGGTTCGCCACCAGGATGAACATGAACAGCGAGAACACGAACGGGAAGAAGCGCATGCCCTGGGTTCCGGCGGAATCCTTAAGCATGTTGGCGATGAATTCGTAGGTCAGCTCGGCGGAAGACTGCCAGCGCGTCGGCACCAGATGGCGACCGGAGGTGGCGAGATAGAGGAATGCCGACGCCACCAGAACCGTCACCACCATGAACAGCGACGAATTGGTGAACGAAAGATCATATCCGCCGATCTCGATCGGAACGATCTTGTTGATATGGAACTGGTGGATCGGGTCGACCTTGTCAGCAGCTGCCACGTTCAGTCCTCATACGGCCGTTTCCGGCCTTTCTCATTGCCTTCGCGCCCGAAGCGCGCTTACTTTAAATCTTTGGGTCCGGACCCGGACTTCGTCTGTCCGAAACCGGCCACCATGCCAGCCGAACGCAGAACGTTCAGAACGCCAGCCGCAAAACCGACAAGCAGGAAAACAATCAGCCCCCAAGGCGATGTCCCGGCAAGATGGTCAACCATCCAGCCAATCGCTATACCCACCACCACACCGGCGATGAACTCGCTGGACAATTTGAACGCCTGGCCGTAACCAGTCGAACCGCCCGCTTGCGCGTTGTCTTCCCCCTCGATCGCCTTCGGATGCCGTGCTGCCAGAGATGCCCCAAGCTCACGCCGACGGCGTTCAAGTTCGTCGTCGCGGATGTCGCCTTTGCGGTCATTCCGGGGGCCGGTCTCTCCGGTTCCGTCTGGCCCATTGTTGCCGGCCATCGTAACCTCCCTGCCCGGCCGAAAGTCCGCCGTCGGTCTGCATCCAGTTGGCGCGCAACATAGTTAGAGCCCTCCCGCCCGTCAAGCCACGTGGGAGTTTTCAAAAGCAAAGTATTATGCCTGTAAAATCAGCATCTTACCCAGATGCGACATCGTGCCCGCCAGCTCGTCCCCACAAGGAAGGGAGAATCTCCCCCTTTCCGCCGCCACTGCGCGAGGTATCAGCTCCAGCCACCGCCATAAGTGCGATAGAAGATATGAAGGCCGATCTTGGTCATCTTCTTCATGCTTCTGGCCCAGCCGGGGCTGACATAGCTGGCGTAGTAGTGGGTGGACGATCCCACTTCAGGCAGAAAGATCTTGCCCGCCGTCACCGCAAGGGCGATTTCCTCGGCCACCTTGTAGTGGCGCGGCTCGGTCACGCGCTTCTTGCGGCCATCGCAGGCAAAGGAAAACTGGCAGCGATTGAGCCAGTGATCGTTCTGATAGACGACGCCGCAGATCGAAGCCGGATAGGTCGGATTGCGGACCCGGTTGAGAACGACCTGCGCCACGGCGGCCTGCCCGCGCACGGATTCGCTGCGCGCCTCGAAATAGATGGCGTTGGCGAGGCACTTCTGCTCCGCCTTGGAAAACACGGTGGCCGGCAGGGGATTGCGCATCCAGGCATGATCCCCTTTGCTCATCGGCGGGATGAAGCGCCCGCCGCCGGGCTCCTCTTCCTGCAAAAGCGCCTTGAACGGCGAGGACTTGGCGTAATCGACGGTGGCCGGCGCATAGGCGGTTGCCAGAATGTCCGGCTTGTCGTTGTTGACGAGGCTGGCCAGCATGCTCGAGACGCCCGGCGTTGCCTTCGGCTCCTCGCGCAGATGGAAAGCAGAAGCGATCTGTACTTCCTTGCCTTTGATCTTCGGCTTGGCAAAAGCCATCTTCATGCCGCCATCAAGGCTCTTGCGCAGCATCAGCGACGACGTGCGCTCGAAGATGGACCCTGCGTTGAAGTTTTTAGGCGGCGCTACCGGCGCGATCTTGACCAGACGGCTGCCTTTGCCCTGACGCACCACGCGATCCTCATCCGGCACTTCCTCGATGATACCGTTCTTGGAGCGGAAGGCCACTTTGCCGACACCCGGCAGCGCCACACCGGACCCCGCAAGGGAGGCTGCGGAAACCGCCGAAGCAGCGGAAGCCTGGAAAGGCATTTCAGCTGCCTGCGTCGAGCCGACGACAGACTTCTCTATATAGGCGTTCCAGCGCGCATTGGCGTCGAGACCGGAAACGAGGCTGGTCATATCCTGAAAAGCGGTAACGGTCGGGAATCCAACCCAGATACCCAGTCCAACGAGCAGGGGAGCGATGAACGAACCTTGCCTGCCACCGGCGGCGGCCAGCGGCCGCTTCACGACACGTCGATGCACGGAAACTCTCCAGAACGCTACAGAACTCACTGGAATCGAAAATGATGCATTAACCTTGATGGGCGGTTAACGGAGCAGGATTTCCTGTCACAAATCCAACCTGACAAGCCGGCACGAATCGGCTTCAGTCCGGGCAGTCATTTCAGCGCGAGGACAATCGATTGACGATCACCATGTACGGCATCCCCAATTGCGACACGATCAAAAAGGCGCGGAACTGGCTGGAAGGTCAGGGCGTTGCCTATACCTTCCATGATTTCCGCGCCGATGGGCTGAACAAAGGCACGCTGGAGGGCTGGATCGGCAAGGTCGGCTGGCCGGTTCTGCTCAACAAGGCCAGCACGACGTTTCGGGGCCTTCCCGATACCGACAAGCAGGATCTGAGCGAAGACAAGGTCAAGGCGCTGCTGCTTGATCATCCAACCATGATCAAGCGCCCGGTGCTGGACATGGGCAAGAAAGTTCTGGTCGGCTTCAAGCCCGATATTTACGCGGCAGAGGTGAAGGCATAGGCGGATAACGCCCGACAGCCCTTGCAGGCGAGGTTCCGGCAGGGATTCGCGGACCTCCGAGGGAAGCTTCAGGCTTCACTGAGATATGCCGCCAGTGCGACGGCGTTGTTGTGCTCCTCGTCATGGGCGGCGAACAGGAGCGTGACCTTGCCTTTGGCCATCAGGGCACGCAACTCGGCAAGGGCGTCCGCCTTGCCACCCAGTTCGGCCCTGTAGCGCTTCTGAAATTCCGCCCAGCGTTCAGGATCATGGCCGAACCAGTGGCGCAGCTCATCGCTGGGCGCGATATCCTTCAGCCACAGGTCAAGATGCGCCTTCTCCTTGCTCAGTCCTCGCGGCCAGAGCCGGTCGACCAGAACGCGCTGCCCGTCGCTTTCAGCGACGGGTTCGTACACGCGCTTGACGGCCAGCTCAGGCATGTCAATTTCAGGCCCACTCGCCGGCGCGCATCAACGGCACCCTGCGGCCATCTTCATGAACGCCATCGATGTCGACCTCGTCGGAGCCGATCATCCAGTCGATATGAATGAGGCTCTTGTTGCCGCCCTTTGCCGCAACTTCGTCCGGCGTGAGCTTGTCACCGCCGACAAAGCACTTGGAGTAGCACTGGCCAAGCGCGATGTGGCAGGAGGCGTTCTCGTCGAACAGCGTATTATAGAAGAGAATGCCGCTCTTCGAGATCGGGGAGGAATGCGGCACCAGCGCCACCTCGCCCAGCCGGCGCGCGCCCTCATCGGTATCGAGCACCTTGTTGAGAACGTCCGCGCCCTTCGATGCGGTCGCCTCGACAATGCGCCCTTCCTCGAAGCGCACCGAAATATCGTCGATCAGCGTGCCCTGATAGGACAGAGGCTTGGTCGAGGAAACATGGCCGGAAACGCGCAGGCGGTGCGGCGTGGTGAACACTTCCTCGGTCGGGATATTGGGATTGCAGGTGACGCCGTTCTTCGCGGTAGAGGCACCGCCCATCCATTCATGCCCGTCGGCAAGACCAAGCGTCAGGTCGGTGCCCGGCCCGGTGAAATGCAGCGAATGGAAGCGGTGGCCGTTCAGCCACTCGGTGCGCTTTGCCAGCGCCGCGTTGTGCTCACGCCATGCCGCGACCGGATCGTCATTATCCACGCGGCTCGCCGCGAAGATGGCCTCGGCCAGCTTGCCGACCGCCACCTCGTCGGACACGCCCGGAAACACCTGCCGCGCCCATTCCACTTCCGGATAGGCAAGGATGGTCCAGTTGATGTCGAAGCCGGTGATCTTTTCCAGCGCGGGCTGGTAGGCGGTGGAGTTGGCCTTGTTGGCACGGGCCACTTTCGCCGGGTCCTGCCCCGACAGCAGGGAGGGATTGTCGCCGCGCACCGCAAGGCGGGCAGCATTCTGCGCATAAGCCCTGGCCATGCCCTCATGCAGCCAGCTGGCGGCACGGTCGAAGCTGGCGTCCGAGCCATAGCGGAAGCGGGCGAGCGTGATCTCGTCATCGGAGAAGATCGGCGTCACCAGACCGGCGCCGGCCTTGTAGGCCTGCTCAACGATGCGGCGCGTCAGCGGCAGGGCGGCAATCGAGGAGGTCAGCACCAGATCCTGCCCCGGCTGAAGCTGAAGGCCCACTTTGATCGCCACCTCGGCCAGCCGGTCGAGCTTCACCGGATCGATGACACCTGAAAAATCGCCGGCGGCCGAAAGCGAAGGGGCATGTGCTGTCATGGGTGGAAAATCCTGAAGATCAGTTGCGTCGAAATCTATAGATAGACCCGTAGCCAATGGCTTTCCAGCCTTATGCCCGTCCTGGTGCAGGCATGGTGCGCGCCGCATCTGGCCCAACGAAAGCCGGATTGTATCGCCGGCACGCGCAAATATTGTGGGCGCCATGAACGCCGCATCCGCCTCCCCCGTCCGATTCGCCCTTGCCGGAGCGATTGCGCTTGCCGTTGCCATGGGCATCGGCCGCTTCGTCTACACGCCGATCCTGCCCGGCATGATGGACGGGCTCGGCCTGTCGGCATCCGATGCGGGCCTGATCGCCTCCGCCAACTATGTCGGCTATCTGGTCGGGGCGCTGGTGGCTGCGGGCGGCTGGGCGCAGGGACGCGAGCGCGCTGTCGCACTGGCAAGCCTTGCGCTCAACGCGCTGCTTGCAGCGGCAATGGGGCTGGTCACCGGAATAGGTTCTTTCATCATCATCCGCTTTCTGGCCGGCGCCGCCAGCGCCATGACCATGGTGTTCATGGCCAGCATCGTCTTCAGCCATCTGGCGAAGGGTGGCCGCAACGAGCTGCAATCCCTGCATTTCAGCGGCGTGGGAACCGGCATCGCCATTTCGTCGCTGCTGATGGTGGCGCTGGCGACGACACAGGCGGACTGGACGGCGGGCTGGTACTGGTCCGGCGCGGTTTCTTTTGTTGGTCTCGTTCTCGTTGCCTTCCTCGCGAATGAAGGCCCGGCCGGCAGCGGCAGTTCCGGCCGCGAGCCGCCACTCCCCAGGGATGCGGCCCTTTACAAGATCATCCTTTCCTACGGGTTGTTCGGCTTCGGCTATGTGATCACCGCCACCTTTCTCGTCGCCATCGTGCGCCAGAACGGCGAAACGCGCGTGTTCGAAGCGCTGGTGTGGCTGGCAACCGGCGTTGCCGCCGTTCCTTCGCTCTTCCTGTGGCAGACTTTCGCCCGGCGCTCTTCCATCTATAAGGCCTATGCCCTTTCCTGCATCGTGGAAGCGATCGGCGTGGCGGCGAGCGTCATGATCTCCGGGCGGATGGGGCCGCTTGCCGGCGGCATATTGCTGGGCGCTACCTTCATGGCCCAGACGGCGCTCGGCCTGCAGGCAGCGCGCCAGCTTGCGCCGCAGGCCCCCCGGCGCGTCTTTGCCATCATGACCGCCTCCTTCGGGCTTGGCCAGATCATCGGACCGCTGGTTTCGGGACTGCTGGTCGAGTGGTCGGGAAACTATGTGTCCGCCTCCCTGCTGGCGGCTGCGGTGCTTGTCATCGCGGCGGGTATCGCGTGGTCGGCAGCTCCCCGCCTGAACAAGGCCCCATAAACCTGCCTTCATTTTACCGGCTTATCGTCGGCAGGCCCCGTCCATAAAAAGCAGCGGTCCAGCCGGGGCGCGGAGCGAATTTGAGGCTTGCCCCTTCCATGCCGGGGAATTTCAGCTAAAACGCAGGCGAACACACCGCCATAGCGGCAAGAAACGGTTTTGAGTGAATGGCCGACGACAGCTTTATCCGCGAAGTCAATGAAGAGATCCGCAAGGAGCAGGCGAAGGCGGTCTGGGACCGGTTCGGCCCGATCCTGATCGCCATCGCCATTCTGGTCGTTCTCGCAACCTCGGCTTTCGTCGGCTACCGCCATTGGGACGAAAGCCGCGCCAACCGTTCGGGCGATGCCTTCTCGCAGGCGCTCACCCTTGCCAATGAAGGCAAGCAGGAGGAAGCTCTGGCCGCGCTCGCGGAAATCCAGAAGGACGGCTACGGAGCCTATCCGGTTCTGGCGCGTCTGCGCGCCGCCACCTTCAAGGCCGACAGCGGCGATGTAGGGGCCGCCGTCACCGAACTCGATGCGGTATCCGCCGACAGCGCCATTCCGCAGGGTCTGCGCGACATGGCGAAGCTGCGTGCGGCTCTCCTTCTGGTCGACACCGGCTCCTATGCCGACGTATCTGCCCGTGTCGAGGCGCTCGCCGTGGATGGCAATGCGCTGCGCCATTCCGCCCGCGAAGCGCTCGGCCTTGCTGCCTGGAAGGAAGGCAAGTCAGCCGACGCGCTCAAGCTGTTCGACCAGATCGTCGACGATGAGCAGGCTCCGCAGAACATTCGCCAGCGCGCTACCCTGATGTCCGAACTGATCCGCGGTTCGGGCAATGCGTCGTGAGACATGAGCTTCAAAGCTGCAATCATCGGCCGGCCTAATGTAGGCAAATCCACGCTCTTCAATCGACTGGTCGGGCGCAGGCTGGCGCTCGTCGACGACACGCCGGGTGTAACCCGCGATCGACGCACCCACGCCGCCAAGCTCTACGACCTTGCCTTCGAGGTGATCGACACGGCCGGCTTCGAGGATGCCCCGGCCGCCACCCTACCCGGCCGCATGCGCGCCCAGACCGAGATCGCCATCGACGAGGCCGATGTCGTCTTCTTCGTGGTCGATGCCAAGGCAGGGCTGATGCCCGACGACCGCACTTTCGCCGATGTGGTGCGCCGCTCCGGCAAGCCGGTGGTGCTGGTTGCCAACAAGGCCGAAGCGCGCGGCGCTCAGGGCGGATTGCTGGAGGCGTGGGAACTCGGCCTCGGCGAACCCGTGCCGGTCTCGGCCGAGCACGGCGTCGGCATGCCGGACCTGCGCGATGCCGTGGTCGAGGCGCTGGGCAAGGAACGCGCCTTCGGCAAGGACGAAGACGAGGACGACGAGATACCTGCCGCCAGCGAAGTGCTGATCGGCGAGGACATCGCCGATCCCGAAGCCGATGCGCCTGCCTATGATGAAAGCAAGCCGCTGCGCATCGCGGTCGTCGGCCGTCCCAATGCGGGCAAGTCGACGCTCATCAACGCGCTGATCGGCGAGGAACGTCTGCTGACCGGGCCGGAAGCCGGCATCACCCGTGATTCCATCTCCGTCGACTGGGAGTGGCGCGGACGGCAGATGAAGCTGTTCGACACGGCCGGCATGCGCCGCAAGGCAAAGGTGCAGGAGAAGCTTGAAAAGCTTTCCGTGGCCGACGGCCTGCGCGCCATCCGCTTCGCCGAGATCGTCATCATCGTGCTCGATGCCACCATTCCCTTCGAGAAGCAGGATCTGCAGATCGCCGACCTCATCATCCGCGAGGGACGCGCGCCGGTCATCGCCTTCAACAAGTGGGACCTGATCGACAATCCGCAGCAGCTGCTGGCGGAACTGCGCGAGAAGACCGAGCGGCTGCTGCCCCAGGTGCGCGGCATTCAGGCGGTTCCGGTTTCGGCAGAGACCGGACGCGGCCTCGACAAGCTGATGGAAGCGGTGGAGCGCACCCACAAGGTGTGGAACAGCCGCGTCTCGACCGGCAGGCTGAACCGCTGGCTGGAAGGCATTCTCCAGCATCATCCGCCGCCCGCCGTGGCCGGACGCCGGCTGAAGGTCAAATATGTCACGCAGGCCAAGACCCGCCCGCCGGGCTTCGTCGTTTCCTGCTCGCGGCCGGAAGCCATGCCGCAGTCCTATGTGCGCTATCTGATCAACAATCTGCGCGAAGCCTTCGACATGCCTGGGGTGCCGATCCGCGTGGCGCTGCGCACCTCCGACAATCCTTTTGCCGGCCGAGCCCGCAAGAAGAGCTGACACCTCGAGCTTTCCTGACCCGGCTTGGCAAGGCTGTTGCCGCCGGGTAGTGTGTTCCTGAACGGTCCGGAATACAGGGCCGGGGGGAAGCTACGGGGCCGCATTTCATCATTTCTCGTCCCGGCAGGTCTCCTGCAGCTTCAACGGGGACGAATCAAAATTCCTGGGAACAGGACACAACGGTCCGGCCGACCGCCAGCCACAAACGGTGCGTGCACGCAGCACCACCCCGCTCATTCTTTCATTGCAATCCATTCTGCCGGTGCAATGCCCGGCCTGAACGCGCGCGGCCTTCGCCAAGCCACGCGCGTCGCCACCCCTATGTTCAACCAACCCGGAGGTATCAATTGAGTGAAGCTATCAGGGAGGTGCTGGACTGGCTGAAGAGCCGGCCTGACATCCACAGCCTGAGGGCCGCGGTGTGCGACCTGAACGGCATCATGCGCGGCAAGCGCATCCCCGTCGATCAGGCTGCCAAGGCACTGGAAGGCAAGTTGCGCATGCCCTACTCGGTGTGCGGCGTCGACGTCTGGGGCGAGGACATCGTGGGCAACAAGCTGGTCTTCTCGACCGGTGACGCCGATGGCATCTGCCAGTGGACCGGTCGCGGCATCCTGCCGATGGACTGGACCGCCCATCCCACCGCGCTCATTCCGCTCTGGCTGTCGGATGAAAGCGGCGCGCCTTTCCTTGGCGATCCGCGCCGGGCGCTGGCCCGCATTCTCGATCGCTACAAGGCGCTGAAGCTGACGCCGGTCGTCGCCACCGAGCTGGAGTTTTATCTGGTCGACCCGAAGCCTGCCCGCCCGCGCGGGCCGGTCTCGCCGATCACCGGCCGCCGGCTCGATTCCGACGCGGCCCTTTCCATCGATGAGATCGACGACTTCGAAGGTTTCCTGCACGAAGTCTACGAGGCCTGCCGCCTACAGGACATTCCCGTCGACTCGGCCATTGCCGAGAATGGCGTCGGCCAGTTCGAGATCAATCTCAACCATGTTCCCGACGCACTGCGCGCCGCCGACGACGCCATACTCTTCAAGCGCACCGTCAAGGGCATCGCGCGCAAGCACGGCTTCATCGCCTCCTTCATGGCGAAGCCCTATGGCAAGCGCTCCGGCAGCGGGTTTCATGTCCATTTCAGCCTGCTCGACGAAGACGGCAAGAACGTCTTCGATGACGGCACGCCGCGCGGCTCCGACATATTGCGCCATGCGGTGGGCGGGCAACTCGCCGCCATGGCGGAAAGCACGCTGGTGTTTGCCCCGCACTTCAATTCGTTCCGCCGCCTGCGTCCGAACTCGCATGCACCAACCGCCGTTGCCTGGGGCTATGAGAACCGCATGGTGGCGATCCGCATCCCCGGCGGTCCAAACGCAGCGCGCCGCATCGAGCATCGCGTGGCCGGGGCCGATGCAAATCCATATCTTGTGCTGGCTGCCATATTGGGAGCCGCGCTCATCGGCATCGAGAGGCAGCTGAACCCCGGTGAACCGGCGACAACCGATGTTTACGAACGCGACATGACCAAGCTGCCGCCCGACTGGGCCTCGGCGATTGCCAGCTTCGAAAACGGAAACCTCGTCGCGGAAATCTTTCCGGACGCGCTGCGCGGCTCTCTCGTCGCGTGCAAAAAGCAGGAACTGGAGACCTTCGCCCTGAGGGTCAACAATTTCGAATTCGAGACCTATCTGGAAGCGATCTGATACCAGCCGGCGGCGGATCGGTTTCCGCCGCCGCATCTTCCTGTGGTTATACCCGTGTTTCTCGTCGGCAGGGAGTTCCGGACGGCATCAAAATGCGTCAGGAATGCCGCCCACTTGCCCGGTCTGGCAAAAAACTTCCTATGAAGACTTTGTGCACAGGCAGCCTTTGGATTGTGGGCATAAGATAAATTCATCCATCAAATTCAAAATCAACCTGTTGACACCAGAACGGCTCCTGATACTAAATGTAGCCATCATGGTTCCTTCCAGCGCCAATATGGATCTGGAGGGCTAAGAGGGAAGTCGGTGCCCTTGCGAGGAAATCCGACGCTGCCCCCGCAACTGTAAACGGTGAGTCGTTGTCCCTTTTCGTGTCACTGGTGCGTTTCAGGCACCGGGAAGGCCGGACAGCGACGATGAGCCGTGAGCCAGGAGACCTGCCGTGATACTGCACGAAACTCGGGCGGGGTGTCCCGGAGGTGCGCTTGCCCACGTGGCCTGAGCCACGCCATCGGGCATGCGTTGCCGTCAGCTCCCCCGTCCACAGCGCCACGGGGATAAGATGCCGGCGACCA
Organism: Aquamicrobium sp. NLF2-7; assembly: GCF_022359935.1. NCBI lineage: Bacteria > Pseudomonadati > Pseudomonadota > Alphaproteobacteria > Hyphomicrobiales > Phyllobacteriaceae > Aquamicrobium > Aquamicrobium sp. NLF2-7. The sequence continues at coordinate 3,085,405 of NZ_JAKSED010000001.1, read as the reverse complement.
CTGCACTCCAGACGATCGGGACCGATGCGGTTCCACCTTCCATAGAAAACGAAGCCCGGACCCCGACGGAGCCCGGCTACCGCATCATCCGCCGCAACGGATCGGTCACGCCCTTCGATCCGACCAAGATCACCGTCGCGCTGACCAAGGCGTTCCTGGCTGTCGAGGGCTCGGTGGCGGCCGGCTCGCGCCGCGTGCACGACGTGGTCAAGGACCTGACCGAGCAGGTTGTGGGCAACCTCACCCGCCGCATCGGCGAAGGCCGCACCTTCCATATCGAGGACGTGCAGGATCAGGTAGAACTGGCGCTGATGCGCTCGGAACACCACAAGGTCGCCCGCGCCTATGTGCTCTATCGCGAAGAGCGCGCCCGCGAACGTGCGGCCGCCAAAGCCGCCGCTCCTGAATCCGCCGCGCCGTCGCTCCACGTCACCCGCGCCACCGGCGAAAAGGTTGCGCTGGACGAGGGCCGTTTCCGCCGCATCGTCGAGGAAGCCTGCGAAGGGCTGGAGGCTGTCTCCCCGCAGCCGATCCTCAACGAGGCGCTGCGCAATCTCTATGACGGCATCACCGAGGACGAACTGTCGCTGGCGCCGATCCTTGCCGCGCGCACGCTGGTCGAGACCGAGCCCAACTACAGCTTCGTTTCCGCCCGCCTGCTGCTCGACCGGCTTCGCCGCGAAGCGCTGAGCTTCGTCACCGGCCGCTCCGAGCAGGCCACGCAGGCCGACATGGCCGAGCGCTATGCCACCTATTTTCCGGAATTCATCCGCACCGGCATCGAGGCCGACCTGATCGATCCCGAACTCGGGCGTTTCGACCTCAAGCGCATCGGCGCTGCTCTCAAGGCCGAACGCGACCTGAACTTCCAGTATCTGGGCCTGCAAACGCTTTACGACCGCTATTTCCTGCACACCAGGGGCAAGCGCTTCGAGCTGCCGCAGGCGTTCTTCATGCGCGTCGCCATGGGCCTCGCTGCCCGTGAGATCGACCGCGAGGCGCGCGCCATCGAGTTCTACAACCTGTTGTCGTCCTTCGACTTCATGTGCTCGACGCCGACCCTGTTCAATTCGGGCACACTCAGGCCACAGCTTTCGTCCTGCTTCCTGACCACCATCGGCGACGACCTCGACGCCATCTTCAAGGGCGTGAAGGACAACGCGCTGCTCGCCAAATATTCCGGCGGCCTCGGCAATGATTGGACGCCGGTGCGTGGCCTCGGCGCCCACATCAAGGGCACCAACGGCGAGAGCCAGGGCGTGGTGCCGTTCCTGAAGGTGGCCAACGACACCGCCATCGCCGTCAATCAGGGCGGCAAGCGCAAGGGCGCGGTCTGCGCCTATCTGGAAACATGGCACGTCGACATCGAGGAATTCCTCGACCTGCGCAAGAACACCGGCGACGACCGCCGCCGCACCCATGACATGAACACGGCCAACTGGGTGCCGGACCTGTTCATGGAGCGCGTCGAGGCAGACGGCGAGTGGACGCTGTTCTCGCCCGACGAGGTTCCGGATCTGCACGACCTTTACGGCACGGCCTTCCGTAACGCCTATGAAGCCTATGAGGCCAGGGCCGCGGCCGGCGAGCTGCGCGTCTGGCGCAAGATCCGCGCGCTCGACCTGTGGCGCAAGATGCTGACCATGCTGTTCGAGACCGGGCATCCGTGGGTCACGTTCAAGGATCCGTGCAACATCCGTTCGCCGCAGGGCCATGTCGGTGTGGTGCACTCCTCCAACCTGTGCACGGAAATCACCCTCAACACGTCGAAGGACGAGGTTGCCGTGTGCAATCTGGGTTCGATCAACCTTGCCAATCACGTCTCCGAGCAGGGTCTCGACCTCGACCGCCTCGCCCGGACCGTGGGCACGGCGATGCGCATGCTCGACAACGTCATCGACATCAACTTCTACACCATCCCCGAAGCGCGCGCCTCGAACCTGCGCCACCGCCCCGTCGGCCTTGGTCTGATGGGCTTCCAGGACGCGCTGCAGGCGATGCGCATTCCTTATGCTTCGGAAGGGGCTGTCGAATTCGCCGACCGCTCGATGGAAGCGATCAGCTACCACGCGATCTCCGCTTCGGTGGATCTCGCCGCCGAGCGCGGCCGCTATCCGAGCTTCGAGGGCTCGCTGTGGTCGAAGGGCATCCTGCCGATCGACTCTATCAGGTTGCTGGAAGAAGCGCGCCCCGGCGTGGACATGGACTCCACCTTCACCCTCGACTGGGCGAGCCTGCGCGAGCGGGTGAAGGAAACCGGTATGCGCAACTCCAACACCATGGCAATCGCACCGACGGCGACCATCTCCAACATCTGCGGCGTGGCGCAGTCGATCGAGCCCGCCTACCAGAACCTGTTCGTCAAATCGAACATGTCGGGCGACTTCACCGTGGTGAACGCACAGCTCGTCCATGACCTCAAGGCGCGTGGCCTTTGGGACGAGGTGATGGTCTCCGACATGAAGTACTTCGACGGATCGGTGGGCCAGATCGACCGTATTCCCGACGACCTCAAGGCACTCTACGCAACCGCCTTCGAGATCGACTCCTCCTGGCTGATCGAGGCGGCCTCGCGCCGCCAGAAGTGGATCGACCAGGCCCAGTCGCTCAACCTCTACATCGCCAATCCGAGCGGCAAGAAGCTGGACGAGCTTTACCGCTTCGCATGGAAGAAGGGCCTCAAGACCACCTACTACCTTCGTTCGCGCTCGGCCACCCATGTCGAAAAGTCGACGCTGAAGGGCACCGACGGCAAGCTCAACGCCGTTTCGCCGGCCAGCATGGCGGCAGCGGAAGCCGCGACGCCGATCGTGGTCGACCCCAGCGCGGCATGGGGCAAGGCCTGCGCCATCGACGATCCCGACTGCGAAGCCTGCCAGTAAGCAGGCCCCTGCCTCCCCCGCCGGGGAGGACAAAGCCGACAGGACGGGATGGGGTGATGTGACCCCATCCTGTGCCTCACCATTCATGCGATCCCGACCGGCACATGCCGACACCTGAAGCGTCAGGAATGGGGTGCGCCAAGCCTTCCGGAGAAATAAGATGCTCGACTGGTCCGAATCCAAAAACAACCCTTCCATCCCGCTTCCGGGCAAGGATGCGCCTGCCGGCGACGCCACCGGGCTTGGCGAGATCGAGCGGGGTGCGGCGCGCGTCACCGTCGATGAAAAGCGCATGATCAATGCGCGCGCCGACGTGAACCAGCTTCTGCCGCTGAAATACCGCTGGGCGTGGGAAAAGTATCTCGCCGGCTGCAACAACCACTGGATGCCGACCGAGGTCTCCATGCAGGCCGACATCGCGCTGTGGAAGTCGAAGGACGGGCTGACCGAGGACGAGCGGCGCATGCTCAAGCGCAATCTCGGCTTCTTCGCCGCGTCCGAATCGCTGGTCGCCAACAACATCGTGCTGGCCATCTACCGTCACCTCACCAACCCCGAATGCCGCCAGTATCTGCTGCGTCAGGCCTTCGAGGAGGCGATCCACACCCACACCTTCCAGTACATCGTGGAAAGCCTCGCGCTTGATGAGGGCGAGCTGTTCAACATGTACCGCGAGGTTCCCTCGATCACCGACAAGGCGGCGTGGGCGCTCAAGCACACCCAGAACCTCGACAACCCCGACTTCAAGACCGGCACGCCGGAAGCCGACCAGTCGTTCCTGCGCGATCTCGTCGCCTTCTACGTCATCTTCGAGGGCATGTGGTTCTACACCGGCTTCGCGCAGATCCTGTCGCTCGGCCGCCGCAACAAGATGGTCGGCATCGCCGAGCAATATCAGTACATCCTGCGCGACGAATCGATCCATCTGAACTTCGGCATCGACGTCATCAACCAGATCAAGCTGGAAAACCCGCATCTGTGGACGAAGGAGTTCCAGGATGAGGTGCGCGGCATGATTTCGGACGCCGCCGAACTGGAAGCCGCCTATGGCCGCGATACGATGCCGCGTGGCTTCCTCGGCCTCAATGCGGCGCTGTGCGAGCAGTACATGCACTTCATCGCCAACCGCCGCTGCGCCCAGCTCGGCCTTGCCCCGGTGTTCGCGGAAACCGAAAACCCGTTCCCGTGGATGAGCGAGGCGATGGATCTGAAGAAGGAGAAGAACTTCTTCGAGACCCGCGTCATCGAATATCAGAACGGCGGCGCGCTCGCCTGGGATTAAGCCCGGATGGCAGCGTAATCACGCGACATCGCCTGTCGTCCTGCGACGAGGCGATGTCGTTTTCACATGCCCCCGCACCTGCGAATGATGTTTAGATCGCTATAGCCCAAGGCATCTGCCTGTTTCCGCCTTCATCCGAAACAGGCACGCGGCCCGGCACAGTGGTTTCGACTGATCGCGGTGGGCGGTCAGGGAGCGAATGGCGGGTGACCCCTCGCGGGGCCGTTCATTCCCAAATCACCACCAAGTTCAGTCCTTTGGCGAGGACAGGACATGGACGCCCGTACGAGAATGCTTGAGCTCATCCGCACCCGCAAGCCGGGTCATGCGCTGGAGCAGCCCTTCTACATCGACCCCGATTTCTACAAGCTGGATCTGGAGCTGATCTGGTATCGCGACTGGCTGTTCATCGGCCATGATTGCGAACTGCCAAAGCCCGGCAGCTTCTTTACCGTGCAGATCGGCGACTATCCGGTGGTGATCGTGCGCGACCGCGAAGGAAAAATACGGGCGTTCCACAACTCCTGCCGCCATCGCGGCAGCCGTGTCTGCACCACGGCGAAGGGCACGCAGGCGCGTCTGGTTTGTCCCTATCACCAGTGGACCTATGACCTCGACGGCAAGCTTTTGTTCGCGCGCCAGATGGCCGACGATTTCGACCCCAGCTCCTATTCGCTGAAGCCTGTCGCCTGCGAGGCGACCGGGGGCTACATCTTCATCTGCCTGGCCGACCAGCCGGCCGATTTCGCGCCATTCCGCGCCGTGATGGACCCCTATTTCAACCCGCACCGCCTCACCGAAGCCAAGGTCGCCTTCGAGACGACGACGGTGGAGAAAGGCAACTGGAAGCTGGTTTGGGAAAACAACCGCGAGTGCTATCACTGCGCCAGCAACCATCCGGAACTCTGCAAGACCTTTCCGGAGGCTCCGAATGTCACCGGAGTCAACGATGTCGAGAGCGATCCCGAAATGATCGCCCACTGGGCCAAGTGCGAAGCCGCCGGTCTGCCGTCCCATTTCCGCATCAGCCCGGACGGCCAGTATCGCGCCACGCGCACGCCGCTCCTGCGCGATTCCGTCAGCTACACGATGAACGGCAAGGCAGCGGTGAAGCGCAATCTGTCGGATCAGGTCAATGCGGACCGCATCGGCAGCCTGATGCTCTATCACTATCCCACCACGTGGAACCATGTTCTGATCGACCATGCGGTGACCTTCCGCGTGCTTCCGCTCGGGCCGGAGGAAACCATGCTCACCACCAAATGGCTGGTGCACAAGGATGCGGTCGAAGGCGTCGATTACGACCCGCATGAACTCGCCCATGTCTGGATGGAGACCAACGAGCAGGACCGCCGCATCGTGGAGGAAAACGCCTTCGGCATCCGCTCGCCCTCCTATGAGCCCGGCCCCTATTCGGAACTTCATGAGGGCGGGACTATCCAGTTCGTGCAGTGGTATGCGGATTTCCTCGAACCGAGGCTGGCAGGTGATGGAAAATCGCGCCTGAAGAACGTCGCCTGACGAAGGAGGAGACGGTGAACGTCATGACCGATCCCGGCCTCTACCGCCATCTCGACGAGATGGCGCCGTGGAACGATCGCCTTCAGGTTCTGGAGGTGATCGGCATCACGGACGAGGCGCCGGAGGTAAAGACCTTCACCTTCCGCTCGGATGCGCAGACATGGTTCCGCTACATGCCGGGCCAGTTCATCACGCTCGAACTGCCCGTGGCCGACGAACCGATCATGCGCACCTACACGCTGTCGTCGTCGCCGTCTCGGCCGTTTTCCATCTCGGTCACGGTCAAGGCCCAGGCGGACAGCATCGGCACGCGCTGGATGTTCGACAATCTGGGCGTCGGTGCCCGCCTCAAGGCCTATGGACCGGGCGGCGATTTTTCGCATCACACCCATCCGGGCGCCAAATATCTGTTCCTGTCGGCGGGGTCGGGCATCACGCCGATGATGTCGATGCTGCGCTGGTTCAGCGACTGCGCGCCGGGCACCGACGTCACATTCGTCAACTGCGCTCGGCGGCCGGAAGACATCATCTTCCGCAAGGAGCTGGAACTGCTGAATTCGCGGATGCCCGGCCTGTCGCTGGCCTTCATCGTGGAGGAGCGTTCGCCACGCGAAGGCTGGTCCGGCCATATGGGACGCGTGGATGCGGTGCGCCTGCCGCTGCTCGCACCCGACTTCCATGAGCGCGAGATATTCTGCTGCGGGCCGGAACCCTATATGAGGGCCGTGCGCGACATGCTGCAAAGCGCCGGCTTCGACATGGCCTTCTACCATCAGGAAAGCTTCGGCGCGCCGCCGGCGGAGCCCGTGTCCCCACCTTTCGCCGAGGCGCAGACGGAAGCCGCCGAGCAGGCGGCCCCGGTTCAGGAGGTCGTGCCGGTGCACTTCAGCCTGTCGGAGGTAGACGGCGAATGCCTGCCCGGCCAGACCGTGCTGCAGGCGGCACGGGCCAGCGGCGTGCGTATTTCAGCTGCCTGCGAATTCGGCCTGTGCGGCACCTGCAAGGTGAGGAAGATTTCCGGCGAGGTCGAGATGAACCACAATGGCGGCATCCTCGATGACGAAATCGCCGAAGGCTATATCCTCGCCTGCTGTTCCAGACCGCTCGGCGAGCTGGAAATCGAAGCCTGACAACCCTGAAGTAGCCGGCCCGATGACAGTGGGCCGGGTTTGAGAATGCGCGCCCGCAGCCGGCAAATCCGGCGGCGGGCCTCCACAGCATCGATAATTCAGATCGTCCTTTGTGCGTCCGAGTGAACGCACGACGATCTCATCAGCTTGCCAGCGCCCGTAATTCGCGCGCGGCGGCCACCATGTTGACCAGCGCCGGCTTCACCTCTTCCCACTTGCGGGTCTTGAGCCCGCAATCGGGGTTGATCCAGATCTGGCTGTCGGACAGGCGCTTGCGCGCCAGTTTGAGCAGGTCCGTCATCTCTCCCGTATGCGGAACGCGCGGGGAATGAATGTCGTAGACGCCCGGCCCGATCTCGTTCGGATATTTGTAATTGCGGAAGGCATCGAGCAGTTCCATGCGCGAGCGCGAGGTCTCGATGGAGATCACGTCGGCATCCATCGCCGCGATGGCGTCGATGATGTCGTTGAACTCCGAGTAGCACATATGGGTGTGGATCTGGGTCGCATCCTCCACGCCCGTCGACGCCAGCCGGAAGCTGCCGACCGCCCAGTCGAGATAGGCCTTCCAGTCCGCCTTGCGCAGCGGCAGGCCTTCGCGCAGCGCTGCCTCGTCGATCTGGATCATGACGGCACCCGCCTTTTCGAGATCGACGACCTCGTCGCGGATCGCCAGAGCGATCTGGCGGCAGCTTTGCGAACGCGGAATGTCGTCGCGCACGAAGGACCAGTTGAGGATGGTCACCGGGCCGGTAAGCATGCCCTTGACCGGCCTGTCGGTCAGCGACTGCGCATATTGCCACCAGCGCACGGTCATCGGCTCCGGCCGCGAGACATCGCCGTAGATGATGGGCGGACGGACATAGCGGGAGCCGTAGCTCTGCACCCAGCCGGCCTGCGTGAAGGCGAAACCGGCAAGCTGCTCGCCAAAATACTGCACCATGTCGTTGCGCTCGAACTCGCCATGGACCAGCACGTCGAGACCGATTTCCTCCTGCCAGCGGATCGCGGCTTCCGTCTCCCTGCGCAGGAAGGCTTCGTAGTCGGCAGCGCTCAGTTCACCCCTTGCATGGGCGGCGCGCGCCTTGCGCACCTCGGCCGTCTGCGGGAACGAGCCGATGGTGGTGGTGGGGAATTTCGGCAGGTCGAGCTTGCCGGACTGATTTTCACGCCGCGCGGCAAAAGCGCTCCTGCGGCGTTCCATGGCCCCGGTGACCGCAGCAAGCCTGTCGCCCACCTTCCTGTCGTGCACCCGCGGCGACTTTCGCCGCGAGGCGATGGCGTCGGCCGATGCCTGCAGGGCATCCGCAACCCCGGCGCGGCCCTCCGACAGCGCACGCCCCAGCACGACCAGTTCGTCGAGCTTCTGCGTGGCGAAGGCGAGCCAGGACTTCAGCTCCGCGTCCAGCGCCGCTTCAAGCTCCAGATCGACCGGAACATGCAGCAGCGAGCAGGACGACGCGATCTCGATACGATCAAGCGGACGCGCCTCCACCACGGGCTTCAGATAGTTGAGTATGGCATTGAGATCGGCGCGCCAGACATTGCGGCCGTCGATCACGCCGAGTGACAGCACTGTGTTGGAGGACACCTTCGCCGCAACGGCTTCAAGCTGCTCCGGCGCGCGGGCCAGATCGACATGAAGGCCCGACACGGGAAGCGAAGCGGCGAGGTCGAGATTGTCGCCGAGCGCGCCGAAATAGGTGGCGAGCATCAGGTTGAGTGCGGGAACCTCAGTGGCGAAGTGATTGTAGGCCGCTTCGAGCGCGGCGCGTTCACCGGCTTCGAGATCGAGAACCAGACAGGGCTCGTCGATCTGCACCCAGTCCGCGCCGGCCGCGTGCAGGCGGTTCAGCAGGTCGGTATAGACCAGCAGAAGCTTGGGCAGCAGCGAGAGCAGATCGAATTCCTCGCCGCCGGACTTGGCAAGCCGGAGGAAGCTCACCGGCCCAAGCACGACCGGGCGCGTGTGGATGCCAAGCGCCTTCGCTTCAAGAAAATGATCGACCGGCTTGGTGGTGGCCAGCACGAATTCCTGATCCGGCGCCAGCTCGGGCACCATGTAGTGGTAATTGGTGTCGAACCACTTGGTCATCTCCAGCGCCGAGGTGGAATGGACATGGCCGGGGTGGCCGCAACCCGCATCCCCCTCACTGCCGCGCGCCATGGCGAAATAAGTGTCGAGCGGCACCTCGCCGCCGGTCCAGCCATAGCGCTGCGGGATCGCGCCGATCATGACGGTTGTGTCGAGCACATGGTCGTAGAGCGAGAAATCATTGGACGGAACGCGCGTGACGCCCTTTTCGGCCTGAAGCCGCCAGTTATCTGCGCGCAGACGTCTGGCCGTCTCGAGCAGCGCCTCGGCGCTGTCCTTGCCCGACCAGTAGTTTTCAAGTGCGAACTTCAGTTCGCGGCGGCGGCCGATGCGCGGCACGCCGAGCGTTGCAACGGAAACTTTCGATTTGGCCATTCCATAAACCCCGATGGTTGGGGCGGATGCGCAAGGCAGCCGTCAACACCCGCACGATGCGGGCATATCATGGCCTCCGGGACACCCCGCCCGTGGACGTGTTTTCGTCATGGCAGGTCTCCTGGCTCACGGGTCCTCGCCTGCGTCCGTCTTCCCAGGGCTTTCACCCCAGTGACCTGAATGGACGCAAGGCTATCCGTCTACAGTTGCGGGGGCAGCGCCGGCTTTCCCATGGAAGGCACCGGCTTCCCTCTTAGCTTCGGGGCAAAATCCCGCCCCGAAGAACCACGACGCCCGCAATCTCGGCGTTTCGGCAAACGATGTCAATATCACATAAAGAAATGTTTATATCGTGATTTGCTTTACTGGCAATACTCTTGCTAGGCGCGCAATGCCTGCGCCGGGCTCTGGCGATAGGCGATCAGCGCGGGAAGAAGGGTTGCAATGGCGCAGGCGAGCAACAGGCCGGCCAGCGTCCACAGGTCCGCCGTCTGGAATTCGACCGGCATGGCGACACCGCTGCTTTTAGCCAGATGCGAGGAGATTGCCCGTACGATGGCATAGCCGATCGCGAAGCCTGCAATGACGCCGGCCGCGACGAGCATGAAGACCTCCAGCCAGACCATGCCCATCACCACAGGCCGCGGCGCACCGAAGGCCCGCAAGGCGCCGATCTGGCGCCGGCGCTGGAGAACGTGAACCGCCACCACCATGAGAATGGCGGCACCGACAAGCCCCTGCGCGCCCATAGCCACGAAGCCAAGCACGCGGCGGGCATCACCCAGCGTGCCATAGAGCCGCGTCAGCACCTCGCCGGGAAAGACGGCGAGAGTCGTTTCGGTACGGTATTGCTGACGCAGATTGTAGGCATCGGCAATGCTTTTCGGCTTGACCAGAATGGCAGGAACGCCCGGATTGTCGGCGCTCAGCAACGCGGCCTCGTCGACCGGATCGCCCGCGAAGCCCGGCCCATGGTCGTGGCCGTGATCGTGCGGAACGTGAGCGACGGCGGCCAGCCCTGCCGTCTCCGCCTCGTGATCGTGGTCGGCATGTGCGGCCCACACGGACTGGATCGGCACCAGTATGGCCCGGTCCCACGGCGTGCCGGTTGGCGCCATGCGGCCGACGACGCGGTATTCCACATGCGCATGCACCTCGCCCGCCTCCCCGACACTGCCATGAAATGGATGGAAGCTGTCGCCTATATCGCGCGTCACCTGAGAGCCGACGATGGCATCGCCCAGATGGCTGAAGCCCTCGCCCTCAGCCAGTCCGCCCAGCATGCCGATGGCATCGCCGGTGGTGCCGACGATGGGATAGCCGCCAACGAAGTCGCCGAAGCCGACCGGAATGGCGTTTTCAACGCGCGGATCGGCACGCAGGGCCGACAATGTCGCCGACGGCAGCAGTTGCAGCGGTGCTGGCTGGAGAAAGATGGACGAGAGGATGAGCTGGGTTTCCGAACCGGCCGCGCCGACAACCAGATCGAAGGCTGCGGCGGCGCGGGCGCTGCCAAGCCGCAATGCGCGCTCCTGCAAGGTGACGGACACGCCGAGCGCCGTCGCCAGCGCGATCAGGAAGGCGAGAATGAGCGCACCGATCCAGTTGCGGCGCAGGTCGGCAAGAATGAAATGAAACATCCGGTATCAGATCCTCATGCAGCCAGACGGCCGTTTTCGAGCCGCAGCGTGCGACTCATGCGGCCGATCAGCCGCTCGTCATGGCTTGCCACGATCAGCGTGGAGCCCGCCTCTTCGGTCAGATCGACCAGCAGGCTGGCGACCGATGCGCCGGCTTCCGCGTCGAGGCTCGCGGTCGGCTCATCCGCCACGATCACGCCCGGACGGCCGACCAGAGCGCGCGCCACGGCCACGCGCTGCATCTGGCCGCGCGACATCGTGCCGACGAGCTGACCGGGGCGCTGGATATCGACCCGCGCCAGCAGGTCGCGGGCGCGCGCCTGCATTCCGTCGGGCAGGCGCAGATGCGACAGGCGCTGCGGCAAAAGCACATTGGCCTCGGCCGAAAGGCCGGGGAACAGATGGAAATCCTGCATCACGAGGCCGACATTTCGGGCCCGCCAGCGATCGCGCCCACCTTCGGGCAGCGCTGCGATATCCTCTTCGTTCCAGACCACGCGGCCGGCTCCCGCCCGCTCCATGCCCGTCACGATGTTGATGAAGGTGGTCTTGCCCGACCCCGAAGGCCCCGCCAGAGCAACCATTTCCCCGGCTTCCAGCCGCAACCCGGCCAAATCGAGCGCTGGCACGGGAAGTCCCGGATAACGGACCTGAAGCCCTTCGACCGACAGAGCCTGCATCACCCTAAACCCTTCGGAAATCGGCGTTGACGATGCGCAGCAGGCTGACGAAACCCGTGTCCGGATCGGTCCACGAACCGACTTCGAGCTTGCCGGAAACCTCGATGGTGGCATTTGCCTGTTCGAAGGTCTGGGCATGGTCGAGATAGACGACGATAATGTCGTCAGGCCAGTCCGCATCGGACGAGCAGAACGGACACAGCGCCATCGGAATTTCAGTGAGCACGAAGAAATTGGCTTCCGCCTTCAGGGGCGGCGCCATGAAGCCGCGCATGGCGACCGGCTTGCCTTCCAGAGCCTTCACCTTGTCGGAGAAGGTCAGGCCCAGCACGCTGACCTTGCCATAGAGTTCATTGAAGGAAATCGGGCTCGGTGCCGAACGGGCCGGCCTTGCCGAAAGGCAGAGCGCAGCGGCACCGATCATGGCGAGCGCCTGCCGGCGATCCGGGGCGGTGAAGATCATCGCAGCCTCCTTGACTGAACGGGTGCAGGCCCGGAGACGATCCGGGCCTGCCGCTTCTTGTTTACGTGTTACTTTTTCTGCGTGGTACCAAGCGCCAGAGCGTCGGCCAGAACGCGGTAGACGTCGCTCTGCTCCATGTAGCCTTTGAAGTTCTCGGAGCCGGGGCCGGTCGCCTGCAGCACCACGTCGTCAACGGCGTGAACGCCGGTGTCGCCGTCACGCGGAATGTTGCCCTCCACGAACACCGCGCCGGGGACATCCTTGTAGGCTTCGTTGGCGATGTACTTCTTGTTTTCGTCCTGAATGGCCGGAACAAACGGACCATCCAGCTTCGGGCGGAAGGTTTCGTAGTGGTCGGGACCATTGTTGGCGGCCAGGAACAGGCGGCGCGAGACATCGACACTGTCGGGATAGCCGTCGCCGTTGGAATCGACGTAGTTCGGGAAACCGGCCTCGGCATAGGTGCCGACCTTCTCGCGCATCTCGTCGCCGGGCTTCTCGTCATCGACCGTGCCGATGATCGAAACGCCATGGGTGTGGTCGCCGGTGACGACGATCAGCGTATCGGGGTTCTTCTCGGCGAATTCACGGGCAACGCCGATCGCCTTGTCGAACTCGATGGTGTCCACGATGGCGCGGTCCCAGTCGAGCGGATGGGACATCTTGTCGATATTGGCGCCTTCCACGACGAGCACGAAGCCTTCGGCGTTCTTCTCAAGCTGGCCGATGGCGGCCTTGGTCATATCGACCAGACCGGGCTGCTCGGGAAACTTCCCGACAGTGCCCTTCTTGAGGAACTCACGGTCGAGGGTGGTGTCCATGTTGCCGGTGTGGAAGAGGCCCAGAACCTTGCCGCTGTTGGAGCCGGCGGCGGCCTCAAGCTCGCCCCTGGTGGTGGCCAGCGTATAGCCGGCATCCTTGAAGCCCGCAACGTGATCGATGTCGTCCTTGCGCTTCGAGCCGGCAACGGACTGCGGCAGGAAGTAGGCCGAACCACCGCCAAGAATGACCTCCGGCTTCAGATCAAAGATCTGAGTGTTGATCGCCGCCTTCTCGGCGCGGCGACGGGTGTGGGAAAAGAGCGCTGCCGGCGTCGCGTCCTGAAGCTCGGAGGTGGTGACGATACCGACCGACTTGGAGGTCTGGCGGCGCAGGGCCTCGACCAGCGTCTCGACCTTCGGGTCGTCGAACGGATCGGCGGTACGGTCGGCGTAGACGCCGATCGCGTTCACGGCGCTCTTGTGGCCGGTCATGTAAGCCGACATGGTGTTGGCGCTGTCGGTGGCGATCGCTTCGGTGGACGAGGTGCCGATGAAGGCCATGCGATCCAGATCATCCATGTTGAGGCGGCCATTGGCCTTGCCCTCGGTCATGCCCCTGGACATGATGCGCGCGGCGGTGCGATGGGCGACGGACAGACCGTCGCCGAGGAAGAAGATCACATTCTTCGCCTTGGGCTCGGTCGCCGTACCATAAACTTCCCAGGTCACGGTTTTCTCATCGTCGCCGGCCTTGGCGACCACGGTGTAGGTGCCGGGCTCGGTGATCGTCACGCCTTCCAGACGCACGGCAGAAGCCTCGACGCCGTCTTCCTTCTCGATGAAGGTGGCTTCCTTGCCAAGAACTTCCGCGGCCGGCTTGCCGTTGATGGTGACGGTGACATCGGAACCCGCGACAACACCATCGAACTCGACTTTCACGTCGAAGGGCGAAGCGGTGAGAATCGTTGCCCTGTCGAGCGGGTAGACCGTGGCGGCGCCGGCAACGGCCGGAACCAGTATGGTTGTTGCGGTCAGAATGGCGAGTAGGCTTCGCATGATCGGGTTCTCCGTAAACTCAAAAAAGAGAACCGCTAGCTAGGACCCGCACGTTACAGCGCGATGACAGCTCGCGATCGGGCTGATGACAGCCCCCTTCCGTTCACTGGCCAGCGGCAACGTCGCTTGACAGAACCGGGCGCTTGAAACATAGATGGCTTCATTCCGAGGGGGGCGCCGTACGGCGCTGAGATGGCAGTGAGCCGGACCCTTGAACCTGATCCGGGTTATGCCGGCGTAGGAACGGAACAAGGGCCTTCGGGCAATCCTGCCAATTCTTCGCACACCTGGATCTCCATGATGACAAGTCGGGAGATCGCCATGCAGCATCGATACGAATTCCGCCCGCCGACACGATTCCGCTTCTAGGGAATCGCGACATGCCGGCTGTTCTGGCAGCATTGCGCACCACGCTGGTGCTGGTGGCCTCATGGCAGGCCATCGTCATGGCCTTTGCCCCGCCGCGCTACATATTGCCGGCGCCGCTGGACGTCGCGGCCGCCTTCCAGCGGCAGCCGCTCTATCTTTTCGACAACATGCTGGTGACGCTGGCCGAGATCGCCGCCGGGTTCGTCACTGGTACGCTCGCAGGCGTGGCGACCGCGCTTGCCATCGCCAGCTTTCCGCGCCTTGGCCGCGCGGTCTGGCCCGTGGTGCTGGTTCTGCAAGCCTTTCCGGTCTTCGTCATCGCGCCGCTGCTGGTGCTGTGGTTCGGCTTCGGCATGACCTCCAAGGTGGTGATGACGGCGCTCATCATCTTCTTTCCCGTGGCCTCCGCCTTTGCGGACGGGCTGCGGCGCACGCCGCCGGAAATCGTCGATGCCGCCGCCCTCACCCCGGCGAGCCACCGCCAGACGCTGTTTCTGCTGCGCGTGCCACTGGCGATTCCCGCACTGGTTTCCGGGTTGCGGGTCGCCGCCCCCCTTGCTCCGCTGGGAGCAGTGATCGGCGAATGGGTGGGCGCATCGGCAGGGCTCGGCTTCGTCATGGTTCAGGCGAATGCCCGCATGCAGACCGACACCATGTTCGCGGCCATGGCCGTCATCGCCGCCCTCACCCTCCTGTTACGGCGGGCCGTCGATGCCCTTGCCCCCCTTCTCACGCCTTGGGCGCGCGAAGGCGGATTCTCTTCCCATCATCAGCAAAGGAAATCCTCATGATCCGATCCTGCGCGCTCGCGCTTCTGCTTTCCGTCACAACCGCAGGCGCCGCCCATGCGACCGACAAGCTCACCGTGATGCTGGAATGGTTCGTCAACCCCGACCATGCGCCACTGGTGGTGGCAAAGGAGCTCGGCCTGTTTGAGGAAGCGGGGCTTGAGGTGGAGCTTGTGCCGCCTGCCGATCCCTCGATCGTGCCGCGCGCGGTGGCCTCCGGCAAGGCCGAGATCGGCATCCATTATCAGCCCAATCTCTATCTCGACCATGATGCCGGCGTTTCGCTGGTGCGCTTCGGCACACTGGTCGAGACACCGCTCAACACGCTCACGGTTCTGGCCGACGGGCCGATCAGGGAGCTAAAGGACCTCGAAGGCAAGAAGATCGGCTACTCGGTTTCCGGTTTCGAGGACGCCATCATTTCCCGGATGCTGGGCAATGCCGGCGTGGACAAGAGCAAGATCGAGCTGGTCAACGTCAATTTCGCCCTGTCACCGTCGCTGATCAGCGGGCAGGTTGACGCCACCATCGGCGGCTACCGCAATTTCGAGCTCACCCAGATGAAGCTCGAAGGCCATGAAGGCCGCGCCTTCTTCCCCGAGGAGCACGGCATTCCGGTCTATGACGAGCTGGTGTTCATCACCCGTCCGGAACTGGCCGGCGACGACCGCCTGAGGCGCTTTCTCGTCGCGGTGGAGAAAGGCGCGATCCACCTCACCAATCACCCGCAGCAGGGGTGGGAGCTGTTCATCAAGGCTTATCCGGATCTCGATGACGAGCTGAACAAGGCCGCGTGGTACGACACGCTGCCGCGCTTCGCCAAGCGGCCCTCGGCACTCGACCGCGCACGCTATGCCCGCTTCGGGGCATTCCTTGAGGAAAGCGGGCTGATCAAGAAGGCCCCTGCGGTCGAAGACATCGCGGTGGAACTGCAATGAGCGCGATCCGACACGCAGCCGGCCTGCTGGACGAGGTGCGCCGGCGCCGCCCGCGCGTTCATTGCCTGATGAACGGCGTGGTCCCTAAATTCGTCGCAGACGGGCTTTCGGCGCTGGGCGCGATTCCTTCCATGACCTCCTCGCCCGAGGAGGTCGGAAATTTCGTCGCCAAGGCGGATTCGCTGCTGGTCAATCTCGGCACGCTGGATGCCCAACGCCGCGAGGCCATCGGCATTGCGGTGAATGTCGCTACGGAGCGGGGGCGGCCATGGGCGCTCGATCCCGCCCATTGCGACTACTCGCCCCCGCGCGCCGCCTTCGCGCAGGAACTGCTGGCGCGTGGTCCCGCGGTGCTGCGCGCCAATGCGGCCGAATTCGACCTGCTTTCCGTGCCCGCCGCAGTGGTGGCGGTACGAACCGGCAAGGCGGATCGCATCGCGCACAACGGGGCATCCTTCTCAGTGACCAACGGCCATCCGCTGACCGCATTGGTGACGGGAACCGGCTGTCTTTCCGGTGCCGTCATCGCCGCCTTCCTCGCCATCGAACCCGATCCCTATCTGGCCGCATGCGCGGCCATGCTCGCCTTCGGTGTGGCAGCCGAGATGGCGGGCAAGGTGGCTGCCGGGCCGGGCAGCTTCGAGCCTGCCCTTCTCGACGCGCTCGCCAATCTCGAAGGCGCTCACATTCCTACATTCGCAAAGGCAGATCATGAACAGGGTTGACTACAGGCTGAACGCCATCATCGACGGCGCGCTGCGCCCGCTCGGCAATCTGGCTGAAATGGCCGGCATCGCCGCGCGCAGCGGCGCCACCATCATCCAGTACCGCGACAAGGAGGCCTCGACGCGACAGATGATTGCGGAGGCGGAGGCAATCCGTGCAGCGCTCGCCGGAACCGGCGTCCCGCTGGTGGTGAACGACCGTGTGGACGTGGCCCTTGCGGCGGGTGCCGACGGCATCCACATCGGCCGCGACGACATGCCGGCCGAGACCGCGCGCCGCCTGCTCGGCCACGATGCCATCATCGGCCTGACGGTGAAGAACGAGGCGGACGCAGATGCGGCCATCGCCGCTCCCATCGACTATGCCTGCATCGGCGGCGTGTTCGAGACCCTTTCCAAGAAGAACCCGGATGCGCCGGTCGGGCTCGAAGGATTTAGTGTCCTGCGCGCACGCATCCGCGCAGCGAAACCCGAACTTCTGGTTGGCGCGATCGCCGGCATCGACGTGCCGCGCACGGCGCAGGTGGTACAGGCCGGCGCGTCGGGCGTGGCGGTGATTTCGGCCATTTTTCGGGCCGCCGACATTGCCGCTGCGACCCGAGAGCTACGAGCGGCAGTAGACAATGCCGGAGGCCGACCATGACGGCAATCGCGCTCACCATCGCCGGTTCGGACAGCGGCGGCGGGGCCGGCATACAGGCCGACCTGAAAACCTTCTCGGCGCTCGGCGTCTTCGGCACCAGCGCCATCACCGCGATCACCGTGCAGAACACGCAAGGGGTGCGCGACGTCGAGGACATCAGCCCACATATCGTCGCCGGCCAGATCGACGCGCTCTACGAGGACATGGAGATCGACGCCGCCAAGATCGGCATGGTCTCGCGCATCGATACGATCATGGCCATCGCCAGCGCCCTGCGCCGCCACAAGGTGCGGCCGGTGCTCGATCCGGTGATGGTCGCCACTTCCGGCGACCGTCTGTTGCAGGCCGACGCCATCGAGGCACTGCGCAGCGAGTTGCTGCCGCAGGCCATCATCGTCACGCCCAACCTGCCCGAGGCCGCCCTGCTCAGCGGCAGGCCCGTAGCGGAAGACGAGGCGCAGATGATCGCGCAGGCGGAGAGCCTGCTGGAGACCGGAGCAAATGCGGTCCTGATCAAGGGCGGCCACGGCACGGGGCCGGAAAGCACGGACCTTTTGCTCGACGGCTCCTCCCTGACCCGGCTTTCGCGCCCGCGCATCGCTACGCCCAACACCCACGGCACCGGCTGCACGCTCTCTGCTGCAATCGCCGCCGGGCTGGCGCGCGGCATGCCACTTGCCGAAGCCGTCGCGCAGGCAAGGGATTACCTGCACCAAGCCCTTCAAGCCGGGGCAGACCTCGCCATCGGCAAGGGCAGTGGCCCGGTCCATCACTTCCATCACTGGTGGCGTTAGAGCCTTTCCGGTGAAAAAAGGGATCACCTCGAATGCTCTCTCTTTTTGTTTCTACGCAGTTCCGGCCGCAAAACCGCTGCGCACATTTGCTGGAACGGCTCTAGGATGACCCGCGCCGGCCATTGGGCAGCTATTTTGCAGCGCGCGCTGGGGCGCGCCTGCGGCGTGGTGCTTGCCCTGATGCTGGCGGCGGTGACGGCAACGACCCTGCAGCGCTATCTGCTGGGTTCGGGCTTCCTCGGCATCGAGGAAGCCATGGTGTGGCTGCTGCTGCTGCTCGCCTGCCTCGGCTTTCCGATGATCGCCGATGGCGCGCTGGCGATGCGCATCGAGCTTTTCGCCCATCGCCGCAAAAGCAGATGGGCCGCCTTGCGCGAGACACTTGCGGAAGCCTTTACCCTTGCCGCCTGCGGCGTGCTGGCCACGGCCGGAACGAAAGCCGCTCTGGAGGTCGGCGGGCATTCCGCCCTGCTCGGCCTTGGCGAATGGATGCGCCCGGCAGCGCTCGGGCTGGCCGGCGCAGCCGGGATCGCAATGCGGGTGCTTGTGCTGATCGGCGCGCGGCGCAAAGGGCTTCTGCTTGCCGCCGGCGCGGTTGCAGCGCTGATGCTCATGCCGGTTGCCGCCGGGGTGTCCTCATCCCTGCTTTCGCCCAGCCTTGCCGCGCTCATCGTGATCGGCATCGGCATCCTTGTCGGCGCGCCGCTTGTCCATGCCTTCGTGCTCGCCGGCTATGTCGCGCTCGCCTTCGGCAGCATGCTGGTCGAGCCGGCTCTGGCGTTGTCGCTGCTTGGCGGCATCGGCCGCTATCTGCTGCTCGCCATTCCCTTCTTCCTGCTGGCCGGGGGCTTGCTGACCATCTCGGGCGCCGCCAGCGATCTGGTGCGCTTCGCCGCCGCGATGGTCGGGAGGCGCCGCGCCGGGCTCGGCCAGACCGTGCTTCTGACCAGCGTGTTATTTTCCGGCGTGTCGGGCTCGTCCATCGCCAATGCGGCGTTCAGTTCCAAGACCTTCATGAAACCGCTGACCGCAGCCGGCTATACGCCCGAACGCGCTGGCGCGATCATCGCCTCCACCGCCGTTCTCGACAACATCATCCCGCCCTCCATCGCCTTCCTGATTCTGGCCGCGGCCACCAACCTGCCGGTCGGCCCCCTGCTGACGGGGGGCCTTTTCGCCGGGCTTGCGCTGGCGGCGGCGCTGGCCGTGGCCATCCATTTCAGGGCTGTCATCGAGGTCCCCACTGCCAGCGAACCGCAAGCTTCGCGCGCGCGGCTGGCGCTGCGGGCCGTGCCGGTCTTCGGGCTGGGGCTGATCGTGGTGGCCGGCATCCGTTTCGGCATCGTCAGTCCCACCGAGGCTGCGGCGCTGGCCGCGGCCTACACGCTGGTGCTGGCCCTGTGCGGCCGTCACAGCCGCGCCGGCATCTTCCCTGCCCTTCAACAGGCAGGCGTCGAAACCGCCGCCATCATCATGCTGATCGGGGCTGCGACCCCGCTCGCCTTCCTGTTGGCCATAGACGGCATCGGCCCATGGGCCACCGGCCTTGCCCGGTCCCTCGGCGAAAATCCGTTCATGGTCATGATCGCAGCCAATCTCATCCTGCTCGGCGTCGGCCTCGTGCTCGACATCGGCGCCGCCATATTGCTGTTCTCCCCGATCCTGCTGCCTGTCGCTGCCGCGGTGGGCATCGATCCGGTCGCATTCGGCGTCGTGGTGGTCGTCAACCTGATGATCGGCGGGCTGACGCCGCCGGTCGGTATACTGGTGCAGGTCACGAGTGCCGCCACCGGCGTGCCGGCAACCCGCCTGTTCTCCGCCACCCGTTCCTATCTCGCAGCGCTGCTTCTGGCGCTGCTGTGCATCAGCATGGGCATCGCCGCCCACGCCGCTTTCCTTAGCCCCTGATCAAGGACCAGAGCCATGCAAACCAATCGCCGCACCTTCCTTTCCGGACTTGCCGCAATGCCGCTTGCCATGCCGGCACTGAGCCGCTCCCTCGCCGCAACGCCCGTCGTCGCAGCCTCGCTGCTGGGCGACGACAAACCCGAAACGCTGGTGTGGAAGCACATAGCCGAGACGGTGGAGCGCGAACTGCCGGGGCGCTTCGCTTTCAACATCGTGCCGAACGCGGCACTCGGCGGCGAGAAGGAAGTGGCGGAAGGCATCCGCCTCGGCTCCATTCAGGCCAGCCTGTCGACGCTCTCCAACCTGTCTACATGGGTGCCGCAAACGCAGCTTTTCGACCTGCCCTTCCTCTTCCGCGATGCTTCCCATCTCGAGGCCGCGCTGGAGGGCGCGTGTGGAGATGACCTTGGCGCGAGGCTGGAAAAGGAAGGCATCGTCGCGCCCGCCTTCATCAATTACGGTGCACGCCATCTGCTGGCGCGCGAGCCCCTGCTGTCACCGGACGAGGTGAAGGGCAAGCGCATCCGCGTCATCCAGAGCCCGCTGCATGCGCAATTGTGGGAAAGTTTCGGCGCGCATCCGATCGCGCTGCCGATCACCGAAACCTACAACGCGCTGTCCACCGGCCATGTCGACGCCATGGATCTGACCTTGTCCGCTTATGCGGGCTTTCGCCTTTACGAGGTCGTGCCGCAGGTCACGCGGACCGGCCACATTCACGCGGCGGGCGCCGTGATCTTCTCCGGCCGCTTCTGGTCGGGACTGGACGAGGAAGCCCGCTCCGTCCTGCAAAAGGCCGCCGTCGAGGGCGCGCGCCATTTCAACGCACTGATGGCGGCCGACGAAAAGGCGTCGGTGAAGGTTGCCGAAGACGGCGGAGCCGTCCTTCATGAAGTCACCGACCGGGCTGCGTGGGAAGCTCCGGCACGTGCGGTGTGGGAAAGCTTCGCTGAACGCGTCGGCGGCATGGAGCGCATCGAGGCCGTGGCCGCCGGACAGTGCAGCGCCTGATCTGCCGGCCCAAGCCTGTCAGGCAGCGCTCGGGCCGGGATCGTCATCCGGATCGAAGGCGACAGGTGCGGCCATGCTTCGGGGCCGGAAGGCCACCACTTTCCTGACGGAGCCGGCCGCACGCGCCTGTGCCTCCGGCTGCGACAGGATCTCGCGAACCTGCACCAGTTCGACACCGCCGTTTTCGGCCGGAACCCGGAGCGCCGAGCCTGCTGAAAGACCAAGCAGCGCGAGACCGTGCAGCGTGCGGATGGAAAGGACACCCGCTCCTTCCTCTGCCTCGCCTGCAACGATTTCGCGTGGACCACGGGTTGTCTGATCAACCACATAGATCAGCCGTGTGCCGATCGTCACCACGTTCGACGGGATATCGTCGCGGAAATAGATGGTGCTTTCGCGCACCTTGCGTTCAAGCAGCGACATGAACGCATCATAGGGGCCGTTGTGCCGTTCCAGAATCGCCTGGAGGGTCGTGTGGTCCCCTGTTGTGAGTTGGAAATGAGGCTCCGTCACCATGGCAAATCTCCCGCAGGAACGGGTAAGCCGTTCCGACGCCAGTCCGTTATGGCTTGATGGATCACTCCCCTGATGCGGGTCGTCGCATCAGGGGTCAGAGGCCTGCGATCAGGCACCCCGCGTGATGGAAAAATCTGTGTGGAGCGCCGGCAACAAGGCTGCCGCGAACAATCATTTCGGGCTGTTCAGGCAGGGCAACACGCGCCGGCACATCCGCCTCACGAAGCTTCGACGACGTCTTCCACCGAGGTGATGGTGAGGCGATGCGTGCGGCCGTCATTGGCGGTCCAGTCGATGGACTGACCGACCTTGAGGCCCAGCAGCGCCGTGCCGATCGGCGTGAGGATCGAGACCTTGCCCTGTGCGATATCGGCATCGGCCGGATAAACCAGCGTGACGCGGCGCTTGTTGCCGTCATCTGATTCGTAATCGACGGTCGCGCCCATCTGCACGGTGTTTTGCAGCGCATTGCCCGAGGCGGCCACCTTGGCGCGCTCCAGCTCGTTGAGCAGGGCGTCGGCCATTTCCGGCTTCCTCTCAAGAAGGCCGTTGGCAAGGGTGGTCAGCCGATCGTGGTCGGCCTTGCTGATGATGATGCTCGGTTTGCGCATGGCGTTTTCTGCTTCGCTCTGCCGCCCGCACGGGCGGTGTGTTGAGCCCGAAGGTGTCGCCTCAGGGCCTTCCGGTTGAAGGTTCTGGTGCTGTCCTGCACCGCTGGATTTCGAAGATGGAATACCCCCGGACTCGGGGGGACGGCCCGAGCCGGGTCAGCATCCCATCAAGGGATGACACCGAAACATGATATGGGCCCACGAAATACTCATGCTTAATAGCTTGGATCATATTGGCGTTTTGTCAAGCAGGACCGTGTCGTGAAGATGTCACTTGAACTTAAGGGGGGGGTCCATTAACTTCCGCGGCATGAAGACGACCCTGAGACCCAGACTGGAGCCCGCGAGGTAAGCGGGCGCATTGCCCGGACGCTGATGATCAAGCGTCGCCGGGTCGTCATTTTCCTTTCAAACGAATCTGAAACAATCCGCCTGGAGCCGCGGACAAGGTTTCAAAAAGCGTTTCCCCGAAATCCGAAGTTTGAAATCTCCTTATCCGGGAGAATTTCGCGAGCAGGCCGAATGACCCTTCAGACCCCCTACTACCTGATCGACAAGGCTAATCTTCTCCGCAACATGGAAAAGATCGCCTATGTGCGCGAAAAATCGGGGGCAAAAGCCCTGCTGGCACTGAAATGCTTCGCCACCTGGTCGGTGTTCGACTTCATGCGCCAGTACATGGACGGCACAACCTCCTCCTCGCTCTACGAAGTACGGCTCGGCCGCGAGAAATTCGGCGGCGAAACGCATGCCTATTCGGTTGCCTACGCCGATTACGAGATCGACGATGTCGTCTCTCACGCCGACAAGATCATCTTCAACACCATCGGCCAGCTTGAGCGGTTCGGGGATCGCGCCGGCAACATCGCGCGCGGCCTGCGGCTCAATCCCGGCATCTCGTCATCCTCCTTCGATCTCGCCGATCCGGCCCGCCCGTTCAGCCGGCTGGGCGAATGGGATGCGGCGCAGGTTGAAAAGGTCATGGACCGTGTCAGCGGCTTCATGATCCACAACAATTGCGAGAATTCGGACTTTTCCCTGTTCGACAAGATGCTGTCGCAGATCGAGGAGAAGTTCGGGTCGCTGCTCGCAAAGGCCGAATGGGTGAGCCTCGGCGGCGGCATTCATTTCACCGGCGACAACTATCCGCTCGACGCCTTCTGCGAACGCCTCCGGGCGTTTTCCGAACGCTTCGGGGTGCAGGTCTATCTGGAGCCGGGCGAGGCCGCGATCACCAGAAGCACCACGCTGGAGGTGAGCGTGCTCGACACGCTGTTCAACGGCAAGCAGCTCGCCATCGTGGATTCGTCGATCGAAGCGCACATGCTCGACCTTCTGATCTATCGCGAGACCGCCAAGGTGGCGCCGAATGAAGGCCCGCACCGCTACATGGTCTGCGGCAAATCGTGCCTTGCCGGCGATATCTTCGGCGAGTTCGATTTCCCGACAGATCTGAAACCCGGCGACCGCATCTCCATTCAGGACGCGGCCGGCTACACCATGGTCAAGAAGAACTGGTTCAACGGCGTCAACATGCCGGCAATCGCGATCCGTGAACTGGACGGATCGGTCAGGACCGTCCGCGAGTTCGGATTCGCGGATTACGAGCAGAGCCTCTCATAAGGCCTGCACTTTCCCTCCAGCGATAAGGAAACATCCCCCGGAATGAAGAAAAACGTGCTCATCATCGGCGCCGGCGGCGTGGCGCAGGTCGTGGCGCATAAGTGCGCGCAGAACAACGATGTGCTCGGCGATCTGCATATCGCCTCGCGCACTCTTGCGAAGTGCCAGTCCATCGTGGACTCCGTCCGGGAAAAGAAGGCCATGAAGGCCGAAGGCGTGTTCGAGGCCCATCAGCTCGACGCGTTTGATATCGAGGCGACCATTGCGCTGATCAAGAAGACCGACGCCAAGATCGTCATCAATGTCGGCTCTGCCTTCCTCAACATGTCGGTCATGTCTGCCTGCATCGACACGGGTGCGGCCTATATCGACACCGCCATCCACGAAGACCCGGCCAAGGTGTGCGAGACGCCGCCATGGTACGCCAACTACGAGTGGAAGCGTCGCGAGGAGGCCGAGAAGGCCGGCGTCACCGTGATCCTCGGTGCTGGCTTCGACCCCGGCGTGGTCAACGCCTATGCCAAGCTTGCCTATGACGACTATTTCGACCGCATCGATTCGATCGACATCATAGACATCAACGCCGGCAGCCATGGCCGCTGGTTCGCCACCAATTTCGATCCCGAGATCAACTTCCGCGAGTTCACCGGCCGCGTGTGGTCGTGGCAGGACAGCAAGTGGACCGAGAACAAGATGTTCGAGATCGGCAAGGAATGGGACCTGCCCGTCGTCGGCACGCAGAAGGCCTACATGACCGGCCATGACGAGGTTCACTCGATCTCGCAGATCCTGAAGGTGCCGAATGTGCGCTTCTGGATGGGCTTCGGCGACCACTACATCAACGTCTTCACCGTGCTGAACAATCTGGGCCTGCTGTCCGAGAAGCCGGTGAAAACGGCGGAAGGGCTCGAAGTGGTGCCGCTCAAGGTGGTCAAGGCGGTGCTTCCCGATCCCGGTTCGCTGGCCCCCGACTACACCGGCAAGACCTGCATCGGCGATCTCGTGAAGGGCGTGAAGGACGGCAAGGAACGCGAAGTCTTCATCTACAACGTCGCCGACCATAAGGAAGCCTACGAGGAAGTCGGTTCGCAGGGCATTTCCTACACCGCCGGTGTTCCGGCAGTTGCGGCCGCACTTCTGGTCGCCTCCGGCGAATGGGACGTGAAGAAGATGGCGAATGTGGAAGAACTGCCGCCGCGCCCCTTCCTCGACCTGCTCGGCAAGATCGGCCTGCCTACGCGCGTGCGCGAAGGCGACGACGACCGCGCGCTGTAACAACAGCTCGACAGATGAGGGAAAGGCGGGCGAATCCATTTTCGCCCGCCTTTTTCATGGAAAGCAGTTCATCGCTTTCAAGGCTTGAAAATGCGTTCCCGTGCCGCCATCTGGGAGCCGGATAATTCAGAGCGGATAATTCAGGGGCAATCCGACATGACGACGACCACACCCGATATGGAAACCAAAAGCTTCGAGGCCGATGTCGCCCGGCTGCTGCACATGATGGTGCACTCGGTCTATTCCGAGCGCGAGGTGTTCCTGCGCGAACTGATCTCCAACGCCGCCGACGCCTGCGAGAAGCTGCGCTATGAGGCGATCTCCCGGCCCGAGCTGCTGGGCGACGATCCCAAGCCGCGCATCACCATTGTCGCGAATGCCGACAACAGGCGCCTTAGCATCGAGGACAACGGCATCGGCATGAATGGTGCGGACATGACCGAGGCGCTGGGCACCATCGCCCGCTCCGGCACCCGCGCCTTCATGGAACGGCTGGAGGCGGCCAAGGGCGGCGAGAAGGCCGAGCTGGTCGGCCAGTTCGGCGTCGGCTTCTATTCCGCCTTCATGGTGGCCGAGAAAGTCGAGGTCGTGTCTCGTCCGGCCGGATCGGACGAGGCATGGCGCTGGACCTCCGACGGCAAGGGCGCCTACTCGGTAGGTCCGGCGGCACTTGAAGATGCCCCGCAGCGCGGCACCCGCGTCATCCTACACCTGATGGAAGACGCCCTCTCCTTCACCGAGGCCTGGCGCCTCGAACAGCTTGTGCGCTCGCATTCCGGCCACGTGCCGGTGCCTGTCTCGCTGATGGAGAAGCCGGACGCGGAGCCGCGCGAAATCGCCGACGGCACAGCACTTTGGATAAAGTCGAAGAACGACATCAGCACCGAAGAATACACCGACTTCTACCGCAGCGTTGCCGGCCAGTATGACGAGCCCGCCGCCACGATCCATTTCCGCGCCGAGGGCCGCCAGGAATACAATGTGCTGGCCTTCATTCCGGGTTCGCGTCCCTTCGACCTGTTCGATCCGGACCGCTCCGGCCACATGAAGCTCTATGTGCGGCGCGTCTTCATCACCGATGACGCCGAACTGGTGCCGCGCTATCTGCGCTTCGTGCGCGGCATTGTCGATTCCGCCGATCTGCCGCTCAACATCTCGCGCGAGATGATCCAGCAGAACCCACTTCTCGCCGCCATTCGCAAGGGCGTGACCAATCGCGTTCTCAACGATCTCGCCAAAATGGCCGAGAACGATGCCGAGGCTTATGGCAAGATCTGGGAGAATTTCGGCGCGGTCATCAAGGAAGGCCTCTACGAGGACTTCGAGCGCCGCGAGCAGATTCTGAAGCTGGTGCGCTTCACCTCGACCGCATCGGGCGACGAGACCCGCAATCTGGCCGATTATGTCGCGGCCATGAAGGAAGGCCAGAAGGCCATCTACTTCATGACCGGCGACGACCGCGCCCGCCTCGAGGGCTCTCCGCAGCTAGAAGGGTTTAAAGCCCGCGGCATCGAGGTGCTGCTGCTCACCGATCCGATCGATGCGTTCTGGACGGCCAACGCCCCGGATTTCGACGGCAAGCCGTTCAAGTCCATCACGCAGGGCGGTGCCGATCTGGCCGAGATTCCGCTGACCGAGACGGAAGCGAAGGACAAGCCGGAAACTCCGGCCGAAGTCGATGGCTTCCTCGCTTTCGTGAAGGAAACGCTGGGTGACGACGTTTCCGATGTGCGCGCCTCCGAGCGCCTGACCGAGAGCGCGGTCTGCCTCGTTGCGCCCGAGAATGCGCTCGACCGGCAGTTCGAGCGGCTGCTCAGCGCAGCGGGTCGTCTGGACAAGGCCTCGAAGCCGATCCTCGAAATCAACCCGCGCCATCCGCGCATCGCAGCGCTTGCGAAACTTGGCGAAGCCGAGCCGGATTTCCGCAGCGACGTGGCGCATCTGCTCTATGACGAGGCCCGCGTTCTGGACGGGGACCGCCCGCTTGACGCCAAAGCGTTTTCGCAACGCCTCGCCCGGTTGATCGACCGTGGGCTCGGCGCTTAAAAAAGCTCTCTTCAATACAAAACGGCGGGGAAATTCCCCGCCGTTTTCATTTCAGCAAGTGTGCAACCGCCTCAGACGGCCTCGACGGCGATGGCGATGCCCTGCCCGACGCCGATGCACATGGTGGCGAGCGCCAGCCTGCCGCCGCGCAGCTTCAGTTCCAGTGCCGCCGTGCCGGTGATGCGCGCGCCCGACATGCCAAGCGGATGACCAAGCGCAATTGCTCCGCCATTGGGGTTCACCTGAGCGGCATCGTCGGCGATGCCCAGTTCGCGCAGAACCGCAAGGCCCTGTGCGGCAAAGGCCTCGTTGAGCTCGATCACATCGAAGGCGGTGGGCACAAGGCCAAGCCGCGCGCACAGCTTCTGCGTGGCTGGCGCAGGTCCGATGCCCATGATGCGCGGCGCAACGCCGGCGCTCGCCCCGCCCAGAACCCGGGCGATGGGGGTCAGGCCATATTTCTTCACCGCCGCTTCCGAAGCGATGATAAGGGCGGCAGCACCGTCATTGACGCCGGAGGCATTGCCTGCGGTCACCGTGCCGCCTTCCTTCCTGAACGGTGTCGCCAGCCTGGCCAGCGTGTCCACCGTGGTGCCGGCGCGCGGATGCTCGTCCTTCGAGACCACCACTGCATCGCCCTTGCGCTGCGGGATCGTCACCGGCACGATTTCCTGCGCGAGGCGCCCGTTCTCCTGTGCGGCAACCGCCTTGTCCTGACTGCGCACGGCAAAGGCGTCCTGATCGGCGCGGCTGATGCCGAAATCGGCGGCCACGTTCTCGGCCGTCTCCGGCATGGAATCCACCCCATACTGCTTCTTCATCAGCGGGTTGATGAAGCGCCAGCCAATGGTGGTGTCGTGGATTTCGGCAGCGCGCGAGAATGCCGTCTCAGCCTTGGGCATGACGAAGGGCGCGCGGCTCATCGATTCCACGCCGCCGGCGATCATCAGTTCGGCCTCGCCGGCCCTGATGGCGCGGGCGGCACTCATCACCGCATCCATGCCCGAGCCGCACAGGCGGTTGATGGTGGCGCCGGGCACCACATCGGGCAGGCCTGCCAGCAGAAGCGACATGCGGGCCACGTTGCGGTTGTCCTCGCCGGCCTGATTGGCGCAGCCATAGAGCACGTCATCGACCGCCTCCCAGTCGACGGACGCGTTGCGCTCCATCAGCGCCTTCAGCGGCACCGCGCCAAGATCGTCGGCGCGCACCGACGAAAGCGAACCGCCAAAGCGCCCGATCGGCGTGCGGATATAATCGCAGATATAGGCTTCAGACATGTCAGAGCTCCGGAACAGAAAGATCGGCAATGGTTCCCTCGACGACCAGCCCGGCTCCGGTGAGCCCCTGCAATTCGTCAAGACTGATGGCTGCCAGCTTTTCGCGCACAACGAAGCGCTGCGCAACGATGTCGATGACGGCAAGGCTGGTGTAGACACGGGTCACGCAGCCGACGCCGGTAAGCGGCAGGCTGCAGGACTTGACCAGTTTCGGGCGTCCGTCCTTGGTGACGTGATCGGTGATGACGGCCACGCGCTTCGCGCCGTGCACGAGGTCCATCGCTCCGCCGACAGCCGGCACGCCCTTCGGCCCGGTGCTCCAGTTGGCGAGGTCGCCGGTCTCTGCCACTTCGAAAGCGCCGAGGATCGCGACATCGAGATGGCCGCCGCGCACCATGGCGAAGCTGTCGGCATGGTGGAAGAAGGACGCGCCGGGGTTCAGCGTCACCGCCTTCTTGCCGGCATTGATGAGGTCCCAGTCCTCCTCACCCTCGGGCGGGGATTTGCCGAAATTGAGAATGCCGTTTTCGGTATGGAAGATCGCCTGTTTGCCGGGCGGCTGGTATCTGGCGACCATTTCCGGAAAGCCGATGCCGAGATTGACATAGGCCCCGTCCTCGATGTCCTGCGCTGCGCGCCAGGCGATCTGGGCGTTGGTGAGCTTGGTGGTCATGCGTATTCCACTCCCGCGCGGATCAGCGCTTCTTCCTGAGCCGCTTCGCGAATCTCGACGACACGGTCGACGAAAATGCCGGGCGTCACCACATGTTCGGGCTCGATCTCGCCGGCAGCGACGATCTTCGATGCCTGAACGATGGTGGTGGCAGCCGCCATCGCCATCAGCGGCGAGAAATTGCGCGCCGCCTTGCGGTAGGTGAGATTGCCGTGAGGATCCGCGAGTTCGGCCTTGATCAGCGCCACATCGGCCTTCAGCCAGCGTTCCTGCACATAGTTTCGGCCCTCGAACTCAGCGACGGGCTTGCCCTTGGCAAGGTCGGTTCCGTAGGTGGTAGGCGTGTAGAAGGCGGGAATGCCCGCACCGCCGGCGCGGATACGCTCGGCCAGCGTGCCCTGCGGCACCAGCTCCAGCCCGATCTCGCCGGCCAGATATTTTTCCGTGAAGGCGCGCGGATCGGACGAGCGCGGGAACGAACACACCATCTTCGCCACCATGCCTTCGTCGATCATGGCGGCGATGCCGATGCGACCATTGCCGGCATTGTTGTTGATCACCGTCAGGTTCTTCGGGCTTCCGGTGGCGCGAAAGCGGTCGATAAGGGCGTGGATCAGCTCGATGGGCGCGCCTGCGCCACCGAAACCGCCGATCATCACGGCCATGCCATCCTCTATGCCGGCGATCGCTTCTGGAAGGCCGGCGACTGTCTTGTCCATGTCAGCATCCTTTCCGGACGGGCGAAATGAGGCCGGTCCTGTGCGCGCAGACTAGGCAGCGGCAGCCTCTTCCGGCAATGGCATTTGTGCGATATAGTGTATTTGTTGACTTATCGCACAAATGAAAAGGCAGGGCATGACCATTCAGGAGCGCGACATCATGGGCGGGCTGGCCAAGGGGCTGGCGGTGATCGAAACCTTCACAGCCGAACGCCCCCGCCAGTCGATCGCGGAAGTGGCGGTCGCCTCCGGGCTCGACCGGGCGACGGCGCGGCGCTGCCTGCTCACGCTCGCCCATCAGGGCTATGCCGATTACGATGGCAAGTTCTTTACGCTGACGCCGCGCGTGCTGCGGCTGGGCACCGCCTGCCTCGCCACCATGCCCCTGCCGCAGCTCGTCCAGCCCCTGCTCGATGCGCTTTCCGAACAGCTCGGTGAAAGTTCGTCTGTTTCGATCCTCGACGGAGCGGACATCGTCTATGTCGCCCGGGCGGCGCAGAAGAAGGTGATGTCGATTGCCCTGATGCCCGGTTCGCGCCTGCCCGCCTATTGCACCGCGATGGGACGGGTGCTGCTTGCTGCCCTGCCCGGTGATCAGGCGCGCGCGCTGCTTTCAGCGACGCCCTTGCCGGCCCGCACCTCGCACACGCTGACCAACCCTGAAGCGATAATGAGCGAACTGGGCCGCGTGAAAAATCAGGGCTATGCGCTGATCGATCAGGAGGTGGAAATGGGGCTGCGCTCCATAGCCGCTCCGCTGTTCAATGCGCGGGGCGTCGCGGTCGCTGCCGTCAATGTCGGCGTCCCGGCCACCCAGGTCGGCGTGGAAGAACTGGTCCCTCTGTATTTCGAGGCTCTGCGCGGCCTTCAGTCCAACCTGCGCGCCGTTCTCAGATGACGACAAAAGCCCGCCACCGGAAACCGGCGGCGGGCTCTTTCACCTCCAGGCGACGCGAAGCGGAGGCTACTTTCCAGCCAGCGTGTGCAGCGCGTTAACGTCGTTCGGATTGATGAGGTCCTTGGCCACCCAGCCCTTGAGGTCGTATTCGGCCATGCAGCGACGGGCCATGTCCTGCAGCATTTCTAGTTCGCCGGTGGCCTGCGCGGTCAGCAGCGTCTCGATGCGCAGATTGTCCTGATTGCCGGCATAGTTGCGCTCGTAGAGTTCGTGGCGTCCGCCGAACTCCGAGCCGATGGCGTCCCACAAGAGCTTGAGCAGCTTCACCCGGTCGATGGCCGCATAGCCGTTGGAGCCGCGCACGAAGCGGTCGAGATAGGGCCGGATTGCCGGGCTGTCGAAATCGGCCGCCGAAGACGGCAGGTAGATCAGGCCGGAGGCGACGTTCTGCTCGATCAGTTCCTTGATCTTCGGATAGGCCATGGCCGCCAGCACGCGATAGGCAAGGCCGTAATTCATGTTGGGCAGGTTGTAGCCATCCGTGCCCTGCCACGGGATCGGCGACTTCACCATGGCATCGGCAAGGCCGTGGAAAGTGTTGCGCCAGGCCAGAGCCTCGCCGACGGCCGCCTGAACCCCGCGGAAGGTGGACGAGCCGGTGGCCTCGACGGCCATGGAAAACAGTCCGGCGATGAAGTCGAGCTTCACCGCGAAGCGTGAAATGCCGTGCAGCGTGAAGCGCGGCACGAAGCCGGAGGCCGGGAAGAAGGCATTCACCTTCTCGGTGTCGCCATAGATGAAGATGTTCTCCCACGGCACCAGCACCTTGTCGAACACCAGAATGGAATCATTCTCGTCGAGGCGTGACGACAGCGGATAGTCGAAGGGGCTGCCCATAACCGCCGCCTGCGCCTCGTATGACTGACGGGCGATGAGCTTGACACCGTCGGCATCCATCGGGACGGTGAAGATCAGGGCGAACTTCTTGTCCTTGATCGGAATGCCGTAGTGGGCGATGAAATTGTAGTGCGTGAGCGCCGAGCCGGTGGCCACCACCTTGGCGCCCGAAACGACCACGCCGGCATCGGTTTCGCGCTCCACATGCATGAACACGTCCGCCACTTCCTCGATCGGGCGGTCGCGGTCGATCGGCGGGTTGACGATGGCATGGTTCCAGTAGTCCAGCTTCTGCTGGGTGCGGCTGTACCAGCTGCGGGCATTGGCGGCGTAATCGCCATAGAAAGCCGAGTTCGCGCCCAGCGTGCCAAGAAAACTCGCCTTGTAATCCGGTGAACGGCCCATCCAGCCGAAAGCCGGCTGCTGCAGGTCCATGATGGCGTTCTTCGACTTCACCAGATCTTCCGAGGTTTTCGAACCGAGGAAGAAGGGGTGAGTGAGCTTGCCTGACCCGTTATCGCAGGTCACGCCGATATCGGCCTTGTTGGCGTGGAAGCGGTCATACCAGCGCGCCACCATGCGCGCCGAATTGCGGAATGCCGGATGCGTCGTCACATCCCTGACGCGCTCGCCATAGATGTAGATCTCGCGGCCGTCGCGGATGCTTTCGAGGAATTCGCTGCCCGTATAGGCATCTGTCTGGCCGGCGGTGATGTCAGGATTGATCTGGTCCAAGGTTTCCTCCCGTGCTGGATCGGGAAGAACTCTCTCATCACCCTCGCGCTTCCATAAGGTATCGTGCCTTACCTGTGCGGGCATTGCCGCGAACCGCCTGCTCCGCCAGCCTGAAACCATCGGTGATCATGCCGCCAGCGTCGGGAAGGAGGAGTCCGGATGCCAGCATCGCTATCGCACACCCCGGTTTCAGCACGCCGCACCAAAGATGCGTGTCCCATAGACGCCTGCCCCTCGGGTGCATCCATTGCCATAGGCGCTTTCGATGGCGTCCATCTCGGTCATCAGGCGGTGATCGGCGCCATGCTGCGCCGGGCGCGCTCGCAGGGGCTGGCAGCTCTCGTTCAGACCTTCGACCCGCTGCCCAAGGTGGCATTCGGGCGGGGCCGGCCGATCTGCCCGCTCTCCGAACGGCTGGCACGCATTTATGCCCTCGGCGTCGACCGGGTGCATGTGGCGGACTTCACGCCGGACTACGCCGCGCGCCCGGCCGAAGCCTTCCTCGACGATCTGAGCGAACTGGGCGTGCGGGAAGTCTATGTCGGCGAGGATTTCCGCTTCGGTTGCGGCCGCACCGGCGATCTTGCACTGCTGGCCACCCGCTTCTGCGTGACGACGGCCGAGAGCGTTACCTGCCCGCTGGGCGAGCGCATTTCCTCCACCCGCATCCGCGGCCTGCGCGCCAGCGGCCAGCCCGGCGCGGCCCGCGCCCTGCTCGGCCTTCTGCCCGGCGCCTTCGCCCTTGTGCAGGAAGCTGCGGCCCAAAATCTTTCTCCCCTCGATCTGGAGATGTTGTCGTGACCACACTGGCCCCAGCACCTGACGCCCCCGTTCTGGACGCCCCCGTTCTGGACGCCCGCGAATTCCGCAATGCCTGCGGCGGGTTCAGCACCGGCGTGACGGTGATCTCCACCCGCTGCGGCGAAGGCGACCATGCCATGACCGCCAACGCCTTCATGTCGATCTCACTCGATCCGCCGCTGATCGCCATTTCGCTGGCCGATACCGCGCGCATGTTGCCGAGGCTGCGCGCCGCAGGGGCTTTCGCCGTCAGCGTGCTGCGCGAAGGCATGGAGGACATCGCCTGGCATTTCGCGGGCAAACCGCGCATCGAAGGTGCCGCCCCGTTCTCGGAACTCGGCGGGCTGCCGGTGATCGATGAGGCGGCTACGGTGTTCGTTGCCGATGTCCACAGCGAGATGACGGCGGGCGACCATGTCATCGTCGTCGGACATGTGCATTCCATGCGCAGCGATCCGCAGGCGCGCCCCCTGCTTTTCCACGGCGGACGCTTCGCCTGCCTGCCGGAGGTGGCATGACGATGCCGGAAACAAGATGAGCGCCGAAGACGGTGCCAGCACGGCGCAGCCCTTCGACATCAGGCGGCTGCGCTACTTCCTCGCCGTGGCGCGCGAACTGCATTTCGGTCGCGCTGCCGACCGGCTGGGCATAGCCCAGCCGCCACTGTCACGCATGATCTCGCAGCTCGAACGCGATCTCGACGTGCAGCTCTTCGACCGCAGTCGCAGCCAGATCGGGCTCACCCAGGCGGGCGAGCTCCTGAAGACGCGGGCGAGCTACATTACCGAGGAAATCGAGCGCGCCGTGCGCGATGTGCGCCTTGTCGGCAAGGGCGGCTCGGGCGTCTTGCGCGTCTCCTTCGTCGGCTCGGCCACCCACGGCCCCTTCCCCACGCTGATCAAGCGTTTTCGTTGTGCCTTTCCGGAAGTGGACCTGCGGCTCAGCGCCATGAACAATGCCGAATCCCACGAACAGCTCATCACCCGCGCCATCGACGTGGCAGTGGTGCGGCCCAGCCTCGATGACGCCACCCTGCGCCAGCAGCTTTTCGCCGAGGAACCGCTGGTGGCGGCCCTGCATGAAAACGCCGCAAAGGAGCTTGGCGGTTCGATCCGCCTCGCCGCGCTGAAAGACCAGCCTTTCGTGCTGTTTCCGCGCAAGCCGCGTCCCTGTTTCGCCGACATGGTGCTCGGCCTGTGCAGCGAGGCCGGCTTCCAGCCGCCGCATATCGTGTGGGCGCCGGATTACCAGACCGCCATCAGCCTCGTGGCCGTGGGCGAGGGCATCTCCATCGTGCCGGCCTGTTGCGAGGCCGCGCACCGGCCAGGCGTCAGCTTCTGCCATCTCAGCGACGCGCAGGCCCGTACCCGCCTGTCGATCTGTGCCCGCACCGACAACCAGAGCCCGCAGGTCTTCAAGTTCCTCGACTTCGCCCGCTCCTTCGCTCGCTCGCTGACAAACGGACAGGCGGCGGCATGAGGTGGGCGGTATCGCGTCAGACCTGCCGAGTATTGGACAATCGACCGCACCAGCCCGAAACTCACGGCATTGATTGCACTGAAGAACTGGACGTGACGTGACCACCATTGATCATATCGAAAGCATCATCATCGACGTGCCGACCGTGCGCGGCCATGTCCTGTCGATGACGACGATGATGACCCAGTCGGTCGTTCTCGTGCATGTCCGCTTTTCGGACGGATCGGAAGGCTGGGGCGAAGGCGCTTCGATCGGCGGCCTCTCCTACGGCCCCGAAAGCGTGGAAAGCATCAAGCTCGCCGTCGACAGCTACATTGCGCCGGTGCTGCTTGGAAAGGACGCCGACCGCATCGCGGCGGCTTGCGGGCTGATGGCGCGCGCGGTGAAGGGCAATCATGCCGCCCGCGCGGCCGTGGAAACGGCTTTATGGGACGGGCTTGCGCGCCGGCTCGGCACTTCCGTAGCGCAGCTTTTCGGCGGCCGCATCCATGAGCGACTGCCGGTGGCGTGGACGCTTGCTTCCGGCAACAGCGAGACCGACATTGCCGAAGCCGAACAGATGCTTTCGGAACGCCGGCATCGCGATTTCAAGCTCAAGATCGGCAAGCGCAAGGTGAAGGACGACCTCGCCCATGTCGCGGCCATTGCCCGCGCCGTCGGCGACCAAGGCACCATCCGCGTCGATGTCAATCAGGCGTGGAGCCTGACCGAGGCCCGCTACGGCGTGAAGGGGTTGCAGGAGATCGGCTGCGTGCTGGTCGAACAGCCGGTGCCGCGCGAACGTCTCGACGGCCTGCGCGCCCTAACACAGGGCTACGAGATCGCCATCATGGCCGATGAGGTGCTGCAAGGCCCGGCGGATGCCATGCGCGTCGCCTGCGAGCACGCCGCCGATGTGTTTGCGGTCAAGGTGTGCCAGTCCGGCGGGCTGCTTCCGGCCGCCGAGGTCATCGCCATTGCGCGCGCCGCCGGCATCGGCCTCTATGGCGGCACCATGCTGGAAAGCGGGCTCGGAACCGCCGCTGCCGTGCAGCTCTTCTCCACCGTGCCGGAACTGGCATGGGGCACGGAGCTGTTCGGCCCGCTGCTTCTGACCGAGGAAATCCTCGCCGAACCGCTGGACTATCGCGACTTCTCCGTCGCGGTCCCCACGGGCCCCGGCATCGGCACCATGCCCGACCCGGACAAGGTGAAATTCTATCGCCGCGACCGCAGCGACAGCCTGCGCGCCGTCGGCGCGCCCTGATCAGACCACCTTGCGCGCCACCTTTTGCGCCAGCGTCACGAAATTGTGGACGTGGATGCCCTGCTCGTCGATGCGGTGATTGACGGAAATGCCGGTGCGAACCGTCAGGCCCGCAATCTCGTGATAGCGCACGCCATGACGCTGTGCCGTTCCGACGGATGCCGGCACCAGCGCCACCCCCTCGCCCACAGAGACCAGTGCGATCGCCGTCTGGAAATCCATGGTGAAGACCCGGCGTGAAATGTCGGCGCCTACGCTTTCGCAGGCTTCGATCACCACATCGGCAAACGAGGGGCGCGGATATTCCGGGTAGAGAATATAGGAAACGGCCCCAAGCTCGGGCAGCGAAACTGGTCCGGGCGCGGTGATCAGCGCATCGGGTGCGGCCAGCACCAGCGGCTCGTCGATGAGCTTGCGGGTGACGATCTCGCTGTCATTCAGCGCCGGGCGCGCGATGGCGATGTCGATGTCGCGCCTGATCAGCGAGCGCTGGAGCTGGGCGTTGTTCATCGGCACCAGCGACAGGTTCACTTCCGGCCAGGAGGCGCGGAACGACTTCAGGATCGTTGGCAGCATGCCGTAGGTGGCCGAGCCGACGAAGCCGATGCGCAGGCGCCCCTCCGCGCCCTGTCCGATGCGCCGGATCTCCAGCCTGATGTCGCTCAGCTCTGCCAGCAGGGCCGAGCCGCGCTCATAGAAGCGCTCGCCGGCCTGCGTCAGCGAAATGGCGTTGCGGCCACGGTTGATGAGCTGCGCGCCGAGATCGGCCTCGATCTGCTGGATCTGGCGCGACAGCGGCGGTTGCGCCATGCCCAGCCGCTCGGCGGCGCGGCCGAAATGCAGCTCCTCGGCAAGGGCGATGAAATATTCGATCTGCTTCAGGTTCATGCATCTGCTCCCTGTGCTCCAAGCTGACGAAATGCCGTGTTGATGGCAAGCCGCGCGTCCGGGCCGGTCCAAACGCAAAATGCCGCGCCCTTCCGGGGCGCGGCATTCATATGCTTGGGAAGATGAAGTTTATTCGGCCGCCAGCCTCTGCTCTTCTGCGTGCGGCCGCAGCGTGAAATCGAAGCGGACGTAGAGGTCGGTGTCATCGCCCGGCCGGCCCTTCTCGAACGTCGCGACGAGGCTGTTCTTGACCGCGAACACGGAGTCTTCGTCCAGCCATGGGCTGTCAGCGTCGAAGACCTGGCTGACCAGAGTGCGATAGCCATCCTTGGCGAGGATGAAGTGGAGGTGTCCCGGCCGGTTGGGGTGATGGCCCATGTAGCGGATGAGCTCGCCGGCCGTTTCGTTGTCCGGGATCGGATAGGGCACGGGGCGCACGGCGCGCAGAACGAAATGACCCTCCTCGTCAGTCTCGAAACGGCCGCGCAGATTGTATTCGGGCTGGTCCGGGTCGTGGTTCTCGTAGAGGCCGTTCGGCGCGTCTTCCCAGATGTCGAGGGTCACGCCGGCCAGCGGCTTGCCTTCCGTGTCGGTGACATAGCCTTCGACGAGTACGGTTTCCTCATCTTCGAAATGCTTCTGGACGGTCGACGCGCCCTTGGGCAGCACCGGCGGGTTTTCGCGATAGAACGGCCCGAGCACGGTGGATTCGCTCTCGCTGCCGTCGATCGGGTTCGACAGCATGTCGACCAGCACCTCGACGCCCAGAATGTCGCCGAGCAGGATGAACTCCTGACGCTTGTCGTCGCACACCTGGCCGGCCCGGGCGAGGTAGTCGCAGGCCTGAAGGAACTCGTGATGCTGGAGTTTCACATCGCGGCAAAAGCCATGCAGATGCTTAAGAAGCGACGTCATGATCTCGCGCTGGCGCGGCGAGATTTCGCCATGCCTGCCAAGCGAGTCGATAACGGCGTCGGTGACTGTGTCGATGGTTACGTTGCGCATGCCTATCCTCCCGGGTCTGCGATGACGGGCCCTGCCTGCCCGCTGTACCGTCCCAACTATTCACGCCTCCCCCGGCGCCGCCAATGCACCGCCCGGTATCGCCCGATACCCCGTCCTTCCCTACCCTCCGGTGCCTGCGGCGCGCCGGTATCGGGACATACCCCGACCGGCATTGCCTCGGAGGTGCTGCTGCTCTTGATGGAATGATGCCGCATTGCTCCGGGCAGGTCGATGCGACTCGGAGGACAAACACATCATGCTTGAAACCTTGTTGACGATGCAGCGGCGCCACAACGCCTCGCCGCATATTCTGCGCCTCGGACGGCTGTTTTGCGAAACCGTGCTGATCGAGGTCGAAGACCAGTCGTTCTATCTGCAATTCCGCGACGGGCAACTCATATTGGTCACGCCCGGTCCTTCGGCAAAGACACCGTGGCGCTTCGCTCTGCGTACCGACAGGCAGGCGCTCGAAGCGTTCTGGGAGCCTCGGCCCGCACCCGGTTTTCATGACATCTTCGGCCTTGTGAAGATCGGCCGCGGCCGTATCGACGGCGACATTCTGGCGCTGGTGAAAAACCTGCGCTTCTTCAAGGAATTCATGGCGCTCGGCCGCCCTGCAGCGAACGGGGAGCAGCCGGCATGAGTTTCGAGCCAGTCACCGGACGCTACATAAACATCACCGTCGCCGGGCGCGGGCAGCGCATCTATGTCGAGATGGCAGGCGAAGGCCGTCCGGTCCTGTGCCTCCACACGGCGGGTGCCGACACGCGGCAGTGGCGGCATGTCCTCAACGATGCGGAGCTTGCCGCCGGGCACCGCTTCTTCGCCTTCGACATGCCGTGGCACGGTAAATCCCTGCCGCCGCACGGCTTCGAGACCGAGGAATATCTGCTCACCACAGAAACCTATATCGAGACGGTTCTGGCGGTTGCGGATGCGCTTTCGCTGGAGAAACCCATTCTCGCCGGCTGCTCGATGGGCGGGCGCATCGCACTCCAGATCGCTGCACTGCATCCCGAACGCTTTGCGGGCTTCATCGCCATCGAAGCCTCGGATTTCCAGCCGGCCTGGTACGACATCGACTGGTTCCATCGGCCCGACGCCCATGGCGGGGAAATGGGCGCGGCGCTGGTTTCCACCAACATTTCACCCCACGCGCCGGCGGCAGACCGCTGGGCGACGCTGTGGATGTTCATGCAATCCGGCCCCGGCGTGTTCCGTGGCGATCTTTCGTTCTACACGAAGGATGCAAGCCTCATCGAACGGCTGCCCCTTATCGACACCAGCCGAACACCGGTGCATCTGCTGGTGGGCGCCTATGACCTGACCTGCACGCCCGACGATGCGAAACGCACCGCCGACGCCATTGCCGGCGCGACGCTGACGGTCATGCCCGAGCTTGGACATTTCCCGATGTCGGAGCACCCGCAGGCATTCCGGCCCTATTTCATGGATGCACTGAAGCGGATGGGCTGACCGGCCGCCCGCTTCACCGCCTTTCGCTTCACAGGGCAAAAATATCGGCATCGGTATCCCCGGCCCCGGCGAGACTGGTGCGGATCAGTTCGGCACCGATGCGGGAGAAGGTGATGCCGTTGCCGCCATAGCCCATCAGGGCAAACAGGCGCGGCTTGCCGGGAACCGGGCCGATAAGAGGAAGGCCGGTCGAGGTGTTGCCGAAGCTGCCCGCCCATGCGAATTCCGCGGTCGGATCGAGATCGGGAAGCAGCTTGCCGAGCTTTCGGGAAATCCGCTGCGTCTTCTCCTTCAAAAGCGCGTCGCGCTTGTCCTCATCCTCGAATTCCGCATCCTCGCCGCCGCAGATGACGCGACCGTCATGGGTGGTGCGCATGTAGAGATAGGGATCGGAAGCCTCCCAGATCAGCGCTTCACCCGGCCACAATTTCGACTTCGGCTGGCGTCTGGTGGCGATCGCCCAGGTGGAAATGATCTGGTGACGGTCATCGCTGACAACGTCCATCAACTCATAGCCGGTGGCCAGCACCACATGGTTTGCGGAGATTTCATGACCCGAGCGCGTCGTGACCTTCACGCCATCACGCCTGTGCACGATCTTCACTGCCTCTTCCGGCGCATGAAGGCGCGCGCCGCGCCGTAGCGCGGCCAGAAGCAGGCCGCCGGTCAGCTTGACCGGATCGAGCGCCAGATTGCCCTGCGACAGGATCGCGCCTGCACGATCGATGCCGAATCCAGACCGGAGCTGCGAGGCGGTAAGATAGCGCGCCGAAAGCCCGGCGGCGGCACGCATGTCCGCTTCCTCGCGCAAGGCCGAACCCGTCAGCACATTGCCGGCAAGGTAGAGCGTGGGACGCGGCACCATGTGGCAATCGATGCCAAGCTCGGCAATGCGCTCGCGCAGATTGCCGACAGCCAGCCGCGCGCGCCGCCATGCCCGCAGTGCGTTGTCGGCGCCGATCTTTTCCTTCAGCTCACCCAGCGGCGTGTCGACCTCATACTGGATGAGTGCCGTCGTTGCCGGCGTCGATCCGAGCGAGACGCCGCGCCTGTCGATCATCACGACATCATGTCCGGCCTCGGTCAGCAGGTCGGCCACCATGGCGGCCGAAATGCCCATGCCGACGATCAGCACATCGGTCGAAACATCCCCGGCCAATTTCGACTCGGCCGGTCTGCGGCTGCGGTAGGACATCCACACGGGAGTGCCGCTTCTGAGGTCAAGCTTGCGCATGAGCCGTCTTCCAATGGTGCGATGAAAAATGGAATTCGGGCGCGGGTTCCCTCGGGAAACCCGCGCCCATCGCCCGATCAGGCGAAGTGGTAGCGGTCGCGGCTGCGCATGCCGAACAGGCCTGCGAAGGACGCGACGGCAGCGCCCACAAGCGAGGCCAGGAAGCCCCACAGCGCCGCGCTGGAGGCGGCGGAGGCAGCTGCATCGGCCTGACGGCGAGCTTCCGCTTCCATCTCGTCAAGACGCTGACGGGCATTGGCGAGCGTCTGCTCGGCCTGATCGATGCGGGCAGTGATGGCATCGCGGGCCTTGGTGTAGGTTTCGACGGC
This sequence comes from Aquamicrobium sp. NLF2-7, assembly GCF_022359935.1. NCBI lineage: Bacteria > Pseudomonadati > Pseudomonadota > Alphaproteobacteria > Hyphomicrobiales > Phyllobacteriaceae > Aquamicrobium > Aquamicrobium sp. NLF2-7. The sequence goes on along the minus strand of NZ_JAKSED010000001.1, from coordinate 3,044,613 downwards.
CTTGTCGGCAGCCTGTTCGGCTTCCTCACGGGTCATGCCGTTGTTGACCAGCCCGGTCACGACATCGTCACGGTTGATGTCGCCGGCAACGGAATCGACCCGCGCCTTCAGGTTCTTGCCGAGATCTTCGGCGATACGGCCGAAGTCGCCCGGGTTGAAGGCAAGCTCGCGTCCGGCGCTGGTCACATCCTCGCGTGCCCCCTCAAGAACTGGTTCGAGGTTCTCCGGCTGCAGGGCTTCGATCTGCGTGTTGCGAAGCTGGCTGCGCAGGTCGCGGCGGGTCTGATCGAGATCGAACTCGCCGATCAGCTTGTCATCGACTGCACCGGCAAGGGCGGACGCTGCGCCACCAGCGGCATTGCCCGCGGCCCCGGCCACGCTGCCAGCCGCCGAAGCAACCGAGCCGACGGCCGAAGCCGTAGTGCGCGCGGCACCCGAGATCGCCATGACGCTGAGCACGATCGCCACCAGCATGGCAACCGCCCATGTCAGGAAGCCATGGGTGAAACCCGCGTTCCCGGCCAGCCGCCCGGCGACAAAACCGCCGGCCGCAAGGCTGATCAGAACGGCCACCGCCGAGGAAAAGCCGACAGCCATGCCCACGCCTTCAAGAGGGTTGCGCGCCTGCGCGTCGACCATGCCGAGCCCGAGCGAAGTGGTGAGCATGGAAAGCAGGATGGATACAGCCAGCACGGTGACCGCACCGGCAATGATCGCCCCCCACGAGGCCACGCGCGCATGTTCGTGGGTCGTCGTTACTTCTATCATGTCTGAACTCCACCAGATGTTGCCTTGAGCTGGCTGAACAACCATCACGTGGAAAAGTTCCACAACGCAGGGTTTACGTTGCGGCAAAACCGTTCAGGAGGGCGGAATTCCAAACGCGGCAAGCAGGCGCGCACCTTCGGGCCCGGACTCGTAGAAGGTCCGCATCGTGCGGGCATCGCGCCTCGTGACGCTGAGCAGTTCACCGGTTTCTTCGAGCGCCGTGATCTCGCGCAGCACCAGCGCATGCTCGATGTCGAGCAGACGCGAAAAGCTTCGGCTGTCGCGGGCTATGCCAAGATGATGTGCGGCCAGAAGCCCCGCCTGCAACGGGCTGAGGCGCGATTCCAGCCGCATCAGCCGTTCGGTGGTATCGACGAAGGCTTCGGCGTCCGGCTCAGTGCGCGTCACGCCGCCTCTGGAAGACGGAACTTCACCATGACGGATTTCGAGGTCGGCGTGTCGCTTTCCTCGCCGGCGCTGCCCAGCGGCACCAGGACGTTGAGCTCGGGATAGTAGCCGGCGATGCTGCCGCGTGGAATGTCGTAAGGCACGAAGCGGAAGCTCGGCGCCACGCGCTCGATGCCGTCATCATGCACGCCGACCACGTCGACCCGGTCGCCCGCCTCCGCACCCATCTCGCTCAGATCCTGCGGGTTGATGAAGATCACCTGCCGCTCGCCATAGACGCCGCGATAGCGATCGTCGAGCCCGTAGACGGTGGTGTTGTACTGGTCGTGCGAACGGAAAGTCTGCAAGGCGAAGCGATTGTTTTCACGCCGCGCCCGCTGGTGCACGGTCTCCAGCGGCAGCGGCCCGGCGAAGAAGGTGGCCTTGCCGGCCGGCGTGTTCCATTCCCGATGGGCGGCACTGTTGCGCAGATGGAAGCCGCGCGGCTTGCGCAGGCGCTTGTTGTAATTCTCGAAGCCCGGAATGGTGGCGGCGATATGGTCGCGGATGCGATCATAGTCCTCAGCCAGCGCCATCCAGTCCACCTTGGCGGAACCGACGGTGGCGGCAGCAATGCCGGCGATGATCGCCACTTCGGAGCGCAGATGGCGCGAAGCGGGGCGGTTGATGCCGCCCGAGCCGTGCACCATGCTCATGGAATCCTCGACGCTGACGAGCTGGGACTGTCCCTGCGCGTTGAGGTCCATCTCGGTGCGGCCGAGGCAGGGCAGGATGAAGCTGACCTCGCCCGGCATGAGATGCGAATGGTTGGGCTTGGTGGCGATGTGGACGGTGAGCTTCTGCTTCGCCAGTGCCTTAGAAACCAGCGCGCTGTCCGGCGTTGCGCGGGCAAAGTTGCCGCCGAGGCCGATGAAGGCCTGCGCCGAGCCGTCTAGCATGGCGCCGATGGCCGCCAGCACATTGTGCCCGTCCTTGCGCGGAGCGGTGAAGCCGAACTCCTTTTCCAGCGCATCGATGAAGGCCGCCGGCGGCTTCTCGTTGATGCCGACGGTGCGGTCGCCCTGCACGTTGGAATGGCCGCGCACCGGGCACAGCCCCGCTCCCGGCCGGCCGACATTGCCGCGCAGGAACATGAAATTGGAAATCTCGCGGATGGTGGCAACCGAATGCAGATGCTGGGTCACGCCCATGGCCCAGGTGCAGATGACCCGATCGGCGCTCATGTAGACGTCCGCCGCCCGCTCGATCTCGGCGCGCGTCAGGCCGGACTGGTCCTCGATCTCGTCCCAGCCGGTGGCCTCGACCGCACGGCGATAATCCCCGAAGCCCGCGCAATGCTGGGCAAGAAAGGCATGGTCGAGAATGGAAGGCCGGCCGGCCGCCACGGCCGCATCCTCGGCCGCCAGAACCACCTTGGCCATGCCGCGCACGGCAGCCATGTCGCCGCCCAGCGCGGGCTGGAAATAGTGACTGGCAATGTCGGTGGAGCCGCCCCGGATCATCTCGATCTTGTCCTGCGGATCGGAGAACCGCTCCAGACCGCGCTCGCGGATCGGGTTGAAGACGACGATGCGCGCACCGCGCATGGCCGCACGCCGCAGGTCGCCCAGCATGCGCGGGTGGTTGGTGCCGGGGTTCTGGCCGATGACAAAGATGGCGTCGGCCTCCTCGAAATCCTCAAGCAGAACCGTGCCCTTGCCCACGCCTATCGACTGCCTGAGGCCAACGCCGCTCGCCTCGTGGCACATGTTCGAGCAATCGGGGAAATTGTTCGTGCCATACATGCGCACGAAGAGCTGGTAGAGATAGGCCGCCTCGTTGCTGGCCCGGCCCGAGGTGTAGAATTCTGCGCGGTCGGGATTATCCAGCCCGCGCAGGATGGTGCCGATCTCGGCGAAAGCCTGTTCCCAGTCGATCGGCAGGTAGCGGTCGCTGGCGGCGTCGTAGCGCATGGGATGGGTGAGCCGGCCGTTGAGCTCCAGCTCATAGTCGGTCAGCGCGCGCAGCTCCGTCACCGTATGGGCGGCGAAGAATTCCGGCGTGGCACGCTTTTCCGTCGCCTCCCATGCGACAGCCTTGACGCCGTTCTCGCAGAACTCAAAGGAGGAGCCGTGCTCCGGATCGCCCCACGCGCAGCCGGGGCAATCGAAACCGTCCGGCTGGTTGGCCTTGAGCATGGTGCGCGCGCCGGTCAGCGGCGAACCGCTGGCCAGCAGCTTCTTGCCGCAGCTTTTCAGAGCACCCCAGCCGCCGGCGGCAGCCGATTTCTTGCCGATGAATGTCGTAACCATGCCTTATAGATCGTGCATCCGGACGATGCGTCAAGGCGGCTGACCTAATGGTACGATAGGAGTTTTCTATTGAAAATAGGCTGGAGAAACAACCAGCTACAGTAAAAACGATGCTTTTGGCGGCATGATGCGAACGCGCGTCATTCGCCTGATTGCGCTTACGCTCACGCCGGCCTTCCACTGCGCAGGGGTACGAATTCGAGGTGCTCGTCGGAAATCGCGCCATCCGGGCCGACGATGGCCTGCCATCTTCGGTTGCCGCAGCGCACGGTGAGCCGCCATTTGCCTTCGTCTTCGCCCTCGCCGCGCTCGACTGTGCTGGCCACCATGCCGCGCCGCATGAAATCGCGCAGGGTTTCGGCCGGCCAGCCGAAATGTTTCGCCAGCAGATCGGCGTCGAGGGTAAATGCGCCGGCTGCGTCTCGCGCCACGAGAGGATGTCGGACAAAGGCGGTCATGCAGGTCTTCCCGGCGGTTGCGAGGGCTGCCTGGGTTTCAGTTTCGGCTGCAGCAACATGCCTCCATAGCGCAGGCAAAAGCCGAAAAAAGCAAGTGCCCACAAGCCGGCCGACAGGTGCAGAAGACCGATCTCGTCCGGCATGAAAGCGGCAATGATGCGCGCCAGCGCGGCAAGCACGATCGCCGCATAGATCAGTCGGGTCGGCACATCGGCCCGGAGGTCACGCCCGGTATGACCGAGCGTCGCGCGGGTCATCACGGCCAGCGTCATGGTGCCTATGGCGCCGACGCCGAAGGCATGAAGGGCGGCAACTGCCGGAACGCTGGCCGGGTCGAGCGCCGAGATTCCGCCCAGCAGCAACCCGGCGGGCACGAAGAGGTAGCCGAGGTGCAGGATCAGCACCAGCGGATCGCGCAGGGTGCGGTCTCCCGCCCAGCGGGCAAGGCGGGCGAGATGAAGAACCCCGGCCAGGCACAGCACAAGGCCCGCCATCATGCCATCTGGAGCAACCGTCCACAAAAGCAGGGCAATGGCGCAGACCAGCAGCGTGATCTTGTCGAAGCTGTTGAAGGGAACCGGCAGCCGGCCGGGATTCTCACGCACCATCCAGTTGCGGGTGAAGCTCGGGATGATGCGTCCCCCGATGATGACGATCAGCATCACGGCAGCGCCGATCGCCAATCTGCGCGCGTAGTCGCTGGAGCCGCCAAGGCCCGCTTCGACGTGGAACAGCACGTTGGCCAGCAGGAACACGGTGGCTGGAACCAGCACCATGAGGTTGCGCCAGTTGCGACCGGCGACGATCTCCTTCGCCGCGGAAGCGGCAACGGCGACGAGGAACGCGCAATCGATGATCGCGGCGGCGATCCAGCCGATCTCGGCGGAGAAGAAGACGGCGAAGCGACCTGCCAGCCACAAAAGCACCAGCGCCAGCAGCGGTGCGCCCCGCACGGGCAGGCGGCCGGTCCAGTTGGGAATGGCGGTGAGCAGGAAGCCGGTGATGATGGCCGCCAGATAGCCAAACATGGTTTCGTGAACATGCCAGTCCACCGGCGTAAATGTGCTGGAGGTCTCGATGGTGCCGCTGAAGATCGGCAACCATGCCAGAACGACCAGACCCGCATAAAGCGCACCGAGCAGGAAGAATGGCCGGAACCCGTAGGATAGCAGGGCGGGCCACTCGCCTCCGCGACTCTCTCCTACGTCGAGTGGCAGATGCTTCGCGCGGGCCGTCATGACAGCGTGTCCTCAAGGATGGGTTGGATTTTCAGCGAATCCTCCCCGTGGTGGAAAGCAATGGCCAGCCGGAATGAATGCGCGACGCGCATGGCCCTGTCCATGAACAGCGCCGCCACCTCCGGCGGGCAAAGCTTGCGAACGGTCGCCCTGAACAGGGTGAGCCAGCGCCGGAAATGCGCTTCACCAAGTCCCGGGAGCCTTAGATGAGGCGCCAGAGGGCGGCCATCGTAGCGGCCGGTGCGCAAAAGGGTTGCCGACCAGAAGTCACACATCTTGTCCAGATGGTGAGGCCACTCCTCCGGCGCGATTGCGCCCATGAAAATCGGCCCCAGTAATTCGTCCCTGCGGATTTCGTCGTAGAATCCGTGAACGACCGCGACGATCATCTTCTCGTCCAGAACCTCGGGCAGCGGCTTGCCATCCACGACGATGGTGCGTTGCGGGGCGGGGCGTCCCTTCATACCGAATTCTCCATGGCCGCTCCTGCGGCTTCACCTGCAGCATCGGCGCCGGTATTTTTTCGCACCCGCAAGGCCTGCGGGTGCACGGAACCGATCATCCGTCTCACCGCTTTTCTATTAATGGCGCCTGATGTGGCCAAATACAACAAGTGCAACGCGTGTGGGACTTTGTGTCTCGCCGGTCGTGAACTGGCAAAAACTTCAACACAGCAGCCTACCGGCCATTTCATACTATAGTCGAAGGTCTCATCCTGATCGATCGCCCGACAGCCCTTGGCGCTGGACTCGATATTGACCGCGTGTAATGTCTTGCCGAAAGCTGGCCTGGCAAATCAAATACTTCCTTTCGGAGGTATTCGTTGCAGGCTGGTGCACCATCAGGAAAGGGAGGAGAATTTATGGATCGCCGTTCATTCATCAGGAAGGCCGGCACGACCGGCGTGGGAGCCGTTGCCGCCGGGGCAGCACTTGCCACCCCGGCCATCGCCCAGAGCAACCCGAAGATCACATGGCGGCTCGCCTCCTCCTTCCCGAAATCGCTGGAAACCGTCTATGGCGGCGGCGAGGTGATGGCGAAGATGCTGTCGGAAGCGACCGACGGCAATTTCCAGATTCAGGTCTTCGCCGCCGGTGAGCTGGTGCCCGGCCTGCAGGCCGCAGACGCTGCCAGCACCGGCACCGTCGAAGTGGCGCACACGGTAGGCTACTATTACTGGGGCAAGGACCCGGCATGGGCGCTGGGTTCCGACGTGCCGTTCTCGCTCAACGCGCGCGGCCGCAATGCCTGGCACTATCATGGCGGCGGCATCGAGCTTTACAACGAATTCCTCGCCAAGCAGAACCTGTTCGGCCTGCCCGGCGGCAATACCGGAACCCAGATGGGCGGCTGGTTCCGCAAGGAAATCAACACGCTCGACGACCTCAAGGGCCTCAAGATGCGCATTGCCGGCTTCGCCGGAGCGGTGGTGGAGAAGCTCGGCGTCGTGCCGCAGCAGCTTGCCGGCGGCGATGTCTATCCGTCGCTTGAAAAGGGCACCATCGACGCCGCCGAATGGGTCGGCCCCTATGACGACGAGAAGCTCGGCTTCCACAAGGTCGCGCCTTATTACTACTATGCCGGCTGGTGGGAAGGCGGCCCGACCGTCCACTTCATGTTCAACAAGGACAAGTACGAGGAACTGCCGGCCGCCTACAAGGCGATGCTGCACACCGCCTGCCGCGCGGCGGATGCCGACATGCTGCAAAGATACGATTACCTGAACCCGAAGGCGCTGCGCTCGCTGGTCGCCAATGGTGCACAGCTTCGCCCCTTCAATCAGGAAATCCTGTCGGCCTGCTTCGATGCCGCCAGCGAGATTTACACGGAGATGAGCGCCAAGAACGAGGAATTCAGGAAGATCTGGGATTCGATGGCCGCGTTCCGCAAGGACCACTATCTGTGGGCGCAGGTGGCCGAATACAATTTCGACACCTTCATGATGGTGCAGCAGCGCGCCAACAAGCTCTGACGGCAACAAACGCGAACATGAAAAACCCGGAGTCTTGCTCCGGGTTTTTTTGTCTGGTCTCGTGACGCGCCTCACAGGCAGAACTGAGCATTTGGCCAGCTGCGCCGGACGGCACCAGCAAACGATTTTGGCCTGCCGTAGAACCGTTCCGCCTCGTCAGCCCGTGATCAGAGCGCGCAACCAGCATAAGAAGACTCTACCGGTTCTCGCCAAGCATAAACTGGCAGACATTGCGGATGCCTTCATCCGCCTCTGAACATGGCAATAAATCGAGAGGGAGCAATCACTCCGTTCGGGATGCCGGGCGTGTTGTTTTTCTATACGGACAGCGATGATCTATTCCCGATCATGGGCCTGTGGCCTGCCTTCCTGTGGATGAGGAATTCAGGTTGCTGGACGGGCCCATTCACATGGCTGCACCACTATGAAACGGAGAAGGAAGTTGTTGCACTTTCAGGCAGGTGGCGACAAAAGCGTATAAGTGCATTCAGTGCTTTATCCGGCAGGACCGGCAAGGCCGGCTGGCGCGATGCTCCTGATCCTCGCCCATCTGAAATCATCCTGCCACGGCTATGAGGAGTCGGCCGCATGACATCGTTTGAAAATCGCTTCACCCGCATGTTCGGAATCGAACACCCCATCGTTCAGGGCGGCATGCAGTGGGTGGGACGGGCCGAACTTGTTTCCGCCGTTGCCAATGCCGGCGCTCTGGGTTTCATCACTGCCCTCACTCAGCCCACCCCGGAAGCGCTGGCACAGGAAATCCGCCGCTGCCGCGACATGACGGATCGTCCTTTTGGCGTCAATCTGACGACACTGCCCACCATCAACCCGCCGCCTTATGCTGAGTACCGGGATGCATTGATCTCAGAAGGGATCAAGATCGTCGAAACCGCAGGGAACCGGCCGACCGAGCATCTTGAATCCTTCCGTGCAGCCGGGGTGAAAGTCATCCATAAATGCACATCGGTCAGACACGCGCTTTCAGCTGAGCGCCTTGGCGTCGACGCGATCTCGATTGATGGTTTCGAATGCGCCGGCCATCCCGGCGAAGACGACATTCCCGGCCTGATCCTCATACCCGCCGCAACGCGCAAATTGTCGATCCCGGTTATCGCATCGGGCGGCTTCGCGGACGGCCGGGGGCTCGTCGCGGCGCTGGCGCTGGGTGCCGAAGGCATCAACATGGGCACACGTTTCCTTTGCACGCAGGAAGCCCCCGTTCACGAGGCCGTAAAGGCGCGGATTGTGGAAGCTGACGAACGTGCTACCGACCTGATCTTCCGGACCTTGCGCAACACATCGCGTGTGCAGCGCAATGCTGTGAGCACGGAAGTTGTCGAAAAGGAAAAGCAGGGCGCAAGCTTTGAGCAGATCCGGGATCTGGTGTCGGGCCAGCGTGGAAGGAAAGTCTACGAGACCGGAGACCTCGACTATGGCATCTGGTCCGTCGGCATGGTGCAGGGCCTTATTCACGACGTGCCGACGGTCAGAGAGCTTGTCGAGCGTATCATGTCGGAAGCGCGGCAGATCGTGGCAAACAGGCTGCCCGGACTGCTCGCGACATCTGCACACCCGGTTACAGCCGCCGCTGAATAGCCTTTCAGCCAGAGAAAACGGGGCCGCTGATCAGCGATCCCGTTCTTTGGTTCGGGCAGAGGCAAATCAGGTTGGGTGCCACCCTTTTTTGGAACGGTGTCTCGCCCGCGCGATCACCCGCATGGTGCGTGCAGTGGCCGACTTGTCAGGAACGCGCATCCACAAGCTGGTGTTCAGGAAGCGCCGAACGTTCTGCCTTCCTCGCCTCCCCCATAGGCGTCAGCTGCAATGCGCGAGATATTCCGGGGGTGTGGCGTCCGGAATTTGCCTCATCAGGAAAGCAGCCCGACCCTTTCCTCTTGCCGGGTTGGGCAACGAGACATCAAGGTTTTCGGAACCGACGAAGGTCAGTTCCAGAGCAATCAACTAGACATGTCGCTGCGCTGCGTCCGTGCTCAGGAAAGCTCTATTCACGCAGCATAGGACTGCATGACCTCCTCAAGGCAATGGTCCGTGTCGCCCAACTGGTGATCGATCATGACAAGACGTTTGGAGTAATGCGAACCGGCGTATTCCCAGGTCATGCCGATGCCGCCACTCATCTGGATCGTCTCCTCTGCCACCAGACGCGCGGCCCGGCCGATGAGGTTCTTTGCCATGGCCGCCCTGAGGTCGCCATCAGGTCCATCCAGAGCATCGGCGGCCGCAATCGTGATCGAACGGGCCTGTTCGATTTCGGTCAGCAGATCGACGGTTCGATGCTGAAGGGCTTGGAAGCTTCCAATGGCAACGCCGAATTGGCGGCGGGTTTTGAGGTAGTCCAGAAGAAGCTCATAGGCAAACTGCATCGCGCCAACCGCTTCCGCACACAGGGCCAGCCGCCCGGCTCTGATCACGCTGTTCAGCAGCGCCCCGGCGTCCCTGGCGAGCAACACGGCCGGAGTTTCGTCCATTAGAACCTCGGCCGCGCCGCCTCCGTCAATCATGCCGTAAGGCGTGATACCGGCTGCGCGGGGATCGACCTCGAAGACGGCCGGCTTGCCGTCCAGCAGTGCGGCAATGAGGAGCCTATCCGCCACCTGCGCGCCATATACCGCGGTCTTGCGGCCCGAAAGAGTAAAGCCCACCCCGTTCCCGCGCGCACAGGTGGCAATGCCGGCGAGGTCGTAGGGGGCATCAATTTCGGAAATGCCCACCGCATAACGGATGGAGCCATCGACAAGGCCTGCCTGATCCTGACCCACCGCGCCCAAAACACGGCTGGCAAGAAGAGCGGGCAGAAAAGGTTCGGGACACAGAGCGCGGCCCAGCGCTTCGAACACGACGGAGATATCGAAACCCGTTCCGCCAAAGCCGCCCTGCTCTTCCGGAACCAGAGCCCCCGGAATACCCAGCTCGGCCAGTTCCGACCACTGCCCTGCATCGGAGTAAGGCGCGGTATAAGCGACGCGGTTGCGCGTTTCCCAATCATACCGGCCGGCAAGGAAGCGGCTGAGCGTTTCAGACAGCATCTGCCGGTCTTCAGTCATATCGAAATTCATGGCTTACAATCCCAGCATCGCTTTGGTCAGGATATTTCGCTGGATCTCGTTCGATCCTCCGAAGATCGATGTCTTGCGGTTGTTGAAATAGGTGGCAGCATTGGCCTCCGAGTTCAGCGGACCGAACATGAGATTTGCTTCGGTTATCGTTCCCGGAAATGGAGCCGCCACCGGGCCGAGCGCGCGGCGGGCCAGATCACGCAGTTCCTGACTGACCTGCGTTCCCTTGATCTTGAGGATGGAAGTTTCCGGTCCGGGATGGCCCTGTTTCTGCGCCTGATACAGCATGCGCAGATTCGTGATCTTCATCGCTTCCAGATCGATTTCCACGCGGGCGATGCGCGCTGCGAACAGCGGGTCCTCTATAAGAGGTTTGCCTTTGCGGATCATCCTGCGTGCAAGTGATTTCACCTCTTCCAGTGCCTGCATCGAGATGCCGACGCCCGCGATATTCGTGCGCTCGTGGCTCAGGAGGAATTTGGCGATCGTCCAGCCCTTGTTTTCCTCTCCGACGAGATTGGAGACGGGCACACGCACATTGTCGAGAAAGACTTCGTTGACCTCATAGCCACCCTCGATCAGGCGGATGGGCCGCACCTCAAGCCCCGGAGAGGGGATGTCCATCATGAGAAAGCTGATGCCCTCCTGGGGCTTGCCTTCCTTTTTTGTCCGCACGAGGCAGAAGATTTTGTTGGCGTGCTGCCCAAGGGTTGTCCATGTCTTCTGTCCGTTGACGACATAGTGGTCGCCATCGCGTTCGGCGCGCGTTTTCAAACTCGCAAGATCCGAGCCCGCACCGGGTTCCGAATAGCCTTGCGCCCACCAGTCTTGACCTGAAAGAATCCGTGGCAGAATGCTGTCCTTCTGCTCCTGCTTGCCGAAATTCTGGATCACGGGCCCCAGCATGCTCGGGCCAAACGGCACGATGCGCGGTGCGCAGGCCCGGTTGCATTCCACATCGAAGAGATAGCGCTCCACCGGCGTCCAGCCGGGTCCGCCATATTCTTTCGGCCACGTCGTTCCCAGCCACCCCTTGCGGCCGAGGATTTCATGCCATTCCTGTATGACGGCACGCGGCAACTCGGCGCCTGAACGGACGGCCGCGCAAATATGCTCTGGCAGGCTGGCGTTCAGAAAGTCCCGGACTTCCTGCTGAAAGTCCAGTTCCCGTTGCGTAAACTTCAAGTCCATTCAGGTGTCCTTTCCTGCGCGTTGCAGCAAGCCAAAGAAGTCCGCGCTCAGGGATGCTGCCAGCGCAAGCGCGCGGCCGATGCCGCCCACCGCGCCTGTCACCACCGCAATCCTGCCGGCGATCTCCATGAATCAGGCCCACATATTGGTGCCGCCGCACAGCGTCAGCGCCTGCCCCGTCATGAAGCTGCTTTCATCCGACGCAAGGAAGACCGCGACGCCCGCGAAATCCTCCGGCTCGCCAAAGCGGCGAAGCGGAACCTGGGTGCGCGCCCGCTCCTCGGCTTCCGGCGAATCCCACAGCGCACGGGCGAAATCAGTTTTCACCACACCGGGGCAGATCGCATTGGCCCGAATGCCCTGCGGCCCATATTCCAGCGCAAGGTTGCGGACGAGGCCGATCAGCGTCAGCTTCGACATGCCATAGACACCGAGCATCGACGAAGGCTTCAAAGCCCCCACGCTCGCGGTAAAGATCAGCGACCCGCGCTTCTTCTCAGCCATGTCCGGAACGACCAGCCGCGTCAGCCATAGATTGACCTGCACGTTGGTCTTCATGATCTTCTCATAGGCTTCGTCGGGTATCTCCGAGATCGGCCCGTAATGCGGGTTCACACCCGCATTGCCGATGAGAATATCGACTTTTCCGGCGACATCATGCGTTCTGGCAACCAATGCCTTCAGGTCGTCATCACGGCCCGCGTTCGCCGCCACTCCATAGACCCGTCTGGCTCTGCAATGGTCGTTGATTTCATCGGCAGCGAGATCGAGCTGGTCCTGCTTTCGGGAAGAAATCACGACCGTTGCGCCCTGTCTGGCAAGGCCGAGCGCCATCTGCTTGCCCATACCCCGCGATGCGCCCGTCAACAGCGCCACCCGCCCTGTGAGATCGAATAATCCGGTCATGCTCATGGTCCCTCAAAAAAATGCCGCTGCTGCGCTTCCGGGCAACGGCGGTCTGTCATGAATTCGAAGCCTCGAAGGTGGAACTGAAGCGCGGGCGGCCACAGCGTAATGAACCGCATCCGGGCCGTCGGCGAAACGCTTCCCCAAAGGAATAACCAAATCCTGACACTTGTCAGGCTACACCGGTACGAAGGCAGCTGACAAGCGTCATTTTGGCCTTTCGCCTGCTTCGTCAACGGTTGACGACAACGCTGCGATGCGATCGGCGAGTTCCGCAGGGACAGCTGAAAGCGCTGAAGAATTTTCGGTCTCATGCCGATCCATCGATGATCACGGAGGGTCCGGAAGAGGAATGGAAGTGAGACCTGCACCACGATTGCCGCATGTTGACCGCACGCGAGCGATCCATGGCAGGCCAATCCTCATGGGTCTCAACGGCTTCCGCCGAACGCTCATCGTTCAGAATGCCGGGAATGTGTGAGTGCAGGGCATGGCCCGCATGCCAGCCCCGCCTATAACGCGATGGCGAGCCCGGGAATCGCACCAGTCAGGCAGGCGCGGGATTGCAAAACGTTATAGGCAGGGGAAGCTGACTGTCGCTTTCTGACCGGATGCGGGCCGCGCTCCTTCTCCCTTTGGGTTAGCCGGGCGTTACCTGCCCGCCAAATCCGGCTCGACCGGACTTTCGAGAATGCGCACGATCATTGCCGCGGCTCCGCGTGAAACGAGTTGCACGAGAAGCTCGGAGCCGGCTCCCCTCGGATAGAGCCAGTCCCGCATCGGCGCGAAAGCGGAAAGAAAGACCGTCAGATTTGCCGCGACCTGCGCCCTTATGTCATCAGACGCCAGGCCAGCCCGTGCCGCCAGCAGCGCCCCGCTTTCCTCCAGCAGCTTTTCCTCGCGATCACGCATGGCCGCGCGATCCTCCTTGCGCATATCCGGCACCGAACGATAGATCAGCAGCGTTCCCTTGCGCTTCTTGTCCCATGTCTCGCGAAAATATTCGGCAAGTACATCTTCGAGACTGCGGCCTTCTTCCCTCAGCAGGTCGGGCAGCATCGGAACGTCGGTTCTGAACCAGAGCTGGTTCAGAAGCCTGCGCAAGGCATCATTTTTGTTCGCAACATAATCGTAGATGCTGGCATGATTGACGCCCGAGCGTCCGCAAATGTCACGAATGGTGGTGGATGCGAAACCCTTCTCAAGGAACAGATCAAGGGCTGCCTCGCAAATCTGCTCGCGGCGACGGCGCACCAGATCTTCATTGCGCACGACATCGACAGACGCCTCTGCCAGAACATTGCCCTTCCCACCTTCCGGATCGTCAGGCGGCGCATCTCGGGTCATCTGCAACTCCACGGCATACGGAATCCGACATCATTACCGCGCGTTTTGCAGCGCCTCAACCCGACGGCCATCCTGCCCCGGCTGAACCCCGTGCGCAAACAGGAAACTGACAAAGTCAGGATTTTCCCAACCGGGTGAACGCCTCGCCTTGAGGACAAACGTTTTCTTTCGCTTCAGTCTCCGGAGGCGGCTCCGTCAACCGCTGTGGCGTCCAGCCGCTTGCCTGCTAGTCGCCAACGCCAGTGTAACGAAAGACCCCCGTTCCGCTGGCGATCAGTGTTCCGGTGGCATCCGTGATCCGGCCTTCAGCGAAAAAGGTCGACTTCCCGCCCCCTGTCCGCCGCCCTTCCGCGATCAGAACATCGCCCGAGGGACGGGAAACGAAATGCGTCGTCAGCGACAGGGTCATGGCCTTGCGCCGAACCGCAGGATCGCCTGTGTAGCTGCCGCTGTAGCCCATCACCGTATCAAGGAGCACCGCATAGACGCCGCCGTGAGGAATGCCATAGCGATTGTTCAGATAGTCCTTCAAAGGCAGTTCGAACACCGCCCGGTCGGCAGACCAGGCCTTCATCACAAAACCCATATGGCGCTGAAAAGGATAGGCCGGCTCTGTCAGCAGCACATCGTCGTCGCCTGAGACCACATCGGGTTGCGTCATTTCATGCATAGGTCATCAGCCTTTCATCTGCCTGGCTTCGCAGATAGGGAACTTCGTTGAAGGCGTGCAGAAACATGCCGTTTGCGGACCCGACCAGCGTCGAGACCGCACAATTGCGCATCTGTAGTTGCAGGGAGATCATCTGCGGTGCGGGCGCATCGAGGACGCTGACGATTATCCGGCTGATTGCACCGCCACTGCTGACGGCCAGCACACGCCCCTTTTCCGCGATCATTGCATCGCGAGCACGCAGCACCCGTAAGGAAAAGTCGCGCCAGCTTTCCGGCGGATTGTCTATCTCGTCCCTCTGCCAGGCAAGCACGACATCCCGAAGCGCACGGAAATAAAGGCGGCGGTCACCCCGCACATCTGCCGGCAAATCTTCAGAACCGTAGCGCGCGGCAATAAGCTCGCCCGCGTTGAACTCGTTCAGCCCTTCGTGAACAATGGCGCTGGAGGGATCGAGGCCAAATCCGGCCGCAAGGCCTTCCAGTGTTTCGCGATGGCGACGCTGAGCACCAATATAGATCTTGTCTGGCCGTACAACTGCGCGTTCAGCAAGACTTTGCCCGAGCGCAAACGCCTGCTGATGACCAAGCTCTGACAGGACGTCATAGTCGGATTTGCCGAACGAAGCCTGAGCGTGTCGGACCAGCACGATCTCTGGCATGGATTGATCTTCTTTCCCCGAGCTACGTCAGGATTGGCAAGCGATCGTCGTCAAATTCCGCGGTCACCTGCCTCCCCTTTCCTGACAAATGTAAGGAAGGATTAGCTCCAAATCGGAGAGCAGACAACGGAATTGACATTTCATAAGTGTCATCGATCGAAAAATCTTCTCATATCATATTGATAATAATCTATATTTCTAAAATCACACCTCGCTCATCGCAGCAGAACCCGGTCGTTTGCCGATCATCGACGCACACTTTTTGAGTACCTGCTTTTCCTGACATGATGGGAAAAGCGAGGCGGCCAAACATCGGCATCCAGTTGCGAAGCCTTCAGTTCAACGGAAGCGCTTGTCTTGCCGTAGATCCGAACCCACCGCCTCATTGAAAAATCCTGACAGGCGCAGCAGCATGAAACCGCGCCTGCCAGGAGCCGCGAAGAGATGGAAGTGAATGCCTTTGCGAACACAGTGGAATCTGAACCCGGTGCCCGTCAGCAGTTGGCGGCCCCCGGGCCCGGATCATCATCCGCAGGACAGGATTCACGGCCCGACAAGTTCAACCCGGTCCGGAAACCGCGGCGCGTGACCTCGCCTAATTGAAGCTTGGTGGCTGGGAAAGGTCGGGAGCCGCAGGTGCTGAAGGTGCGCCAGGTGGAGACAGCTCAAACCCGTCGCCGCCGAGCGTCGGCAGGTCCGGCATCCGGATCTCGATGGTGCTGGGATCGACCACCTTGCCCTTGTAGTGCATGACCATTGCGGGAACAGCGATGGTGAGCGCGACCATGAAGATCTGGATGCCGACGAACGGCACCGCGCCCCAATAGATCTGCCCCGATGTTACCGGCGCTATCTTCTGGCGCGTGATCTTGTCGATATAGGACGAGCGCGGCGCGACGGAGCGCAGGAAGAACAGCGCAAAGCCGAAAGGCGGGTGCATGAAGCTGGTCTGCATGTTGACGCCGAGGATCACGCCGAACCAGATCAGGTCGATGCCCAGGCTTTCTGCAGCGGGGGCCAGCAGAGGCACGATGATGAAGGCGAGCTCGAAGAAATCGAGGAAGAAAGCCAGAAAGAATACGAGGATGCTGACCACGATGAGGAAGCCGAGCTCGCCGCCCGGCAGCGAGGTGAGCAGATGCTCGACCCACACATGCCCGTTCACGCCATAGAAGGTGAGCGAGAACACGCGGGCGCCGATGAGGATGAACAGCACGAAGGACGACAGCCGCGTGGTGGAGGCAAGCGCCTGCCTGACCAGATCGAGCGAGAGCCTGCCCTTGACCGCCGCCATGACCAGAGCGCCAACCGCGCCCATCGCTCCGCCTTCGGTCGGCGTCGCTATGCCGAGGAAGATGGTGCCGAGCACCAGGAAGATGAGAGCCAGCGGCGGGATCAGCACGATCACCACCTGCTGCGCCAGCCGCGACATCAGGTTGATGTTGAGCCCCTTGTCGGCGATGGCCACGAGATAGATCACGACGACGCCGACCGAGCCGCCAAGTATGTCGGCATTGGCGCCATGCGTGGGTTCCAGATAGTGATAGGCGGCCCAGCCGATCGCGCCGGCAAACAGCAGGGCGGCAAACAGCGAGGTCGCGCCATGGCCGAGGGTGCGCGCTTCGGGCGGCAGTGCCGGCATGGAATTCGGCCGCACGAACGACATCACCAGCACGTAGAGCATGTAGAGGCCCGTCAGCACCAGACCGGGAATGAGCGCGCCCTTGTACATGTCGCCGACGGAGCGGCCGAGCTGGTCGGCCAGCACGATCAGCACCAGCGAAGGCGGGATAATCTGGGCCAGCGTGCCGGACGCCGCGATCACGCCGGAGGCAAGCCGGCGGTCATAGCCATAGCGCAGCATGATCGGCAGCGAAATCAGGCCCATGGCAATGACGGATGCGGCCACCACGCCGGTGGTCGCCGCCAGCAGCGCACCGACCAGAATGACGGCGTAGGCCAGACCGCCCCGGATCGGTCCGAAGAGCTGCCCGATCGTGTCGAGCAGGTCCTCCGCCATGCCAGAACGTTCCAGCACGATGCCCATGAAGGTGAAGAAAGGTATGGCCAGAAGCGTCTCGTTGGCCATGACGCCGCCATAAAAGCGGTCCGGCAGGGCCGTGAGCAATGGCCAGGACAGGTTGATCGACCCTCCCGACAGTGGCGCCAGCTCGACGCCGATGAAGAAGAACAGCAGTCCGTTCGCGGCGAGAGCAAAGGCAACGGGATAGCCGAACAGCAAAAACACGATCAGCGACAGGAACATGATCGGCGCCATGTTCTGGGCAATGAATTCGATCATGAGCGAACCTCGTCAGCCAGTGCCTTGGCGTCGAGCTCGGCCTGTTCATGTGCGGATATGAAGGGGTTGGGATCGTCCATCCGGCCGCGCATGACGGCGATCTTCTTGATGATCTCCGATATCCCCTGGAACGTCAGCAGGACGAAACCTGCCAGAAGCAGCGCCTTGGCAGGCCAGATGATGAGCCCGCTGGCGTTGGTCGACATCTCGCCGCTGCGCACCGACCGCAGCGTGTAGGGAATAAGATAATAGACCATCAGCAGGCAGAACGGCATCAGGAAGAACAGATGGCCGATCAGGTCGATCCAGTGTTGCACGCGGCGCGACCACAGACCGTAGACGATGTCGATGCGGATGTGCTCGTTCTGCTTGAGCGTGTAGGCGGCGGCGAGCAGGAAAGCCGCGCCGAACAGATACCATTGCAGCTCAAGCCAGGCGTTCGAAGACATGTTGAACGTCTTGCGCACCACAGCATTGACGGAACTGACGAGAATGGAGGCGAGGATCAGCCAGGAGACCCATTTGCCGATGAATTCGTTGACGCGGTCGATAGCCCGGGACAGAGCGAGAAGCCCTTCCATGCAGTCCTCCCTGATGCGCACGCGCGTTGTCTCCCCCGGATCCTGAGCGCGGCCTGAGGCAGAAACCTATGACTTGCATGGCAGTAACGGTCAACAGCAGGCACGCAAGGGTCTTCGCGTTACTCACCGGAACACGCAACGTCATGCGACGAAAGTCGCATGACGTTGCCGATTTTCAGGGCCTTGTGGCGCGCAGCGCCGCCCCTGCCTCCCTCAGGCACAGATTCAGCCTGTCGAGCAGCATGTCGATGTCATCCGCACCGATGGTCAGCGGCGGCCGGATCTTGAGAATGTTGTCGGCCGGGCCTTCGCGGCCGACAAGGATGCGCATGTCCCGCAGGCGGTTCATCACGTAATCGGCAAGGTCCGTGCCGGGCGCACGGCTCTCCCGGTCGATGACCAGATCGAGGCCGGTGAACAGGCCGATGCCCCGCACATCGCCGACGATCTCGTGCCGCCCGCCCAGTTCGCGCATGCCGGAAAGCAGGCGATTTCCCATCAGCCGGGCATTCTCCTGCAACCTCTCGTCCTCGACGATATCGAGCACTTCGGACGCGATGCGGCAGGACAGGTTGGAACCGCCGAAGGTGGAGAAATATTCCGGCCCTTCGGCGAAGCGGGCGGCGATTTCGCGCGTGGTTATGACCGCGCCCACCGGGTGACCGTTGCCGAGCGGCTTGCCGAGAACCACGATATCGGGCCGCACCTTCTGCTGCTCGAAACCGAAATAACAGTCGCCCAGACGGCCAAGTCCCGTCTGCACCTCGTCGGCGATGCAGATGCCGCCCGCTGCCCGGATGCGTCGATACACTTCCGCCAGATAGCCTTCCGGGGGAATGATCTGGCCGCCGACGCTGGGAAAGGTTTCGGCAATGAAACCGGCCAGCCTGCCGCCGTTGCGCCCGATTTCGGCCAGCGCCTCGTCCACCTGCGCGGCATAGCGTGCGGCCCGGTCCGGATCATCGCGGCGGAAACGGCCGCGATAATCATCCGCCACATCGACAAGATGCACCCATGGCCGCCTGCCGTGCATGCCGGGCTTGTTGAACTTGTACGCGGAAATGTCGATCGCGCCGGTGGTGTTACCGTGATAGCCATGATCCGGCGTCACGATGTCGTAGCCGCCGCTCGCGGCGCGGGCCAGCCGCAGCGCCAGTTCATTGGCTTCCGAGCCGGAATTCACGAAGAAGCAGATTTCCAGTTCCTTCGGCAGACGTGCGGTCAGTCGTTCCGCCAGTGCCGTCTGGGCGGGATGCAGATAGCGCGTGTTGGAGTTCATGCGCGCAAGCTGGTCGCAGGCCACAGCCCGGATGCGCGGATGCGCGTGGCCGACATGCGGCACATTGTTGTAGGCGTCGAGATAGGGCCTGCCCCACTGGTCGAAAAGGTGATGGCGCCAGCCACGCAGCAGCGTGACCGGCTGGCGATAGCTCAGTTTCAGATTGCTGCCGAACCGTGCGTTGCGCTCGGCCAGAAGCGCATCCGTGTCGATCACCGTGCAGGCCACACGGTCGTCGGGCAGGTTCAGCAGGGCGGCCGGGTTCGGGCAGATCGCCTGCCACAGCGTCCAGTCGTCCGGATCGGCAACGCCCGGCCAGTCATGGCCCATGCCGTCCAGTGTCAGCGCAAGCTGGAAGTGCAGATGGGGCTCCCAGCCGCCATTGCCCTCCGGCGCGCCCAGTGCGGCGAAGGCAGCCCCGGCCGCAATCTCGTTACCAACCCTGAGGGTTTCGCATATGACAGGATCGAGATGGCCATAGAGCGCATAGAAGATGTCGCCCTCGTCCGTGCGGTGTTCGAGGATGGCGACCCCGCCATAATCGAGCGGGTTGGCGCGATATTCCACCATCGCCACCTTGCCGGCCACCGGCGCATGCACGGCCTGTCCGGCCGGAGCGAAAATGTCGACAGCCATATGGATGCTACGGCGGTTCGACGCCTTCCATGGCCCCTTGCGAAAGGCATGGTCGGTGTAGATCAGGCGCGGTTCGGCATAGCGGCCAAGGCGGATGCGATCATCCGCATGGCCGGTCAGGCAGCGCGCTTCATCGGGGCGGAGGCTGAACGGGTTTTCCGGCAGAATAGCATCCTCGACGGAAAGGCTCGCAATCTCCGCCTCATCGAGGCCTGTTCCCATGACCGGCGCGAAGCTGCCGCGTCGTGCATCGAGCCACGCCATGACCCGTTCGCTGCCTTCCGTCACCGGCAGGCCGCATGCGGCGCGCAATCGCGCTCCCATCAGGGAACCGTCAATCGCCGCATTTTCCAGCAACCGCCACGCCGGAGCCTGTGAAATCGTGACATAAGGATCGTCCGGCTTGCCGGCCGATTCGATCGCCGAGTTGACGACGCTGACGGCCAGCCGCATGCGCAGCAGCGGCCAGATCAGGTCGATCTCGCCGGCGGCAAGCGGCACAACGCCATGATAACCGGCGACAAGGGCTGCAAGCGCCTCTTCCGGCTTTTCGTGATCGAGGATGGCATAGGCACCGGCAATGGCAAGGCCGCAGACGCGAGGTGCCACGGTCATGTCGCCGAAATCGATCAGCCCGCTGATCTTCGCCGGCTCCGTCAGACCCGGTTCGATGAGGATGTTGTAATCATTGAGATCGTTGTGCAGGGGCTGTGCGGGCAGCGCCGCGAGCCGGGGAAACACGCGCTCGTAATCGCCCAGAATGGCCTCCATCAGCGCCCGGCGCGGACCGTCGCCCAGCACATCCGGATGGGACGCGATCCATCCGGCTTTCATAAGATCCCACTTCGCCGCTTCCTGCGCGGGCCCGAGCGCGAATCCCGCAAGCGCGCGGTCCAGCCGCGCCGTCATTTCACCAAGTTGCGACAGCAGAACAGGACTTTGCGGCCCCAGTTCGCCCATGGCGATGCCCGGCAGCGCGCGCTGCACCCAGACCAGCCTTGGCTGTCCCCTCTCATCGTCCACCATCTGCCAGAGCCGGCCATCCGGGAACGGCAAGATTTGCGGCAAGGGCAGACCGGGATCGGCGGTACGGGCAAATGCGATGGCCGCGCACTGGCGCTCGACCAATGACGCATCCGCCTGCGGGCGCATCGCCTTCACGATAATGTCGCCATCAGCGGTGAGGCCACGAAAATTGAGATCGTGCTCTCCGCCGAGCCGTCTCAACGGCCCCGTAGGCGCGAACTGCCCCGTCGCGCCGAGAAGCCACTCATGCCCAATAGCCTGATCGTTCATAAGCCGTCTCCTGAACTTGCTGAGCGGGTGGTATCAAAGCCTCATACCTGCCTGTTATCCACCCAAAGGAGGAACCGCTGGATAGCTACCTTCGCTCTCCCGCCAGCACATCCTTCTCCTGAAGCGAGCGGATGAACAGCGAGAACAGCTCCTGCTGCGTGGCAAGGCCGAGCTTGGCATAGAGGTTCTGGCGGTGGGTCTTCACCGTGGTGATGGAAATGCCGAGGTTGCGGGCGATGGAATCGCCCGAATGACCCTTGAGGATCATGTGGGCCACCTCGCACTCACGCGGGCTGAGCGTACCCTTGCCGAAGTCGACAAGCAGATGATCGAGCGGCGAGATGCGACGCTCATTCCGGGCCGGGCGTGGGCGATGCTGCCAGATGGCGCGAAAGACGGAACCGACAAGCGGCTCCACGGCACTGAGGACTGCACAATCCTGATCGCTGAAACCGCCCCGGCTGGCGAGCCGGTAGAGGCTGATCTCCCCCAGTTCGGCCTCGGGAAGCTCGATGGCGATCACCACTTCCTCCCGGCCCGCAGGCCAGCCCCAGGTGCGGTAGCCAAGCTCCTCGTCGGAATATTGGCGCACCTTGAAACGGCTGTAGTGGTCGGAAGAGAAATAGTTGTCAGGGGCCAGATCGCGCAGACGGTAGACGCCGGCCTTCAACCCGGCCAGATAGGCATTGTAGACCGGGTTGAGGATATAGGTTCCGTCGAGATAGAGATCCATCGCCCGCCTGGCGGTCGGGTCGTCGAACGTATCTCCGATGTGATCGGGCGGCCCCTCACGCCTGTAGGCGACCGACATCACAAACTCGAACGGCACGATGCTTCTGATGGCGTTGAACAGGAGATGCGGGGCGTCGGCACGGTCGCAACGGTCGAGCGCCCGCGCGAGGCGGGCGCTGAATACGGCTACCGTGCCGCTGTCACTGTGCAAATCCAACCGATCCAATTCCCTGCCCGGATCGCCATCAGGCGATTGCCGGTCAGGCTAGCACGTCGGCCTTCTACGCAACAAGCTCGGCAATGGCGGCCAGCGTGCGCTCCACCTCTTCAAGCGTGTTGTAATGGGCGAGCCCAAGCCGCACGACGCCTTCATTCTCGGCCAGCCCAAGGAGCCGCGACGGTTCAAGCGCATAATTGTGCCCCGACCATGCCCAGATGCCCTTCCCCGCCAGTCCCTCAGCGATCGTGTGGGTGGACAGGCTTGCATGGGTGAAGGACACGGTGGGCACGCGGTGCTTCAGGGCTGCCGGATCGGTGATGCCCTGCACGGTTACGCCCGGCAGCGCCACCAGCCCTTCGATGAGCCTGCGGGTGAGACCATCCTCATAGGCGGCAAAGCTGCGATAGGCGCCAAGCAGCTTTTCCCGGCGCGACCCGGCATGGCCCGTGGCCTCGCCAAGCCATTCGACATAGGAAACGGTGGCGGCAAGGCCGGCAAGCAGTTCCGTCTGCGGCGTGCCGGCCTCGTAACGCTCCGGCAGGTCGTCGCTGGCGCAGCGCACCTTGTAGGGCTCAAGCTTGGCCAGAAGCTCCTCCCGGCCCCACAGCACGCCAAGATGCGGCCCGAAGAACTTGTAGGACGAGCAGACGAGGAAATCGCAGCCCAGCGCATGCACGTCGGGCAGGCGGTGCGGCACAAGCTGCACGGCATCGACATAGACCAGCGCGCCAGCCTTCTTGGCCACGGCGGTGAGAGCCGCCACATCGTTGACCGAGCCGGTCATGTTGCTGGAGAAGTTGAGTGCCAGAAGCCGTGTACGCTCGCTCAGAAGCTGTTCCAGATCGGCCGGCTCGATACGCCAGCTCTGGCGGTTGAACGGCAGCCATTTTACCGTCAGGCCAAGATCGCGGGCCAGCAGCAGCCACGGCGACACGTTGCCCTCATGATCCATCTGCGTGAGGATGATTTCATCGCCCGGCCTGAACAGCCGGCCGATAGAGCGCGACAGATGAAGCGTCAGGGCCGTCATGCTCTGGGCGATGACGATCTCGCGATGCGAGGTCGCTCCCAGCATGTCGGCCATCGCCTCATGCGCGTCCTGCCAGATCGCTTCGGCCCGCTTCGAGCCCTCGAAGAAACCGCCGAGATTGTGGGTGGCGCTGGCCATAGCCGCGGCGACCGCATCGATCACCTGCTGCGGAACCAGCGTGCCTGCGGGATTGTCGAAATAGACCGGCGGATTGTCCAGCTTCGATATGGCCGGAAAGCAGCTGCGCACCTGGTCTATGGGAAAAGCAGGAAGTGTGTGAACGGTCATGGCTCGCCTCGGAATGGAATAAAGAGCGCAGCTTGCGCTGCGGTCTTTCTGTCTACTTCAGCGCACCGTGATCTGACATCATACCGAAGGGGGAGGCGCGCCATGCAATCCGGCACCTCAGCATCAGGCAGGCGTGTGCCGCGAGGGCTTCTTTGCCGGTCAGATCCGCTCACCCAGTCTGGCGACGGCCATGGCCAGCACCTCACCACCCAGCGCCAGATCGTCTCTGTCGGTGTCTTCGGAGAAATTGTGGCTGATGCCGCCCCTTTAAGGCACAAACAGCATGGCCATAGGCATCACATTCGACACACAGGCTGAATCGTGCAGGGCGCCGGAAGGCATCCGGCGCCATTTCCCCGGCGCAAGTTGCGCAGCCGCCGCTGCCAACGCTTCCACCAATGCCGCATCCGACCGGGTCGGCGCGATCAGATCGCAGCCGAAACGCTCCCATTCGAGACCGAGATCTGAAGCAGCCTCGCCTGCGGCGGCATAGATGATCTCCGTCATGCGGTCGAGCCGGGCAGTGTCCGCATCGCGCCACTGGATCGTGAAATCCACCCGGCCCGGAACAATCGAACTGGCGTTGGGGTGAAGGTCCACATGCCCGACCGTCCAGACGGTGGCCGGGGCGGCCACCTCGGCCAGTCTCTCGTTGATCACGGAAACAAAGCGGTTCAGACCCCGAAAGGCATCCCGGCGCAGATGCATCGGCGTCGTGCCGGCATGGTTCTGCTCGCCGAGGAAACTCATCTTCTCGGTTCGGATGCCGACGATGTTCTCCACGACACCGATGCGCTCGCCGGTTGTATCCAGTATCGGCCCCTGCTCGATGTGGATTTCGAGGAATGCCGAAAAACGGTCGGGAGAGACTTCGCGGGAAGCCGGGAGGCCCTTCCGCTCCAGCCGGGCCTGCCCGAGGCACAGCCCGGTCACGTCACGGCTTTCATCGGCTTCGTCCTGTGACATCAACCCTGCCCAGACACGGCTTCCTGCAAGGCTGGAAAAACGCCCTTCTTCATCCTGAAACGAAACGCAGGCCACGGGAGGACCGCCCTGCTCCAGGCTTGCCCTTGCGATTTCGAGCCCGACAATCACCCCGTAAGCGCCATCCAGCCAGCCGCCTTCGGGCTGGGTATCGGAATGTGAGCCGACCAGAATGCATTTATCCTCGCCGGGCGGCAGGCCGAAGACATTGCCGATGGCATCGACGCAAACCGCCAGCCCCGCCGCTTCCATGCGCTCGACCAGCCAGGCCCTCGCCAAACGATCGGTTTCGGAATAGGCCGGGCGCACCACGCCGGTTTCCACCGCGCCGATGCCGCGCAGCGCGTCCAGATCCGCAAGCATGCGCCGAGTGTCTATCGTAAAGCCGGCCATTGTCGATTTCATCCTCCTGAGGGAAGCAGCGGCAATCTCCCCCGGAACACCGCATGCCTGCTGCGGTGAGCCTAGGGGCTGCAATGTTGCGAAGAAAGGTTCAAGATGATTAGTTCACTTGCTGTTTCGCGCAAGTGAGAGTTCGCATGGCCCGCTTCCTGACTTCCAGTTACGATGTACGCCACCTGCGTACCTTTCTCGCCGTCGTCGAGCATGGCGGCCTGTCTTCGGCAGCGTATCGTCTTGGCGTGAGCCTCTCCAGCGTGAGCCGCGACCTCAGCGCGTTTGAAACGCGGCTTGGCCTTGAATTGTGCAGGCGCGGCCGCTCCGGTTTTTCGCTCACGCCGCAAGGCCAGGACGTTTATCAGGCCGCAGTCGGCCTGCGGTCGGCCCTGCAATCTTTCGAGGAGACAGTGGAAAATACCCGCCAGTCCCTGGGCGGCACCTTGATGCTTGGCACGATCGACAGCGTGATCACCAATCCGAACGCCGGCATAGTGGCGGCGCTCGCCCGAATGCACCGCATGTTCCCGGACATGCAGGTGAGCGTCAGCATGCATACGGTTTCCATCATCGACATGTATGTGAGGGACAGCAAGCTCGATGTCGGCATTACCGGCCAGCCCGAGGATCTGGAGCAGTTGGTTTACGAGCCTGCATTCATTGAGAGTCATCAGCTCTATATCGCGCGTCATTCCCCCTATTTTGATCTGGCCTTCCATATGGATGAGCGGCCGCAGAGCCAGATGCAGCAGCGCATCCCCTACATCGCGCGGGAATATCGCACCGATATCTTCAAGGCTTTCGAGCGTGAATATCCTTTTCAGGTGGTCGCTCGCGGCAGCACTCTGGAAGCCATTCTTGCCTCCGTTCTGGCCGGTGTGGGATGCGCACTGCTTCCTTCTCACCTTGTACAGAGCACGGGCGATATCCAGCTTGTCGAAATAAAGACACGTCACACGCCTATCGATGTGCAGTTCCATTTCGCCTACCGTCGCGATGCAGCCAAACGCCGGGCGATCCGGGCCATGCTCGACTGCTTCCGCAAACGATAGCCGCCTCAACTCCGCCGCCTGCCCATAACTTGCACTTTCTGCAAGTTCGATTGCGTCCTTTGGACTTTCGGAAACCCTCATTTCAGTGAACGCTTACGCAGCTTGCAATGTGTGGAGGAATGCATGGTTGCTTCGGCGTCGGCGACGGTGGCTTCACCGCAGGACCAGATCTATGTGGAGTCCGAATGGGCAGCACTCCGCGAGTGCGTCTACGGATCGCCCGAAACCTGGGTTCTTCCCGTTTTCCTCAGCGATGTAAAGCTTCGTGCCCAGGGCGAATTTGGTGAGTTCTGGGCAAACAACCAGGGCCGTGACGTTAAAGATGCTTGGCCGGAACTGTTTGCCGAATTCAGCAGCCAGATCAAAGGCGCGATCCGCCTGCTGGAAAGTCATGGCGTCAAGGTTCATGTCGCTGGCGAGATCAGCGCCGAAAACCGCAAATATCCACGCGGACAGGACCATGGCGTTTCCACACCATGGATGCGCGATCCGTTCGTAACCATTGGCAACAACGTAGTTGAACTGGCGCCGCGCAGTTTCTTCCACCGACGCCAGCGCTTTGCCATTCGCGAAATTCTCGCCGGAACCATGGACCGCGGTGCGCGCTACTTCTCCCAGCCTGATGGCGGAGCAGACGATTACAATGAAGGTCCCGGCTGGGGATATCTGGAAGGCGGCGACGTCTTCGTTCTGGGCAAGGATGTCCTGGTCGGCAATTCGGGCGGCTGCAGCAATCCGGAAGGCGCGCGCTGGCTGCAACATATGCTCGGTCCGGAATACCGCGTCCAGACGGTGAAGATCGATCCGATGTTCCCGCATCTCGACTGCGTGCTGATGACGCCGCGCGAAGGCGTTGCAGTCGCGTGCATGGAGGCGCTGCCTGAAGGCCTGCCGGCTTTTATGAAGGACTGGGATGTCTTTTCCGTTCCGAAGAGCCTCGCAAAGGGACACATGGGCTGCAACAATCTCGTGCTTGACGACCGTACCGTCGTGGTGCCCTCGGAAGAGGCTCTCAACCCGGTGGCGGAAGCGCTTTCTGCCCGTCAATTTGAGGTCATTCGCATTCCCTATCGCGTGCCCTGCATGGCCGGCGGCTCTTTCCGCTGCGCCCATCAGCCGCTTATCCGCATCTAAAAAGCAAAAGAGGAAACAACCGCGCCGTTGCAGGCGGCACGGTTGAACCCCAGACAGAAACGGGTTCCCATAGCCCACAGCCGGAGGAAAAACTTATGCGGAAACTAGCATCTCTGCTTCCCGTCATGGCGCTGGTGTCATGCGTGGCATTTGCATCGCCCAGTATTGCCGCCCCTGACGAAAGGCTTCCTGACGCCATAAAGACATCGGGTGTTCTGGTGCTGGGAACGACATCCAGCATTGGCCTGCCCTGGACCGGGATCAAGGAAGGCACCAGCGACGTTTATGTCGGTGTCGAACCGGACCTTGCCGCCGAGATCGCCAAGCGCCTGGGTTTGAAGCTTGAAGTCAACAATCTTGGCTTCGATTCCCTCATCCCCAGCCTTGAAGCCAACCGCATCAACATCATCATGTCCGACATGCTGGACACGCCGGTCCGCCAGAAGAAGGTCGACTTCGTCGACCATATCATGGGTGGCTCCGCAATGTTGCAGAAGGCCAACTCTGAAAAGAAAATCGCTTCGCTCGATGACGTATGCGGCCTGAAGGCTTCGGCGCTGCGCGGCTCCATGGAATCGCTTTCGATTTCCGCACAGTCGGAAAAATGCGTCGCAGACGGCAAGCCCGCCATCGACGTCCAGTTGTTCCCCGACACCAATGCGCAGATTACGGCACTGACCAGCAGTCGCACCGACGTGGCGATGAGCGACCTCATCTATGTCGGCATGCTGGCCAGCAAGCAGCCCGAACAGTTCAGGATGGTTGGCGAGCCGTTCAACTTCGGCCCCTGCGGCATTGCAGTGCCGAAAGGCTCGCCGCTCGGTCCGTTGATTGCCGAGACCCTTGATACAATGATCGCCGACGGCACCTATGCGGAGATCATGGAACGCAACGGCTTTATCCAGCAGTCTCATGTCACCAAGGCCGTCATCAACGGCGGCGCCAGCCAGTAATGGTGATGACCAACAAACAGGCTGGAGTGCCATCCGTGCTTACGGACGAGCAACTCGCATCGGCGCGGCTTTTGCCGCGCCGACAGTCATGGACCTGGGTGGCGGCGGTGGCCGTCATCCTCGTGCTTGCAAATGCGCTCTATTCGATCCTCACCAATCCGGGTTTCGGATGGCCCGTCGTCGCTGAATATTTCTTCTCGCCACAGGTTATGGCAGGCCTTGTCACCACACTGATGCTCACGGCGATTTCCATGACGCTGTCGCTCGTGCTTGGGATCATCGTTGCGGTTTCCGCCGCCAGCAGCAACCCGGTCCTGTCATCGGTCGCGAAAGGCTACATCTGGATATTCCGCGCCATTCCGCTGCTGGTCCAGATCATCTTCTGGTACAATCTGGCGGCCCTCTATCCCAGGCTGGGCCTTGGCCTTCCCTTCATGCCATCGTTCGTTGAGGTGGACACGAACAGCGTGATAACCGCCATCAGCGCGGCCATCATCGCCATGTCCCTTAACGAAGGCGCCTACATGGCCGAAATCGTGCGCTCGGGTCTCAACTCGGTGGATTCAGGTCAGCGTGAGGCATCCCGGGCGCTTGGCATGTCGTCATGGGACTCCTTCCGGCGCATCGTGATGCCGCAAGCCATGCGCGTCATCATTCCACCCACCGGAAACGAGACGCTGTCCATGCTGAAATATACCTCGCTGGTGAGCGTCATTGCCTTGCCTGACCTGCTTTATTCGACACAGCTCATCTCCTCCCGCAACTTCGAAGTCATCCCGATGCTTCTCGTCGCCAGCCTGTGGTATCTGATCGTCAGCACGATCCTGATGATCATACAGTCCGGTATCGAGCGGCATTTCGCGAGATCGGTGGTGCGTCCATGAGCGGCTCCGCAGTGAACCCGATCCGCGCACGCGGCATCCGGAAATCGTTCGGCGCACTGGAGGTGCTGAAAGGCGTCGACCTCGATCTGGCCAAGGGTGAAGTGCTGTGCATCCTTGGACCATCCGGGTCGGGCAAAAGCACCCTGCTTCGCTGCATCAACCATCTGGAACGGCCCGACGGCGGCATGATTGAGTTCAACGGCGTGCCCGTGGGCTATCGTCGCTCTGGTGACGTCTTTCATGAACTGCCCGAGCGCGAGATACAGAAGCAACGCGCAGCCATGGGCATGGTGTTCCAGCGCTTCAACCTGTTCCCGCACCTGACGGCACGCCAGAACATCATGGAAGCGCCAAGGCGGGTTCTCCGCCTGTCTGCGGCTGAAGCCTCGCAGCGCGCCGATCGGCTCATGAAACAGGTCGGTCTTGCAGACAAGATCGACACCTATCCCGGCGCCCTTTCCGGCGGCCAGCAGCAGCGGGTTGCCATTGCGCGGGCGCTGGCGATGGAACCTTCCGTCATGCTGTTCGACGAGCCGACATCCGCACTCGATCCCGAACTGGTGGGCGAGGTCCTCGACGTCATGCGCTCGCTTGCTGATTCACATGCGATGTCGATGATCGTTGTGACCCACGAGATCGGCTTTGCCCGCAGCGTTGCGGACCGCGTCATGTTCATGGACGGCGGCGTCGTGGTGGAACAAGGCAAGCCACAGAATGTGCTGGTCAATCCCGAGCACGAGCGAACCCGCACCTTCCTGCGCAGAATTCTAGAGTAACATTCGGATTACAGTCATGCTCTCCCCTTCCCTTCCCACATTTCTGGGCTCTGAAAACAGTTCCGATCCGGCCGGCGTCAGGACACCGTACGCCTTCCTCGGCATACCTTACGGCCCCTCATACGAGGCCTGGGAACTTTCGGCTGCCGCCGGCAGCGCCGACAAGGTTCGCGCTGCCGCGGTGGATCACGCCTACACGCGATTTCTCACGCACTGGAATTTCGACATCGGCGAACCGCAGTTCGAGGATGGCAAACCGAACCTGACCGACCTCGGCAACATTGCTGCAAATGTGAGGGATCCTGAAGCCATCGTCGCGGATGCCGCAGCGATTCTCGGTCCGCTGGTAAAGGCCGGTGTCGTGCCGGTCGTGATTGGCGGCATGGATTCGGTGCCTCCCATGCTTGTTGCCCCCTTCGACGGGCATGAGGAGATCAACATTCTCCAGATCGATGCCCATATCGATTTTCGCGACGAGATAAACGGCCGGCGCGACGGTTTTTCCAGCCCCATGCGGCGCATCCGGGACTATGCCTGCGTCCATGATCTGGTCCATGTCGGAGCCCGCTCGATCGGCAGCGCCCGCCGTGAAGAAGTGGAAGCAGCACTCAGGGCCGGCAACAGGATTGTGACTGCCTGGGATGTCCATCAGGATGGAGCGAAAGCAGTCGCGGACTCTCTCGATCTTTCCAGACGATGGGTCGTTTCGCTGGATTGCGATGGCATGGATCCGTCGGTGGCCCCCGGCGTGGGCGCAATCGAGCCCGGCGGGCTGACATTCATACAGACGGCAATTCTTCTCAACCATCTCGCCCGGAACAACCGGTTGGCTGGCATCGTGTTTACGGAATACCAGCCCGCAAGAGATGTAGGCGGCGCAACCGCACATGTCATCACGAGGCTGATACTGGGCATTATCGGGCTGCAGCGACAGCCACAGGCGATCCAGCTGCAATCATAGCGGCGGGGACACCGGATCGCGGTGACGCGCGCGTCAAGCCGCTGGAGAACCCACTCGCTCCTGCCGAAGCCTTTGCGGATGCCGCCGCAAAGGCTCCTGACAAAGATGCGGCTGACCGCAATGGTCCGCCGTCGATGGGAAGCGAGGATTTCGCGGACATGCTTGCCTGAACTTCGGGCGCGTTCCTACGCCTCCACCATTGCAGTCCGGAGACGCTGCCCGGCCCGGAAGTTCGCTTCGATCTGACACTCCTGACGCCCGGTGCTGCGATTCTCGCCCGACTTCTCGGGCAGCCGCTAAAACTGGCTGCCGGTGCGTTCCAGCCTGATGCTGTGGCGCTTGATCATGCGATAAAGCCGGGGCTTGGTGGTGCCAAGCAACTCTGCTGCCCGGGTTACATTGTAGCGCGCCAGTGCAAGAGCGTTTCGCACGGCATCATGCTCAAGCTCGGCAAGCGTGAGCACCGGATCAACTCTGGCCGGGTTGCCGGCAGGCGCCGAACCATGGTCGCGCTCTTCGCCTGCGAGTTCCACATCGCTGTCGATGAGGGCATCGTCGGAGAAGTTCACCATGCGTTCCACTACATTCTGAAGCTCACGCACATTGCCGGGCCAGGAATAGGCTTCCAGCCGATCGAGAACCCTTTCGGCAAAGCCTTTTGCGGGCTTCTTCAGCAGGTGGGCATAATGGTGCAGATAATGCTGCATGAGAAGCCGGATATCGCCTTCCCGGTCCCGGAGAGCCGGAACGGTGATTTCGATCACGTTGAGGCGATAGAACAGGTCCTCACGAAACAGCCGGGCCGCAACAAGGTCGCGAATGTTCTGGTTCAGGGCCGCGACGACCCTGACATCCACGGGCAGAGGATCCGACGCACCGAGACGCGTCACCTCGCGCTCCTGCAAAACACGCAGAAGCTTGGCCTGCACGTCCATCGGCATTTCTGAAATCTCGTCCAGGAAAATCGTGCCACCCGAGGCAATTTCGAATTTTCCCGGCCTGCCGGATTTGTGCGCGCCGGTGAAGCTTCCGGGCATGTAGCCGAAAAGCTCGGCCTCGATGAGATCGCGCGGCAGCGCCGCACAGTTGACGGCAACGAAAGGTCCGCCGGAGCGGGCGCTCGCCAGATGAATGCCCTGCGCGAACAGTTCCTTGCCGGTTCCGCTCTCGCCATTGATGAGCACATTCGAGGAGCCGACCGCCGCCTTGCGGGCCGTCGCCACCGCCTGCAGCAGGGCGGGCGAACGTCCGATGATGCTGTCGAAGGAGTAATGAGCCTGGTTGCCGCCAAACTTCTGGGTGACCCTGGCGACGCTGCCGAACTCACGGAACGTGTTGACCACGGAAAGAACGCGCCCGGCTCCGTCCTTGATCGGCACGGCCGTATCGACCAGATGCAGGTTCGCGAACTCGTTTCTGATGCGAACCTCTTCGTCGGAATAGCCGATGCCGCTTTCAAAAATCGGCGCGATGACCGGTTCAAAGCCCAGAACATCGGCAAGCCGGCGGCCGATCGACTGCTCCGGATCGACCTTCAGGATGCGGCAGGCCGGCAGGTTCATATATTCGATGACGCCTGCCCGGTTCACGACCATGGTGCCGTCCTTCATCGCATTGGCGATGGCCTTCTGTTCGGCGAACAGCCGCTCAAGATTGGTGTTGGAAATGTCGACCTGAAGCATCAGCTCAAGCATCATCGCCGAAATCGCGATCACCGAACGGGCATCGCCGGGATTGCCGTCCGCCTGCATGAGCAGCCCCAGCCCGCCCAGCGGTTCTCCGTTCTGCGCCAGCAGGGGATGGGCGAAGATGACGATGTCGTGCAGGGCCTCTACCGTATGATCCGACGTTCCGGTCTGGGCCGGGGCACGGTCCCGCAGGCAAAGATCGAGCGCGTTCGAGCCGGCATGGTCCTCAAGGAACGACATGGCGCTGCGCCATCCCGAGCCGGCCAGCCGCCGGGTAATCACCTCGCCGCCGTCGAAGGCTGCGAGCGTGCCGGCGGCATCGATCAGCACGCAGATGCATTCGTCGGGATTTCCGGCCAGAGACCGCAACTGAGGCCCGATTTTCCTGATCGACTGGACAAGCGCCTCCGACATGGCAGGCGCGGCGTTATCGGCAGGCCGGCTGAACCCTTGCGACTGCGATATGTTCTTGCTGCGCAGCCTTTTCCAGGAGCGCCCGATTTCGCGGGAAACACAGCCGTCCGGCAGTTCCGGCAGTTCGCCTGACAGAAACCTCGCCTGTAGTTCCAGTATCTCGGGCATTTCCGGCATTTTCCTGAATTCGGCACGATATATTACGTACGATAGATTTTGTGCCGCCTTTGTCCGG
This sequence comes from Aquamicrobium sp. NLF2-7, assembly GCF_022359935.1. NCBI lineage: Bacteria > Pseudomonadati > Pseudomonadota > Alphaproteobacteria > Hyphomicrobiales > Phyllobacteriaceae > Aquamicrobium > Aquamicrobium sp. NLF2-7. Next base: position 3,011,782 of record NZ_JAKSED010000001.1, on the reverse strand, counting down.
GGGTCAACCGCCGCCCTCCAGATATGCCGCCCTTACGGCCGGGTCCGAGAGAAGGGCCCGCGATGTGCCCGAAAGATGAATGGTGCCGGTGACCATGACGTAGCCCCGGCTGGAAATCCTGAGAGCATGGAAGGCGTCCTGCTCGGCGAGCAGGATCGACGTGCCCAGATTGCGGTTGATCTCGACCAGCACCCGGAAGATCGTCTTTGCGATCTGTGGAGCCAGTCCGAGCGAAGGCTCGTCCAGCAGCAGAAGCCTTGGCTCCGACATCAACGCACGCCCGATGGCCAGCATCTGCTGTTCCCCGCCCGAAAGGGTTCCTCCCATCTGCGCCTTGCGCTCCGCAAGTCTGGGAAACAGATCGAACACCTTGTCGAGATTGGATCGCTGCGCTGCCTTGCTGGTGAGCCATCCACCCATCTGCAGGTTTTCGGTCACGCTCATATGCGGAAAAATGCGCCTCCCCTCAGGCGATATCGCAATATTGCGCCGGGCTATGTCATGGCTTTCCAGCCCGGCGATGTTTTCACCCGCAAACGAGATGGTGCCGGCGCCGGGCTTCGGTCTGCCGCAGATGGTGGACATCAGCGTTGTCTTGCCCGCGCCATTGGCGCCGATCAGCGCCACGATCTCCCCTTGAGCCACATCGAGCGATACGCCCTTCAGGGCTTCGATGGCGCCGTAGAAGGCCTGAACATTCCTCGCAGAAAGCAGGGTCATGCCTCAATCTCCCGTCCTGTGGTGTCGTCCCCGATAAGGTCTTCGAGATCGTCGTCCTGTTCCGCGCCGAGATAGGCGCGGATAACGGCCGGATCGTTTCGGACCTCCTGAGGACTGCCCTGTGCAATCTTGCGGCCGTAATCGAGGACGATCACGTGGTGCGAGATGTCCATGACCATTTTCATGTCATGCTCGATCAGCAGGATTCCGACGCCGACTTCGGTGCGCATCTCCTCCAGAAGCTTCGCAAGCTGGACCGATTCCGCGCCATTCAGGCCGGCAGCAGGTTCGTCGAGGCAGAGCAGTCTGGGGCCGGTACACATCGCGCGGGCTATCTCCAGGCGGCGCTGGTGGCCGTAGGGCAGCGATCCGGCCTCCTGATCGGCCCAGTCCTCAAGGTCGAGGCGCTCGATCCATGATGCCGCGACGTCGATCGCCTTTTCCTGCTCCTGCCTGTAGGCGGCTGAATTCCATAATCCGCCCACTGCCGGAAACCACGACCGGTGAAGCGACACATGCTGGGCGACAAGAAGGTTTTCCAGAACCGTCATGCGCGCAAAGAGCCGGATGTTCTGGAAGGTTCTTGCCACCCGGCCACGGGCATTGATCCTGTGGCCGGTCATGCGGGTGAGTTCAAGCGTGCCCGTGTCATCCGACAGGCTGATGCTGCCGCCGCCCGGCCGGTAGAAGCCGGTCAGGCAGTTGAACACGGTCGTCTTGCCGGCTCCGTTCGGGCCGATCAGCGAAGTGATCTTTCCCTGCTCGGCCTCGAAGCTCAAAGCATCGATGGCCGTCAGCCCGCCGAAGCGCATGGTGAGATCGGAAACTTTCAGAAGAGGGCTCACGGTGTTTCCTCCAGCGCGGAAAATCTCCTGCGCATGCGGTTCCTCACCTGCGCATAGCGCACGGACGGCTCCCGGCCAGCCAGCAGCCCGCCCGGTTTCCAGATCATCACCAGCACCATGGCGGCGCCAAAAACGAGCATCCGGTATTGCTCGACCTCGCGGAAAGCTTCCGGCAGGCCGATGATCAGCAGAGTGGCCAGAAACACGCCCAGCTGGCTGCCCATGCCGCCCAGCACCACAATTGCCAAAACGATGGCGGATTCGATGAAGGTGAAGCTTTCCGGGCTGACATAGCCCTGCCGCGTTGCGAAGAAGGCTCCCGCCATGCCGCCGAAGGCTGCGGAGATCATGAACGCCCAGAGCTTGATGCTGGCCCGGCTGATGCCAACCGCCTGACAGGCGATCTCATCCTCACGCAAGGCTTCCCATGCCCGGCCGATCGGCATCCGTCGAAGCGTCTTTGCGACATAGCTGGCCAGAACGGCCAGAGCCAGAACTATGAAATACAGAAACACGATGCGGTGCATGGTTGAGAATTCGAGGCCGAAGAGTTGGTGAAACGCCGTTTCGCCCTCTGATGGATTGCGCTCAAAGCCCGCGATGCCGAAGAAAGACGGACGCGGAACGCCGGTCAGCCCATCCGGCCCGCCCGACATTTCCGACCAGTTCAGCAGCACGATGCGGATGATTTCACCAAAGCCCAGCGTGACGATGGCGAAGTAATCGCCGCGCAGCCGCAGCACCGGAAATCCAAGCAGGAAGCCGGCAAAAGCAGCAAGCAGTGCCGCCAGCGGCAGCGCCAGCCAGAAGCTGACATCCAGATGGATGGCAAGCAGCGCATAGGCATAGGCGCCCACCGCGTAAAATGCGACGAAACCCAGATCGAGCAGGCCGGCGAGCCCGACAACGATGTTCAGCCCCCATCCCAAGACCAGATAGGTCAGGATGAGGATCGCCAGATCGAGCCAGGAGCGGTCGGCGAACGGGAGGAAGGGAAAGAGCACGGCGGCTGCAAGGCCAAGCAGCACCAGGCCGCGGTTCCGGGACGCGCGTCTGGCAAGGGCTCCCGCCGTCACCGGCTGGCTCGCCGGGGTGAGCAGGGTTCGCATTCTTTCGTTTGCGGCCGCAACTGAGGCGAAGCCGGCTACACTGAGCACAAGTCCGGCCACCAGAAAGGTGGCGAACTGGATTTCACCGAAATGCCGCGCATAGCCGATGATCGCGAACACCGACACCAGCGCGGCCAGCCCGACAAGCAGGCTGTGCGCGCTGCGCGCTGAGGGCAGCAGAAGCCGCACCACGAACACGGTGGCAACGATGGTGACGACATCCCACGGCTTGTAGTCGATCCACAGGACGCCGGTTTCATCAGACGTTGTCCGCATCCCGACTATGGCTACGGAGAGAATGAAAGCCCGGATGCTTCCGAAGAAGGCGTCACGCCACGGCAGGCTGCCTTGCTGGTTCCTGATCTCGGTCATGGCCGGCCTCACACTTTCTCGGTTTCGGGGCGGCCGATCAGCCCTGTCGGCCGGACCAGCAGGATGAGGATCAGAAGCGAGAAGGCTGCGACGTCCTTGTAAGCGAAGGACAGATAGGACGACCACAAAGCCTCCACGAGACCGAGTATGATCCCGCCCAGAAACGCACCTCTGATCGAGCCGATTCCTCCAAGAACCGCGGCGGTGAATGCCTTGATGCCGGCAACGAAGCCGACAAAGAAATCGACCACGCCGTAGTAGAGGCTGACGAGCACGCCGGCGACGGCGGCCAGGGCAGCCCCCAGAACGAAGGTGGTGGCAATGGTGCGATCCACCTGCACGCCGAGATAAGCGGCCATCACCTTGTCCTGAGCGCAAGCTCTCTGCGACCGGCCAAGAGGCGTCTTTGCGACCAGAAAGCCGAATGCGAGCATCACCACGGCAGCCACCCCCATGATCAGGAGCTGGCTGTTGGTAACGGTGACCATGGCGCCGGGCCCCCCGTCATAGAGGACATGGCGTTCGGTGATCAGCTGCGGCACGGATTTAACCCGTGCGCCCTGCACCAGAAGAACGAAGTTCTGCAGGAAGATCGACATGCCGATCGCCGAAATCAGCGCCGCGAGGCGGGTGGAGCCGCACAGCGGCCGGTAGGCAACCTTTTCAAGCGTATAACCGTAGACCGAGGTGATCACGATCGAGGCGATCAGCGCCACTGCAATCAGCAGCGGCACGAAGGTTATGCCGAGGGAGCCCAGAACCGTCAGCACGATCACGCCGACGAATGCTCCGATCATATAGATTTCGCCATGCGCGAAATTGATCATGCCCACGATGCCGTAGACCATCGTGTAACCCACTGCGATCAACCCGTAAACGCTGCCGATCGTCAGTCCGTTCAGCACTTGCTGCGCGAAATACTCCATTGGTTCCTCCTCCCCTGCCCGGCTAGTTCTTGGTCGGGAAGTTGGAGGATCGCGCTCGCGCTTCCGGCGTTTTGAAGGCCTTGATGGTGATCGTTTCCTCCAGATCCAAGGCGCGTCCGAGCCCGCCCGAAATATCCCGGGTGAGCAGGCGCTTCAGGCGCGAGACCGAAAACGGCGATTTGGCCGCCGCGACGCCGGCAACTTCGAGGGCTTTCGCCATCATGTCCTCGCGCCGGACCACCCAGTTCACCAGCCCGCGATGCAGAAGGGCCTGCGCGGTCTGCCGCTCGCCCAGAACCAGAAGCTCCATTGCCTGCTGGTAGCCGATCGCCTGAGGCAGCAGATGCGTTACCCCGCCCGTGGGGAACTGTCCCCATTCCGTTTCGGGGAAAAACGTCACCAGATCGTCGGAGGCCACGATCAGATCGCAGTTGAGCATCCACTCGAAGCCACCGCCGACCGCGAAGCCATGGACAGCCCCAACGACGAGCTTGTCGCAGAACATGAGGTCACGGGTGATGCGCTGGATCGCCTCGATATGGCGAACGGTGGCCGCATCGCTGGCCGTTTGCAGATCGAACTCCTTGAGATCGTCGCCGGCGCAGAATGCGCGGCCTTCGCCGCTGAGCACGATGACGCGGATGTCCGGATCAGCGGAGATGGCGAACAGCGCATCATGCAGATCCGACGCCAGCGTGGTGGAAATGGCATTGAGCCGATCCGGGCGGTTCAGCGTCACCGTCCCGATATGGCCCTGTTTCCTGAAATCGACGAACGACATGGTCAGATCCTTTCCACCAGCGAAGTCTTGCCGTCTGTACGGGGCAGGCTTTCGAACGGCACCATCTCGATTTTGGCGCTGGCCCCCACGGTGTCGCGTACCCGCTTTTCCAGTTCGGCGGTGACGCTTGCCCAGTCCGCGCGCGCAAGGCCAGCGGCGGCTTCCGCCCTGATCGCAATGCGGTCATAGGGGCCGGGTCCTGCCAGCATGATCCTGAAATGACCCGAGGCCATGTCACCCGCGGCGGCGATCACCTTGTGTATGGCGGACGGAAAGACGTTCACGCCCCGCACGTTGAACATGTCATCGGTGCGGCCGCTGACGCGGAAGCGGAACGAGGTCCGTCCGCAACTGCAGGGCCCGGTGCCGGTGACGGTGATCACATCGCGGGTGCGGTAGCGGATCAGCGGCTGGCATTCCTTTTCCAGATGTGTGCAGACCAGCTCGCCGCTGACGCCTTCCGCTATTTTCAGACGCTGGCCGGAGGCCGGGTCGAGCAGTTCTGCAAACACCACGTCGCTGCTGAGGAAGTGAAGGTCGGTTGTGTGCTCGCACTGGCTGCCCATGGTGCTCATCACCTCGCTCAGCCCAAAATTGGCATTGCGGACCCCGAAACCCCAAACATCCTCCATCGCCTTGCGGAAACCGAGATTATCAAGGCCCGCTTCACCGCCGAACAGCGCCAGCCTGAGGCCGAGATCGCGCGGGGTCAGGCCGTAGTCGTCGCGCACGATCCGCTCCAGAAGGGCCGGATAGGACGGGGTGCAGGAAATCGCGGTGATGCCCAGATCACGGATCACCTCGATCAGCTTGCTGGCACCGCCTACGCCATAGGGAAGAACCGTCGCGCCGGTGGCCTCAAGGGTCAGGTGATCCGTGACGCCGCCTGTCCACATCTGATAATTCAGGCAATGAACCACCCTGTCGGACGGCCGCAGCCCTGATGCCCACATGCCGCGCGCGCCCTGCTGGGCGATGATGTGCGCATCATTGGCGCTGTTGGCCAGAATGAGGGCGCGCCCCGTTGTGCCGGAGGTGCGATGGATACGCACCACGTCCTCGGGCCGGCAGGCAATGTAGTCGCCAAATGGATAGTCGTCCTCCTGAGAGGCGCGCAGCTCCTCCTTGTCGGTCAGCGGCAGGTCCTGAAGACCGTCCAGCGTAAGGCTCTCATTGAGTGCGCTGCCAAGCTTCCTGCCGTAGAAGGCTGAAGCAGAAGCCATATAGGCACGTTGCCGCTCCCATTTGCGCGCCTGCAGGGCCGCCATGTCAGTTTCGGAAAGCGTCTCGACATCTGGGTGGAAATGCGAATTGTCTGTCATGATCCCGCCGTTGATTGATTGAAAATTGTCTGAGCGTGAGAGCTAGCTGCCGGAGACAGACTGATCGGCGCGCGCAAGAATCGCCGCCTCCGAGACGATGGCGCGGGCAATGCGGCCCTTGCCGATAATGCCGGCGGAGTCTTCGGCGACCACCTCGAACCAGAACAGCGGAGAGCGGTTCTCGATAAAGGTGGCGGTTGCCGTGTAACGGCCTCCCACGGCGGTCGGTGCCAGATGGCGTACGTCGATATGCGCGCCGACCGAAAGCTGGCCCTCTTCAAGAAGCGGCGTCAGCAGAAGCGCGCAGGCACGTTCGAGATCGGCGATCAGAAAGGGCGTCGCCAGAACGGCCGGGAATTTTTCGGCGGGACCATCGGCAAACCGGTCGGCGGTCATTTCCGCCGTGACAATGTTCTCAAGGCTGGCCTTCTGGCCCAGGGTTAGCTGCTCGGACATGTTGAACTCCTTTTCCTGCCCCAGCCCTGCAAACAGCGGGCCAGTTTTGAAAAGGCGGTTCACTTGAATTCAACACACTGATTTAAAAAGGTATTCTCTGAATCATCTTATTGCCGCGCCGTTTTGCCATCATTTCATTACGAGTTAAGTCATGTCATACGGAACATTTCGTTTCGATCAGGCCACGGTGACCCGGATGAAAAAGCCGAAGAAGATGGCTGCGCGGAACAGAAGCGCCCGGTTGCTTCCGGACGATGATACGCAGAATGCTGGATGAAACACTTTCGCAAATCGGCCTGACGCCGCCTGACATCTTGTCATGAGCAGGGCCGGAAACAGCAAAGCCCGGACCAGTCGGGGCCATATCTCAGGCTCACGCTGGTCCGGGCATCCTGCAAATGAGGCGTGCGCTTTATGCTGTCCGGCACACGCTTTTCACAGGCCCGGTATCACCGGACGGTACGGTTCAGTCGACCACGGCGATGCTGCCGCCCTGCCATTTATAAAGCCGGTAGAGATTGCGATCGACATCGCCTTTTTCGTTGAACCTGAGATCTCCCACGACTGTCGGCACGGTAACGGCGCGCAATTGCTTCGCCACGGCTTCGGCGTCGGTGCTTCCGGCGGCATTTGCCGCATTCGCATAGGCCTGAATTGCCGCATATATGTAGAGCGTGAAACCGTCGCCGCTCGACCCCATCGCGGTGAGCCTTTCGAGTGCGGGAGCTGCTTCGCTGTTCTCGCGCGCATCGGGGAAAAAGGTCAGCAGCACCCCATCTGCAGCGGCTCCTGCGATGGTTGCGAATTCCTGCGCCTTGATGCCATCGCCGCTGATGAAGGTTCCGGTAAATCCGGCCTCTCTGGCCTGACGGATCAGCAGCCCGCCTTCGCGATGATAACCGCCGAAATAGATCACGTCCGCCCCATGCGTGACGATGCGGGTGACGAGCGCCGAGTAGTCGTTTTCTCCGGCGGTGATGGAATCCTCGAAGGAGGGGGCGAGGCCGCCCTGCGCGAGATAGGTTTTCGTCTGGTCGACAAGACCTTTGCCGAAGGCTGACTTGTCATGCACCAGAGCAACCTTCCTGTCCTTCCCTTCCGCCAGAATTGCGGCGGCCGCAACCTGTCCCTGCTGGTCGTCACGCCCCACAGTGCGAAAGACGTGCGCCATGCCACGATCGGTCAGGGCGGAGTTGACGGAAGCTCCTGAAATCATCAGCATCCCTTCCTCGTCATAAACGTCCGAGGCGGCCAGCGAACTGCCGGAACAGAAGTGCCCGATCACGGCAGTGTAGCCTTGCTGCACATTGCGATTTGCCACCGAAACGGCCTGTCTCGGGTCACAGGCATCGTCGGCGAAGTCAACGATGAGCCGCTCTCCCATGATCCCGCCATTTTCGTTGACCTCCGCCGCTGCTGCCTTGCCCGCGCTCTCGACCTGAGGCCAGTAATTGGCAAACTGACCGGACATGGGGCCGACAACGACCAACCTGGTTTCGGCCTGTGCAACAGGCGCGCAAAGACCCAGCCCCGCAGCAAGTGCTGCGGCTCTCAACAACCACGACATATTTTTTCCTCCCGTTTTTGCCGGCCGCAGCCAGCACCTTGCGTCAGGCGATGGCCGCCTCAGACTGCAAACAGTTCACCCAGCCCCTTCAGATCGCGGAACTCGAAAAGCGGACGCGGCGTGAAGGGCCCGAGCGCCTCGCCGCCGCGATTGATCCACGCGACCTTCATGCCCATCGGCATGGCCCCCTCCAGATCGGCAAACTGAGCCAGAGAGACGTGCAGAATGGACTGCGCCGGAACCCCAAGCCGCTCGATGGCTTTGCCGAAAATGATAGCCGAAGGCTTGAAGGCTCCCGCATCCTCAGCCGTGAGATACTGGTCGAATTCGGCCCGGAACGGATTCATCGCGAACAGGCGGTCATCCATGTTGGTGATGGGCATCAGCGGATAGCGTCGTTTCAGAGCGGCAATGACGGCCGGAACCTCCGGATGCGGCTTTGCCTGTGAAGTCATCGTCGAAATCAGCAATTCGGCGTTTTCGGCGAATTCCGCATCGCTCAACGAGACGCCGAGAGGCTCCAGAACATCGCGGAGCGCAAGCGCTCCCCATTGCACATAGGGCCGCCAGACATCGGACCTGTATCTGCGGACCGTTGCGAAATCCCACTTCAGATAAAGCTCCCGCGACGACATGCCGGAAAGGCCGGTCCGCTCCATCACCTTGGCCATTCCGGTCTCGCCGCTGCTGTCGACATCCACCAGCGTCCCCCAGAAATCGAACGTTATCGCTTTGACCCAATCCATGTTTTTGCTCCCGTCATGGCCAAGTTCAGTGTCGGACAATTCCAGTTCCCCGTTGGGCTGTGGATGCGGCGCGCTGACCTGCATCCGTGGTGTCTTTCAGTCGATAAGTGAAGCCACTCCCGACGATATTGCGGGGGTGAAGGTAACTATAAGCTGCACGATGAGGGACACGCCGATGAAAGGCAGCGTTTCCTTCACCGTTGCCACGACATTGGCGCGCGCGATGCGAGTGCTGATGAACAGCAGAATGCCCACCGGCGGCGTCACGGCCCCGATCATCAGGTTCAGGGAAATGATGATGCCGAAATGGATGGGATCGACGCCCACCGATTGCGCCAGCGGCAGCAGCACGGAAGTGAGGATGATGAGCGCGGGAAACGTGTCCAGGAACATGCCCACGATCAGAAGTATCAGGTTGATGAGCAACAGCACTAACACGGGATCAGTAGTAATGCCGAGTACGGCATCCGCCAGTATGACCGGCACCCGTTCCACGGCCAGTATCCACGCAAGCAGATTGGAAACGCCGATGATGAGCATCGTGTCGGCCATTTCCGATCCAACTCTGAAAGCGCTGGAGGAGAGTTTGGACCATGTCAGGGTCTTGTAAACCAGCGAGCCCAGCACGATCGCCAGCAGCACCGCAAGCGCACTGGCCTCGGTCGGGGTGGTGATGCCGAAGACGATCGCCCCCATGATGATGGCCGGCACGGTAAGCGCGGGCAGCGCGGAAATGCCCGTTTCCGCTACGCGCCGGATGCTCGTGGCCTCCCCCGCCGGATAGCCGCGACGGTAGGAAAGTGTAACCGCCATTGCGAAATGGGCGCAGCTCATCAGCAGGCCCGGCACGATGCCAGCCATGAACAGGCTTGCCACCGAAGTGCCCGACAGAGAGCCATACATGATGAGAACGATGCTTGGCGGAATGATCGGCCCGATGATTGCGGAGATCGCGGTCAGCGCCGCGCTGAATTCCGCAGAATAGCCCGCCCTTTTCATCATCGGAATGAGCAGCGATCCCGTGGCCGAGACATCGGCCGCGCCACTGCCCGTAATGCCTGAAAAGAACATGCTGGACAGCACGTTCACCGCGGCCAGCCCGCCCCGGAGGCGGCCGACGAGAGATTGCGCGAAGGCCACCAGCCTGTCCGTCAGGGTGGCCTGGTTCATGATCTCGCCGGCAAAGGCGAAGAGCGGGATTGCGAGCAGCAGGAAGATATCGATGCCCGTGAACAGACGCTGCGCAAACAGCGAGATGGGCAGGCCCTCCATCAGAATGTAGACGACACAGGGAAGACCTATCGCAACGATCAGGGGAACGTTGCGAAACAGCAGGAGCACGAACAGTGCCCCCAGTACGATCAGGCTGAGGGACATGATTTTATCTCGGGGCGTTCGGCAGGAGGATCTTGAGGAGCACGATCAGTGCTCCTGCCACTCCGCAGGCCAGCATCGGTGAGTAGACCAGCCACATGGGCAGGCCGAGGGCGATCGATTTCTGACTGGCTGTGCGGGAAATCAGCGAGAAAGCCGACCACCCCAGCAGGCCGAAGAACAGCAGCGTTGGCGCAAAAGAAATCGCCCGCCCCAGGACACTGCGCGCACGGGAGCGTACGCCGAGTTCAATGGTGGTCAGGCTGTCCTGCTGCAGCAGATACAAGGACCCGATGAACGTTATCAGAACAAGTATGTATCTGGAGAGCTCCTCGCTCCAGTACAGCGAGGAATTCAGGCCGTATCTGAAGACGACCTGAGCGATGAGGATGAGGGAGAGAAGCACAACCGGAAGGGCCAGAACCAGATAGACCAGCCCTTGCGCAAGCTGCACAAATTGTTCGCGCCGCGATGTCATGGCTTTGCCCGGCTATTCAGCGATGACAGCCAGCCAGGCATCGACAGGCGCGTCTCCCAGTGTGTCGCGGATTCTGGAGATGACCGGCGGCTGAGCCTGCGCCTTCAGCACGGCGATCTGGTCGGCCGGCGTTTCCGTGACCTCAACCCCGAGTTCCGCCAGATCCGTCCGCGCCTTCTCCACCGCGGCGTCGACAAGTCCGCGCTGAAAGGAGGTGGCCTCGGCCATCGCGTCCGTGATCAGCTTTCTGTCGTCATCGGAGAGGGAGGACCACCAGCTCTCGCTGGCGACCACGGGCATCGCATCATAGATGTGATTGGTCAGGGAAACGAACTTCTGAACTTCGAAAAGCTTCTCCTGCGTCACCACGTAGAGCGGATTTTCCTGTCCGTCGATAATGCCGGTCTGAAGGGAGGAATAGACCTGCCCCCAGGACATCGGCGTGGGGTTCGCGCCCATGGCACGCCACGCCTCCACATGCAGCGGGGCTTCCATCGTGCGCAACTTCAGCCCCTGCACGTCAGCGGATGCGGAAATGCCTTTCTTCGCGGAGCTAACCTGCCGGAAGCCCTGCTCCCAGATCGACAGGCCATGCAGGCCAATGCGGTCCAGATCCGTGAACAGGATATCCTGTGCTCCATCGAGCGCCCGTCGTGCGGATTCGCTGTCGCTGAAGCTGAAAGGAATGTCGAGCAGCATGAATTGCGGTGCGAATGCCGACATCACGCCGTTGGAAACGGAGGTGAGGTGCATAGCTCCGGTCTGCAGCGATTCCAGAAGCTCTCTTTCATCCCCGAGCTGACCGGAAGGATAGATCTCGACCTTGAGGCGCCCCTGTGATTTCTCGTCCACAAGTCTGGCGAAATGGACGAATGCCTCATGCTTGGGATGCGCCTGATTATCGGAGTGGCCCACCTTGATGGTCTGAGCGGAGGCTCCCGTGATGTTAATCAGGGCCAATGCTCCCGCGACAAGCACGGGCAGGAAAAGTCTGAGCTTCATGATTGCAGTCCCCTGTTTTTGTTATGACTTCAGGGAAAGCATGTTCCATACCAATCGCGCGGATCAGGAAGGAACTTCATAATGATTTGAATTATAAAGTTTTTATCAGTTTTCGTTTCAATCCCGTTATGCGCAAAACATTTTATCAGGAACATTTTGTTCCGGAATATTTCGTGCCACTCCTGGCGCCATGGCCCGCTTTAGATTCCGCCTGTGTTTGCCGCGTCCCAGTCACAGCACAAGGAAGGTACGGGCCCCTGAAGGCTGTGAGTACTCTCTCACACCTCAGGGCGGTTTTGCAGAAGTGCTTGGGCTTGCAGCAGAACTATGCGAGCTTATGACGCCTGCTATAGGCACCGGCCAGCAGCCGGCCCGCGCCATCCCCTCCAGCAGCGCCGTTTCGTCGGAGAGATCATGAGTATTTCCCGGATGTCAGGGCGAAAACGCCGGGCCGGCTACGATCATCGCTCAACGCATGGATTTTCGTCGCTCAGCCGCTGCCGGGCGATGGGTCTTGATGTGGGTGGAATTCACTAAGCGGGTGAACGCCGGCCCAGACGGTCAGGGCGCAGAAGATCGGTTCCCACACACCTTTCCGGCTCCGGCGACTACAGATTGTCCGGCTTCAGCACCAATGAGACAAAATCGGCTTAACTGAGAGGGGAGGATTTCTGGTTCATGATAGCCTTTCAAAGGAGCACCAATGAGAGAGAAATCCGGTACAGATAAGCGCCCTGCAGGAACGGTGATCAAGGACATCCGCCGGGCCACCCGCAAGCAGTATGGAGCGGAGGAGAAGATCCGCATTGTGCTGGAAGGGTTGCGCGGCGAGGAGTCGATCGCGGCGCTGTGGCGACGTGAAGGTATCGCCGAGAGCCTGTATTACAACTGGTCGAAGGAGTTTCTCGAAGCCGGCAAGAAGCGGCTGGCCGGCGACACGTCGCGTGCCGCCACGAGCGACGAGGTGAAGCTGCTGCGCAAGGCGGCGCGCGATCTCAAGGAGGTCGTCGCCGAACGGGCGCTGGAGTTGCGGATTCTGAAAAAAAGCATGATCGCGGATGGGGCGACGACGAATGAGATACCCCGCATCCGAAAAGCTCGAGATCATCAGGATCGTCGAGCAATCGCATTTGCCGGCGCGGTGCACACTGGGAAAGCTCGGCATCCCCCGCGCCACCTTCCACCGCTGGTATGACCGGTTCAGGGAAGGCGGTGTCGATGCCCTGGAGGACGGCCGGCCACGACCAAAGTGGGTCTGGAACCGCATCCCCGAGGCGGTGCGCGAGCGGATCATCGACCTTGCTCTCGACAGATCGGAACTGTCGCCACGGGAACTCGCGGTGATGTTCACCGACACCGAAAGCTATTTTGTCTCCGAGGCTTCGGTCTACCGCCTGCTCAAGGCCCACGACCTGATCACCAGCCCAGCCTTCATCGTCATCAAGGCGGCCGACGAATTCCAGGACAAGACAACGGCGCCGAACCAGCTCTGGCAGACCGACTTCAACCACCTGAAAGTGATCGGCTGGGGCTGGTTTTATCTGTCGACCATCCTCGACGACTTCTCCCGTTACATCATCGCCTGGAAGCTGTGCACCACCATGCGGGTCGAGGACGTCACCGATACGCTCAACCTGGCGCTCGCAGCATCAGGCTGCGACAGCGCCAGAGCCGCGCAGCGGCCGCGGCTGCTGTCCGACAACGGCCCATGCTACATCGCCAGCGGTCTGGCCGAGTGGCTCGCTGACCAAAGCATGGAACATACCCGTGGATCGCCCAGCCATCCCCAAACGCAGGGCAAGATCGAGCGCTGGCACCAGACGCTGAAGAAGCGCATCCTGCTGGAAAACTACTTCCTGCCCGGCGATCTCGAAGCCCAGATCGGTGCCTTCCCGAACGCCTCGGCCGCATCGTGATGGCGTCAGCCTGGACGAAAGCGGACGGGTTCTTCCGCCGCTGCTTCGAGGTTCGCCGCGAACTGCTTCGCAATGCCGGTCCGGAAGCCTATATCAAGGCAACACCGATTTTCCTGCATCCGAGCTGGTGGATCGGCTAAAAGCGCCGGCCCGGCTCCTATGGCGGCAAGCCGTCAGTCGTGATCGACAACACCTTGGCTCGACAGTTCGATGTCGATGCGCCGGACAAGGCGTGGGTGACATACATCACCTACATCCGTACGCAGGAGGGCTTTGCCTTATCTGGCCGTGGTGATTGACTTGTTCTCGCGCCGCGTCATCGGCTGGTCATTGCAGAGCCGGCAGACGACCGACGTCGCGCTGCAGGAATTGATGATTGCCGTGTGGCGGGGAAAGCCGAAGAGCAAGGTCCTGGTCCACTCGGATCAGGGCTCGCAGTTCACCAGCGTGGACTGGGCAGCCTTCCTGAAACAACACAATCTCGAGACTCGATGAGCCATCGCGGAAACTGCCATGACAACGCCTTGGCCGAGAGCTTCTTCAATCTCCTCAAGCGCGAGCGAATGCGACGCAGGACCTACCGAACACGCGAGGAGGTAAGGCAGGACGTGTTCGACTACATCAAATGTTCTACAACCCGAAGCGCAAGCACGTCAGGAACGGGATGTCGTCACCTGTCGGCTTCGAACGGCAGCAGAAAATGTAACCCGAGGGCGTCCACGAAACATGGGGCTATTCACATTGCTAATTTGGGACCGGCTTAACAGCCGAACTGGTGGACGACACGTTAGCCATATGCATTACCGCTGCCGATCTTGACGGCCACGATCAACTGCGTCGGCACCTCATCGACTTCATCCACGTCTATAACTTCGCTCGAAGGCTCAAGACCATCCGCGGCTTCACACCTTACGAAGACATCTGCAAGATCTGCACTTTCAGAACCAGACCAATACATCATCGATCCAATCTACCAAATGCCGGGAATGAACAGCTAAATATCCAGTCAGAGACGAGTTTCGACGAGGCGTTCGGCTACCACCTCGTCAGTGATCAGCACATGCGGGCGCAGGAGCCGTATGGAAGCTTGGATCACCTGGTATTTGTGCCAGCCGCCGGACGCCAGAACGATCTTACGCGCATTGACCAGATCGCGCGGGTCGACCGCTACCACCCGGTCGTTTACCTGGTGGTCGATCACCTCGCCCTCAGCGTCGATGAAGCGGCACAGGATGTCGCCCACGGCCCCCGCCCGGTGCAGAGATGCCAGTTCATCGCGCTCCAGCAGGCCGTATTCGGCGAAAGTCGATTGAGGGGAGAGATCGCCGACGCTTAATATCGCCATGTCGAGCTGGGTGGAACGGTGGAATATTTCGCGGATGCCCGGATGCGTCATCAGCGCCTCGCGTGTGCGCACATCGGGCGCGAAGACGGGTGCCGCGAGCATGTAGCAGCTTGCCGCCAGACGATCGGCGAAGCGCCATGCGAACTCGCTGGGATTCACAGAACTGACCTTGGTCAGGCCGCCCAGTAGCGAGACCACGGTCATGTCGGAATGACCATTGCCGGTGATGGCCGGCAGGCTGGAACTGAGCGTGCGCCCCCAGCCGAGGCCGATGGTCATGCGGTCCGACAGGTTGTCGGCTACATAGGCTCCAAGCACGGCACCTATGATCTGCGAAACCTGCTGCGCCTCGCGGGGATCGGGAATGACGATGGCGCGCTCAATGCCGAGCGTCGATTCGATCTGACGCTCCAGTTCGACGCAGCGGCTGAGTCGCGCCGTCACCCTGATCTGGACGGTGCCGTCCTGGCGCGAGGCGGACAACATCCGCAGGACGCGCGTGCGATGAAGGCCCACCTCCTGCGCGATCTGGTCCTGCGTCATGCCCTCCATGTAATAGAGCCAAGCGACGCGCGCCTTGATGTCTTCCGTCAGTTCCGCTTCGCCCTGTTTCATCGACCTTCCGAAATCGTGCTGTACCGTTGCGGCTTTGCCGGGCACCCTCTTTTACATACCCTGTTGGCAGCGCCGATAAAGCCCAACCAGCAACCAGAAGCGGTTTCGCACAGGCGCGGTTCAGTTGCGGCGGCGGAAGAGATCGACCAGAACCGCGATCAGCACGACTCCGCCGACGATCACCCGCTGCCAGAAGCCCGAAACGTTGAGCAGCACCGTGCCATTTGCGAGGACCGCCAGCAAGAGCGCGCCCAGCATCGTGCCGACGATGGAGCCCTGCCCACCCCGCAGGCTCGTTCCACCGAGGATGGCGGCGGTGATGGCTCCCATCAGCCAGCCCTCGCCGACCGACGGCTGGCCCGCGTCCATGCGGCTGGCGAACAATATGCCCGCCAGTGCGGCGAACATGCCGGCCATGCCGAAGGCGATCAGCTCCACATATCTGACGTGGATGCCAGCCAGCACCGCCGCATCGCGGTTGCCGCCCACGGCGAAGATGTTGCGGCCGAACCGAGTCTGGGTGAGCATCCAGATGAGGATGACGCCGGCGGCGATGAAGATGACGACCGGCACCGGCACGCCGAAGATGTCGCCCTTGCCGAAGACGGCGAAAGTGTCGCCCAGCGGACGGATCGGATAGCCCTTGGTGATGACCAGCGTCATGCCGGCAAAGATCTCCCATGTGGCCAGCGTCACGATGAAGGGGTTGAGCCGCAGCCCCGCGACAAACACGCCGTTGAGCAGCCCCAGCATCAGCCCGAACGCCATGGTGAGCGGGATGACGAGATAGGGGTGGACGCCGAACATCGTCAGAAGCAGCGAGCCGACGATTGCCGATAGGCCGGCCGCCGCGCCCACCGACAGATCAATGCCGCCGACCAGCAGAACCAGCGTCTGGCCGAGCGCGACCAGCCCCACGAAGGCGGCCTGGCGGGCAACGACCGATATGTTGTAGGTCGACAGGAAGTTGTCGGTGGCGATCGACAGGACGGCGATGAGCACGATCAGCGCCACCAGGATGCCGCTCGCCTCCCATCGCCAGAACCGGGCGAGCAGGCCCGCACGTCGGCTGGACCGGGGCGCCGATGCTGCACTGTGGCTGTCAGCAGTCATTGCAGTTTCCTCATTCAATTCATAGCTGCCTGAAGCAGCGTTTCCGGCGTGGCGTCCCGGGCGGGGAAAATTCCCTTTAGCCGGCCCTCATGCATCACCAGAATGCGGTCGGACACGTCGAGCACCTCCTCCATCTCTGATGAGATGAAGATGACCGAAAGGCCGGCCTGCTCGGTGAAGATGCGCAACTGGCGCTGGATCTCGAACTTCGCTGCGACATCGATGCCTCGCGTCGGCTCGTCCATGATGAGGATGCGGGAGTTCTTCATCAGCCACCGGCCGATGATGACCTTCTGCTGGTTGCCTCCCGACAGCGAGGTAATGGGATCCTTCGGATGGCCGATCTTGATCTTCAGGTCGGTGACGAAGCGCTGCACCTCTTTGAACATGTCGGCACTGCGCATGTGCGCAAGCCCGCGGAACCTGTCGAGATTGGGCAGTGCCATGTTCTCGGCGATGCTGAGCAGCGGGAAGATCCCCTCCTGCTTGCGTTCCTCCGGCAGATAGACCAGACCCTGCCGTATGGCGTCGGCGGGGGATTTGATGTCGGCCGGCTGGCCGGCGATCTCAATGCTGCCCGCGTGGCAGCGCGTCAGGCCGAATATGCACTTGGCCACTTCGGTGCGGCCGGAACCGACGAGCCCGGAGACGCCGAGGATTTCCCCTTGCCTCAGGGTGAAGCTGATATCCTCGAACTCGCCATGGCGGGTGAGGCCGGAAACCTTCAGCGCCGCCGCGGCATTGCCGGACACGGTGCGCGCGGCGGCATTGCCCTTGCCGACGACGCGCCCGGCCATCATGCGCACCATTTCGTCCTTGGTGGTGGTTTTCGGATCGAGCTCGCCCACATAGCGGCCGTCACGCAGCACGCTTATGCGGTCGGACAGGTCGAGCACCTCGTCCAGCCTGTGCGAGATGTAGAAGGCTGAGCCGCCGGCGGCGCGGAAGGCATTGAGATAGGCGTAGAGCTTTTCGGTCTCGCGGTATGTGAGGGCGGCCGTCGGCTCGTCGAAGATAAGGATCTTCGCATCGGTTGCCGCCGCACGGGCGATCTGCACGAGTTGCTGATGGGCCTTCGACAGCACGGAGACCGGCATGCGCGGATCGATGCTGTCGTCCACCATTTGCAGGTGCTCGATCGCGGCCTTGCGGGTGGCGCGCCAGTCGATGGCCACGCCCCGCGTGATGTGCGCGCCGAGCATGATGTTCTCCGCAACCGACAGGTTCGGGACGAGGTTGACCTCCTGCGGCGCGATGGCGACACCCGTCCGCTGGGCGTCGATGGGCGAGTGGAACACCACCCGCTCGCCATTGCGCAGAAGCCCCCCTTCCGAGGCATGCAATTTGCCGCAGAAAATGTTCATGAGCGTCGACTTGCCGGCGCCGTTCTCGCCGATGATGGCGTGGATCTCGCCCGGCCGTATGCCGACGGAGACGTCTTTCAGCGCCTGGACGACACCGAAAGAGCGCGAGATGTTGCGGGCTTCGAAGGCAAACGGATCCATGGACTCGCTCATGAAAGGACGCAGCGCATGCTGAGGCGCTGCGCCGGCCGAAGGCTATTTGCAGTCTTCGCTGGTGATGAAGCGCGACCCGGTGTTATGGTCCCACGGATAGGTGTGGTTCTGGTTCATCGCCAGCATGTAGCGCACCGCCCAGTAGCCGATGTCCCACTGGCGCTGAGCCTTGAGCGCGGTGATCGTGCCTTCGCAGACGAAATCGACCGCTTCTGGCAAATCGTCCATACCGACCACCGCGACCTTGCCGCTCAGGCCCGCATTCTTGATGGCGCGCGCCGCGCCGATGGGGTTGGACGCATTGGAACCGAAGAAGCCGGCGATGTCGGGATGCGCCTGCAGGGCGTTCTCGGTCAGCGTCACCGCCTCTTCGAGTACGTCGTTGTCGGGCTGCTCGAACACAATCTGCATGTCGGGGTGGCTTTCCAACGCCTTCTTGAAGCCCTGAATGCGCTCGACGTGGTCGGTCGCCGTCAGGCTGCCCGAGAGGATGCCGACCTTGCCCTTGCCGTCCAGATGCGTAGCCAGATATTCGCCGAGGTCGTAGCCGTCCTGATAGCTGTTCTTCTGGCCGACGAAGGGAAATTTCTCGTCGCAGAAGGAGTTGAAGGTGTAGACGTTGAGGCCAGCTTCCTTGGCCTCGGTCAGCATCTGCACATTGGTGGCCTGGTCGAGGCAGGCGACGGCGAGACCGTCCGGCTTCCTGCCGATATTGGCCTCGATGCGCTGGTTCTGATCCGTCACGTCGGCCTGCGGGGGCTGGTCCCAGATCACATTGATCTTGATGCCTTCCCTGGCGATTTCCTCGGCCGCGAACCTGCTGCCCTCGGCAACCACGTCGTACCAGGGGTGGATCACCTTCGGAATGAAGACGAAGGTGAGTTCCTTGTCGATCGGCTTGATGAGGTCCGCCTGGCTCTGGGCCAGCGCACTTCCGGCAAGGCATGCCGTCGCGACGCCGCACATGGCGGCAAGGGTAGTCAGTCTCATGGTTTTCTCCTCACTCCATAAAAATCCGGCGCCCGCAAGCATCGGGGCGTGTCCTCCGGCCCGCAGCCCGCGCGCCTGCCATTTGCGATGGATGCCTACTCCGCAGCCGCCAGGCGCCGCTTCGTCGGTGTCTTCTGCATGAATTCCAAGGTGTGCTCGAACGAACGCACCCCCGCCTGTGAGCCCAGCCCCGTTGCGTTGAGGGCCGATGTCGCCTGCGCGAACCGCACCGCCGTCTCGGGATCGAAATCGCGGCAAAGGGCCACCGCATATCCCGCATCGAACGCATCGCCGCATCCGCAGGTGCACTTGACCTCGATGTCGAAGGCCGGGATGCTGAACGATGCTCCCTGCGCATCGCCATAATGCGCACCGCCCTCGCCCAGCGTGAAGACGCAAGCCCTCGCCCCGCGATCCAAAAAGAATTTTACGCAGTCGCCGATTTCTTGCAGCCCGCTCAGGGCTTGCGCCTCCTCGATAGATGGCATGAAATAGTCCGTCCAAGGCAGCACAGCGTCGATGTCGGGCAGGTCAGCCGGCGATCCGGCAAAGACATCCACCGTCGTCACGCAGCCGCGCGCCTTTGCATGCTTCATCAGGGCCGCGTTGGGAGCCCCGTCCATGCGGTCCATCAGGCCGACGCCGCCGAGGTGGAACACCCGCGCATCTGTCACTCGGTCGAAATCGGAAGGCTCGACGAAGAAATCGCCGGTGGCGCCCTTCATGTGAAGGGCCGGCCGGGATCCGTCCTGCCGCGTGAGCACTATGGAGGAGGACGTGCGCGAGCCTTCGATGCGCTGAAGCGTGCTGATGTCGACGCCGAACCCGGCGATCCGCTCGAGCACCCAGTCTCCCATCAGGTCATTGCCGACGCCGCCCACGGCAAGCGTGCTCAGGCCCATCTTGGCGGCCGCGATCGCCGCCACTCCGGCGGCGCCGGAAACCGCCATGGCGATCTCGTCGAGAAGAACCGTGCCGCCGCCTTCCGGCACCGTGGAAAAGGGCCAGCCCAGACAGTCGAACGTATAGAAGCCCATCGACGCATAATCGTAACGCCAGTCAGCCACGGCCTCTCCTCCCAAAAAGTGAACTTTTGTATAGCTCACATCCTAACTGTGCATCCGCTTGGGGTTTTCGTCAAGCAGTTTCTGCATATCTATCTCATCACAATCACATAAATTCACATCGTGCAGCGATACTTTTGGCCAGTATTCTCCATATATGGGCGAATCTTGGTGACGCCTCGTCGTCAGATATGAATATCTTGACATTTAAAATGACAAATGTGCAGTATGATGGGGATCAACGGGAGTGACTGACAATGAAGGCCGGCGTGCTTACGGGGCCCAACGAACTGGTGCTGGACGAGGTGCCCGATCCGCGACTGGAAGCCGGAGACCTGCTGATAAGGGTCAAGGCCGCCACGGTCTGCGGAACCGACATTCGCATATTCCGCGGCCGCAAGACGATGGGCATCCGGTACCCCTCTATACTGGGTCACGAGTTTGCCGGCGAGGTGGTCGCTGGCGGCAACGGCACCTGGAAGTCCGGTCAAGCCGTGTGCGTGTGCCCCGCCATTTCCTGCGGCCACTGCCAGCACTGCATCCGCGGCTACGAGAACCTGTGCCAGAACCTGCAGGCGGTCGGCTACGAGATCGACGGGGCTTTCGCGGAATATATCCGCATCCCTGCCGCAGGCGTTGAACGGGGCAATGTGTTCGCCGTCCCCGAAGGCCTGCCCTTCGACAAGGCATCGCTGGCCGAGCCTCTCGCCTGTGTCATGAACGGACAGGAAAGGGTGGGCGTCCACCGGGGCGACACCGTGGTCATCCTCGGTTCGGGGCCGATCGGCATTCTCCACATCAAGCTCGCCCGCCATGCCGGCGCGCATCGCATCATCGTCAGCGAACCGAACCCACTGCGTCGCGCCGCCGCGGAGGCCGCGGGCGCCGACTTCACTGTCGATCCCACCACCGCAAAGCTCGGCGCGTTCGTGCGCGCGCACACCGATGGGCTGGGCGCCGACGTGGTCATCGTCGCCATCGGCGTGCCAGCCCTTGCCAACGATGCGCTGGGCCTTGTCCGCCATCGCGGCAGGGTTAGCCTGTTCGCCGGCTTCTCCGCCGGGGACAGGGCGGAACTGGATGTCAACGCCATCCACTATAATGAAATCCGCGTCACGGGCGCGTTCGGCCTCAGCCGCCTGCAATATGAAAACGCGCTCAGGCTCATCGCAGGCGGCCGCTTCGAGGTGGATTCCATGCTCACGCATCGCTTCACCCTCGCCGACATCTCGACGGCGCTGGCGACCGCCGAACAGGGAACCGCGATCAAGGTGGCCGTCATTGATGCGTGATGAAGACAGCAGTGCCGGCGCCACGACTGATACCGCGGGCGCAAGCCCGTTCGCGCGCCCCATCCGCCAGCACTATCCCGTGGTCATCCTGGGCGCCGGCATCAATGGCTGCGGCCTATTCCGCGACCTTTGCGCCCAAGGCGTGGACTGCCTGCTGGTCGACAGGAGCGACTACTGTTCCGGCGCCAGCGCCGCGCCCTCCCGCCTTATCCATGGCGGCATCAAATATCTGGAGACCGGGGAGTTTCGTCTGGTCAAGGAATCGGCGCTGGAGCGCAATCTCTTGCTGTGCAATGCGCCGCACTACGTGAAGCCACTGGAAACGGTGCTGCCCATCCGCTCGACATGGGGCGGCCTGTGGGCATCCGCCTTGCGCTTCCTGCGCCTGCCTTCCAAGCTCAACGACCGCGGCGCCATAATCACACGGATCGGGCTGACCCTGTACGATCTATACGGCCGGCATTTCCAGACCATGCCCTCCCACCGCTTCCTGCGCGGCGACACGCTGCGCCGCGAGATGCCGGAGGTCGACCCCGCCGTCACATTCGCCGGCATCTATCATGAAGGCCGAGTCACCCACGCAGAGCGGCTGGCCCTCGAACTCGTCCGCGACGGCCTGGCGCTCAACCCTGCCGGCACGGCCCACAACTACACGCCGGTCGTGGCGTCCGAGGGCGGCGCGCTCCTGCTTCAGGAAGAGGTCACCGGCAGGTTCCATCGCGTGAGGGCCGACATCGTCGTCAACGCCGGCGGTGCGTGGATCGACAAGGTGAACGCCGCTCTCGGCATCGACAGCCGCCACATGGGCGGCAACAAGGGCGCGCATCTGGTTGTGCGTCACCCCCGCCTGCTCGAGGCGCTGCAAGGCAGGATGATCTACTTCGGAACGCACGACGGCCGCGTCAATCTCCTGTACCCGTTCATGGGCAATGTGCTGATCGGCTCGACCGACATTCCGGTGGACAATCCTGACGAGGCCATCTGCGACGCAGACGAAACGCAATATCTTCTGGATGTGGTGTCGGAGATTTTCCCCGGCATCCGGCTGGCAGGGAGCGATGTCGTCTTCACCTACTGGGGCGTGCGCCCCCTGCCGCGCGCCGACGGGCTGGACCCGGGCGCGGTGAGCCGCGATCACCATATCGCCGAGGATCGCCTGCCGGGATCCGGCGTCCCCGTTTTGTCGCTCATCGGCGGCAAGTGGACCACTTTTCGTGGCTTTTCCGAACAGGCAGCCGACCGCATCCTAAAGCTTCTGGGCAAAAGCCGCGGCACTGACACCCGCAACATGCGCATCGGTGGCGGCAGGGACTATCCGGTCGATGCCGACCAGCGCCGCTGCTTCTTGGCAGAATTGTCGCGAATGCGGGGAACAGACCTGCGCCGCAGCGCCATCCTGTTCGAGCGCTACGGCACCTATGCCCGCACAATCGCCAGCGAGACAGACAATGGCGAGGCACCGAACGGTCTGCCAGACTATGGGCAGGAAGAGCTTGCATTCCTGTGCCGCAGCGAATCCGTGGTCAGGCTGAGTGACCTGCTCTTCCGGCGCACCGACATCGCGCTTAGCGGAAAGCTGTCTGACGAGGTCGTCGAGACCACGGCCCGGATCGCTGCCGAAGCACTCGGCTGGAACTCGGCCCGCACGCAAAGTGAGATTATGGAGACGAAACGGCTGGCCCGCCTGCATTCCGTTGACATTGATGCAACTTAAGGAAATTAGGACAGCGCCGCGCATCCGGAATATGCCAACGGATAAACCGATTCTGAGGTCATTCGTTGTTTAAGGCGAGCAAGGTCGATGCGGTGAAACGGGGTTCAGAACCGTTCCGCAGGATGCGTGGATTGGCCATGCGCTTTACCGGAATCTTGCGCGGCAAAAATCCGGATACGCTGGATGAGTGGATCGACGAGGCCATCGACATCGAATTGCCGCATTAGGTGTTTGATCCCATGATTTAATGGTGCGATCCTTTCTTTGGAATGGAAGGAAGCCCTATGGGACAAATTCATCATGGCAGCGCCACGACTACGCACGCTGTCCGAGCAGCAATACAGCGATCGCAAGCTTCGCTCGCGCAGCTGAGCAGAGAGCTGGGCATCAATCCCAAAACGGTTGCGAAGTGGCGCAAGCGCGCGACGGTCGAGGATATGAAGACCGGGCCATCGGTGCCGCGTTCGACGATCCTGACGGAGGCCGAAGAGGCGGCCGTCGTCGCGTTTCGACGCCATACGTTGCTGCCGCTGGACGACTGCCTTTATGCCTTGCAGCCGTCCATCCCGCACCTGACACGCTCGGCGCTGCATCGGTGCCTTCAGCGCCACGGCATCTCTCGACTGCCCGACGTGGGCGGTGACAAACCGAAACGGTCGAAGTTCAAGCGCTATCCTATCGGCTTCTTCCACATCGATATTGCTGAGGTGCAGACCGCTGAAGGAAAGCTCTACCTATTCGTCGGCATCGACCGCACAAGCAAGTTCGCCGTAACCCAGCTCGTCGACAAAGCCGACAGGAAGACGGCCTGGGAGTTCCTTCAGCACATGCTCGAGGCCGTGCCTTATCAGGTCCACACCGTCCTCACGGACAACGGCATCCAGTTCGCAGAACAGCCTCGGAACCGGAACACCATCACCTCCCGTCCGATGCGCTTCGACATGATCTGCGAGGCAAACGGGATCGAGCACAGGCTGACCAAACCCAATCACCCTTGGACCAATGGCCAGGTCGAGCGGATGAACCGCACGATCAAGGAGGCCACCGTCAAACGCTTCCATTACGACAGCCACGACCAGCTACGAACGCACCTCGCCGACTTCATGGCGGCCTATAACTTTGCGCGCAGGCTCAAGACCCTCGGCGGCCTCACTCCCTATGAATACATCTGTAAAATCTGGACTTCAGAGCCAGATCGATTCATCCTAAACCCGATCCACCAGATGCCGGGACTGAACACCTAAGGCGTTTCGCAAGCGTTCTGCGGCGAGACATCCATGCCGTGAAAACACAATCGAACTGCCTTGGCAGCAACGTCCAAGCCGAAGGGCAGATCAATCGCCTCAAAACGCTGAAGCATACCATGTACGGCCGAGCCGAGCCAGAACTGATGAAGGCCCGAATGTTACCGCTCAACCAAACAAAGAGAGGAAGAGCCCGGTTAAGTGCTAAGCGACATGGCTAACACTACCGCTCCGGAGAGTGGATATCCTCCGCTTTCGTCGAGGCCACCGTCAACGCTGTCGTCAGCAAGCGTTGCGCCCAGAAGCAGCAGATACAATGGCGCCGGACAGGCGCGCATCTTCTGCTGCAAAACCGACCGCAGATCCTCTACGGCTCGCTGCGCTCGACATTCCAGAAGTGCGATCCAAGCATTGCAAACGATAGTCACCGAAATTCCGGCAACCAGGACGCAGCGTAGCTGCCACACAATTCCTTATGGTGCCCATTAGGACTTCCGGACCAAGAGTCCCCGGTTCATCCGCGTGATCTAGGGTGGATAATTCCTGTGAACGCTGCCGGCATCACTTGATGCCGGCACGCATGAAGCTCTGCACGAACTGGCGCTGGAACAGCAGGAAGCCGATCAGCAGCGGCGCCGAGGTCATCAGCGTCGCAGCCGAGATCACGCTCCACTGCACGCCCTGATCGGGCGAGGCGAACACCTGAAGGCCGACCGTCAGCGGTCTGGTCGTAACCGAATTGGTGATGACCAGCGGCCACAAAAGGTTGTTCCAGTGATAGCTGACCGAAACCAGCCCGTATGCGACATAGACGGGGCGGGCGAGCGGCACATAGACCTTGAGCAGAACGGCGAGCGGTCCCGCGCCTTCGACGCGCGCGGCGTCATCCAGTTCCTTCGGCACGGTCAGGAAGGTCTGGCGCAGCAGGAAGATGCCGAAGGCCGACGCCATGTAGGGCAGGCCCATGGCCAGAACCGTATCCACCAGCCCAAGGCTGGAGATGGTGCGATAGTTCTCCACCATCAGCACTTCCGGCATGATCATGAGCTGGATCAGCACCAGCATGAACACCACCGTCTTGCCGGGAAACTCATAGCGGGCGAAGGCATAGGCGGCCAGCGTGCAGACCACGAACTGGCACACCAGAATGGTGGTGATCAGCGCGAAGGTGTTGAGGAAGTAGCGCGCGAAGGGCGCGGCGTTCCAGGCATCGACGAAGTTCTGCAGCGTCAGGGGCGCGAGCAACTCGAAGCGCACCTCGTAGGCCGGCGGATGCACCGCCATCCACACCGCATAGAACAGCGGCAGGATCCACAAGAGCCCCAGCAGATAGCAGGCCCCGGTTTCCAGAACCCGCCAGAAGGAGGCTTCGCGGGCATGGTGGGAAAGGGTCATGGCGCTCATTTGTAGTGCACCTTGCGATCGAGAACGCCGAACTGGACGAAGGCCAACAGGGCAAGTACGGCGAGCAGGACGACGGTCAGCGCCGAGGCATAGGCCGTATCCCAGAAACGGAACGCGACGTTGTAGACATAGTAGAGCAGCAGCGTGGAGGCGTTGTCCGGCCCGCCGCGGGTCATGACGATGACATGGTCGATCAGCCGGAACGAATTGATGATGGCGTTGATCATCACGAACAGCGTGGTCGGCATCAGAAGCGGGAAGGTCACACGGCGAAAGAAGTACCAGCGGCTGGTGCCTTCCAGCGCGGCGGCCTCGGACAGCGTGGGGCTGATCTGCTGCAAGGCAGCCAGATAGAAGATCATGAAAAAGCCGGCTTCCTTCCAGATCGCCAACACCATGAGGCTGCCGAGCACCGTGTCGGGATCGCCCAGCCAGTTGCGCTCATGGAAGCCGAACAGGCCGAGGAACTGGTCGATGAGGCCGTAGCCGGGCGTGTAGAAGAACAGCCAGATGTTGGCGACTGCAATCATCGGCAGCACCGTCGGCAGGAAGAACGACATGCGCATCAGCGCCCGCCCGCGAATGGCCGAATTGACGATGATCGCCATCAGCATGGACAGGGCGATCGCCGCCGGCACCGTGCCCAGCGCATAGATCGCGTTGTTCTTCAGCGCCGCCATGAACACCGGATCGCTCAGCATGCCGCTGTAGTGGTCCATGCCGACGAAGCGCGCCGGCCGGTTGCCGCGCGGCGTGCGGTAGAAGCTGTTGATGAAGGTCATCACCGCCGGAATGTGGGTAAAGGCGGCAAGCAGGACCGTGGCCGGCAAAAGCAGCAGCCAGGGCACCACCATGTTGTTCGTCTTCTTCACCTGCCAACCTTTCCGGGCTGTGATTTTCGACCCTGCAACCCAACGCGGGTACCACGGAGCGCAACGAGCGCCCCGTGGCAGCCGACACGTCAGTCCCGATAGTCCTCTAGGATGCGGTCCGCTTCCTTCTGGGCGTCGGAAAGCGCCTGCGCGGGCTCCTTCTTGACCGTCAGCGAAGCCTCGATGGCATCGTCGATGACGCGCGATATGCGCTGGTTCTCGTGCGTGGACAGTTCCGGCACCATGTAGGGAATCTGCTCGTGCGGCACGAGCGCGCCGGGGAACTCGGCGACATAGGCCTTCATGGCATCGGTTGCCCAGGCATCCGCGCGCGCGGCTATGTAGCCGGTCTTGATGCTCCATTCAGCGGCCTGCTCGGGCGAGGACAGCCACTTGACGAACTGGAAGGCGGCTTCCTGCTTCTCCGGCGCCACGCCGTTGAAGATATAGGCGTTGCCGCCGCTGGTCGGTGCGCCGCGCTTCTTGTGCTCGGGCAGGATCTGCACGCCGAAGCGGAACGGCGCGTTGGTCTTGATGTTGGTGAGGTTGCCGCTGGTGGTGGTGATCATCGCGGCGCGGCCCTCGAAGAAGTCCTTCGGGTTGGTCGCCCATTCGATGACGCCCGGCTTCATGACCTTGTGCTTGTGGGCGAGATCAACCCAGTACTGCAGCGCCTCGACCACTTCGGGAGAATCGAAATGGGTTTGCGTGCCGGTCTCGTCGGCGATCTTGCCGTCGTTCTGGGCGACATAGCCCTGCAGCAGCCAGTAGGAGGTCAGCGAGGAAGGAACCTGCATGCCCCAGCGGCTGACATTGCCGTCTGCTTCGCGCTTGGTCAGCTTCGTGGCGAACTCGACCACCTCGTCCCAGTTCTGCGGACCCTTTTCCGGGTCGAGGCCAACCTCCCTGAACGCATCCTTGTTCCAGAAGAACAGCGTGGTGCCGCGCTGGAACGGAACGCCCCAGGTCTTGCCGTCGTGCTCGCTGTTGACCATGAACACCGGGAAGAACCCTTCCAGCCACGCCTTGTCCTCGTCGGTCCTGACGAAGTCGTCGAAGGGGACGATCGCGTCCTCGTCGATCAGCGTGTACATGTCGGTCGAAAGCATGACCGCGACTTCCGGCGGCTGGCCGGCACGGTAGGCGGTGAGCGCCTTGCTGATCGTCTCGGGATAGGTGCCCGAATAGACCGGCTTGACCCTGATGTCGGGGTACTGCGCCTCGAAGCGGGCGATCAGGTCCTCGACGATTTTGGTGACAGGCCCGCCGATGGCGACAGGGTAGTAGAAATTGATTTCCACGGGCGCCGCCTGTGCAGCACCTGCACCCAGCATGGCAACGCCTGCCAGCGCGCCCTTTATCCATCCAGTCCAGGAATTCATTGTCTTTCCTCCCGTGAAAATTCAGATTTCGATGTAGCGGGCCGCCGGCAGAAGGCGGCTTCACCCGATTACTTGCCCGACTACCTGACTGCCCGCAGCGCCGGCGCCTCGCCGGCACCATCGGCAGCCACCAGCACCTTGCGCTCGACGCGCAGGGTCGTTTCCCTGTCGAAGACATGCATGGCCTCCGGCTTCCACTCGAGGCCGACAGGCTCTCCCACCGCAGGGCGGCGCACGCCTTCCACCCGCACCTGAATGAGCTGGTCGCCGACCAGACATTCCAGAATGCTGTCAGCGCCGTGATAGTCGATCGACTGAACGATGGCGGAGACGATGCCGGTGGAGACGATCCGGATTTCTTCCGGGCGCACGCCAAGCAGCAGACCCGTGCCCCGACCCTCGACCAGAGCAGGGCCATCGGTGCCCTTGACCACCGCGCCGCCGTCGCCGTCCTCCAGTTCGACCAGATTCATCGGCGGCGTCCCGATGAAACGCGCGGCAAAAGACGTGGCGGGCCGCAGATAGAGTTCGGAAGGCGTCGCCTTCTGCTCGATCCTGCCGTTGCGCATGAGAATGACCTGGTCGGCAAGGCTCATCGCCTCGATCTGGTCATGAGTGACATAGACCATGGTCATGCCGAGCGACTTCTGGATGGAGCGGATCTCCTTGCGCATCTCGTGGCGAAGCTGGGCATCGAGATTGGACAGCGGCTCGTCCATCAGGCAGACCGGCGCCTCGGCGACGATGGCGCGGCCGAGCGCCACACGCTGCTGCTGGCCACCCGACAATTGCGAAGGCTTGCGATCGAGAAGATGGGAAAGACCCAGAATATCCACGGCGCGCTGCAGGCGGCGGGCCCGCTCTGCCGCGGGCACCTTGCGCACCTTCAGGCCGAACACGATGTTTTCCGCCACGCTCAGATGCGGGAACAGGGCATAGGACTGGAACACCATAGCGAGGTCGCGCCTGGCCGGCGGCTCGTTGGTGACGTCGCGGCCGCCGATGCGGATCGCGCCGGACGTCGCGCTTTCAAGACCGGCGATGAGCCGCAGCGTCGTCGACTTACCGCAACCGGAAGGTCCCAGAAGCACGGTCAGCGTGCCCGCCTCGACCGCGAAGGAAACGTCCTGCACCGCATTGAAGGTGGCCCAGCTCTTGTTCAGGCTGGCAATCTCGATCCCCGACATTCCGGTTCTCCTCCATGGGATGCGGCTACAGACGCTGACTGCCAGACGAACAAGGCATAGCTGCGTCGCAATCTCTGAAATCGAAAATATTGAACTATTCTATCAAGGTCAATACATTTGTACAAATCTGCAAAATATGCGAAAAGCGTGGCGGCGCAATGCCTTCCATGGAGAACCCGATGAGTCCGTTCCGCATCCTGCACATATCCGACACCCACCTCTCGCCACGCACCGAGCACTTCCGCCGCAACAACGAAGAGATGATCGCGCCGCTCTCCGCCTCCGATCACGACTACATCGTCCACACCGGCGACATCACGCTGGACGGCATCCGCTTCGAGGAGGACTACGTCTTCTGCCGCGAGTTCCTTGGCCGCACGGGCAAGGACATTCTCTACATCCCCGGCAATCACGACATCGGCGACAATCCGAACCTGTCGAAGCCGGAAGAGGAGAAGGGAAGCCGAATCAATGCCGGGCGCCTCGCCCGCTACAAGCGCTATTACAACAAGGATCGCTGGTCCTTCGACCGCGACGGATGGCGCATCCTCGGCATCAACTCGATGCTGATCGGCTCCGGCCTGCCGCAAGAGCAGGAGCAGTTCGACTGGCTGGACGCACAGCTCGACACGCTTGGCGACCTGCATCTTGCGGTGTTCAGCCACCAGCCGCTGTTCATCGACGCGCCGGAAGTGACCGAGCTCACCTACTGGACCGTGGACCCCAGCGGCACCGAACGGCTGCGCCGGCTCGTCAACCACCCGTCGCTCAAGTTCATCGGCAGCGGCCACCTGCACCAGCAGCGCTCACGCGCCTATGGCCAGATCCGGCTGGAATGGTGCTCCTCGATCGCCTTCACCACCCGCGAGGAGCTGGTGCCGGAGATGGGCGGCACGCGCCTCGTCGGCTATCTGGAGCACAGTTTCCACCCCGACGGCCGCGTCGAAACCACCGTGCGCACGCTGGACAGCTTCACCAACAACTATCTCGACGATGTGCTCGAAACGGTCTATCCGAAATATTGACCGGCCCAGATGCCGGCTGGCAAGCCTCGCCCCCGACACGACGGGGCGAGGCCATCTTTTTCCCAAGCCGCTTCAGGCTGTTTCCAGCTCGTGCAGCGCGCCCGCAGGCACCTGCGCATTTCCGAACCAGTTCAGGCAGGTTACGGCGGCGAAACCGCGGTCGATGAGGCCGTTTTCATCCTCTCCGGTGGTGAAGTAGTTGCGGTCGGCCAGCGGCTCGATGCGCGCCGAAACCTCGTCTTCCTCATGAATGACGACACGTGTCGCCACCTTGTCGCGGCCGATGCGGGCGGCGCGCATGGGGGCCGGCACGCGGCGCGGCAGGTTGACGTTCAGCCAGTGACCTTCACTGGCCCATTCACCGCGCGTTTCCCAGAAGGAGCGGATGCGCGCCGACAGCCAGTCGAGACCGGCATCCGAGAAGGTTTCGCTGTCGCGCGGTGCCGAAAAGGCGATGCCAGGAATGCCGTTCAGCGCCGCCTCGCGCGCCACCGCCATGGTGCCAGAATAGGACACATCCTCGGCCACGTTGCGGCCTTCGTTGATGCCGGAGAGCACAAGATCGGGCCGGCCACCATCGCGGAACACCCAGTTCAGCCCGGCGATGACGCAATCGGCCGGGGTGCCGGTGCAGGAATAACGCTGCTCGGCGACACGGCTGACAGAAAATCCCTTGCGCAGGCTGATGCAATGACCGAAGCCGCTGCGATTGCCATCCGGCGCAATCACCCACACATCGGCTTTCAGGCGCAGCGCGGCCTCCTCTAGAACCTTGATGCCGGGAGCCCCGATCCCGTCGTCGTTCGAAATCAAAATGCGCATCAAATCCAGTCCCTGTTCCAGCCGCGGCCTTAGCCCTGCCCGGCCGCATCGCATATCGCACCCGCAGAGCTTCCCGCACCGCAATAGAACATTTATTGCAAAAAAAGAATAATTGTTCAATATTGCAACGTACGTGACCACACAAATCATGCATCGATGTGCCAGGGCCGGATTCCACTTTGTTTCGAATTCGGCTATCTGCCTCCGAAGAGGAGAAGACCATGGCCCGTACCGCCACCCGCCAGAAGAAGACGAAGTTCCAGTCCGATCAGGACGAACTGAAGCTGCGCGCGGCATGGCTTTATTTCATCGAGGGCCTGACGCAGGAGCAGGTGGCGCAGCATCTGGGCATCAGCCGCATCAAGGCGTTGCGCCTGCTGGCCGCCACGCGCGAGGACGGCACGGTGCAGATTTCCATCAATGCACAGGCCGAGCCGCTGCTGAAGCTGCAACGGGCGCTGGAGCGGCATTTCGGCCTGTTCGAGGCGATCGTCGCACCGGCGCAGGATCAGTCGGAAGCGAGCATCGCCGCCGTGGTCGGCCACGCCACCGGCCGTTACATCTCCGAGCGCGTTTCCGACGGGCTGACGATCGGGGTCGGCTGGGGAGCCACGCTGGCTGCCTGCATGAACTCGCTGAGCTGGCGCGAGGTCGAGAACATGACGGTGGTGTCGCTGCTTGGCGGCCTCACCCATGCTGCCGCCCACAATCCCTCGGCCGTGGCATGGCGGCTTGCGGAGTTCTACAAGACGGAACTGTTCCAGATCACCGCTCCGATCTTCGTGCCGCATGAGGAACTGGCCTCTGCCCTATGGGAACTCGACGATCTCCGGCAGCTCCGGAAACGGGCGGGAGAGGTCGACATGGCGCTGCTTTCCGTCAGCGACATCAGCAAGCAGGCGTCGATCTTCCGGCGCGGCATCCTCTCATGGGAAGAAGGCGAGAGCCTCAGGGTTGCCGGCGGCGTCGGCGATGTGCTCGGCCGCTTCGTCGATGCCGAGGGCACTGTCATCGACCATCCTGTCAACCGGCGCGCCATGTCGATCAACCCCGCCGACATCCGCAAGGTGCCGAAGGTCATCATCTCCTCGGGCGGAGTGCGCAAGATTCACGCGATCCGCGCCGGCATCGCCGCCACGAACGCCAAGGTCCTGATCACGGACGAGGCGGCAGCCCAGGCGATGCTGGAGTTGCCGCCGCTGGGCTAGCACTACAGTTGCATCTTCGATTTAATATGGGTTTGTTGAGCGGCGGCCTGATGGGAGCGTCGCCAGAGCGACCATGCTATTGCTATGATGTATGCCTGCTGAATTTGCTTCAGCGCGAGATGGGTGGCAACGTGAAGAATTTCCTGAATCGATGAGCCGGTCGCGGCGGGTGCGACGGATCGTTTTTGGGGGCGTCTCGGCGTTGGCTTAGTGGCGGATGTTGGCCGTCGTTGCAAAGGCGAGCATGATGAGCGAGAAGTGGCGATGCCACCCGTGCCAGGAATGGTTTTTTTTGTGGTCGAGACGAGCTCGTTCTTGGCGATCTCGAACCTGTCTTCCCGCACCGGTACATTATTGGGACACGGACAAACGATAGGTAGGGCAATCCAGCATGATTGCTGCGCAGCTGATACCCACCGGTGGCGAGCGGTAAGGCTTCCGACCAGATGTAGTCGTCGGTGATACTGATGTGACCCCATCCGAACTGAGAAGGCGGGCCGTGATTGTGCCTTCAAACTTCGTCCTCCTGCCCTTGTTTCCGTCACTATTCTTCTGAGGTAGTGTCAGTTGAAGAGGATAATGGCGGCGGTGCCGAGATTCAGTAGGCTTCCCGACATGACTGGTTTTCGTGGCCGCGAACGCGGAGGCGCCCCAGTCGATGGAAGGCGATCGAGGCTGCCCTCGAACGGCCCGCGCAGTTGCTTGGCATGGGCCATCGCCGTTCGGTTCAGCCGGTAGAACCGTTCCGTTGCATGGCGGCCCACCACCAGCGAAAAGCGCTGCCGGTAGACCGGCACGCCCGAGACGAAGCGCTGGACCAGTTCCGTCTTCACGCGGCTGTCGAGGCGGGAGAGCGTCCCACAGAGATCTCAGTCGCCAGCGCTTCCCGCAGCGGCGGCATTTCGGACGGCGTTCCGAAAGACGCCAACTCCAGCCAAACACAGGTTCATGGCATCGTGACATGGCCAAATCCTCAACGATTTGGTCCAATTTCGATAGGAACTGATCCGCGCCCGCGCCGGAGAATCCCTCGATATAGAGTTGGAGGCGTGCGATGGCTCGGGCCACCTCGGTCTTCCTGCCGACATGGCCGGTGGACCGACTTCGGCGGAAGACCGGCGACACAGCGCCGCTGGTTGAGACGGTGCGGATCACGTCCTGCATTTCCAGCGTCGGGCCTGCACGCTTCGCCAATGACTCGATTCGATCCGCTTCCATCTCGGCCCGCTCCCGAAGGGTGGAGAGTTCGGCGATGCGCTCCCCGAACATCCGATCGGTGCTAGCAAGCATGTCATCTTCGACTGCTTCAAGGAGATTCCGAAGCTTGCGCTCCGCCTCGTCCGCCCGCTCTCGCATTTCGACGACATATCGCTGTCGACGATCCGCCCAGCTTTCCCGATGGGTCAGAAGCGGCCCCATCAAGACTTCGATCCGTTCCAGCGCAAGAAGGGTCGATCTGAGGAAATCAATCACAGCCTCGTCCAGGCGATCCATCCGAATCGCCGGCCCCTGGCAGCCGGTTGTTCCCTGCCGCGCCCGGGTCGAGCATTGGTAGTAGCGATATCGGATTCCGGAACTGCTGGTTCCGATGCGGATGGTCATGGCTCCGCCGCATGAGGCGCAGAAGCAGATACCGATCAGCAGTGTCGGCCCTCCGACCGCTTGCGGGGGCATCATATTGGGGTTGCGCGATCGGAGCAGATTCTGAACCTCGATGAAGTCATGCTCTGCGATCAAGGGCGGCACGCCCATGATGGCGTGCTCTGTCGCCGCTTTGCGCTGTTTGGTGCGTGCATGGTTCCGGTTGAAACGGTGCTCGCCCATATAGGTGGTACGGGTCAGGATCGCGTGGACTTGCCCAATTCCCCAGCGCCCGCCGTCGCGTGTGCGGATGTCGCGCGCGTTGAGGACACAGGTGATGGCCTTGACGCCCATCGGGCCGCCATCAACGCCCTCAAGGGCAAGTCGAAAGATCAGACGGATCGTCCCGGCGTGAAGCGGATCGATCTCCAGCACCTTCTTGACCTTCGCGCCTCGCTTCTCGACCGCCACGGTGCGGTAGCCGATGGGAGGCCGAGCGCCATTCCAATAGCCCTGCCGGGCGTTTTCGCACATCGCGCGGAGCGTGTGTTTGGCGTTCTCCTTCGACTGGTATTCATCGAACAGGGTGACGATTTGGCGCATCATCGTACCTATCGCGTTGTCCCCCAGTCCTGGGTGATCGAAATGACCTGTACACCGTTCTTTGCGAGCTTGCGAGCGTAGCGTTCGAACTGGAACTGGTCGCGGAAGAAGCGCGAGAAGCTGTGGACGAGGATGATGCTGAACATGGGCGGCGGGGCCAGGGCCGCATCGATCATTTCCTGAAAGGCCGGACGGTGATCGTCGGTGGCGCTGCTGCCGGGCTCGACATAGTCCTCCACGATCGTCCAGCCACGCGCCGCGCAATAGCGCTCGATCTGGCGACGCTGATCGGGGATCGACAGGTCGCTCTCGGCCTGACGACCGGTCGAGACGCGAAGGTAGGAGGCGACGCGGATCGTCGCGGGAGATGAGGAAGCGGGCTCGAAACGCACCGCGGTATTGGTCGTCAACAGGATGTCCTTTGCAGATGAGGTGAAAAGTTGAATCGGGCGCGGCGCGGCGCGCGCCATGAGACGCGGTGCGCTTACCAGCGTTCTGCAAAAGCATGCCGTTGGGATTATCCAGGCCGTCCGGCGGATGATCGGTCCGCACGCCCTAGCCAAGCCTGGTCTTGCCGGCTCGACTTGGACCGGCGATCCGGACCACTGGGATAGCTGAAGGAGCTTCTTCTATCGGCGTTCTACAAATCGCTTGAACATGCCACTTCTCGGTCCTTGATGATTGGGACCGTGAGATATGATAATTGGAAATCAGTACCCTGTAGATTGGAGACGGACACGCGCACGACCGGGGATGTGCCGATGGAAGCTGCGCCTATTATCGTAACCCCGAAAGGGTTCGATGCTTTCCTGATAGCGCTGTCTACGCCGGAATTTCCGGTCCCGGAGATGGTCGATGTTCTGAGCCGCACCGCCGTGGGAAGACGACGCCCACGAAGCCAGTTTGGGAGACGCATAGCTACGATATCCAGAAAATATTTGTGATTTCAAATGGTTTCCGGCCAGTCGGCAGGGGTGAATTTAGAGGGCTATAGCGTAGACATAATTCTCATCTTTACCCGGCGCAGCGCGCCAATAAAATCAATATCTTAGATCATCTTCTCTACTACTTTTCAGCTTCACAGGAAGCATATAGGAAACGGGCGGCAAAAAATTCGTGCTATTCCGCGCCATTCGAAAGGAAGCGGCGAAGCCCGTTTCCCTCGTCGGCCTCTTCCGTCTTTTCTTCGTCCCATGTCTTGATCCATTCGCCATCGGTGCCGCCGAGGGCGCGATAGGACGCTTGCGCCTGCCGAACCATGACACTCCGAAGCTGTTCATCTGCAACGCCGACACTTCGGCGGGCCGCATCCGCGCCTTCGAGCTTCGGCGACCATCCCGTCAAGCCTGGCGCGGTGTTCGAACGAAGGCGCATCCAGCCAGCGTCAAGCCGTTCGCCTTGCAATCGAAGAATGCCAGAATGGTGTTGCCGCCCTTGTTCGGCTTCGGATGCGAAACCCGGTTTAATCCGGTGATACTGACTTGGTGCATGGCCTTGCTCTTTAGATGAAGAGGAATCCGCCTTCTCGGCTCTCATAGGGTGATGGTGTGACTTCGTTTGCGATGACGCGGCCAACGGCCATTGCGGCAGCAACAGCACCGTCGATGCGCCCGCGCGCTCGTTCCTTCGTGAACTTCTCGTTTTTCGCCGCGTCTTGTCGGCCACCACGTTGCCGAAGCACATGCGCAAGAGCGGGTTGCCACCGTGCCGGAAATGCCTGGTGAGGATCGCTCGCTTCAGCTCTTTGATAGGAGCGGCCATGCTGGCGAAGCCCTGGCCGAATTGGTTGATGGTGAAGGCCTCTTCCTGAAGGGGCGTATTCACCGCC
The DNA here is from genome assembly GCF_022359935.1 of Aquamicrobium sp. NLF2-7. NCBI lineage: Bacteria > Pseudomonadati > Pseudomonadota > Alphaproteobacteria > Hyphomicrobiales > Phyllobacteriaceae > Aquamicrobium > Aquamicrobium sp. NLF2-7. The sequence goes on along the minus strand of NZ_JAKSED010000001.1, from coordinate 2,975,362 downwards.
GTCGAATTCCATCGGTCGATCGCGATTTCCTGCACACCGTGATTTTATCCGAGGGCAATGACGTGATCCACAATCGCGCTATGGTCCACTACGTTGCCGGGCGTGAGGGTAGGTCACGAGTTTCTGCTTGATCTGACCGAGGGCGAGGTGGATGAGGAACTGATGGCGCTGGCACTGGATTTCGGTCGCCGGCATTCCTGCGGTCCGCCCGGGAGATTCAGCACGATGGCACCAGCGGCGGCCCATATCTGCGCGTAATCTGACGGGCATCGCGCAAGGCCGAAACGGGGATGAGGCTGAAAGACTATCCTGTGATCGAGGTGGAAAACCTCAGCAGGACATTCAACACCCCCGGCAAGCGCGGCAGGATTGCTGCGATTAGAAATATCAGTTTCAGGATTGCCCCGCGCGAGGTTCTGAGCGTCGTCGGCAAAAGCGGCGCGGGCAAGACGACGCTTCTGCGCGTGCTCAGCCTGCAAATGCCCCCCCGATAACGGCACACTGAATTTCGGCGCCAGCAGCATTGAAGACAGCACATCCGCATCGGTTGTGCGTGATGTGACTCGATGGACCTCGACTGTGTTTCAGGGGTTCAGCCCCATACTAAGGAAAAGTGAGAGCAAGAACCGTTCCCAGCTCGCAGCAACCTCGATCGAGCAGGGATAAAGTCAGCGAACGACGACCGGCTCCATGGCCGCGGTCACGGCCAGTAATCGGGCATCGGTTCCGCCGATTCCCGCCACAGTAAGGCCAACCGGTGCGGTTCCTTCCTCGTGGACGGGAAGGGAGATGGCGCAGCCGTCAATCAGGTTGATGAAGGTGGAGTTGCGCAGGACCAGAAGGTTGATCGCAGTGTAATCCGCATCATTTGCGAGCTCGCTCACCAGCGGGGGCACAATTGGTACAGTTGGCATTACCAGCACATCATAGCCGGACATGCGTTGCGCCGCACGCGCGATGACCGATCTGCGCAATTTCAGCAGACCAATGTAGTCGGCCGCGCTTTGTTCCGAACCCCGTCTGATGCGCATGAGGACGCGGGGGTCATAAAGCTCAGCCTTTAGCTGAATCAGTTCGCGGTGATAGGCGAAGCTCTCGGCTGCCGAAAACCCGCCCTTGTCCAGCAGGGCTGAGGCTTCAGCGAATTCAGGGAAGGGCGCTTCCGAGACCACGGCGCCAGCAGCGTAAAGCTTGGACAGCGCTGCCTGGAAATCCGCAGCCACCTTGTCCTGCATTCCATCTAGCGCCACTGTCGTGGGAACCAGAATGCGCAGCCCCTGCAGATTGGCTGTGCTGGGGTGCAAAGGCTGGTCGGAAAGGATGGCGTCGAGCCGGGCGCAGCAATCGGCGCTATGCGCGATAGGCCCGATCGAATCCAGTGTAGCTGACAGAGGGATTGTACCCTTCAGCGGCACACGCCGTGCCGTGGGCTTGAAGCCGGCAAGGCCGTTGAACGCAGCAGGGATGCGACAGGAGCCTCCGGTGTCCGAACCCAATGCCGCGTGCGCCATGCCATCCGCTACGGAAATGGCCGCGCCGGACGACGAGCCCCCGGGAATGCGTCCCGCATCCCGATCCCATACGCACAGCGGGGTTCCGTAATGGGGATTGAGGCCGAGTCCGGAATAGGCGAATTCGGTCATGTTTGTGCGGCCGATAAGAATGAAGCCGGCCCGCCGCAAACGCGCGACAGCTTCAGCATCGGTCTCAGCAGGGCCAGCATCATCGAGCGCCCTGGAACCGGAGCGCGTAACCTGACCTTCGATGTCGCACAGATCCTTGACGGAGATGGGGATACCGGCGAACGGGCCTGTCGGGATGTTGGCCTCTCGAAGGCTGTCACAGGCGTCGGCAGCTGTCCGCGCCCGCTCTGCATCGACCGAAATGAAGGTTCGCGCACCCTCGCCGTCGGCCGCTTCTATTTTTTCGAGGCACTCCTCGACCAGTTTGCGGCTGGTCGTGCGAAACCGCGCCAGATCTTCCGACAGTTTGGAGATGGTCGCTGGGGTTGCCATTGCTTACCTCTGTTTGTGAAACGGGATCATAACGAGCGTGACGCCCCGCCGGCCAGACTGGCTCGGATGCCCGCACAATGCAATTGCTGGCTGGTGAGACGATCGGATCGGTCGTCTTAGAGCACTTCTGCTTCTCTCTGAATCGCAGAAGTGCTCTATCTCTTTGTTTTTGCATCATTTATACGACGCCAGATGTTGCCATCTGGCTGCAAGATGCTTTAAGGAAAACTCTATGCGATGTTTGGCAGGTTCAGCGTTTCGTATTGATGCTCGATTGTCCGCCCGAGAACGGGGTCGTGCATGGACATACGGAAGTAGCGGGCCGGACGGATGCTCCCGGAGACGACGCCGAACGTTCCGCACATCATAATCGTGCCATTGACGAAGACCTCGCTGCCATGCGTGGCACGCGCACCCGCGACCAGTTCATGCAGAGGACGCAGATCCGCCAGCGTTCCCTGCTGATAGAGCGTCCACTCCTGTTCCTCGCCATCCCGGATCCAGGCCCTGAACTCAACCAGGTCGATATGGGATTCGACCTCTTTAAGGTTCCAGAATTGCGGGGCCACGGGCTTGGCGCATATCTGTTTGGCTAGGGCGACGGAATGCGCTTCGAGGGCACGATCCGTATGGTCGGAACCGACGCCCAGTTTGAGACGCTCACCGTCCTGAAACAGAACCGGCTCAACCTCACCGGAACTGTCCGCACCCACAGCCTCGATAAGGGAAGCGGTGGTGAAAAGATTCGCGCTGACCCGATAATAGAGCGGAACCGAAGAAGGAGCGGGAACGCCGAGGGCCCCCAGTTCGTCAATATGATGCTGAATGGCTTCCGCATTGCGACCGGCCCATCCTGCAATGATGGCCTGTCTGGGCGACGCGGACACGACCGCATCGCCGGCATCTGTAAGAGGCAAGCTTGTCATGAAATTCTTTCGTGGGAAGTTGCGGGCCAGCCCGGATGGCGAAGGCTCTGCCCGGGGGAAGCATTTTCTGCCAGCATGTCCGTCACCAGCATAAAGCCGGGCATGTGGGTGATTGCGAGGTCGGGCCTAGCCGTGCCTATGGCCATCTGGGGCGTTACCCCGCAGGCCCAGAACACAGGAACCTGCCCCTCACCGATCAGTGGCGCATCGCCAAAGTCCGGGCGATGGATATCGCCGATGCCGATCCGGCCCGGGTCGCCTATATGCACCGGCGCCCCATGGGCGAGCGGATAACGCTCCGACAGCACGATGGCCTGAATCGCGTCTTCGGGACTGAAGGCGCGCATCGAAACCACGAGCGGGCCACCGAACGGACCCGCTTCCTGGGTCTGGATGTTGGTGATGTACATCGGCGCGTTTCGCTCCGCTGCAATATGGGGAACCACGATGCCGGCGCGCGTCAGGGCACTTTCAAACGAGAAGGAACAGCCCAGAACGAAGGAAACCAGATCATCGCGCCATAGCTTACCGAGATCTTCGGTCTCTTCTTCGGCAACGCCATTCCGGAACACCCGGTAAAAGGCAATATCGGTGCGGATATCGATGTCGCCAAGCGCTGGCAGAGACGGATTGCCCGGCTGGCCGATAGCCAGAACCGGGCAGCTTTTGGGATTGAGCAGACAGTAACGCATGAAATCGCCAGCGTGCGCGGCGGGCAGGATGGCAAGATTGCCCTGCATGTAGCCGTCGGAAAATCCTGCTGTCGGAACAGGGAGTTGTCCATTTCTGATACGTCCGCGAACCTGTGCGGGCGTCATCAGTCTGGGGTCGATCTCAACATTGCCGATACCGCTTGTCACCAAGGCTCTCCACGACCTGCTGTCATTGAGGGCCAAGTCATAAATGCATAAAAGTTTCCGTCAATGGATCAAAATTTGATAATTTGATCTATTTTCGAGATCGGAATTCTGTTGCGGCTGCCTCTGCGCACAGCCTGATCTGCTCCATCTGATTGCTGTTGCGGGCGCGCAAATGGCTGAAGGAGAACTCCAGACGGTCGATTTTAGCGCCGGGCGATGTCTTCAGTGGAACCAGAGCGCCGGAAGCGACGGCCGGAGCTGCGAACGATGCAGGCAGCAACCCGATGCCGAAGGAATCGATGACCAGATGCATCATGGTTGAAAGCGATGCGCAGCCGTGCAGCAAAGGCGAGGGCAGGTTGGGATCAGAAAATATCCGCTCGACTTCGACATAGGGCAGAGAGCCCTTCAGGAACGTAACGATCGGGAACTGAGCCAACTCCCGGGGGCTGAGAACTCCATTAGGCAGCGTCATCGAGGGAGAGGCGTACCAGCCAAGATCGCAGTTGTAGATCGGAACATCGATTGCCCCGACAGGCACCAGCTGACTGACCAGTATGGCTATGTCGATATCGTCGTCCATCAGTCGTCTGGCAAGCACGGGCGAGAGGTCGACCGACAGTTCCAGCCGGGCATCGGGAAACACATCGCTGATCCTGCTCAACATGTTGGGCAGAAGCGTATGGACGATGGATTCGGCAACCCCGATGCGGATCGTTCCGGCGAAACCAGAGGAAGGCAGCAGGCTCGCAGCGATCTGGTCGCGCATTTCGATCAGCCTCTCTGCCTGATCGAGAAAGCGACGGCCAATAGGGGTGAGCCGCGCGCCGTGCCGTTTGCGATCAAACAGTTCCACACCCAGTCTCTGCTCGGTTTCGGATACTCTGGTCGAGACCGCCGATTGGGACAGACGCAACTTCTGGGCTGCCGCCCTAAAGCCGCCGCAACGTGCCACTTCGCGGACTATTTCTGCATCTCTAAGACCAAACACGCGCGACGAGCCTCCCTTGGATCCAGCAATTTGATCTATTTTTCAGATCATTTATATCATTTAATAATCGATTGACGAGAACAATTTTATCGGCTCAACTCATTGAAAGCGGCGAAAACTGCCAGAAAGCTGATGAGTAGACCTTTGCTGACGACGGAAGACCTTTCATTGAGTTTCGGAGGCGTTCACGCCGTTTCAGGCGTGTCACTTGCGGTGCGCGAGAAGAGCCTCCATGTCGTGATCGGCCCGAACGGTGCCGGCAAGACCACGTTCTTTCACCTCCTGAGCGGGGTGTACAAACCCACCCGGGGGATCATCCGCTTCGGAGGCGAGGACATTACCGCACTGGGACCTGCGCAGCGTGTTAAGCTTGGGATCGCGCGCTCTTATCAGCGGACGAACATATTTCCCAGGCTCACGGTGCGGGAAAATCTGAGCCTTGCGGCAGCCCGTGCGGCGGGCGAAGGCTGGTCGGTGGTTCCGCGTTCGTCCAGCCATACCGCAAGCGCGCTGGTTGATGAAGCGCTGACGCTTCTCAATCTGAAGCACTTTGCCGAACGCGAGGCGCAGACCCTGCCTTATGGCGTCCAGCGCCTTATCGATATCGGGATTGCGCTGTGCTGCCGTCCCAAACTCCTGCTGCTAGACGAGCCGACAAGTGGTCTTTCGACGGCGGAGCTGCGTGAGGCTGTCGACATCCTCAAGATCCTGCGCGAGCATTTCACCATTCTGCTCATTGAGCACAATATGGAACTCGTGGTCGGCTTGGCTGACCGTATCAGCGTTCTCAATTTCGGTTCGCTGCTGGCTGAGGGATCGGCCGAAGAGATCGGTTCGAACCAGGAGGTTCAGCAGGCCTATTTCGGCACCCGTGCAAAGGCGGCCCTGCAATGACCGGTCTTGTCATCAGGAATGTTAATGCCGCTTACGGCAAGAGTCACATTCTACACGATGTGTCTTTGTCCATCGGCAAGGGACAGGTTGTAACCTTGCTTGGCCGCAACGGTGCGGGCAAGACGACAACCATCCGCACGATAGCCGGATTGCTGACCGCGACGAGTGGCAGCATTGAACTGAACGGCACGGATATTACCCGTTTGCGGCCGGATCAGATCGTAAAGCGCGGAATCGCCTGCGTTACGGAAGGTCGCGGAATATTCACCCATCTGAGCGCCCAGGAGAATCTGGCCCTTGCCGAGCGGAAGGGACAGAGCTGGACGATGGAGCGCGTGCTCGACGAGTTTCCGTTGGTGACCCGTCTGCTGCCAAGACCGGGTGGAGCACTTTCCGGGGGCGAGCAGCAGATTCTGGCTGTGGCGCGGGCGTTAATGCTGGATCCTGCCGTTCTTCTTCTTGACGAACCCTCACAGGGGCTTGCCCCGGTGATGGTGGATCGCGTGCTGGAAGTGCTCTCGCGTCTGCGCGCCACCGGCCTGTCCATGCTGATCGTCGAGCAGAAGCTGGATATCGCGCTTGAGATCGCGGAATACGCCTATGTTCTGGAAAATGGCCGCATTGCCCTTGAGGCACCGAGCGCCGAGCTGAGCGCCGACCCGGCCACCGTCAACAAATATCTGGGAGTGAGCGTCTGAGGACGCTGCAGCGCCAGGCGATCGTGCCTGCCCGCCAAGTGTAACAGGAGGTACTATGTTCCCGAACGTAAACAGAAGATTGCTGCTGCAGGGTGCAGCCGCTCTTGCCGGAACGTCCGCCATGCCCTTTATGGGTTCCATTGCGCGGGCCGCACAGGGCGAGGTTTCCATTCTTGGCATCGTGCCCCTGACCGGGCCTTATGCCGCCGATGGCGAACGCATCAAGCGCGGCCAGGAAATGGCCATCGAGGATTTCAACCAGCGCTCCACCGGTCTCAAAATCAACTATATCTCGCGTGACAGCGCCGGCGATGCCGGTACCGCAACCCGTCGCGTCTCCGAAGCCATTGAGCGTGAAAACGTGGTGGCGATCGCCGGCCCGTGGGCTGACGATGTGTCCGCAGCCGTTTCTGAGCTGGCGCTGCGTGAAAAGCGCGTGCATTGCTTCAGCGGTGGTCCGCTGCCGTGCCACAGGTATAATTTCCAGTGGGCGCCGCCATATCATGCGGGCGTGGAAGCCACCATGAAATACGTGGCGAAGAAAAACCCGGACGCCAAGCGCTGGTACATGCTCACCTCCGACTATTCGTTCGGCTGGACGCTTGAGGAACTGGAAAAGAAATTCGCCGAAGAGCTTGGCATCGAGATCGTCGGATCTCAGCGTCATGTTCTGGGTGAGCGTGAATTCAGCCCTTACATGGGCGAGATCGCGGCCGCCCGTCCCGACGTCATTCTGGTCAATAATTTCGGCCTCGACACGGCTCAGTCCCTGCGCACCGCACACTCCTTCGGTCTGTCGCAACAGGCCAAGATTCTGGTGCCATGGGGCAGCGGCATCGAAGACTATATCCGTCTCGATCCGAGCATCACCCAGGGCGTGGTCATTGGCTCTGCCTTCTACTACACGATCGACAACCCGATCGCGAAGAGCTTCTCCGAACGCTATATTGAACGCTTCGATGAAGCTCCGGGCTACCCCGCAGGCAGCGGCTACGGCACCATGCAGCTCATTCTGGAGGGCCTTGCAAAGGCCGAAGGCCTCACCCCGGCCGATCTGGTGACAGCTCTGGAAGGCTGGGAAAGCAATGATACGGTGGTTGGGCCGACCCGCATTGGTGCCGATAACCATCAGGCCTATCGTCCTTTCTTCGTGACCGAGGGCAAGGCTCCCAACGAAGTCGAAAACAAGTTCGACCTCGCGCGCATTGTCGATACCCATAGCGGCGACGTTCCGGCCGATGTTCTGGGGTGCAAAGACATGGGCGCACTGTAATCAAGCCGCAAGAGGAAGGGCAGCGCTCTGTTGCCCTCTTCCTACGCGATGAAAATCTGGCACCTCGCCTCTATTGCGGCGGCCGCTCGCTCGACATGCGGCCCCGCACACAAATCGGACGGATACCGTGGATCTCCTGTATCTAAAGCTGCTGAACGGACTAACGACCGGCGCGCTCTACGCGATGACCGCTTTCGGGCTGACGTTCATCCTGGGCATGCTGAACATCCCGAATTTCGCCCATGGCGCCCTGTTCGCGCTTGGCGGATATGCGGCTTACAGCATCATCCAGATCACCGGCTCCTACTGGTGGGCCTTGTTGCTGGCCCCGCTGCTGATGTCCATGCTCGGTGCGCTGCTGGAGCGGGGTGTTCTGCGCCACCTCTACGGTTCCAATCCCGATGACGACAACTATCTGCTGCTAGCACTGTTTGCGATGGCCATCATGCTGCAGGAGATGATCATCATCATCTGGGGCGGTGCGGGCGCAAGCAGCCTGCCTCCAGACCTGCTGGTCGGCGCGGCAAAGATCGGTCCGGTGTACTATCCGAAATTCCGCCTCTTCCTGCTCGTCATCTCCGCCGTCGTCATTCTGCTGGCATGGCTGTTCATCGAGCGGACCAGAGCGGGTGCCCTGATCCGCGCCGCGATTGAAAATCGCGAGGCGGTGATGCTGCTGGGGGTCGACATTCGCATCCTGTTTGCCCTGAGCTTTGCCCTTGGCACCTTCCTCACGGCTCTGGCGGGCGTGCTGAGCCTGCCGGTTCGTGGGCTCCATCCGTTCATAGGGATGGACATTCTGACGGTGTCCTTCGTCGTGGTCGTTGTTGGCGGCTTGGGCAATCTCTATGGAGCGATCTTCGCCGGCCTGCTGATCGGGCTGTTACAGGAGTTTGCTACCTATATCGATCCGCTGGCTTCGTGGCTGACGATCTATCTCGCGATGATGCTCGTTCTTCTCGTCCGCCCGAACGGTCTGTTCGGACGCCGCTGAGGAGATGCAATCATGCTGAAAAAGGAACATGCTCCGGTGCCGGCGAACCGCGTCATCTTCAATTTTCTGGGTCTGGGAGCCTTTCTTGTCCTGATCCCGTTTCTGCTGCCGATGTCGATCGCCATCGACATTCTCATCTACTCCATCGCTGCACTGGCGTTCGCCCTGTTGCTCGGACAGGCAGGAATGCTCTCCTTCGGTCAGTCTGCGTTCTTTGCGCTTGGGGCGTATTCGGCAGGCTATTTCCTGAAGGAATTCCAGTTCACAGCTATTCCCGCCTTGCTGGTCGCCGCGATTGTCGGCGCCGTGGCAGCGGCGGTCGTTGCACTGCTGACCGCGCGCCTGAAGGATGTCTATTTCATCCTCATGACGCTCGCCTTTGCGCAGATGGTCTATTTCATCGCCATGACCTGGCGTTCCGTGACAGGTGGACCTTCAGGACTGACAGGTTTGCCGCGCCCGGTTCTTTCCTTCGGAATTACCGAAATTGGGCTCGGCACGCCGATGAGCTTCTATCTGTTTGCCGCTTCCGTTCTGGTGGTGGTGTTCTGCCTGTTTTATGCGCTCGTGCTGTCGCCTGTCGGGCTGGTGCTGCGTGGCATCAAGGACAATGCCGACAGGCTGGAGGCGGTTGGCTATCCGGTGTGGAGCTATAGGCTGTTCGTCTTCACCGTATCCGGCGCGCTGACCGGAATCGCCGGCGCATTGTCTGCCTTCCAGTGGCAGATCGTTCCTGTCAGCAAGGCCAGCATGAACGAGTCCGCCAACATCGTGTTCATGTCAATTCTGGGCGGCGTCACCGCGCCGCTCGGGCCGGTGGCGGGAACCACCGCCTATATCGTGCTCAGCGATATCGTTTCCACTTACTGGGCTCGCTGGCCGATCCTGTTCGGCGCCTTCATCATCGCCATCGTGTTCTTCCTGCGCGGCGGAATCATTCAGGGCGTTTCCCTCATCTTCTCCGGATTGTCCCGTCTTTTCGCTCGTCGGGCCTGACGATCCGGAAGAACAGTCAGCCATAAAAAAGCGCCGGAACATGATGTTCCGGCGCTTTTTTCATGGATGGGGTCACGGCAAATGCCCGGCTCTCGGGGGAGTGGGTTCAGGCCGATCACGCAGCCTGCGCGCGCAGGCGTTCGAACTCTTCAGCTACGGAAAGCAGGTGGCGTTCACAATGAGGCTTTGCTGTCAGCATAAGGCTTGAGGGTATGCCCAGTCCTTCTGCTTCGCATGGCAGGGCAATGGAGGGCCAGCCGCTGAGATTTGCAATCCACTGGTAGAAAACCATGGCGTCGCGGGCAGACATTTCCCCATTGCCAGCCTGAACGACGTCAGCACCCCGCAAGGGCACAGCTGTCGGCAGCGTCGGGTTGGCGATGATGTCGATTCCGTTCATGTCGTCCATCAACTGCGCGCACCATGATCTGCGATAGCGCTGGGCATCGAGATACTGGCTGCTCTCCAGACAGGCTCCGGCCATGAGGAAAGGCCTAATGCCGGGATCGATCAATTCGCTTGAATCGCGCAGGTTCGCCCGATGATAGGTGGCAGATTCCGCCAGCATCACCACCAGCCAGGTGCGATAGGCTTCTTCGGTTTCGCCATAGTCGAACTCACGAATGACGGCCCCATTGTCCTTCAGCAGCTCCATCGCCTGCCAGAAAGCGCCCAGCGTGGTGGGGTCAGCGGTATCGGTCATGCTGCGCGGAACGCCGATCCGCAGGCCTTTCAGCGCCGGACTGCTGCAAGAAGCGTGAAAATTCTGCCCGGTCGCCGCTTCGAGCAGCAGTCGAACGTCGGTGACGGCGCGGCCCATCGGTCCAAGATGGTCCAGCGACCAAGCCTGCGGTACGGCATCGGCGGCGTCTATCAGGCCATAGGTGGGCTTGAGGCCGACGATCCCACAGCAGGCCGCAGGAATGCGGATCGAGCCGCCGGTATCGGAACCTATGCCGGCCGACACCATTCCCGAAACGATCGCAGCCGCCGTGCCGCCGCTTGAGCCGCCGGGAATCCGGTCCGGCGCACGCGGGTTGAGAACGGTCCCAAAGCGACGGTTGGCACTGGTGATGCCAAAGGCGTATTCGTGCATGTTGTTCTTGCCGACAAGAACGGCACCGGCCTGCTCAAGCCGTTTGATCAAAGGCGCGTCACGTCCGGCCATATAGGTTTCGAGGATTGGACTGCCCGCGGTGGTGGGTGCCCCCGCCGTCGCCAGAATGTCCTTCACGGAAATGGGAATGCCGTCCAGCGGGCCGAGACGGCGGCCCTCGCGCGCGCGCTGATCGGCGGCGCGCGCTTGCGCTCTGGCGCTGTCATCCATGACGGTGATGAACGCCCTGATCTCAGCGTTCTGCCGGGCGATGCTGTCGAGACTTGCGTCCAGCAGCTTATCCGCAGATGTTTCGCCGGCGGCAAGACGTGCCGAGAGTTCCGAGATCGTGGTCAAGGTCAGCCTGCCCGTCACAACGTCGTTTCTTTTCCTTCCGCAGCGATCGGAAGAAAGTGAGTTGCGGGATCGTCTCCGGTGGGGTGCATTGTGCCGAAAGGCTTTCGCGCCGTCTCCACAAGACCCATGATGATGTCGAGTTCCTGCACGGTCGGACGATAAGACGTCACTTCGCTGAACCGGGCTTCGAGCAGAGCCTGTTGCGGCGGTCTGTTCACCATCTGAAACGTCCTTTCATGAGCAGCGGCTTTGCCGCACCTCAACTGTGGTGCGGCAAAGCCGGTGTTTTAATCAGCGCTTTCGCGGCCCGAAACCGCCACCTGTGGGTGTCACTACCGTAACCGCCTCACCTGCCTCCAGAAGCACCTGATCGCAGCCTCCGAGCATCTCCACGGTACCATCCTTGCGGCGCACCAGCGTCTGTCCTACCTTACCGGGTTCGCCTCCGTCCACGCCAAACAAGGGCACCCGCCGGTGGGATGACAGGATGGCGCAGTGCATGGTCTCGCGGAAGCGGATGGTGCGGCTGGTTCCGTCACCTGCGCTCCATCTGCCCTTGCCGCCCGAGCCCTCGCGGATGTGGAAATCCTCCAGAACCACGGGGAAGCGCGTTTCCAGTATTTCGGGGTCTGTCAGGCGCGAATTGGTCATGTGGACATGCACCGCTGCCGTGCCGTGAAAACCCGGACCGGCGGGAGAGCCGGAGCAGATGGTCTCGTAATACTGGTAGGTCTCGTTGCCGAAGGTCAGGTTGTTCATGGTGCCCTGAGAGGAGCCAAGCGCGCCCAGTGCTCCAAACAGGCAATTGGTGACCGCCTGGCTGACCTCGACATTCCCGGCCACCACGGCAGCCGGATAGCGCGGCTTGAGCATGCAGCCGTCAGGTATGATGATCTCGATCGGCTCCAGACAACCGGCGTTCATGGGTATGTTGTCTTCCACCATCACCCTGAACACATAGAGCACTGCGGCACGGGTCACCGGCTCCGGTGCGTTGAAATTATCAGGGCGCTGCTCGGAGGTTCCGGTGAAATCGACCGTGACCTTGCGGTTGGTCTTGTCGACGCCGATCTTCACGCGGATGTGGCAACCCTGATCCATTTCATAATCGAAAGCACAGTCTTCGAGACGGTCGAGAACGCGGCGCACGCTCTCGGCCGCATTGTCCTGAACATGGCCCATATAGGCGCTGACCACATCGAGCCCGAACTGGTGGATCATGTTCCGCAACGCGGAAATACCCATTTCGTTGGCGGCGATCTGCGCCTTGAGATCGTTGACGTTCTGCACCACGTTGCGCACGGGATACGGACCGCCGCTGAGCAGTTCCACCAGCTCCGCTTCGCAGAAACGCCCCTGATCGACCATCCTGAAATTGTCGATATAGACGCCTTCCTCTTCGATGCGGGTGGCGCGTGGCGACATCGAGCCGGGGGCAACACCACCGACATCGGCATGATGGCCGCGACTGGCCACCCAGAACAATATCTCCTTGCCGGCCTCGTCGAACACCGGGCTGCACACGGTGATGTCGGGAAGATGCGTGCCGCCATTATAGGGAGCATTCAGGGCAAACACGTCACCTGGCCGGATCGTTTCGTTGTTGCGGATAACGGTTTCGACCGATCTGTCCATCGAACCGAGATGGACCGGCATGTGCGGTGCGTTGGCGACAAGGCGACCTTCCCTGTCGAAAACGGCGCAGGAGAAGTCCAGTCGCTCCTTGATGTTCACCGAATAGGCGGTGTTCTGCAGGGTCGTGCCCATCTGCTCGGCAATCGACATGAACAGATTGTTGAAGATTTCCAGCATGATCGGATCGACGCTGGTGCCGATGGCAACGCGCGACGGCAGAGCCGTGTGGCGTTCCAGGACGAGATTGTCATCCGCTGTCAGGCTGGCCTTCCACCCCTCTTCGACCACGATGGTCTGGTTGGGCTCGATGATAATGGCGGGGCCGTTCAGACTGTGGCCGGCCGTCAGCGCTTCGCGGCGATAGATACCTGCATCATGCCATTGCCCGTTGCAGAAGATGCGCGTGCGCTTTTCGACGCGTGGCTCTTCCGCCGCCGTTGTCTGAGCCGTTATGGTCGTATGGCGTGCGGCCTTGCCGATCGCTTCGACAGCCACAGCTTCGACGACGACCTGCTTGCTGGTATCGATGAAACCAAAGCGGCGGCGGTGAGCCTGTTCGAAGGCAGGCTTCAGGGCTGCGAAGTCGAAGTCCGGCAGTTCGCCGGTGCCGGTCACGAAAGCAGGAATATCCAGCGCGGTGTCGGTGCCCTGGTAGCGTATATGGGCATGCACATGGATCTCGATGGCATCGTCACGGACGCCTTGTGCCCGCACTTCTGCCTTACACTCCTCACCCAGCTGCATGCCGATCTCGAGGATATTTTCTCTGGACGCTTCAAGCGCCACATCCAGCGCGCTCTGGCGACCGGCGCGGATGTCGGCCAGTCCCATGCCATAGGCTGACAGCAGCCCCGAGAAGGGATGGATAAGAACCCGCGTCATGCCCAGCGCATCCGCTACCAGACAGGCGTGCTGACCGCCGGCCCCACCAAAGCAGTTCAGCGCATAGCGCGTCACGTCATAACCGCGCTGAACCGAAATCTTCTTGATGGCGCTTGCCATGCTGGCCACCGCGACCTGCAGGAAACCGTCGGCAACCTGTTCCGGCGTGCGTCCGTCACCTATAGATTCGGCAATTTCCGCAAATCCCGCCCGTACGGCCTCCACATCGATCGGCTGATCCTGCCCGGGTCCGAAAATATGCGGGAAAAACTCCGGCAGCAGCTTGCCGACCATGACATTGGCATCGGTGACAGCCAGCGGCCCCTGCTGGCGGTAGCAGCGGGGGCCGGGGTTGGCGCCGGCCGAATCCGGTCCGACGCGGAAGCGAGCGCCGTCATAGTGGAGGATGGAGCCGCCACCTGCCGCAACCGTATGGATCAGCATCATCGAGGCGCGCATGCGCACACCGGCCACCTCGGTTTCGAACTCCCGCTCGAAGGCGCCGGCAAAATGAGCGACGTCCGTCGACGTGCCGCCCATATCAAAGCCGATGACATGATCGAAGCCTGCCTGAATGCCGGTTTCCGCCATGCCGACGACACCCCCGGCAGGGCCGGACAGAATGGCATCCTTTCCTCTGAACAGATGCGCGGCGGTCAGTCCGCCGGCGGAGGTCATGAACATCAGCCGCGCACCGGTACGGGCGGGCTCCAGTTCACGTTCGACCTGGGTCACATAGCGCTTGAGGATGGGAGAGAGATAGGCGTCCACGACGGCAGTGTCTCCGCGCCCCACGAGCTTTATGAGAGGGCTTACCTCATGGGAGGCGGAAACCTGACTAAAGCCGGCCGCGCGAGCCAGATCGGCCGCTTGCTGCTCATGTTCGGGGTAGCGGTAAGCATGCATGAAGGCGATGGCGACGGCTTCAAAACCTTCTGCCCGGGCCTTTTCCAGCTCAGCACTCAACGCCGATCCATCGAGCTGTTTCTCGACGGTGCCATCTGCAAGAACCCGCTCCGCAACTTCAATCACTTTGCTGTAAAGCTCTTCCGGTTTGATGATCTGTTTGGCGAAAATATCCGCACGGGCCTGATAGCCGATGCGCAAGGCGTCGCGGAAACCACGAGTCGTCACCAAAAGAGTGCGCTCCCCCTTGCGCTCCAAAAGCGCATTGGTGGCCACGGTGGTGCCCATGCGCACATCGCCGATGATACCTGCCGGCATCTTCTGACTGCCGCTCAGCCCCAGATGATCGCGAATGCCCTGCACGGCGGCATCCGGATAGGCGGCGGGGTTTTCCGAAAGCAGCTTGCGGGCGTGCAGTGTGCCGTCGGGCTTGCGCGCCACGACGTCGGTGAAGGTACCGCCACGATCGATCCAGAAATCCCAGGTGCTCACGGTGTCTCGCTCCAGATGGCTGTAAGTTTTCACTTGCGTTACGATGATAAATTATCGATATTTTATTGATAACATATTATTTTGCTGTTTTGGAAGACCCATTTGGCAAATTCGGTGAAGCGCGATCAGGAGTTTGGCTTGAACAGGGAAAAAACGAGTGCGGGATCAGAGAGTTCACGCGTGCGGCCAGTCGTCTCTTCAGAGCATCTTGCCTCTGGCGGCTCGCCCGCCCTTTCCGAGATTGAGTATGGGCTGATCGTTGCCGGCCACGCCTTCTCACGCTGGATGAGCAGGGGAATGGCGGCTGCCGGCATTCCCGGTATGCAGCCGACCGAGGTGATGATCCTGCATACTGTGCGGCATCGGGATCGCCCAAAGCGCTTTGCGGACATTTGCCTCGTGCTCGGCATGGAAGATATGCATGTCGTGACCTATGCCGTGCGCAAGCTCGAAAAGGCAGGCCTGGTGCAGGTGGGACGTCAGGGCAAGGAAAAGCTGGTCAGCGCTACGAGGAAGGGTGTCGAGGTCTGCGCTCGCTATGCGGAACTGCGTGAACAGCTTCTGGTCTCCGGCACCGCTTCAGCCGGTTACGCGGAAAAGAACCTCTCGGAAATCGCCACGGTATTGAGGGCGCTGTCCGGCTACTATGATCAGGCCGCACGGGCTGCCGCAGCACTTGCCTGACCCCGCAAAATTACACCGGCTAAGAAAACTCCCTGCTTCTCGAAACGGAAAGCCCCACAATGAAGATCCCTGAACTTGCCTTCTCCGTCACCGACTGGTCGCAGATTGCGCCAACCGAACATCCCGGCGAAACCGGAAAAGCACTCTGGCGAACGATCAATGTCGGCGACATGCGAATCAGAATCGTGGAATACAGCGCCGGCTATCTGGCGGATCACTGGTGCGACCGCGGGCACATTCTGTATGTGCTGGAAGGAAGTCTGATTTCCGAACTCAAGGACGGCCGCCGCTTTACGCTAAGCGCCGGCATGAGTTATCAGGTTTCGGATTTCGGGGACGCTGCGCACCGATCCTCAACGACCGAAGGCGCTAAGCTTTTCATCGTTGATTGAGGCGGCTTCCTTACCAGAAAAATTGGAAAAGGCGACCAGCGCCATCATTTCCCCTGAAGACCAGAACGATGATCGCATTTGGCCAGTGGTGCGCAGCTTAGCATTACAGTTGCGGTTTTGATTTGAGATGAGCTTGTTGTGCGGTGGCTTGATGTGCTCGTCGCCAGAGCGACCAGGCGAAGATGTATGAAGGTTCGATGCGCGCCCGTGCGATGCGGGTGGCGATGCGGCGGATTTCCTGGACCGACCAGCGGATCAATGGCGGGTGCGACGCATTGTTTTTGGGGGCGGTGCGGCATTGGCGTGGTGACGGATCACCGCCATCATGGCGAAGGCGAGCATGACCAGCGAGACATGGCGATGCCAGCCATGCCATGAGCGGGTCTCGTTATGGTCGAGACCAAGTTCATTCCTGGCGGTCTCGAAGCTGTCCTCGATCGCCCAGCGATGGCCTTCCACCGTCACCAGCGTCTCGATGGATGTGCCGGCCGGACACCAGGTGGAGAAGAAAGCGAGATCGCCATCGGCGATATTGCGGCAGATCAGCAGTCCGCGTGTCCAGATGCCGGGGAATGTCGCATCAAAATCATCGGCGTCGAGGTCGGCAAGATCGAGATAGACCCAATCATGGAGTCGCGCACCTTTGGTTCCTTCGCCTGCCGACAGGCGTCGCCAGGCCTCTTCTGGCAAGGCCTCGGCGATGTCCTTCGCCGTCCCGGCGACAGAAGGCGATTTGCCCCATGAGTGGAAGGGATGGTTGGCGTTCACTCCCAGCACATAGCCCTTTGCGGCCCGTTTAAGTGCCATTTCGATATCGCCGACGCCGTAGACACTGTCGGCCGCCTCCCAGGAAAATGGCACGTTCGTCGCAATGGCTCGCTCGATCATCGTCAGCGCCAGAGCAGGCTTGGTGGCAAAGTTGGTATTGTCTGGCACATGGCACCTTGGCCATACGCGCGGCGTCGTCCGTCCAGGCCTTCGGCAGATAGAGCGCCGGTCGATGAAGGCATGGCCATGGTGCGAGACGTAGGAGGCGAAGACGCCGATCTGGCAATTGGTGATCTTGCCCGCCGAGCCTGTGTATTGCCGACCAACCCCACAGGACGCCTTGCCCTGCTTGAGAAAGCCGGTCTCATCAAGCACCAGAACAGCGCCAGGATCGGCCTGTGTCTCCAGAGTATAATCACGCACGATATCGCGCAGTGCGTCCGCATCCCACTGCCCGCGGCCAAGGATTGCCTGCTGCCGCCACGGGCCGGCATCGCCGGCGGCTTCCGCCCGCATCCAGCCTGTCTTGCGGCGCTCCTCACCAAGCAGCCCGTCCAGAAACTGCACCGCCGAAACCGCAACGCGCTCCTGGGTGAACAGCCGCCGCATCCGCCCCTTCACATCCCGCAGCGAGGACGCCTAAAGCTCCAGCGTCGTCTCGATCGATGCACCTGTCATCCATGACCTCCGAATCATGGAAACCCATGGATTCAGAAGTCAGAAAAAACGCAACTGTAATGCTAAGGCGAAAGCATGCGACAGTCTGAAAACGAGTGGCCGAGCGAGGCATCACCGCATATGAAAAGTGGGTGTCTCTCAGACAAATTCGAAGTCGGCCTCGCACACAGCGTTTTCCATGCCGGCCTCTATTCGGCGATCAGTCCAGATCCGAAAATCTCTCCGGTGCCGCCATCTGTCAGGCCAAGATCGGTGACATGCGGGCCAGGGTTGCAGGCAAGGCTTGCACCGATGATCGCCTTGATGATCGTAAATGGCTGCGCCCAATCTACCCGGTCGCCGATAGCTGCGCGCAGCTCTCGCAGATTCGCGGCGACGTCTACCGTCGCACTCTCGGCAACAAGGCCGCAGACGGGAAGCGGCAAAACCGTCAGCACACGTCCTTGCGCCACGACCGCCATTCCACCTCCAGCCTCGATCAGCGTGTTGGCGGCGAGCGCCATGTCAGCGATGTCGCGGCCGAAGACACAGAGATTGTGACTGTCATGAGCGACTGTCGTGGCAATGGCGCAGCGCCAGTCGCCCCAGCCCTGAAGCACGCCAAGTCCGGGTTTTTGCGACACCATGCCATGTCGATGGATGACGGCCATCAGCAATCCATCGTCCGGAAGCAAGGCGATCCCGTCGCGAACCACAAGTTCGGCCTCCCCCCAGCGCGTAAAGCGCGGCGTGTGCGCCGTGCGAAAGCGAGCCATCCCATTTTCGACCCCCGGCGCGTCGAGTTCGAAATCGGTCGGTGACAGAGGCGACAGCCGCATCGTGCCGGTGGGCAGGGACGCAGTCTCGGGCGGAAGTTCCACGACCAGCCGGTTGCGATTAGCGACCATCTCGCCGGATACGAAAACCGTATCGGCAAAGAAGCTTTCGAGATCGTCGAGCAGGACGATGTCGGCACGGCGGCCGGGCGCGACGAGGCCCAGATCGCGGCGACCGATACGACGCGCGGCGTTGAATGTCGCCGCACGCAATGCCTGAACCGGGTCCAGCCCGTAGCGGACGAGACGGCGCAGCACGTCGCACATGCCGCCAGCTACCACGAGATCGTCGGGAAACACGTCGTCCGTGCAGATTGTCAGCGTCGCAGGCATGATCGGCAGGCTGTTCAGCACCTCGACGGCGCCGGGCAGAACCGCGTCATGTGCGCCGCGCAGTTCGATGTCGAAGCCGGCTCGAACCTTCTCCAGAAGATCGGCTCCCGAGACCATTTCGTGATCCGATTCGATTCCGGCCACGGCGAAAGCGGTCAATTTGCCGCCAGAAAGATCGCGCGCATGCCCACAGACGAGCTTGCCGCTTTCGAGCCCGGCCTGCACGATGCCGGACATGCGCGGACTGCGATCGAGAACGCCGCGCATGTCCATCACCTCGGCCACCCCGGCGACTTCGGACCAGGACAGCATTTCGCGCATTTCATCTTCACCGAAGGATGCGCCGGCCGTTTCGATGCCGGGCGCCGAAGGCACGCTCGACGGCGCGAGGACAAGAATGCGCAGCGGAAGGTTGCGGCTTGCCTCGACCGCCCAGCGAACGCCTTCCAGACCGAGCACATTTGCAACTTCATGTGGATCCCAGCAGATCGTGGTCGTGCCTTGCGGCACAACGGTCTCCGCATAACGGCGCGGCGTCACCATCGAGCTTTCGATGTGAAGGTGCGTGTCGATGAAACCGGGAGCGACGATCTTGCCATGCGCGGCGACGCGCTGGGCCGTATCGGACCGCGCTCTGGGAGCATGAACGCTGGCTATGAAAGGTCCGACCAATCCGACATCCGCCGGTCTCAGTTCCCCCGTGACCATGTTGGCGACGACCCCTCCCTCGATCAGCACGTCGAAGGGTGCCGATCCGAGCGCAGCTCGTATGGCGCGGTCGCGCAATTGCGGGTCGTTGAGGTCGAAAGCCGCATTCATGGAAAAGCTCGTGTCTGGGAAGGATGTGGCAGGGATGGCGGCGAGGCGCGACGGCGCGGGTCGGGCACCGGCGTCGCAGCGACGAGCGAGCGCGTGTAAGCATGGCTAGGCTGGCCGATCACCTGCGCGGCCTCGCCTTCCTCGACGATCTCGCCGCGGAACATGACCAGCGCCCGATCCGCCAGGGCTCGAACGACGCCGAGATCGTGGGTTATGAACAGATAGGCCACGCCCTCCTCGCGTTGCAGATAGCGCATCAGCGACAGAATGTTCGCCCGCACCGAAACGTCGAGCGCCGAGACAGGCTCGTCGGCGATGATGAGGCGGGGGCGCGAAGCGACGGCGCGCGCCAGGCCGACGCGCTGCCGCTGCCCGCCGGACAGCTCATGAGGATAGCGGTTCTGAAACAGCGACGGCGTAAGGCCGACGCGATCGAGCAGCTCGGCGGCGCGGTAGCGCGCCTCTTCGCGATTCATGCGCAGATTGTAGACGAGCGGAATCATCACGCTCGACAGGATCGTGCGGCGTGGATTGAGCGAAGCGCCGGAATCCTGGAAAACGACCTGAACCTCGCGGCGAAAGATTGCGCCCTCTTCGCGCGTGAACATCGCGACGTCGACGCCGCGATAGCGGATTTCTCCCATATCGGGCTCCGTCAGCCCGAGCAGCATCCGGCCAAGCGTCGACTTGCCGCTGCCGCTCTCCCCGACCAGTGCGACGAACTCGCCAGGCAGTATCGCCAACGTCGCCTTGTTAACGGCCGGGCGTGGTTCGTCGGATTTGAAGAGCCGGGTCCACCCCTCGTTGAAGCTTTTGGTCAAGCCGGCCGCCTCGATGATCGGATGAGGCGGCGTCGGAGCCAGAAAGCGCGAGCGCGATGTGGCGTGACGGTCATTGTTCGACATGGGACCAGGCCTGTTTTGCGACAGCTTCGTCCGACCGCCAGCACGCGTCGGCCGAGTCCGGATCACGAAATACCAAAAGCGGATCTTTTATCTCGCATGGATCGGCGAGCGAGAGCGGGCAGCGCGGGTTAAAGCGGCAGCCGGTCGGGAAAGCGCGCGGATTGGGCACCCGTCCCGGGATGGAAAAGAGTGCGGCATCGTCCTTCAGAACGGGAAGAGTGCTTTTCAGGAGGCCCTGCGTGTAGGGATGACGCGGGTTTTCGAACAGATCGTATATTCCGGCGGTTTCGACCACGCGTCCGGCATACATGACGTAGACGCGATCACAGGTTTCCGCGATCACCCCGAGATCATGCGTGATGAGCAGGATGGACAATCCAAGCTCGTCGCGCAGGCGCAGCAGCAGTTGCAGGATGCCTTTTTGCACCGTCACGTCTAGCGCGGTCGTCGGCTCGTCCGCGATCAGCAAAGCCGGGTTCATTGCCAGTGCGGCGGCTATGAGAACACGCTGGCGCATACCTCCCGACAATTCGTGCGGGTATTTGCGCGCGACCCCCGCAGGGTCGGGAAGCTCCGTCAGTGCAAGCAATTCCTCAATCCGCGCGCTGACATTTCCGCTATATCCATGGACACGGAGCGCCTGGCCGACCTGATCGCCCACGCGCATCAGCGGATCGAGAAAGCTCGACGGGTCCTGGAAGACCATGCCGATATCGCGTCCGCGCATCCGGCGCAGCCCGCGCGCCTCCATCGTCCGCAGATCGTTGCTCCTGAACAATATGTGTCCGGCGGATACGCGCACGGCGGCGGACGGGAACAGGTCGAGGATGGAAAACGCAGTCAGCGACTTTCCACAGCCGGACTCGCCGACAATGCCTACGATCTCGCCTTCACCGACGTTCAGCGACACGCCATCGACAATGCGCAGATCGTCACGGTCGCGCTGAAGGTCGATGCAGACCTTATCGAGTTCGAGCAAAGGCTGCGGCATCATTGGGCCTGACGTAGTTTCGGATTGAGTGCGTCGTTCAGCCCGTCGCTGAAGATATTGAAGCACAGGACGACCACCGCGATAGCCAGACCGGGAAACAAAGCCATCCACCAGGCCTGACGCAGATATTCCTGCGCCTGGTTGAGCATCGTGCCCCACGATGGAAGGTTCGGATCCCCCACACCGAAGAAGCTGAGGCCAGCCTCCAGCAAAATGGCCGACGCGATGGCAAGCGCGGTCACCACGACGATCGGCGCCGCGACATTCGGAAGGATTTCGCGCACAATGATCGCGCGCGCGCCCATTCCACCCACGCGAGCGGCCTCAACGAAGGTCGCCTCGCGCAGCGACAGCACCGAGGACCGGACGATGCGTGCCGTCTGAGGCCAGGACAGGAACCCGATCACGAGGATGAGTTTGAAAAGGCCCGTTCCAAAAAGGGCCACAACGATCAGCGCCACGACGAAGCGCGGAAGCGTCTGGAAGAATTCCGACAGCCGCATCAGCACAGCATCGGTCCATCCGCCGAAATATCCGCTGAGCGCGCCGATCAGAACGCCGATCGATAAGGCGCTGAGGGCGGCGAGGATGCCGACACTGAGCGACACGCGCGCGCCGAAAGCAAGCTGCGCCCATACATCTCGACCGAGATGATCCGTCCCCAGCGGATGGCCCTCGCTCAGCGGAGGCAGCAAAGAGGCAGAACTGCCGATGCCCGGGTCGTGGCCGACCAGCAGTGGCGCAAACACCGCGATGAGCGTGATGATCACGATCACGATCAGCGCTGCGACCGCCATGGGCGAGCGCCGGAAGTTTCGTACGAAGGAACGCCACGGGCTGACGCTTGCGGCAAGTCCTTCACGCGTTTCGATGCGGGTTTCAGCAACGCTCATCGATATTTGATCCTCGGATCGATCAAGCCGTAGATTATGTCGGTGACGAGATTGGTGATGACCACGGTCGCCGAGATCAGCAGCAGAATTCCGACCATTACGGGATAGTCGCGCGCCGAGATCGACGTGAACAGGAGGCGGCCAATGCCAGGCCAGCCGAACACGGTTTCGATGAGCGCCGCGCCGGCAAGCACGAAGCCGAGATTGTAGCCGATCACCGTGACGACGGGCGCGGCGGCGTTGCGCAGCGCGTGAACGTAAAGGACGGTGCGCTCGCTGGCACCTCGCGAGCGCGCCGCGAGTATGAAATCCGAACTCATCACTTCGACCAGACTTGCTCGGGTGATACGTGATATCAGCGCCAGATAGCGAAAGGACAGTGCCAGAGCGGGAAGCACAAGATAGTGCGCCTGGCTCAAGATCGCGGCGAAACCCTCGCCCGGCGCACGCAGCGACATGGCGCCTTGCGAGGGAAACCAGCCGAGACCCACCGCAAAGACGACGATGAGAATCTGTCCAAGCCAAAATTCCGGGATCGAATCGCCTGCCACCACAACGCCCTGAATGGCGCGGTCGATGGGCTTGCCTCTGTGGCGGGCGGCAATGGCGCCGAGGAAGATGCCGACGGCACTGGCAAAGACCAGCGCCGTCAGGGTCAATTTGAGCGTCGCACCAAGCCGGTCGAGCACGAGATCCAGAACCGGCTGGCGGTTGGCGAAGGAAAAGCCGAGATTGCCCTGAAAGACCTGCCCGACATAGATCACCAGCCGCTCGAAGAACGGCTTGTCGAGCCCGAATTCGCGGCGGATTTCCTCGATATAGGCTTCCGGAACCGGAAAATCGCCGATCAGTACGTTAACGGGATCGCCGGGCGCAAACTGGATGAGCGCGAAATTGAAGACGACGACCAGCAGCAACAGAGGAATCGCAAGCAAAAGGCGCTTGGAAACGAAAACGGCGAAGGAGCGAGCGTTCATGAGGGGTCAGCCGACAACGGTAAGATTACTGTTCCATCCACACCTCGTCCCACCGCGCCCGCGCATCGACCGAGGCGAACAAACCGTGCAGCGTCTTGGCGGCCAGGTCGGCCCCCTGTCCTTCGAAGAGATCGAGCAGCGGCAAATCCTGGTCGAGAATATGCTGGGCCTGCCGGTAGATTTCGCCGCGCTTCTCGCGGTCCAGTTCGGCGGTCGCCTTGTTGAGCAATTCGTCTATTTCGGGATTCGAGTAACCCGACGCATTCGTGTTGATCGCATTGGCTGTGTTCGTCAGATAAAGGCGATGGTAGCCGATCGCCGGGTCGCCACTCGAAAAGTACGACAGAATGGCGATGTCGAAATCACGACGCTCGTAGAGACGCGGGACGAGAACAGTGTTTTCGACCGGCTCCAGCACGGGATCGAGGCCGATCGTCGCCAGGCTCTCGCGAATGAGCTGGGCCGTCGTGACAATTTGCGGTCGCGTCGCCTCGTAGAGAATGCGGACCGTGGTGCCGGGTTTTATATCGGCCTTCGCCAGCATTTCCTTCGCTTTTTCGGGGTCGTACGGATAGAGCGTTTCGTAATTGACCTCGCGATCTACCATCCAGGGGAAGCCATCGCCCCATGCGCCGATGCCGGGACGGCCGAAGCGGTTCATGACCTGCTGTGCCATACGCCGGCGATCGACCGCGAAAGCCAGCGCCTGCCGCGCCTCCTTGGTGGCGAATACGGGGCCGGTGGTGTTCATCTTCGCGAGATAGAAGGCCGGGAGGCTGCCGCCCTCGCGCACCTGGAACTGGCCGCTGTCCATAAGCCGCGGCAGATCGGTCTTGGCGAGATAGTAGTCGGCGGCAAAGTCGATCTCGCCGGTTTCAAGCGCTGCGACACGGCCGGCGGGCTGCGGGATTATCTGATATATGATGCGGTCGAGATAAGGCTTGGGGGCAGCCCAGTGGTCCGGGTTCCGCTCCAGCGTGATGTTCAGCCCCCGGTTCCATTCGGAAAGCTTGAATGGGCCGGTACCTACCGGGTTCTGGTTGGCCGCGTTCGTCCTGAAATCCGTATCGCGATACAAATGAGCCGGAATGATCGGTGCGTCCATCACCGTGAGCTGGCGCAGGAAAGGTGCGTAGGACTGGTTCAGTTCGAACGTCACCGTAACCGGATCCGGGGTCTCGACCTTCAGATCCAGGCGCTCGATCATGCTGGCCGCACGCGGATGATATTTCGATAGCGCCTCATCGAAAGTGAACTTAACGTCGGCACTGGTGAAGGGCGTTCCGTCGTGCCATTTGACGTTTTCGCGCAGTTTGAACGTGTAGAGCTTGCCGTCGTCGGATACGGACCAGCTACTGGCAAGCAGAGGTTTTTCGACCGATTCGGGATCGAGCCAGACGAGGCCTTCGAAAATCTTCGCCTTCACGTCCTCCGCATTATACTTGCCGCCCTCGGCGCCGCTCAAACTCTCTGGATCCGCATCGAGCGCCATGATTACGGTTCCCCCCGACTGGGGTTCCTGCGCATGCGACGGCATAGACGCTGCGAGCAAGAGCGCGGCTGTCAACGAGATTGCTTTGCAATGCATGATACGTTTCCCATTTGTGGGACGGGAGCATTTTGCATTCTCCGTCAGATTTTGGTATACCAAACACCAAATGGAGCCTTGGTCAAGAGGTTTCCGTTTTCGGACGGCAAAACCCGCGATCAGAGCTGTTTCGCGCGGTCGGCTTTTAATGAAAGTTATTTGTGTATACCAAGAACCACTATATGATCAGCTTTCCGGCATTGAAAAAGCTGTCCTTTATGGGCTCAGACGGAAGCTTGCCCGCTCTCGAAAGAACGTTAGATGGAAAATATCAATTCAGGCATGGTCGATCTGGAAATTCCGACCCAAACCGTGAACCAACGCGCCTACGATCGGCTTTGCGAACTTATCTTTTCCGGTCGAGTGCGGTTTGGCGAAAGGCTGGATGAGCGGATACTGGCCGAACGGATGAAGATCAGCCGCACGCCGATCCGCGAAGCGATCGGTCGGCTCGCCACCGAGGGCATCATAGAGCGTCGCCCCTATCAGGGCAATTTCGTGCGCAACTTCACCCCGCTCCAGATCCACAACCTGTATGAGGTTCGCAAGGAACTGGAAGGGCTCGCGGTCCGTCTCGCGCTGGAAACGGCGACCAACGCTGAAATCGACGAGCTGGGCCGTATCATCGCCGAGTGTCACCAGGCCCTTGGCGACAACCGCCTGCTCGAGTTCGAGCGGCTCGACCAGCAGTTTCACAGCTATCTGGCCCGTTTGTCGCGCAACGAGACTCTCATCGAATGCCTTGAGAACCTGCGTTTGAAGGTTCAGCTTGCGCGTCACTACGCCAATGAAGCGCCCGATGCGCCGCAGCGCACGGTTGCAGAGCGCAACGCTATCCTTCGAGCTTTCCGCGAAAAGGATGTCGAAACGGCTGTTGCCCAGATGAAGCTGCACATCGACGGTGCGCGCGAGGCGTTCGCGGTAAGGGTCTCGAAGAAGGAACTGCCCGCCCGCTCCGCTTGAGGGCAGGCGAAGCATATGCTTCGCCTGCATCCAATGTCAGGCGGGGCCGCTACCTTCTTCTTCCGCCACGGTCGTGCGATATGCACTTGAGAAGCAGATCGCCAGTTCGGCGACTCCGTCGCCGATATTGCGGGCATTGTGCATCACCCCCGCAGGAATTGTGATCGTATCGCCTTCCCGCATCTCCACTTCCTTGTCTTCCCAGGTGTGGACGATGTGACCGCGCCAGACTGCCAGCACTTCCTCGCAATCTGGATGATAGTGTCTGCCGTTCTCCTGTCCGGGATCGATGTAGCAGATGCCCACCGTCATCAGTTCGGAGTTCTTTTGTTCGGCGGAAACCTGCCAGACGAGCTTGCCCCATGAAGTCGGCTGAACATCATGAGCGGATGCACGGCTTACCTTGGTTTCGATATCGAAATCTTCGCTGCTCATCGCTCATGCACCCTGCCTGATCTCGACCGTGTCGCCCTCGGACAGAAGGGCCGCCTCGTAGACGCGAGTCAGGTCGAGCGCGAATTCGAGAGTGCCGATCGTTGCGGGCTGCGAGGCGAGAACCGATTCGCAGAAATGCGCGAGTTCGCCGTAAAGACCCTGCGTGAACACCGCCTTGTTCTCCAGCGTGTTCAATCCGTCCTGCGCTTCCCAGACAATGGCGCCGCCGGCGAGTCCGGGAGGTGCGAACGACGTACCTGTAGCGTAGGCGAATTCTATGCCGCGCTGATAGGAGAGGCGACGCGAGTTCTCGATCTCGATGCTCTGCTTGTCGGCGTAGATGACATAGCGTTCGAATGGCTGGAATGCAGGCGCACCCTGGGCGAGATGGAAATTGCCGATCGTGCCATTGGCGTGATGAATGATCAGCGCGCCGCCGCCATTCTTTCCGCGATGGGTCGTCACCGCCGCCGCGGGCCCGCCGAATTCCAGAAAAACGGAGAGCGGATGGCAGCCATTAGCGAGCCAGTTCGTGGCCTCGCGCTCGTCCAGCACCTTGCGCCCGTTTTCGGGGATGGACATGGGGTATGTGCCGACAACGCTGCGAAGCGGGCCTACTCCATCCATGGCGAGGATTTCCTGCGCCTTTCTGACAGCCGGCATGAAGGCTTTTTTATAGCCGACGACGCCCACGCGGTCGCCGCGCGCAGCGATCATCCCGGCAACTTCGTCGGCGACCATCGCAGCAGGCTTCTCCATGAACACGTGGAGGCCGGCCTTGAACGCGGCGATCGTCAGGGCAGGATGCATCTGCGGAGAAACGCACAGAACGACCGCCTCAATATCGGACTTCGCATACATCTCCTCGGCCGATGCGTAACTTTCTGTCGCGCCGTACTGCCTGGCCGTCGCGGAAGCGCGGTCCAGATCGATATCAGCCACTGCCACGAGTTCGACCGGCAGATAGGTCAAGGTGGGAAAGATATTGCGGTAGCTGTGCGAACCCGCGCCGACGATGCCGATGCGTATGCGGCGCTTGGCGTCTCTCATATATTCCATCATTCCACTCCCGGGACGTTATTGCGCAGGAAGTCGATGTCCCGCTTGACGATGTTGCTGTAGTCGTAGTCCGGCTTGTTCTCGCCGTGCTGCGCCGGATTGATGCAGATGACCGGCGAAACGCCGTCGGCGACCACCTTGCTGGTGATCTCGACGACCGGCCAGTCGGCGTCCTCGAGAGCAACGTTCCATCGCAATTTACGGTCGTCGCCTTCCATCGCGCCGCCCTTGACATGGTAATACTGAATCAGCGGCCTGAGCTGCTCATAAACGTCGAGCGTCGGAAAGACGCCGGTCGCCCACTGATTCTGCACGTCCCATGTGAAGTCGACGCTGTCCTTGCGGTCGAGCCGATCGAAGAACTCCACGACCTCGCCGGGCTGGGAGAGCATACATTTGAAGGCTTCGTTCTCGATCGTGGGGCGCAAGCCTGCCGCCACGATGCGGTCGACCGCTTCGCGGTATACGTCGAAGACCCAAGGGTATTTCTCGTCGATCAATTCGACGGCGTTTTCTCCGGGCTGACGCGATGGCAGCTGCGCGGCGATAATGCGCATTACCTTAGGCTTGAAGATCTTGCCGAGTTCGATGAGGTGGCCAAGCTTGCCGAGATGCTTTTCCCGGAACAGGTCCTCGCCCTTCTCTATCTCTTCGAAAAAGGTGCTGGTCGACATGCAGAAGACGTCGAGACCGCTGGCGTCGATCGCTTCGCGCGCGCGTTTGGCGGAATCGATGTCCACATTCGCCACCCAATTGCCGTAGATGCCGTCCCGCAGATCGAGCCATTTCAGGCCCCATTCCTTGTGGATCGCCAGCGCCCGGTTGAAATCCGGATCGGCCATTGAATTCAAGATTGTAAGCTGACTAGTCACGCGATGTCCTTTCTGTGAAGCCGGCGCTATTCGAACGATACCGATTTGAATTTTCGCATGTTTTCGGTGATCGCCGTTTCGGTGGGCAGGCGCTCCATGCTGGAAGCGCCGAAAAAGCCCGAGACACCTTTCGTACGCTTCAGCACGTAAGCGGTGTCGTCGGGCGTTGCGATCGGACCGCCATGGCAAAGCACGATGACATCGCTGCGCTCTGCGGCCGCCGCGTCCCGGATGTCCTGGACGAGCCGGACCGACTCGTCGAGAGACAGCGCGGTCTTCGCGCCTATGGCGCCCGACGTGGTCAGCCCCATATGCGCGACGATCACATCGGCACCGGCTTTCGTCATCGCGACGGCCTGATCCGTATCGAACACGTAGGGCGAGGTCATCAAGCCGGCGTCATGCGCCATGCCGATCATCTCGACCTCGAGGTCGAAGCCCATGCCGGTCTCTTCCAGATTAAGCCGGAACGTGCCGTCGATCAGGCCGACGGTCGGAAAGTTCTGGACACCGGCAAAACCGGCATCGGCTATCTGTTTCAGAAAGACCGGCATGCGACGGAACGGATCGGTGCCGCAGATGCCGGCCAGCACCGGAGTGTCTTCGACGATCGGCAGAACTTCGCCGGCCATCTCCATGACGATGGCATTGGCGTCACCGTAGGGCATCAGCCCGGCCAGAGAACCACGGCCGGCCATACGGTAACGGCCGGAATTGTAGATGATGATCAGATCCGCGCCGCCCGCCTCGGCGCATTTCGCCGACAGCCCGGTGCCCGCACCGGCGCCGACGATCGGGCGTCCCTCCTGGATTTGCTTTCTGAGGCGGTAAAGCGCTGTAGTCCGGTCAACCATTCGTCGCTCCTTGATTTTCATTGCTCATGGCATCGACAAGCGCATCGACGAGAGCCGCCGCGAAAGCGGGGTCGTTGATGTCCGTATCGACTTCGTGAAGTTCCACCGCATCCGAAAGATGCGCCTTGATCGCCTCGATCAGCGCCTTGTCGGCATCGGGATCGTGGAAGACCTGCCCCTCGGTCGCGATCAGCGAGACGCCGCGCAAGGGAATGAACAATTTGCGCAGCCCGCTGCCGGCCGACAGCCGTTCGGCGAGCCGCTTGCCGAGTTCGGCGCATTCCTGCGGGGTCGTGCGCATCAATGTGATGGAGGCATTATGCTTGTAGAGGTTGCGGCCCTCGAATTGTGAGGGGACGGTCTCACGAGGCCCGAAATTGACCATGTCGAGCGCACCGAGGCTGACAACCTGCGGAATGCCCGCCCGGCCGGCAGCCGTCAGGCGCGTCGGCCCGGCCGAAAACACCCCTCCGACGAGTTCGTCTGCAAGTTCGGTCGTGGTCGTGTCGAGTATGCCGACCAGCATACCGGCGTCGACCAGTGCTTCCATCGACTGTCCGCCGGTGCCGGTTGCGTGGAAGACCAGGACTTCGTAGCCCTTGGCTTCGAGCAATTCCCGCGCTTTCTGGACGCAAGGCGTCGTAACGCCGAACATGGTCGCCCCGATCAGCGGCCTGTCGTCGCTGTCGTTCGTCGTCCGGCCCGGCGTCGCCATGCCCGCGATCGCGCCCGCCGCATTCGAAAGAATACGGCGGGAGATCTTGTTGATGCCGGCGATGTCCACCACCGAGTACATCATCGAGATGTCGGTAGCGCCCACGTAAGCGCGGGTATCGCCCGAGGCGACCGTGGAAACCATGAGTTTCGGGACTCCGACCGGCAGCGCGCGCATGGCCGCCGTGATCAGCGTCGTTCCGCCGGTGCCGCCGAGCCCGATGATGCCGGCGACCTCTCCCTTCTCATGCAAATCCCGCACGAGGCTCGCCGCGCCACGCGACATCGCTTCGACGGCCGCGCCCCGGTCATTGCCTGCGACAAGTCCGTCAAGCTCGACACCGGCTGTGCGAGCAACCTCCTCGCGGTCGATGTCGGGCCTGAATGACGGCTCGCCCAGTACACCCGCGTCGATGACTGTTGTCCTGATATTCCGAGCGGCCAACTCGTCACGCAAAAAGGCGTATTCCGGGCCCTTGGTATCGAGGGTTCCAAGCAAAATGACTGATGGCACTTTTTTCCTCCCTTTGAGCTTCATGCGACTTTCGGGCCAGGACGATGGACGGCGCTCGCCAGTGCCTCCTGCTGCATGGCCTCGACCTGATTGCGGCCGCCCATCATGACAGCACCCAGGACCTGCATGATGATGAAGGGGACCGGCAGGAAGCGGACCAGCGGATCACCGATATCGAGACCCGACATGAACAGCGACCAAAATAGGGCCGCACCGCCGCCGAGGCTGCCTATGATCAGCAAGACGAAACCGACGCCGGGCATGAAGCCACGGGAGACTTCCTCAGGCTTCATGATTTCCGTCCACAGCAGGCCCCATTTGCGAATGCGCGGTTCGAGAATTTTGAGGACGAAGGGTCCACCGATGACCGGCGCGACGAGATTGCTGATCAAAACGGCTGTGGCGTAGGCGTGCGGCGGCGCAATACGCAGCAACAGGCACACCCACCAGGTAAGAATGACCACGGTGCCGAATGCCTTGAGCACGGCAATGATTTCGAAGCGTACGAGCTTTTGAAAGGAGTTCAGTCCGACGCCGAGATCTTTCGACGGGCTCAGAACGCTCCACAACTTGTAGGAAACGAAGCCGGTGAAAAAGTTGGAGAAGAAGCCGCCGACAGCACCTGGGCTGAGTGTACCGAAGAAGTCGCCGATGAGATTGCCGATCGCTGCGCCCCAGGCACCCGCCGGCCCGAACATGAGGCCAAGCGCGATCGGCAGGACGCCGGCTACGCGGAACGAGACATGACCCGGAATGATGGGAATGCTCTGGAAGGGGATGAGGACAGCGGCGTAGATAGCGGCGCAGAGCGCCGTCAGCACGATCATGTTGGTATGCCGCCACATCGTGAATACTTCAGTCATGACGAGTCTCCTGTGTTCCCATTGATGTTGTTATCCTCGGTACCCTTCGATGCCACCGTGGCCTTCGAGGCGAAGCCAAAGCGCGCCCGCAAGAACAACGACGCTGACGGCAGCCACCAGCGCGTCGTTGCGTCCGAAACGGGGATTCAGGAAAAAGGTCCGTACGCCGCCGGCGTTGAATCCCTTCGATTCGAGCGCCATGGCGAAGACCTGGGTCGAGCGGATCGTCGAGATGAAGATCGGCACGACGATCGGCGTAAATTTGCGCACGCGCGCGAAAATGCTGCCCGAATCGATGTCATGTCCGCGAGAGCGCTGCGCCTGCGTGATGACGAGCGCGGTTCCCAATATGGTGGGTACGAGCCGCAATGCAGTCGAAACGGCGAAGCTGATGCGGTAGGGCACGCCGAACCGGACCAGCGCAAGCGCGATTTCCTCGTTCGTCGTCGTCGACAGGAACACGAGCCCCGCGATGATCAGCACGTTGAGGCGCAGGGCGACCGAGATGCCGTAGGCCAGGCTTTCCTGCTCAACGATCCAGAAAAGCGGGGTGTCGCCCGGCGCGCTGACGGCGAAAAGGGCGGCCGTCACCACGGCGATGACCAGCAGAAGCTTCCACATGCGAAGGACGTTCGGCCACGCACGCGCCAGGGTGACCAGCAGGAGCTGAAAGGCGAGAACACCGACATTGTACAGCGGGTTCGCGAAGCTGAAGGCGAGAATGAAGCTCGCCAGCAGCAGCGCCACTTTCGTGCGCGGATCGAGGCGATGCAGAATGCTGTCGCGGTCCAGATAAAGATATACGTTCACGACCGTGCTCCTTCGCTGGTCAGTGACAGCATCTCGGCCACGGTCAGAACCGGATAGCCAAGCCTGTTGCCGAGTGAGACGATGGGCGGCGGCAGCAGGAACATGTCCTGAAGAACCTGCTCCTCAGCAAAAACCTGCCGCGTCGGCCCATCCTCCACGAGCTTGCCACCCTTCATAACCAGAACCCGGTGAGCGAACTCGCAGACCACCCACATGGCGTGCGTGACGATGATGATGGTCGAGCCTTGCTCGTTGAGACCGCGCACCAACTCCATCATTCCGCGCTGCTCGAGATAGTCGAGCCCGGTCGTCGGCTCGTCGAGGATCAGAACGTCGGGGCGCATCGACAGGACGGATGCCACGGCCACACGCTGGCGCTGCCCTTTGGTGAGCGAGAACGGGTCCTCCTGCTCGAAGCCCGCAAGCCCCACCGCGGCGAGCGCTTCGGTGACGCGCTGACGAACCTCCTCATCTTCAAAGCTGCGCTTGCGAAGACCGAACGCGACTTCGTCGAAGACGGTATCGGAGAAAATCTGATGATCGGGGTTTTGGAAGACGTAGCCAATATGCTCTCCAAGCTCGAGAACGCTCGACGTGGCAGCATCGCGCCCGACAATGCCCACGCGACCCGAAGTTGCGCGCAACAAACCATTGAGATGCTTAATCATCGTCGTCTTGCCCGACCCGTTCTGGCCGAGGACAGCAACGAATTCGCCACGCCTGACCGTGAAGGTGACGTCGTCGACCGCCAGAAACCCGTTATCGTAGCGATGGCCGAGATTGGAAATCTCGATCAAGGGTTCGCCATAGGTTTCAAGGCGGCGCGCATCACGCTCGACGCATCCAGCATGCCGGGCAGCATCTACCTTCAATCCGTTCTCGCCGAATTCGGCCAACGCCTTCTCCACCGTCAACGGGCGCGCAGACGTCTCGTAACCAAGCTGGCAAAACAGATCCGGAATCTGCAAGGGCATCGCCCGGATTTCATGGAACAGTTCAACCTCGCGCAACACGTCCTCGGCCGGGCCGTCCCGCAGGATCGTCCCCTTTTCCATGAGCACGATCCTCGTCGCGCTCAGCGCTTCAGGCGTCTCGTGCTCGACCACTACGAGGGTTTTGTTCTGACTGCGCAGCGCATTCGCGATCGTGAAGACTTCCTGCTTGCCTACCGGATCGAGGTCGGTCGTCGGCTCGTCGAGGCAAAGCACGGTCGGACCGGCGGCCAGGACGGAAGCGATGGCGAGCCGCTGCTTCTGGCCTCCCGACAGGGTCGCGGGCTGACGATTGTCGAAGCCTTCAAGATGAACCCTGCGAAGCGCGTCCTCGACGCGCCGGCCGATCTCCTCACGCGGCAGGCCGAAGTTTTCCGGCGCGAACGCCACTTCGAGCCTGACATTGGTGGAGAAAAGTTGCGCCTCGAAATCCTGGAACACCATGCCCACATGTCGAGCCATCTCGCCCACCGTCGTGGAGCGCGTAGGGATGCCGCACACGAGGACCTCGCCCTCCATCTCCCCGCGTGTCAGATGCGGAATCAATCCATTGAGTGCCTGGCACAGCGTGCTCTTGCCGGCCCCCGAAGCGCCCATGATCACTACGAACTCGCCCGGCGCGATGCTCATGTTCAGACTGTGAACCGCCCGTTCCGGCGTTCCCTTGTAGCGAAAACCCAGTTCGCGAATCTCGACCGCCGGCGAAACGTCCGGGGTACTCATCTCCTCCATCGAACTCACGCTGTGTGAAAACATTCGAACGGCCCTCTTTTATAGATTTTGGAGTATTGTATACCAAATAACGATTGTGGCAATATGCAAATCCGGGTTGCTTTCCTGCACAGCCAGAGCCGGATGCGGTGAATGAAGGCACTGCAATTTCCGATGAAGAATCTTGACGCATCGCGGCGGCATTCGATCCGGCCTTTGCCCGGGACGGAACGATCGGTGCACAGGGCATGCGCGCGGCACCTCGGTCCAATTCGCCCATGAGCGAAAAAATGCCGGTCCGCCCTCTCTTGCAGAAAGGCAATCGTCGGGACGGCGCGGTTCTTTTGTCGAACCGGCTATCGCTTCCCAGCCCGCTGGAAGACATCGCAGCCCGCTTCCGCTACTGGGCGTCTCGCATGCCCAGCCGCGTTCTGATCTCCGCGCATTGGAACGGAAGTCGCAGCTCCCTCACCTATGGGGACGCTTTGGACGACGCCCGCATCTTGCGTGCCCGCCTTGCAGCGACGGGGCTACGCCCGGGCGACAGGGTCGCGACGCTATTGTCGCCCGGTCTCGATGCGCTGCGATTGCGGCTTGCATGCCTGCTGGGCGGCTTCGTCCACATCGCGATGCCGCCGTGCCCTTTCAGGAACGTTTCTTGCTTTCCGCCTCCTGAAGGGGAGGCGGCCCGTTTGTGGCGAATCGCAACGCCAAATCTTATCGTGGTCGCAGACGATCATCCGTTTCAGGAAAACGATCCCGTCCGAACCCTGGCCGATCTTCCCAAGGCCAATAAGATTTTTCCCGATCATGATAGC
Organism: Aquamicrobium sp. NLF2-7; assembly: GCF_022359935.1. Classification (NCBI taxonomy): domain Bacteria; kingdom Pseudomonadati; phylum Pseudomonadota; class Alphaproteobacteria; order Hyphomicrobiales; family Phyllobacteriaceae; genus Aquamicrobium; species Aquamicrobium sp. NLF2-7. Next base: position 2,940,899 of record NZ_JAKSED010000001.1, on the reverse strand, counting down.
GCACCGGATGAATGGAGCGCCGTCTTCTTCACCTCGGGCAGCACGGGAGCGCCCAAAGGCGTGCCTGTGACGCGTGGCATGATTTCCTCGTGCCAGTCCGCCTGCGCTACGATGTGGCCGTTTCTTCACGAGCGATCCCCCGTTCTCGTCGACTGGATGCCATGGAACCACGTGTTCGGCGGCCTCGACAATCTGTTCAAGGTCATCTGGAACGGCGGAACATTGCATCGTGCTGCTGCACCGTCCGCGCAGGGGATAGGCGAGCTGCTCGAACTTATGGTGGCAACCGCGCCGACCATGTCGATCGGTGTGCCGCTCGGTCTGAGACTGGTGCTCGATCGCTACGACGATGATCCGGAGCAGGTCGCGCCGGGCTTTCGCAACCAGACGCATATCTTCTTCGCGGGCGCTGCGATGGAACCCGCTTTGTGGCATCGTCTCCTCGGTTTTCGCGCGGACATGGAGTTCCGCTTTGGAACGCGGATTTCGATCCTGTCTGGCTACGGCGCGACCGAGACCGCCTCGACCATGTGCCTTGCCCCTTCGGACGTACCCACGCCCGGCATTCTCGGCTGGCTGCTTCCCGGTCATGAGATCGCTCTGGTCCCCGGCGATTCGGGACATGAGATTCGGTTTCGTGGACCCAATCTCGCACCCTACTATCTCGGTGAGAATGGCGCCGCGCCACTGCCGCTGGATGAGGAAGGCTTCTATCGCACGGGCGATGCCGGCATTCTGGACGGCGAGGTTTTGCGTTTCGACGGCCGCTTGTCCGAAGATTTCAAACTGTCGAGCGGGACGAAAGTGCGTACCGGCGCCGTGCGTGCCGCGATCATAGCGCGAATCGGCCATCTGGCCGACGACATCGTGCTCTGGGGCGAAGGTCGAGACGCCGTGGTCGGCCTCGTTTTCGCCAAAGCGCCGGCTTCCGCCGACTGTATCGCGTCGCTGCTGGCGCAGTGGAATCGCGACAATCCCGGCTCGTCGAACGCCGTTTCGAGGTTCGCCATAGCAGACTTCGTCCCCGATCCCGGGTGCGGCGAGATCTCCGCAAAAGGCCAGCCGGTCCACAAGGCCATTTTGAGAAACCGCGCGGGCCTGTTCGCTGCCCTTTCGGACGGAACAACCGGAACGGATTTGCAGATATGAACCCGCTGACGATGACGGCGCGGGGGCGAGCGAGCGGGATTCAATTTGCCGAATTCGAATGAGTAGACACCGATGTCCAACGATCTGGTACTTTGGAAGCAAGATGAACGGGATGCATTCGTCACGCTGGTGATGAACCGTCCCGATAAGATGAACGCTATGAACCAGGTGCTCGACGATGCGCTCGAAGCGGCCATCTTGCGCGCAACGCGAGATCAGGAAATCCGCTCGGTCATCATCACCCGCGCCGGATCGGCTTTCACCGCTGGTTTCGACCTTGGCGGTGAGGACTTCGAAATGGATGCCGATCGCTGGCGTGCCGATATCGGTCAGAACATGCGCCGGATGAAAGCCATACGTGAGGCACCCGTCCCCATCATAGCTGCCGTCAACGGCTACGCCCTCGCGGGCGGTCTCGAACTCATGATGCGCTGCGACATGACGATCGTCGCCGAGGACGCCCTGCTCGGCGAACATGACGTCGCCTTTCCCCGTCTTCTTTTTGTCGGTGCGGCGGGCGAAGGTATGTGCACCCTGGACGATCGCGAAATCTCCTGTCGCTAGCAGTTGGTGCGCGGTGCCGCGGTCGAGCAAATCGGAGAAATTAATGACGGTGATGCGTTCGATCACTGCTTCGAGCACGGCGCGGACATAGTGGTAAAGTGTCATGCCCAGTACGTCGTCATACATATAGGAAAACGTGCTCTTGCGAGAACAAAGATTGCCCGATGCGTCAGCTAAGCCTTGCGTCTTGGCGGCCGTGAAGCCTTCTAGGTGTTCAGTCCCGGCATCTGGTGGATCGGGTTTAGGATGAATCGATCTGGCTCTGAAGTCCAGATTTTACAGATGTATTCATAGGGAGTGAGGCCGCCGAGGGTCTTGAGCCTGCGCGCAAAGTTATAGGCCGCCATGAAGTCGGCGAGGTGCGTTCGTAGCTGGTCGTGGCTGTCGTAATGGAAGCGTTTGACGGTGGCCTCCTTGATCGTGCGGTTCATCCGCTCGACCTGGCCATTGGTCCAAGGGTGATTGGGTTTGGTCAGCCTGTGCTCGATCCCGTTTGCCTCGCAGATCATGTCGAAGCGCATCGGACGGGAGGTGATGGTGTTCCGGTTCCGAGGCTGTTCTGCGAACTGGATGCCGTTGTCCGTGAGGACGGTGTGGACCTGATAAGGCACGGCCTCGAGCATGTGCTGAAGGAACTCCCAGGCCGTCTTCCTGTCGGCTTTGTCGACGAGCTGGGTTACGGCGAACTTGCTTGTGCGGTCGATGCCGACGAATAGGTAGAGCTTTCCTTCAGCGGTCTGCACCTCAGCAATATCGATGTGGAAGAAGCCGATAGGATAGCGCTTGAACTTCGACCGTTTCGGTTTGTCACCGCCCACGTCGGGCAGTCGAGAGATGCCATGGCGCTGAAGGCACCGATGCAGCGCCGAGCGTGTCAGGTGCGGGATGGACGGCTGCAAGGCATAAAGGCAGTCGTCCAGCGGCAGCAACGTATGGCGTCGAAACGCGACGACGGCCGCCTCTTCGGCCTCGGTCAGGATCGTCGAACTCGGCACCGATGGCCCGGTCTTCATATCCTCGACCGTCGCGCGCTTGCGCCACTTCGCAACCGTTTTGGGATTGATGCCCAGCTCTCTGCTCAGCTGCGCGAGCGAAGCTTGCGATCGCTGTATTGCTGCTCGGACAGCGTGCGTAGTCGTGGCGCTGCCATGACGAATTTGTCCCATAGGGCTTCCTTCCATTCCAAAGAAAGGATCGCACCATTAAACCATGGGATCAAACAGAGACGCCAATGGCAAAACGCATCCGTAAGAACATCTATTTTGATCCGGCTTTGCTCAGTCAGGTAGAGGCGCTGTCGCTTCGGCGAAACGTGTCCCAATCGGCCATTGTCGACGCCGCCGTCGCGTCCTTCCTGTCCGGTGACACGTCGGATCGGCTGGAGGCGGCCATGTCGCGCCGCCTCGACAAGATCGGCCGCGAGATCCACACACTCGACGAGGATCTGGCCGTGCTCGGCGAAACCCTGTCCCTGTTCATCCGTATCTGGCTTTCTTCCACGCCGACGCTGCCGGAGAGCGCCCAGGCCGCCGCCCGCGCGAAGGGGGCCGAACGGTTCGAGGGCTTCATGCAATCGCTCGGCCTGCGTCTGGCGGCGGGAGACAGGTTTCTGAAGGAGCTATCGCGCGACGTCGAGCCGTCCCACCATGCCCCTACGGGAGTGAATGAAGATGACCAGCCAAGCGGCGCATCCGCTTCAGGCGGTCGGCCTGAATGATAGAGACTTACAATCTCACTTCGTCGTAAGCGCGGCGGTGCTCTCTGATGGAGTGCAGGTTGTCGTGGACCCAAAAGTTAAATACCTCAAGGGCACGCAAAGCTCCGATGCCCATCTCGGTCAGTTCATATTCGACACGCGGTGGTACTTCAGGGAAATAATGGCGGGCAACCAGTCCATCACGCTCAAGATTACGAAGCGTGAGCGTCAACATGCGCTGAGTGACACCGTCAATCTCCTTTTTGAGCGTTGAGAAGCGGAGCCGATGATTCTCCGCGAGTGAAAGCCGCCAAAGGACTGGAACAGTCCACTTGTCGCTCAGCAGGGTGCAAACCCCGTTTGACGGAACAGGTCTGAACGATCGACCATCTCCTGACCCTTGTGATGCGTCGGCATGCATTTGTTTGTCCAAGGGTACCATCCTTGTGCCTGATGCAGAAAAATGTGCCGTCTTCCAGCGGACTCTTGTTGGTATATATGGATAACCCTTGTTCCATGCGAGGGTATCCAATGACCGACGACAAAAGACCCATTCTGGTTTTCGGCGCCACCGGGCGGCAGGGAGGGTCTGTCGCCAAAGCATTGCTGAAGATGGGATGGCCCGTTCGCGCACTTGTACTAGACGCCGCCGGGACCGCATCTTTGAAGCTGCGAAATGCAGGCGTCGAGCTTGTGCAAGGCTCATTCGAGAACGCGAATATCGTCCGCTCAGCCATGAAAGATGCTTATGGTGTCTTCAGCGTACTGCCGGGCAACCTGACTGCTGAAGAGGAAGTCCAGTATGGGGTCGCGATCGCAGATATCGCAGCCGAAACCGGCATCGAGCATTTCATATACTCTTCGGGAGCCAGTTCTGGGGATGTGCTGACGGGCGTGCCGCGCTTCGACGCCAAGCCGCGCATCGAAGCGCATGTCCGAAAACTTCCCATCACGACTACCATCATTCGACCGATGATCTTCATGGAGATGCTGGTGCGGCCGGGCTTCGGCATGGATCAGGGCCGGTTGGTGTCACTGATCCGGCCGGATCACTCGATTCACCTTACCGCCGTGGAAGACATCGGCAAATTTGCTGCTGCCATGTTTGCCGACGAGGCCCGCTTCGGCGGCAAGACCGTGAAGATTGCCAGCGACCGGGTGACAGGGCGCGAGCTTGAGACCGCCTTCACCGAAGCTGCCGGGCGTCTGATCACCTATGAACGCTTTCCCGATGATATTCTCGCAGAAAATGCGGACCTCGCGCATATGGCAAAGAGTCTGGAAGACGGGCCTCTCGCAGAGAAGGTCGATCTCGATGCCATGCGTGACATCAACCCGGAGCTGCTCAGTCTGCGTTCCTGGCTCGCGGGCAGCGGGCGCGGGGCACTTGAGAAAGCCTTGGGAACAACGGGTCCAGTGAAATGACCCCAGCCTAGATCATGGAATAATCTGCTTCATGCGGCAGGAGGGCCACGCCGCCAAAATACAACCCATCCTATTCGCCGCCGATGGCCGCCGATGCCCGCACGCGCTGCGATAGTTGTTGAATAGACCCGATTTCGGGCTTTCTTAATCGACCCCGTTGCGGGGACCGTCTGTCGCGCCCCGCCAGGAAACGGGGCCGAGATGACCGCCACTCACCACAGACCGGAAGCGATCCAGCGCGGCGCACGCATGTTGCGCACCGCGCTCGGCCCGGCCATCGCCCGGTTTCTGGAAGACCCGGCCGTGGTCGAGGTCATGCTGAACCCCGATGGGCGGTTGTGGATCGACCGCCTTTCCGAAGGGCTGTCCGATACGGGCGAGCGCCTGTCCGCCGCCGATGGCGAACGCATCGTGCGCCTGGTCGCCCATCATGTCGGCGCGGAGGTGCATCCGCGCTCGCCTCGCGTCTCGGCCGAGCTTCCCGAAACCGGCGAACGCTTTGAAGCCTTGCTTCCTCCGATTGTCGCCGGCCCCGCTTTCGCGATCAGGAAGCCGGCCGTCGCCGTGTTCACGCTCGACGACTATGTAGCCGCCGCCATCATGACCGCCGATCAGGCGGAAACGCTGCGCGAAGCCGTCGCAGCCCGCGCCAATATCTTGGTGGCGGGCGGCACGTCCACCGGCAAGACCACCCTCGTCAACGCGCTTCTGTCGGAGATCGCTAAGAGCGCGGATCGCGTCGTCATCATCGAGGACACGCGCGAGCTGCAATGCCGCTCGGAAAACAAGGTGCCCATGCGCACCAAGGACGGCGTGGCCGACCTCACCGAACTGGCGCGCTCGTCCATGCGCTTCAGGCCCGACCGCATTCTGGTGGGCGAGGTGCGCGGCCCGGAAGCCCTCGACCTGCTCAAACTATGGGGGACAGGCCATCCGGGCGGGGTCGGCACCATCCATGCCGGCTCCGGCATCGGCGCGCTGCGCCGCCTCGAACAGCTCATTCAGGAGGCCGTGGTCACGGTCCCCAAGGCGCTGATCGCCGAAACTATCGACCTTGTTGCCGTCCTCGCCGGACGCGGTTCCGCGCGCCGGCTGGCCGAACTCGCCCGCGTCGAAGGGCTCGGCCCGGACGGCGATTACCGCATCACCCCCGCAACCCCCGTCAGCACAGGAGATTCCAAATGAAACCGTCTGTCTTCAACACGAACAACATGGTCAATCAGGCCGACCCGCCGGCCCGCTCCATCCTGCGCGATCACGTCAAGCATCTCGCCAGTTCGACCGCGATCATGACCATCATGGCGATGGCGGCGGTGACGCCTGCCCATGCGTCCGGCTCGTCGATGCCGTGGGAAGCGCCGCTTCAAAGCATCCTCCAGTCCATCGAGGGGCCGGTCGCCAAGGTGGTGGCCGTCATCGTCGTCATCGCCACCGGCCTCGCGTTGGCATTCGGCGACACGTCGGGCGGCTTCCGTCGTCTGATCCAGATCGTGTTCGGGCTCAGCATCGCGTTCGCCGCGTCGAGCTTCTTCCTGTCGTTCTTCTCCTTCGGCGGCGGGGCGCTCGTTTGATGGGGGGGCGCGTTCGAGCAACTGGGCACGGTGCCGGGCTTCACGATCCCGGTCCATCGGGCGCTGACCGAGCACATCCTGCTCGGCGGCGCACCGCGCTCCATCGCGATTCTGAACGGGACGCTTGCCGGGGCCGTGGGCTTCGGCCTGCGCCTTTGGCTGGTCGGCCTCGCCATCTGGGCGGTCGGTCATTTCCTCGCGGTATGGGCAGCCAAACGCGATCCGCTCTTCGTCGAGGTCGGGCGCAGGCATCTGCGTATCCCCGGTCATCTGGCGGTTTGATGGAGGCGCGTCCATGATGAACCTTGCCGAATACCGCCGCATCGCCACCCGCCTTGCCGACTATCTGCCATGGGCCGCGCTTGTCGGCTCCGGCGTCGTCTTGAACAAGGACGGCAGTTTTCAGAGGACGGCGAAGTTTCGCGGTCCCGATCTGGATTCCGCCGTCGCGGCCGAACTGGTCGCCGTCGCCGGCCGCATCAACAACGCCGTGCGCCGCCTCGGCTCCGGCTGGAGCATCTTTGTCGAGGCGCAGCGCAGCGAGGCGGCGACCTATCCCGACAGCATGTTTCCCGATCCCGCGTCGGCGCTGGTCGATGCGGAGCGGAAAGCCGGTTTTGAGGAAGCGGACGCGCATTTCGTGTCCGGCTACTTCCTGACCTTCCTCTGGCTGCCCCCGGCCGAGGAAGCCGCCCGCGCAGAAACATGGCTCTATGAGGGCCGGGAGAAAGCCGGCGTGGACCCGTGGGAGCTGCTGCGCGGCTTCATCGACCGCACCGACCGCGTGCTGGCCTTGCTCGACGGCTTCATGCCCGAGTGCCGTTGGATGGATGACGGCGCGACGCTGACCTATCTCCATTCCACCATCTCGACCAACCGCCATCGCGTGCGCGTGCCCGAGGTGCCGATGCACCTCGACGTGCTGCTCGCCGACCAGCCGTTGACCGGCGGGCTGGAGCCGCGCCTTGGCGACGCGCATCTGCGCGTCCTGACCATCGTGGGATTCCCGACCGCGACGACGCCGGGCCTGCTCGACGAAATGAACCGGCTGCCGTTCCCCTACAGGTGGAGCACGCGCGCGATCCTGCTCGACAAGACCGATGCGACCCGGCTGCTGACCCGCATCCGTCGCCAATGGTTCGCCAAGCGCAAGAGCGTCGCCGCGATTCTGAAAGAGGTGATGACCAACGAGGCGTCCGCCCTTGTGGACACCGACGCCGCCAACAAGGCGCTCGACGCCGACATGGCGTTGCAGGAGCTTGGGGCGGACGTGGCGGGCATGGCCTACGTCACGGCGACCGTCACCGTTTGGGATACCGACCCGCGCGTGGCGCAAGAGAAGCTGCGCCTGGTCGAGAAGATCGTTCAGGGCTGCGACTTCACCGCCATGCCCGAGACGGTCAACGCGGTTGACGCATGGCTCGGCAGCCTGCCCGGACACGCCTACGCGAATGTGCGGCAGCCACCCATCAGCACTTTGAATCTCGCTCACATGATCCCGCTTTCGGCGGTGTGGGCGGGGCCGGAACGGGACGAGCATTTCGGTGCACCCCCTTTGCTCTTTGGAAAGACCGAAGGCTCAACCCCGTTCCGGCTAAGTCTGCATGTCGGCGACGTAGGCCACACCCTTGTCGTCGGCCCCACGGGCGCGGGCAAGAGCGTGTTGCTCGCCCTCATGGCGCTCCAGTTCCGGCGCTATGCGGCCAGCCAAGTCTTCGCCTTCGACTTCGGCGGAAGCATCCGCGCCGCCGCGCTCGCCATGGGCGGGGATTGGCACGATTTGGGCGGTGGCCTCACGGAAGGAGACGAGGCGTCCGTTTCGCTCCAGCCACTTGCCCGAATCCACGACACCTATGAACGCGCATGGGCGGCGGACTGGATTGCCGCCATCCTCATGCGCGAAGGCATCGCCATCACGCCCGAGGTCAAAGAGCATCTTTGGACGGCGCTGACTTCGCTCGCCTCCGCGCCGGTCGAGGAACGCACGATCACCGGCCTTGCCGTGCTGCTCCAGTCTAATGACTTGAAGCAGGCATTGCGTCCGTTCTGCGTCGGCGGAGCCTATGGCCGCTTGCTCGACGCCGAGACAGAGCATTTGGGATCGGCGGACGTGCAGGCGTTCGAGATCGAGGGACTTGTCGGGACCGGCGCGGCCCCGGCCGTGCTCGCCTATCTGTTCCATCGCATCGGCGACCGGCTCGACGGGCGGCCCACGCTGCTCATCATCGACGAGGGTTGGCTTGCGCTCGACGACGAGGGGTTCGCGAACCAGCTCCGCGAATGGCTGAAAACGCTGCGCAAGAAGAACGCCAGCGTCATCTTCGCCACGCAGAGCCTCAGCGACATCGACGGCAGCAACATCGCGCCCGCCATCATCGAGAGCTGCCCGACGCGGCTTTTGTTGCCCAACGAGCGCGCCATCGAGCCGCAGATCACGGCCATTTATCGCCGCTTCGGCCTGAATGACCGGCAGATCGAAATCCTCGCACGGGCCACGCCCAAGCGAGATTATTACTGCCAGAGCCGCAGGGGCAATCGCCTGTTCGAGCTGGGCCTGTCCGAAGTCGGCCTCGCGCTCTGTGCCGCATCCTCGAAATCCGACCAGACGCTCATTGCGCAGATCGTCGCCGAGCACGGCCGCGACGGCTTTCTCGCCGCGTGGCTGCGCGCCCGCGATGTCGGCTGGGCCGTCGATCTTCTCCCGACGCTCATCCCCCAATCCGAAAAGGAGACCCAGCCATGACCATCCGTCGTTCCAACCCGCGCGCCGTCCTTCTGGCCGCGACCATGCTCGCCGCGCCGCTCGCGGTCTCGCCCATCTTTGTTGCACCCGCGTCGGCGCAATGGATCGTGTTCGACCCGAGGAACTACGTCGAGAACGTCCTGTCGGCGGCCCGTTCCCTGGAGCAGATCAACAACCAGATTCAGAGCCTCCAGAACGAGGCGACCATGTTGATGAACCAGGCCCGCAATCTGGCGAGCCTGCGGTTGTCGTCGCTCCAGACGCTTCAACAGAATGTCCGGCGCACGCAGCAGCTCTTGAGCCAGGCGCAGAACATCGCCTTCGACGTGCAGCGCATCGACCAGGTGTTCCAGAGCCAATACGGCAATGCGTCGATGTCGGCGACGGATCAGCAGCTCGTCGCCAGCGCACGCACCCGCTGGCAGAACACAGTGGGCGGCTTGCAGGACGCGATGCGCGTCCAAGCTGGTGTCGTCGGCAACATCGACACCAACCGCACGCAGATGTCGGAGCTTGTCGGCCAGAGCCAGAACGCGACCGGCGCGCTTCAGGCGACACAGGCCGGCAACCAACTTCTGGCCCTTCAAAGCCAGCAGCTTTCCGACCTTGTGGCGCTTCTCGCCGCCAACGGCCGGGCGGGCGCGCTGACCGAGGCGGAACGCGCGGCGGCGGCCGAACAGGGGCGCGAGCAGCGCCGCCGCTTCCTCACGCCGGGTTCGGGCTACCAGCCCGGCAACGCGCAGATGTTCAACAACGGCAATTGAGGGCGGGCGTATGGACGGCAAGATGCTGGCCCGTCTGGGCGCTGTCGTGTTCGTCGCCATCGCCATCACGGCAACGGTGATCGAACTCACCCGCAAGGAAGTCGCGCCGGCAGAGACGCCGGTGCGGCTTCTCCAGCCCGAACGCAACCCGCTGCGCGAGGGACAGCGCCGGTGCCAGCAGCTTGGGGCAAAGGCGGCCGACGACGCCGAATGCCTGCGCGTATGGGCCGAAACCCGCGACCGCTTCCTTGGCCGCACGCCTGCGCCCGCGTCGCCGTCCTCCAGCGAAGGGCGGTGACGCATGGGCGGCGCGGGAGTCATCGACAATTTCCTTGGGGTCTTCACCCAATATATCGACTCCGGCTTTGGCTTGCTCGATGGCGAGGTCGCGTTCATCGCGACCACGCTCATCGTCATCGACGTGACGCTCGCCGCCCTGTTCTGGAGCTGGAGCGCGGATGACGACATCGTTGCGAGGTTGGTGAAGAAGACGCTGTTTGTCGGTGTCTTCGCCTACCTGATTTCCAACTGGAACAACCTCGCGAAGATCGTCTTTGACAGCTTCGCCGGCCTTGGCCTGAAAGCATCCGGCACGGGGTTCACCGCGCAGGATTTGATGCGGCCCGGCAAGGTCGCGCAAACCGGCCTCGACGCGGCGCGGCCGCTGCTCGACTCGATTTCCGACCTTATGGGCTGGGTGGCGTTCTTCGAGAACTTCATCCAGATCGCGTGCCTGCTGTTCGCCTGGGCGCTGGTTATCCTCGCGTTCTTCATCCTCGCCATCCAGCTTTTTGTGACGCTGATCGAGTTCAAATTGGTGACGCTCGCCGGCTTCGTGCTGATCCCCTTCGGCTTGTTCGGCAAGACCGCGTTCATGGCCGAGAAGGTGCTTGGCAACGTGATTTCCTCCGGCATCAAGGTTCTGGTGCTGGCCGTCATCATCGGCATCGGCAGCACCTTATTCTCGCAATTCACGGCCGGTTTCGGCGGGGCGACTCCGACCATCGACGACGCCATGGCCATCGTGCTCGCGGCCTTGTCGCTCGTCGGTCTGGCCATATTCGGCCCTGGCATCGCATCCGGGCTTGTCAGCGGCGGCCCGCAGCTCGGCGCGGGTGCGGCGGTCGGAACGGGCCTTGCCGTTGGCGGCGCTGCTCTTGCCGCAGGCGGCGCGGCTGGGCTTGCCGTCAAGGGAGGCGCAGCCGCGCTATCGGGCGGAGCCGCCGCCGTGCGTGGCGGAGCCACCGCAGCCGGCGCAGCTTCCGCCGCCTACAGCCTGGGCTCGGTCGGCCAGTCCGGCGCGGCCGGCGTCGCCTCCGGCATGGGCGGCGTGGCGCGGGCCGCAGGCTCCGCCGCCATCTCGCCGCTGAAGCGCGCCGTCGCGCGCGCCACCGAAAGCGTCAAATCCAGCTTTTCCGATGGCGTGAAAGCCGGGTTCGGCGCGACCGGCGGCACATCCTCCATGGGATCGGCCGGCAGCACGTCCGCATCCGCGCCGGCCGCTGGCACATCGCCCGGTTGGGCGCAGCGGATGCGCCAATCCGGCCACACCGGCCATGCCGTCCAGACGACCGCGCACGCCGTCCGCTCCGGCGACAGCCACGCCTCTGGTCCTTCCGTCAACCTCTCTGAAAGCGACCGCACATGAGCATCTTCAAGCGACCCGCCGTGCATTACGGCAAGACCCCACAACCCAAAACACCTTATCAGCGCGCCGCGCAGGTTTGGGACGAGCGCATAGGCTCGGCCCGCGTGCAGGCGAGGAACTGGCGCTACATGGCGTTCGGCAGCCTGATCCTTTCGGCCGGCTTCGCCGCCGCGCTTGTCTGGCAATCGGCGCGCGGGACCGTCGTGCCCTGGGTAGTCCAAGTTGATCGGCTCGGCCAGGCGCAGGCCGTCGCGCCTGCCACGGCCGACTATCGCCCGACCGATCCGCAAGTGGCATGGCACCTGGGGCGCTTTGTCGAACAGGTCAGGAGTATCCCCGCTGATCCCATCATCGTCCGCCAGAACTGGCTACGCGCTTACGAGTGGACGACTGACAGGGGCGCGGCGGCGCTCAACGACTATGCCCGCGCCAACGACCCGTTCACCAAAGTCGGAAAGCAACAAGTCGCGGTCGAGGTGTCGAGCGTTATTCGCGCCTCGCCGGATTCCTTCCGCGTCGCTTGGACCGAACGCCACTACGAGTCCGGCCAGCTTTCCACCACGGAGCGATGGACCGCTATCCTCACCATCGCGATCCAGCCGCCGCGCGACGCCGCGCGACTGCGCGCCAATCCGCTAGGAATCTACGTCAATGCAATTTCGTGGTCGCGGGAGATGAGCCAATGAGGACGATCCCCCGCACCCCGGCGATTCCCGCCGTCCTGCTTTCCGCGACCATGCTGGCCGGCTGCGCGACCTATAAACCGCCGCAGATCAGTTACGACGCGAGCGTGCCGCCGTTGCCGGCGATCCCCGCGGCCGTCACCGACGACCGGCCGCAGCCGATCCATGTCCCGCCCGCCTGGACCGTCGCACGCGGCGGCCAGACCGCCAGCACCGCGACGGGCCGTGTCGAGAATGCCAACGCGGCCGCCCGCGTGCAGCCACGCCGCGAAGGTTATTACAACGCCATCCAGATTTATCCGTGGAGCGAAGGCGCGCTCTATCAGGTCTATGCCGCGCCCGGCCAGATCACCGACATTGCGCTTGAGCCAGGCGAAAGCCTGACCGGCGCGGGGCCGATAGCGGCCGGCGACACGGCACGCTGGATTATCGGCGATACCGAATCCGGTTCGGGCGTCACGCGCCGCGTCCATATCCTCGTGAAGCCGACCCGGCCGGACATCACGACCAATCTTGTCGTAACGACCGACCGCCGCGTTTACATGCTCGAGCTGCGTTCCGGCGAGAAGCCCTATATGCCCGCCGTCGCCTGGGCGTATCCGCAGCAGCCGGCCGGGCAGCGCCAAGCCGTGCCCGCAACGCCGATCATCCCGGCGTCGCCGCGCGCAACTACCGCTATGGCCTGACCGGAGACATGCCGCCGTGGAAGCCCGTCGCCGTCTATGTCGAGTTTCCGCGCGGCATCGTGCAAGGCGAGATGCCGCCGATCTTTGTGCTCGGCGCGGACGGCGAGGCGCAGATCGTCAACAGCCGCATCCATCAACACATCCTGATCGTGGACCGCCTGTTCGGCGCGGCCGAGCTGCGTCTTGGCTCCGGCGACCGCCAGCAGACCGTCCGGATTGTTCGCACGGACGGGAGGCCATCGACATGAGCGATACCGAATCCAACGCCGCGCCGATGCGGCTTCGTGCCGAAGCCCCGCGCGTCACCCGCCTGTCTCGCAAGGTGCTCGCCAGCGTGGCGGCCGTCGCCCTGGTCGGCGTCGGCGGCGCGCTGATCTACGCGCTCCAGACCCGCGACGGCGGCACGGGCGGCGAAGAACTCTACTCCACCAACAACCGGCAAACCGCCGATGGGCTTGCCGGCCTGCCGCGCGACTATACCGGGCCGGTCCTGGGGCCGCCGCTGCCGGGTGATCTTGGACGGCCTATCCTCGACGCGCAGAACAGGGGCCAGCCTGTCGTGCCACCGACGATTACCACGCCAACTGTGGACGAGGCGGAACAGCGCCGCTTGGCCGAGGAAGAAGCAGCGCGCGTCAGCCGCGTCTTTTTCCAGACCGAGGCCCGCACCGGAAGCCCGGCCGGGACGCTGGGCGGCGCGACGACGCCGGGACTCCCCGGCCTCGACCTCGCCGGCCTGGCCGGGCAGCAGACCGCGCAGGACCGGCAAGCCGCCTTCCTCGACGCCCCTGTCGATCGCCGCGCCACATCGACGGATCGCGTCATGCCGCCCGCGTCGCCCTATGTGCTCCAGGCCGGGGCCGTGATCCCCGCCGCGCTCATTACAGGCATCTGTTCCGACCTTCCGGGCCAGATCACCGCCCAGGTGACGCAGCACATCTATGACAGCCCGACCGGCAGACTGCTCCTGATCCCGCAGGGGACGCGGATCATCGGCCAGTATGACAACAGCGTGCAGTTCGGCCAGCGCCGTGTGCTGCTCGTCTGGAACCGGCTGATCCTCCCCAATGGCCGCTCCATCGTTCTGGAGCGCCAGTCGGGCGCGGACGCGCAGGGCTATCCGTCGCTGACCGAGGACAAGCTGGAGCTTGCGACGCTCTACGCTGAGGCCAATCCCCTTCGCGGGCGGCCGAAGCCGGTCATCGCCAATCTGCCGAGGGGCGCGCGCGTCATCTCGGATCATCGTATCCCTCGCAGGCGGGCCGGATGAAGTTTCTGGTTGATGAGTGCCTTAGCCCGAAACTGACCGTACTGGCTCATGAGAGAGGTTATGGGAGATCGTCCCATGTCGTCTGGCTGGGGCGTTCCGGGGCGAAAGACTGGGATCTCCTCCCTCTCATCGTCGAAGGGGACTGGACCTTCGTGACCCGCAATTCACCCTCATTAGCGAACCAAACCCCGACAAGATCGGCAATTTCCTTCAACTGCTTCAGGACAGCGTGAGCGTCCCGGACATCGAAACTGTCCAGCACCTTGTGTTCCCGACTCTGCTTGTTTCCCGCATGGGCGACATGGGAGCTGACATGGTCAGCTATTCGGTCCAGTTCGACCAAACGGGCCTCGATCCTCATGAAAGTCGCTGGCGATATCAGATCGATCGAACTTCGCTGCGTTGGCAGGACACCGCTCAGGCTGTCGAAATGACGATGCGCTGCCTCACTCTTAATCAGATCCGGATCCCCCCAGACCGGATGTCCCTTTGCTGCAATCAGAGCCTCATGCTGCTCCTGGTGCAGGCGCTCAAGATCATATTGCGCACGCAGCACCTGCTCAACGTAGACGCGCCGGTTGAGCCAAGGCTGACACGCTTCAACGTCCTTCACCACGGATCGGATCGAATAGACACCTTTCATGCCTTGTATGTTGCCCCGGTCGAGGAGCCGACGTGTGCCCAGCAACAAGCTTGACCAGAAACCTTCTGCGGCGAGGTTGAAGATCATGTGGTTCAGCGGAACTCGTGCGCCTCTCGTATCGTTCGCAAGACGGACTATTCTGACTGTTGTGCGAAATGCTGCATAGTTCCAAAGCAGATCCTGAATTGTTCGATGGATGCCCGTTCTGTCGTCGGTAAATGC
This sequence comes from Aquamicrobium sp. NLF2-7, assembly GCF_022359935.1. Classification (NCBI taxonomy): domain Bacteria; kingdom Pseudomonadati; phylum Pseudomonadota; class Alphaproteobacteria; order Hyphomicrobiales; family Phyllobacteriaceae; genus Aquamicrobium; species Aquamicrobium sp. NLF2-7. The sequence goes on along the minus strand of NZ_JAKSED010000001.1, from coordinate 2,925,835 downwards.
GTCCCGCCAGGCAGCAATCCGTTGTTCACGGCGTATCGAGCTTGTTTGATTGCCCTCCATCTGATCCCCCGATTCCTTCGCGTCACCTATGTTTCATTTACACCTATATCCCTGTTTCCCATAAAGGCGGGGGAACGCTTGCCCCCTGGTCGGCACTGGCGTTGCCGACACACCCCCATCAGCGGGGAGACCCCCAGGCTGTGCAGAAACTCAGCGAGGACGCAACGCGGCGGCGATGACGCGAACCGAATAGAGCGGGGTTCTCAGCCCCGCTACATCAGCGCTCCGGTTCCGAACGCGTTCGAAGCGCGGATAATGTTGAATGCCAGGACCGACAGGGCCGCTTCGGCTTTCACCCGCCGCAAACCGCGGGTCAGGAAGCGACCTCCGCCAGACATTCGCTTGATGGTGCCGAAGGGGTGCTCGACCGTGCAGCGCCGGATCGTCATAAGATCAGAGTTCTCGTGAACTCGACGTTCGATCCGATCGAGCGCGCCCTGATCCACGAGCCTGTGAAGGGTGCGCTGATATCCCGGCGTGCACTGCTGTTTGATCTGGCAAGTCTGGCAGGCGGGCGTTCTGTAACGGATCGCCCGATTTCGGGTATGCTTGCCCTTGGGATACATGGTTTCACCAGCAGGGCAGCGGATCGTGTCGGTCTGCTCGTCGTGGACGAATTGCACGGGGCGGAAGTATTGCGCGCTCATGGCCCCGCGCTTGATCGGCGCTGCCACGCGGACACCGTCCTGTTCGCAACGCGCGACTTCCTGCGCGTTCGAGTAGCCCCCGTCCGCCAGCACTTCTAGCTGGTCGACGTCGAGCACTTCTTTTGCCGCTATCGCCATTGGATGCAGCAGCTGGCTGTCGTTGGCTTCGTTGGCGACATCGTTGTGAATGATCAGGCCGCTTTCGATATCGACGACACTCTGGAGATTATAGGCTGGGAACTTCGGAGACCGGCCATATCCCATTGGTCGTGCATCCGGTTCTCCGAAGACCACGACGTTGGTATCATGCTCAGCAAGTTCGGCCTGCCGCTTTTCCAAGCGCTGCTTACGGCGTTCGAGTGACGCGATCGGCTGGCAAACGCCGCGCGATTGACCGTCTGATCGCGCGCGCCCGCCGAGTGTTGATCTGCTATGTTGAGGCGGTCGAGATAGTAGGCGATTTCTGTTTCGGTATGAGCGATGTCGCGTGCCAGACGATCCGCTCCTGCAATATTCTTCGCGCTGGCAACCGCCCGCATCTTTGTTCCGTCCAGCGCCACCTTGCCAGGAGTGACCAAGCCATTCTCGCGACAGAAGCTGATGAATGCGGCCCCCGTGCGGATGATCGCTTCGGGGTTGTCGTGCCGGAACGCCGCAATGGTCCGATAGTCCGGGGTCATGCGCCGCATCAGCCAGATGGCCTCCAGATCGCGCTGGCAGGCGCGCTCCAATTGTCGCGATGAACGCAACTGGTTCAGGTAGCCCCAGATGTAGAGCCGCAGCATATCGCCGGGGTGACAGCCAGGGCGTCCTGTCGGGGCAGAGACGGTGCGCTCGAAGCCGAGCGCCGTGAGATCGAGGGTTTCGACGAAGGCATCAATGACGCGGACGAGAGAGTCCTGCGACACGTAATCTTCAACATAGGCGGGCAGCAGTAACGGCTGGCTGCGATCATATCCCTCAATAAAACGTCCCATTTTGCCCCCGTCCAGCAAGTAATGGAGTATAGCATCCGCGGGCGAATAACCCCAGTAAATGCTTGGCAATACATGCAATTTCTACTGTGGCAAGCTTCAGAACATATTGCTCGCACCAGTCTGGTGATAGACAAGGAGGCTTCGGGGAACGCGCACGCTGTCGCACGCTCGGGGTGCGGACTATGATGAGGTTCAGGCAAGGTGGAATTGGATGCGCTCTGGCTCGCGGTAGCCTTCTTCCTCATCGCGCTGATCTATGCATCGGCCGGTCAGGCCGGGGCATCCGGCTACATCGCGATCATGGCACTGCTCGGCTTTGCGCCGCTGGCCATGAAGACGACCGCGCTCGCTCTCAATCTTTTGGTTGCGGCAATCGGGACAGCCATGTTCCTGAAGTCTGGAAGGCTGTCATGGCGAAGCGTATGGCCTTTTGCGATCCTTGGCTTCCCATTCTCTCTGCTCGGCGGCGCTGTCCAGCTACCGGCGGATATCTATTACCCGGTCGTCGGGGTGGTTCTCGTCCTTTCGGCCGCTCAGATGGCGAGGACGGCCCTTCGTAGATCTGGAGTATCTGCGGACCTGCCAACCGATCCGCCGTTCATTCCGGCGCTGGCCACGGGTGCGATCATCGGCTTCATATCCGGCACGACAGGGACCGGAGGGGGTGTATTTCTTGCGCCGGTGATCCTCGCGATGAACTGGGGAACAGCGCGCCAGACTGCCGCGACAACCGCCGTCTATAACCTGATGAACTCGGCGGCCGCACTGCTCGGAGCCTATGCCTGGTGGGATCAGATTCCGAGTGCGCTACCCGGCTGGCTGATCGCCGTCGCTGTTGGCGGCTCGCTCGGGGCCTTCATCGGCAGCCGTTACCTGCCCGAACTATGGCTGCGCATTATTCTGGCTGTAATCCTTTTTGCCTCAGGGGTAAGGCTGCTGTTCGGGTGACAGCCAGTTTGCCTGTCGCGACCGAGTTTCAGTGATGTCCCCGCCGTCGCGCAATTATCGCGGTTACCCGACGAGGCGGAAACTACGGACCATTGCCACCTAGACTTAAACCCATATGTCGATTAGTCTCGACATATGGAATCAGATAACGCCATCCTCGCTTTCGCCGCGCTCGCGCAACCGACCCGCCTCGACGTGTTCCGTCTGCTGATGGAGCATGAGCCGGATGGGTTGCCCGCAGGTGAGATCGCCCGCAGGTCGGATGTCCCCCACAATACCATGTCCACACATCTGGCGACGCTGGCGCGCGCCGGCCTGATCGAGGCCGAGCGGCACAGCCGGTCGATCATCTATCGGGCAAGGCTTGATGCCGTGCGCGCGCTCGCCAGCTTTCTCGTCAAGGATTGCTGCGGCGGCCGCCCCGAGATCTGCGCGCCGCTGATCGCTGATTTTTCCCCTTGCTGCCCACCGCAAACCCTCGCCGCTAAGGAGGCCACCCATGACTGACCGTATCTACAATGTCCTGTTCCTCTGCACCGGCAATTCGGCGCGTTCGATCCTCGCGGAAAGCATCCTGAATAAGGATGGCGAGGGTCGCTTTCGTGCCTTCTCCGCCGGGTCGCAACCGAAGGGGACGATCAATCCCTTCGCGCTGAAGGTATTGAAGAGTTTCGACTACCCCTCTGAAGGCTTCTGCTCGAAGGGTTGGGAGGAGTTTGCGGGGCCTGACGCGCCTGTCATGGATTTCGTGTTCACCGTCTGCGACAACGCTGCCGGCGAAGCATGCCCGGTCTGGCCCGGCCAGCCGATGACCGCCCATTGGGGTATCGAAGACCCTGCCGCCGTCGATGGGCCAGATATCCAGAAGGAAGCCGCTTTCGTTGCAGCCTTCCGCTACATGAAGAACCGCCTCTCGGCGTTCACGTCCCTGCCGGTCGCCAGTCTCGACAAGGCGTCGCTGAGCACGAAGCTGACCGAGATCGGCCAGTCTGATGGCGCGTCGTCTCCACGCAACAGCGCAGCGTGAAGCCGGCCATGGACGTCATCATCTATCACAACCCGGATTGTGGCACCTCGCGCAACACGCTGGCGATGATCCGCAATGCGGGCGTCGAGCCGCATGACATCGAATATCTGAAGACACCGCCGTCGCGCGAGATGCTGACCCGACTTATTGCGCGCATGGGCATATCGGTGCGGGAACTGCTGCGCGAGAAGGGCACTCCATATGCGGAACTGGGACTTGGCGACCCGGCTTTGAGTGACGCGCAATTGCTTGACGCGATGATGGCACATCCCATCCTGATCAACCGGCCCATCGTCGTTAGCCCGAAGGGCGTGAGGCTCTGCCGGCCGTCCGAGGAAGTGCTCGACCTGTTGCCCCCGCAGCGCGGCGAGTTCGTCAAGGAAGACGGCGAGCGAGTGATCGACGAACACGGCCAGCGTGTCGCAACGGCCTGAGGGAATTCCATGTCTACCTTCGAACGCTCCCTCACCCTCTGGGTTGCGCTGTGCATCGTGGTCGGCATCGCGCTCGGCCATTTTCTGCCGGGTGCATTTCATGCCATCGGGGCAATGGAAATTGCCAAGGTCAACATGCCGGTGGCGGTGCTGATCTGGCTGATGGTCATCCCCATGCTGCTCAAGATCGACTTCGCCGCACTGGGCGAGGTCGGCCGCCACTGGCGCGGCATCGGCGTGACACTGTTCATCAACTGGGCAGTAAAACCGTTTTCGATGGCGCTGCTGGGATGGTTGTTCATCGGCTGGCTGTTCCGGCCCTATCTGCCGGCGGATCAGATCGACAGCTATATCGCCGGCCTCATCATCCTCGCCGCAGCACCTTGCACGGCCATGGTGTTCGTCTGGTCGAACCTGACCAAGGGCGAGCCGCATTTCACCTTGAGCCAGGTCGCCCTCAACGACGCCATCATGGTTGTCGCCTTCGCGCCTATTGTCGGGCTGTTGCTGGGCCTGTCGGCCATCACGGTGCCATGGGGCACGCTGGTTCTGTCGGTCGTGCTCTATATCGTCATTCCCGTCATTATCGCGCAGATCATCCGTCGTCGGATGCTTGCGAATGGCGGGCAGGCAGCGCTTGACCGCCTGCTTGCAAAGCTCGGCCCGGCTTCCCTCGTCGCCTTACTGGCGACTCTGGTTCTGCTGTTCGGATTTCAGGGCGAGCCGATCATCGCGCAGCCGGCGATCATCGGCCTGCTGGCCGTGCCGATCCTGATTCAGGTCTATTTCAACTCCGGGCTTGCCTATCTGCTTAACCGGATGGCCGGCGAGCAGCATTGCGTCGCCGGTCCCTCGGCGCTGATCGGGGCGTCGAATTTCTTCGAGCTGGCGGTTGCTGCCGCCATCAGCCTGTTCGGCTTCCATTCAGGCGCGGCGCTCGCAACCGTCGTCGGGGTGCTGATCGAAGTGCCGGTGATGCTCTCGGTCGTCTGGATCGTGAACCGCTCCAAAGGCTGGTATGAGCGTGGCGGCAAGGTATCCGCGTTGTCAGAAGCGCAGCGCTGATGCCGGATGAACTTCCCAATCTCGATGCCGCCTGCGTTGATGTTCCGAACATCGGCCGATTGCGTGCAACAACGCCGTCTACCCATCCGCCGCGTATCCTGCTGCTTTACGGCTCGCTTCGCGAGCGATCCTACAGCCGCTTCCTGACATACGAGGCCGAGCGTCTGCTGAAGCATTTCGGGGCGGAAACACGTATCTTCGATCCGCATGGTCTGCCGTTGCCGGACGGGACCGACGTCAATCATCCCAAGGTGCAGGAACTGCGCGACCTCTCGCTCTGGTCGGAGGGACAGGTATGGACCAGCCCGGAACGTCACGGTGCGATGAGTGCGGTGATAAAGGCTCAGATCGACTGGATTCCGCTATCGGTCGGCGCGGTAAGGCCGACGCAGGGCCGCACACTTGCCGTCATGCAGGTCTCCGGCGGCTCGCAGAGCTTCAACGCCGTTAACCAGATGCGTGTGCTCGGCCGCTGGATGCGGATGGTCACGATCCCCAACCAGTCCTCCGTCGCCAAAGCATATCAGGAGTTCGATGAAGCCGGCCGGATGAGATTATCGTCATATTATGATCGAGTGGTCGACGTGATGGAGGAGTTGGTGAAGTTCACGCTGCTAACGCGCGATTTCTCACCCTACCTGACCGACCGCTATTCCGAACGCAAGGAGAGTGGCGAGGTCCTTATGAAGCGGGTCAATCTGACGGCTGCAACCTGAGAATCTATCCTGCGCCGATCACACGTCACCGCTCGCATCAATGCCCGAACCAACGAGGTCTCATGAATGGATCAAAGCCACCAGCAGTCAAAGGCCAGCGTCGCTGAAGTTTTCCGCGTTTTCCTGAAGCTGGGGCTCACCTCATTCGGTGGACCGATCGCGCATCTGGGCTATTTCCGGGACGAGATGGTGACGCGGCGAAAATGGCTGAGCGAAAGCGCCTATGCCGATCTGGTGGCGCTATGCCAGTTCCTGCCCGGTCCGGCCTCAAGCCAGGTTGGCTTTGCGCTTGGTTTGACGCGAGCGGGATGGCTCGGCGCGCTTGCGGCTTTCCTCGCCTTCACACTTCCATCGGCTCTGGTCCTTCTCGCGCTCGCCATGACGGCTACGCGGCTGGAAAGCCCGCTTGCGCTCGGCGTCCTGCATGGTCTGAAGATCGTGGCCGTCGCCATTGTGGCGCAAGCTGTGTGGGGCATGGCGAAGAACCTCTGCCCCGATAAGGAGCGCGCTACGATCGCGGTCGTCGCCGTGCTTCTGCTTGCCTGGGCGCCGGGCGCCAATGGAATGATGACCGCCATACTCCTTGGCGCAATCGCCGGGCTGGTTCTCAGCAATGGACAGGTCGCGGTCGGCGACCATCTGCCGGTCCCGGTTTCACGGACAGCCGGACTGACGGCCTTTGCGCTGTTCGCTGCCTTGCTGATCGGTCTCCCGCTCCTCGCCGGACAGGCGCAGGGATGGGCGCTGGCCGATAGCTTCTACCGCGCCGGCTCGTTGGTTTTCGGCGGCGGGCATGTGGTGCTGCCGCTTTTGCAGGCCGAAACCGTCACGCCGGGATGGGTGTCGGATGACGCCTTTCTCGCGGGCTATGGCGCGGCGCAGGCAGTGCCGGGGCCACTGTTCACATTCGCGGCCTGGCTCGGGGCGGTCATGGGACCGCAGCCGAACGGCGTAGCCGGTGCCGCAATCGCTCTTGCCGCACTTTTCCTGCCGGGCTTCCTGATCCTGATCGGGGCGCTGCCCTTCTGGGATCAGTTGCGCCGCACGACATGGGCGCAGTCGGCCATGCAGGGCGCCAATGCTGCGGTCGTCGGCATTCTCGGAGCGGCCCTCTATACGCCGGTCTTCACCAGCGCGATCGGAGGCATGTCGGATTTCGCACTGGCCTTGATTTGTTTCGTGGCGCTGATCGCCTGGAAAGCTCCGCCATGGGTTGTCGTATTGTTGGCGGCCGTGGGCGGAGTTGCCCTTGGCTTGGTGACGTAAGGCGGTTTCGAAAAACTATCGGGCTCACTCTGTCAAACCCGAGGTGGCACGATGCTGAATTCTGTCGCGCCGCGCCACCGCTAGCGGGCGAGATCCAAGCCCAGCGACATCAGAGCGAGTTTCTGCACAGCCTGCCCCGCAACGCCCCCCTGAGAGTAAGAGTGCGGACGGGTTTTCCGTGACGGGTTGAGGGCTGGAAGGGAGGCTTCCGGCGCCCGTCGCGGAGATCATCCCGATGGCCAGACAGGATCGCAGCCCCGCGGAAGGCGGCGCGCGCAGCAACCTTTACGATGACATCACCAACAAGATCATCGCCGAGCTGGAGCAAGGGCGTCTTCCCTGGGTCCAGCCCTGGGGAGCGTCGCCCGATACCGCCCCGCTGGGCCTGCCGAGAAATGCTTCAACCGGCCGGTCCTATTCCGGCATCAATATTCTCATTCTCTGGGGCGCTGTCATCCAGCATGGCTTTCCCGGTCAGGCGTGGCTCACTTTCCGCCAGGCCCTGTCGCTTGGCGGCAATGTCAGGAAGGGCGAGCGCGGCACCACCGTCGTTTATGCCGACCGCTTCACCCCCGAGGGCGAAAAGCGCCGTGCCCGCGAAACGGGTGAGGATGCACATGCCATTCCGTTCCTGAAGCGGTTCACGGTCTTCAACGCCGCACAATGCGATGGCCTGCCCAATGAGATCACGGCAGACGCGCCGCCACCGCCGCCGGGTCTGATCGAGCCTCGGGTCGAGGCGCTGATCCGGGCCACCGGCATCGACTTCCGTATCGGTGGCAATCGTGCCTTCTATATGCCGTCACTCGACTATGTGCAGGTGCCGCCTCCGCAGGCTTATTTCGAGCCGATCAACTGGCACAGGACAGCCCTGCACGAGCTGGGTCACGCCAGCGGCCATCACAGTCGTCTCAACCGCGATTTGACCGGCTCGTTCGGCTCGAAGAAATACGCCTTCGAGGAAATGATTGCCGAACAGACCGCGGCTTTCAGCTGCGCCGCGCTCGGGATTGTGCCGACCGTGCGCCATGCCGATTACATCCGGTCGTGGCTGGAGGTCATGCGGGAGGATTCCCGCGCCATTGTCCGCGCAGCCTCGCAGGCCAGCAAGGCGGCAGACTGGCTGCTGTCGCATCTGCCTGCCGAAGACACCGGGCAGCCGGATGCAGCGGCCGAACGGAGGGCTTCGGCATGATCCTCCTGACCGGCACACAGCACGACCGGCTGTTGGCGAATGGCCGCCAGCGCGATCAGGATCACATCCCGGTCGTGAAGTTCTTCAATCCTCTCGGTGAAGGTGTCTGCCTCGCCACCGAACTGGATGAGGGTGGTGACATCATGTTCGGCCTAGCCGATCTCGGTTCTGCCGAACTGGGCTCGTGGAGCCTGAGCGAGATGCAGTCAGTCCGGTTGCCCTTCGGCATGGGCATCGAGCGCGATCTGCTCTTCACCGGGGATTTTCCGATCTCGGTCTGGGCCGAGGCCGCCCGCGAGACCGGCAGCATTCGCGCCGCCGAGAGTCTGCTCTACCGCGTTGGGGCGAGCTTTTCCCGATACAGAAAACCGGAGTGCCTGATTTCCGGGTTTCAGGTTCTGCGGCTGGCGTCGCTCTCTTCAGAGGAAGAGGGCGGCGCTTCGCTTCGTGACGGGCTGATAGCCGGAGAGAGAGGCTCACCGGCGTCCGTCATGGAGTAACTGACATGGCCACTGCCGTTCAGAAGATCACCCTGTCGTCCTCGCGCGACATTCCCTTCAACAAGCTGGTTCTCAGCCAGTCCAACGTCCGGCGCGTCAAGGCCGGGATCTCGGTCGAGGAACTGGCCGAGTCCATCGCCCGCCGCGGCCTGATCCAGTCTCTGCATGTTCGCCCGGTGGTGGATGCCGAGGGCAAGGAAACGGGCATGTTCGAGGTGCCCGCCGGCGGTCGCCGTTTCCGCGCGCTGGAACTGCTGGTCAAGCAGAAGCGCCTCGCCAAGGTCGCGCCAGTCCCCTGCGTCGTGTCGGAGGCCAGCGCCGATGTGCTGATCGACGAGGTGTCGCTCGCCGAGAATATCGAGCGCGCACCGTTGCATCCGCTCGACCAGTTCCGCGCCTTCCAGGCCATGCGCAAGAAGGGCATGACCGAGGAGGCCATCGCCGCCGCCTTCTTCGTGGATGCCAAGGTAGTGAAGCAGCGCTTGCGTCTGGTTTCCGTCTCACCGGCCTTGCTCGACGTCTATGCCGAGGACGGCATGACGCTGGAACAGCTTATGGCCTTCAGCGTCAGTTCTGACCATGCCCGTCAGGAGCAGGTCTGGGAAGCGATCAAGGATGGCTGGCAGAAGGAACCCTACCACATCCGCCGCCTGCTGACCGAAACCACGGTCCGCGCCGCCGACAAGCGGGCAGTGTTTGTCGGCATTGCTCCCTATGAGGAAGCTGGTGGCTGCGTCTTGCGCGATCTCTTCCAGCAGGACGATGGCGGCTGGCTGCAAGATCCGGTGCTGCTCGACCGGCTGGTGGGCGAAAAGCTCAAGGCGGAAGCCGAAGCCATCGCCGCCGAGGGCTGGAAATGGATCGATGTCGCTATCACCTTTCCCTATGGTCACGATCATGGTCTTCGCCAGCTTGTCGGCATCACAGTCGATCTGACCGAAGAGGAACGCGCCACCCGCGAGGCATTGCGCGACGAATATGACCGGCTTGAAGCCGAATATGGCGAGGCTGACGAACTGCCGGACGAGATCGACGCCCGCCTCGGTGAGATCGAACAGGCGCTGGAAACCTTCGAGCGCCGTCCGATGACCTTCGACCCCGATCAAATCGGCATGGCTGGCGTCTTCGTCAGTATCGACTCCGATGGCTCCCTGCTGATCGAACGCGGCTATGTTCGCGCCGAGGATGAAACGCCTTCGGAACCGGAGGCTGAGATAATTGACCCGGAAACCGGCGAGGTAATCCAGCCGGCAGAACCAGAGGTGAGCCGCATGCGTGCGGTTATCACGCGGGGCGGTCAGCCGGTCGAACAGGAGGATGACGACGAGAGCGAGACCATCAAGCCTCTGCCTGATCGTCTGGTCAGCGAGCTGACCGCACATCGCACGCTGGCGCTGCGGGATGCGGTTGCGGTGAACCCGCATGTCGCCATGACGGCGCTACTCCACCGGCTGGTCATGGATTGCTTCATGCCGCATTCCAGTCGCGGTTGCCTGGAAGCCCAGGTCCGGGAGGTTCATCTGCCCGCACAGGCCGAGGATCTGCGCGACAGCGCGTCGGCCAAGGCCATCGCTGACCGCCACGAACGCTGGGGCGATCATGTCCCGGCAGACGATACCGCCCTCTGGGATTGGCTGACCGATCTGGACGATGGCTCGCGCATGGATCTGCTTGCTCATTGCGTCAGCTTCGGTGTCAACGCACTATATGAGAAGCCGAACCCTTACAGCGGCACGGGTGTCAGCCAACACGGGTTGGACATCCGCCTGTCGCAAGCTGACCGGCTCGCGCGTTCGACCGGCCTCGACATGGTGGCGGTAGGCTGGCAGCCGACGGTTGGCAATTATCTCGGCCGCGTGACCAAGCCGCGGATCCTTGAAGCCGTGCGCGAAGGGGCCGGTGATCGGGCCGCCGAGTTGATCGGACACCTCAAGAAGGGCGACATGGCCCAGGAAGCTGAACGCCTGCTTGCGGATACCGGCTGGCTGCCCGAGCCGCTGCGCATGGCGGACGAAGGTATCGAAGTCGATCCGGCATCGGATGCCACGGCAGAAGCCGACGATCTGCCCGATTTCCTCTCCGGCGATCGCGAGGATGATGATCCCGCTGACGACGAGGAAGAACAGCATATGGTCGCTGCTGAATAGCTCTCATACGGGGTGGCCTCGGTCGCCCCGTTTATCACCCTCCGCGCCGGTGAAGCTGGGCGTCAGCGCCGCGATCTGCTCCGGCGACACGTCCGGCGCGAGCTTTGCCTTCTTCATGTGGACATGCAGGATGGCGATGCGGCCCTGCTTGTCCGGCCGGTCGACCAGGACCTGCCGGTCGAAGCGCCCGGCGCGCAGCAGCGCCGGGTCGAGGATCTCCGGCCGGTTGGTGGCGGCGAGCAGCACCAGCCCGCTCGACGGGTCGAAGCCGTCGAGCTCGACCAGAAGCTGGTTGAGCGTCTGCTCCTTCTCGTCGTGGCCGCCGGCCATCGGACCGATGCCGCGGGCGCGGCCGAGCGCGTCGAGCTCGTCGATGAAGATGATGGCCGGCGCCTTGGCGCGCGCCTGCTCGAACAGGTCGCGAACGCGCGCGGCGCCGACGCCGACGAACATCTCGACGAATTCGGAGCCGGAGATGGAGAAGAAGGGCACGCCCGCCTCGCCGGCCACCGCTCTCGCGAGCAGCATCTTGCCGGTGCCGGGCGGGCCGACTAGAAGCACGCCCTTGGGCATTCGCCCGCCGAGCCGGCCGTACTCCTCCGGGTCCTTCAGGAAATCGACGATCTCCTGCAACTCGGCCTTGGCCTCGTCGACGCCGGCGACGTCGGCGAAGGTCACGCCGGTGTCCGTCTGCACATAGACCTTGGCCTTGGACTTGCCGATCTGCATCAGGCCGCCGCCCATGCCGCCGCCCATTCGCCTCAAGATGAACATCCACAACCCGACGAACAGCGCGACGGGAACGACCCACGACAGGAGGTCGCGCAGGAAGGTGCTCTCGACCTGGCCGGTGACGACGACGTCGTGCTGCTGGAGATCGCGCGCCAGATCGGGCTCGACGCGGGTGGTGATGAACATCGGCCGGCCGTCCACCGGTTCGGTGAAGCGACCCTGGATGAAGCGGTCGGAGACGGCGACCTCGGCGATGCGCCCCTGCGTAAGATAGGTCTGGAACTCGCTGTAGGGAATTTGCGCGACTTGCGTCGCCGCCGCGAAGAGGTACTGGAAGACCATCAGGCCGAGAAAGGCGGCGATCCAGTACCAGATATTGAACTGCGTCTTCTTGTCCATTCTCTATCGCCATGCATCTGCGTGGGGCACGCCGCCCCTACCGACATCACTTTAGCCAGACCACCCTGTCCTCGTTTGAGGCAGATCAACGTGAAAGGGCCCGGCAGAGCCGGGCCCCTCGGTCAGGCCGTTGAGAACGGTTTGTCGGAGCCGTTCCAAAGACTGTAGCCCGCAGCAGCAGCCACGATCAGGCCGACGACGACATGGGAGATCGTCGCGCTGCTGTTGGTCGAGAATGGCAACACCCATGGCGCCGCGACCGACCAGACGCCTAACGCCGTGTTAACCCACTGTTGCCATTCGCTGAACGCGAACAGCGCAATGCATGCAACAACGGCGATCGCCGCTCCTACAAGCCATGCGTTCCAGGCCGCAGTCGTTAGAGCCGCATAACCCAGAATCCATGGCGTTATGGCCAGTCCGAGGCCGGCGGCAATATTCACAACATCAAAGGCAGAGCGGTTTTCGAATGTCTTCAGCATCGTTTTCCTCCATTCCGGTTTGATGCGTCGTCAATGAGCGGTCCGCCTGTCGGGCGGAACGCAGGTGCCGGTGTCACGAGATGGGAAGCCGGCACACAACTGCTGATGTGGAGCGCGCAGACGCCCCACAGGCTGCTGTCCGATACGGAACGGAGCAAGCTCCGCATCGGTGAAAGCACCCGCAGCAATCTCATGCAGCGCAAGATCCTGCGTTGTCATTCCTTCCAGCGCCAGTCGAGGCTCATCGCCCCGCCTCAGCGCTCTACAACGCATGGCCCCTGCGAGAGCCAGCCCGAACCTGTTAGGCAGAACCTTTTGTGCATCGATCGTGACAAATGGATCCATGGAATCACCTCATGCTGCTTCGAGATGCCCCGGACCATTCGACTGGGCATCCACGCCTCTTTCGAGAGCAAGCAGCGCCTGCTCAACCTCATCAAGGCGCGAGGGGCGGCCGTTCTCAGGCATGCCCTCGTTGGTGGCCTGATCGATCAGGAATTCGGTCCAGGCCCAGTTCATCAGGATCGACCGCCTCGCATCAAGGGGGAGCCGGTTGTCAGTCACGACATCCATCGGCGAAGCCCAGCCGCCATCCCCATCATTGCGATTGGCGTCATTCGACATGGCCCGACGGTACTTGTCCGAAAGCCCGGCGAGGCCAAGCTTGCCGAGCGTCGCATCGGAGAATGTGTTTCGCTTTTCTCCAGACTTATCCATGGTAATCCTAGCCTTATCCTTTGGTACGTCCACGACATAGCAAAGACCCTGCCGCTGCGCGTAACGGATCGCAGACGCCAGCGTCGGGAACTTAAGCTCGACCTGCTTCAGTGTGTCCCGGCTGCCGGTGTAGCCCATGAGCGGTTCGATAAAAGACGGGCTGCGCGCCTCGAACACGAGCTTCCATTGATCGCGCGACGGAGCACTGGTAGTCGCCGAGCGAGATGGGCGGTAGATCCTGGCCACGGCATCGCTGGGGAATAAGGAGCGTCCTATTGACAGCATCGTGCGACGATTGTCGTTGGCTCCCGGCACGGCCCGGTCGACAGGACCATCTGCCATTGATGTCCTTCTTGCAGCAATGTTCATGGTTCTTCCTCCGTGATCGGTGAAGGTCGGCGCCGACGGGCGCAACGAACCCGCCGGCGTAGAAACCGTCGTCAGCTCTTGATCGCTATGCGTTTTACCTGCGACTGTGCCTTTTCGGTCTTGGGAAGGATGAGGTTGAGCACGCCATTCTTGAACCTGGCGTCGATCTTGTCCTCGACGATTTCCCTTCCAACCGGGATACGGCGCTCGAAACGGCCGTAGAAGCGTTCCGAGAACTGCTTGTCCTTGTCCTCGGTCTCAGATCGCTTTTCGCCTCTTAGCGTCAGCACACCGTCGTCCAGAACCAGTTCGATGTCCTTTTCCTCCAGACCTGGCACTTCTGCGGTTATGCGGATCTCCTTTTCAGTCTCGGAGATTTCGACGCTTGGCCACCCCCGTCCGAAGGAAGCCAGAGAGTCAAAAGCTGGCAGGTTTCGATCAAACGAGCGAAAGACATCATCGAACAGGCGATTGACTTCCCGGTGCAGCGACAGGAACGGATTGCGGTCCTCTTCACGATAGACAGCGGGAGCCTGATTGCTGCTCGTGTCACGGCCCCAGGGGATCAGGTCACGTACGTTCATGGTTACTCTCCTTCTGTTCTGAACAATTGGACACAGCTTCGCTGATGGCGCCGGACGCGTGGCCCGGCGCTGGCGATACGTAAACTGACAAAAGCGTCAGGCTGCGATCTGCTCGTTGGTCTGCGAAGGGGCTTCAATCTGCATCGTCTTCTCCTGCGACGAGATCGCAATCCGACGAGGCTTCATCTCCTCCGGGATCTCACGCCGAAGATCGATTGTCAGGAGGCCGTTGACGAGAGTCGCGCCTTCAACTCGCACGTGGTCGGCGAGCTGGAAGCGACGCTGGAACGAGCGTCCGGCAATGCCGCGATGCAGATACTGCGCATTCTCGTCGGTGGCTTTGCTACCCGCCACGAGAAGCATGTTCTGCTCCTGCGTGATGGAAAGCTCGTCTTCGCTGAAGCCGGCCACCGCCATGGTGATGCGGTAGTCGTCTTCGTCAGTCTTTGCGATGTCATAGGGAGGCCAATTGTCGATGCTCTCGACGCGGCTGGCTGCCTCCAGCGCATTGACCAGACGGTCGAAGCCGATGCTCGACCGGAACAGGGGAGAAAAATCGAAAGTGGTTCTCATAGCCACATCCTCCTTGAAGCAACATGGGTACAAGATTGTCCGGCTTTTTTAACCGGCGCCGCCCCGTAGTGGCAGCGGCGCACAATCGATCTGGTTTCGTCATCTCTGAGTTTCAAGAGGGTGACGGCAGAAAATTTCTACAGCTATTTCAGGCTGTTGGAATTTGAGAACAACTACACCATGTGATGAGTTGGTTGGTAATATGAATGGAGGCCTGCCATGACCTATGACGACATCGTTTCAGTGCTCGGCTCCATAGACGACGATCTGGCGGCGGGGCTTATCGCAACCGGGGCGAGTGTTGATGAACTGCGAGAAGCGTGGAACTGGCTTAACAATGACGAGGCGCTGATGGGCGAAGGGCGACCGCTCCCGGACACACGCGTCAGCCAACTCATCGATCTGCTTGAACCTGATGATGACGGCGTTGACTGAGATACGGATGGAGGGTTGAAGAGGCCCGTCGGTATGCCCAGATCACAAGAGATCGTACAGAACGATCAGTTACTTGCTCTTAAAAGACGATCAGAAAACAAGGAGGAAGTGATGTCTGATGTCGTGTTCCAAGAACCCGTAATTCTGCGCATGCCAAAAACTGGCCTCCGAAAGGTGGCGACAGGTTTTGAAGCACTGGAATGCCTTGAGCGCGAATGGCCGGACTGGGCACGTGGACGTCGTTGGCGGAATGCCATTGCTGCCTGTCGGGACGCACTCGATGGATGGCGCTCTGCGAAGGAGGCGCGCCGGAGCTTCATGAAGGCTGCAATGCGAGCGGGCCTCGTTCAGGGAGCACGACGCACGCGAGTTCGGGGTACTCTCGGTAGCTATCAGGGAATTCCCGCCGGGCTTCAGTGAACGGATATGATCCCGTCGACGGCTTTCCATTCTGATGGCTGGATCAGACGGTGGTGGGCGACGCGCACGGAGTGCAGCGCGCCCTCCAGCGTCTCGGTCCAGTAGTCGAGAAAGCCGCGCAGTTCGGGAAACTTCGGGGCAAGATCGTAATCCTGCCAGACATAGACCTGCAACAGGCTCGGGTGATCTGGAAGACGATAGTGGATTTCGGCTGTGGTCAGGCCGTAGCCTTCCATCTGCATCCGGAATTCACGACTGACGATCGCTGGCATATGTCTCTCCTTTGTCGTTTCATGCGTGAAGACGATGGTGATGGTCTGCGGATCCGCATACGGCATCGTCCGCCCCGATGTCGTCGCGATCAAGTCGCCGCAGCGCATCCATGATGACATCGAATGGGATGGGGCTTTCTGCGCCCGGCGGCTGGCGCAGTGCGGGCATCGATTCGACCGCGCATGCGTCGGATGCCCATGACGAGAGAATGGCGCGCTTTTCGCTGCGTTCGAGCGTGTCGTCGCGCAGCACATCCTCGGGATGCCTGTAGTGGCGCGCCGGCGACAGGAGCCGGTCGAGCGCAATGTCTTCGGCTCGTGGCGCGAGAGAGGGAATGATCGTCGAAAAATCGGCTCGGCGCATCGCTGTCCTCCTTCCGTTTTCAGCCGTTCCAAAAACTCCGTTTCGATCAGGACTCCGGACCGCACCTCCCGGCACGGCACAGAAGGAAGTTCGGCCAATCGAGCGAATTTTTCAAGTGCCCGGATGCTCGATGGTGTCAATTTCGGCTGCGATTACATCGCACTAGCAGTGAATGGCTGCGAGTGCCAAAAATTTTGCATTCCTCTCTTGAAATCGAAAATCGCCAAAACCAGATCGATACGCGCGTGACGCCGACAAGGGTTGCGCGGCCCCGCTCCGGTTCTCACCGGGCCGGAGCGGAGGGACCTCTCAAAATCTGTTTGTCCTTGAGGAGAACGATATGACGTTCCGTCCATTGCATGACCGTATCCTGGTTCGCCGCATCGAAGCCGACGAGAAAACCGCAGGCGGCATCATCATTCCCGATACCGCCAAGGAAAAGCCGAGCGAAGGCGAAGTGATCGCCGTCGGCCCCGGTGCCCGCGACGATGCGGGCAAGATCATTGAGCTCGACGTAAAGGTCGGCGACCGCATTCTGTTCGGCAAATGGTCCGGCACCGAGATCCGGCTCGACGGCGAAGACCTGCTCATCATGAAGGAAAGCGACGTGATGGGCGTGATCGAGCAGACCGCGACGCTGAAGAAGGCCGCCTGACGGATTCTTCGATCATCAACCAGTCAATGAAAACTGCCTATTGAAGGAGTGATCCAATGGCTGCCAAGGAAGTCAAGTTCAACACCGAAGCCCGCGAGAAGATGCTGCGCGGCGTCGACATTCTCGCCAATGCCGTCAAGGTGACGCTCGGGCCGAAGGGCCGCAACGTCGTCATCGACAAGTCGTTCGGCGCGCCGCGCATCACCAAGGACGGCGTTTCGGTCGCGAAGGAGATCGAGCTTGAGGACAAGTTCGAGAACATGGGCGCGCAGATGGTGCGCGAGGTGGCGAGTAAGACCAACGATCTCGCCGGCGACGGCACAACCACCGCGACCGTTCTGGCGCAGGCCATCGTCAAGGAAGGCGCGAAGGCCGTGGCCTCCGGTATGAACCCGATGGATTTGAAGCGCGGCATCGACAAGGCGGTGGATGCGGTTGTCGCCGAACTCAAGGCCAACGCCCGCAAGATTTCGAAGAACGACGAGATCGCGCAGGTCGGCACGATCTCGGCCAATGGCGATTCCGAGATAGGCCGCTTCCTCGCTGAGGCGATGCAGAAGGTCGGCAATGAGGGCGTCATCACGGTCGAAGAAGCCAAGACCGCCGAGACCGAGCTCGAGGTGGTCGAGGGCATGCAGTTCGACCGCGGCTATCTCTCGCCCTACTTCATCACCAATCAGGACAAGATGCGGGTCGAGTTCGAGGATCCCTATGTCCTTATCCATGAAAAGAAGCTTTCCAACCTTCAGGCCATGCTTCCCGTGCTCGAAGCTGTCGTCCAGTCCGGCAAGCCGCTCGTCATCATCGCCGAGGATGTCGAGGGCGAGGCGCTGGCCACGCTCGTCGTCAACCGTCTGCGCGGTGGCTTGAAGGTCGCGGCCGTCAAGGCGCCGGGCTTCGGCGACCGCCGCAAGGCCATGCTGGAGGACATCGCCATCCTCACCGGCGGCACGGCGATCAGTGAGGATCTCGGCATCAAGCTGGAGAATGTCACGCTGGAGATGCTCGGGCGCGCCAAGAAGGTGGTGATCGAGAAGGAGAACACCACCATCGTCGATGGCGCCGGTTCAAAGGCCGAGATCGAAGGCCGCGTGAAGCAGATCAAGGCGCAGATCGAGGAGACGACCTCCGATTACGACCGCGAGAAGCTGCAGGAGCGGCTGGCCAAGCTCGCCGGCGGCGTCGCGGTGATCCGCGTCGGCGGTGCGACCGAGGTCGAGGTCAAGGAGAAGAAGGACCGCGTCGATGACGCGTTGCATGCGACCCGCGCGGCTGTTGAGGAGGGTATTCTGCCCGGCGGCGGCGTGGCGCTGCTGCGTGCGCAGAAGGCACTCGACAGTATCCAGACCGACAATGTCGACCAGAAGCACGGCGTGGAGATCGTGCGCCGGGCCATCGAGGCGCCGGTGCGCCAGATCGCCGAAAATGCCGGCGCCGAAGGTTCGATCATCGTCGGCAAGCTGCGGGAGAAGCCCGATTTTGCTTACGGGTGGAACGCCCAGACCGACGAGTATGGCGATCTCTTCGCACAGGGGGTCATAGACCCGGCGAAGGTGGTGCGTACTGCCTTGCAGGACGCGGCGTCCGTCGCCGGCCTGCTCGTCACCACCGAGGCGATGATCGCAGAGAAGCCGAAGAAGGAAGCAGCCCCGGCGATGCCTGCGGGCGGCATGGACTTCTGACCATCTCGCGCTGAAAGTGACCGCTCTCGTATCGGGAGCGGTCAGGAGCAAAGCATAGATCGGAGACTGACATGAGCCTCATGCCAGACTTTGACCATGTACCTGTGCCGCATCATCCGCCGTCCGAGTTCCTGTCGCACGATGCGGAGGCGCGGACGGCATTGGCCCCGCTGATCGAAACCCTGCTCGACAGGCTCGTGATGGCTGGATGGGATCGGCGCACGGCAGCCTCCGCGCTGATGTTCCATGCGGCGGCGCAGGTGTCGGCCCTGTCGAGAGGCAGCCGGCCGCAATGATCCAGGAACCTCGCCTTCGGGCGGGGTTCATCTCCAATCGCACCAGATGCGCGAAGGACCGGCGGCGGAAGATCTCTTCCGGTGCGACGGCAGCGCCGTATCCCACACGAAGGAACCATATCGGGAGATCGACAATGTTCATCGGCCTGCCTCGCGCCCCGCAGATTGTCGCCGTCCTTGTCACGTGCCTTGCATTGTCATTTTCCGGTGGCGCTGTGCCGCCCGCTGCCGCACAGGATGTGGCATCCGGCGTGCGTGGCGAGCGTTCGTTGCCCGATGTTCTGGAGGAGGCCACGCCCGCGGTGGTCAACATCGCCGTCCCGTCTCGCGCGTCTGCCGAAACCAACCCGCTCTTCAACGATCCCTATTTCCGGCGCTTCTTCGACCTGCCGCAGATGCCGCAGCAAAGGCCCCGCATGAGCGCCGGGTCCGGCGTCATCGTCGACGCGGACAAGGGTTACATTCTCACCAACCACCATGTCGTCGACGGCGCGAGCTAGATCGCGGTGACGCTGAAGGATCGCCGCCGCTTCACGGCCGAACTGGTCGGCAGCGACAAGACACGCAACCCAATCCATGAAAGCGTTCATTCCTGGGCGAAAACTACGTGTTAAACCTCGCAGGAAATCAAGGCCCTGTTCCTTACTGCGCGCCGCAATCGATGGTTAGGGTCGCGCCGTCATCGATAGATGCGCCGTTTTCGTCCACCAAGACCAGACCGGCAACGGACAGTTGTCTCCCGGAAGCCACGATTGTGAACTCCTGTGAATAGACACGTCCGGCCTGGATCCGACGCTCGGGACTGGCGAACGGGCCATCGACGCCGAGGCCGATGGTCATTGCATTTGCAGTAGAAGACAGTTCGAAAAAGAGTCTTTCTCCATCTGGTGCCGTCCCTGGTCCCTGGATTTCAATATCGTCGAAACCATCCTGGCTATGGATGCCGCATGTGGTCGGCGTAAATTCGTAGCGCCCTGCGGATGTTTCCAAAACACTTATTGCGACGGCGGCGGAGCTTTCTGATGTCGGCGCTTCTGCCTCCGCTCTGCAACCTGTCAGCATCAGGGCGCCGAACAAGCCGACCATGGCAACGGATACGGTTCTACACCCGTCCATTCCAAAATTTCCTGTGATCACGACTTTCTCCATGACCTACGGATAAGACCAGCCATTGTGCTCGACGCGGAAGATCCGCAATGGCGCGCCGGGTTTTGTGGTGTCGGCGCGCAGGTGGAAGACCGCGCGCTGGTCCTTGCCGAAATTGGTGAAATCGACATTGATGGTAATCATCCCGCGCAGCATCGGCTGATCGAGGTCGGGCATGGGGTCTCCGATGGCGCCGTCGAAGTCCTGGGCGCCATACAGAGGATGTGCACCGACATTGCCGGAAGCCAGCCAGGCGACGATGTCGTCGGTGAAGTAGTTTCTGGATACGGCAGGATCGAATGCGCTCGGCAGATTGCTGTTTTCCGACTGGAACTGGCGTTCGTAGAGCTCACGCACCAAGTCCTGCGCCTGAGCAACCGGATCGATGCCGGGGGCTGCTGCATAGGGTTCGGGCGCTGGCTGTGCCGGGCGGGACTTTGTCGCTGAGGCGATGGGTTCGCTGCCATCGGGGGTGATATAGCGTTGCGCTACCCAGCCGGCCTTGCTCATGGCCTTGTTGCGCATCAGGCACCAGCGGGGCGGCAGCGCGCTGATCTGCGCCTGCGTCATCGCCATATAGTGGGCAGCGGTGTAGAACGGCACACAGGTGATCTGCTGCATGTTGCGTTCATTGTGGGCGAATGTCTCGATCACCGGATAATTGGTGCCGGGGCCCATCCGGGCGTTGAGAACATCGTTGCCGGATACGCCCGTGACGCGCCAGGCATCCGGGCCGTGGCCGTCGATTTCGGCATGGGCGGCAGGCGCGGCCAGGCCGAGCACCATGACAAGCAATGCGGCCTTGAATGTGTGCGTCATGGTCATTTCACCTCTACGATTGAACGGCCCAGAACCTTGCGGCCGCCGAGGTCAAGAAACCGGATTTCATAGGTTCCGGCCTGTGCCGGCATCTGCAGTTCCAGCGACTTTTCCGTTCCGATCTTGTGCGCGGCAATCCAGCTGAAATCGGCCTGATCGGCGCGGGCAAGGGCGACGCGCTGGTCAGCGCTTCCGGCTTCCGCGCGCCACGACACAGTGATTGTCTCGCCGGCCCCGGCCTCTGACGGTGCCGCCAGTCCAGCCCCGTCATCCAGCGGCGCGTCTTGCGCCACCACTTCCAGCTGGTGGCTGGCAAGAGTGCGGGCGCCTTCGCGCAACACATAGCGGATTTCGTAAAGCCCTGTTTCGGCTGGCGCCTTCATCTCGCCGGCACGTGCGTCCCGAACCCGGATATAGTCGGCATATTTACCCTCGGCAGTCCCAGCGGGAACAATGGTGACATAGTCTTCCGGGTGGATCGAGATCGACCAACTCACCTGAATCCTGGTTCCCGCCCGGACGACATCGGGGCCGCTCACCGTCACTTCGGCCTCAACGATTTCCACAGGGGTGGACGCCATGGTGCGGCCCTCTTCGCGCAGCACATAGCGCACTTCGTAAAGACCCGGCTCTGCGGGCGCGACCAATCGGTTTTCGGTGACATCGCGCACGCGCTGATAGTTGGTGTATTTTCCTTCCTCGGCTCCCACGGGAACGATGGTGACATAGTCTTCCGGATGGATCGACGCCGACCAGGTCACCTTGAAGCTTGCGCCAGTAATCACCTCTTTCGGCGCGGCGACCCCGATCTCGGCTTCAACGACCTCCACAGGCGTAGACGCCATGGTGCGGCCCCCTTCGCGCAGCACGTAGCGTACTTCGTAAAGGCCGGGCTCTGCCGGCGCGGTCAGTCTGTTTTCGGTGACATCGCGCACGCGCTGATAGTTGGTGTATTTTCCCTCCTCGGTTCCGGTGGGGACGATGGTGACATAATCTTCCGGATGGATCGACGTCGACCATGTCACCTTGAAGCTTGCGCCTGTGGTCACCTGTTGCGGCGCAGTGATACCGATTTCGGTCTCGACGACCTCGACGGGAGTTGCTCCCAGCGTATGGCCATCTTTCCGTGTGACGTAACGTACCTCGTACAAACCGGGCTGGGCGGGCGCGATCAACCTGTTTTCGGTGACATCACGCACGCGCTGATAGTTGGTGTATTTTCCTTCCTCGGCTCCGACCGGAACGATGGTGACATAGTCTTCCGGATGGATCGACGCCGACCAGGTTACCTTGAAGCTTGATCCGGTCGTCACCTGTTCCGGCGCCTGGATCGCTATTTCCGCTTGTGGCTCCGGCTCCGGCTCAGGCGCCACTTCGGCCTCTGGCGGCGTCATTGGCTGCAAATCCATCACCGACTGGACATGGGCCAGCGCGGCCTTCAATTCATCGGCATTCTGCGCCGGAACGAAGACGCCGCCGGTGTTTTCGGCAATACAGGCAAGGCTTTCATGGGCCTGATCCTCAAGGTCGAAGCCGACGACATGGGTCGTGAACTTCACGCCCTGCCGCGCCAGTTGCTCGGCCAGCGCACAAGGGTCGGCCTGACAGGTTTCCAGACCATCGGAAATGAGCACCACGGTGGCGGGGTTGTCGCGATAGGACAGGAGTTCCGCGGCGTGCTGAACCGCGGCGGAAATCGGCGTCTTTCCTTTCGGGCGGATGCGGTTCACCGTGCTGATGAAGCTTGCCCGGTCGAGCGGCCCCGGCTCGATCAGGGTCTCGATGTCGCGGCAGTCGCCTTCCGAGCGATGCCCGTAGGCGACGAGGCCGAGATTGATGTCGTCGGACCAGCCGGTCACGAGATCGGCCATCACGTCGCGCGCGATTTCAATCTTGCTGGTGCCGTCGATCTGGCCCCACATCGAGCCGGAGGCGTCATAGACGATCACCACATCCTCAGCCGCCGAGGCGTCCGAAATGGACATCGTGACTGCCGTGGCCGCGACCAGCGCTGCCTTCAGAACTTTCATCATTGTCTCCTGTCGTGAATGGCGCGTCACGCCTGACGCCAGCTGCTTTCGGCTGCGGCGGAAGGTCGTGCTTCACCCAGGGCCCGGGCCTTCAGCTTGCGGAATTTGGCCGACATCTGTTCCAGCCTTGCGTCCCATTCGGGGTTTGGCTGCTGGCCTTCAATGGTCCTGAAGTAGACCTGCATCATGCAGGCGATGGCGAAGGGTTCCAGAAGCGCCGCCTTGACACTCCAGGCAAACAGCAGTGCGAAGACGAAGCCGCCTGCCGCCCAGGCTCCCGGCATCAGATAGACGACGAGAGCCGCCGGCGCGAGCATGACCAGAAACACGAGAAAGCTCATGAGGTAGACAATGATCGCCAGCCAGGCGGCGTTCTTGAGCATCACCTTGTAATTCTGGCCATAGAGCACCAGCGCTTCCCTGGCCGATCCCCATGGGTTGGTCGAACCAGTGCGAATTGCGTAGGCGAGGATGACCTCGTCGATGAAGCCGACGGCGACCCGCAGGAAGGCATGCAGGATACCGGAAAGCTGCTGCGCGCCAGGTATGGGCAGGATGGTCAGAATTCCGCGCACCAGCCCCGTGATCGCGCCGATCACGCCCTTGACGAGCTGATCGATGGCAAACAGCACGCTGGCCTGAGCGAAACGCTCCTTTACCACCGCTGTCGCATGGCTGACTTGCGACTTTCCGTCTGGCATTGGCTTGCCGTCGATCAGCTCGACCAGCACCGCTATATGGCCCGCCTTGACGATATAAAGGATGTATTCGCGCGCCCAGTACATGATGGCGCCAAACAGGCCGAACCCCATGATGGCGCCCCACATGGTCGTATTGGCCTGAAATCCTTCGTCACCGAAGCCGCCAACGCCATAGCCGATGCCCGCACCGGTTCCGGTTACCAGAACGTAGCCAGCGGCGATGCCGAAATAGACGACCATCCGCAGCACGATGAACGGCATGGTCCGCGCCATCATTGCCAGCGCATTGCCGACATTGAAATCCCACATGCTCTGCTCCGCCCTATATGCCTGTTGCGCAAGCTTAGCAGGCGCAAACCCAATATGCCCCGTTCATTTGGATAGGGACATGCCGGCAAGCCTGGGTATAATTGGCCCCAGCTATCCGAGCTGCAGAACGGATGGAATAAACTGGCAGAAAAAATACACGGAAAAGCCTGGGAGGCGGCGCGTCAATTTGCGAAGATTTTTCTTTTCTATCCTGGCGGCCACGTTGTTTCACTTTTCCTCTGACGTCCATGGACGTGACATGGAAAAAATCCCGCCGCCAATGTCTCCCCCAATACTTGAGGTTCGGGGTGCCATTTCCAGGATCAATACGCAAGGAGCGGCGTATTTCGACATGGAGATGCTGAGGGCGTTGCCTGTCGCCCGGCTGGAAACAGCGACAGCCGTCACAGATGGTGTGCGTCGCTTTAGCGGATTTCTGATGAGAGACCTTCTGGCGCATATCGGTGCCCGGGGCACAACCGTGACGGCGAGAGCCCTGAACGATTACGCAATTGACATTGCGATCGAGGAATTCGACCGGTTTGATGTCCTCGTAGCCTATGAAATGGATGGCGAACCGTTGTTGCCGAGCGACAAGGGGCCGTTATGGATAATCTATCCGCGTGACCAGCATGCGGAGTTGCAGGATATCCGCTTCGACTATCGCTGGGTCTGGCAATTGCGATGGCTGGATATTCAATGAGCCGTCAGGCGCGTGCATTGCTTGGCGTCGCGCTGCCGGTTTCGGCCATCGTCATCTTCGTTGCTCTGCTGGCGTTTTCGCTGATGCGTCTTTCCGACCTTGAGCGGGATATGCGCATCGAGGCCACCCAGAACATGCTTTGGGTGATCTCCAGGGCGCATATTTCAAGCCTCCAGTTGGGCGAGGCCGCCGCAGGCAGCGTTGCCGGTGAGGTTGATCACGCGCAGCTGGAATTGCGTTACAACGTATTTCTCAGCCGGCTTGCCTTGCTTGATGATGGCCCGCAGCGGCGGCGGATGGAAGCGCTGGGTGCCGCCGCCGCGCTTGGTACCCTGCGGGGAAGCCTGCCCGAACTTGGCTCGCTGTTGATGAGCGGTAGACCAGAGGTAGTACCCCGCATCAGGGCTCTGCTTGCTCCTTACAATGCCGCCCTCACGCAGGCGGCCAACAAGGCAATGGTGGCCGAATGGGACGATCTTGGCGCTACGCTGGACGCCACACGCAAGCAGTTATGGCAGATCATCATCTCCATGATCGGCATATCGCTGGCGGGCACCGTGCTTTGCATCCATTTTCTGCTGGCGATCCGCGATGCAAGGCAACGGTCCCGTCTGCTCAACCAGGAAAAGGCGTTCTCCGAACTTTTGATCGGCTCCAGCGGTGAAGGCATCATCGCTGTGGATATGGATCGGCGCTGCACGGTCTGGAACGAGGCTGCCAAACGGTTGTTTGGGGTTAACGCTGACGTGGCTACAGGCGCGATGTTGAGCGACGTCTCAGGCTTTTTCGAGGTCGGCAGGATTGAGCAGGCGATCAGCGATGCCCTTCAGGGACAGGCTGTTGCACTGCTGGACCAACCGTTCTTCCCATCCCACCAGTGCGAGCCGCTTTATGTCGACTTGCGCTGCTTCTCTCTGCGTGACGGCGAACGCATCATCGGCACGATCCTGTTGGCGTCTGATGTGACGCAACGCAGGGCGGCGCAACGGGAGATTGCCGATCATCGCGATCATCTGGAGAAATTGGTTCAGGCCCGTACGCAGGAGCTTGACGCGGCCCTGACCCGGGAGCGGGCTACAGCGGATCTTTATCGGAACTTCGGCACCATGATCTCGCACCAGTTCCGCACGCCGCTCGCCCTTGTCGATTCCGCGCTTCAGCGCCTGATGCGCCGGCGTGACCGGCTGACTCCGGAAGAAATCCTGGAACGGGGCGAGGAAGCCCGCAGCGCTGTCGCGCGTCTGGTGCGGTTGGTGGAAAGCACCCTCGACGCCGCACGCCTCGATGCCGGCCAGATCGAAGTCCGCAGTCAGCTTTGCGATCTCGGTGACCTCGTAGCAGAGATCTGCTCCCGGTCGACAGAAAACACTGGCTCGGGGCGAATCACTGTCACGCTTCCAGACGGCGCTTCTCCCATTGCCTATTGTGATCCCGTGCATGCGGAACACATCCTCACGAATCTGCTGTCCAATGCCGTCAAATACTCACCGGCAAAGACACCGATAAGCATTACCCTCACCGACAGCGGCACGCAGATCGAATGCGTAGTAGCCAACACTGGACCTCAGGAGAGGTCATTCGAACGGGAGGCGCTGTTCGAACGCTATTATCGCGGCAGCAATACGGAAGGCCGTCCCGGTATCGGAGTCGGCCTCTATATGGCCAGAGCGCTTGCCCGCTTGCAGGGCGGTGATGTGCAATTGCAAAATTCGGAGCCTGGCATGGTTCGAATGGCGATGCTGCTGCCCAGTAGTGCCTCCGGTTCCGGCTCCGTTACAGCCATGGCCCTACGAAAGGAACCGGCATGACATTCGCGCCGTCTCCGAACCGGAAGCGCTTTGTGATCCTTTGCATCGAGGATGAAGCGCAACTGAGGCGTGACATCAGGGATGAACTGGTCGAGGCAGGCTATGATGTGGTAGAAGCCGACAATGGCAAGCATGCGCTCGGCAAGCTGGCGCGTGTCTGCCCCGATCTGGTTCTTTGCGACATCTCCATGCCCGAACTTAACGGCTATGGCGTGCTTAAGGCCCTGCATGAAAGGGGGCCGGACTATGCCGAAATTCCGTTCGTGTTCCTCTCTGCCCTTGCGGATCCAAGGCATATTGTGGATGGTAAGCGGCTTGGTGCCGATGATTATCTTGTCAAACCAATCGATTATGACCTGTTGCTGGCGACCATCGAAGCGCGTTTGCGCCAGATCGAACGTATCCGTTCGGCACGCCCACCGGAGACGACGGGTCCAGATTTTTCAACGCTGGCGCAGTCATACGGCCTCACGCCCGCAGAAATACGGATAACCCAAGCGCTTACACAAGGCAGGAAGCTGATGCAGATCGCGGCTGACCTTGGTGTATCCCGGTCCACCGTTGCCTTCCATATGCGCAATATATTCCAGAAGACTGATACCGGCAGGCAGGCGGAACTGGTTGCTCTATTGCTCAAGAAATAACAGCGCCTGCGAGGCTTTCGTATATGGAGGTCGTCATGTGACCACCGAGCCGGTGTTTTCTCCACCAAGTCCAGATTAAGCAGCGACTTGCTGGAAACGCTCCACTACATCTCATGACGTCGAGTTTGTGAGCAGGAGGCTGGTTCATTTCTGGTCGACAGCCAGAACGACCATCTCGTTCGACCCGCAGATGAAGCTGACTGTATCGCCGACGTTGTCAGCCATCGAAGGAGGTGCCTCTGCCAGGATCATTTGTCCGGTGGCCGTGACAAAACGTATGTGGGCCCGCCCCCCGAGAAACGTCACATCCTCCAACCTGCCTTGCAATTCGAGCGATTGCTCCTGCCCGCGCCCACCGGCGGCGAGTTGCTCGGGACGGATGACGACCGTTGCCGCGTCGCCAGCCCTCAGGGCACGCCCGGAGGTCAAGCGTGACGAGGGCAGCCTGAACCGGCTGCCGCCGATATCGAGAACGATGCCGTCGCCATCGACGCCCTCTACCTCGGCGTCCAGCATGTTGGCTGCGCCGATGAAACCGGCGACGAAGGCGGTGGCGGGACGCGAATAGATTTCGCGCGGCGATGCGATCTGCTCGATCCGGCCACGGTTCATCACCGCCACCAGATCCGACATCGACATCGCCTCCTCCTGATCGTGGGTGACGAAGACGAAGGTCTTGCCTGTCCGCTTCTGAACCGCCTTCAGTTCGTTCTGCATCTCCTGCCTCAGCTTCAGGTCGAGCGCGCCCAGCGGCTCGTCGAGCAGCAGCGAAACCGGGTCGGGCGCCAGCGCACGGGCCAGCGCCACGCGCTGGCGCTGGCCGCCGGAAAGCTCGTCCGGCATGCGCTCGCCGAGCTGCGGCAGGCGGATGAGCTCCAGAAGCTCGTCGCATCGCCTTTCAATCGCCGCGCGATCCAAGTTCTTCATCTCGCAGCCGAAGCCTATATTGCGACGCACGCTCATATGCGGGAACAGCGCATAGTCCTGAAAGACCATATTGACCGGCCGGCGAAAAGCGGGCTCGTGCGTGATGTCGCGGCCATCGACCAGAATCTTGCCCGAATCCGGCTCCACAAAACCGCCGATCGATCTCAGCAGCGTCGATTTTCCGCAGCCGGACGGCCCCAGAAGCGTCAGGAACACGCCACGCTCAACGGTGAGAGAGACCCCGTCAATGGCAACCGCCGCTCCATAGCTCTTGCGGATATCCTTCAGTTCGATCGCCGGATTGGTACTCGTCATCTCATTCAGCTCCGCAAGGTGTCACTGGTCGTCGCGGCGCAGCCGTCTGCGTCGCGTGAAGCGTTCGGCATAGAGGCCGAGCGCCATGGTGGTGAAAAGGACCATTGTCGAAATCGCCGCGATGCCGGGATTGAGGCCGAAGCGCAGCTTGGCGAACAACAGCACGGGAAATGTCGGCTCAAAACCACCAAGGAAAAAGGACCGGACGAAATCCTCGAACGACAACAGCAGGCAGAACATGAAGGCCCCGAACAAGGCCGGCGCCAGCCATGGAAGCACGACGCGCACGAACACGATCACCTCGTCGGCGCCGAGGTCGCGCGCAGCATCCGCCAGATTGTGGCCCATGCTGTCCAGTCGCGTCAGGGCCATCACCGCGACGAACGGCGTTGAGCCTGCAGCATGACCGAATACGATCGCGGCAGTGCCCGGCTCGATACCCAGCCTGCTGATGAACATCCGCAGTGCGATCGACGAAACGACCACCGGCAGAAAGGCCGGCATGACGACGATCGCCACCAGAATGGCGCGCATCACCCCACGGGTGCGTGTCAGCAGCAATGCTGTCGGCAAACCCACCGCCAGTGCGATAAGTGTGGACAGGACAGCGACGCGAGCCGACAGCACCAATGCAGACAGCATCTCCCGATCGAACACCATGTCGGCATACCAGTGGGTTGTCCATTTGGTGATCGGAAAAGCGATGAAGGCGGAATCGCGTAACCCCATCGCCGCCATCACCAGTAGGGGCGCGAAGAGATAGGCGATGAAAAGCCAGAAATAGGCGGGCAGTGAAAAACCACGCAGGTATCTCATGACGTTTTTCTCCGGCGCGGCTGGAACAGAAGCATGAACAGGCCGACATAGGCGAGCGCGGCGGCAAGCAGAATAAGGCTGAAAGCACTGCCGAGCGGCCATGAATCGCCTGCCTTGGCGAACACCTGACCGATTGTGGTGGCGAACATGGTGGTGTTGGGACCGCCCAGCAATTGCGGCATGGCGAACAAGCCAACCGTCAGCAGGAAAACCAATGTGCAGCCCGTAACCACACCCTCGCGTGACAAGGGCAGGACGATGCGGGTGAAACGCCGCCATCCGGGTGCTCCCAGATCGGAGGCAGCCTCCAGAACGCTTCTGTCGATCTTCTCCAGTGCCGCATAGAGCGGC
Organism: Aquamicrobium sp. NLF2-7; assembly: GCF_022359935.1. Lineage (NCBI taxonomy): Bacteria > Pseudomonadati > Pseudomonadota > Alphaproteobacteria > Hyphomicrobiales > Phyllobacteriaceae > Aquamicrobium > Aquamicrobium sp. NLF2-7. Next base: position 2,896,304 of record NZ_JAKSED010000001.1, on the reverse strand, counting down.
AAAAGCATGTAGAGTGACGTCAGATAGATAACACCGATGGTCAGGGAAACATTGTTGTAGAGCAGTTCATAAGGCGTGCCCGGCAGACCGATCCATGAAGCGAAGGAGTTCACCGCACCGCGGTTGGCCAGCATAAGTATCCATGCGAAGCTGCGGATGACCTCGCTTACCCAGAACGGCGCAATCACCAGCAACAGCAGGCGGGTTCGGCGTGCCGGCGCGGCGACCTTGGATATGTAGAAGGCGATCGGAAACACCACCACCAGTGTCAGCGCGGTGACTGCGGTGCCGAAGACAAAGGTGCGCAGGAAGGCCGTCAGGTAGAGCGGCCGCCCGAAGAAGGCCGTGTAGTGACGCAGTGTGAATTGCGGCTCAGTGCCTGGGGCGAGTGGATAGCGATCATAAAGGCTGATCATCGCCATCTGGACGAGCGGAGCCAGATTGGCAACGATGATCCACGCGACCGGCAGTGCGGCGACAATGGACAGCCGAAACCAGCCGGCGCGCGCATGCAGGTCCAGCAGGGCCCGATAGGCTCGGAAATCGCGCGCATGCACGAGTAAGCGGGTCATGACAAATATCCTGTGCAGTGAGAAACGGCGGCGCGAACGCCGCCGTTGCAGTTATGCCGCCCGAATTTCCTCGGCCGCCTTGTCGATCAGGTCGAAGATGAAGGGCGCGGTTTCGACATTGACCCAGGTGAGCCTGCCGCGATGCTCCGGTGACAGGAACAGAACCTTCCTTTCCTCGTCGGAAAGCAGCGCTTCAGTGCCCTTGAGTGCTGAGATATAGCCTGTCTCGCGCACCATCGCCGCGCCATTTTCCGGGCTGGCCAGCAGCGCGTCGAGGAAGCGATAGGCATTGTCGAGGTTCTTTGCCCCGCGCACGATGTTGAAGCCATAGGCAAACGCCCAGCCACCCTCTTTCGGAATGGTGTAACTGGCAGGAAAGCCGTCAAGGATCAGCTTGGAGGCTGCTCCTGACCACGACTGGGCAAGGGCGATGTCCCCATTGACCATCATTTGCTGCACTTCTGTGCCGGAATCGTAAAACCGCCGTACCAGCGGTTTTTTCCCGATGAGGAAGTCGCGCGTAGCATCCACCGCGCGCTGGGCAACATCCGTGTTGCCCCGATAGCGCGCCGCCGATCCGTCGAAGCCCAGATAGTCCATCGCAATCGGGAAGAAGTCCTGTATCTGATAGGCGATCCTGCCCTTGTTCTCTTCTGCGAACATTGGAGCCCAGCTGTCCGTATCGGTGAAGGTCTCGGTGTTGTACAGCAGCCCCATCGAAGCGATCAGCAAAGGTACGCCCCATCGCTGGCCACCGCGCGATACCCAGTCCGCTTCGGCATATTCAGTTTCGATCTGCGACCAGTTGGAAAGCCGCGACGTATCGACCGGCTCAAGAAAGCTGGCATCGACGAACTGATAGAAGCGGTGACCGGCACAGCATACGATGTCGGTGCTGAAATTGCCGTTTTCGGCCGCCAGCAGATTGAACTGCTCGCCCTGATCCGACACGAGGCGGATATTGAGGCGGATGCCGCTTTCCTTCTCGAAGCGATTGCGAAACTCCTCTGTGACAAATCCGTTATAAGCCCAGATGTTGAGCTGATCCGATGCGGCCCACGCGCGGCTGACGAATGCCGGCATTGCAAGTGCGCCAGCCCCCATGGCTGCAGTGCTCTTCAGGAACTCTCGTCTTGGAAAGGTCTTTGACATGTTCTCCTCCTCTTGTTTTGCATTCCAGAACAGGCGGCTTGTTTTTCGGGTCGCCGCTGGCCTTCCTGCCAGCGGCGAGCCCATTGCGTCATGCCAGTTACGATGAGCATTTTGTCCGGAAAGGCCGCCCATGCAGGCGATCAACCAGATACTTCGCGACGTAATAGTCCATATGCGCACCACCGCCGTTCTTCATGACAGTGATCTGGTCGGCCGAGGTGCGGCCGGGGACCTTCTTCTGGCAAAGATCGAACATGTCGCCGCAAATGTCGGTGGGCGAAATGATGCCGCGCGCATAGGGATCGAGGAACTCGCCCGAACGCTCCGTCGTCTGGCGGTGATCGACGAAGACGGCGGCGCGCGTCAGCACATCGTCATCGGCCTCGCGCATCTCCGGCGTGAACGACCCCACCAGATCGACATGGGTTCCGGGCCGGAGCAGCCTGCCCTTGAGATGGGGTGTGCTGGCCATGGTGGCGCTGGAAATGATGTCGGCCCCGGCCACCGCCTCGTCGAGATCGTCCGCCACCTCGGCCGGCACATCTTCAGCGCGCAGCAGCGTGGCCAGCTTTTCCGCATTGGCACGGGTGCGGTTCCAGATCCGCACCTTTTCCAGCGATGGCCGCACGCTCAGATGGGCGCGCACGAGATAGGGGGCGAGTGCGCCCGCGCCGATCATCAGCATGGTGCGCGAATCCTCGCGCGACAGCAGGCGTGAGCCGAGCGCGGAGTCCGCCGAGGTCTTGCGAAAGATCATCGCCTCGCCATCGATGATGGCCTCGGTAATGCCGGTGTTGCCGTCGCTGAAGGCATAGATCGAGTTGACGTTGGAAACGCCGTGGCGCGCCTGATTGTTGGGAAAGGAGGTGACCAGCTTGCACAGCAGGCCCTCCTGCGGCTCCCATGCCGGCAGGATGATGACGGCATCGGGATGGCCGCCCCCGTTTTCCTGGCTGTAGATGAGACGATCCGAAATCTTCGGCATGCCTCCCAGATGTGCCACCTCGATCGCATTGATCAGCCCTTCATATTCAAGCAACTGGTGGACCCGCTCGGCGTCGATGAGTTTCATCTTGATTTTCTCCTGAATTGATCTGGTTATGGAAAGGGTCAGGCCCGGCAATCCGCATACAGATGCGGCGCAAGCGAAGCGCTATGAAGCTCGACGCCAAGCCCGGCGCCTTCCGGAACCGGCATGAAGCCGGCCTCTACCGTGTGTTCGAGCGGGCACTCCAGCACCGGCTGGTATCCCGGCTCCCTGTCGAAATCGGGAAAGTGCTCCAGCACCATGAAGTTCGGCGTGGTGGCTGCGAGCTGCACCGCCACGGCGGTCGCCAGCGCGCTTCCGTAATTGTGGGGCGCGACGCGCGCGTTGCGGCTTTCGGCCATGGCCGCCATCATGCGCGCCTCAAGCAGGCCGCCGGTGTTGCAAACGTCGGGCTGGAGAATGTCGATGGCGCCGCTGTCCAGCAGGCGCTGGCAGCCGGACCGGCCATAGGCGCGCTCGCCGGCGGCCAGCGGAATGGAGGTATTGGCAGCCACCTTCGCCAGCGCCTCCATGGAAGAGGGATCGACCGGCTCCTCGATGAACAGGACGTCGAAGGGTTCCAGTCGCTTGCACAGCCGGATGACCTGATCCGTGGTCAGGCCGCCGCCAAGATCCAGCATGATGTCGACTTCCGGCCCCACAGCCTCGCGAATTGCCGCCACACGGTCGGCAGCCAGAAACAGCACCTGCGTCTCAACCTGCCGCCGCACCGGGTGGCGAACAACCGTCACCGGATCGGCAAGGCCCAGCGGATAAAGTTTCAACCCCCTGTAGCCCCGGGAGACCGTCGCAGCGGCAGCGCGCGCATATTCGTCAGGTGTGTCGCATCCGATCCACCAGCCATTGGCGTAAACCGGCAGCTTGTCCCAGACCCGACCGCCCATAAGCTCGTAGACGGGAACGCCCAGCCGGCGGCCCTTGATGTCCCACAGCGCCTGCTCGACAGCGCTGAGCGCGGCAAAGGAAATAGCACCGCCGTTGCGCGTCCAGAAGGACCGATCGTAAATATCGCTCCAGATGGCAGTGATAGCGGAAGGGTCGCGGCCAATTACGTGACGCTCGACCATCGATCGGATCATGGCTGCAGCGGCTTCCCCACCCAATCCGTAGGCGACGCCTGCCTCACCAATTCCGCGCGTACCCTCGGCGGTCACCAGTTCAAGCACAATAGCACGGCGATTGCCGGTCGGCGCGACATAGATTCGCGCCTCCTCGACGATTGTCCTGGGCATGTTTTCAGTCCTTTTTCAGTTCGATTGGGCGCGGCGCCAGACGGCCCCTGCAAGCAGTTGCGCGCGTGGCACGAGGCTGTCGAGCCGCAGATATTCCTCTGCTGTATGGGCTTTCCAACCCATTGGTCCGGTGCCACAAAGGCTGGGGCAGCCGGCATTGTGGGTGAAGCCGGAATCGGCACAGCCCCCGGAAAACTCACCTTCGACGCTCATTCCGAGATCCGCTGCCGACTGCCGGTAGATTTCCAGCATCTCCCGCGTGCCCTCATTCGGTTCCATCGGATCGAAGCGAGCGAGAATTTCGAGGCGGGAGCGCGTACCGGGCACGAAAGACCGGCGGACGATCTCGTCGATATCCGCCTTCAGCGCATCGCGCTGCGCCACGGTGACGAAACGGCAGTCGATCAGGGCTCTTGCCGACGGTGCGACCGTATTGTGAGACTGACCGCCCTCGACCACGCCGACATTGACCGTGTAGCCGGCCTCGACATCGCTCAGGGCATGCAGAGCCGTTATCTTGCCCGCCAGCTCGCCGATTGCCGAGATGCCCTCGGTGAAGTTGCCTCCGGAATGGGCCGAGCGGCCTTCGATGACGAGTTCCAGGATCATGCCGCCGCGACGGCCGGTCACCACATTGCCCGTCGGGCGTGCCGGCTCCGAGTTGAAGACCGCACGGGCCTTGCGGCCATATTCGATGATGATTTCACGGCAGGAAGGCGAGCCGATTTCCTCGTCGCTGGTCATCATCACCATCAGTGACGGCGGGTTCACCTGCGTATGGTGGAAGGCGGCGAGCACGAAAGCGTTCTGGACAAGCCCGCCTTTCATATCGCAGACGCCCGGCCCGTAGGCTACCCCGTCGACGATACTGAACGGTCGCTGAGCAACCTCACCTGTGGGGAATACGGTATCGCGATGGCCGAGCATCATGATCGGGCGATCTGTTGCTGAGACCGGGCCGATTTCCGCGATCAGCACGTCGCCGGCGGCAGGCAGCGGCAGGGTGCGCGTCGCGATGCCATGTTCTTGGAAGAAATCGCGGAACCGTGTGCCGACAGCATCAACGCCCTGCTTGTCGTGCGAATTGGAATCGATGTTCACCACATCGCGCAACAGATCGACCATCGCGTCCTCCTGCCCCGACAGCCATTGATGTAACCTGCTGATTTCTTCGTGCATCTTGTTGTACCGGTTGCATGTTCTGTTATGCTTCACTCAGGCGAAAGCGCCCTGCCCCAGGGCAGACACGGGCAGATGACAGCAGATGAGATGGTTCTCGCCCGTCTCCAGGTTCGGCGGCGATTGGATGTCGCAAAGTCCCTCAATGCTGCTTTCGCAGCGTGCGGAAAACGGGCAGCCACGCGATTGTGGCGTCCAGCTTGTAGCCTCGCCCTCAAGCGGACGGTGCGGCGCAGCGATGTCCTGATCGACGCTCGGAACAGCATCCAGCAATGCCTGCGTGTAGGGATGGAAGGGCGGTTCGAACACCTCTTCAACCCCGCCTGTTTCAAGGACATGACCGAGATACATCACGCACACGCGGTCGGCGATATAGCGCACCACGGCCAGATCATGGGAGATGAAAACCAGAGCGGTTCCGGTCTGCTTCTGCACGGACAGAAGAAGCTCCAGTATGGCGGTCTTGACCGACGTATCGAGAGCGGAGGTCGGCTCGTCAGCGACCACAAGCGCGGGACGGCCGGCAAAAGCGCGCGCCACCGCAACGCGCTGTTTTTGTCCGCCTGACAACCGGCCCGCGCGCATGCGCATGACTTCTGCCGGAAGCCGCACGAGGTCAAGCAGGCGCTCCACCTCTCGCCGCCGACCGTCCCTGTCGCGAACGCCGCCCAGCAGCTTCACCGCACGGTCGAGGATGAACCCCACCGTATGCAGCGGGTTGAGCGTGCTGTCGGGGTTCTGAAACACCATCTGGACGTTGCGGACCTGCTCGCGGCTGCGCTGCTCGACTTGTTTTCCGGTCACATCGTCACCGAGCACGACGACCCGGCCCGAACTCGGAGCCTCCAGCCCCATGATGACGCGCGCCAGCGTGGACTTGCCGCAGCCGGACTCGCCGACGATGCCGAGCGTTTCTCCCGGCGACAGGGCGATCGAAATGCTTTCGCCGGCGCGCACCTGCCTGCTGCGTTTCCCAAACAGGTCGAATGGACTGCGCAGTTCATAGGTCTTGCACATGTTCTCGACCGAAAGCACGCAGTCCCTGCGATGCCGGGGCATTTCTGGCTCCCGCGCAGGCGCTTCGGGACCAGCATCCTTGCCGAGGTCCTTCCACCGCGCACACCGCACGTCCACCGAGGAGCGCGCCGGCCCGATGTCGATGCGGGTGTCGCATTCGCCAGGCACGGCATGGTGACAGCGATCCATGAAGGTGCAGCGCCGCGGCGCCGAAGAAAGCCGGGGCACCTGACCGGGGATCGAGTTCAGGCGATAGTCGGCGCGGCCACGATCGAGGCGCGGGATGCAGCTCACCAGCCCCTGCGTGTAAGGATGCTGCGGCGCTCCCAGAATGGTTGCGGTGGCGCCGCGCTCGACGATCTGGCCGGCATACATCACCGACACGCGCTCGCACACGCGCCGCACCAGACCCAGATTGTGGGAGATGAACAGCATCGCCGTGCCGTGCTCCTCGCGCATGCGGGCAAGAAGCTCGATGATCTGCGCCTCGACGGTCACGTCGAGCGCCGTGGTCGGTTCATCGAGGATGAGCAGAGCCGGCTCCGCGAGGAAAGCCATGGCGATGACGATGCGCTGTTGCTGGCCACCCGAGAGCTGATGCGGGTAGCGGCCCATCGTGCCCTCGGGGTCGGGAATGCCGACCTTGCGCAGCATCTCCAGAACACGGGGGGCGATGCTGCCGGCTTCGGCATGCTCATGAGTCTCCAGAACCTCGGCAAGCTGACGCCCGATCTTCATGGTCGGGTTCAGCGCGCTCGACGCGTCCTGATAGACCATGGCGATGCCGCCCCTGCGCAGGGCGCGCAGGTCCGCTTCGGTCATGGTGCCCAAATCCTGTCCGCGAAACAGGATGCGGCCCTGTGCGATGCGCCCGTTTTCACCGAGATAACGCATGACGGACATTGCCACGGTGGATTTTCCGCAACCGGATTCACCGATCAGAGCCATGCATTCGCCGGCGCCAAGCTCCAGGCTGACATCATTGACCGCCAGAACCTCGCGATCAGCTCCCCTATAGCGAATTTCGAGATCCTCGATCCTGAGCAGGGGCGTTGCTTCAGCGGCCATGATCAAGCTCCTGAAGTCCATCGGCAATGAGGTTGAAGGCCGAAACCAGCGTCACAATGGCCAGCGAAGGAAACAGCGCCGCGTGCGGATAGACGTTGAGGATGGGCGTCGCGTCGCGCACCATTCCGCCCCAGTCCGGATCGGGGGGTGGCAGGCCGAGGCCGAGGAAGCCCAGCACACCGATGGCGATGATGGTGTAGCCCATGCGCACGCAGAAATCGACGATGAGCGGGCCGCGGGCCAGCGGCAGGATTTCCACGAAGACGATGTAGAGACTGGTTTCGCCGCGTGTGCGCGCCGCCGCCACGAAGTCGCGTGTCTTGATGTCGAGTGCGAGGCCCCGCACCAGACGGGCAATGCCCGGACTGGAACTGAGGACGATGGCCAGCACGATGTTGAGAGCGGACGGACCAAGCGAGGCGATCAGCACCACGTAAAGCACGATCTTCGGGAAGGAGAGCAGCACGTCGATGACGCGCGACACGACCTCGTCCACCCAGCCTCCCTTGTAGCCGGCCGCCAGACCGGCGCTGATACCCACGACATAGGCGCAGATCAGCGAAACCGGCGCGATGAGCAGGACCGGGCGCGCGCCCCAGATGATGCGGGAGAGGATATCCCTGTGAAGGCTGTCGGCGCCGAACCAGTGATGAGCGGAAGGCCCCAGATCGGACACCGCCGTCATGTGCTGGGCGTTGGGCGCGTAAGGTGCGATCCACGGCGCCAGCACGGCCACCGCAATCCAGAAAAAAAGGATCGCCAGCCCCACGCACAGGATGGGGGAATGGGCGAGCGCCCTGCCCCACCGGCTGGCAGGACTGCCCGAACCGGCGCGGATTTCATTGTCCATCGTCGCGCTCATGACAATCTTATCCGCGGATTGAGCAGCACATAGCCGACGTCGCCGACAAGCTGGGTGGAGATGGCGATGGCCACCGTGATCAGGCTGGTCGCCTCGATTAGCGCGATGTCGCCGAACATGGCCGCCTCCAGCAGCATGCGGCCGATGCCGGGATAGGCGAACACGACCTCTGTGACCACGACACCGCTGATCAGCCAGTTGATCTGGAGCAGGATGATTGTGAACGGCGCCATCATCGCGTTGCGCATCACATGGCGGGCAACGACCTGTCGGGGTTTCAGCCCCTTCAGAACGGCGGTCCGCACATAGGGCGTCTGCATCACCTCCATCACGGAAGTGCGCACGAATCGGGTAACGTAAGCTGTCACGTAAAGCGCGAGCACTGTCACCGGCAGAATGTATTGCAGATAGATCGGCCAGCCGCCCGCGGTCTGCAACGGACTGGTTCCTGGCAGCCAGCCCAGCCACACCACGAAGACGCTGGCCAGTATGACGGCCGACGCGAACTCAGGTATGGAGGCGAGCATGGTTGTCACGATCGTCACGGCGCGGTCGGCCGGCTTATTGGCGCGCAAGCCTGCATAGGTACCGATCAGGATCGCCAGCGGCACGATGGTCGCAAAGGCGAGCGCCGCCAGCTTCAGCGAATTGCCGAGACGCTCCCAGATGATGTCGGCGACCGGCATGTTCATCATCGACGAATAGCCGAAATTGCCGAAATAGCGGTCGCCGCGCGGATCCTCGAACCCAAGCCCCAGGTCCGGGTCCTGCAGGGGATCTGCCTGCAGGCCCACCAGCACACCAAGCCACCGGCCGTAGCGGACGAGCACAGGATCGTTGAGATGCAGACGTTCATAGAGCAGAAGCACCTGCTCCTCCGAGGCGAATGGCCCAAGTGTCTTTCGGGCCACATTACCCGGCGAAGCCTCGACCAGCATGAATATGATGAACGAGGCCGCAATCATCGTCACGAGTGACGAGGCGAGACGCCTTATCAGGATGGTGTTCACGAGACTTACCGATTTTTACAATGTTCTCTTTGCCGGAAGCGTCCCTTCCTATTCCTCGATCCACATATCTTTGTAATAATTGTAGTTGGACGGATGCATCGAGAAGTTCTTCAGCTTCTTGTTGTAAGCCGTGTACACGTTCCGATAGACAGGCTGGACAAGAGGGCCGTCCTCGATGAGAATTTCCTCCAGCTTGCTCATGATCTTCTTGCGCTCATCCAGTTCGACCGTTGCTCCCGCCTCATCCAAAAGCTTGTCGAAATCCGGATTGGAATAAGCGGATTCGTTCCACTCTCCGCCGGTGCGAAGCACCAAGTCGTAAAGCATGATACCAAGCGGACGGTGGTTCCAGTCTGTGAAGCCGAGCGGGACCTTCTGCCAGATTTCCCAGTACTGGGCCGGCGGCACAGGACGCATCGTCACGCGAATGCCGGCCTCGGCCCATTGACCAAGCATGCTCTGGACAATCTTGCTTTCCCACGAAGGCGCTGACTTCAGGTAAAGCTCGACATCAATGCCATCCGGATAACCAGCCTCGGCAAGCAGCTTCTTTGCCTGTTCAATGTCACGCTCAGGCGCCACAACCGCGCCATAATCTGCATGGTGTTTCGACACCAGATGATGCTCGCCAAGATAGCCCAGACCACCGAGACCAAGTTGCAGCACGGCCTCGCGATCGATGGCAAGACGCATGGCCTTGCGCACCCGCCCATCATCGAACGGCTTTTCAGTGACGCGCATACGCACCGCGCCGGTATTGGCGCTCGGCGCCTCGTAAACCTGAACGTGGCCAAGCTTGCGCAGCGTATCCAGAGCAGCGTTGTCCACCCAGATCAGCCCATCCACCTGCTTCGATGCTATTGCTGCGAGCTGGGCGTTGGGGTCCGTTCCTAGATCGAGCCACTCAAGTTCCTCGATGTAGGGACCCTCACCCCAATAATCATCCCGCGCCCGCATGCTGCACCGCTGACCCTTCTTGAAATCCACCAGCCTGTAAGGCCCGGTCGAAGCAGAGTCCGGGCCGAACCTGCCATTATCTTTCGGATCAATGATGAAGAGCTGCTCGTGGAACAGATGCTCTGGCACAAGCACATTGGCGCTCTTGCCGTTGAGGCGCACGGTGTGGTCGTCGAGCTTCTCGATGGCATCGTCGCGCCACAGACGATGACCTGTGACAGGCTTTCCGCCGTCATCCTTCTTGTCTGTCTCGTAAGCTTCCATGATGAAGCCAGCAAAAAGGCTCAGGAATGAAGAGCCCGAAGCCGGATCAAGCGCGTGCTTCAGGTTCCAGACCACATCGTCCGCGGTGAAGGGGCGACCATCGCTCCACTTCACATCTCTGCGCAGGCGCAGCGTCCAGATTTTTGCGTCGTCACTGGCCTCCCAGCGCTCCAGAAGCAGAGGCCGCGTGACATTGTCGGCACCGGTGACCGTCAGCGTTTCAAGAACCTGACGCATGAACATCTCCTGCCCCCAGCTGTAGGCATGGGGTGCGGAAACATCATCGAGATTGGCAAGGATGCGCAGCTTGCCGCCTTTTTTGGGCGCTTGCTGCTGGGCAAAGGCAGGAGTGAGACCAGCCACGCCATAAGCAGCCCCCGCCGACATGCCGAGCAAGGTGGCCAGTCGCAGGAAGGCGCGACGATCAAGCAGACCACCCTCCATTTGCTTTGCATAGGCGGAAATCATCGGATGGGCAGGTTCTTTGATCGGCATTCTGGTCTCCTCCAAGCCAATTTCAGGCCACTTTAAGAGAACATGATCCATTGTCAATTCCATATTATGATTTTTGTGATCCTTTAGTAGACTTATCTCCCGAAAGGGCCCACCTCCTGTTTTTTCGGTCCGAACCGCTCATTCGTGAACTTCTCTCGTAATCCGGCACCCGACCGAAGGGGAGTGACGAAGGCATGAATAGAGGATATTTGGGCTGCAAAGGCGCAGAGTCTACTATATGAGTACGAATCGCAGGGTAAGGGTCAGATGATGCTAAGTTCTTTTGAACAGTCGCCACGGGAAGCGGACATGGAAATTCATGTCGGCAACAACATCCGTGACCTGCGCAAAAAACATGGGTGGTCTCTGACCGACGCGGCGCAGCAGCTTGGCATTGGTCGCTCTACGCTGGCGAAGATTGAGGCTGCATCCATGTCGCCGACAGTGGGCATGCTTCAGAAGATTGCTCTTGGGCTGGGAGTGGACATAACTGCTCTCATCTCACAACCCAATTCGGCACCCGCCTCCGGGCGCCTGACCGTCACCTATTCCGGGCAGGGTGAACATCACAGCACACCGGAGCACCACCACGAATTGCTTGGCGCGGGTCTTGCCAACAAACGCATGGTGCCTTTCCGCAGCCGGATAAAGGCCCGCAAGCACGACAAGTTGCCGCCATGGTATCGCCATGACGCGGAAGAGTTCATTTTCGTTCTTGAGGGAGAAGTGGTTCTCCACAGCGAACACTATGCACCAACCGACCTTCGACCCGGGGATTCTGTCTATCTCGACGGGCGCATGGGCCACTGCTTTGTGGCAAAAGGCGACGCGGACGCGATTGTGCTGTTTGTCCTGGCCCAATAATGTCTGCCGGCCAGTTACCTCTGCTCCTGCACCCGCACGCTAACCGATATCGGGTTATTTCGCGCGGCTGTCCAAGGTCCACACCCAACTGGATCTTCACGCGCCTTTCATAGCTATGAAAACCCTAAGCATCTCCACCAGCCCCGCAATCGCGCTCTGCAATATCCGCTCTCCATGTTTCGCCTCTGACAGGCCTGGATTGGAGCCGATGCGGCCGTCCGGAAAGCGTTGGCGGAAATCGGCAGCATCATGAAACTCGCCGGTCGGCGCGACGGCAGGATCCAGAACTACGTTCTTAGCGTGATCGGGAAACAGATGGCGGGTGATTGCGATCTCGCTGGCCGTGGCATGGCTTCCCTCTACATCCCCATAATATTCCTGCGACAGTTCAGCCACGCCTGCCGGATCCCACCAGTTCGCCAGTTGACAACGGATTGCCGGCAGGCCGGCCTGCCAGCGCAGCGCATGGATCTCTGCAAAAGCGGAGTTGATCGTAGCGATATTGCCGCCATGGCCGTTGACGAAGAAGAAGCTGCGGAACCCATGCGCCGCAAGCGCCATCACCTGTTCGCGCACAATTGAAATGAGCACCGTCGGCGTATGACTCATGCTTCCGGGAAAGGCCATGTGATGCGCAGCCATGCCGACCGAAATGGTCGGCGCAACCAGAACTCCTGTTCGACCTCCGACACCGCACGCTACATGTTCCGCACAGATCGCATCCGTACCGATCAGGCCGTTTGGCCCATGCTGCTCGGTGGAGCCGATCGGCACGACTATGGCGTCGCAGTTGCGAAGATAGGCCTCCACCTCAGGCCATGTCGACAGGGAAAGCAACACGTCACTACGCCCCCACGGCTATCGGCATGCCAGCTTCGCGCTCCAATGCGCGAAACAGATGGAACTGGGAGAATAGCGACGCGGTGCCGCCCGTGTGGATCACGCAAGGCGGCTCGTCTGGGGGGATTGCCTCGCTTGTAACGAGGTCCATGAAGCCGGCGAATGTCTTGGCGGTATAGATATGTTCGAGCAATATGCCTTCCGTGCGCGCCAATGTTACAATCGCTTTCTCCGAAGCTTCTGTGGGATGGCCTTAGCCCGGGCCGAGATGGTCCATGTGATAGTGAACAAGCAAGTTGTCAAATTCAGGTGCAGCCAGCCCTGTATGAGCCGCCAGATCGCAGTAGATGCGCGCGATGCGCGCGGCCAAATCGGCTTGACCGTATTCAACGCTGACCAGATGAATCTCGAAAGGATTGTCCTGCAGGGCATTGCCGAAGATGAAGCCTGCCTCTGTCGGGCCCATCGAACCGGGAAGCACGACATGGCGTATGGGCGCATCCAGTGACCGTGACTGGCGGTGAAGTTCGAGCGCACCCTGTACATAGCCAAGTGCCCCGATAATCGCATCGCCGACAATGTAGGGGGATCGGCCCTGCCTCCTCAACTCGTCTGCCGCCTCCTCAACCAGAACGGCCCTTTGTTGCTCGCTGACATTGCCAAGGAAACGCACCTCGGCCCCGAACAAGCCGTTGAGGAAAGAGGCACGGAGACTTTCATCATGCGGGTTGGCATTGTGGAATACGACACAGTCAAGCCCCGCCACCGAAGCCGCAGCGGCTGTCAAGCGGCACTGGTTCGACATCGGCCCGCCGGCGACGAGCACCACGTCGGCTCCCTCATCCAGTGCCGCGCCCAGCCAGTATTCGAGACTGCGCAGCTTGTTGCCGCCCATGCCGATTTCCATGTGGTCGTCACGTTTCACATAAAGCGGGGCCCGGCCAATCCTTCCCTCCAGGCGCATCATCCGGCGCAGAGGTGTGGGGGTGTGGAGAAGGGTAAAACGGGAGTCTTTTATGTTGAGCATTGATAGTCCTGGCGGAGCAAAAGATATATTTTCAAGCGTGGAATTCGGGGTCTTAGTGCCGGAAAGGCTTTGAACCGGTCCGACCATGCACCGAGCCGCAATCAGGTGTTTTCCATCTGATTGCAGGGCTTCAAGATTGAGCGTGTCCGCCTCCACCCTTCTTGATCTGGTCGAGATAGTTGTAGATCGTGTATTTCGAGATGTTGAGCTTGGTGGATACGATATCGACGGAGCCCTTGACGAGGAACACTCCACGCTCGTCCAGCCTCCTGACGATCTCCATCCGATGCGCCTTGCCGGTCACACTGCGCGGATTGCTCTGGTTTCGCAGGGCATCGGCGATGATGGTGTCGACGAGTTCACCAATATCCTCGACCGGCCCCTCGGCCGCGGCCTTCGGCTCCTCGTAATTGCAGAAGGTCTGCAGCACATCGATGCTGGTCATCAGATGCTCGATGCAGAAATCGATCTTCATGCACCCCACCGGCTGACCCGTTTCGGGGTCGTCTATGATGGACAGGGACGAACTGAGCCGCCGTCCATCCGGTGTGGAGGAGGTGAAGATGGTTTTGCCGGTATTAGCGCGGCTGGCCTGTTCCAGCTTGGAAACGATGCTTGCCGGCAATCGCGAGCCGATCGCGACCTCCATTACCGAGCCAGCCACCGCGATCAGCCTGGCGCCACCTGCCCGCGTGTCGTAAAGAGAAACCTGACAATTGGTTCCGAACTGCGCGACAAGCGTGTCCATCAACCGAAGACATGTGCGGAACACAGGGGGCACTTCGAGGGTGATCTGGTTCATTCCGCTGCCTCCAGGCGACCGGACAGGACCGCCGTTCCGTATTTTGCGCCAACCTTGGTGCGCCGCTCCAGCCAGTCCACGGTCATCAGCACCGGAAAGCAGAAGGCGAAGTAGAGCAGCGCCACGAGAAGGTATATATAGAGAATATCCGCGGGAAAGCGCAGAATCGAAATCTCCCCCTGCCGGGTCAGCTCGGCAATTCCGACCACGGAAACAATCGACGTCGCCTTGATCAGGTTGACATAGACCCCACCGAGCGAAGGCATGATCAACCCCACCGACTGTGGCAGGATGACATGGCGCAGAGACTGCATGCGGGTGAAGCCCACCGCGAAGGATGCCTCCCACTGGCCGCGCGGAATAGCCCGGATCGCGGCGCTGACAATTTCCGTGACATAGCTTGATGTGTAGATGCCAAGGCTGGCGAAGGCGGCAGTCTGGGAATCCCACATCAGCCAGGCAAGACCTGTATTCGGCAGGACGAAATAGGCGATGTAGAGTTGCACGAGAAACGGTGTGCCGCGCAGGATGTGGATATACGCCCCGATCAGCGGGGAAAAAAAGGCGATCTGCTGGCCCCGAATTATGCCCAAAAGCGCTCCCAGCACGGAACCCCAGAGCACCCCGACAAGAGAAAGCTTCAGCGTTTCGGCAAATCCCTGAAGCAGGAAAGGCATGACCGAGAAGAAGACGTCGATGTGATGCTGGCTCATGCCGTCCTCGCTTTACGGCTGGTGCCGGCAAGATAGTGTTCGGCCACCCGTGACAGCATCAGCATCACGAAATAGATGGCGAGATAGATTACGGCCACGGACAGAAAGCCCTCGTTGGGACGGATGCGCTCACTGTTGAGCAGCATGCCGGCGCTCACCAGATCGAAGACCGTTATCAGCGACAAGAGCGAGGTATCCTTGACCAGAATGGCGGACTGGCCAAGCAAGGGCGGCAGCGTGTTGGTGAAGGCTTGCGGCAATATGATATGGCGATATTGCTGAATCGGGGTCATGCCCACGGCAATGGCCCCTTCGCGCTGGCCGCGCGGAACGGAAACGATGCCTGAGCGGATGATCTCGGCCATATAGGGCGTCGTGTGCAAGGTAAGGGCGATCACTCCGAGCACGACTTCCGACCACCTGCCGGTTGCCGGAATCAGCAGGGGAAGGCCGAAATAGACGATATAAATCTGCAGCAACAGCGGCGTTGCACGTATCGAATGCGTGTAGGCGGCAGCCGGATAGGTAAGCCAACTGCGTCCTGACAGCCGGATGAGCGCCAGCAGGAAGCCGAACGCGATCGAGAGGACAAGGCTTGCGGCCGCAGCCGAGAGGGTATTGCCGATGCCCCTCGAAAATTCGTCCGCATATTGCAGGACTATTCTGTAATTGTAGATCGGAACTATCTGTTGGCCAAGCAATTCCAGCATGATCGCCACTGATGGTTGCCTTCCCGGCGGCCGTCATAGATGACGCCGGGAAGGGAAATGATGATTATTTGTGATCGGCCTGCCAGGCTGTGGTGTTCCACCAGTAGTCGAGCAGCCGGTCCAGCTTGTGGTTGGCCGAGATGAGTTCGACGTAGTTGTCCATCCAGAACTTCAGGTGAACATTTTCCTTGCGGGTCGCGAAAGCAAGCGGCTCGCGCGTGATGACACCGTCCAGAAGTTTCAGATTATCGTATTCTTGGGCGTAACCGCGCACATTGCCGAGATCGGACAAGGCGCCGTCGATACGGCCGGCCGAAAGCGCCTGCGCCACGGTCGGCCCACTCGCAAATTCCTTGA
Source organism: Aquamicrobium sp. NLF2-7 (assembly GCF_022359935.1). Classification (NCBI taxonomy): domain Bacteria; kingdom Pseudomonadati; phylum Pseudomonadota; class Alphaproteobacteria; order Hyphomicrobiales; family Phyllobacteriaceae; genus Aquamicrobium; species Aquamicrobium sp. NLF2-7. The sequence goes on along the minus strand of NZ_JAKSED010000001.1, from coordinate 2,880,135 downwards.
CATTGGTTTCGGGCAGGAACTCCTTCACCGCAGTCACATAGGTGCCGCCCTGCACGGCGCCGATGTTGAGGCCGGCGACATTGAGATCCTGCCAGGTGGTGTAGGGCTTGTCCGTGGTGGTGAAGGCCACGGTTTCCTGGTAGAAGAATGGCCTGGAGAAAAGGAGCGCAGCGGTCCGCTCGGCTGTCGGCGTCATATCGGCGGCAATGAGATCGAATTTGCCGGCCAGCAATGCCGGTATCAACCCCTTCCAATCGTAATCCTGAAGAACCAGCTTCACACCCAGATCATCCGCCATCATCCTGGCGATGTCGATGGCAAGCCCCGCGCGCTCACCGTCCTTGTTGACGAAACTGACTGGCGCACCCTGGGTCTGCACGCCGACGCGCAGTTCACCCCGCTGCAGGATTTCATCCATGATGGTGTCCGCGGCATGGGCCACACTCTGGCCAACGACCATGGCTGCAAGACCGAGCGCTGCGGTGAGCAGCCTGAGATATCTTTTCATTCCAGTTCCTCCCTTGAAAATCGAGTGACAATTGCGGCCTGCCCGAATGGCCGGCAGAGTTCAGTTCACGAGCGACAGGAAGCGCCTCGTGCGCTCGTTGACAGGACTGTCGAAGATCTGCGCCGGCGCCCCTTCCTCGACGACGGCCCCGGCATCCATGAACACGACCCGGTCAGCCACATCGCGGGCGAACCCCATTTCGTGCGTGACAACGACCATGGTCATGCCTTCGGAGGCAAGCTGACGCATGAGGTCGAGTATTCCGCCGACCATTTCAGGATCGAGCGCGGAAGTCGCCTCATCGAACAGCATCACCTGAGGATGCATCGCCAGCGCCCGGGCTATGGCAACGCGCTGCTGCTGACCGCCGGAAAGCTGCATCGGATAATGATCGGCGCGATCGGCCACACCGACCTTGTCAAGCAGCGAGCGGGCTATCTCGACGGCTTCAGCCCTTGAGCGCCCCTTCACTACCATCTGGGGCAACACGACGTTCTCAATCGCGGTGCGATGATGAAACAGGTTGAAATGCTGAAACACCATGCCAACCTTGGCACGCAGCTTCGGCAAGTTCGCACCGCGTCCCGTGACTTCGTCGCCATTGACCACGATGGTGCCGGAATCGACAGCCTCCAGCGCATTGATCGTACGCAACAGCGTGCTTTTTCCGGAGCCGGAAGGACCGATGATGACCACCACCTGCCCCGCCTCCACAGAGAGATCGACCCTGTTCAGGGCAACACAACGCCGGCCATTGCCCATGCCCGCAAAAGTCTTGCATACGCTGTCGATGGTGATGGCGGCGGTGCCCCGCGGTCGCATGCCGCCTTCACGAAGTTTTTGTGTTGCGGCCATGCTCTCCCCCCAATGCAAGACATGGAAGAGCGATATACCGGCTCAGAGCTTTATGTCAAATTTTTTTGCTTTTAAAAATTTTGTTGAAATCCGGCATGCCTGATGCCCACAGAGGCCGACACGCCAAAAAAATGAAAATGAGGATGACAGGTTGAACCATCGCGTGCTCTGACGCAGCGCGTCGAGGTTGCTGACGATGAGGTTCGTATAATGGGATCGAAGTCAGAGCTGCTGCGAACGCTAGTCGCGGCTTCTAGCGTAGAAACGGCGGCGTTCGGCGTTCATAGTTCTGTACTGAAATGGCGCACCCGACAGGATTCGAACCTGTGACCTTTGGCTTCGGAGGCCAACACTCTATCCAGCTGAGCTACGGGTGCATGCTCTGTTTTGCCTAGCCCGAACGACCACTAAAGGCAACGGATTCGGCCGACATAATCATCGCTTCGCCAACAGATCAACGCCGCATTTCAACCGTGCGCTACGTCATCCCTTTTCCCGCCACCGTTTCCTCTAAACTGCTTACGCGCCGCTTACGTGGAAATTTTCGCTGTCTCGGTGGTTTGTGGCTCGGCTCTTAAACTGCTGTATTCCCTTCATTTTTTTCGTCTTCAGTTCATGCATCCACCCTTGACAGCAGCCTTCGGAGGGCGACACTCTATCCAGCTGAGCTACGGGTGCATAAGCAGTGCGAGCAACCTCTTAGACGATCCGCGCGCGGGCATCAACGGCAGAGATTGCGAAATGGGTGTTTTGTAAGGGAAGCTGCAGCCAAGATGGTGATAGTCGTTCGCTGCCGCTACCGATGTGACAGCGCTCATGCTGCCCGTTCGGCAATCGCTGTTCCAGCCGCCCAGCCGGACGACCATGCCCACTGGAAATTGTAGCCGCCGAGCCAGCCGGTCACGTCCACCACCTCGCCGATGAAATGCAGGCCCGGGACGGCTTTGGCTTCCATGGTGCGGGAATCGAGGCCGCCGGTGTCGACACCGCCAAGTGTGACTTCCGCCGTGCGGTAGCCTTCCGTGCCGATGGGGAAGACCTCCCAGCCCTGAAGCGTGGCGGCGATCGCGGCGAGCCTTTTGTCGGTGGTTTCGCCCAGTGCTCCCACCCAGCCCTGCGCCTGCGCCAGATGGGCAGCCAGCCGTTTCGGCAGGAGTTCGCCAAGCGCGGTGGCGATGCTGCGGCGGCCGTTTTCGCGCTTGGCGGCGGCGAGTGCGGCGGAAAAATCCTGACCGGGCAGAAAGGCGATGCGAACCGGCTGTTTTTCACGCCAGTAGGATGAAATCTGCAGGATGGCGGGACCGGAAAGGCCTCTGTGCGTGAACAGCAAGGCTTCCTCGAAAGCGGTCTTGCCGCAGCTCACGCGCGCGTCGACCGCAACGCCTGCGATTTCACGAAAGCCGGCCAGCACATCCTCACCAAACGTCAGGGGAACGAGGCCGGCGCGGGTTTCAGTCACAGCGAGACCGAATTGCGTTGCGATCTGGTAGCCGAGGCCGGTCGCGCCCATCTTCGGGATGGATTTGCCGCCGCAGGCAACAACGAAGTTGCGGCAGGCAATGTTTGCAGCGCCCTCGCCGCCCAGCGTCACCGAAAAACCGGCTTCGCTGCGCCCGACCTTTTCGAGCGTGGTCGAAAGCCGGACCTCGCAGCCCGCACGCGCCATCTCGTCCAGCAGCATGGCGATGATGTCCTTTGCGGAATGATCGCAGAAAAGCTGGCCGAGCGTCTTTTCGTGATAGGCGATGCCATGCTTTTCGACCAGCGCGATAAAATGCTGCGGCGTGTAGCGGCCAAGCGCGGACTTGGCGAAATGCGGATTCGCTGACAGGAAGTTGCGGGCAGTGGCGCCGGTGTTGGTGAAATTGCAGCGGCCGCCGCCTGAAATACGGATCTTTTCACCCGGATTGCGGGCATGGTCGACGATCAGCACGCGGCCGCCGCGGGCGGCGGCGTGGATCGCGCACATCATGCCGGCGGCACCGGCGCCGAGAATGACGGTATCGAAACTTTGCGTGCGCATCCGGACCTTTCCGCAGGGCAATTTCGCCCGGCGCCCGCCCTACCCCATCGCGGCTTCGAGGGGAACCTGTTTCGGCAGCAGCAGCCCCGACCTCAGGTGGAGGCATAGGGGGTGAAGCTGCTGCGCGTCTCGTCGATGCGCAGCGCCTGCGCCACCGGCGGAAAGGCGCGCTGCGGACAGGCAGGCCGCTCGCAGATCTTGCAGCCGGCGCCGATCGGCGTGCGCGCCTCGGCGTCGTCGAGCCGCAGTCCCTTGGAATAGACCAGCCCCGGCGCATGCTGGAGATCACAGCCAAGACCGATGGCGAAGGTCTTGTCGGGCGTTCCGTAGCCGCCTGCCGAGTGATCGACCGTGCGCGCCATCCACAGATAGGTGCGCCCGTCCGGCATCTCGGCAAGCTGGGTGACGATGCGTCCGGGCCGGGTGAAGGCCTCGTAGACATTCCACAGGGGGCATGTGCCGCCCACTCGCGAGAAGTGAAAGTCCGTGGCCGACTGGCGCTTGGAGATGTTGCCGGCGCGATCGACGCGGATGAAAAAGAAGGGAACGCCGCGCGCACCCGGCCGCTGCAATGTGCTGAGGCGATGGCAGACGGTCTCGAAACCGACATCGAATTTCTGTCCGAGCAGGTCGATGTCGTAGCGCAGTTCCTTGGCCGATTGCAGGAAGACGGAATAAGGCAGCACCAGCGCGCCTGCGAAATAATTGGCAAGGCCGATGCGGGCGAGCGCGCGGGTCTCGGCATTGGAGAACGAGGCTTCCGCCAGTTCCGCATCGATCAGCCCGCCATATTCGAGAAAGGCAAGCTGCGTTGCCAGCTGGAACGCCTGCTGGCCGCCGCTCAGGCGCTCCGAGAGCCGCAGCACCCGTGCCTGCGGATCGAACGCGCGTTGCACGCCTGAGCCGGGCGGCAGCGCGTGGCGCAACACCCGCACGCCGTGCTTCGCTTCCAGATAGGTCTCCAGCCCCGTTACCATGCGCCCCGGCGGCAGGCCAAGCCCCGTGGCAGCTGCCTCGGCGGCCCGGTCAAGCGCATCGATATGATTGTGCCTTGAATAGAAGAAGTCGCGCACCTCCTCGAAGGGAGCGGCCGCGATGGGTGCTGAGTCCGCCCCGCCGTCGCCCTGCCGGTCATCGCCCAGCCGCGCGGCCAGCGCCGCAGACTGGTCCAGCGCGCGCGACAGACGCTTATGCAGCCCGACGATGGCGCGCCCCACGGCAGGCATGCCGGTGGCGATCTCCTTCAGTTCGGCGCTCGAAATCTCCTCGCCCACGCCCGGATCGAACAGCGCCTCGCGCAGCTCGCCCACCAGCCGCGCTTCGTCCTCGCCGGAGAAAAGCTGCACGTCGACGCCGAAGGCGGCGTTGAGCTTCAGGAGCACCGCTACGGTGAGCGGGCGCTGGTTATTCTCGATCTGGTTGAGATAGCTCAGCGAAATGCCGATGGCGTCGGCCAGCGCCTGCTGGGTGAGCCGTCGCTCTTCCCGCAGCCGCTTCAATCGCACGCCCATAAACAGCTTTTTCACGGTGTCACCCTCGCCTCACAAACTTCGCAAACTTTGCAAATTCACTGATCTGGCTTTGCAAATGTCTGCTTTTTCAGTGGTTTACGATTTTCAACATATGCGGATATTGCGGATTAGCAAAGAGGCTCTCGAACCAAGGGGCACGTTTCAGGAATGCCGGAGGAACTTTCCCTGCACAGTGATGCGCGCTTCAGCGAACTGGTTCTGCCGGCGCTGACCAATCACTACGGCACCCTTTATGGCGCCAACGCGCTGCATCTGATGGGCAAGGCCGCCTTCCTGTGCGCTGCCCGCCACGCCGGCTGCGATGTGGTCATGGCCAAGGCCGACGGCATCGAGTTCCATCGCCCGGTGCGGCTGGGTGAGATCATCGACATCAGCGCCCGCATCGTGTTTCGCGGCCGCTCCTCCATGACCATTCTGGTCAACGCCTTCACCGACGACGGCGGTGAGAAACACCCCGCCATCAGCGGCCATTTCATGATGGTCGCCGTCGATGGCGACGGCAGGCCGACACCCCTCCCCACTTCCGATCAATGCAACGCAGAGGATATTCATTCGTGAAGTCGCATAAGGTCCGCACCTACAAATCCGCCGAGAACCTCGCCCGCGAGGACCAGCTCGCCTGGAAGATCGCCTCGATCGCTGCCGACAACGTCGCGCTCGACGCCGATGTGGTCGAGATGATCGGCAACCGCATCATCGACAATGCAGCCGTCGCTGCGGCCTCCGTGGCGCGCCGCCCGGTGGCGAGCGCCCGGGCGCAGGCGCAGGCTCACCCCTTCCTGCCCGGCGCTACCGTGTTCGGTCTTTCCACCGCCAAGCGCATTTCGCCGGAATGGGCGGCATGGGCCAACGGCGTGGCGGTGCGCGAGCTTGATTTCCACGACACCTTCCTCGCTGCCGACTATTCGCATCCGGGCGACAACATTCCGCCGATCCTTGCCGTGGCGCAGCATTGCGGCCTGTCGGGCGCGGCACTCGCCAGAGGCATCGCCACCGGCTACGAGGTGCAGGTCAATCTGGTGAAGGGCATCTGCCTGCATGAGCACAAGATCGACCACATCGCCCATCTCGGCCCCTCGGCCGCCGCCGGCATCGGCACGGCGCTGGGGCTTTCGGCGGAAGTGATCTATCAGGCCGTGCAGCAGGCGCTGCATGTCACTACCACCACCCGCCAGTCGCGCAAGGGCGAGATTTCAAGCTGGAAGGCCTACGCGCCGGCCTTCGCCGGCAAGATGGCGGTCGAGGCCGTGGATCGCGTACTGCGCGGCGAAGGCGCGCCTTCGCCGGCATGGGAAGGCGAAGACGGCTTCATCGCTTACCTGCTCTCCGGCCCCAAGGCCGAATATGTGGTGCCGCTGCCCGAAAAGGGCGAGGCCAAGCGCGCCATCATGGACACCTACACCAAGGAGCATTCGGCTGAATATCAGAGCCAGGCGCTTATCGATCTGGCACGCCGCATGGGACCAAAGGTCGGCGACCTCACCAGGGTGAAGGACATCGTCATCCACACCAGCCATCACACCCACTACGTGATCGGCACCGGCGCGAACGATCCGCAGAAGATGGACCCGAAGGCCAGCCGCGAAACGCTCGACCATTCGATCATGTACATCTTCGCCGTGGCACTGGAAGACGGCGGCTGGCACCACGAGCGCTCCTATGCGCCCGAACGCGCCAACCGGCCGGAAACGGTGGCCCTGTGGCACAAGATCTCCACCATCGAGGACCCGGAGTGGACGCGTCGCTACCACAGCCATGACCCGAAGGAAAAGGCGTTCGGCGGCCGCGTCACCGTCACCCTTCAGGACGGCTCGGTCATCGAGGACGAGCTGGCGATCGCCGATGCGCATCCGCTGGGCGCCCGCCCCTTCACCCGTCCGGACTACGTCAACAAGTTCCGCACGCTGGCCGAGGGTGTCGTGGAAAAGGCCGAGCAGGACCGCTTCATCGCAACCGTCGAGCGCCTCATGGAGCTGAAGCCGGAAGAACTGTCGGGCCTCACCTTCACGGTCGCGCAGGACAAGCTCGGCCCGGCCGCCGCCACCGGCATTTTCGACTGGAAGAGATAGGGAGGAAACAATGAGCGCATTCAAGCCGAAGAAGTCCGTTGCCCTGTCCGGCGTCGTTGCCGGCAACACGGCGCTGTGCACCGTGGGGCGCACCGGAAACGATCTCCACTATCGCGGCTACGACATTCTCGACGTGGCCGAGACCTGCGAGTTCGAGGAGATCGCCCACCTCCTCGTCCACGGCACGCTGCCGACGCAGGCCGAGCTTGCCGCCTACAAGGCAAAGCTCAAGGCCCTGCGCGGGCTGCCGGATGCGGTCAAGCGCACGCTGGAGCTGTTGCCGGCCGCGACCCATCCGATGGATGTGATGCGCTCCGGCGTCTCCGCTCTCGGCTGCGTGCTGCCGGAAGCGGCGGACCACAACCTGCCCGGCGCGCGCGACATCGCCGACCGGCTGATGGCCTCGCTCGGCTCGATGCTGCTCTACTGGCACCACTATGCCCATAACGGGCGGCGCATCGAGGTCGAGACCGATGACGACAGCATCGGCGGTCACTTCCTGCACCTTCTGCACGGCAAAGCACCGAAGGCCTCGCATGTGAAGGCGATGCACATCTCGTTGATCCTCTATGCGGAGCACGAGTTCAACGCATCGACCTTCACCGGGCGCATGATCGCCGGCACCGGCTCGGACGTCTACTCGGCCATCACTGGGGCCATCGGCGCGCTGCGCGGGCCGAAGCACGGCGGGGCCAACGAGGTCGCGTTCGAGATCCAGAAGCGCTACGCCGATCCCGACGAGGCGGAAGCCGACATCCGCCGCCGCGTCGAGGCTAAAGAGGTCGTCATCGGATTCGGCCATCCGGTCTATACGGTGAGCGACCCGCGCAACAAGGTCATCAAGACTGTGGCGCGCCAGCTCTCGGTCGAGACCGGATCGACAAAGATGTTCGACATTGCCGAGCGCATCGAATCCACCATGGCCGATGCCAAGGCTATGTTCCCGAACCTCGACTGGTTCAGCGCGGTCTCCTATCACATGATGGGCGTACCGACGGCCATGTTCACGCCGCTGTTCGTCATCTCGCGCACCAGCGGCTGGGCAGCGCACATCATCGAGCAACGCGTCGACAACAAGATCATCCGGCCTTCCGCCAATTACACGGGACCGGAAAATCTGGAATTCGTGTCGATCGAGCGCCGTGGCCGGCCGGCCGAAAAATCCAAGGCAGCCTGAGGAAAAGCATGCCCTATCTCGTCTCTTCAGACCTTCCGCAACACTCCGCAGGCGAGCGCTTCCGGGCGCTCGTCGCAAGCGGCGGCATCACCCGGCTTCCCGGAGCCCATAACGGCATGGCCGCCCTGCAGGCCAGGGCCGCCGGCTTCGAGGGGCTTTACCTGTCAGGCGCGGCCATGACCGCCTCGATGGGCATTCCCGATCTCGGCATCATCACCGTCGATGAAGTGGCCTTCTTCATCCGCCAGATCGCGCGTGCCTCCGGCCTGCCGCTGCTGGTCGACGGCGACACCGGCTATGGCGAGGCACTCAACGTCATGCACATGGTGCGCACCTTCGAGGAGGCGGGCGCCGGCGCGGTTCACCTCGAAGACCAGCTCCTGCCCAAGAAATGCGGCCACCTCAACGACAAGAAGCTGGCCGACGCCAACGACATGGCGGCCAAGGTCGCCGCTGCGGCAAAGGCGCGGCGCAACCTCTACATCATCGCGCGCACCGATGCGGCGGCCAGCGAAGGCATGGACGGCGCCGTGGCGCGGGCAAAGCTCTACATGGAAGCGGGCGCGGATGCGATCTTCCCCGAGGCGCTGACCACGGCGGACATGTTCCGCGAATTCGCAGCGCGGATGCCGGGCGTGCCGCTGCTCGCCAACATGACCGAATTCGGCCGCACGCCCTTCTTCACGGCCGACGAGTTCGAGGCGATGGGCTACAAAATGGTGATCTGGCCGGTTTCCTCGCTGCGCGTCGCCAACAAGGCGCAGGAAAAGCTTTACGCGACGCTGAAGCGCGACGACTCGACAAAGGCGATGGTGCCCGAAATGCAGACCCGGGCCGAGCTCTACGACATGATCGACCTTGCCGGTTACGAGGCGCTCGACGCCTCCATCGTGGCGACGGTGGTGCCGACGCCGGTCTGAAGACCGAGGCCCCGGAACCGGTCCGTCAGAGCCGTTCAGTATTTCACGGAATCACTGAACAGCTCCAAGTCTTTGATTCGTCGCGTTTCCGAACCGGAAAAGTGGTTCCACTTTTCCTGGAAACGCTCCAGTCGTCAGCAATGGCCGCCCGGCAAGCCGGGGCGGCCATTCGCTTTTCGTAGCTGCCGGCGCGGTTGCCGGAGTGCCGGGCAGGTCAGTCGTTGATAGCCGTTATCCGGATTTCGCCTGGCTCCCCGACAGCCGAAAACCAGATTTCGCCGTCGCCAACCATCACCCCCTGCCAGTTCGCGAACAGGCTCTCATAGGCCTGCGCCTCAAGGGCATGCTACACCTTTGCGGTGACGACCTGATCGTAATCGGCAACGAAATGGGCGGCATCACGGATTCTCACCGACTTGCCCTTTATCCGGGCCTGAAACGGATAATCCACCATCGCCGCGAAGGACTTCTTGTCACCCTCCGCGACCGCTTTCTTCAGCGCCGTGAAAAAGCTGTGGTAGCGGTCGTGCTCGCCGAACAGGGAATCGAGGCTGGCATTCATCTCGTCGGCTGTCTGCGCACTGGCCGGGAGAGGCATCGCCACGCCAGCCAGAAGTGAAATGCCTGCTGCGATAAACAGTCTGCGCATGTTTTCCCTCTCCTTTGCGGAAGCTCTCAGCCTGCCCACCGTAGCATGTGCGCGCGCCCTTCAAAATCGGACGGCGCAGCGAAAACATCGGCCCGCACCCACAATTCGCCCACCCGGAACCTTGCTGCTTCCGCCATCATGAGCGACATGGCATCACAGATGCCGAAACCGGAGATGTCAGCCATGACTGGTACAGTGCCGCAACACGTTCCCGCCTCCGAAGTGCGGATCCAGTCCATCGCCCGCGCCAAAGCCCTGCTGGATGCCATGGCCGACGGCGAATGGGTTTCGCTGCGGGATCTGGCCCAGCGCACCGGACTTGTGAAAACCACGGCGTTCAACCTCATCAAGGCGCTGGTCGAGACGGGGCTCGCCGAGCACGATACGGGAACGGGCTCCTATCGGCTCGGACTTCAGCACCTCGTCTATGGAAACGCGGTGGCCCGCCGGCTGGACATCGCCACGATTGCACGCCCGCATCTGACCGCCCTGTGCGCGCAGACGCGTGAGACGATCAACCTTGCCATTCCAGGCCCCGCTGACGTGTTCATCGCGGAGAGCCTCGAAGGCAGTTACAATCTGCGCGTTTCCTCCTATTCCGGCACGAGGGCTTCCTATCATTCCACCGCCTGCGGGCGCGCGCTGCTGGCTTACCAGCCCGAGGATTTCCGGCGCTTCATCTATGAGGTCGCGCCGCTGCAAAAATTGACGCCCAACACCATTACCGACCCGGAAGAACTCGAAAGCGTATTGCAGGACTGCCGCACCAGAGGATGGACGCAGGAGTTCGAGGAAAACGAACCCGGCAGTGCCTGCATAGCGGCCCCGATTTTCGGTCCGGGCGGCAATGTCGTTGCCTCCGTCAGCATCGCCGGCCCTGCCTCACGGTTCGATGGCCCGGCCGTCTCGCGCCTTTCCGATATCCTCATTACCAGCCTCGCCGGCATCACCCGGGATCTCGCCGGCCAGTCCTGAAAGACGCGGAAAAGGCCCAAATTCCTGAAATCTTATAATGCAGGATGGTTTTCTCAGAACTGACCTCAATAACGATAAATCATGATGGTTTATCGTGATAATCAGCTTGATAAAGGCTAAAATTCCGTATTAGATTGCGGCATGAACATCGGAGGTCGTCCTACATTATGCGACTAACGATCTTATGGGGAGCGGGGCACTGAGACATGCCTGTACCGTCGCGGCCAGCCCGTGGCGGCTACAGACTGCAGCCTCTGTGAGCACACCGCCTCATCGGTCTTATCGGGAGCAAGCCATGACTGCCTCAAGCAACGCCATCACATCGCACCTTCTGTCCTTCACCAGATCGGCGGAGGCCATCCGGCACAACTGCCAATGGATGGCGGGTGGCGTTAACAGCAATTTCCGCCTGAACATCTCCCCCACGCCGCTGGTGATCGAGCGCGGCGAAGGCCCCTTTCTGTATGACGTCGATGGCAATCGGCTGATCGACTACTATCTGGGCATGGGGCCGATGATCCTCGGCCACAACCCCGCAGCCCTGACACAGGCCGTCAAACGGCAGATAGACGACGGCATTCTGTTCGGCGCGCAGAGCGCTGTCGAAGCCGAGGCTGCGCGGCTAGTCTGCCAGATGGTCCCATCCGCTGAGCGCATGCGCTTCGGAGGCTCCGGCTCCGAAGTGGATCAGGCGGCCCTTCGCCTTGCACGCGCCGCCACGGGGCGCCGGAACATCATCAAGTTCGAGGGCCATTATCACGGCTGGTTCGACAATGTGCTGTGGTCGACGGCACCCGCACCCGACGCAGCCGGCCCGCGCGAAGCACCGAAGGCTGTCGCGGGCAGCAAGGGGCAACTTGCCGACACCGCCGACACGCTGGTGGTGTTGCCATGGAACGATCCGGAGCTTCTGGAAGCCCGCCTCGCGCAGGGAGATATCGCCGCCGTCATCATGGAAGCCGCCATGTGCAATGCGGGCGCCGTTCACCCCCTTCCCGGCTATCTGGAAGGCGTTCGCGAAGCCTGCACCCGTCACGGCACGATCCTTATCTTCGATGAGGTCATCACCGGTTTCCGCCTTGCCCCCGGCGGCGCACAGGAACTGTTCGGCGTCACGCCCGATCTTTCAACCTTCGGCAAGGCGATCGCCAACGGCTTCCCCGTCGCCGCCATCGCCGGCCGGGCCGACCTTCTGGACATGTTCGTGAGCGGCGGCGTCGTGCATGGCGGCACCTACAATGCACAGCCCATCGCCATGGCGGCCACCGTTGCAACCCTGCAGTCGCTGAAGCCTTCGCTTTACGAAGAGATCGCCGTCAATGGCACAAGGCTGATGGACGGCATGCGCGAGATTTTCGCACGTCATGGCGTCCAAGCCGTGGTTGAAGGCTTTCCGCAGGTCTTCCATGTCGCCTTCGGACTTGAGCAGCCGGCACGGGACTATCGCGATCTGGCGCGCATGAACCGGCAGGCTTACGTCGCCTTCACCACCGCCCTGCTGCATCGCGGCGTGCGCGCCCTCGAACGCGGCGCATGGTTCATGTCGATCGCCCATGACGACGCGGTGGTCGCCTCCACGCTGGAGGCGGTCGAAGGTGCCGTGAAGCAGATCAGGGCCGATGGCGCGATCTGAGCCACATCATCGGTCGCGGATCAGGACCGGGTGGAAGCACCCGGTTCCAGCTTCACCGGCAGGATGATCTCATGAGAGCTGAACGTTGCCGCCTGAAGCCGCGCGATCAGCTCCGCCGCCGCCCGCTCGCCCAGCGCATGGGCGGCGGAACGCACCGTGGTCAGCACCGGATCCACGTAGCGCCAGAAATCAAAGGCATTGAAGCCGGTGATCTGGATATCTTCCGGAACCCTCAATCCGTGAGCGATACAGGCCTTCATCGCCCCCACCGCCATCTGGTCGTTGCCGCCGACAATGGCATCAGGCGCCGTGCGGCTGCGCAGGGCGGCGAGCGTTTCGGCATAGTTGACGTCAAAACTCTCGTCGGCGCAGCGGATCACTTCTGGCGGCGGCAGGCCAGCCTCCCGCCACACGGAGGCAACGCCTTCCATACGCGCCCGCATCGCCGGCCATTCGGTCTGCGGCATCAGCATCCAGCAGGTGCGGGTTCCGTTGGCGATGAGATGCCGCGCAATCTGGCGACCGCCATCGAAATCATCCTGCCGGATGATCGTGCAGTCGTCATGGGCCGGGCGCTGATGCTCCTGCAGGAGCACGAACGGCACACGCAGGGTGGCCAGCTCGCTCACGAACCATTTGCGCTGCACCTCGTCGCCCGAGAGAATGGCCACCATGCCATCGGCTTCAATGTCCTGAAACAGGCCAGACGTGCGGAAATCCGAAGGCTTGATGCCACGCAGGATCAGGCTGTAGGCATGCGCCGTGAGATAGTTGGTCAGACCCGTCACCTGCGCGGTGATGAAGGGATCAGAAAGAAAATCCGGGTCTTCCACGACGATCAGCATGCCGATCGTCCATTGCTGGGAAAGCCGCAGCCGCCGTGCCGCCACCGAAGGCCGATACCCAAGCCGATCGACGACATCGCGCACGTTCTGCGCCGTGGTTTCGGCCACGCGCCCGCGCCCGTTCAGCACATTGGAGACGGTCATCGCCGAGACTCCCGCCTCGCGCGCCACATCCTTGATCGTTACCGGCTTGTCCGACATATGCATCTCTGGCTATTTTCTCTGGTTTGACCGAAAACCAATCCAGTCTGCAATAGAGCGTTTCGGCTTTTCCCGCCGTTGCGCCCGTTCATCATCGTTGCCGGGCGGAAATAGTGCCCGAAACAATGAACCGCCGGACGCTATACATCATCCGGCGGCCCGATCATCTGATACGAAAGTCCTGAGCTAGGACTAGGCGTCCGCCTTCACATTCTGCTTCTGCGTGCCCAGCCCTTCGATGCCGAGTTCGATAACATCGCCGGCCCTGAGAAAACGCTGCGGCTTCATGCCCATGCCGACGCCCGGTGGCGTGCCTGTCGAAATGATGTCGCCCGGCATCAGGCTCATGAACTGGCTCAGATACGAAACCAGATAGGCCACCTGATAGACCATGGTTCTGGTCGAGCCGTTCTGCATCGTCTCGCCGTTCACTTTCAGCCACATGCCAAGCTGCTGCGGATCGGCGATCTCATCCTTCGTCACCATCCACGGCCCGATCGGCCCGAAGGTGTCGCAGCTCTTGCCCTTGGTCCACTGACCCTGACGCTCGTTCTGGAAAGCGCGCTCGGACACGTCGTGTGCGACGCAATAGCCCGCCACATAATCCAGCGCCTCGGCTTCGGAGACGTATTTCGCCTTGCGGCCGATGACGATGCCAAGCTCGACTTCCCAGTCGGTCTTTTCGGAACCGCGCGGGATCAGCACATCGTCATCGGGACCGACAATGGCGGACGAGGCCTTCATGAAAACCACCGGCTCGGACGGCACGGCCAGGCCCGCTTCTGCGGCATGGTCGGCATAGTTGAGGCCGATGCAGATGAACTTGCCGACATTGGCAACGCAGGGTCCGATGCGCGGCGAGCCTGAGACCGCAGGCAGGGTCTGCGGGTCGAGCTTCGCCAGTTCCGCCAGCGCGGCGGGATCAAGCGCGGCGCCCCCGATATCGGTCACATGTGCCGACAGGTCGCGGATCCCGCCCTCAGCATCGAGCAGGCCGGGCTTTTCAGCGCCCGGCTCTCCATAGCGCAACAATTTCATGAAATATCCTCTCCACAGCGCCCGTTCCGGGCTTCTTGTCAATCCGCGACGCCGGAGCGCCGAGGGTCAGGTGGTCTGTTCCAGAACAGCCGTCAGGAACTTCCTGAGCCGCTCGCTCTTCGGCCGGGTGAAAATCTCCTCCGGTGGTCCGACCTCGACCACGACCCCGCCATCCATGAACACGACCCTGTCCGCGAATTCGCGGGCAAAGCGCATTTCATGGGTAACGAGTAGCATGGTCATGCCCTGACGCGCCAGATCGCGCACCACATCGAGAACCTCGCCGACCAGCTCGGGATCGAGCGCTGAGGTAATCTCATCAAGCAGCAGAAGCCGCGGCTGCATGGCAAGGCAGCGCGCAATGGCCACACGCTGCTTCTGCCCGCCGGAAAGCTGCTTTGGGAAGGAACCCGCCTTCTCCAGCATGCCCACCTTTTCCAGAAGCCGGCGCGCTTCAGCCTCGGCCTGATCGCGCTTGATCCTGCGCACATGAACCGGCGCTTCCATCACATTGGCAAGAGCCGTCATGTGTGGAAACAGATTGAACTGCTGGAACACCATGCCCATGCGCGTGCGCAGCTGGTTGATGTCGGTGCGCGCATCGATGCGGTTTCCCTCGAAGAGCACATCGCCGCCGGTCGGGGTTTCCAGCCGGTTCAGACAGCGCAGCAGCGTGCTCTTGCCCGAGCCGCTCGGCCCGATGATGGCAATGCTCTCGCCCTCTTCGACCTTCAGGTCCACGCCGCGCAGAACGCTGAGCTGGCCGAAGGCCATCTCAAGCCCCTGCAGTTCGAGTATGGTCTTGCTCATCGGGAAGCCCTGCGCTTTTCAAGAGCCTTCGCAAACCCGGACAGGGGAAGGCAGATCGCCAGATAGAGAACGGCCGCCATCGAATAGATGGCCATGCTGCGGTACGACTGGCTGGACGCATCGTAGGACCGGTACATGATCTCCGGGACCGAAATGGTCAGCGCCAGCGACGTGTCCTTGATCATGGAAATGACGAAGTTGGTGAAGGGCGGCAGCACGATCACCGCCGCCTGCGGCAGAATGATGCGGCGCATCGCCAGCGGAGTGGACATGCCAAGGCTGCGGGCGGCCTCGAACTGCCCGGTATCCACCGCCTCAATGCCGGCGCGGAAGATTTCCGCCGCATACGCGCCGCCGACCAGTGACAGGGTGATGGACGCCGCAGTGAACGGATCCAGCCGCAGGCCGAACGAGGTCAGGCCGAAATAGATGATGAAGAGCTGCAGCAGCGCCGGCGTGGCGCGGATCAGCTCGATGTAGATGCTGGCAACGATGCGCAGCAGACGCAGATTGGCGAGCTTGGCGAAGGTCGTGAGAAGACCGAGCGCCACGCTGCCCAGCAGCGCCACGATCGTCAGCTGGATCGTGATCGACGCGCCCTTGGCCACGTAGGGAAAATAGGTTTGCACAAGCTGGAGATAATCGCTCATCGATTTCCAATCCGGGAGACAGGAGCCCCGACGCCTGCGCGCCGGGAGCCTTGTTCATGAGATGCGGGGCATTTGCGCCTTTACGGGAAGAGCGAAATGCGCCTGCTCTTTGATGAAAGCAATTCGGAATGCCGAATTGCGGGCACTTCTGCCTGAACCGCTCAGAACTTGCCGGTCAGGTAGGACGGATTGCTGAGGCCGTATTTTTCCATGATCTGCTTGTCAACGCCGGCGGCCTTGAGCTTCTCCGTGGCGGCATCGAAGGCCTGGATCAGGCCGGCGGTGCCGTTCTTGGAGAAGACGTAGTAGTTGCCGGGCAGCGTCTCGCTGTTGAGATATTCCGGCGCCAGATACTCGACGACCTTGAAGTCGTAATCCGGGTTCTGCTGGGCAGCGTAGTCGAATGTGTAGCCCCACCAGACCGCCGCATCGAGACGACCGGCCTTGAGATCCATCAGCATCGGATCGGCGGCATCGTACTTGCGGATATCGGAAATGCCGTAGCGCTTCTGCAGCTCGGCAGCCTCGATTTCCTGCGCGGAGCCGCGCACGGTGCCGATCACCTTGTCCTTGAGGTCTTCAACCGTGGCCACGCCGCCTTCGGAGCGGGTGAGCAGCACGTCGATGCCGTACCAGTAAGGTGCGGAGGCATATGCCATCACTTTTTCGCGCTCAGCGGTGCGGTAGAGACCGGAAATCACGTCGATACGGCCGGAATCGAGGGCCGGAGCCAGCGCCGAGTGAACCAGCACGACCGGATCGACCTCAACACCGATCTCTTCCGCCACAGCCTTGGTGAAGTCGGCCGCGATGCCTTTCCATTCGCCGGTGCTGATGTCGATCCAGGTTTCCGGCGGAATGCTGAAGGTGCCGACGCGGATGAAACCGCGCTTTTTGATGTCTGCCAGCAGATCGGCGTCCTGCGCGAAGGCAAGGCTGGTGCCGGCGGTGAGGCCCGCACCGGCAGAAGCCGCAGCCAGACCGAAAGTTGCGCCCGCACGCATGAACCCGCGGCGCGTCATCCCATTGTTCATCTCAAGTCTCCATTGTCGTTTTTGTAGGAAGGACTGACACTTGCCGGCGCGGGTCCTCCATACCCAACCCACGCCATTACTTCACACTGCACTCCCCCACCACGCTCCGGAGAGCCTGACGGGAAATCTTTCATTCAATGCCTCGTCCGCCATCCGGTGCGGGACGCTCTGGCGCCGGGAACCGCCCTTTTTCACGCGAGGGAATTGACGAGCTTTTCCGTGATCCCGATGTTGGTGTCGGCGCAATCGAGCGAGATCGGGACCTGCCTTGTGACCGCCGGGAAATGAAACACGCCATTTCGATCAGCGCACGACGACAGGCGAGACGCCCGGGCAGATGATGGCGATCACCGCCTCATCGACTTCCGGGTTGCCATGGCCGAACAGTTGCGAGGGCGTGATCACTCGGTTCAGCGACATCGTTCCACCAGCACTGTACTGGCGCCGACGATCAACGGTGCTCGCAAGGTCTGCCGACATAACTCCCCTTTCGCCGATATGCGATGCAGGCGGCTTTTAGCACCTGTTCACAGCGCGTCCGCTTCTTATCCCGGCAATCTAGGTGAGTTAAGTTTAACGTTAAGTCAAGTGGGTTATTCGCAGGATTCGGCCATAAACGTCATCCTGGCCGAATTTTCCACGAAATACACACGATCAAGGACGGCGTGGTGGGCAAACGCGATGAAGGCAGATTTCCTCCATTCCATATTATAGGACGAAGATCGAAAATCTTCCGGACAGAATGGACATGTACGGACTTCATTCCCGTTCCGGACATGAATTCAGGCCTGAAGGAGACGCATGGAAAAAGGAAGTGTCCGGGCACAACGGGCAGCTAACGGGAAGACGAGGAGCCCGTTGCCTTCACCGCTCTTAGGGCGGAAGGAAAAGCTTCGTTTCCGTGCGATGTCAGAGCGACTGCCTTGCCGCACCTGTGCCAAATGACGGCAGCACACTTTCAGGCAAGAGCAGATTTCCCCGCCAAAAAGAAACGGCGCCGCCGGCAAAAGCCGGCAGCGCCGTCGAAGCAAGCTACCCATATTGGCAGCACGAAGACTGGAGAACCGAAATGGCGGCCCTTCTCTCCGGGCCGGAATTCCCGCCTCTTTCAGCCGCATTCCTGCGGCATCAGCTGCTCAGTCGATGCCGCCTTGCGGGGCGCTGTCATCGGCATTTTCCGGCGTTACATCCAGCACCGCCGCATGCATTTTGACCTCCGCCTTGCCCGGCTTGCAATCGCTCATGCAGGGATCCGACTTGTCGGCATAATGCGGCTCGCTCTCGCGATCGTCTTCGATGAAATTATCCGCATTGGGCAATTTGATCGACGTGAAGTTTTCCTTCGACAGCTCGAAGTCCTCATCATCGACGATATCGTTGAGATAGAGGAGGTAAGCCGTCAGCGCGTAGACATCGTCATCGGAAAGAGACCGCGCATTGCCGAACGGCATGGCGCGACGCACGTAATCATAGACGGTCGACAGATGGGGCCAGTAAGAGCCGATGGTCTTTTCGGGCCGCTCGTTCTCCAGCGTGCCCTGCCCGCCGGCCAGAACCGGCCAGCGATCCACCGCCTCACCGAAATCGCCATGACAGGAAGCGCAGTTCTCATCATAGATCGCCATGCCTTCGGCCGCAGTGCCGCGTCCTTCCGGAAGGCCGAGACCATCGGGGCGTACGTCGATATCCCATGCAGCCACTTCTTCCGGCGTGGCCTCGCGGCCAATGCCGAATTTTCCGGCTGCCGGCGCGTCCTGCGCGGCAAGGGAAATCGATGCGGGAGCCACCAGCAGCGCGACGGCCAGA
Organism: Aquamicrobium sp. NLF2-7; assembly: GCF_022359935.1. Classification (NCBI taxonomy): domain Bacteria; kingdom Pseudomonadati; phylum Pseudomonadota; class Alphaproteobacteria; order Hyphomicrobiales; family Phyllobacteriaceae; genus Aquamicrobium; species Aquamicrobium sp. NLF2-7. Next base: position 2,861,410 of record NZ_JAKSED010000001.1, on the reverse strand, counting down.
ACAAGCTCAGGAAATCTCGACATTCTCGACCACTCCCTCGCCGTCGACATGCCAGGTCTGGATGCCATTGTTGTGATAGATGGAATTCGGGCCGCGCACCGAGCGCAGCTGCTCCTTGGTGGGCTGGATGAAGCCCTTGTCATCGATGGCGCGCGACTGCAGGAACAGCTCTGAACCGTCCCAGTCGAACTCATAGTAGAAGCGATGCAACGCCATGGGCAGGCTCGGCCCGTCGATGCGCGCCGCGTGCCAGTTGCGGCCGCCATCGATGGAGACATCCACCCGGCTGATCGCACCATTGCCCGACCAGGCCAGCCCGGAAAGCACCATGGCGCCCTTACCGTGCGTGATCGGGGCCTGCGGGCTCGGATTGGTGATCACCGACTTCACGTCCATCACCCAAGTGTGACGACGCGCCTTGCCGTTGGCGAGCAGGTCCGTGTATTTCGACGTCTCCTCGCGCTGCTCCCAGGGCTCGTCGCCCACTTCGAGGCGGCGCAGCCACTTGATCCACATATTGCCTTCCCAGCCGGGCACCACGAGACGGATCGGATAGCCCTGCTCGGGACGCAATGCCTCGCCATTCATGGCGAAAGCGACCATGCAGTCGTCCAGCGCCTTCTCCACCGGGATCGATCGGGTCATGGCCGACGCGTCGGCGCCCTCGGCCAGAAGCCATTTGCCTGCCGTCTTCACGCCGGCTTCCTCAAGCAGATATTTGAGGCGCACGCCGGTATAGGCGACGCAATGGATCATACCATGGGTGAACTGGCAGCCATTGAGCTGCGCGCCGCGCCATTCCATGCCGGAATTGGCTGCGCATTCGAGGAAGAAGATCCGGTTTTCACGCGGGAAGCGCTTCAGATCCGCCATGGTGAAAACCAGCTGCCGATCCACCAGACCGTTGATCATCAGCCGGTGCGATCCGGGCTCGATCTCGGCAATGCCGGCATGGTGACGCTCGAAGCACAGGCCGTTCGGCGTGATGATGCCATCCAGCTCATGCAGCGGCGTGAAGTTGATCGACGAGATGGAATCGGACGTCAGCCACGGCACGTTCTTGCGCACCACATGCGCCTCGAACTGGGAGGGCTGACCATAAGGGCGCGCATCGACACCATCGCCGGGATAGCGGTTCCAGTCCTGGATCTCGGTGATGACCTCCTCACCTTCCGAAGCACGGGCAAGGCCCGTGCTCGCAAGAGCGGCAGCGCCCATCAGCCCGCCAGTGAGGAAGCCGCGCCGCGATGGCGACAGCACCTGCTGCCGTTCAGCCATGATGTCCTCCAGATAATTCTTTCATCAATTCTAACATATGAATTTTTCTATGTATAGGACGACAAGAAAGCCGGCGTAAAGCCGGCTCGCTGCGGATTGCGCTTACTGGATGACTTTTACGGTCCGCTCATCCGCAACGGACACCGTGCCCTTGCCGGAAATGTAGCTTTCCATGAGGTCGTAGATGGCGGGACCTTCGGCGCCTTCGTTGACGGAAGCCCAGCCTCCGACGACATAGGTCGCATCCGGCTCTATCGCCTCGCCGGTGGCGGCGAGCTTCATGTCGGAAATGCGGTTGCCGATCTTCTCGCCCACCGTGCAACTGTAGGTCATGCCGCCGACGCGCACCATATCGCCGCCCTGCTGCAGGAAGGGATCGGGATTGAAGAGGTTGTCGCAGACATCCTCCAGCACTTCCTTGAGCTGCGCGCCGGTCATCTCGTTGCGATAGACGGCCGGATAGCTCATCGAGGTTTCGGTGTAGAGATCATCGATGGTGATGTCCTGACCCGGCAGCAGGGTCGTGCCCCAGCGGAAGCCGGGCGACAGCGCAATCTGCGTGTCCCGCTCTTCCATGATACCCCTGCAGATGAGATCGTCCCACGTGCCGTTGAAGTTGCCCCGGCGATAGAGCAGCGACTCGGTCTTGCCGATGACGCGGCCAAGCTCGTCCTTGTAGGGGTCGCGCACTTCCGCAATCTTGGCGGCCATTTCGGCGTCAGGCGTAATCACGTCGGAGAACACCGGGATCAGCTTCGAGCTGTAGCCCGTCACCTTGCCATCGGACACTTCCAGATCGATGCGGCCGAGATATTTGCCGTGCGAACCGGACGACATGACGAGCGTGTCCTCCACCTGCAAGGCAACCGGCACGGCATCATGGGTATGGCCGGTGAGGATGACATCGATACCCTTGACCACGCTGCACAGCTTGCGATCGACGTCGAAGCCATTGTGCGAGATCAGCACGACGATCTCGGCACCGGCTTCGCGGGCGGCGTCGACATTGGCCTGAAGCACGTCCGGGCGGATGCCGAACGACCATTTGGGGAACATCCAGCGCGGATTGGCGATCGGCGTATAGGGCATCGCCTGGCCGATCACCGCCACCTGCACGCCACCCCGCTCGAACATGGCGGTGTTGTCGAAGGCCGGTTCGTCCCACTCCGCATCGAAGATGTTGGAAGCAAGGAATGGGTAGCCCATGCTTTCGATGATTTCGAGAAAACGGTCTTCGCCGAAGGTGAACTCCCAGTGGCCGGTCATGGCATCCGGCTTCAGAAGCTTCATGCAGTCGACCATGTCCTGACCGTTGGTCTTCAGCGAGGTGTAGGACCCCTGCCAGGTGTCGCCGCCATCGAGGAACAGAACCTTGTCGTCACCCCGCTCGGCGCGGATCGCCTTGACCAGCGTGGCGGTGCGGTCGAGGCCGCCGAGGCGGCCGTAAGCGCGGGCGAGATCGACATAGTCGAGGAAGGTGTGCGCATAGGCAAGCGGACTGCCGGCGTCGATGCCGAACTCCTTCAGGAAGGCCTCTCCGACCAGATGCGGCGGGATGCCCGCATAGTCGCCCACCCCGATATTGGTATCCGGCGGGCGGAAATAGATCGGCATCAGCTGGGCATGAACGTCGGTGAAATGCAGCAGCGTCACCTGCCCTTTGCTATCGAAGCTCAGCAGGTCGTCCTGCGTCAGCTTCTGCTGGGCCAGCGCGCGGGTGGGATTCGACAGATAGCCCGCAGCGCCGAGCGCCATGCCGGCATTGGCTGCGAACTGAAAGAAATCCCGACGGGTATAAGTCATGCTTGCCTCTTCAGGGCGTGGGGCCCGGAACGTGTTCTGGGGCAATTCCGCGTTTCTCCGAAGCGCTGAAATGCTCCAACCCTTTGTTTTGATGCAACTCCGGACACGAAACCGCTGCGTATTTCTGCCGGAACTGCTTCAGCCGGCCGGAACGCCCGGCCGGGCTGCATGTCATCGCTGACGTCGTGCTTACTGCCGGACGGCGGGCGTCTCGACCGACAGGCCGGTGCCACGCCATGTCACATAGACCTCCAGCGCCATCAGATCGTCTGAGAAGGCATCCGGCATTTCGGCGCGCGTGTCCTTGATGCAGCCGCGCAGGCGGTCATGCAGCGAGATCACCTTGCCGTCGCGGAAGCGGTAGGTCGGGAAGCCATTGGCCTGCCCCTGGCTGAGGTGGTCGGCACGGATATATTTGCCCATCGAGGCCTCGTGGCACGATGCACAGGCAAAATTGAGCTGCCCCATGCGGGTGTAGTAGTTCTCCTTGCCCTTATCCCACCAGCTCTGCATCTGGCCCTCGGCCAGATCGATCTTCACCGGCATGCCCAGCGACTGGTGCTTGATATAGGCGGCGAGCGCGATCTGGTCGGGATGGTCGAACCTGTAAGGCTCCGCCTCCATGTTTTCGACCCTGCACTTGTTGATCTGCAGTTCCAGATTGACGGGCTTGCCGGAGGCCGCATCCCATTTCGGGAAACGCGCGCCCACGCCCTTCATGCTCTCCGCCGCCTCATTGTGGCAGGAGGAACAGGACTTGCCTGCCGCACCCTCGACCGTGTCCCATACATCGGCGCCGCGCTCGACTGTGAGCATGCCCGGATTGGCAAAGGAATCGGCTTCCGTCTCGCGCGTCTCCGCCTCGCGGAACAACCAACCCGACAGCACCTCATCGAAGGGATGCCCCTCCGGAGCGGGGGCGCGGGTGATCATTTCCACGCCGTCGATCTCCAGCTCCTCATCAACCGGATCGGCCCAGGCAGCCCCAACCACCAATGCCGCAACACCTGCACAAAGAGCGGACAATGCCGCAATGGAACGTGTGCTCACCCTCGTCCTCCCCCGCTGGCGCGCGGCATGTCAGCCGCGCATCTGGCTCAGGCCACTTCGATTGTCTGCTCGTCGGTGTAGACCGATCCGTCGTCATCGACCCATGTCAGCTTGAAGGTGCCGCTTTCGTTGACCTTCGCGCTGAACTCGAAATAGGGATTGGCCGAAATGGCCGGATCGATGTCGCACGAGAACACCGGCTGACCGTTGAACTCGCAGGTAAACTTGTTGATGATCTTGCGCGGGATGACATTGCCATCCTTATCCTTGCGCTGACCCGATTCCATTTCATGGCTGATCAGGGTCTTGAGCACGACGATCTCGCCGGCCTTGGCCTTCTTCGGAATCTTCACGCGGGGCTTGGGAGCTGCAGACATTTCTTTTCCTTCAAATCAGAACCAGAGGGTATGAAAATACCGGTCAGCCGCCGCAGCCGCCGATCGTCACCTTCACTTCCTTCCTGTCCATGTAGACCGACCCGTCGGCCATCTTCGCAACCGCGATGACGTTCTGGGTTTTGGCAAGACGCATGCGGGTGGTTGCGGCCGCCTTGCCGCTCATTGCGGTGAAGGCGAAGGTCGCCACATCGGCGCTCGGATTGCCGTCAGCCAGGATCAGCACCTGATCGACCATGTCGCCGCCTTCCATCGCGCTCTCGACCTCGACCGAGATCGGCACCGTGTTGCCATTCTCGGCAATCTCCGGCGCGGTGAGCGTGATCTTGCCGCTCTGCGGCTCCTTGCCGCCGGCAAAATCCGCAATCAGCTTGCCGACCTCTTCAGGCGCAGCAAGCGCCCGCCCGGGCAGAAACTGAAATGCGGGCACGACGGCCGCGCCTGCGGCCAGTGCGAGTACATGACGCCTGCTGAGAGCCATGCTTGTCTCCTTCCTGTTCATTCCTTGAGCGTCGCCAGATAGGCGACCACATCCTCGACCTGCTGCGCGGTCAGTATCGTTTTTCCGACAAGATCCTTGCGGACATCCTTGCCCAGATTCAGGCTGTAAAAGCCCGGCATCATCGTTTCATCCGAAAACACCTGCTTGGCATCGACGACGATGGCGCGCAGCTCTTCCGGCGACCAGCGATCCGCCACCCCATCGAGCGCCGGCGCAACATCGCCGTGGAACTGCTCCTTCGTCAAAGCAGATACGGCATGGCAGGCGAGGCAATTGCCGAGACCGCGATTGGCGAGCGCCTTGGCGCCCTCTTCCGGGTTACCCGGCGCACCCGTCAGCGATGTGGCGACCGCCATGTCCTCGAAAGCAACATCGGCCGGCGCGATCTCGCCAGCCCGCGCCATTCCGGCAACGGCGCAAACGGCAACAGCAGCGATAGCGATGAGCGTCCGCCTCATTCGGCCTTCTCCTCCAACCCGCGATCCGCAAAGGGCGAACCGCTCCTCCTGACGTAACGATAATCCGGCCTTACCGGCCAATCAATCAAAAAATATGAATTTGTGAATATATCACTCTTCATCCCCAAGCCGGCCTTCGGCGCGCAGCTCGTTTATGATGCGCGCATGATATTGCTGGAAGTGCTCGTCGCGCTCGTAGCCCTTCTCCTTTACCCAGCGAAACATGTTGAGAAAGGTCCATTTCCCGAAGGCGCCGGGCATGGTGGCCACAGCGGCTTCCGCCACCGTCTTGCCTTCCGGCGTTTCCTCCGGAAGAAACACGATGGTCGGCGTGAATACGTAGCCCCACCGGCGCGCGGCGGTTTTTTCCGTCAGCGTCTCGCCATCCAGATCGGTGACCTCCTCGTCGCCGAACATGTTGTACTGCACGACCATGAAATTCGCCGAAATGTAATCGCGCACTTCAGGGTCGGAGAGAATCTTCTCGTGCATCTGCGCGCAATAGATGCAGCCGCGCTGCTCGAAGGTGAGAGCCAGCCGCTTGCCCTCGGCCTTTGCCTGGGCGATGTCGTCGGCAATGTCGCGGAAGGTGATGGTAAACCATGCCTCCTTGTGCAGGCCATCATCGCCCACTTCCGCCGCATGCAGCGTCTGTGAAAAAGCAAGCGCCATCAGCATGGTGACGGCGCGGGCCAGAAGCTTGTGCATGTTTTCTCCTCCTAACCGATTGTCTGGCTAACCGATGGTCTGGAATGCCGGAAAGGTTTCCAGAAGCCAGTACGAGATCGCCGACATCTGGCCGGTGATGAACAATATGCCGGTGATCACCAGCAGGCCGCCCATTGCCATCTCGACCTTGCGCATGTGCTTTTTGAAACGCGCGGCCCAGCCAAGGAAACGGCTGGCGAAGATGGCGGCGAGCAGGAAGGGGATGCCGATGCCCAGCGAATAGGCGCCAAGCAGGGCCGCCCCGCGCAGTGCGGTGCCCTCGCTGCCTGCAATGAACAGAATGGCGGCCAGAACCGGCCCGACGCAGGGCGTCCAGCCAAAGGCAAAGGCCAGTCCGATCACATAGGCGCCCAGCGGCCCCGCCGGCTTGCGGTCCACCTGTACGCGCGCCTCGCGATAGAGCATGCCGATGCGGAACACGCCCAGAAAGTGCAGCCCCATGATGATGATCAGAATGCCGGCGACGATCGCCAGCGTATCGAAGTACTGGGCGATGGTCTTGCCGATGACACTTGCGGTTGCACCGAGCGCGATGAATACCGTGGCAAAGCCGAGCACGAAGGCGAAAGCGGCAACGATCACCCGCCTGCGCTGCTGTGCACCCGGCGCCTCGTCGCGCAGTTCATCGAAGCTCACACCGGCCAGCCAGGCCAGATAAGGCGGAACGATCGGCAGGACGCAGGGGGACACAAATGACAACAGCCCCGCCAGCAATGCGGCGCCCACGCTTACATCCAGCATTTCCCCTCCCGGATCGCAGATCAGGCCTTGCGTCAGTCTGGCCTATTGAATGCATACAATGCTATATTTCTATATTAAACAAGGGCCGACGTTGTGCGAGGACACCTATGATCAGTTTCAGGGCGTTGCTGAAATTCGCGCCTGTCTTGTTTTTGCTCGGGTTTTCACCTGCATCCGCGGCCGAATTGCTGATGATGGAGCAGCCGGGCTGCGCATGGTGCGCGCGCTTCGATGCCGAGATCGCCCCGGCCTGGCCAAAGACCGAAGAAGGCCGCCGCGCGCCGTTGCGGCGCGTCGACATCACGCGCCCATGGCCGGAAGATCTCAGGCATGTGCAAAAGGAGCGTTTCACTCCGACCTTTGTCCTGATGGACAACGGCAAGGAAATCGGGCGTATCCGGGGCTATGTGGGTGATGAGTTTTTCTGGTATCGTGTCGGCGAACTTCTTGCCCTGTTGCCGAAAGACCAGCCGATACAGTAACAGACCTCAAGATATGCAAATGTGCGGCGCACAAATGCGCGGCCTCAACTGCGGATGGTCAGTGACGTTATGAGCTTGCCGAAAATCCAGGACGCCCAGACGCCGGAAGATTTCAACGAGCTGCTGGCGCAGGCGCGTGAAGCCAGCGAGTTGCTGAAGGCCCTTGCCCATGAAGGCCGGCTTCTGATCCTGTGCCTGCTGGCGGAGGGTGAAAAGTCGGTGTCCGAACTGGAGGAGGCCATGCGTCTGCCGCAGGCCGCCGTTTCGCAGCAGCTTGCGCGCCTGCGCTTCGACCGGCTGGTGAACACCCGCCGCGAAGGCCGGGTGATCTACTATTCGATCGCCAGCAAGGAAGTGTCCTCGGTCATCGAAACGCTGTACAATCTGTTCTGTGCTCCGGTGAGGCGCCCGAAAGGCGACTGAACCTGACTGTCGCGAACGGGAGAGCGCGGCGGCACGGATACCAGCCAGAGACCTGACCGCCGCGGACGCGAATCCGGTCTTCAGCCAGAGGGAGGGAAACATGAATATCGCCACCCATCCATGGTTCCTTGCCTTTGCCGGGCTCGGGGCCGGCATTCTGCTCGGCTTCGTGGCCCGCGCCAATCATTTCTGCACCATGTCTGCACTTGAGCGCATGTGGTACGCCGACGACAGCCGGGGCGTTCGCACATGGATGCTGGCCGCCGCCACCGCCATGATCGTCACCCAGTCGCTGCAGGCACTCGGCATGGTCGATACGCAATCGAGCTTCTACATCCATTCCAGTTTCGCCTGGGTCGGGGCCATAGCAGGCGGGCTGGCCTTCGGCATCGGCATGGCGCTGGTGGGCACATGCAGCTTCGGCGCGCTCGTGCGGCTGGGCGGCGGCAGCCTGCGCTCCCTGATCGTGCTGATCGTTCTGGGTCTCGCGGCGATGTCGGCGCAGAAAGGTCTCGTCGCGCAGGCGCGCGTCGCGCTTTCGGACAACCACGCCATCGACCTGTCGGAAATGGGCGGCCAGTCGATCGGTGCGCTGGCCTCATGGTGGTCGGGACATGACCTGACCCTCACCATCGCGCTTGTCGCCGGCCTCGCCATGCTCTGCTGGATATTCAACGAACGCCGTTATCGCAGCCATACGGGCTCGATCCTGACCGGCCTCACCATCGGCCTGATCATCACCTTCGGCTGGTGGGCCACGACCTATGCGAGCGAACACTCCTTCGAGGTGGTGCAGATCGAGGCCGGATCCTTCGTGGTACCGGTGGCAGACACCATTCTGCACGCCATTACCTTCACCGGCGTGGTGCCGGATTACGGCGTCGGCCTTGTTCTGGGCGTGATCGGCGGCGCTGCGGCCTGCGCCGCGTGGAAGCGCGACGTGCGCTGGGAAGCCTGCGACGACGCCCGCGAGCTTGGCCGCCACATTGCCGGCGGTGCGCTGATGGGCTTTGGCGGCGTTTTCGCCATGGGCTGCACCATCGGTCAGGGCGTTACCGGCGTTTCGGCCCTCGCCATATCGGCACCACTGGTGCTGGCCTCCATCTTTCTCGGTGCGAAGCTCGGGCTCGCCTATCTGATCGAAGGCTCGCCGCTCGGCGCATTCCGCGCCATGGATCGCCAGCCTGCCGAATAGGGCCAGGGCACGCCGCCCGAAGCTACCGTTTTCGCGCGTCAGGCGGCCACGTAGACGAAAGCCCCTCCGCGCCGCTCGACAATGCCCGCACCCGGATGCGGAAAGTGGAAGCCGATGGCTCTCGCCTTGTCGCCCGCCAGCCTGTCCAGCAGCGCTGCCCGGGTCTTTGCACCCAATGCCGGATCCTGATCGCTGGCGGTCGGCCACTCGGGATGTGCGAAGGCGACCGTGTCGTTGCCGATGGCATCGCCGACGATCAGCACCGGCTCCGAGCCATGGACCATGAATGACAGATGCCCCGGCGTATGACCGGGCGTCTCCACGGCCTCGATGCCCGGCAAAACCTCATCCCCGTCTCCGATGAATTTCACGCGACCGTCGAGCGCCGCAAAACGGTTCTGCGCACCGACCACGAAGGTCTGCCGGTCCTCCGGCATCTGCGCCATGGCATCGGGCGAGGACCAGAACTCCCATTCCCTGGCCCCGATATGATAATCCGCATCCGCGAACACCAGTTCGTCGAAGTCGTCGGTCAGGCCCCATATATGGTCGGGATGGGCGTGGGTGATGACGACATCGGTCACGTCGCCGGGAGCAACGCCTGCCGCCTCCAGCGAATCCAGCAGCTTTCCCGTGCTGGACATGAAGTTCGGCCCCGCGCCCACATCGAAGATGGCGAGCCGATCCCCCGTGCGCACAAGCGTGACGTTGCAATCGGGCCGCATCGCATCGGTCGGCTGCCCGTATTTCTCCAGCAGCTTCACCAGCTCTTCCTGCGGCGCATCGGGAAAAATGAGGCCGAGCGGCAAGGTCATCATGCCGTCGCTGACGACGGTCAGCTCGGCGCTGCCCGTGGAAAGAGTTTGCGCGAAGGCCCTTGCAAAGGGAAAAGCAACAGTGCCACCAAGCAAGGCAGCCGCTCCGCCAAGAAAGTGCCTGCGGTCCGGTCCGCTTCTGCGGGACGACATGGTGGACATATGCCAATCTCCTTCTATGCAAACATTTTATTTTTTGCATATTATGAAGAAGCAGGCTAGCCTTGCATGGCGGATTGCAGCCTCATGCAATTCGGGGTTGGGACCCGAGGAGGAATTATATGCTTATGCCAAAAGGTGTCGGCGCGGCCCTGCTTGCGCTGGGATTGGCCGGTGCCGTTGTGAGCCCTGACGCGCGGGCGCAGGACGGTGTCCACACCGTCACGACGGATACGGCTTTCACGCAGGTGATCGCCGATCTCGAAGACGCCATCGTCAATCGCGGCTATGTCGTGGACTATCACGGCCATATCGGCGACATGCTGGAACGCACCGCCGCAGACGTGGGTGGCAGGAAGCTTTACCGCAATGCGGAGTTCCTGCAGTTCTGCTCCGCCGTGGTCTCGCGCAACGCCATGGAAGCCGACATCGCCAACATCGCCTTCTGCCCCTACATCGTTTTCGCCTATGAGGCGGAAACGAAACCCGGCGAGGTCGTCATCGGCTTCCGCGAATTGCCGACAGGTCCCGGCCGGGATGAAGTCAACACGCTTCTCACCGAAATCGTCGATCAGGCGGCAAATGGTCTCTGAGGCTTTTTCGCCGCTTGACCCCGAAACCGAATATTGGAACGCATGGACGCGGAAGTGCAGTCCCGGCGCGCTCCATGTCCTTGTTTTTACTGGAGGTACTATCTTGAAGACGTTTTTTGCCGCTGCTGTGGCCATCGGTCTTGCGCTGCCTGTTTCCGCCCTTGCGGCGGACCATGAGGTGAAGATGCTGAACAAGGCCTCGGATGGCACGGCGATGATGTTCGAGCCGCTCGTGGTCAGGGCCGCGCCGGGCGACACCATCACCTTCATCCCCACAGACAAGAGCCACAATTCGGCCAGCATGAAGGATGGCCTGCCCGAGGGCGCCGAAACCTGGAAAGGCAAGACCAACGAACAGATCACCGTCACCGTGGGCCCCGAAGGGGTCTACATGTATCAGTGCACGCCGCACTTCGGCATGGGCATGATCGGCGCTGTCGTCGTCGGGCAGCCAACGAACCTCGATGCAGTGAAGGGGCTGAAATATCCCGGCAAGGCCAAGAAGACGGCCGAGCGGATTTTCGCCGAGATCGAAGCCGGCTCCTGAGGCTTTTCATGTGGCCCGCATCACGCTGTGCGTGCGGGCCACATCACTCTGCGGAACAGTCGTCTGTTCCGAAACTATCTGGCGAACTTTCTTGCGCCTGCGACGCAGGCCACGATAGCGACGGTCACGACGACCATGGCCGCATTGACCTCTTCGTGCAGCAGCAGCGCCGCAAGCGCCAGCCCGAAGAAGGGCTGCAGAAGCTGAAGCTGGCCGACCGCCGCGATGCCGCCCAGCGCCAGGCCGCGATACCAGAAGACGAACCCGATCAGCATCGAGAACAGCGACACATAAGCAAGCCCGATCCATGCCGGGCCGCCTATGCCGGCGAGGGTGGCCGGACTGGTGATCAGGGCGACGAGAGCCATGACGGGAAGCGACAGAACCAGCGCCCATGAGATCACCTGCCAGCCGCCAAGCTTGCGCGACAGCCTGCCGCCTTCCGCATAGCCCAGCCCGCACACGATGACCGCCGCCAGCATCAGCGCATCGCCAAGCGGTGCCGCCGACACGCCCTGCGAGATGGCGAAGCCCACGACCAGCGCGCTGCCCAGACAGGAGAACGCCCAGAAGGCAGGACGCGGACGTTCACCGCCGCGCAGCACGCCGAAGATGGCGGTGGCCAGCGGCAACAGGCCGATGAACACGATGGAATGGGCCGAGGTCATATACTGCAGGGCAATCGCCGTCAGCAGCGGAAAGCCGACCACAACACCGAGCGACACGATGACGAGCGACACAAGGTCGTCACGATCCGGCCTGCGCTCGTGCAGCGCCACCAGCAGCGCCAGCGCGATAAGGCCGGCTATGGTGCCGCGCGCGGCCGTCAGGAAGACAGGATCGAAATCGGCAACGGCCACGCGCGTGGCCGGCAGGGATCCCGAAAAGATCAGAACCCCCAGAAATCCGCTCAGCCATCCGGTCGTCGTCTTGTCCATGTCCATCACCTGCCGTTTCCGTTGCTATCGGCCGGGAGGGCATGGTTTTTCCAGATACAGTGCAGTACGATTTCACCAAACTGTATTGGTCTGAAGGGCAGTACGAATGGAAACCACCCCTTCCCGGCAAGTTGCCGCTCAGGGCGAGACGCTGATCGGCACAGTGATGGCCTCGATCCGCCGGCGCATCGCATCGCGCGGCCTGACGCCGGGTGCCCGTCTGCCCTCGATCCGCGCGCTCGCCACCACCATGCGAGTGTCGAAATCGACGGTGGTGGAGGCTTATGAACGGCTTGCGGCGGAAGGGCTTATCCGCGCGCGGCCGGGCTCCGGCTACTATGTCAGCGCGCCCATGGCGCCGCTTTCGCTGGCCGAGATCGGCCCGAGGCTCGACCGTGAGGTCGATCCCCTGTGGATCTCGCGCCAGTCGCTGGATGCGGGCGACACCGTGCTGAAGCCGGGCTGTGGCTGGCTGCCGGCCTCATGGATGCCGCATGAGGCGATCCGGCGCGGCCTGCGCACGGCATCGCGCGCGGCCGATGCAACGCTTGCCGATTACGGCACGCCGCTTGGCCTGCGGCCGCTGCGCGAATTGCTGGCGCGGCGCATGGGCGCGCATGGCATACACGCTTCGCCCGAACAGGTGATGCTGAGCGAATCCGGCACGCAGACCCTCGACCTTATCTGCCGCTACCTGCTCGAACCGGGCAATGCGGTGGTGGTCGACGACCCCTGCTATTTCAATTTCCATGCCTTGCTGCGCGCCCATCGGGCCAAAGTGGTGAGCGTGCCCTACGGGCCGGATGGGCCCGACATTGCAAAATTCGCCGCTGTGCTGGAAGAACACCGGCCACGGCTCTACCTGACCAACAGCGGCATTCACAACCCGACCGGCGCCACCCTTTCGCCGGTGACGGCCCACCGCCTGCTCAAGCTGGCCGACCAGCATGAGCTGATCATCGTCGAGGACGATATCTTCGCCGATTTCGAGGTCTCTCCCGCACCCCGGCTCGCCGCCTTCGACGGGCTGGAGCAGGTCATCGCCACGGGAAGTTTTTCGAAAACCCTGTCTGCCTCGGTGCGCTGCGGCTATGTGGCGGCAAGACCGGACTGGCTGGAAGGGCTGGTCGATCTCAAGATCGCCACCAGCTTCGGCGGCAGCCACTTCGCCGAGGCGCTGGTGCTGAACCTTCTGATCGACGGCAGCTACCGCAAGCATCTGGAAGCGTTGCGTGTGAAACTCGCGCGCTCGATGGCCGAAACGGCCGGACGGCTGGAAGCGATCGGCATCAGGGCATGGCTGATGCCGCAGGCCGGCATGTTCCTGTGGTGCCACCTGCCGGAAGGCGTGGATGCGGGCAATGTCGCGCGGCAGGCGCTGGCCGAGGACATCGTGCTGGCACCCGGAAACGCCTTCAGCCTCTCGCAGACCGCCCACGGCTTCATGCGCTTCAACGTCGCCCAGTCGGGCGACGAGCGGATTTACCGCAGTCTCGAGGCCGCCATGCGCGGCTAGAGAATCGGACCGAAAAGTGGAATCCGGTTTTCGGCTATACCGATGCTCTATCAATAATTCAGATCGTCCTTTGTGCGTCCGAATGGACGCACGGCGATCTGAATTCAGTGCGCGGCAGGAGCTGCCGGCGAACGCATCAGCATGCCGAACAGATCGCGCGGATCGTCCGGATCGGCGATCAGGTCGAGCGCCTCCAGCGCATCGCCATCCACCGTCAGATCATAGACGTATCGCAGCGCGGAGAAATCCTCGATGGCGAAGCCGACCGAATCGAACAGCGTGATCTGGCGCTCGTCGCGGCGGCCCTGAACATGACCGGCGATCACGTCCCACAGCTCGATGACGGGATGGTCCGGACCAAGCTGCTGAATCTCGCCCTCGATGCGGGTTTGCGGCGGAAACTCCACGAAAATGTCGGAGCGCCGCAGAATGTCGCCATGGATCTCGGTCTTGCCGGGGCAATCGCCGCCCACGGCGTTGATGTGGACGCCGGGGCCGACCATGTTGTCGGTGAGGATCGTCGCATATTGCTTGTCGGCGGTGGCGGTGGTGATGATCGAGGCGCCCTCGACAGCTTCGGCTGCCGCACCGAATATCTCAATCGAAGCAAAGCCGTGCCGCGCCAGATTGCCGGCGCATTTGCGCGATGCAGCCGGGTCGATATCGTAGAGGCGAAGCTTGTCCACGCCAAGCAGCGCCTTGAAGGCGAGCGCCTGAAACTCGGACTGCGCGCCATTGCCGATCAGGGCCATGGTCCTGCCGCCCTTCGGCGCCAGATATTTGCCGGCGAGTGCCGACATGGCGGCGGTGCGCAGCGCGGTCAGCATCGTCATTTCCGACAAAAGCACCGGATAGCCGGTCGCCACATCCGCCAGCAGCCCGAAGGCGGTCACGGTCTGGAGGCCGTCGCGCGTGTTCTTGGGATGGCCGTTGACATATTTGAAGCCGTAGAGCTTGCCGTCGCTGGTCGGCATCAGTTCGATGACGCCATCCACGCTGTGCGAAGCGATGCGCGGCGTCTTGTCAAAACTCTGCCAGCGGCGGAAGTCTTCCTCGATATAGCCGGCGAGTTCGGTCAGAAATCGTTCGATGCCCACCGAATGCACCAGCCGCATCATACGGTCGACGCTGACGAACGGCACCACGTTCAGTTGCTTGTCCATTCAGGCTGCCCTCCTCTTGCCCGTTATCGTCTTGCCGAGCAGGCTGCTTACCAGTTCGATGGCGAGCCCTGCCGTGCGGCCACGCTCGTCGAGCGTGGGATTGAGTTCGACCACATCAAGGCTGGCCACCAGTCCGCTCTCATGCAGCATCTCCATCGCCAGATGGGCCTCGCGGAAGGTGGCGCCGCCCTGAACCGGCGTGCCGACACCCGGCGCCAGCGGCGGATCGAGGAAATCCACGTCGAAGGAGACATGCAGCAGACCGTTTGCCGCGCGCACTTCATCGAGGAAGGCTTCAAGCAGCGGCGCAATGCCCTTGCGGTCGATAGTGCTCATGTCATAGGCGCGCACCGGCGAATTGGCCAATGCCTCACGCTCGGCCCTGTCCACGCTGCGCAATCCCAGAATGCAGACCCGCTCCTGCGCCAAAGGCACCGCCAGCGGCGGGAAATAACCTTCAAAGCCCGGCAGGCCGCACAGATAGGCCAGCGGCACGCCATGCAGATTGCCGCTGGTGGTGGTGTCCAGCGTGTGGAAATCGGAATGGGCATCCATCCACAGAACGAAAAGCGGACGGCCCTGTTCGGCGGCGCGGCGGGCGATGCCCGATACCGAGCCGGCCGAAATGCTGTGGTCGCCGCCGAGAAAGATCGGGAAGCCGTCAGCGCTGGCCTCATAAGCCATGTTGGCGGTCGCCTCGATCCAGGCGCTGATTTCGGGCAGATGCTTCAGATTGTTGGCATGGGCCGGCACGGGGTGTGGCGCGGGCGTGGGCACGGCGCCAAGATCGGTCACGTCATGGCCAAGCTCGCCAAGCGCGGCGGCCAGACCGGCACCCTTCAGCGCCTCGGGGCCAAGCGCACATCCGGGAACGGGTTGTCCCTGTTCGACCGGTACGGAAATCAGTTTGCAGTTCATGGCCGTTCCTCAAGCTCTTTGCTGAAGCAAGGAAACTCCATTCTCCCGGCACTTGGAAGCAGCCAGATTGCCTAATTCGCGCGTGTGACTTACCTATATGGTCAGACTGATTGATCGAAATGAGCAGCAAATGGACGCAATCGACCAGCGGCTTATCACCATATTGCGCCATGACGGGCGGCGCAGCCTTTCCGATCTGGCGACGGAGCTGGGGCTCACCCGCGCCACGGTGCGCGCACGGCTGGAGCGGCTGAAGAAAAGCGGCGAGATCATCGGTTTCACCGTCATCCTGCGTTCCGACGCCATCGACCTGCCGGTGCGCGGCATCATGATGATCGAGATCGGCGGGCACAGCGCCGATGCCGTCATCAAGACGCTGAACGGCTTTTCGGAAGTGAGCGCCATCCACACCACCAACGGAAAATGGGATCTGGTGGTGGAACTGGGCACCTCGGACCTGATCGCCTTCGATCAGGTGCTGCGGCGCATCAGGCTGATTGCCGGCATCACCAACTCTGAAACCAGCCTGCTGCTGGCCACGCCGCGCAGCGTCAAGGCAAGGCTTTAGAAGAAGGTACGGAACACGGGCGGATCGTTAAGCAGACGAACTTGCCGTTCAGGAAGCTTCCGCCAGCTTCCGCTCCAGATCGTAAATCACCTGCCGCAGCGCACCGCAGGCCTCAAGGTCCAGCCGGATCGTCACCCTGTCACCACCATCACTCTCAAACAGGACCTCGCCGAAAACCGGAGTTTCCTCCCGCGGCGAGATGATTCTGATCGTTGAGGGGACGAATGGCGTGGTCATGGTTCGACCCAGCTACCCGACTTTCATGACAGTTATATTGCAGTGCCCGGCAGCGTCTCCACCATCTCCGGGGCCGGCAGTTACCGCCCCCTCGGAAGCCAGCCGCAACATCACGCCGCGCGGGCAGCCTGACTGCCTGCGACCTGCAGTATGATGCAAACCTGATGAAGAGTAGTGGTGCCGCTTGCGTGACTCGAACACGCGACCCCATCATTACGAATGATGTGCTCTACCAACTGAGCTAAAGCGGCCCGGGAGGACCAGCCTCCGAGAATGCGGGCGTGATAGCTGCAAGCCTGCGCAAATTCAAGATGCCAATGCAATTTCGGAGACGATTGTCGATGATAATTGCCCCGCAGCCCGGTTCCGGTTTCACAAACCCGCCCTCATCAGCCTGTTCATAGCTGATTACGTAGGCCTGCGACGTTGATTGATCGGCATTCTGCGGGTAACCATCAGCATAGTGTAAAGCAGCGTACAGAGGATTCCGGCTTGGACCCGATCGAAAAAGCGATTCGGAATGCCCTGGAAAAAGGCGATTCCACAGACCGGGCCTTTCGAGAAAAGGTGTATCGGTCGGCCTTTTCCGCGCTCGACCGGGCCCTGAAGGCCAATCCGAACGTGACGGTGGAATCGGCCATCAATCGCCGCAAGGCGATGACAGCCAGGATTGCCGAGATCGAAGCGGAGTTCCTGCCCGCACCCGCGGCTGCCGGAAATCCGGCCGGAGCAGACGCCGCCCCCAGCATTGACGCGCCGGGCCATCACGGCGGCTCCGCCTCCGATGCGCACATATTGCCAGTCGTGCCCGACATCATGCCCGATGCGCCTTTGCCGCGCACCATGGAGCCGGAGCCCGACATCGCGCCGCGCAGGCGGCGGCCTCGCAGGCGCGGACTGCCTGCCCTGTTTGCCGCACTGACCGTGCTTGCCGTCGTTGCCCTTGGCGCATGGTGGCTGCTGCAATCAGGAGCCCTGCGGACACCCGAGCAGCGCGGCGAAGTGCCGGTGCCGCCGGCAACGGTCGAGGACGAGGATTTCAGCCCCTCCGGCGGGGCCACGGCGCCGCTGCGCACGGGCGAGAACGGCTTCTCGGGCGAATGGATCACCGTCTTCACGCCGCTGGATCCGACAACGGTATCCACCCCCTCGGACGCCAAAGCCGATGTCATGGAAGATGACAGCGGCACCTACCTGCGGGTGCGCTCGGGCAGTTCGGGCTCCGCCGTATCCTTCGATGTCGGACAGGGCATTCTGGACGAGGTCGCCGGCACGCGCGCCGTCTTCGTCATCGTCGCGCGCGGCGAAGGCGGCACGGCAACGCAGGTTTCCATCGACTGCAATTTCGGCGAACTCGGCGATTGTGGACGCAAGCGCTACGACGTGAAGGGCGACCGCGGAGAATATCTGTTCGACGTGCAGTTCCCGGACAAGCGCGCAGGGGCTGCCGGCACCATCGCCATCACCTCCGACGTGGAAAACCAGGGCCGCTCGGTCGATATCTACGAAATCCGCGTTTCGGTGGCGGAGTAGCCGCAGCCGGCTTCGAGCCTGAAACTTGCGCGACAGCCGGATCAGGACCGGGCGGCCGCGTCATCTGCTTGCTTCGCTGCATTTGTGCGCCCTCCGGTGAGTCGACCTGACTGCGAAATGCCTTATCCGTCCAGCAGGCGCCTGAGTGTTTCGATGCGGTCGGCTTCCGCTGCCGGCTTGTCCCAGCGCAGGCGCGAGACACGCGGAAACCGCATCGCCACGCCCGATTTGTGGCGGCTGGAACGGTTCAGCCCCTCGAACGCTACTTCCAGAACGAGCCCGCTCTGCCGGTCGGCGCGCACGGCCCGCACCGGGCCGAAGCGCTCGACCGTGTTGTCGCGCACATATTTGTCGATGCGGCGCAGTTCCTCATCGGTGAAGCCGAAATAGGCCTTGCCCACCGGCACCAGTTCTTCCTCGCCTTCCGGCCCGGACCAGACGCCGAACGTGTAGTCGGAGTAGAAGGAAGATCGCTTGCCGTGGCCGCGCTGCGCATACATCAGCACGGCATCGACCGTGTGCGGATCGCGCTTCCACTTGAACCACGGCCCCTTCGGCCGGCCAGCCAGATAGGGCGCGTCCCAGCGCTTCAGCATCACGCCTTCGATGATCGGGTGCGGCGGGGCGGTGCGAAGCCCTTCGAGCTGTTCCCAGCCCCGGAAGGCGACCAAAGGCGAGAGGTCGAATCGGGCCGGATCGAGCGTCGCCACAAAATCCTCCAGCCGGGCGCGGCGCTCGCGAAACGGCAGGGCGCGCAGATCCTCGCCGCCCAGTTGCAGAAGATCATAGCAGCGCACGAAGGCGGGATAGCCTTGCATGATCTTTGACGAGACTGTCTTGCGGTTCAGCCGCTGCTGAAGGTCCGAAAAGGTGCCGGTGGCGGCCGGCTGGCCGACCAGAAGCTCACCGTCGATGACGGCCTCGAAATCGAGTGCATCGGACAGATCGGGAAAGGCGCGCGAAACGTCGTCGCCGGTGCGCGAATAGAGCCGCCGCACGCCGCCTTCCGACGACACCTGCACGCGAATGCCGTCCCATTTCCATTCCGCCGCATAATCCGCCGGATCGAGCTTTTCGAGATCGCCATCGCCGATCGGATTGGCCAGCATGACCGGCCGGAACAGCGCGAAAGCCGCCCGCTCGGGCTTCGTCGCGCGCCCTTCCAGCCATGCGAACAGGTCCGTATAAGGCGGCTCCAGCCCGTGCCACAGTTCCTCGATCTCGGCCACATCGACAGGACCGAGATCTGCGAGCGCCTGTTTGGCGAGACGGGCCGATACGCCGATGCGCAGGCCGCCGGTGACGAGCTTGATGATGGCGAAGCGCGCGGCGATGTCGGACCTGTCGAGAAGATCGGCCAGAACACGCGGCCCGTCGGAGCGGCTGGCTCCTTGCAGCTTTGCCACCACTTCGGCCAGCGTCATGCGCGTGGCGGATGCAGCATCCGCATCGTTCCGGGCAGGCCACACCAGCGAAACCGTCTCGGCCAAATCGCCGACATAGTCGTAGGAATAGCCGAACAGCACCGGGTCCATGCGCTCGGCCACCAGCGCGCGCAGCATGGCGGGTTTTATCGCCGCTATCGACAGGTCGCCGGTGATCGCTGCCAGCGCCAGTCCGCGATCCGGATCTTCCGTCTCGCGGAAATAATCGGTCAGCAATTTGAGCTTGCCGTTGCGCGATGGCGTCAGCACCAGCCGGTCGAGAAGTTCGGCAAAGCGGTTCATGCCGGTCAGTCCCCCTCGTCCTCGTAGCCGACCAGATGCAGCGGGCGGGCGCTGATGCCCTGCAATTCGCACCAGCGCACCAGCGCTTCCTCGCGGCCATGCGTCACCCACACCTCGCCGGCCCCCGTCCCGGTGATGGTTTCGCACAGCTCGTCCCAGTCGCAATGGTCGGAGATGATGAGCGGCAGTTCCACGCCGCGCTGCTTCGCCCGCTGGCGGATGCGCATCCAGCCGGACGCGAAGCAGGACACGGGGTCGGGAAAACGCCGCGCCCAGCGATCGGCGAAAGCCGAGGGCGGGCCGATGACCACCGCCCCGGCGAAGTCGCCCTTGCGGCCAGCCTCCACCGTCGCCGGCTCCAGCGGGCCGAGATCGATGCCCTCGGCCTGATAATAGCCGCTGAGCTTCGCCAGCGCGCCATGGATGTGGATCGGCCGGTCATAGCCGGCCTGCCGCAGTTCCTTCATCACGCGCTGCGCCTTGCCGAGCGCATAGGCGCCAACCAGATGGGCACGCTCGGGAAACTGCGCCACCGATTTTAGCAGCCTGCCGATTTCCTCCTGCGCCGGGGGGTGACGGAAAACCGGCAGCGCGAAAGTGGCCTCGGTGATGAACACATCACAGGGCACGAGTTCGAACGGCGCGCAGGTCTTGTCCGGCACGCGCTTGTAGTCGCCGGAAGCGACAATGCGCAGGCCACCCTTCTCCACCGCGATCTGGGCCGAGCCCAGCACATGACCTGCCGGATAGAAGGTGACGGACACGCCGCCAACATCGATGGTTTCCCCCAGCGCCGCCGCCTGCCGCGCACCGGCGAAATTCTCGCCATAGCGCAGCGCCATGATGTCGAGGGTCTGGCGCGTGGCCAGAACTTTCGCATGGCCCGAACGCGCATGGTCGGAATGGCCATGGGTGATCAGCGCGCGGTCTACGGGGCGCACCGGGTCGATGAAGAAATCGCCGGGCGGGCAATAGAGCCCTTCGGGGCGGGGCTGGAGCAGATCGCTGGGACGCATGGCTCTCAGATAGGTCGTTTCGACGGCATGGAAAGGTCGCACTGTGCCTGCGACTGGCCGCCGGCACAAGCAAATGATCCTGTTTTGTTCTTTTTGCTTGGCGATGCGCCCTGCCCGCGCTACCTGTGTGGCGTGACAGCGAAGCCAGAACCCTTGCAGGAAACGGCCGTCGCCCGCCTGCCCGAGCCGTTCCTGAAATGGTTCGCAGGCAAGGGCTGGTCGCCGCGCGCCCATCAGCTCGAACTGCTTTCACGCGCGCAGGCAGGCCAGTCCACCCTGCTGATCGCCCCCACGGGCGCCGGTAAGACGCTGGCCGGCTTTCTGCCTTCGCTGACAGAACTGGCGATACGGCCGAAGCGCAAGCCCGGCGAGAAGCATCGCGGCATTCACACGCTCTACATCTCGCCCCTGAAGGCGCTGGCGGTGGATATAGAGCGCAATCTGGGCAAGCCGGTCGCCGAAATAGGGCTGCCGATCGCGATCGAAACCCGCACCGGCGACACGCCCACCCACAAGCGCCAGCGCCAGAAGCTCGTTCCTCCCGATATTCTGCTGACGACGCCCGAGCAGCTTGCCCTGCTGATCGCCAGCGCGGACGCGAAGCGGTTTTTCGAGGATCTGCGTTATGTGATCTTCGACGAGCTGCATTCGCTGGTGACCTCCAAGCGCGGCCATCTCCTGTCGCTGGGGCTTGCCCGTCTGCGCGCCATCGTGCCGGGGCTCCAGACCATCGGGCTTTCCGCCACGGTGGCGGAGCCGGACGAATTGCGCCGCTGGCTGGTGTCGCAGAACCCGCCCGGAGAGATGGCCGGCCTCGCCACGGTTGCCGGCGGGGCCAAGCCCGACATTTCCATTCTCGAATCGCAGGAGCGGGTGCCGTGGGCCGGCCATTCGGCGCGCTATGCCATTCCCGAAATCTACGAGGAAATCCGGCGGCACAGGACGACGCTTTTGTTCGTCAACACCCGCAGCCAGGCCGAGATGCTGTTTCAGGAACTGTGGCGGGCCAATGAGGATGCGCTGCCCATCGCGCTCCATCACGGCTCGCTCGATGTCGGCCAGCGGCGTCGCGTGGAAAAGGCGATGGCGGACAATGCGCTGCGCGCCATCGTCGCCACCTCGACGCTCGACCTCGGCATCGACTGGGGCGATGTCGATCTCGTCATCCATGTTGGCGCGCCCAAGGGCGCCAGCCGGCTTGCCCAGCGCATCGGTCGTGCCAACCATCGCATGGACGAGCCATCGAAGGCGATCCTCATTCCCGCCAACCGCTTCGAGGTGCTGGAATGCCGGGCCGCGCTCGACGCCAACTATCTCGGCGCGCAGGATACGCCGCCGCTGCTGGCCGGCACGCTCGACGTGCTGGCTCAGCACGTTCTGGGCACGGCCTGCGCGGCCGCTTTCGATGCCGATATTCTCTACGAGGAAGTCCGCTCCGCCGCGCCCTATGCGGAGCTTTCGCGCGCGACCTTCGATCAGGTCGTCGATTTCGTCGCCACGGGCGGCTATGCGCTGCGTGGCTATGAGCGCTATGCCCGCATCCGCCGCACGAAAGAAGGGCTGTGGCGCATCACACATCCGCGCATCGCCCAGCAATACCGGCTCAATGTCGGCACCATCGTCGAGATGCCGGAGCTGAACGTGCGCTATGTGCGCTCCGGCCGCGGTCTTGCCGGCCATGGCGGACGGGTGCTGGGCAAGGTCGAGGAATATTTCGCCGAAACGCTGCGCCCCGGCGACAACTTCCTGTTCGCCGGCAAGATCCTGCGCTTCGAGGGCATCCGCGAAAACGAATGCGTGGTCTCGGCCGGCTCAGGTGCCAACATCATCGTGCCGAGCTATGCCGGCGGCAAGTTCCCGCTTTCCACCTATCTGGCCGATCAGGTCCGCGCCATGCTGGACGATCCGGCCAGATGGTCCACCCTGCCCGAGCAGGTGTCGGACTGGCTGCGGCTGCAAAAGGAAAAGTCCATGTTGCCCAAGCGTGGAGATCTTCTGGTCGAGACCTTTCCGCGCGCAGGCCGGCATTACATGGTGTGCTACCCGTTTGAGGGGCGGCTGGCGCACCAGACGCTCGGCATGCTGCTGACACGCCGGCTGGAGCGCGCGGGTGCGCGCCCGCTCGGTTTCGTCGCCACCGATTATTCACTGGCCATCTGGGCGCTGGACGACATGGGCGCACTGTTCGGAGCGAAGAAACCCTCGCTTGCCGGGCTGTTCGACGAGGACATGCTGGGCGACGACCTCGATGCCTGGCTCAACGACAGCTGGATGCTCAAGCGCACCTTCCGCAACTGCGCGGTGATCTCCGGCCTGATCGAGAAGCGCTATCCCGGGCAGGAAAAGACCGGCAGGCAGATGACGGTTTCAGCCGACCTGATCTACGATGTGCTGCGCAGCCATGAGCCCGACCACGTCCTGTTGCAGGCGACCCAGGCGGATGCGGGCGCCGGGCTGCTCGATGTCAGCAGGCTTGCCGACATGCTCTCGCGCATCCGCGGGCGAATCGTGCATAAGCCGCTGCAGCAGATTTCGCCGCTGGCGGTTCCGGTCATGCTGGAGATCGGCCGGGAAAGCGTCAATGGCGAGGCCAATGACAGCCTGCTTCTGGAAGCCTCCGAACTGATCGGAGACGCGATGGGAACGGCAACGGACGACGCGCCGGCGCGCAACGGACCGGCGGTGGTGATTCACGGCACCGCACCAAGGCCCGGGCACGCAGCACGGAAAGGCGTCGGAACGGCGGACTATGGACGCCGCAGCATGAGGAAGAAATGACCACGGCCTTCCATGCCGGATCGACAGCGCAAAGCGTACTGGCCAGCATCGCCGGCGAGCGCGCGATATGCGACGCGCGTGGCGTGCTTTACTTTCCGGAGCTGCACCTGCTTGCGGTCTCCGACCTGCATCTGGAAAAGGGTTCCTCCTTTGCGCGGCGCGGGGCGCTGCTACCGCCTTACGATACCATCGCCACGCTGGCGCGGCTGGAGGAAGCGCTGGAGCTTTTCCGGCCACGCATCGTCATCAGCCTGGGTGACTCCTTTCATGACGACGGCGGGGCCATGCGTTTGCACATCGCCTTTCGCGACAGGCTGGAGGCGATCATGTCGGGGCGCGACTGGTTCTGGATCACCGGCAACCACGACCCGGAGGCGCCCGCCGGACTGCCCGGCGACACGGTGCGGGAGCTTGCCATCGGCACCCTTCTGTTCCGGCACGAGCCATCGCAGACACCGGTCGAGGGAGAAATCGCAGGCCATCTCCATCCCTGCGCGCGCATCGTGCAGCGTGGTCGGTCGGTGCGCCGGCGCTGCTTCGCCGGCGACGGAAAGCGCATGGTGATGCCGGCCTTCGGCGCCTTCACCGGCTCGCTCAACGTTCTGGATCCCGCCTATGCGGGGCTGTTCCGCCGCGACAGCCTGATGGCCTACATGATGGGCCGCGACAGGGTGTTCCCCATCGCCGGCTCCCTGCTGCGGCCGGGCTGACCACGCCTTGAATTCTCGTTTTTTCGCATATCGCCCGAAACCGGCTCCCGTTTTCAGGCGATATGCTTTTAATCCTTGCGGAAGACGATGCTGCCAAGCCAGCCCACGCCCATGGCCAGAGCCACCGACAACGCTCCGTAAAACAGGCCGTGATTGTGGGCGAGCCGGAACACGGCCTGCTCGAAGCCGGCCTTGCGGATTTCCAGCTGGGCCGAGCTTTCCTTCAC
The DNA here is from genome assembly GCF_022359935.1 of Aquamicrobium sp. NLF2-7. Classification (NCBI taxonomy): domain Bacteria; kingdom Pseudomonadati; phylum Pseudomonadota; class Alphaproteobacteria; order Hyphomicrobiales; family Phyllobacteriaceae; genus Aquamicrobium; species Aquamicrobium sp. NLF2-7. Next base: position 2,836,909 of record NZ_JAKSED010000001.1, on the reverse strand, counting down.
GAACACGCCGTTCTTGAACAGGAACGCACGCGCCTTGTGGGTGCCGACGGGTGCATCCGGCGCCAGCCGCACGGTGGCGCGGAACAGGTTCTGCGACAGAAAACGGACCCCGCCGACATTCTCGCTGTAGAGGCCGGCTGCCACCTTGCGCTCACGAAGCGCCTTCGTGAATTCCGCAATGGTCACGGGGTTGCCGGTCATATCGGCCGGCTGCAGATAGATATTGCCGGCGCCAAGGGAAAGCTGGCGATAGCTGACCGGCTCGGTGATGTCCTGGAAAGGACGCGTGGTCGCGACCGAGTATGAGAACGGCACGTTCTCGAATTCCTCGGAGCGGAGATTGATCCAGATGCCCATCACCCGGTCCTTGCGGCGCACGACAATGCGCCTTGCAGGGCCTTCCAGAACCACGATCACGTCATAGCGCCCCTGCCGTGCCACTTCAGGGTCGGGATTTTCCAGAGACCCGAAAATGGTGAGGTCGGCGCCGGAGAAGCCGGCGGTGATCTCGACGTGCTCGGTGGACAGTCCGATCTGGATGCCTTCGGGGTTGGCCAGCTGCGCGGCGGCCGGCGCGACACAAGCCAGCCACGCCACCACAGGCACAAGAAGGCGCAACAGGAGAGAGGCGCGCGCAGACATCAGCCCATCCCCGGTATCGAAAGCGAATAGAGATTGTTGGGGCGGATGAAGAGGTCGACGGCAAGGCGCGCCGCAACCGCCAGCACCAGCAGCGCCAGCAGCGCCCGGAGCTGTTCGCCGCGCAGTTTCTGACCGGCCTTGACCCCATATTGCGCGCCCGCGACACCCCCGATCATCAGCAGCATGGCCAGCACGATATCGACGGTGAAGTTGGTCGAGGCATGCACCAGCGTCGTGTAGGCGGAGGTGAAGATGATCTGGAACAGCGAAGTACCGACCACGACATTGGTGGGCACGCGCAGCAGATAGATGAGCGCCGGCACCATGATGAAGCCGCCGCCGACACCCATGATCGAGGACAGGAAGCCGATGATGGCCCCAATCGCGAGCACCGGAATGACGCTGACGAACAGCTTCGACGTGCGAAACCGCATCTTCAGCGGAAGCCGGTGAATCCAGTTGTGCTGGCCGGATTTCTTCAGCGGCTTAGGCGTCCCGCCACGGGACACACGCAGGGTGTTGAGGCTTTCCACCAGCATCAGCCCGCCGACGGAGCCCAGCAGCACGACGTACAGAATGGAGATGAAGAGGTCGAGCTGGCCGAGGCTGCGCAACAGCGAGAATACATAGACGCCCGCGGTCGACCCCACGATACCGCCCGCAAGCAGCATGAAGCCCAGCTTGAAGTCGAGCGTCCCCCTCTTCATGTGCGACATGGCGCCGGAGAAGGACGAGCCGATCACCTGATTGGCGCCGGTTGCAACCGCGATGGCGGGAGGAATGTTATAGAATATAAGCAGTGGCGTGATCAGGAAGCCGCCGCCGACCCCGAACAGGCCCGACAGAAAGCCGACCGCTGCGCCCATGGCCAGCAGTACGAAGACATTGACGGAAATTTCCGCAATCGGGAGATAGATGCCCACCCGCTTGTTCCAAACAACTGTCGCTTCCGGCCCGCATCATAGCGCCAAAAAGCTAACCTCTTCTTGCGCAAGGACCGCAGGCGGTTTTTTTACCCGCTGCGGCCTTGGGAAGAAAACATCTCAGTCGGTTAGCAGGCATTTGTAAGGCAAGGCATCTCACAAACGACGCTGTCCACGCCTATTTGCACGATGGCGGCGGCCCGCTGACCATTACGCGCCTGCGACGGCGCTTTTTTTTGCAGCTACGCGCCAGCAGCGACGCGGTTGCTATTTGCGTGCCAGCAGCGCCTCGACCAGCTTGTCGTCGATATCGCCGGTCGCCGGCAGGCCATTATCGGCCTGGAAGGCGGCAATGGCTTCCTTCGTCTTGCCGCCCATCACGCCGTCGATCGCACCAGCCTGATAGCCGTTCTTGTTGAGGATGCGCTGAATGTTCTGCACGGCCTTCTTCATGTCGACCGAAGACGTCGTGACCGGCTCGCCCAGCCACGCGTCAGGAACGTCCACGTCATTGGCCGCCGGGTCCATTTCGCGGGCCTGCCACAGCTCCGCCGTCTGGCGGGCCTTTTCAAGCTGCTCGGGACGCAGCGCCTTGGCGATTTCGTCGCGCTTGGCGGCCGCATCCTTGTCGCCGGTGCGGGCCACGAGCGTGAACCACTTGTAGGACTCTTCCAGATTCTGCGGCATGCCCACGCCCTTAGCGGCAAGAATACCCAGATTGAACTGGCTGTCCTTGACGCCGAGATCCGCGGCAGCCTTGAACCAGCGGGCGGCACCCTCGTTGTCGGCGGGAGCGTCGGTGCCCATGGCCAGAAGCACCGCGAGATTGTGCATGGCGCTGGCATTGCCCTGAGCGGCAGCCTTCTCATACCATTCACGCGCCTTTGCGGTATCGCGGGCGACGCCGATGCCCTTCTCGTAGAAATTGCCGATACGGTACTGGGCCGGCGCGAGACCCATCTCTGCAGCCTTTTCGTACCAGTTTGCGGCAGCGGCAGTGTCTTCCTTCACACCACGCGCTTCAGCGTAATGGGCGCCGACCTCGAACAGCGCTTTGGCATCGCCACCAGCAGCCGCTTCACGAAGGGCGGGCGTGCCTACATCCGCCGGCACATCGATCAGGCTCGACGCAACCGTGGGAACGGCGCCGGTTGCGAGATCGTCCGTCGCATCGTTCGTGGCTTCCGGAACTGCGGTTTGCGGGGCAGAGGCTTCCTGCCGGGCTTCAGTCACCGGCGCAGCCGCAGTCGGCTCGGAGACCGGGTTGTCGGCCGTCTGTACCGGCTCCTGCAGTACGGATTCTTCGATGATTGGTGCAACGGGGTCCTGCGCCACCCGCTCGGGCTCCACCACACGCGAGGCTTGCACCGGCGGGGCGGGCTGCTCCGCCGGCAGGATCTGCTCTATCGCGGCGGGTGCAACGGCGGCGCGCGGAGCTTCTTCCTGCTTGCCGATGAAAGCCTTGCCGAACTGGAGGCCGGCCAGCGCCAGCATGACCGCGCCGACAGCCATCAGGATCGGCTTGCGGCGGGCCCTGAACAGTTCGCCGATGCGCAGCCCCCTGGCGGGACCGCCGAGGGTCGACTGGCGCTTCAGCGTTTCGGCTTCGGCGGCAGCCGCCTGCGCCGCGCGACGGGCAGCAGCTATGAAGTCGGACTTGGCGGCATCCGTGCCCGGACGCTCGGCCGACTGACCGCGCTCGTCACGCACACGCTTCAGAATGGCGTTAAGGTCCGGGGCACCGGAACCGGGTTCCAGCGGACGGTTGAGCAGCGAAGGCTCCAGTGGCTCGTCCAGTCCCGGTTCGGCAGTTGCGGCAGCCGGTTCGGCCACTTCGGGACGCACCACTGCCGCATCCTTGCGGAAAGCGCGGGTGATGTTTCCAAGCAGAGACGTCTTGCGCGCAACCTCTTCACCGGCCACATCGCCGAGAGCCGCGCGGGCGGCTTCGGAAGCAGCCTGCGCAGGCGTGCGCACCTGCACTTCGCCATCCATGGCGTCGGCGAGCAGCGTCTCGCCTTCACCAGCCAGCGTGTCCATGTCCAGGCTCGGCACCTGACGGACCGGAATCTTTTCAGCTTCGGGGCGCACGACTTCCGCCGCAGAGCTGAAATTTTCCAGAGAGCCGAGCCGCTCCACGATCTTCAGAAGCGTGTCGTGAATGGCCTCGAACGTCCTCGCATTGCGGTCATCAGAGCGGCGCGTCAGCGATTCAAGCGTCTTCAGATCCTGCGCCAGACCGGCAACGGCCGCCTTCTCGGCATCCGCTCCGGCCATCGACTGCACGGCCCGCTCGGCGGCTTCGCGCGCCGCTTCCAGAATGGTTTCGCGCGTGCCGGCCAGCGACTCTTCGATCTGGCTGAGACGCGGGCTGATGTCCTCCAGATCCGGCAGCGGCGTGCCGGGCTGCGACAGATGGGCGGACAGGCCAGCGACCTGTGCTTCAAGGCTGCGGATCAGATCCTGATCAAGGCTGCTGAAGCGCTCGGAAGAGCCGTCAAGCCGCTGGGAAATGTCGGCAAGACGCGCCTCAAGGCCGCGTATGGCGTCCTGACCCGCCGGCTCGCGGCTTTCCAGTTCACGCGCCAGTGCATCGAAACGGGCATCGATGGCTTCGATGACCTCGCCGCCGTCGAAGGCCGGCACGGCATCGCGCCGGTCGAGCCGTTCGGCGAACTCGTCCAGCCGGCGTTCCAGATCACGGAAGATGATGTTGCCCTGCTCGACGGCGTCGCTCTGACGCCGCTCCACGGAAATGGCGAACAGGTCGAGGCGCTGCTCCAGCCCTTCCAGCAGATGACTGAGATCAGGCATTTCGGACCTCTGCCCGACGCGCTCGGCGATCACCGCCATCTGGTCTGCAAAGCGCTCCAGCATATCGACGGGCAGGCGGTTGCCGGCAGCGAGTTCGTCGACGCGGCGTGACAACAGGCCAAGCCGCTCCATGATTTCAGCCGAGGGGCGGTCATGCGCCACCTCTTCGATCTGTTCAGCCAGCGCGGCAATCCTGCTCTCGATCCGCTCAAGGGAGGCCGGATCGAAACCGCTGGTCTTTGCCGCCACGGTCGAAGCCACGATCGCCCGCGAAATCTCGTCCAGCCGCTCGTCGATCAGGCCAAGCGTCTCTTCGCCGGACGGACGGTGCGCGGCAAGCTGGTCTACGGCGGCCGACAACGTGCGCAGCTTTTCTTCCAGCGAGCGCAGCGAAAGCGACTGCGGCAGCGTGTCGACCGCGCGGGCAATGTCCTCCAGCCGCTGATTCAGGATGGAAAAGCCTTCTTCGGCCATGCGATTGTCAAGGCCGGCCCCGAAACGATCCTCGAAAGCCGTCCAGCGGCGGTCGAACTCTTCCCAGCGACGATCGACCGCCTGCACGCTGTCCTCGCGTGCCAGCGTTTCGACCTGTCCCCTGAGCTGTTCCAGTTCCAGACGCAGCATGCTGACGCTGCGGTCGTCGCTTTTATGAGCCAGTTCCTGCACAGCGCCGGAAAGACGCTCCAGCTCGCGGCCGAAGCGCAGGGAGCTGCCCGCCCCTTCACCCGAGCGGACAGAACGATCGATGTCGCGGCGCAGCACCTCGAATTCACGCTGGAGGCCAACCGTCATCTGCTGGCGCAATTCTTCCCGCAATCCCTGCAATTCACCGGCGATGCGGCCGGCCATGGCAAGGCCGTCTTCCTGACCGCGCACGCGATCGATGTCATGGGCGATGGCTTGATAATTACGGCCCTGGGCCGGCGCCGTCTTCTGCGCATATCTGGACGAACCGGGTGCGGAAGCAGCCCAGTGCAGGTCGTCGCGCCCGGCATCGCGGTCCGCTGCGGCGAAAAAGCTGCGCGGAAATCCGTCCTGGCGAAGGTTCTCGGAGCGGGGCTGCACATCGGCACGGCTGCGCTTCAGGCGCTCTTCAAGCGCGGCGAGCGACTCGTTGATCTGGTCGAGGGCCGAGTGCGGCTTGCGCGGCCGGCCCGCGTTCAGCGTGTCGAGATAGGACCTTCTGTTGCTCATCGCGACGCCCCGTTTCCTCAAAGCGGCCGGTCTTCACCGGCGTCCCCTTCAAATTCGGTCGGAACGGAAAGCTGACACGGGCGTTTATGACCCGGCGCTTGCCCGAAACCGTGAAAACTTCGCTACTGGATAAGCACGGAGGACCGACAAACGCACAATTCGCCGAACGTGGTAAACAAGCGGTTAACTGTGGTTAACAAGTCATCTGTTTGCGGCTGAAAAACGCAGCTTTGCCGGTATGAGCGCTCAATACTTGAACCCGGAGGCAATTCCCGCTAATCACAGTTTACGTAAACGTAATAGACAGGGCTACAAACCGACTCAAGCTGGGGCCGACTCAAGCCGGGCCTTTGACGTCAGGCAAACAAACATGATCCGGGACTCCCGAATGAAGACGAACGATCTGATTGCCGAACAGGCGACCACCGCAACTGGTGAAATTCACGATTGCGAAGAACTGACCCGCATTGGCGAGATGGCCAAGCATTTCGGCATAACGCTGCGCACGCTGCGTTTTTACGAGGACAAGGGGCTCATCAACCCGCAGCGTGACGGCACCACCCGGCTTTACACGCATCGCGACAAGGCACGGCTGAAGCTCATCCTGCTCGGCCGCAAGGTCGGTTTCTCCCTGCGCGACGTGAAGCAGATGATGGATCTTTACGATCCGACGGGCTCCAATGCCCGGCAGCTGAAAGTGACGCTGGAAAAGTCGGAAAAGCAGATGGCACGACTCCAGAAGCAGCGCGCCCTGCTCGATGAGGCCATCGCAGATCTCGGTGCCGCAATGGACGATGCACGGCGCAGGCTCACCGAACAGGCAACATCCCAGCAAAGCAGCGCTGCCTGAACCGGCGCTTTGCCACGAAAACCGGTCAGCCTTCGCGATTTTCGGGGAGGCTGTTGCAGGGACGGCGGATGCCGCCGTCTTCAGCTATTGGCCGCACACCAGAAGCGGCCCGGACACATCTACAGATAAAGATTTCCTTATATCCGTTGTCGTATCTGCCGTGATCTGCTAGTCAGCCCAGCAGCTTTGCGCCATTCGCCATGTCCGTGGCAGGGCGGCCCGCCAACAGATTCCCACCGGAGTGCCATCATGACAGCTAACAAGGACTATGTGGTCGCCGACATCTCGCTTGCCGACTGGGGCCGCAAGGAGATCGAGATCGCGGAAACGGAAATGCCCGGCCTGATGGCCTGCCGCGAGGAATTTGGCCCGGGCCAGCCGCTGAAGGGTGCGCGCATCACCGGCTCGCTGCACATGACCATCCAGACCGCGGTGCTGATCGAGACGCTGACCGCGCTTGGCGCACAGGTGCGCTGGGCTTCCTGCAACATCTTCTCCACGCAGGACCATGCCGCCGCCGCGATCGCCGCGTCCGGCGTTCCCGTGTTTGCGATCAAGGGCGAGACGCTGGAGGACTACTGGCAGTACACCGACCGCATCTTCCAGTGGGATGACGGCCAGCCCTCCAACATGATCCTCGACGATGGCGGCGACGCCACCATGTACATCCTGCTCGGCGCGCGCGCCGAAGCCGGCGAGGACGTGCTGACCAACCCCGGCAGCGAGGAAGAGGAAATCCTCTTCGCGCAGATCAAAAAGCGCATGGCGGCGACGCCCGGCTTCTTCACGAAGCAGCGCGAGGCGATCCGCGGCGTTTCGGAAGAAACCACCACCGGCGTCAACCGCCTTTACCAGCTCCAGAAGAAGGGCCTGCTGCCCTTCCCCGCCATCAACGTCAACGACTCGGTCACCAAGTCCAAGTTCGACAACAAGTATGGCTGCAAGGAATCGCTGGTCGACGGCATTCGCCGCGGCACCGACGTGATGATGGCCGGCAAGGTTGCCGTGGTCTGCGGTTATGGTGACGTGGGCAAGGGTTCGGCCGCTTCGCTCTCCGGCGCCGGCGCACGCGTCAAGGTCACCGAGGTCGACCCGATCTGCGCGCTGCAGGCAGCCATGGACGGCTACGAGGTGGTGACGCTGGAAGACGCGGCGCCCAACGCCGACATCATCATCACCACCACCGGCAACAAGGACGTCATCCGCCTCGACCACATGCGCGCGATGAAGGACATGGTCATCGTCGGCAATATCGGCCACTTCGACAACGAGATTCAGGTCGCCGCCCTGCGCAATCTGCAGTGGACCAACGTGAAGCCGCAGGTGGACATGATCACCTTCCCGGATGGCAAGCGCATGATCCTGCTGTCCGAAGGCCGCCTCCTCAATCTCGGCAACGCCACCGGCCATCCGAGCTTCGTCATGTCCGCTTCCTTCACCAATCAGGTGCTGGCCCAGATCGAGCTTTACACCAAGGGCGGTGAGTACAAGAACGAAGTCTATGTGCTGCCCAAGCATCTCGATGAGAAGGTCGCGCGCCTGCATCTCGACAAGCTCGGCGCGAAGCTGACCACGCTTTCCGAAGAACAGGCTTCCTATATCGGCGTCACGCCGCAGGGTCCGTTCAAGCCGGAACACTACCGCTATTAACCATAACTGAAGTTACCACCAGATATAGAGCCGGGCGGTTGACTTTCCGCCCGGTTTTATTTTTGCGCCCGGGCTGCTTCACGCAGATTCGGCGAGGCGGTATTGTGGGGTGATTCGCGACGCTTCAGCCGGACATGGGTTCGGAGCCGGGGTTTGCCGGCTGGGCGTCCTTTACAAAGGGCGGCGGAGAGGACCACGACATGCCGGGGGAAAACCCGCTTCATGCGGGAAAGGCCGTTGCCGGCGGCCACGACGATTTCCGCGACGGGAAACGCCCGTCATTTCGTTGGCGGCTGCGCGCCGGGCTCATGCCCTACCGTCTCCTTGCCTCCTCGGCGCTTGTCCTTCCCCTGACGTCTCTGAGCGCCGGCGCACAGACCGCGACGCGCGCGGCCATGCCCATAGGCACGTCCGATGTGATCCAGCTTGCGCTGTCGGTCGGCGTGATGGGCGCTGCACTTATTTCCGCGATCGTGCTGATCCGCGAGCGCCAGCGCACCGCAGCGGAGAACGCGAAGCTTCGCGCCCGCATCGCCGATGTCAACGCAGCCCTGCAGCGCTCTGACGCCATCCTCAATCTGCGCGACCAGCGCGTCATCGTGTGGTCCGGCGACAACCAGAAGCCCGAGCTGGTCGGCTCGCTTCCGCTGGAAGCCGGTGCCCCGGAGGACCGCGCGCCTTTCCTGGCTTTCGGACGCTGGCTGGCGCCGCGTTCCGCCGCAGCGCTCGAACGCGGCATTGCGGGCCTGCGCGAAAAAGGCACGCCTTTCGACATCGTCGCCGAAACCCATGGTGGCGCGACCCTCGAAATTCAGGGTCGCAAAGGGCCGTCTCACACGCTGGTGCGGTTCCTTTCCCTTGCGGACATCCAGCGCGCCCATGCACGGCTGAAGCTGGAAAACGAGCGGCTTGTCGGCGACCACGAAACGCTCATCAGCCTGCTCAATGCACTCGAAATGCCGGTATGGCTGCGTGATGAAAACGGCCGGCTGAAATGGATCAACCGCGCCTATGCCGCCGCCGTTGAGGCCTCGGCGGATGGAGATGCGATCCGTGAAGGCCGCGAGTTGCTGGGCGACGGCGCCCGCGCGGCGATTGCCGATCAGCACCGTACGCATCCGGTGTTCGCGCAGACCATGTCCACCGTCATTCAGGGCGACCGGCGCCAGTTCGCGGTGACGGACTACAGCGGCGCAAAGGGCTCTGCAGGCATTGCCTGCGACGTGAGCGCGGTGGAAACGATGCGCGAGGAGTTCCAGCGCACCGTGCGCAACCACTCCGACACGCTCGATCATCTCAACACCGCTGTCGCGATCTTCGACACCGAACAGAAACTGCGCTTCTTCAATCAGGCTTTCCAGAAGCTGTGGTCGCTCGATATTCCGTTCCTCAACAGTGCGCCCGACAATGCGCTGCTGCTCGACCGGCTGCGCAGCGAAGGCAAGATCGCCGAACAACCCGAATGGCGGCGCTGGAAGGAAAACCTGCTTGGCGCCTATCGGGCGGTCGAAACGCAGGAGCACTGGTGGCACCTGCCGGACGGCAAGACTATTCGCGTCGTGGCCAACCCGCAGCCCAAGGGCGGCGTGACCTGGCTGTTCGAGAACCTGACCGAGAAGATCGACCTCGAAAGCCGTTACCAGACCGCCGTGCGCGTACAGGGCGAGACCCTCGACAACCTGGCTGAGGGTGTCGCGGTGTTCGGACCCGACGGGCGGCTGCGCCTTTCCAACCCGGCTTTTGCCGCGCTGTGGGGACTTGAGCAAACCCTCGTCGCGCCGAATGTCCATGTCGCTTCGGTCCGCGCAGTTTGCGACAGCCGGGCAAAGGACAGCCCATGGGGCGGTTTCGTTGCAGCCATCACCGGCTTCGACGAAGAGCGCACCAACTGGCATGGTCTGGTGGAACTGAACGCGGGCAGCGTGTTGCGCTACGCCGTCATCCATCTGCCCAACGGACAGGTGATGACGACCTTCGTGGACGTGACCGACAGCGTCAATGTCGAACGGGCGCTGAAGGAAAAGAACGAAGCCCTTCTGAAGTCCGACCAGATCAAGAACGAGTTCGTGCAGCACGTTTCCTATGAGCTCCGCTCGCCGCTTACCAACATCATCGGCTTCACCGAACTTTTGTCGCTGCCGGCCACCGGGCCGTTGTCGCCGCGCCAGCGCGAATATCTGGAGCATATCGGCTCGTCGTCGTCGGTGCTGCTCACCATCGTCAACGATATCCTCGACCTTGCCACCGTCGACGCCGGCATCATGCAGCTCGACATCACCGAGGTCGACGTCAACAACGCCATTACGGCCGCCGCAGAACTGGTTTCCGAACGGCTGCAGGAACACGCTATCAGGCTCTCGGTCGATGCCGCCGCCGCGCCGCAGACGCTCAAGGGCGACGAGGTGCGGGTGCGGCAGATCCTCTACAATCTGCTCACCAATGCCGCCAACTATGCGCCCGAGGGCAGCACGGTGCGTCTGACCTGCCGGCAATTGCCGGACGGCGTCGAATTCTCCGTGCATGATGACGGGCCGGGCATGCCGCCCGACGTGCTGGATCTCGTGTTCCACCGCTTCGAATCGCGCGTCAATGGCGGGCGCAGGCGCGGCGCGGGCCTTGGCCTTTCCATCGTCAAAAGCTTTGTCGAACTGCATGGCGGCGAAGTGCGCATCGAGACAGGCTCCGGACAGGGAACCACGGTCGTGTGCATCTTCCCGGCTACGCCGGCAGATATGCGCAACGCGGCGGAGTAGCTCCCGACATGGAAGCCTCCCCTATCGAGGTGGCGCTTGGCGATGAGGCGGCGACAAAACGGCTCGGCGAGGACCTCGCCATGGCCGTGCGGCCGGGCGACGTTCTGGCCCTGCATGGCGATCTCGGCGCTGGAAAATCCACGCTGGCGCGGGCGCTGATCCGCGCCCTTGCCGACGATGCCACCCTCGAAGTGCCGAGCCCCACCTTCACGCTGGTGCAGAGTTACGAGACGCGCTTTCCCGTCCACCATTTCGATCTCTATCGCCTCGGCCATGAGGACGAGCTGGACGAGCTCGGTTTCGAGGACGCCTTTGCCAATGGCGTGGCTCTGGTGGAGTGGCCCGAACGCGCCGGCAGCCGCCTGCCGCAGAGCGCGTTGGCGGTCGAGCTGATCCACGAGGGCGAAGGCCGCGGCGCCCGCATCTCCGGCTCCGACGAGGCGATGGCGCGAATTGGGCGCTCGCTCGCCATGCGCGGCTTCCTGACAGGCGCCGGCTGGGGCAGCGCCCAGCGCCGCCATCTGACCGGCGATGCCTCGGCACGCTCCTACGAGACGGTGCGCCTTGCAGGCGAAGCGGACCGCATTTTGATGAACTCGCCGCCGCTGGTGATGGGTCCGCCGGTGCGCGACGGCAAACCCTATGCCGAGATCGCCCATACCTCAAAGACCGTCGCGGCCTTCGTCGCCATCGACAAGGTGCTGCGCGAAGCCGGCATCTGCGCCCCGGAAATCCACGCGCAGGATCTCGACAACGGCTTCCTGCTGATCGAGCATCTGGGCAGCACAGGCGTTCTGGACGAGGCACGCAATCCGATCGAGGAGCGCTATGTCGCCGCCGCCGAACTGCTGGCCGACATGCATGGCCGTCCATGGTGCGCCCATATCGAGGTCGCGCCCGGCATAGTCTATGACGTGCCGCCCTTCGATCGCGACGCGATGCTGATCGAGGTCGATCTGCTGATCGACTGGTACGTTCCGGCGGTGAGCGGCAAGCCGGCGGACGACGCGCTGCGCGCCCGCTACCGGCAGGAATGGAACGTCGCGCTCGACCGCATCGAAGGTTTCGAGCCCACGCTGATGCAGCGCGACTATCACTCGCCGAACCTGATCTGGCGGGCGGAGCGCAGCGGCCATGACCGGCTGGGCATCATCGATTTTCAGGACGCGCTTGTAGGCCCGACGGCCTACGATCTCGCCTCGCTGGCCATGGATGCACGCGCCACCGTGCCGCGCGACGTCGAACAGGCGACGGTGAATGCCTATCTTGCCCGCCGACGCGCGGCCGGGCATTTCGACGAGGCTGCCTTTCTTGAAGCCTATGCGCTGATGGCGGCGCAGCGGAACTCGAAAATTCTCGGCATCTTCGTGCGCCTGCATCGCCGCGACGGCAAACCCGGCTATCTGAAGCACCTGCCGCGGATCCGCGACTATCTGCGCCGCGCGCTCGCCCACCCGGCGCTTGCCCCAATGCACGCCTTCTACGAGGAACAGGGTTTTCTTGAGGAGCGGGAGCTTTGACAGACCCGAAGACAGCAATGGTGCTCGCCGCCGGGCTCGGCACGCGCATGCGCCCGATCACCGACACGCTGCCGAAGCCGCTGGTGGAGATCGCCGGCCGCACCCTGCTCGATCGCGGGCTGGACGCGCTGGCCGGGGCAGGCGTGGAAAAAGCCGTGGTCAATGTCCATCATCTGAGTGCCATGATCGCCGCCCATGTCGCCGGATACACAAAACCCCGCATCATCATTTCCGACGAGAGCGACAGGCTGCTGGACAGCGCCGGCGGCATCGTGCGGGCGCTGCCGGAACTGGGGCCGGATCCGTTCTACATTCTTAATGCCGACACCTTCTGGATCGAACGCGGCACGCCGGAGCTTGAGCGTCTGGCCGCGACGTGGGACGATGCGCGCATGGACATATTGCTCATGCTCGCCAATCCGGCGGATTCCACCGGCCACAGCGGTTCGACCGATTTCCTGCTTGACGACGACGGCCGGCTGGCGCGCGGACGCAACCACCCTGAGGGGCTGATCTATGGCGGTGCGGGCATCGTCCATCCGCGCATCTTCGAAGGGGCGGACGCGGAACCGCATTCGCTCAACCTCTACTTCGACCGCGCCATTGCCGCAGGCCGCCTGTTCGGCGTTGCCATGAACGGCCACTGGATCACTGTCGGCACGCCGGATGCCATCGCCCCGGCGGAGGAAGCGCTGCGACAAGTTCCGGCCGGGGCGGCATGAGCAGCGCGCCGCGCGTTCTTTCGATCCCGCCCGGAGCGCCGTTCCTGCCGACACTGGCCTCGGCGTTGCTGTCGGGCGAACTGGTTCCGGGTTTCCGCTTCGACGGCGATCCGATGGCGCTGGCCGACGTCACCATCTATGTGCCGACGCGGCGCGCCGCGCGTGCGCTGCGCACCGAGTTCATGAAGCTGATGGGCGGCCGCGCCGCCATCCTGCCGACCGTGCGGCCGCTTGGCGAATTCGACGAGGACGAGGCGCTGTTCGAGACGGATGCGCCCGAAAATTCCGCGGCACTCGACCTTGCCCCGCCCATCGCCTCGACCGAACGCCTGCTGCTTTTGGCGGTTCTGGTGCGGGCGTGGAAGCAGCGGCTGCCGGCCGAGGTGGCCGCGCGTTTCGCGGAAGAGATCATGGTGCCGGCCTCCGCCGCCGACGCCATCTGGCTGGCGCGCGATCTGGCCGACCTGATGGACGAGGTGGAAACGGAGGGCTCCGACTGGGCAAAGCTCGCCGGGCTGGTCACCGGCAATCTCGCCGGCTGGTGGCAGGTGACGCTGGATTTCCTTGGCATCGCCAGCCAGCACTGGCCGCTGATCCTCGCCGAGCGCGATCGCTCCAATCCGGCGGCACATCGCAGCGCGCTGATCCGCTTCGAGACGGAACGCCTTCAGCGCAAACCACCCGCAGGTCCCGTGATCGCCGCCGGTTCGACCGGCTCGATCCCCGCCACGGCTGAACTGCTGAAGACAATCGCGCACCTGCCGAACGGCGCGGTGGTTTTGCCGGGGCTTGATGCAACACTCGATGCGCCCTCACTCGCCGCCATCTCGGCGCCGGACGCGCGCCCCGCGCTGCTCGGCCATCCGCAATACGGCCTGATCAAACTGGCGAACAAGATCGGTGTCGCCCGCGACGAGATCGCACCGCTCGGAACGCCTTCCACCGCGCTTGCCCTGCGCAATGCAATCGTCAGTGAAGCCCTGCGCCCCGCCGATACGACCGAGTTGTGGCCGCAGATGCGGGCACGCTTCAGCGATGCCAACATGACGGGCGCCCTTGAAGACGTGACCGTGCTGGAAGCGCCGAACGAACGCGACGAGGCGACCGCCATCGCGGTGGCGCTGCGCCATGCCGTGAGCGCACCCGGCAAACGTGCGGCGCTGGTGACGGGTGACAGGGCGCTGGCCCGCCGCGTCTCGGCCGAATTGCTGCGCTTTGGCATCACGGCCGACGATTCCGGCGGCACGCCGCTCGCCAACACGCCGCCTGCCGCCCTGCTACGACTTGCCGCCCAGGCCGCTTTCCGCCCCGGCGATCCGCTGCCTTTGCTGGCGCTGGTCAAGCACCCGCTGCTGTCGCTCGGAATGGACCGCGCGCCGGTGCGCCATGCAGCCGAGTTGATCGAGCTGGCCGCGCTGCGCGGCGGCACCGGGCGTCCTGACATCGCCGCCCTGCCCGACCTGTTCGAGCGTCGGCTGGCCGACCCCGCCGAGGGCGGGCGCGAGCCGTTCTGGTTCGCACGCTTTCCGGCGCGGCGCATCGAGGAGGCGATTGGCGTTGCCCGCAAGCTCGTTGAGGCACTCACGCCCCTGCTCGAACTGCGCGACCGCACCGACCTCGGCGTTCCCGATTTCGCGCAGGCAAGCACACAGGCGCTGGAAGCGCTGGGCCGTCAGGCCGATGGCAGCGTCACAGCCCTCTATGCCGGTGATGCGGGCCACAAGCTGGCGCAGGTGCTGCGCGATCTGGTGGCCGCTCAATCGCCCTTCGGCTTCGGTGCCGACGAATGGCCGGATGTGCTCGACGCCCTGCTCGCGCCCGAGACTGTGAAGCCGCGACAGGGCACCGATCGGGCCATCGCCATCTGGGGTGCGCTGGAAGCACGGCTCCAGCATGTCGACACACTTGTCGTCGGCGGGCTCAACGAAGGGGTGTGGCCGCGCAAACCGGAGAACGACCGCTTCATGTCGCGGCTGATGAAGGGGGGGCTCGATCTCGAACCGCCGGAGCGGCGCATCGGCCTTGCCGCGCATGATTTCCAGATGGCGATGGGCACACAGAAGGTGGTGCTGGCGCGGGCGCTGCGCTCCGGCGATGCGCCGGCCGTGCCTTCGCGCTGGCTGCAACGCCTGCTCACCTTCACCGGCAAGGACCATGCCGCCGTCATGCGCCGGCGCGGCGACCAACTGCTTTCATGGGCGCGTACGCTGGACGAAGCGCCGCGCATCGACTTCGCACCGCGCCCCTGCCCCGCGCCGCCCCTAGACGTGCGGCCGAAGCATTTTTCCGTCACGGAAATCGAGACGCTGCGGCGCGATCCCTATGCCATCTATGCCCGTCGTCTTCTCGGCCTCTACGCGCTCGATCCGGTGATCCGCGATCCGGGCGCTGCCGAGCGCGGCACGCTGTTTCATGACATACTGCACCGCTTCTCCATGCAGGCCGATCCATCTGCACCGGACGCACTGGAAAAGCTTTTGCAGGCGGGCCGCGACTGTTTCGCCGATGCCGAACTGCCGGAAGATGTCGAGGCTGTGTGGTGGCCGCGTTTCGAGACGCTGGCCGCCAACATCATCGCGTGGGAGCGGAGCCGCTTCGACGTGCAGGCACGCCATGCCGAGGCGCGCGCTGAAAAAACGGCCATCGGAGCCACTGGCGTGACGCTGTCCGGCTATGCCGACCGGGTCGACCTGCTCACCGGCAACATGGCCGACATTCTTGACTACAAGACCGGCTCATCGCCTTCCAAGGTGCAGGCGCACACGCTGCTCGCTCCACAGCTCGCGCTGGAAGCCGCGCTGCTCAGGCGCGGTTCGTTCCGCGATCTGGGCAGCCGTGAACCGGCGGACCTTGCCTTCATCCGCCTGCGCGCCAATGGCGAGGTGGAACCCGAATCCATTCTCAGACACGGCAAGGCGATCCGCTCCGGCATGGAGCTTGGCGAGGATGCGTGGGCGCGGCTGGAAAAGCTGCTCTATTATTACGCCAACCCGGCCACCGGCTATCTTTCACGCGCATTGCCCTTCCGCGAGGGCGAGACGGATGGCGATTACGACCATCTGGCGCGCGTGCTGGAATGGTCTGCCGGCGGCGACGGGGCGGGCGAAGGAGGAGAGGAATGAAATATCCGATCCCCACCGATACCGCGCTCGCACAGGCGCGCGCTTCCGACCCCGCCAATTCGGCATGGGTGTCGGCCAATGCCGGCTCGGGAAAGACGCATGTGCTGGCCCAGCGCGTCATCCGGCTTCTGCTGCGCGGCACGGAGCCGTCGAAGATCCTGTGCCTGACCTATACGCGCGCGGCGGCGGCCAACATGTCGAACCGCGTGTTTTCCACGCTGTCGGAATGGACAGCGCTCGACGAGACCGAGCTTGCGAAACGCATCGAGGCTATGGACGGGCGGCATCCGGATGCGACAACCCTGCAACGGGCGCGCCGCCTGTTTGCCGAGGCGCTGGAGACGCCGGGCGGGCTGAAGATCCAGACCATCCACGCCTTCTGCGAGGCGGTGCTGCACCAGTTCCCGCTGGAGGCGAACATCGTCGCCCATTTCCAGATGGTCGACACCCAGATGGAGCAGACGCTGGTCGCCGCCGCGCGGCGCGACATGATCGCCGGCGCGGTCGGCGGTGCGGCCACGGACCTCACGGAAGCCTTCGCCACCGTGCTTGCGCGCGGCGGCGAGACTGGGCTTGATTCCCTGCTTTCCGAGATCGTGGGCAAACGCGAGGCGCTGCGCGAATTTCTCGGCAGGATCGGCGGCACTGCGGCCGGCTTCGCGCCGCTGTTCGCGGAATTCGGCTTCAGCGCCGATGACCATGAGGCCGCTATTGCCACATCAGTCTGGCCCCTGCCCGGTTTCGAGCCTGCCTATATGGCGACACTCGACGAGCTTTCGCTGCAACTGGGAGCCAACCGCGCACGCGGTTCCCTTGTGGATGATGCGCTGATCGCCTTCGCCGAGCCCGACCCGATGCTGCGCTTTGCGGGTTTGCAGAAATCCTTCCTCAGCGGCAAGGGCGATGCCTACAAGCCGGACTGGCTGTTTTCAAAGGCGCTGATCGGCGCGATGCCCGATCTGGCGGAACGCTATCTGGCCGCCACCGAAGCGATCATTTCCGCCTGCGACCGGCTGGCGCTCTACCGCATGGTGAAGGGCACCACCTCCGCGCTCACGATCGCCGACTGGCTGATCCGCCGCTACGAGGAGCTGAAGCGGGCGCGCGGCCTGCTCGACTTCAACGACCTGATCACCCGCACCGTCAACCTGCTGAAGCGCCCGGAAGCCGGCGCATGGGTGCAGTACAAGCTCGATCAGGGCATCGACCACATTTTGCTCGACGAAGCGCAGGACACCAGCCCCGAACAATGGGACGTGGTTAAGAAGCTCGCCGAAGAATTCTTCTCCGGAGAGAGCGCCCGCGACAACACCTTGCGCACCGTGTTCGCCGTGGGTGACGAAAAGCAATCGATCTACTCCTTTCAGGGCGCGGCCCCGGACTCCTTCGCCGAAAGCAAGGATGAGTTTGCCATTCGGGTGCGCGATGCCGGGCGACAATTCGCCGACCTGAAGCTCACCTTCTCCTTCCGTTCCAGCGAGGACGTGCTGCGCGCGGTGGATCGCGTGTTCTCCGACGACGAGGTGCGGCGCGGCATCAGCCATGATCCCGAGCCGCTCGACCACAAGGCCATCCGCAACGATGCGCCGGGCTATGTGGAAGTGTGGCCGACGCTGGGTGCCGATCAGGTCGAGGAACCGGACGACTGGACGCTGCCCGTCAACCACGCCAGCGCGCCTGCGGTGCGCGTGGCCGAACATGTCGCTGCCACCATCAAGGGCTGGCTGGACAAGGGCGAAATCCTTGAAGGCAAGGGCCGCACCCTGCGCGCCGGCGACGTTCTGGTGCTGGTGCGCAAGCGCGACCGCTTCATCCATGCGCTCTCAAAAAGCCTGAAGGAAAAGGGCGTGCCGGTGGCCGGCGCGGACCGCCTCAGCCTGCCCGGCCACATCGCCGTGAAGGATCTGGCCGCCCTTGGCCGCTTCCTCGTCCAACCGCAGGACGACCTGTCGCTCGCCGCCGTGCTGCGCTCGCCGATCTTCGACCTGCCCGAAAAGCGCCTGTTCGATCTCGCTGCAGGGCGTGAGCGCAGTGTCTCGCTGATCCAGTCGCTCCGCCGCCAGGCAGAAGCGGACAAGTTGCTTGCCACAATCGCCGAAACCCTTGAGCACTGGGCGAGCGAGGCCGCCTTCAAGCCGGTGTTCGAGTTCTATGCCGGCATTCTGGCGCGCGACGGGGTGCGCCGCAACATGATCGCGCGCCTCGGCCCCGAAGCCGGCGACATACTGGACGAGTTCCTGAATTTCTGCCTCGCGGAAGAGCGCACCGGCCTGCCCGGCCTCGATTCCTTCCTCTCCACGCTGGAAAATGCGGGGCCCGAAGTGAAGCGGGAGATGGATCAGAGCCGCAACGAGGTGCGCATCATGACCGTGCATGCCTCCAAGGGCCTCGAAGCGCCGGTGGTGTTTCTCATCGACGGCGGCGCGCGCGCTTTCAGCGACCAGCATCTGCCGCGGCTGATGCCATTCGAAAGCTCCGGCCGGCACTGGCGCGGCCGCGGCTATCTGTGGCGCTCCGATGCGGAAGTTGCCAACGCCGTCTCGCGTGGCGCTGCGGAGAAGGCGAAGCAACTGGCCGACGACGAATATCGCCGCCTGCTCTACGTCGCCATGACGCGCGCAGAGGACCGGCTGATCGTTGCCGGCTATCACGGCAAGCGCGAGCCAGGAGACGGAACCTGGCACCGGATCGTGTCCCGCGCGCTGGCAACAGCGCCGGAAACGCGCGAACTGGCGCATCCGGTCACCGGCGACCCCGTGCATCGCTTCCACGCCACCGGCCTGCCGCCACGGTCTTCCGCACAAGCCGACACTGAAACCGCAGGAACCAGCTTCACGCCCCTGCCCGCCACACTGTTTGACAGGCTGGACGACGATGAGGAATTGCCGCGCCCGCTTTCGCCCTCCGGTGCTTCGGCGCTGATCGGAGAGGACGGGATCGAGCCGCTTCCCGATCCGCGCTCACCGGTGCTGGAAGCGGGTGATGAGCCTTCGCTGGCCATCGCGCGTGGCCTTGCCACTCACAAGCTGTTGCAGATGCTGCCCGGCATTGCTGACGACGAGTGGGAGGACGCAGGCCGGCGCTATCTGGCGCGCGCGGGCGCCGACTGGCCGCAATCCGAGCGCGAGCGCGTGCTTGGCGCGGTGCTCGATGTGCTCGTCGATGCACGCTTTGCTCCCATCTTCTCCGAAAGCTCCCGCGCCGAGATCGCTCTCATGGGCAGCCTGAAGGTGAAGGGCAGGCAGCGCTCCGTATCGGGCAAGATCGACCGGCTGGCGGTGACGGACGAGCGGGTGCTGATCGTCGATTACAAGACCAACCGCCCGCCGCCGGCCACGCTGGCGCAGGTGCCGGAGGCTTATGTTTTGCAGCTCGGCCTCTATCGGGAACTGCTGAAGCCGCTCTATCCGGAGCGGGAAATCGCGGCCGCCCTGCTGTTTACCGAAGCGCCGCGCCTCATCGAACTGCCGGGGGACGCCATGGATGCCGCCCTTGCCCGACTCACCCTATCGTGACACAAGACCTGCCTGAATTTGAACTCGCTTGAATTTGGCCGGTTCCACCGCCACATAGTGTTGAGCTGAACAACCGAAAGGACTTTCGCATGGCAACCGTCAAGGTCGACAACGGCAACTTCCAGTCGGACGTGCTCGACGCCAAGGAACCCGTCGTGGTGGATTTCTGGGCTGAATGGTGTGGCCCGTGCAAGATGATCGGCCCGTCGCTGGAAGAGATTTCCAACGAGCTTGGCGGAAAGGTCAAGATCGCGAAGCTGAACATCGACGAGAACCCGGAGCTTGCCGCCCAGTTCGGCGTGCGCTCCATTCCGACCCTGATGATCTTCAAGGACGGTCAGGTTGCCGACACCAAGGTTGGTGCTGCGCCGAAGACCGCCCTGTCGCAGTGGATCAACGGCGCCGTCGCCTGATCCGAAGCGTATACCAAACAAAAGCCCGGCCATTGCGCCGGGCTTTTTTATGGCAGGCTGGATGGCCGATCAGCACCGGCCCGAAAAGGACGGTTCAGGTCGGCGGGGTTCCGTTTTCAGCCAGAACGGCACCGACCAAATACAGCGAACCGCCGATGAGGATGCGCGGCGGCACATCTGTCTCCTGCCAGTTGTCACGCAGCAGCATCAGCGCATTCGCCACCGAGCTGACGGGTTCGGCCGACAGGCCTGCCGCACTGGCGCGCACGGCCAGCTCGTCATTGCCCACGCTGGCATCGCTGAAATCCACCGGCACGGTATAGACATGCTTCACCAGACCGTTGAACGCGTGGAAATAACCGCTCTGATCCTTGGTGTTGATCATGCCGGCGATCATGAACAAAGGCCGCGGATCCTTCTGCTCCAGTTCCGCCAGAGCTTCTGAAATGACGATGCCGGCGCCGGGATTGTGGCCGCCATCCACCCAGATTTCTGCTCCGGCAGGCGCCAGTTCCATCAGCTTGCCATGCGGCAGCTTCTGCATCCGGCCCGGCCACGAGGCCGTCGTCATGGCGCGGTCGATGGCGTTTTCGCGCGGATCGAAACCGGCGGCCTTGACCGCCGCAATGGCAGCCGATGCGTTGGCGAGCTGGTGGCGGCCGGTCATGCGCGGCAGGGAAAGGTCCATCAGGCCATCCTGATCCTGATAGACCATGCGGCCATGTTCCGCGAAGGCAAAAAAGTCCTGACCGTAGATATGGGTCGGGCAGCCGAGACGCGCGGCGGTGTCGGCAAGCACCTCAAGAGCGGCCTCATGCGGCTGGGAGCCGATCACCACCGGGCAGCCCGGCTTGATGATACCGGCCTTTTCGGCAGCGATCAGTTCGACCCGGTCACCGAGATAGGCTTCATGATCCATGGAAACCGGCATGATCACCGAGGCGGCAGGCCGTGCAATGACGTTGGTGGCGTCGAAACGCCCGCCAAGGCCGACCTCCATGACCACCACGTCGGCAGGATGCTCGGAAAACAGCAGGAACCCGACCGCCGACAGAATCTCGAACACGGTGATCTGCTGTCCGTCATTGGCCTTCGCCACGCGCGCTATCGCCTCGGCCAGCGTGGCATCGTCGACCAGCCGGCTCCCACCGTCGGCGGCGATGCGATAGCGTTCGTGCCAGTTGACGAGGTGCGGCGAGGTGTGGGTATGCACCAGCAGGCCCTGCGCTTCGAGAATGGCGCGGGTGAATGCGGCGCAGGAACCCTTGCCATTGGTGCCGGCGATGTGGATAGCCGGCGGCATGTGATCCTGCGGATTGCCCAGTTTGTCGAGCAGTCGTGACACCCGATCCAGCGAAAGGTCGAAACCTTTCGGATGCAGCGTCATCAGATGTTCGATCTCGCGCTCGGCGGAAAGCGTGTTCATGCCGCGCGATCAGGCTTGCGGCCGCGCTTCCGGGGCAACCGGAACGGGCGGCGGCATGTCCGCAACCTGCGCCTGTTGCGTTTCCGGCTTCTTGAGCAGCAGCTTGAGCAGGTTGGCGACCGTCCTCTTCATCTCCAGCCGCGACACCACCATGTCCACCATGCCGTGCTCCATCAGATATTCGGCGCGCTGGAAACCCTCAGGCAGCTTCTCGCGGATCGTCTGCTCGATGACGCGCGGTCCGGCAAAGCCGATCAGAGCGCCGGGCTCGGCAATGTGCACGTCGCCCAGCATGGCGTAGGAAGCGGTGACACCACCCGTGGTCGGGTTGGTCAGCACCACGATATAGGGCAGACCGGCTTCCTTGAGACGGTCGACGGCGACGGTGGTGCGGGCAAGCTGCATCAGCGACAGGATGCCTTCCTGCATGCGCGCACCGCCCGAGGCAGCGAACAGAACCAGCGGCTTGCGGCTCTGACGTGCGGTGTCGAAGGCGTGAATGATCGCCTCGCCGGCGGCAAGGCCGAGCGAACCGCCCATGAAGGTGAAGTCCTGCACCGTTGCCACGACCGGCAGGCCGTCGATCTGGCCGGTCGCGCTCAGGATGGCATCGTCCATGCCGGTCTTGGCCTTGGCGTCCTTCAGGCGGTCGACATAGCGCTTCTCGTCACGGAACTTCAGCGGATCCTGAACGACTTTGGGATTCTCCAGAACCTCATAGCTGCCGCCATCGAAGAAGAACTTCAGCCGTTCCTTCGCGGCGATCTTCATGTGATAGCCGGAGGCTGGGATCACGAACTGGTTCTCTTCCAGATCCTTGTGGAAAACCATCTCGCCCGACTCCGGATCCTTGATCCAGAGGTTTTCGGGCATCTCGCGCCTGCCGAGCATCGAATTGATCTTCGGGCGGACGTAGTTGGTGATCCAGTTCATCGTTCGGCTCCTGACCGCGACTTGATTCTGTTTGGGTTAGGGCAACTATTCGGCAGCAGCAAGGCGGGCCTGACGCACGCCTTGTGCAAGACCGGAAACCAGCGTTGCAACCGCCTCGGCCGGATCGGCGGTGCGCTTGCCATCGGCGCCCAGAACATTGGCCACCGCATTGACGATGGCCGTACCGACCACGACGCCGTCAGCCGAAGCGCCGATCGTGCGGGCCTGCCCGGCCGTCTTGACGCCGAAGCCGACGCACACCGGCAGATCGGTATGCTGCTTGATACGCTTCACCGCCTCGGAAACCTTGCCGGTATCGGCCAACGCCGAACCGGTGATACCGGTCATCGACACATAGTAGACGAAACCGGAGGTGTTCTGCAGAACCTTGGGCAGGCGCTTTTCATCGGTCGTCGGCGTGGCCAAGCGAATGAAGTTGATGCCTGCCTTCAGCGCCGGAACGCAAAGCTCCTCGTCCATTTCCGGCGGCAGATCGACCACGATCAGGCCGTCGATGCCGGATGCCTTCGCATCGGCCAGGAAGCGGTCGACGCCGTAGATGTAGATGGGGTTGTAGTAGCCCATCAGCACGATCGGCGTCTCATTGTCATCCTTGCGGAAATCGGCGGCCATCTGCAGGGTGCGTACCAGCGTCTGCCCGCCCTTCAGCGAACGCAGACCGGCCGCCTGAATGGCGGGACCATCGGCCATGGGATCGGAAAACGGCATGCCGAGCTCGATGATGTCGGCGCCTGAGCGCGCCAGCGCCTTCATGATCGACAGGGAGGTATCATAATCCGGGTCGCCGCCCATGAAATAGGTGACGAGCGCCGGCCGGCCCTCTTCCTTCAGTTTCGCCATACGGCGGTCGATGCGGGTATCGGTCATCTCAGATCTCCATGCCCATCATCGAGGCCACGGTATGCACGTCCTTGTCGCCACGCCCGGACAGGTTGACGATGACGATCTGGTCCTTGTCCATCGATGGCGCGATCTTGACGGCGTGGGCAATAGCATGAGCCGATTCCAGTGCCGGGATAATGCCTTCGGTGCGGGTGCAGAGCTGGAACGCCTCCAGCGCCTCGTCGTCGAGGATCGGCACATATTCGACCCGGCCAGTGTCGCGCAGCCAGCTGTGCTCGGGGCCGACACCGGGATAGTCGAGACCGGCGGACACGGAATGGCCGTCGATGATCTGGCCGTCCTCGTTCTGGATCAGATAGGTGCGGTTGCCGTGCAACACGCCGGGGCGTCCCGCATTCATCGACGCGCAATGCTCGACGCCGTCGAGACCACGACCGCCGGCTTCGATGCCGATGATGCGGACATCCTTGTCGTCAAGGAAAGGATGGAACAGGCCGATGGCGTTGGAGCCGCCGCCGACGGCAGCGATGATCACATCGGGAAGGCGTCCTTCCTGCTCCAGAACCTGCGCGCGCGCTTCCGTGCCGATCACCGACTGGAAGTCGCGCACCAGCTCCGGATAGGGGTGCGGCCCGGCAGCTGTGCCGATCAGGTAATAGGTGTCTTCGACATTAGTGACCCAGTCGCGAAGGGCTTCGTTCATCGCATCCTTGAGCGTACCGTGGCCCGATTCCACCGGCCGCACCTCGGCACCCAGAAGCTTCATGCGGAACACGTTGGGGCTTTGGCGGGCGACGTCGGTGGCGCCCATATAGACGACGCATGGCAGGTTGAAGCGCGCTGCAACGGTGGCTGAGGCCACGCCATGCTGGCCGGCACCCGTCTCGGCGATGATGCGGGTCTTGCCCATGCGACGGGCGAGCAGGATCTGGCCAAGACAGTTGTTGATCTTGTGGGATCCCGTGTGGTTCAGGTCCTCACGCTTGAGATAGATTTTCGCGCCACCCAGATGCCGGGTCAGACCCTCTGCAAAATAGAGCTTCGATGGGCGCCCGGCATAGAAGGTGGAAAGCGCCTGAAGCTCGGCCCTGAATTCGGGATCGGTCCTGGCCTTGTTCCACTCCGCCTCCAGATCGAGGATCAGCGGCATAAGGGTTTCAGCCACGAAGCGGCCCCCGAAAATGCCGAACATCCCCTGCTCGTCGGGACCTGTGCGGAATGAATTTGGTGTGGCCGGCTTGTTCATCGCCGATCTCCTCGGGCAAAAGGCTGCGGTTCAGGCTGCACGGTCGTCGCGCGCGGCTGCAACCGCCTTGAAAAAAGCTTCGATGAGCGCCGTGTCCTTGACGCCGGGCTCACTTTCGACGCCTGACGATATGTCGATGCCGGGCGGATTAGCAAGCCGCAGGGCCTCTGCGATATTGGCAGCGTCGAGCCCGCCGGAAAGCATGTAATCGACACCAGCGTCAAGCCCGGCGAGGATGGTCCAGTCGAAGCGGACGCCGTTTCCGCCCGGAAGCTCGGAGCCCGGCGGCGGCTTTGCATCGAACAGGAAGCGGTCGGCGACGCCGCGATAAGGCCCGATCCGCGCCAGATCCGACGCATCATGAATGGCGAAGGCCTTCATCACCGGCAGCGCATGGCGCGCCTTGACCTGCGCCACACGTTCCGGCTTCTCCGAGCCGTGAAGCTGGAGCATGTCGGGTTGCATCGCATCGACAATGGCGTCCAGAAAAGCGTCATCGGCATCGACGGTGACCGCGACGGCCTTCGCCCTGCCGCGCGCCAGTGCGCGTAACCTGCCGGCTTCCTGCGGGGTCACGTTGCGGGGGCTTTTTGGGAAAAAAATAAAGCCGACATGGCTGGCGCCGCCGTCGATGGCCGATGCCAGCGCCGCCTCCGTCTTCAGCCCGCAGATCTTGATGTCCAGTGCCATGGCGGGGACTTGGCATGAAACGGGGCCCGAGTCGAGACAAAGCCGCCGGCTACCGGCTGTTGACGAGGCAGGGGCCGCACTGCGCGCGGCCCCAACCGGTCAGAGGCGTCCCGCCTCGATGATCTGCTTCAGGAAGGCGCGCGTGCGTTCTTCCTTCGGCTCACCGAAGATCTGCGCGGGCGGCCCCTTCTCCAGAAGTCTGCCCTGTTCAAGGAACACCACGACGTCGGAGACCTCGCGGGCGAACTGCATTTCATGCGTGGCGAGGATCATGGTCATACCATCGCGGGCCAGATCGCGCACGATGTTGAGCACCTCTGCCACCAGTTCGGGGTCGAGCGCGGAGGTGATCTCGTCCAGAAGCAACGCTTCCGGCCGCATGGCGATGGCGCGCACGATGGCGACGCGCTGCTGCTGGCCGCCGGACAACTGGTCGGGGTAGTAGCCGGCCCGGTGTTCGAGGTTGACCCGTTCCAGCAATTCGCGCGCCCGCTTCAGCGCCGCGCCGCGATCTTCGCCCAGAAGGCGGATCGGACCGACGGCGATGTTTTCCTCGACCGTCATGTGCGGGAACAGGTTGAACGACTGGAATACCATGCCGACCTTGCGGCGCAGGCGGTCGAGATCGACGCCCGGCCCAGAGACGACATCGCCGTCCACGGAAACGGTGCCGCGGTCGATCGTCTCCAGCGCGTTGATGCAGCGCAGCAGCGTCGACTTGCCGGAGCCCGAGGCACCGATCAGCGTCACCACCTGGTGCTTTTCCACATCAAGGTCGATGCCCTTGAGCACCTGATGACCGGAATAGCTCTTCTCGATGCCCGAAAGTTCGATGAAAGCCATGGTCAAGCTCCCTTGCGGCGGCTGGCGCCACGCTCAAGCATCCAGTCGACAAAACGGGTCTGCGGAATGGTTATGATGACGAACAGGATGGCCACCACTGTCACCGACGACAGGTTGAAGGTGCTCGACGCGTAGAACTTCGCCTGGTTGAAGGCATCGAGCGTGCCGATGACGTTGACCAGCGACGTGTCCTTCTGCAGCGCGATGAAGGTGCTCAGCATCGGCGGAATGACCAGACGCATGGCCTGCGGCAGGATGAAGAAGCGCAGCGTCTGCAGATAGGAGAAGCCGAGCGAGCGGCTGGCCGCCCATTGCGAGGGGTGGATGGAGGCGATGCCGGAGCGGTACACCTCGGCCACATAGGCGCTGTAGGTCAGCGACAGCGCCATGATTGCGAACCATTCGGCATTGAGCCCGCTCAGCAGCGGCAGATTGGTCAGCGGCAGGCCGAAGCCGATCAGATAGAGAACGATGATGGCCGGCACCGCCCGCATCAGGTCGATATAGGCGACAGCCAGGAACCTGACCGGCGCGCCGGCTTTGCCCGGGATCATGCGGGCAATGGCCAGAACCAGCCCGAACACCAGAACGATGACGCCCGAGATGAAGGCCAGCCGGATGTTGACGATAAAGGCACGTGCAATATCGAGCGCGCTGGAGGCCATCAGGTCGCCGCGCAGGAAGGTGCGCTGGATGTTGCCGTCGTTGATCAGCACGAGCTGGATCAGGGCAAAGGCGATCACGATCGCGAAGGCCAGCCCGAAGGTGACGAAGCTCTGCTGGCGCGACTGCGCAGCACTTGCACGGGAGGCGAGCACCTCGCCGGCAGCTTCTTCACTGGCACTGCGAAAAGAATGACGCAGCGCGCTCACGGCGGCCCACAGGGTCACGGCGCCGAGCGCCAGCCCCGCTGCCATCACCCAGATGCTGAACGTGGAAAGCTCCGGGCTGGTGGTTATGCCTGCGCGAACACTTTCTCCCACCGCAGCAACGGCAACGAGCAAGGCTATGGCGAGCAGCGTGGCGAAAACCGCCAGACCGCGACTGCGCGGTGCAGGGCTCAGCGAAGTCATGCCAACTCCAATCTGTCAGTTGATAAACCGGCTGCCCGGAACCGCATGACGATCCGGGCAGCGCTGGTGTGGATCAGATCCGCACCGATGGGCGGAAGGGATAAAGTCAGTCCTGCTTCCAGACGGGGATGGTCGCCGGATCGACGCCGAACAGGGGCGTCAGATATTTGGCGGACAGACCGGCCAGCGTGCCGTCTTCCCGGAAGGTGGCGACCGCCTGATCGATCGTGGCGGCATTGGCTGAGCCCTTCGGCAGCACGATGCCATAACCCTGATCGAGCTCGAACTGGCCGATGACTTCGATCATGCCATTGGTTCCGTTGGTGGCGGAGAGAACCAGCGTCGTATCGGAGATGATGGCATCCACCTGACCGGCGATCAGCGCCGTGACCATGTCGGGCTGCGACTGGTAGAGCCCCGGCTGCTGCTCGGGCTTCAGCGTGCCGATGACCCAGTCCGAACCCATATTGCCCTGCAGAACGCCGATGCGCTTGGTGCGGATGTTCTCAGCCGTCACATCGGCGCCCTTCTTTACGGCAACGCCGAGATTGGACGAGAAATAAGGCTGGCTGAAATCGAAGACCTGCTTGCGGGCTTCGGTGATGGTCGTGCCGGCAATGCCGATGTCATAGTTGGAAGCGGTGCCGGAGATGTACTGATCCCAGGCCATATTGACGAGGCGCACCTTGTCGAGGCCGGCACGGTGGGCGATCTCGGCGCCCATGCAATATTCGAAGCCATCCTCGATCTTTTCGGGCGACACGCCGTTGTACCAGCCGGGATTGGGCAGCACCGTCGCCACGGTCAGCGTATCGGCGGCAATGGTTTCCAGCTTGATGCTGCCGCGCTCGCCCTGCGGCTCGCACTTGCCATATTCGGCCGCCTGAGCGGCAGCACCGGCAAAAACGGCAAACGCGCCGGCCGCCGCCAGCAATGCAAATGACTTCATAGAAGTGATCTCCCTGATCGTTGTCTTATGTTGTTATGCGCGGCGGCAATGAGCGAGAAACGCGCCCACAAGCCGCTCGAAATCTTCATGCGAGGCTTTGGGGTCTTCAGGATGCCACTGAACACCCACAACCCACGCATCGCCGGTGCCCTCCAGTGCCTCGACAATGCCATCCGCCGCCCTTGACGCGACGCGAAGCCCCTCGCCAACCTTCGACACGGCCTGATGATGGCCGGAGCGGACGATGATTTCGCCGGCCCCGTAAACCTCCTCAAGGCGGGTATCCGGCAGTATTTCGGTGGGATGCGCGGTCATCACCGAATTGTCGGCGTTGAGATAGTGCATGGTGCCGCCACCGATCTCCTGAACCATATCGCCGCCGGCAGCGATGTTGAGAAGCTGCATGCCACGGCAGATGCCCAGAATGGGGAGACCCTTCTCCCGCGCAAGCTGCAGAAGCCCGATCTCGTAGTCATCGGCCGCGCGATGGATGCCGTAGACGCTGTCGGCCACGACCTGCTGTCCGTATGTCTGCGGATCGGCATCGGCGCCGCCAAGCATCAGCACTCCGTCGACGTCTTCGAGCGCCTCGCGCTGGGTGAGCTGCGGCGCGGACGCCTCGACGAAGGAAACCGAGGCGCCGGCGGCCTTCAGCCCGGCAAAGGCGGAATCCGAAAACTCCCGCAGGGTGCGGGCCAGATAATCGCTCGCATAAGGCGAAGAGAGAGAGCCGGAGACGAGAATGCGGGGACCGGCCGGCTTGTGTTCAGAGGTGGTTTGGGGCATTGCATTCCAACTGTTAATCACATAACCTTTAACATCTATAGTTTAATGGTCAAATGAAATTTCTGAAGCCTCTCTCCGCTGAAGGAAACAGCGCGCCGGACATGGTGTTCCGCCGCCTGCGCGAAGCCATCACCATGGGCGAGCTCAGCCCCGGCGAGCAGCTTCCGCCCGAAAACGAGCTGGCCAGAATGCTGGGCGTCGCCCCGATGACAGCCCGCATCGCGCTCGGCGCCATGCGCGACATGGGATTGCTCACCACGGTACGCGGCCGCAATGGCGGCAATTTCATCGCTGAGGATGTGGGCGAGCGTCTGGCCGATGCCGCGCGCCGCCTGCGGCTAACGCGCGAGGAATTGCGCGATCTGACCGACTGGCGACGCGCAATCTCCGGCGAGGCCTGCTATCTGGCCGCCGAGCGCGGTACGGAGGACGATTTCGTCCGCATCGAGCAGGCGGCACGGGAATATGACGACCTGCTGCCCAAATTTCCGGATATGCGTTTCGCCGATGCCCGCTTTCACATGGTCATCGCCGAAGTGTCGGGATCGTCGCGGCTTCTCAAGCAGGAAACGGAAATTCAGGTCGAGGTGACGAATTTCATCCTGTCGGCAGCCAAGCCGGCAGCCGCCAAGAACCTCACTCCCTACAATCATGACAGGATCGTCAAAGCGATCCGCAATCGTCAGCCGGCAGCAGCGCGCGACGCCATGGCCGAGCATGCGGAACAGACGTTTGCATGGGTCACGGTGGTGATCTGAGATCAGCCGCACCAAACCGGCAACACCTGACGCCGAATTGAAAAAGGCCGGACGGCAATGCCGTCCGGCCTCCTGATCTGAAAAGCTTTGGCCGGCTTACTTGGTGTAGATTGGCTCCGGCACGTAGACTGCGGTTTCGGGCTGGGCACACTGGCTTGCGCCGCCGAAATTGTAGCGCAGGCCGGCGCGCACCTCATGGGTGTTGAAGCCCTTGTCGAAGCCCGGACCCGCACCATTATATTCGAACATGCGCCCGCCATTGATGCGGCTGAAGCGATAGCCGGCATCGATCATGGTGTTTTCGGTCAGGCAGTAGGATGCACCGGCCATCAGCGCATAGGCAAAGCGCCAGTTCTTGCTGCCCTTGTGAACGGCGTAGCCGACATTGGCGTCATTCTCCAAATCGCCCCACTTGATGTGGGCGCCGCCGATACCTGCGCCGACATAAGGCGTCAGCCCGTTCCAGGTGCCCAGATCGACATAGGCATTGGCAAGCAGCACGAGCGCGGACATTTTTGCGCGGTCGACGGACTGGCAGGGAATGGTGGGACTGCCGCAACCATAGTTGCCATCATCGGACGTGCTGCCCTTGAACTTGGATTTCGACCAGTAGTCGAGCGTAAGATCCGTGCGGAAATACCGGTTGAGCTGATAGCCGACGCCGGCGCCGATCGAGAATGTGCTCTTGAGTTCCGTTTTGTCGAAGCTCTTGGTGCCGCCCGCCCCGCCACAGCCGGGGCCGCACGGCGCACCATAGGTGATGTACTCCGAGCCGCGCATCTTCGACTTGTGATAATCCACATCACCGCGAATGTACCAGCCGCCGAACTCCACCGGCTGCTCCACGACCACAGGCTCTTCGATGACAACCGGCGGCTGAACATAGTCGGCGGCAAAGACCGGCGCGACGGCGAAAGTTGCAATCACGGCGAGTGCCGCTTTTATGGAAAGATCAGACATACATCACCCCTAGATCACCAGAACGACGGCGCAACGGCTGCCATCTGATCGCGACATGGATAATGATTCAAAAATGTTAAAACGAACTTAACCCTGTCGGTTAACCACGACGCACCACAAATGCAGCCGTAGGCAGGACAAGCCTGAGTTGAGAAACGCTGATCCCCGTATTCCTAGACCATTCCTTAAAACGTATAGGTTAGGGCTGGGGCGGGAGCAGCATAGTCGGGGCGGTTTCATAGGATGCATCGTATCTCGGCCGTACAGCGCACTTACGGAGCACAGGAGATGACATCACCGCAGGAAATGCGGGCGTCCGCACCGGTGAAAACGAGCCGGCAGAGTTCCGGATCGCCCCATTTTGAGGTGCAGGCGTTTGACAGGCCGCCGCTGATCGAGCCGGAATGGAGGCAGCTGGAGGCAACCGGTTGCGGCACGGTCTTTCAGCGCTACGACTGGGTCGATGCCTATGTGCGCCATGTCCTGCCGCATGAAAATGCTAGGGCGTCCATCCTGCTTGGAAGGCTCGACGGAGAACCGGCCTTCATCCTGCCGCTCGCCATATCGAAGACCGGACCGCTGCGCATCGCAAGATGGATTGGCGGCAAGCATACGAGCTACAATTTCGGACTGTGGAGCCGGGAGGGCGCGGCGAGAATGCGCAGCCTTTCCCGTCCCGTCATCGAGCGGATACTTGGAAAGGCACTCGGCAACGCGGACTGCGCGCTGCTTGGGCAGATGCCGCGTTGTTTCGACGATATCGCCCAGCCTCTCGGCACACTGTCCTCAATCCCATGCGCGACCGAAGGCTATGCGTTCGCGCTGTCCCGCGATTTCGACGCCCTCCTTCACAGCCGTGACGGGCGCAATCGCCGGAAAAGAGTGAAGGCCAAGGAGCGCAAGATGAGCGCGACCGGCGAGGTGCGCTATCAGATGCTGCTGGACCCCGCAGAGGAACATGCAGCTCTCGATTTCTTCTTTGAGCAAAAAGCGCTGCGTCTTGCCGAGCAGGGCAAACCCAACAGCTTCGCAGAACCGGGCGTTACCGCCTTCTTTCACGATCTCATAGATCGCTCCATCGGCACGGATGAGCCTCTCCTGGAGATTGCCTCGCTTTCAGTCGACGGGAAAACGCGGGCCGTTACCGGATCGGGCATCTATCGCGGCCATATGAACAGCTATTTTACGGCATTCGCGCTCGACGAGCTTGCACAACACAGCCCCGGCAACGTACTCACCTTCCGTCATATCGAGCACAGTTGCGAACGTGGCATGACCGTCTACGATCTCGGCATCGGCTATGAAGACTACAAGACACACTGGTGCGATATCATTCACGAACTCGACGATGCCTATGCTGTTTTCACTCCCCTTGGATCAGTAGCGGTTTCAACGATGCGCCTCGGCGAGGCCGTCAAAGACCGCATCCGGCGCAACAGACAATTATGGCAGAGCCTGAAAACCGTGAAGGACTACGTTTCTCGCCGCCTGTCCAGATGAGCAAGCAATGACGAGCCGGTCCCCATCTTCCGCGACTGTCCCTGAACCATCCGCTGCCTCCGACGCCCCTCTGGCCGGAGTGCGCATGCTGTTCGTCGCACCGGACGACTATCCGCCCTTCCGTGTCGATCTGGTGGAGCTGTTTTCCAACCATCTGGTCGGTCGTGGGCTTGAGATAGACTGGAGCCTGCGCCCCTATCAGGACGGCACGGCCCGCGTGGAAGAGCGTGGAAACGAACGCTTTTATCTGGCTCACCGCGCCAAGGCGAAGCGCCTCGGCTCCGTGCGGTACATGCTGGCTGAGAACTGGTTGCGGCTGAAACTGGCGTGGAAGGTCGCGCGCGGCCGCTATGACCTCGTACAGGTCCGCGACCAGCCCCTGTGGGTGATCACCTACGCTCTCGCCGCGAAAATCTCAGGCACGCCCTGCCTGTTCTGGATGAGCTATCCGGTGCTGGAAGCGCGCCTGCGCATCGCCGTGGAAAACCTCGTTCCGATGAGCTGGCCCTCGCGGCTGTTGCGGATGCTCTACGCCACCATGGGCAGCGTTCTGTTTTACCATGTGGGGCTGCCGCTCACCGACCACGTCATCGTGCAGTCGAAACGCATGCGCGAGCGCGTCGGCTTTCGCGGCATACCCATGCAGAAGATGACGCCGATCCCGATGGGCGTCTCCACCGGGCGCTACAATGCGCAATCCATTGTCCCGACAGACGATCCGCGCCTGAAGGGCAGGAAAAGCATGGCCTATATGTGCGCGGATGTTTTCAGCATCACCACCGACCTGACCTTTCAGGCGCTGGCGGCACTTGTGGCCGAAGGCTACGACGCCGTGCTGGTCATCATCGGCGCAGTGCCTGATTTCGAGCGCGACAATTTCATGGAACAGCTGGAAAAGCTTGGCATATCCGAACGGGTGATCTTCACCGGACGCCTGCCGCTTGCCGAAGCGCTCGGCTGGGTCAAGCGGGTGGATGTGTGCCTGTCGCCTTTCGAGATGGACCCCGCCCAGCAGGTCGCCACCCCGACCAAGCTGGTCGAGTATCTGGCCATGGGCAGGCCGGTGGTGGCGACCGTTCACTATGACCAGAGCGAAGTCATCAATTGCAGCGGCGCCGGGTACATCACCGCCTTTTCAGGCGAGGCCATGGCGCAGGCCGTGGCGCGGCTTTTCGACGACCCGCAAAAGGCCGAGGCGATGGGGGCAAAAGGCCCCCCCTGGATCAAGGCCAACCGCGAATATGCGCATCTGGCGGATACCGTGGAAGAGATCTACGCCGGGTTGCTGGCGAGACGGAAGAAGATCCGCAACTGACCCACCTGTCCAGCGGGACGGTGGCACATTAATTCTAACGCAACCGCACCCTGCTAAGGCACTTTCATGTTGGGACGGCTAAGCTGGTATGCACGTCGCCTCGCCGTCATGGAGCGCGGCGAGATCGGCCATCGGATTCGCGAGCAGATTGCACGGCGTGCCGCCCGGCGCGAGAATGGCGGCTGGGTGCAATTCGCCATGCCGGGCGCGCGGCCGCAGGTGCTGCCGATGTTCGCCCCGCTGTTCGAAAACGATTTGCCGGCAATGATTTCGGCGCAGCTGGCGCATGCCGCCGACACGTTCGGCTCCGGCAAGCTGAGGCTGCTCAACCGCGACTGGCCGGGATCGGTTCTCGACGCCGGCGGCGGCATCGCCCCGTCCATATGGACGCTGGATCCTGTCAGCGGCACAGACTGGCCGGGCGCGGAAGTATCGGCCTTCGACATCGATTTCCGCTTCGAGGGGGACAAACGCGACGTCAAATATGTCGCCGAGGCAAACCGTCTGCATTTTCTGGCGGCACCCGCCATCCATGCCCGCCGCGCGCAGGACGCCGCTCTTGCCGGAGCCATCCTGCGGTCTGTGCTTTCATGGATGGAGGTCAATCCGCCCGGCCGGGGCGTGAACTGGTATTCAGGAATAGAAGCCGGCTACAGACTTGTTTCGTTAAGCGTGATCATCAGTGCCCTCGATCCGTGGATCGACAGTGCGAAAGGCGAGAAGCTCGCCGCTTTCGTGGCGGCACATGGCACATGGCTGGCGCGTTTTCCCTCGCTGTTTTCCTCCGCCAACAACCATCTCGTGGCCGAGGCGATGGGGCTTGCCCTGGCTGCGCGCCTGCTGCCCGGTCATGCGAAGGCACAGGCATGGCTGACGCAGGGCCGGGCGCGTCTCGAAGACAGGGCGCTCGCACTTTTTCATGACGATGGCATCGGGCAGGAACAGTCGCCCGCCTATTCGGCCTTCACGCTGGAAATGCTGCTGGTCGGCTTCGCTGCCATCGGCGCGGACGCCGCCTCGCCCGCCGTGCGCGAGCGACTGGCGAAGGCCGCGCAGGCGCTTTGCGCCTTCCTCGACGATGACGGCATCGTACCGCTGATCGGCGACGACGACCAGAGCCGCGTTCTGATGGCCAATGGCAGCGATGAGCCGCGCTATGCGGCCTCCATCGCCGGTGCCATCGCCGGCTTCCTCGAACGTCCCGATGTTGCACCGCATATCCGCGATCCGCACTGGCGCGACCTCGTGTTTGCCACGCAGCCGCCCGGCCCCGGCCCCGCGGACGGCACGACGACCTTCAGGGACGGCGGCTACACCATCCGGCGCGGCGAGATCGCCGGCCGGCGCGTGCATTTCACCTTCGATCATGGCCCGCTGGGGTTCGGTGCGCTTGCCGCGCATGGCCATGCCGATGCGCTTTCGGTCTGGCTTTCCCTCGACGGCCGGCCGGTGCTGGTCGATGCGGGAACCTATCTCTACCACTCGGAAGGTGAGAACCGCCGCCGCTTCCGCGTGACGCCGGTGCACAACACCCTCACTCTGGGCGGGGTCAGCCAGAGCGAGCCTTCCGGCCCGTTCAACTGGATGCCGCGCCGGGCGCGGGCCACACTCGACAAAGGGGCGGACAGTTTGCCGCTCGCCATCTCGGCCTCCCATGACGGGTATGAAAAGCGCTTCGGGGTCATCCATCGCCGCGAGATCACGGAGACCACCAACGGCTTCGACATCACCGACAGCCTGAGCGGAGCGGTCGCCGCCGGAGAGGTTGAGATTGCATTCCTGCTCGCGCCGGGCCTCGACGTGTCGGCCACGCAGGGTGAGGTGCAGGCAAGCCGCAATGGACGGCATGAACTCACGCTCGCCGCGCCTGAAGGTGCGGCCATCGAAATCATCCGCGCCGACGCAGTCTCGGGGCGCGGTTTTCATTCTCCCGGCTTCGGCATCCTGCAGGAGGCCGCAACCGTTGTTGTGCGCGCGCCGGCGTCGGCGCTGCGGTGGCGCTGTTCGATAATCCTGTCACCCGTAACGTGACCTTTACCTGTGACAGGTACATGGGTTGCCAATGGGCAGGACAGGTAATTCCGCCACGTTTGCGGAAACAGGGCAAATGGTCGAGCATCAATGAAAGTTTCTATTTTCGGACTGGGATATGTCGGAACAGTCTGCGCTGCCTGCCTGGCCGAACGCGGCCATGAGGTCATCGGCTGCGACGTCAGCGAGTCCAAGGTCGCGCTCGTCAATGCGGGCCAGAGCCCGATCATCGAGAAGGACATTGGCGAACTGGTCGCGGCAAAGGTCGCCGCAGGCAGCCTGAAGGCTACCACCTCGACGGAAGAAGCGGTCATGGGCAGCGACCTGTCGCTTTTGTGCGTCGGCACGCCTTCGCGGCCAAACGGCTCACTCGACCTTTCAGCGGTGGAGGCCGTCGCCCGCCAGATCGGCGCGGTGCTTGCCACAAAGAACAGCTACCATTCGGTGGTGATCCGCTCGACCGTGCTGCCGGGCACGCTGGCCGACATCGTCGTGCCGGCACTGGAAGAAGCTTCCGGCAAGAAGCTGGGCGTCGGTTTCGGCGTCGCCTCCAATCCCGAATTCATGCGCGAGGGCTCGGCGGTCGCCGACTTCAACACTCCCGCCAAGACCGTGATCGGCACCGACGACGAGCAGACCCGTCAGCGCCTGCTGGACCTCTATGCCGGCCTGCCCGGACAGACGATCCTCACCGAGCCACGGCTGGCGGAACTGGTGAAGTACACCGACAACACATGGCATGCCCTGAAGGTCGCCTTCGGCAACGAGATCGGCAATATCTGCAAGGCAGCCGGCGTCGACAGTCATGAGCTGATGAAGGTGTTCTTCGCTGACACCAAGCTCAACATCTCCAATGCCTATCTGCTGCCCGGCTTCGCCTTCGGCGGCTCCTGCCTGCCCAAGGACGTGCGCGCCATCAACGCCTATGCCGTTCAGCATGACGTGGAGGCGCCGCTGCTGAAATCGCTGATGCCGTCCAACAAGCAGCAGATCGAACGCGCCCTGCAATGGGTGCTGGGCTACGGCAAGCGCAGCATCGGCTTCCTCGGCTTCTCCTTCAAGGCCGGCACCGACGACCTGCGCGAGAGCCCCTATCTGGAGCTGATCGAGCGCCTGCTCGGCAAGGGCTGTGACATCCGCATCTTCGACCAGAACGTCTCGCTGGCGAAGCTGGTCGGCGCCAACAAGGCCTATCTGATGAACGCCATCCCGCATGTCACCCAGCTCATGGTGCCGTCGGTTGACGACGTGGTGAAGCATGCCGACATTCTGGTCGCCACCAGCCGTTCGCCCGAATATGAGGCGGTAGTGAACAAGATGCGGCCCGGCCAGGTGCTGCTCGACATGGCGCGGCTGCCGAACACCGACGCGATTGCGGGGACTTATGACGGCATCAACTGGTAGGCGCGTCCTCATCATCGTCGAGAACCTGCCTGTTCCCTTCGACCGGCGGGTCTGGTCGGAGGCAACCACGCTTGTCAAAGCCGGCTATCAGGTCTCGGTCATCTGCCCGAAGGGCAAGGGCTCGACCGCCTCCCACGAGGTGATCGACGGCGTCCACATCTACCGCCATTCCCTGCCGCTCGATGCCGAGGGCGTGCTGGGCTATGCGGTGGAATACAGTGCCGCCCTGTTCTGGGAATTCCTGTTGTCGCTCAAGGTGCTGTGGCAGCGCGGCTTCGATGTCATACACGCCTGCAATCCGCCCGACACCATCTTCCTGATCGGCGGCTTCTACCGGCTGTTCGGCAAGAAATTTCTGTTCGATCACCACGACATCAATCCCGAGCTTTATGAAGCGAAGTTCGGCCGCCGCGATTTCGGCTGGAAGCTGATGGTGTGGCTGGAAAAGCTGTCGTTCCGCACCGCCAACCGCTCGCTTGCCACCAATGAAAGCTATCGCGAGATCGCCATCACCCGGGGCGGCATGGCTCCGGACAAGGTGCATATCGTGCGCTCCGGTCCCAATCTCGACCGCGTGCGCGAGGTGGAGCCGGATGCGAAATGGCGCAACGGCCGCCGCTTCGTCGTCGGTTATGTCGGCGTCATCGGCAAGCAGGAAGGGCTCGACCTCCTGCTGGAATCGGTCAGCCATCTGGTCAATGTGCGCAAGCGCGACGACATCCAGTTCGTCATCTGCGGCGGCGGCCCCGAACTGGAGACGATTAAGGCCGAAAGTGCTTCGATGGGGCTGGGCGACTACGTCACTTTCACCGGACGCTGCCCGGACGAGACGCTGTTCTCCGCGCTCTCGACCTCCGATGTCTGCGTGAATCCCGACCGGCCGACGGCGATGAACGACAAGTCGACCATGAACAAGATCATGGAATACATGGCGCTCGGAAAGCCGATCGTGCAGTACGATCTGCGCGAGGGGCGGTTCTCGGCACAGGAAGCCTCGCTCTACGCCACCTGCACCGATCCGGCCGACTTCGGCGACAAGATCGCCGACCTTCTCGACGATCCTGAACGCCGCGCGACCATGGGCGCGTTCGGACGCGAACGGGTCCGCAAGGAGCTCGCCTGGAACTATGAAGCTCCCAAGCTGCTGGCGGCCTATGAGGCCTTGTTTACAGGCAGAAAGACTGTTGCCGCCGGGGATGCCGTGAACGGTTCCGCGGCAACCCACGGCAAACAGTAGAGGCTCGCGCCATGTGCGGCATCTTCGGATTTCATGCCAGATCGCGCCTGTCGCTCGATGCCGAACTGAACACGGCCACCGACCTTCTGGCCCACCGCGGACCTGACGGACGCGGTACTTTTACCGCCCGCAGCCCCGATGGCGACTGGCAGGTCGGGCTCGGCCACCGCCGCCTGTCGATTGTCGACATCGAAGGCAGCGCGCAGCCGATGCACTCGCATGATGGTCGCTACACGATCGTCTACAATGGCGAGATCTACAACTATATCGAGTTGCGCGCGGAACTCGTGGAGCGTGGCCATCGCTTCGCCACGCAGGGCGACACGGAAGTGCTGATCGAGGCATGGCGCGCCTGGGGCGAGGAATGCTTTTCCCGCTTCAACGGCATGTACGCCTTCCTGCTGTGGGACAGCCACACCGGCCGACTGATCGCGGCCCGCGACCCGTTCGGCAAGAAGCCGCTGTTCGTCGCTGCAACGGATAGCGCTCATGTTTTCGCCTCGGAAATCGAACCTCTGCGCAAATTTCCGGGCGTCGATGACCGGCTCGACCTGGATTCGCTGCGCGAATATCTGAGCTACCGCTATGTGCCGGGCCCCTCCACTTTCTTCAAAGGCATTGTCAAGGTGCAGCCCGGCACCTTCATGGTGCTTGCCGGCGACACCGTCTCCAAGACCCGCTATTTCACCACGCCGTTTTCGCGAACTTCGCCGGACGTCACCGATTTCGACGAGGCGCTGCGCCTGTTTTCCGCACAGCTCGACGAGGCCGTGCAACTGCGGCTGCGTTCGGATGCGCCGTTCGGCGCCTATCTGTCGGGCGGGCTCGATTCCTCGATGATCGTGGCGCTGATGAGCCGGCATGTGAGCAAGCCGGTCTCCACCTTCTCGGTCGGCTTCGATGTGCCGGGCTCTTCCGAATTGCCCTATGCCGCGCAGGTTGCCAAAGCCTTCGGCACCGATCATCACGAACTTTCCGTCGGCCTGAACGATTTCACCTCCGTGTGGGAGGAAGCGGTGCTGCGGCGCGGTGCGCCCGTCGCCGAGCCATCCGATCTGCCGGTGCTGCTGCTCTCGAAAATGGCGAGCCGCAGCGTCAAGATGGTGCTGACGGGCGAGGGTGCCGACGAGCTTTTGGGCGGCTATCCGAAGCATCGCGCCGAGCCATGGGTCGCTCTATACCAGCGGCTGATGCCGGGCTTCCTGCATGATGCGATTATCGCCCCCGGCGCGCGCGCCCTGCCCTATTCGCTGAGGCGCGTGAAGACCGTGGCGGGCGTGGCCGGCATTCGCGATTATCAGGCGCGCATGGTGGCATGGTTCGGCGGCGGCGACGCCGATCTGGCGGAAGCGCTCTACCGGGGAGCACCGGCTTCGCGCCTGCCAGATCCCCTGCCCTTCGATGCTGCCGGCGCTGCCAGCCCCCTGAAGCGGATGCTGCATTTCGACCAGACCTCATGGCTGCCCGACAATCTGCTGGAACGTGGCGACCGCATGATGATGGCCGGCTCGATAGAAGGCCGCATGCCGTTCATGGATGTGAAGCTGGCGGAACTCGTCGCCCGTTTCCCCGATGCGCTCCTGACCGGCGCTCCGAAGGGCAAGCGCGTGCTGCGCGTGCTGGCATCCCGGATGCTGCCCGAGGCCATCGTCACCCGCAAGAAGGTTGGCTTCCGCGTGCCGGTGGAACAATGGTTCCGCACCGGCATGGCAGACCAGATGCGCGACCTTCTGCAGTCCGGCAATTCAACCGTGCGGCAGGTCTGCGAAGCGCGCGAAATCGACCGGCTGATGGCCGGGCACATTGGCGGCGTGCAGAACCATGAAAAGATTCTGTGGGCGCTCGCCAATCTCGAACAGTTCTTCCGCATCTTCCGCCCGACGCTCGCCTGATCTATCGATTCGGAACCGGAACAGATGGGTTAATTGTCCGAAGATCGTTATTTTCGACCTTCAAGAGCTTTGGAATAGATGCTCTTCAGCGCGGCAACCATCGATTCGAGCCCGAAACGATCCTTGTAGATCACGCGCGACGCTTTCCGGAACGTTTCCCTGCGCCCGGCATCGGAAATCAGCAGCGCCAGCGCTTCGGCGATGTTTGCCGGATCGTCCGGTCGGATCAGCAGGCCGTTTTCGCTTTCATGCAACACGTCCGGCACGGAGCCGACGGGCGTCGCAACGAGTGCTGCACCCGCGCATGCGCCTTCCAGCAGGCAGACGGGCAGCACCTCGTTGCGGGAGGGCAGCACGACGATGTCGGCCAGCCTGTAGAGCGGCAGGATCGCATCGCGCGCAATCCAGCCGGTGAATTTTGCCTGCTCCGACAGGCCAAGCTTTGAAGCCTCATCACGAAAGCCCTGCACATCGCCGGTGCCCGCAAAGGTCATACGCCAGCCGGGCAGATCGGCCGGCAAAAGCGACAACGCCTGCAGCAGTGCGCCGGCCCCCTTCGCATCGGTCAGATTGCCGGCGAACAGCAGGCGCACGGGCTCGCCCGCCTCGCGAGGCAGTGGCGCATCCGGTGCGAAATCGGCGACCCCGTTGGCGACCACATCGAAGCGTGAGGCGGGCATGCCATAGAAGCGGGCGACGAATTCGCGCCAGTAGTTTCCGAGCACGATGATGGCCGACGCACGCTCGAAAACCTGCCTCAGAACCGGCACCCAGCCGGGCTGTTTCTCGCCCGATTTCGGGAAGGCCGAACCATGGAAATGCACCACCGTCGCCACGCCGAACAGGCGTGCCACGCCCTGCATCATCCATTTGCGCCACGCCGAAGCATTGGTCGCGGCATTGAGGTGGACGATGTCGTAGCGCCGTGTCGCCACCATCCACGCATAGCACAGGAAGGCGAAAGGAAAATGCAGCACCCAGCCGGCACCGGACGCATCCCCGCGTGATGCCAGAAAGTCCATTTCGAGGCCCAGTTCAGGATGCGCCCGCAATTCCTCGTCGACATGCGAGAACAGCGTTTCGATGCCGCCGCGCCCTCTCAGGCCGCGCGGCACGATGCACAGGACGCGGATCGAAGCGGGCATGGTCACCCTGCCCTGCGCAGCCTGTTGCGCATCATCGGCGAAATGCAGTCGATGGCCTCAAGATGCGCGGTGCTGTTGAGGGTATGAACCCGCGGATAGGGGTTTTTTCCAGAAGACAGAACCGGCACCGGCGGCGTGAGGCGGACCTTGCTTTCGTCGAGTTCCACGAGATCGGCCAGACCAAGCGCCCCACCGTAATCATGCGTCCCGTCCTGAAGCGGCAGCACGATCCGGTCGCCCACCTGCACGAAATGCCCTCCGGGCCGGGCTGCGGCGCGATCTATCCTGACCGGATTTGCGACATGCGGAATCCAGGGGCCGTGCAGGGAGATGGAATGGAACACCGCCATCGTATCGGACGCGCTGCCATAGCCGTCGCGCTGGCTTGCGAACAGCCACAGCCGCCCGCCGTGCTTCAGCAAGGTGGCGTCGAAAATCTCGCAGTCGGGCAACAGCACGGAGTGTCGCACCCAGCGGTCCGGAAAATGCTCGGCCCGGTAGAGAACCAGATTGTTTCCGGATCCGCTCTCCGGCAACATCCAGATCTCGCCGTCATGGGAGAACACCTGCGGATAGGAAAGGTGATAGGGCTCGTCGATGACGCATCTGGGAACGGTCGCCGTGCCATCCTCGAATATCTCGGCCACCGACAACACTGCCTTGTCACTGCCATGGGGGCAGTCTTCCACGAAGATGAAATAGCGTCCCTGCCATTCGAAGAGGAACGGGTCGGCATAGAAGCGCTTGCCATCGTCTGGCAGGGTTATCCACGGCTCTCCGGCCAGAAGACCGGTGTCGGCGACCCGCCTGCCCTTGTGGAACCTGTAGCTGACGTTCCAGCGATGCAGGTGGAAACCAAGCCGCATGAACGCGCCCCGCGCCTGCCTCGGCATCATCGACAGGATGTAGGAGCCGACAATATCGGCACTCGTCGGAGACGGTTCAGCCTGAGCGCCTGGCGGCACGAAGCCCAGCCGTTCGCCGGAAACATAGCGATGCGCCGTATCGACCATCAGCGTTGCCACCCGCGCAAGCACATCGTTGATTCCACGGAAGACAGAAAGGCGGCTATCGACCATCGGTGCGGCGTGGGCGACAGACCGGCCCTCGTCGAGCACGATGTCCACGTCCGGAAGGCGCCCCATCATCAGGAGCCTGGCCGCCTGAGCGATCGAATTGCAGCCGGCGAATTTAGGCGTGAGCACCGGGGATGTGAATTGTTCGCCGCTTCCCGAAAGGTTGATGCGCAGGGCTGCTTCGGGTCGTGCCGGATGAAGCTGCACATCGCGGATGCGCTCCATCAGCTTGTGCGAACGGATGCAAAGCATCCTGCGCTCCAGAAACAATATGTTCTCGAGCACGCCCGGCACGCCCGGCGCGTCCACGCCGACAAGCGCCACATCGTGACCCTTTTCGCGAAGCCGTTCTGCGATCATCAGATGTATACGACATACCGCCTGTGCGGGCACCAAGACATCAATCGTGCTCATAGCAAGACTATCATCGCCCCTCAGAGCCCCGCACGCCCTCCTGGACACGCAAAAACATGCTCCAATACCTTTTTGTTAAGCATCGAACCGTCCAATGTCCGGACTGTTCCAATGCTCCCAACCCCGGTCGATAGTAATGGGCTTCAAATGCTAAGGCCGGCTTAATGCTCACGAGCGGCGCAACCCACCTTTATCTGCTCAGCACGGGCAAGCTGCCCGCATGTAGCGAGCCCGCGACAGACATGAGCCGCTCTGGCCCGACCCGTCTTTGCCGACAATAAAGCCGCCGATAACGGCTGCCTCATAAATTGCTGATAAAAAGCTGGCGCGGGGACCTGAAACGGGGAAGATATCTTGATGCGCCCAATACGGACACTGATCAGCCAGTCGGCCGATCTGCGCAGATTCAGCTTCGGCTTTGTCTGGTCCGTACTCGGCACCGTGGCCGTGCGGCTGACCCCGATGATCACGACCATTCTGATCTCGCACTGGTTCGGCATCGAAGCGGTCGGCAAATTCGGCGTCACCTATGGTACGCTGGTTTCGGCGAGCATGCTGGCAGCCACCGGTGTCAGCCTGATGGCGACCCGCAATGTCGCCGCCTATGCCACGACCGACCCGGAAACGGCCGGGCGGCTGGCCGGCATGGCCCTCATTCTGGTCGCCGCGACCAGCGCGCTTCTGGGACTGGTGATCTTCTGCTTCGCAGACGATATCGCCAACCGCCTGCTCAGGCAGCCGCAGCTCGGCTTCTACCTGAGGGTCATCTCTCCCATCATCGTGGTCAGCGCGCTGAACAGCGTCCAGACGGCCATACTGAGTGGCCTTCAGGAATTTCGGGCGATCGCCCGCCTCAACATCATCATGGGCGCGCTGATGATAGCTGCGGTGCCGGCCGGCCTCTATCTGCATGGCCTGACCGGCGCATTCATCGCGCTTGGCTGCGCCTATCTCGCCGGCTGCTTCATCACCATGCCGACTATGATGCGGGCGCTGAAAGCCCATGGCGTCCCGCTCGCCTTCCGGGGGGCGCTGTCGCAATGGCGGATGATCACGCGCTACGCCATACCGGCCTTGCTGGCCAGCATCCTGTATGAGCCGGTGAACTGGATCTGCACCACCATCGTGGTCAACAAGCCGGACGGGCTGGAGCAGGTCGGCCTCTATTTCATCGCCATGCAACTGGAGACGCTGCTGCTGTTTGCCCCGCAGATCGTGGTGCAGGTGCTGATCCCGATGCTGTCCACCGGCTTCGGCGAGGGCAATCGCCGGCGCGTCCTCAACATACTGGCGATGAGCATCGGCACCAACCTTGTCATCGCCCTCGGCTTCGTGTCGGTGATGATGCTGTTCGGCGACTGGTTCCTCCTGGTGTTCAAGCTCGATCCCGCGCGCGACTGGCCCGTTTTCGTGATCGTGGTCTTCGCCTCGGCGATGATCGCCTG
Source organism: Aquamicrobium sp. NLF2-7 (assembly GCF_022359935.1). Lineage (NCBI taxonomy): Bacteria > Pseudomonadati > Pseudomonadota > Alphaproteobacteria > Hyphomicrobiales > Phyllobacteriaceae > Aquamicrobium > Aquamicrobium sp. NLF2-7. The sequence continues at coordinate 2,792,804 of NZ_JAKSED010000001.1, read as the reverse complement.
CGCCCTGCCGCTCGGACAGGTTCCCGTCTCATCCGGCCATATGTGGACGGGCCTGACCATCACCGCCGGATGGGCGGCGACCTTCATCATCGGCACGTGGCTTTTGCAGGATCAGGGCGCGAAAGGCATCGTCATCGCCCGCGTTATCGCGTGGCTGATGTCGTTCATTGCCTATGTTGCGTTCGCCGCATTCTCGATCAGAAGGCTGCGGAGCAAAGAATCCTGAAACAGCGAATGGCAAAAGTGGCCATGCTTATGAAATTCGTAAAGCCCGGAGCCTATAGGTGCTCATAACATGGGCCAACAATTTGATTTGCGGGGAGATCAGTTTTTGAAACGCGATCTGGTGTTCGATTTCGGGCTGCACAAGGGCGAAGATACGGCATTTTATCTGGAAAAAGGCTTCCGGGTGGTCTCGTTCGAAGCAAACCCGGAACTGGCTCAGGCATGCCGCAATCGCTTTTCCGCGCAGATCGAGACCGGCAAGCTCATCATCATGGAAGGCGCGGTGGCGCCTGCGTCGGCAGGCGATACGCTGACATTCTTTGTCAACGAACGCTCGGTCTGGGGCACAATCGACAGGGACTGGGTCGAACGCAACGAGAAAGCCGGAGCCGCGTCAAAAAAGATCATCGCGCGACGTATCGATGTTGAGGAAGTCATTCGCGAATTCGGGATGCCTTTTTACATGAAGATCGACATCGAAGGTGCGGATCAGTACGTGCTGGAGGTTCTGGCCAGTTTTCCTGACAGGCCGAAATACATTTCCATCGAATCTTCGAAGGAAGATCTTGGCGAGGTTATCGCAGAATGCGACCGGCTGCGGGCATTGGGCTACAGCCGTTTCAAGGCCGTCCAGCAGGAATACATCCCCGGCAGGCAAGGTGTGTTCACCCGGAGAAACGGCGAGCAGTTTTCATACACGTTCCCCGCAGACTCGTCCGGTCCCTTTGGCGACGATATCAGGCAAAGCTGGGTCAGCTACGAAGGAATTCTGGACGACTATCGAACCATTTTCAGGAAATATCGGTGGCTTGGCAGCGATTCACCGCTGATGCAGCTTCCCGGTCTGCACAAGCTTCTGTGGCATGCTGGCAAGCTGGCGAACATCGGCTTTCCGGGATGGTATGACACCCATGCCGCGCTCGACGACGAGTGAACAATCTGCACATTGCTGCGAGCAGTGTCCGCTTGCTCGCGGGGATGGACGAAATCACCACGGCATGAACCCCGTGGCATCACATCCTTAAGCTAGGCATCAGCCGGGAGGCCGGATCAGGCCACCTTGTCGAGGCGGCTGGCTTCACCGCGGGCCACCAGCGAGACAGTCACGGCACCATCATTTGACAATGCCTCGACCATGCGCTGTTCGCGTGCATCGACGCGTCCGGGATTGACCACAAGAGCCGCGTTGCGGGTCAGTTCGGCAACGGTTCGGGCAGGCAGGCCGTGCTCGGTTTCGAGCTCACCGATATTGACCACGACGTCGTCATATTCGGCTGTGACGGCTTCGATAACGTTGGAAACCTCACGACGGGAAAGACGTTCGACGGCGCGCGAGCGCCCGATGTTGAGGACATGGAGCCCACTGTCCTGATCGGCTTCCACCGCACCGAAAGCGGAAATTTCTCCGAGTGCGATGTCGGCCAGCCCGGGAACCGTTCTGGGTGCGTCTTCGGCCAGATCGATGAAGATCGTGCGCCGGCCACGCGATGCGGCTCCCTGCGCAAGGTCCAGCGCACCCTGACGGGCCGTGACCGGATCATGCAGCGTCGTCACCAGAACGAGGCCGTTGAGCTGAACTTCCGCGCCGGGTCTCGGCATCAGCGCTGCGCTGTTTGCGCGCCGTCCCAGAAGACCCGCGAAAAAGTCGAGCAGGATCGCCATCAGTATGCCGGTGAACAGCCCCATCAAGACGGCGGCAATCAGAAGTGGCATGCGGGGCGGGAACGAGGGAGCGGCTGGCACTGCCGCTTCCGCGATCACGCGGGCGGTGCGCGCGGCAATGCCTTCCTGCTGCGCTGTTTCCTGCGCGCGTACGAGGAAGGATTCGTAGACAAGCCTGATCGACTGCGCCTCGCGTTCAAGCTCGCGCAGCCTGATCAGATCCTGATTGGTCGAGAACGATGCAGTGGTGGCGCTCTGAAGTTCTGCGTTGATCTTGTTCAGCGCATCGACTGCAATCCGCTGATCGTCACGCGCGCTTGCCACCAGCCTGCCGCTTTCTTCGCGAATGGCGGTTTCGGCCTGCGTCACCTCCTGGATGGCGGCGGTGACACGTGGATGACGTGGCCCCAGAACATTCTGAAGATCGGCCAGCCGCTGCCTTGCATCCGCCAGACGGGTGCGCAGCGCGCCCATGGCACTGCCGGCATCGGAAACCGTCGCGCCCACATACCCACGGGTGCGCAGGCTCTCTTCAAGAACCTGAAGGCGGGAATTGGCTTCATTGACGCGTGCCAGCGCTTCCGACTGCCGGGCGGAAAGATCGGTCAGCCGGCGATCGCCGAGGGTCTGGCCTTCGGTAAGCGAGATGTTGTGCTCGCGCTTGAAGGTTTCTATCCCTTCCTCGGCATCGTTCAGCTGCTTCTGCAGCTCGGCAAGCCGGCTGCGGATGGCAGCGCTGATATCGCGTGCGGAATTGGCGGCCGACGAAATCTGATCGGCGACATAAGCAGCCGCAATCGCATTGGCAAGGCGCGCGGACTTGGCCGCCTCACGGGTGGTGACACTGATCTCGATCACATAGGTGTTGTCGCGGCGCGTCACCTCGGTGGCCCGGGCAAGCCCTTCCATCGCGATGTCGGCAGCCGTGCGCCCTCCACCGGGCTGCCCGCCGAACTGGGGATCGTCCGCGAGGTTCATGCTTTCCACGACGCGGCCAAGCACGGCCTCGGAGGTGATCACCTCGATCTGGCTGTCGACCAGCGCCATATCGCCGCCCAGCCCCTGCTGGACGATTTCGTTCTGCACCACGCGCTGCTCGCGCGGATCAATGAGAATGCGCGCCGTGGCGGAATAGCGGGGCGCTATCGTGCTCAGCGCAGCAAAGGCCAGACCGGTCACAGCCACCACGCAAAAGAGTATCGTCCAGCGCCGGCGCAGGAGCGTCCTGCCCAGATCGTAGAGATCGACGGTGGAATCGATCTGTCTGCCGGGTCTGTTGCCCGAAAGAGATGCCATGCGCACGAGCCCCGAAAAGCGATGACGGCAATTTGCCAGATGGTAAACAACCTATGCGCAAACAGACTTAAAATCGCGTTAAGTCGGCGTTTCAGGCACCGGATGCCCCGTCATCCTTTTCAGGAACGATATCGTCAGCCGCGCACCGAATTCATGGTCTGAAGCCGGCGTTCCCAGGAGAGCGCATCGGAAACGATCTGCCCGAGGTCGTCATGCTGCGGCGCCCAGCCAAGTTCGCTGCGCGCCAGATCCGCGTTGGCGACGACCGAGGCCGCATCGCCGGGACGGCGATCGCCATTGCGCACTTCAAAATCGCCACCAAAGGCGCGCCTGACCGCCTGGATGACTTCCAGAACCGAGTAGCCGTGACCATAGCCGCAATTGGCGATGATGCTGTCTCCGCCCGCCCGCAACCGTTGCAGGGCAAGCCGGTGCGCCCGCGCCAGATCGCTGACATGAATATAGTCCCGCACACAGGTTCCGTCGGCTGTCGGGTAATCCGTACCGTAAACCTGCATGAAGGGGCGTTTGCCAAGCGCCGTCTCGCAGGCAATCTTGATCAGATGCGTGGCGCCCGGCGTGGACTGGCCCGTGCGCCCCTGCGGGTCGGCACCGGCAACGTTGAAATAGCGCAGCGCCGTGAACCGCAGATCATGCGCAGCGGCCGCGTCACGCAACATCCATTCGCTCATCAGCTTGGAGCGGCCATAAGGCGATTCAGGGTTGAGACGCGCCTCTTCTCTGACCGGCTCGATGCCAGCATCGCCATAGACGGCGGCGGTCGAGGAAAAGATGAAATTGCCGACACCCGCCTGCACAGCGGTTTCGATGAGGGTGCGCGTCTTGCAGGTGTTGTTCTGGTAATAAGCGAGCGGATCCGCCACGGATTCCGGAACAACGATCGATCCGGCAAAATGAATGACGGAATCCACGCCGTGCTCGCGAATGAGACCGCCAACCAGCGCGGAATCGGCGACGTCGCCCTGTACCAGCAGCGCCTCGGGCGCCACAACCCAGTCGAAACCCTTCGACAGATTGTCGATGACGACGACCTTTTCGCCGGAATCCAGCAGTTCCCACACCATATGGCTGCCGATGTAGCCAGCACCACCCGTCACCAAAACCGTCATACGAGCGCTCTCATCCTCTTGTCTGTAGTGGCATCTCATATCGGTTCCGGCGGATGCTGGAAAGGCCGCGCTCCCAAACCTTGCAATCGTGCTTAGCGCGGACAGACGGAAACAGCGATAAGCCTCTGTTTAACGATAGATGCTACAAGCCATTTACCCGTTGCTGGTAGCCCTGCTGCCGGCAGTACAGGAAAAAGCGCACTTGGGGGATCAATGTCAGGACACCGGCCAGTTTCCGGCCCCTGCATGACGCGGGTGAACTTGCAGGAACAGGTGCGTGCGCAACGGAAATTTGCGTTGCGCGGCGCTTTGGGAGATCGGCATTGAGCACTATCCGTGCATTGACTGAGCAGGATCTTCCCGTCGTGGCAAACATGCTGCAGCAGGTTCTGCGCCACAAGAACAGTCCGGCGCCCGCCTCGCTCGTCGACTACATGCGCAGTTTCTACCTGAGCGCGCCCGGTTGCGGTGATGACATCACCTCACTCGTCCACGTCACGGATGCGGGTGAAGTTTCGGGGTTCATTGGCGTGCATGTGTTGCCGATGGCATGGAACGACCGGAAACTGCGCGCCGCCATATGCAGCTCGTTCATGGTCGCGGAGGGAAACCGCGATCCCATGGCAGGCGCCCGCCTCATGAAGGCATTCATGGACGGGCCGCAGGACCTCTCGTTCAGCGAAACGGCCAATCACATATCCACCCATATGTGGACAAGGTTGCGCGGCATAACCCTGCCCCAGTACAGCCTCGACTGGATCCGCATCATCCGCCCCTGCTCATTTGCGGTGAGCATGATCGGCCAGCGCTTCTCTCCCGCCCGGATTTTCAATCCGCTGGCATTCGCAACAGACAACGTCTGGCGCAAAAGGCTCAAGGCGGGAGAGGCACGCTGGACGGCCACCGCCCTTAGCGGCATGGCTCCGGGTGCGCTGCGCACCCGGGAAATCAGCCGGGCCGAATTTGCGGAGCTGGTGGAGCCTCTGACAGCCCACTTTGCACTGAAACCGCACTGGCCGGCCGTCGCTCTGGACAGGGTTCTTTCGGATGCCGCCGAAAAGCCGGACTGGGGCCAGTTCGTCATGGCCAGCGTGACCACCGCGAGCGGCGCAAGTGTCGGCGCCTTCGCATATCATGCCCTGAAAGGCGGCATAGGGCGTGTTCTGCAGATCATGTCCCGCCCTGGGCAGGCCGGCGCGGTGATCGACTGTCTGGTCGAACATGCAGCAAATCGTGGCGTCGCGGCGCTGCGCGGGCGCACCCAGCCGGAACTGCTGGCCGCAATGCTGACGCGGCGCACGGCCTTTCTGCCAGCAACCGCCACCATTGCCCATTCGCGCGACCCCGCCCTGCTGAACGCCATGGCACACGGCGAGGCGTTTCTGAACGGACTGGCCGGCGAAGAATGGAGCCGCCTGATCGGCGGCCGCTTCACCTGAAGCCTGCCTCCCAAAGGGGGAGCAGACTTTGGGAAGGCGACATACATAAGAATAAGACCTTAAAGCGCGTCGCCTGTTTCTGAATAAAAGCAAAGTGCTTTGGACAAAAATGAGACGGCTCGCTGTGGCGCTTCTGCTGCCTTTGCCGGAAGCCTTCACCGTGGAAGCCGTAGTTGCAGCTTTCGAGGAAGGGAGGCGGTGTCCCAATGACCTCACCTGCGGCGAGGCAGCCAAGCCGGTCATGGGGTATTCGATCGGCGGCTGTATTCAGCATGTCGCGATCGTGGCGGGCGCAATGACATCACAGGCGCTGCATGAATGGCCCGATGAGATCGGGCAGCGGATCGATCCGCTTTTAAAGCTGCGCGTTGCAGCGGCTGCGTGATGTAGTTCCGTGTGGGGCGAGGTCAAATGTTCTCGTCTGGAACATTTGCAAAAGCGCTCCAGACAGAAACGCTTTACCCCTGCTCATATATGGGCAGGGGGGGCGGCTTTGCTGGCAGGAACTATGTATAATCCATGGGGTTGTAATCCACAGCCGAATATCCAGTTTGATTTCCTGCCTCGATTTGGTTTTGCCGTTTGGTATCGCCATCGGGCAACCGCACCGGGACGCTAAAACTTATTCGATTAGCGCTCCCCGCGATATGTTCTGCGCCGCCTCCTACGCCAACGCCGAAGACGGTCAGTTTAGCACCCGCGCCACCTTTGGTTTCTGCCGATACTGACACATCAAAGTCGACACGAGTGGCAACACCATAGTCTCCTACGTTTACTAAGCTCCCACCGAATGTTGCATGGCCCATTGCCGCATTCACGTTTGAGCCGTCTTCGCGCTTCTGCGCTATCCGAACACCTTCTATAATTTGCGACAGCGTTTCCGCGACAAATTCTTTCAATTCCATCTGGTGACCCTCCTCCTCACATCCAAATCGGCTTTGACTTCCCAAGTCAAACCGTTCCGATCTGGAACGGTTTGACCGCCTCCTGAAGGTTTATCGGCAGGAGATCATGAGTCAGATTGATTGGTAATCGCCAATGGAGCGTCCGCAGTTGGCGCTTTCTGCACCGCCAGTTGTGCCTGCTTGTCCTTGGCGATGGATTGGATTCTGGATAGGCGCTCCTGCCTATGATGACGCGCGACATACCACTCTTTGAACAACATCTCGATCAGTTCGATGAGGGTCTGTGCCTCTCCGGGGTCGACTTCAACGATGAGGCTGATGTCCTTCTCCATGTGGGCGCCGATGTTCCCCACACCCCGAATCGCATCAATCGCATCAATCGTTTCAGCTTCAACACCTTTGGGGGCTATTCCCTTTTCAATTCGATCTCGTAGCGTGTTGATCTCGTCAATCAGCCGGTTTTTCGAGATGCCGCAGAAATCGCGGATCATTCCCTGTAGGCATCGGCGTGCGAGTGTGGCTGATGCCTTGGGGCTTTGATCGCGAATAAGGCACGCTTCAATGTAATCTTCTCGTAGAGGCGCCGGAATGTACAACGGTTGCGGTTTGGCTGATGATTGTGGTCGAAGAGGCCAACTTTCTAGCGGGTCTTTATCTCTATTAACTTGCCACTCAGTATAAGGGGAGTAGACCGCGCTCACTAGTCGCGCTGAAAGCGTCAATTCATTGCAATTTGGGTTTGTGCATCTGATTCCCGTGACAATTGCACCAACTTCGCCATCCTTTGTTGCTCCCACCTCAAGAGGTGAAAACTTTTGATCAAAATTGCTGCTAGTCACAACTTGATCGCGGTCACAGTACCGGCAAGTCCATTCAAATGGTTTGATTGACAAATCGCCTCCCACAAATTTACAGCCTGTAGCTGGCTTCATATCAGATCGAAGCTGAAATTTGAATCAATCGGAATGGTTCTTCCTCAACCTCACGCCCGGACCTTCGCCATTCTCCGCAACAAAGATCACGCCGGCTTCTTCCATGGCCTTGCGCATGGCTTCGAGCGTTGATTGCTTCGCATCAGCGCCGTTCTCGATCCGCGTCACAGTGTTGGCAGTTATTCCCGCCTTCTCGGCCAGATCTCTTACGCCCCAACCGAGCGCAGCTCGTGCCATCCGAATTTGAACTGGCTTCATTTGTACAGTGTCCCAATTGGAGTTGACAGATTTACATTCTGTCACTATCCGTAGGGACGTTGTACAAATAAACCGTTACCGGAGCAACCCATGCCGAAACAAGCGTTTCCGGCTGCCGCCGAAGGCATGCCAAGAATCAACCGCCGCGCCATCCTTGGCGGCATCGCCTCTGCGCCTGTCGTGGCGCTGCCTGCTGTCGCGAGTGCGGCATCGGAAAACCCTCGCGAGCGTATTCTGCGCCTTGCGAACGAACTCTCTATGGCGCTGGGCGAGATGGAGGGTGAATATTGGGAATTCAAGGTGCGACCGCCGCATGACGGTGCGCCAAACATTCACGTCGAGTACGGCAACAAGAAACCTCGCCGCATTCTGTTTGAAACCCAATGGGCCATGATCAATGCCTTGCAGGATTTCCATGGCGGGAAGTGGCTTTTCAGGGGCGAGGAAGGGGGCTTCATGTTGTTCTACAACGCTACGGAACTGGCGCGTGTCACGGCGGAACGCGGGGGCAGACCGTCATGAACGCGATTAAGCCGCATATCGTGCACGACAGGCTTAATGATGCCACCCGCATCCTCGACTGCGCATACATGGCGGTCGGTGACGTCGATGATCCTGAACAAGTCGCAGCCATCCAAACGGTGATGGACATAGCTATCACCAATATCAAAATTCTGATGGATGAGATTCACGCCTCAAACAACCTTGGAAAAATTATCGTGCAGGAGGCGGAATGAGCCGGATCGTGCCCCACGGCGACATGACCGCCGCCGAAATCATCCAGTGCAGCTACGACGCCATGGCTATAGTCGCGCTTTGTGAGAACACGGCTTGGGATATCGCAGAGCGCGGCCCAAACGGGACACTCTCTGGCAACATCAGCATAGCATTAAAGCTGGCCCTTGAACTCATGGGCCCAGTGCATGACGCGCTGGAGAGCCATGAAGGGCTTTGAACAGCGACCATCCACAGCAATAAAAAGTTCGCAGCGCAGAATGATTGTCAAAACGCATTTATGCGTGCTACACAGAATAAAGCGAAAACGGTTCTTGTAGCATGGCACGTTCCACGGAACTCATTCACACTCTCTCAGAAGCGGTCGCGGTTGTTCAGCCTGCGACCGTTCTGCTGCATGATCGTGCATTGATGGAAGCTGGTATCCGCACCAAGACCAAGCGTGGTCGCGGCGCTGCGGACATGACCGCGCGGGATGCCGCCAATCTTCTGATTTCCGTGCTGGCTTCACCGATAGCGGGACCGAACGTCAAAGGATCTGTCGATCGCTGGAGGCAGTATGCCGAGCTGCGTAGCGATGGTGGGTGGATGCGCACAGAGGCCGGTACCAAAGAGCTTGATTCGCGCTGGCATTTGCCTGGCTGCGAGATCGGCCACCTGACTGCGCTGCCCGCCGGTCACACGGCGTCGGAGGCACTTACAGCAATCATCGCGTCGATCGCTGACGGCTCTTTTCATCACGCAATCGGCGTCGAGGAGGGAGATAATTTGTTTACGTGGCCATCGGCGTTGCGAGTGCAATTCCGATTCCCTGTGCCGCTTATCGACATCACGTTTCGCACTGTTGTCGCAGGGCGTCCGAAGGTCATCGAGGATCATTCCTATTATTTCGGCGGATCCTCTGACGTGCAGGGTGATGAAGCATTCCGCCGCGCAGAATCCGGGGACATGAGCTGGAGCGGCGACCTGACGGAAACCCGTACGATTACGCTCGAAACACTGCGCCGATTAGGGTTCCTGATCGGAGGCAAGTCATGACTCATCCGAAGTTTGTCCACACCGTGACGGTCATGATGCATGTTTCCCGCATGCTGCTCGTGCTCGTCAAAACTCCGGAGGGTGTTCGCTGATGGCAAAGCGTGAAGCCCTCATTCCCCAGTCTGATGCAACGCGTCTGTTCAAGGCTGCAAGGGCTGCCGGGTATTCGCGCGCGCGCCTGATCAGGCACCCGGACGGGCGCATTGAAGTCGTTGGGGAGGATTCTCTGGACATCGCGGCAGCGGCCGAGATGTCGCCTTTCGAGAAGTGGAAGGCCGAAAATGCGCGCTAGGTTGAAGGGAATAAACCCCGTCAAGCGCACGCTGGCGAGCGGCAAGGAGGTCATCTACTACTACCACCGCGCTACCGGCTCGCGTCTACATGGTGAACCGGGCTCGCCGGAGTTTCTGGCCTCCATTGCCGCTGCCGAAGCAAAATCCCGCACTCGGTCACACGGAACGTTGTCCGGCGTGATTCGGGAATTCGAGGCGACCGCGAAATGGCGTAAACTGGCCGAGAGCACACGCACAGAATACCGGCGCGTCATGACCTTCTGGGAAGACCTCTACGGCACCTGTCCGCATGTGGCGCTTGAAGACAAGGCGTTCCGCCGCGACGTGCTCAAGTGGCACGACGAGTATTCAGCGAATCATCCGCGTGAGGCCGACAACCGAGTGACCATCCTTGCCCGCATCCTTTCGTGGGCCGCGAAGGATGGGCCCCTTGACCGCAACGTGCTCGACAGCTTCGACCGCGCCTATCAGGGCGACCGTTCGGACAAGATTTGGCTGCCGGAGCACGTCGAGGCATTCATGGCGATTGCCGAGCCGGAAATGAAGCTTGCGCTAGTTCTAGCGCTTCACACAGGACAGCGGCAGGGCGATATTCTCCGGTTGGCCTGGTCGAACTACAGCGGCACGCATTTGTCGCTGCGGCAAGGCAAGAGCCAGCGGGCCGACAAGCCCGGACGCCTCGTGACCATCCGCTGCACGAAGGCTCTCAAGGCCACGCTGGACGGACTGGATAAGCGTTCGACACTGATCCTGACCACAAAGACCGGCCGCGCCTTCAAGAAGCGATACTTTGCTGACCAGTGGGAAAAGACCTGCAAGGCGGCAGGTATCGAGGATCTACACTTCCATGACATTCGCGGCACGACCGTGACGATGCTGTTTCAGGCTGGCTGCAACCTCGGTGAGATCGTCTCCATCACCGGCCATTCACTGCGCCGGGCGCAGGAGATTTTGGACAAGTATCTCGCTCGCACGAGTACCATGGCCGACAATGCCATCGCCAAACTTGAGAACGTACTGGAAACGGATTTTGCAAAACGGTCTGCAAAACAGGAGGGTGCGAAACATGCTAAGTAGTGGCGCGCCACGCCGGGCGATGATGATAACTACGTCTACGCTATAGCCCTCTAAAGCCCCTCTTTCGGGGAAAGCTGATCGGCGGCGGTCTTACGACTGGAGGGTGGCGTCTGGCATAAATTTAGGTGACCTGGATATGTGCTTACAAACATCCAGGGACGATGCGTCGGGCTACATCTGCTTCGGCAGAAAATCGGTCGAGGTAGTCGAGGGCCGCGTTGCGCCTTGCACCGATGTGGTGCAAGGTGGTGCAAAGGCAAATCACTTTAGAGCCGCTATGCAAAACGCACCACATGTCCACGATGACAAGTCGGCCCATCGCCTGTCAGTCAGCCTGACAGCGGAGCAGCATAGGGAGCTAAACGAGATAGCCCGCAAGAATCGAGTATCAGTAGCATGGGTCGTCCGCGAAGCGGTTGACCGTCTCCTCAAGGAAGACATGCCTCTGCTTCATATGGGGAAAGAATGACTTCCGCTCGCACCACCAAACCCCGCGCTCCTAAATCAAAGGTTGCCGCCTCTACAGTGTCACCGCGCGGTCGCTTTGCTGACCTAGACAAAGACAAGTTGCGAGGTGGCTACTACACGTCTGCACAGGTCGCAGCGTGGCTTTGTGAATGGGCGATCCAGTCTGCTGATGACACCGTACTGGAGCCGAGCTGTGGTGATGGCGCTTTCTTGGAAGCAGCCGCCCAGAGACTTTTGTCGTTGGGCGTGACACCTGCGAAGATTCCACATCACCTCACCGGTGTTGAGATCGTCACCGCAGAAGCGCGCGCGGCGACGGAACGCCTGCGCCCCGATCTCGGAAAAGCCGCGGACAAAATCGTTTGCAACTCGGATTTCTTCGGTTGGTGGCAGGGAACCGATCAACCCGCTTTCGACGTGATCGTGGGCAATCCTCCCTTTATTCGTTATCAGTCTTTCCCCGAACCGCACCGCGCCCGCGCCATGGCGATCATGGGCGATCAGGGGCTGAAACCGAACCGTCTGACCAACATCTGGGTGCCGTTCGTCGTTGCGGCGACGGCCAGCCTAAAACCGGGTGGCCGCTTGGCGCTCGTCCTGCCGGCGGAAATTCTACAAGTCACCTATGCTGCTCAACTCCGGTCGTACCTGACAGATCATTTCGAGCGTATCGACGTTATCGCCTGCAACGAGCTGTTCTTTGAGAACGCTGAACAGGAGGTTGTGCTGCTGCTGGCAGATGGCGCACTGGCCGCCGCAACCGAAGACAACACCTGCCGGGTCGCGCTGACGGCGGCGGAGACGGTGGCCGACATCACCGACATCCGGCCCGCCCTGCTGCTCGATCGGGCCGAACCGAAGATCATTTGCCATGACAGTGAGAAGTGGCTGAAATACTTCCTAGACAACCGGCAGATTTCTTTCATGCGTGAGCTACGCGATGCGGAAATCACCTCCTCCATGTCCACACACGCAAGTATCGACGTGGGCGTGGTCACGGGTAAGAATGAGTTTTTCGTACTTTCAACTGATCAGGTCAAAGACTTCGGCCTTGAAGGCTACACGACACCTTTAGTGTCGCGTTCCGTGCAGCTCAAAGGAAGCCAGCTCGGCAAGGCCGATTGGATATCCCTTGCCGCCGATGGAAACCGCGTGCATCTGCTCAATATCAGCGCGGCACAGGCCAGCGAATTGAGTGCTAAGTTACGGCAATACATTGAGGATGGCGAACGGAAGGAGTTCCACAAGGGATACAAATGCTCAATCCGCAAACCGTGGTATCTGGTACCTTCTGTTTGGGTGCCGGATGGCTTTGCCTTCCGGCAAATTTATGACTTTCCGCGCATGGTGTTGAATGCTTCAGGGGCGACCTCCACCGACACAATCCACCGGATGCGCAGCCATGGTGCGAAGCCGGAGCGGGTGATCGCCAATACCTATACATGGCTTACAGCCGCTTCGGCCGAGATCGAGGGGCGTAGCTATGGCGGCGGCGTATTAGAGCTGGAGCCGACCGAAGCCGAGCGGCTATTGATGCCGGCGAAGCTCAACGGCGCCATGCCACTTAAAGACGTCGATCAACTTGTCCGCGCCGGACGTTTGGACGCGGTGCTTGAGGAAAACGCGAAAATTATCTTACGCGAGCATATGGGCCTGAGCGCCGCAGACTGCGACCTTCTGAAAAGCGTTTGGACACAGATGAGGGACCGTCGCAATTCGCGCCGGCGCGGTACGCGGAAACAGGCGATATGACCGGTCCAGACCTGAAGGCAGCCGCGCGCGCTCGGGTCGGCGAGCTGGTTCAGAGCTTCAGGCGCAACGAAGCAGACTATCTGCGCGCCGTCTATAACGAGACGCAGGCCCGCACCGACTTCATCACGCCATTACTCGCGGCGTTCGGATGGGACGTGCACAATGCGGCTGGCCAGCCTCTTGGCCTGCGGGAAGTCATTGAAGAGGCCACGGTTGAGGTTGGCGAAGAGCGGCTCTCCAAGAAGCCGGACTATGAACTGCGCCTTGCCCGCCAACGCAAGCTGTTCGTCGAAGCCAAAAAGCCGAGCATCCATATCGACCGCAACCGGGACGCGGCGTTTCAGACGCGGCGTTACGGATATTCCGCCAGCCTGCCGATCGCGGTGCTGACCAACTTCCATCAACTTGCGGTCTATGACTGTAAGCCCAAGCCCGACCTGACCGACGAAGCGAATGTCGCGCGCATTCTGCTGGTGCGCTACGACGAGCTCGAGGCTCGCTTTGACGAGCTGTGGCCGCTGCTCTCCCGCGCGGCGGTCTATTCGGGTGATTTCGACCGGCGTTTCTCCGTCGATGTGACGCGCCATGGGGCGGAACAGTTCGACGATTTCTTCCTCCGCCAGGTGCGTTCGTGGCGCGAGCGGCTGGCGCAGGACATTCACTGCAACACGCCCGGCCTCTCGCCGGAAGAACTTACCTATGCGGTGCAGCTTTTTCTTTTGCGGATCGTATTCCTGCGCATCTGTGAAGACCGCGACATTGAACGCTATGAAACCCTGCGCGACCTCGCTGCCGGCGACGGCAGTTTCAATGCCTTACTGGCGGAGCTGCGGCGAGCGGATGCCTTCTACGATTCCGGCCTGTTCCGGCTTCTCGATGACGCCCGGCTGGGCGTCCGCGTAAGCGATGATGTGCTGAGCGGGATCATCAACGAGCTATATTATCCGCAGAGTCCATATACCTTCGCCGTGGTCGAAACCGAAGTGCTTGGTGAAATTTACGAGCAGTTCCTGGGCGAGATCATCACGATCGACGCTGCCGGCGCGGTCGAGATCTCCAGCAAGCCGGAAGTCCGGGAAAGCGGTGGCGTGGTGCCGACGCCCCGCTACATCGTTGACGCCATCGTTCAGCGCACGCTTGGCCCGCGCCTCGCCGGCAAGGCCCCGACCGATCTGGCGGTGTTCACGGTTGCCGACATTTGCTGCGGCTCCGGCATCTTCCTGCTCTCGGTGTTCGAGTTCCTGACCGACCATTATCTGGCTTGGTATCAGGCCAACGACCGCGCGGCGCATGTCGGTCGGACGATCTACGAAGCCGGGGCAGGACTGTGGCGGCTCACCTTCGAGGAAAAGCGCCGCATTCTGCTTGCCCATGTCCGAGGCGTGGACATTGATGCCAATGCCGTAGAGGTGGCCCGCTTCAGCCTTCTCCTGAAGCTGATCGAGGACGAAGGCGCGGCCGGTCTCCGCGATTACGTTGGGCGCACTGGCACGCCGGCCCTTCCGGAGCTGGACGGAACGCTGCGGGCGGGCAACAGCCTCGTCAGTCAAGCGGAATGGACGGCCGCGCGGGGTGCGCTGCCGGCCCAGTTGCTGGAGAAGGTCAACCCATTCTCGTGGGCCGACGAGTTCCCCGCCGAAACGGCGCGGGGCGGGTTTGACGTGATCGTGGGGAACCCGCCCTATATCCGCATCCAGAACATGCAGGCGTATTCCCCGGAAGAAGCCGCTTTCTATCAAAACGCCGCCTCGCCCTACACGACAGCGCGGCAGGACAATTTCGACAAGTATGCGCTGTTTATCGAGCGGTCCTTGTCTCTTGTCCGACCGGACGGGCGGCTTGGCGTCATCATCCCGCACAAATTCATGACGATTCAGGCAGGGCGTGCGCTCCGCCATCTAGTGACGGCCAACCATATCCTTGAAGAGATCGTGCATTTCGGCGTGCAGCAGGTCTTCGGGCGGCAGGCGGCGAATTACACCTGCCTGCTGATCCTCGACCGGCAGGGCAAGGCCGATGTGATGGTGGAGCGCGTCGAGGCTCTGGAGCCGTGGCGCTACGGGACGCCGGGCCCCCGGAATGTGCTGCCGGCGGCCGAACTGACGGATGATCCTTGGCAGTTCGCGGACGACGACACGCGCGCGCTGTTCGCGCGTGTGCGGGCGGCCTGCGGCCGCGAGCTGGGGAACGCGGCGGAAATCTTCGTCGGCGTCCAGACCAGCGCCGATCCGATCTATATTTTCCGCGCGGCGGCCGAGACGGCCGACACGGTAACGCTACGATGGGACGGCAGGGACTGGCCGATCGAGCGCGGCATTCTCCGGCCCTGCCTGCATGATGCCAAGCTCTATCCCTTTACACGGGCCGAAGCGAACGCATGGATGATCTTCCCTTATGAGATCGTCCATGCTGCCCGCACCACGGCCCGGCTGATCCAACCGGCAGACATGGCGCGGCGCTTCCCCGTGTGCTTCGCGTATCTGACGGCGCGGAAGGCCGAACTGGAGCGCCGCAATGTCGTCGGCGGCACCGCCGCCGATCGGCAATTCTACCAATTTGGCCGCTCCCAAAGCCTGACGAAGTTCGACAGCCCGAAGATCATCCTTCCCATTCTCTCGCTCGAAGCCCGCTATGCTTACGACGAAAGCAACATCATGATGACTGGCGGCGGGAACGGCCCGTATTACATGATCCGCCCGCAGGACGGCGCACCGGAAAGCAATTTCTTCCTGCTGGCGGTGCTGCATCATCCCCTGAGCGAAGCGATGGTCAGGACGCACACAAGCCCCTTCCGGGGCGGTTACTATTCTCACGGCAAGCAGTTCATCGAGCATCTGCCGATTCCGCCGGCGACGCTGGTGCAGCGCACCGAGATTGAAACGCTGGTTCGTCAGCTGATCGACGCCAACGATGCCATACTGGCGGCACGCACACCGCGCCAGAAAACGCTCCATGAGCGCAACGCGGTCGCGCTGCGCGAACGTATTGAAGCCCGTGTCAGCGCGTTGTTTTTACTGTCGGCGACAGATATGGCTCTGGCCAAGGCAGTGCCTGTACCTTCATGATTACAAATCAGCCGTTTCGAGATTGCCCCCGCAGGCATTCGATAGCCGACGCGATGGCCGCATCATCCGGTTTGGCAGATCCCCATTCCTTCCAGAAATCCCGCGTAGCGCTATCGGGTGCCACTTTGGGCATATCGAGCTTGATCCGCGTTGGTAGAAGAACCGCATCACCCAACAACAGCGCCTCACCCGTATCAAGTAACGGCAAAATGCTCGTCAGCCCCGCCAGCGAATCCGGCATCAGGCGCTTGATGACGCCCTGATCGGTTTCATTCGTCAGGCGCAGAGCCAAGAAATTATTGCACTGGCTCAGGATCGTCCGGCTGACATCCGACGGGCGCTGACTCACCACCAACAACGAGAAGCCATATTTACGGCCTTCCTTGGCGATTCGCTCGAATGAGCCGAGGGCTTGACGCTGGACCGCGTCAGCGTCATCGCGAACCGGAAGATAAAGATGCGCCTCGTCGCAGAGCAGCGTAACCGGCGTCCGGGTCTTCCCGCTCATCCAGAACTGAACATCATAAAGTAGCCTCGCCAGCGTCCCCGTCACCACGGGGAGTACGTCGGCGGGCACTTCGGAGAAGTCGATAACCTTGATGCCTGTGTCATCGCCAGATTGCAGCAGTTTGAGCATCTGCGCTGAAAGCCAGTCGTATTTCATCGCAGCAGGTGGCGGTGCGAACATGAAACCGTAGCGACGATCGTCCAGCTTTGCTTCGAGGCGCGACAGGAACCGCGTCAGCTTGTCCTCCCATTCCCCCTTCACCGGTCCAGTCTTACCAACGCCTTTTGTGGTGTTGTCTGTGTTCAGAAGCCCGACCAATTGTTTCACATCGTAGGGTATCGGTGAATCGACGGTGTATGTTTTCTTGATGTTTGCCTTACCCTCGGCGTCGAGGGTCTGTCCTTTTAGAGAGCGGACATGCAGAGTGAACCGTGACGCCTGATTGGGGGCGTTCTGGTCGCTGCGATCGAGGATCATCGACAGCATTTCATCGCGATTAAGCAGCCAGTACGGCAGGAATAGCGTGTCGTCGCCCGGATTTTCCAGATCGCCGGGACCAGCAATGCGGAAGCGCGTGGCAAATCCTCCATTCGCTTTGTCCGCCAAGGGGGCATATTCGCCATGCATGTCGAACACGATGATGTTCGGAAATTTTAGCTTCGCGGCCCGTTCAAGGATCAGCGCAACCGCCCAGCTTTTACCTGATCCAGTACTACCGAGAATTGCTGCGTGGCGCTGGAAGAACTTGTCGCCACTGGCAATCGCGTCGGCCGTGCGATCCGCGACGAACGTGCCGAGCTTGAGCCTTTCATCGGCGGAGAAACCGGCTCCGAGGATGCCCATGAAGCGTTGAAGGTTCCCGCCTTCGATGACGAAGCAGTCTCTATCGATTTGCGGAAAGCTATCGGCACCGCGCTTGAAGGTATTCCTACGATCACCCTCCACCGTTCTGAATGTCCCAATCAACACGCCTTGGATCAGGTCGGTCGGCACCGCCGCCAAAAGCCCGCCATCGGCATCTTCATCGTCCGGGCCGGGCAATTCCTCCCTGACGCTGCGGGTGACGCGCTCGGTCATGGCGATGAGATATTCGCGCTCCGTCGCGCCGCGAATGGCGATGAGCTGTCCGATGCCGATCCGCGTGAGCAGAACGGAGTTCGTCACATCGATCGCAACACGGCTGGTATCGACCGACGCGACGCGTCCGATTTTATCCTCGTCAGCAAATTGGAGAGCGGCTTCAGTCATGGTTCAAGCACCTCTGCAACGAATGAGCCCAGATCCCACAGGTCTAGACCGGGAAAGAATGTCTCGACGCCGGCGACAAAGACGCCAGAGCCGGAAACGCCTGCTTGTTCGGCGCGCTGAATCGCGATGACATTGCCGCACTCGTTTACGAGCTTCACGGCGTTATCCGAGAGTCCGTAGGTCAAAAGGAGCGTGGGCACGCCACTGCGGATACGGGGCGTAAGGTGAGTTTCCAGGTGATCGTCGTTAAAGCCATAGCCGATCACGAGAAAGCGGCTGGCACGGTCGATCGCCGAATTTGCCCGTTCCCGATGGCGGTCGAACGGACTTTCGTAGCCGTTGCGAAACTTGTTCAACCCCGGCGTGATGATGAGCCGCGGTAGATCGAGATCGCCAGAGTAGCGTACGGGCTTCCCGTCGCGGTGATACCAATCGAGACTGCCATGAGGTTTGAAGATATTGGCGCGCGGACGATAACGATATTGTGCTCGTCCGCCTTTCAGCGTCACCTCCCGGCAGAAGCTCAAGCGGCTTTCCTGCTCGTTCAACTCACCTGCAAAATGGCCGACGAACAACGTATCGACGCCGAGGCCTGCTTCTTCCACGGCGACCTCAACCAAACGATCATAGTTGGTGGTAACGACCGGAAGCCCCGTATGAGGTTTTAACAAGTGCTTGACAAGCCCGGTAAAACGAAGCGTGCGGGTCCGCGAGAAAACTCCAGCAACGATTTGGCGCTCACGCATAGCGATCAGTTCAGCCGTGCGCGCAACGATTGCGACTTCCAGTCCTGTCGTCGGTGGCACTTCCAGTAGAGCCGCTTCGAGGCCCTTGGTCGGCAGAAGCGGTGAAATGTCGTTCCACCGATCTACCTCCGCTGCCGCCAAGCCTGCTGTCACAGTCGCATCGAGATGGGTAGCTAATTCGCCCATACCCGGCAGCCCTTCCGCACATGACAGACCCGAGCCGACAACCGTTACTAGGCCGTCTGTAAGATGCTGTTGCAACAGCAGTTTAAGCTCATGAATGTCCAAGCGCGCCCTCTCGCCAGTCTCTTTGGGGACCGATTCGGTTAGTATGGCTGATGATCAATTCCTAAGCGATACCAACGATATCGCGACATAATAACAAAAACGGCGATCAGGATGCTCGGATTCTAGGTTCAGCGGCTTTGCACATCCTGGTCCAGCTTTCTGCCCGCCTCCCGCTACAGCTCACACCGGGCGAGTTGCTTGGGGTGCTGCCCCCCGCGCGGCGCAAGGGATCGCTAACGCTCGGCCGGGACGGTCTCCCCAGCCTTCCTCCACATCGTTCCTCCGTTTCGTGCAGGCCGGGTGATCCCCCTCCGTCCCGGCCGCCCCTGCGCCTTGCACCCCCCAGTCTCGGCGACGGCCAGAAGATCAGGCGCGGCGTTCCGCTTCGCTGACCTTCAGACCCGAGGATCAGAGACATGACCAACATATCCGACAGCAATCTCCGCATCTATGTCGCCTGCCTTGCCGCCTACAACAATGGCTATCTGCATGGGGCTTGGATCGACGCGGATCAGGACGTCGACCAGATCAGGGACCAGATTGCCGCGATGCTTGCCCGTTCACCTGCCACGGAGGCGGAGGAATACGCCATTCACGACTATGAGGGCTTCGAGGGCGTCAGCATCTCCGAGTATGCCGGCATCGACAGCGTGGCGCGGATGGCCGCTGTAATCGCAGAGCATGGCGCACTCGGCGCGGGCCTATTGGAGCAGTTCAGCGGCGACATAGACCAAGCCGAAACCGCCTTGCAGGACTGCTATCATGGTCAGTTTGCCAGTCTCGCCGATTATATGGAGGAACTGACCAACGAGAGCATCACTATTCCCGAGGCGCTGCGCTACTATGTCGATTGGCAGGCGATGGCGCACGACGCCGAGTTGAGCGGCGACCTTTTCACCATCGAAACCGGGCACGGCGAGGTGCATGTGTTTTCCAGCAGATGAGAACATGACTGCCTGTCCGTGCTCATAGGGACAGGCATCGCGGAATCACCGGCTGTCGCCAAGCCAAAAACACCAAAAATGATCGGCTTAGCCGCTCAAGGTATCTGCTTTGAGCGGCTTCTATATTTCCAGTGACCCTTGAACCTCTTTTCGCCGGGCGCTGCCCAGCATCCCGGCTTGGGGAGGTGACGCCATGCTCAGCATCGATTGGCGATCTCCGGCGGCATACGGGCATACAAAGCACATCCCTGCCGCTGGTTTCGCTTGGGAATATTTGCGCCGCAACGATGAATATCGTCAGGACTGCCAAACCATCGCATTGACCGGAGGGACGGCCACCCGCGACCTCGAAGCATTCGGGCATCGCTGGGGTTTGCGATTTCCCGTGCGATCCCGACGCGCCGCATGACCAGCAATCGCCCATCTGGAGTCCGCGCCTTCAACCGCAAGCCGTGATGTTGTCGCCGCTCGACCACAAGAACGACGACACCGAACCCATACTGACGTTGGCGCATCTCGAAGGTCTCGACCTGCGCCGCGCCGCCGATGGCTGGCACGGCATCTGGCAGGTGGATGGCGTCGCGCATCAATTCTGGCTGCCCGAGGCCGCGCCGGACGCCGCCGGCTTCTATGCCGTCACCCTGCCGATGGATTCCTTTCTTGAGTTGCGCGCGCACGCCGCACGCCGTCTTTGGCGGTCCCTCAACGGCCGCGCGCCCGGTCCCGACTTTCGTGCCGTTCCCGCCCAGCTACGGCAATGGCATATTCTGTCCCTGCGCGCGCTTGACGCCCGGCTGCGAGGTGAGAGCTATCGCACCATCGCCAAAGTCCTGCTCGGCTTTCGCGGCACCAAGGAAGACTTTGAGAACGATCGGCGCAAGAACAAGGCCCGCCGCCTGGTCGCGCACGGTATCAAGATGATGCGCGGCGGCTATCGCTTGCTGCTTCATTACCCGATCAAGCCCGGCAAACGTTGATCGTGCGAGTGTTGTCCTCACGCCTTGTTGGCTGCCGCCTGCTCCAGAATCTTGCGATAGCCTTCACGCGATAGCCATTGCGCGCGTTGGAGATGGCTTTGCCAGCAACGGCGGGTGCGAAATTCATCGGCTGCCGGATCGCGGTGCAGCACGATCCGGGCGACTTCCTTCCAGTCTGCGCCCTCAGCCTTCGCATCGAGAAGACGCAGATAGGTGACGTAGTGGCGTTCGTCATAGGCGGTTATGGCGTCGCCGGCTGGTGCTTCGTCATCCACATCGGGATCGAGTTCGACGGGAACCCGCATGGTCATTCCCCGTATCCGGGAGAGCTTTGTCTGCGGTGCGCCCCCGCAAACGATTCTCTCTGACTCTTGGTGATCGGGGAGTTCGAAACCGTCACGAAACGGCCCCATGGCCTTTAGCTCGGAAAGCCTGTTGTATACGCCACAGGCTCCCCGACCATAGGTCAAGGAGTTGGTGCCGTTCTGGCCAGCACCAGCCATTCGTGAGGGGTTTCGACGCCCCAGAGCAGCGCGTCTGCTCCACTCACATTCTTAGACGAACTGCTTGCGAATGTCTTCGCCTATTCAGCGCGACAGGCAACGAGCCGCTGAAATCCCTCATCTATTGGCCTCGCACCGCCCCGAAGGGGGTGCCGCCAGCGCATAGGCGCAAATGCGGCACGCTACGCGCCGCCGATCCCTCGCCATGTTTCGCCACAGTCCGCTGCCGCCCCGGCAGCCCAATCCCGACTGGAGGTGATCCATGCTCAACCCGCTTGCGGGCCTGCCGCCGCGCCTGTTGCGCACCAAGGAAGCCGCACGCTTCCTCGGCATATCCATCCGTACCCTTGAGAAACATCGCACCTACGGCACCGGCCCGACCTATCGCAAGGTCGGCGGTCGCGTCCTCTACACCGTCCGCGATCTGGAAGACTGGAGCGCGGTCGGCGAACGCAAATCCACCCGCGACAAGACCGCCGGGACGGTCTTTCCCGCGCGTCCGCTTACGCCCGAAGAACGGGGCGACTGCTAGATGCTGCGCGAGGACGACCACGACCCCGCACAGCCGACCGAGGACAGCGAGCGCAGCCGCCTAGACCCCTTCGTGGTCGCAACCGGCGACGCGCCGCCGCGCGACCAGCGCGACTTGATGGAACGGCCGTTCTTCTCGCTGGCGAAGACCCCGCGCACCAAGCCGATTCTTTACAAGGCCGCCGACATAGAGGTGCAGGTGTTCGGGATGCCCGAGCACGGCATGGCGACCATATGGGACGCCGATGTGCTGATATGGGCGGCCTCGCAGATCGTTGCGGCCGAGAATGACGGCCTCGCTACATCGCGCTTCGTCCGGTTCACACCCTACCACCTGTTGCGCGCCATCGGGCGGCCGACCGGCAATCATCAATACCGGCTTTTGAAAGCCGCGCTGGCGCGGCTGCAATCGACCGTCATCGCCACCACCATCCGCAACGGCCCGCATTGGCGTCGCCGGCAGTTCTCATGGATCAACGAGTGGGAGGAAATGACGACGCGCGCCGGCCACGTCGAGGGCATGGAGTTCGTCCTGCCCGAATGGTTCTACAACAGCGTCATCGACCGTTCGCTGGTCCTGACCATCGACCCGGCCTACTTCCGCCTGACTGGCGGCATAGAGCGATGGCTTTACCGCGTCGCCAGAAAGCACGCCGGACACCAGCGCCATGGCTGGATTTTCGAGGTCGCGCACCTTCACCAGAAATCCGGCAGCCTCGCGCGGCCGTCCGACTTCGCGCTCGACCTGCGCCGGATCGCGGCCCGCCAGCAACTCCCCGGCTACCGCCTCCAGATCGAGCGGGAAGACGGCCGCGAGCTGCTGCGCATCCGCCCCGAAAACCTGTCAACAGGCACTGTTGATAACCCTGTTAAAGCCATCGGCAGATCAGGCGCACGGGGTATCGGCACATCAGGCGCACGACTATCGGCAGATCAGGCGCACGAACCGCAGCTAACGCTTTGGCCTGAAAAGCGGAATCCGACCGCTAACTTATCTAACAGAGAATCTAACTCTTTTTCTTTGACGCGCGCGCAGGCGAAGCGTGGTGCCGGTTCTGCCGGGAACGGCGAGCCATGACGCCTGCCGTTGACACACCGCACGCGCGCAATCCCCACCAGCACATCGCCGGAGACGCACAATGATCCGTCGCGCCCATCGCAGCGCGCACGGCCGTCCGCTGCCGGACGGGCCTGCGCCCTTCACCACATTGGTCGAGCTGACTTTCGAGACACGCCGCATCGAGCATTGGATCAGGTTCGGCCGCAAGAGCTACGAACAGATCATCGACCGCCGCCGCAGCGTCGTCGGCTTCGCGCCGGGCAGCGTCTTCGCCTTCGTCCGATGGGCGAACGGCGACCATGGCACTGTCGTTTCCCGCATCGACATTGTGCGGGCCATCGGCCGAGGCGAGCCGTTCCAGACATTGCCTTTCGTGCGCCCTGGCGGCGAAATCCTGTTGCGCCTCGATAGCTGGCCCAAGGTGCAGCGCGCGCTTGCAGCCATCGACGCCGTGGATGCGCTCGGCCTCGATCCGGCCGACGCTGCACCGGAACACTGGCGGCACGTCCACAACCGTTTGGCCGCCAATCTGGAGCCGCACGCCTACACGCCCGAGCGACATGCCGCGTGGCTTCACCGCCGAAGGATCGACCCATGACGCGCCGCCGCACCCTCACGGTGACGGCGCTCGCCGTCATCGGCATCGCCGCCGCAAGCGCGATCCAGACGCCGACGAAACTCATCTGGAACGCCACGGCCAGCGCGCCGGTCGGGTTCTACACCGTCGAGCCGGCCGACCGGATCGACGTGCCCGAGCTGGTCGCCATCATGCCGCCCGAACCGCTCGCCGCCTTCATGGCCGAGCGCGGCTATATCGCGCGCAGTGTCCCGCTGTTGAAGCGCGTCCTCGGCCTGCCGGGACAGCGGGTTTGCCGCGCCGGCCGCACGATCACGGTGAACGGGATCGAGATGGGCGAGGCGCTGGAGCGCGACAGCCTCGGCCGCGATCTCCCCATCTGGCAAGGCTGCCGTGTCATCGGCGACGGCCAGCTTTTCCTCATGAATTGGGAAGTCCGCGACAGCCTCGACGGCCGCTACTTCGGACTCACCCCCGCAGCTTCCGTCATCGGCCGGGCGGTCCCGCTTTGGACCGATGAGGAAGGCGTCGGCCGCTACAAGTGGCGCGCGCCGACGCACTGAAACCATCCCCGAAATCCAACCACAGGAGATTTCCCATGGCAGAAATAGGCACCTTCACCCGCACCGAAACCGGCTATGCCGGGGAGCTTCATTCGTTCGGCCTCCACGAAAAGCTGTTCATCGTCCCGGCCAAAGCGAGCGACGTGAAAAACGCGCCCGACTATCGCGTGCGTCTCGATAGCGAGGACGGCCCGGACGCCGGCCCCGCATGGAAAGACTCCAGCGAGAACGCTGGCGAGTTCGTGTCGATGCGATTGGAGGGGCCAATCTTCCCGTTCCCGATCCGCGCCAAGCTGTTCCAGTCCAACGATGATCCATCGGTCTGGACCCTGCGTTGGAAGCACGCCCGGAAGATCGAGGATGAGGAATGACGGCCGCGCGCGTCCGGCCCGCCACCCGGTCAAAGATCGGCATCCCTTTGTTCGCGGAAAAGCCGTCGCATCCCTTCGTCCCGCTCGGCGACCAGACGGCCGGCGCGCGCAGCGAAGGTCAGGGGCGGCCATCGGCCGGCGCTTGCGCCTTGCCCTTGACCGCAGCGAGCACGCTGGCAGGCTGGCGGCGAAGCGGAGACAGGCCGGCATGGCATTGTGCCATCCTGCTGCTGGCGGGGGCGCTTTCAGTCTGCATCGGATTGGGCGTCGCTGTCGCGCAGTCCGTGCCGGTCGAGCGCCCGGCCGCAGCCCATCCCTTTGCGGCGCACATCTCCGAGGCGTCGCAGCGTTTCGGCATCCCCGAGCACTGGATTCGCGCCGTGCTGCGCGCCGAGAGCGCGGGCGACGTGCGTGCGATTTCGTCGGCCGGGGCGATGGGATTGATGCAGGTCATGCCCGACACATGGGCGGGCCTGCGCGTCCGCCATGGCCTCGGCCGCGATCCCTACGACCCGCGCGACAATATCCTCGCAGGCACGGCCTACCTGCGCGAGATGTTCGACCGCTACGGCAATGTCGCGGCGATGCTTGCGGCCTATAACGCCGGCCCCGGCCGCTATGACGAGCACCGCGCGACGGGCCGCCCGCTTCCCGCCGAGACACGCGCCTATGTCGCCGCGCTTGCCCCGATCCTTGGCGGCGCGGCTCCATCGGATGCGCCGTTGCAACCACCGGCACCGCAGCCCGACTGGCGCGAGGCACCGCTGTTCGTCATGCGGCCGGACGACACGCGAGCTGCCGCCGCGCCCCCGTCCGTGGTGCAAACAGGCGACGGCCGCGCTGCCGTTCCGGCGCGCGACCACGCCCGTGCGGAGTCGCAGGACGGCAGCATTTTCGTGGCGAGCGCCAGCGATGGAGAAACGCCATGAGGGCGGCGTTCCCGCGCTCGGCGGCGCTGATTTCGGCATCCAGTCCGGCAGGTTTGCGCCCGGCTGGATTCCCGGCGGGAAGGGCAGAAAAGACAGAAAGGGCGGAGGGCAAGATTAAAGAAGACGGCACCATGTCGGGCCGCTTCTGGAAATTGTTGTTGTCTGCACACTGGTTAGGTTGCCGGTTCCGGCACCATGGTTTTGAGGGGCCGCGCGCCGCGATTTCGCGCAAAGCCTTGGCTTTGCAGGGTTTCGAGCGGCACCATAGGCCCATATCGGCCTGTTTTCGGGGGTTTTGGCTGGAGTCGCGCCCTTGAGCGCCGACGACGAAAACCGCTTCCGCCCGAAGCCCGGCCGCATCCGATCCGACACGCCGAAGGCCGGGAGACCCAAGAGCTTTTTCACGCAGGTCAAGAAGATCACCCGGCAGCATCAGGCGGCAACCTCCCGCGACCCTTCCATGCCGTCATCCACCCGCCCGTCATCGCCGGGGCGGTCCCGTGCCGTGGTCGCCAGCGGCAAGGGCGTGAAGCGCGGCCGAGGCGCGAGCTTCGTGCGCGCCCGCAACATCTCCGGCCAATGGCATCATCGCCAGCCCGGCAGCCGCCGCGTGATCGTCAAGCAGCGCAGCGTCCGGGCCGCGTGGAAGGGCGGACGCGCCCGCGCGCATCTGCGCTATGTGCAGCGCGACGGCACGTCACGCGACGGCGAGCGCGGCCGGCTCTATTCGGCAACCGAGGACCGCGCCGATGGCGACGCCTTCCTTGATCGCGGCAAGGACGACCGCCACCAATTCAGATTCATCGTCTCGCCCGAGGACGGCGCGGAGCTGTCGGACCTCACGGCCTACACCCGCGATTTCATGAAACAGGTGGAAGCGGACCTTGGCACGAAACTCGATTGGGTTGCCGTCAATCACTACAAAACCGGCCATCCCCATGTGCATATCGTCGTCAACGGCCGCGACGATACCGGCGGGGATCTAGTCATCAACGGCGACTATCTTTCGGCCGGCTTGCGCGAGCGCGCCAGCGAGCTTGCCAGTCTGGAACTCGGCCCCGTTACCGAGATCGAGCAGACCCGCAAGCTGTCCGCCGAAATCGACCAAGACCGTTTCACCCGCATCGACCGCGCCATGGCCGAGGAAGCCGATGCCCGTTTCCTCGACCTGCGCCATGAACCGGCAGAGCCAAGGCGGCAGTTCGAGCGGACGCTGCGTTTGCGCCGTCTCGGCAAGCTGGAGAAGATGGGGCTGGCGACCGAACACGCGCCCGCCGTTTGGGAATTGAGCAAGGACATGGAGCCGGCCCTGCGCGAGTTGGGCGAGCGCGGCGACATTATCCGCACCATGCAGAAGGCCCTCGGCCCGCAGGGCGGCGAACGCGATCCCATGAGTTTCCAAATCCATGACGGGGTGCCCGAGACGCCGATCTTTGGCCGCGTCATGGACAAACACCTATCTGACGAGCTGGGCGAGAACCTGACAATCGTAGTGGACGGGATCGACGGCCGCACGCACCACATCGCCGGCATCGCGCTCGAGCGGCTGGAGGATGCCCGCATTGGCGGCATCATCGAGATCGGCCCGGCCGAGGCGGCAGCCCGACCGTCCGACCGCGCCATCACGGCCATCGCCGAGGACGGCATCTATCGGCCGAGCCGCCATCTGGAGCAGGCGAAATTCGAGGGCCGCGTTCCGGGCGGCGACTATGAGGGCTATGTCGATGCCCATGTCCGCCGACTGGAGGCGCTGCGCCGGGCCGGGATCGTCGAGCGGATCGACACCGACCAATGGCGCATCCCCGATGATCTGGTCAGCCGCGCCGCCGTCTATGACGCCGGCCGCGACAGGCAGGCCAGCGTGCGCGTGCTTTCCCCGGTCGATCTGCAAAGGCAGATCGGTTCGGATGGCGCGACCTGGTTGGACCGGCGGCTGATCCATGGCGAAACGGCCGACCTTGCTCCGGTCGGTTTCGGCCAGCAGGTGCGCGACGCCATGGACCAGCGGCGCGAGCATCACATCGAACAGGGCGACGCCACCCGAGCGCGGAACGGCCGCATCTTCTACCGCCGCAGCCTTCTCGCCACCCTGCGCGAGCGCGAGGTTGCCCGCGTCGGCGCAGAGATGGCCGAGAGCAAGGGGCTGCCGTTCCGCGCCGCCACGGACGGCGAGAACGTCAGCGGCAAGTTCACCGGCACTGTGCAGCTATCAAGCGGCAAGTTCGCCGTGGTCGAGCAATCCCATGAATTTACGCTAGTCCCGTGGCGGCCGGTCATCGACCGCCAACTCGGCCGCGAGGTCATGGGCGTCGTGCAGGGCGGATCGGTGTCGTGGCAGTTGGGGCGGCAAAGGGGGTTGGGACTTTAGAGCACCTGAAACGGCGTTGCGACACCGACGCTATTCGGATAGGAGATAGATACTCGTATTGCCAAGTGTGGAGCTATCAGCATGGGAACCGCTAAGTCAGCAGACAAGTAAGCCGCAACAACAAACACTGTTGTTGCGGCGTTCTGTAAGACCAATCCCAATCTGATTGTTGACGAGCAGACGCCGCCCGGAATCCTTAATCGAGCGGTTTATTCGTCATGACTATCACACGCCCCGCGTGGGCCTATACGTTGCCGGCAGCCCTGCTGCTGATGGCTCCCTTCGACATCCTCGCGTCACTGGCGATGGATATTTATCTCCCCGTCGTTCCAGCGATGCCTGGCATCCTGAACACGACGCCATCCATGATCCAACTCACGTTGAGCCTCTACATGGTTATGCTCGGCGTGGGGCAGGTGATCTTTGGCCCAATGTCGGATCGCATCGGGCGACGGCCGATCTTGCTTGCGGGCGGGGCGCTTTTCATCGTTGCTTCTCTCGGAGCGGCATGGTCGTCAACGGCCGCAACCTTCGTCGCGTTTCGCTTGCTACAAGCGGTCGGCGCGTCGGCGGCGTTGGTGGCGACGTTCGCGACGGTTCGCGACGTTTATGCCAGCCGCCCCGAGGGTGTCGTCATCTACGGTCTTTTCAGTTCGATGCTGGCCTTCGTCCCCGCCCTTGGTCCCATCGCTGGAGCGTTGATCGGCGAGTTTTTCGGATGGCGAGCGATATTCGTCACGCTGGCCGCACTGGCTTTGCCCGCACTCTTGAATGCTGGTTTGAGGTGGCACGAAACCCGCCCGTTTGATGAAGCGAAGACTCGCCGGTCCGTTTTGCCTATCTTCGCCAGCCCGGCCTTTTGGGTTTACACGGTCGGCTTTAGCGCGGGCATGGGCACCTTCTTCGTCTTCTTCTCGACAGCCCCCCGTGTGCTCATAGGCCAAGCGGGCTATTCGGAGATCGGATTCAGCTTGGCCTTTGCCACTGTCGCGTTCGTCATGATCGTGACAACCCGTTTTGCGAAGTCCTTTGTCGCCAGATGGGGCATTGCGGGATGCGTAGCGCGCGGGATGACGTTGCTCGTTTGCGGGGCGGCTCTGTTGGGGATGGGTGAATTTTTCGGCTCGCCGTCATTCCTCAGCTTCATCCTGCCGATGTGGGTTATAGCGGTCGGAATTGTCTTCACAGTGTCCGTTACCGCCAACGGCGCACTTGCACAGTTTGATGACATCGCGGGATCAGCGGTCGCGTTCTACTTCTGCATCCAAAGCCTGATCGTCAGCATCGTCGGGACATTGGCGGTAACGCTAATAAACGGTGACACAGCATGGCCCGTGATCTGTTACGCGACGACGATGGCGGTGTTGGTATTGACGGGTCTGGTGCTACTTCGCTCCCGTAACGTTCCTGCCGAGAGATCGCCAGTCGCCTGACCGGCGAGCGGCAGGACGGCTAGAACCCATACAGCGCACTCGCCATCGCGGCCTTACGAATGGCGGTATCCTGTCTGGCAGGATACCGCTAATTATGCCCTGCGCCGGCGAGTCAGAGCCGGTCGCCTTCTCGGTTGTCTGAACTATCGTCATATCGCCACCGAGACGAAGCACGACTTTTCCAGCCCATTTCTGCAATGCCGCCAGCGTTCTTGCCGACCTCACTGGGGTCGCGCATAAGCCTTTAATCTATTGCGGATGAACGCAGCCGCTCGAAACCGGTGATGAGGCTGTCGAGTCCGAAGTTGAACGCAGCATCCATGCCATCTGTTTCCAACTCGTGGAACAGATCGTGCAGGAAGGACGACAGTGCTTGCTCGGACACATCTGGCCTGTCCGAGATTCGCTCATCGGTATCAGATGCCTGCTGTTCGAGAACGGAACCGACCACATAGTGACTGACCGCCCGGAGCGCCCAAACGGCGCGCTTCGGACCAAAACCCGCCGCGCAGAGAAAGCGTATTTGTGTCTCGGCAATGCCAAAATTTGGTTCTGTCGGTCGAGTGCCGGCATGGATACGAGCGCCATCGCGATAAGAGAGCAACGCCGTTCTGAAACTCTGGGCGTTCTCTTTCAGGAATAGCCGCCAGTCTTCGTTCTCTTCGGGTAGCGGGCGGGTGTGGCGTTCCGTCAGCATCGCCTCCGCAAGTGCGTCAAGCAGCGCGCGCTTGCTCTGAAAATGCCAGTAAAGCGCAGGCTGCTGAACCTTGAGGCGTTCAGCGAGCTTTCGCGTCGTCAGGTTGTCCATGCCAACCTCGTTCAGCAGCTCCAGCGCCGCAGCGATCACGGTGCCCTTGTCCAGTTTGGTCATTCACGTTCCTTCGCTAGTGCTTGACAATTTATCATCGATAAGTTCTATGTCCACATCCTTATCGTTGATAAAGTCGCTCGCGCTTGAGCGGCACTGGAGTTTCAGGTGCGCAGCTCTGCCATCATTGCCCTGCTGATCGTGGGTCTCGACGCCATGGGTCTCGGCCTCATCATGCCCGTCCTTCCGACGCTTCTGCGCGAGCTTGTGCCGGCGGAGCAGGTCGCTGGTCACTATGGTGCTTTGCTGTCGCTCTATGCGTTGATGCAGGTCATCTTCGCGCCCGTGCTTGGACAATTTTCAGATGCTTACGGTCGGCGTCCGGTGCTTCTGGCTTCTCTTGCGGGGGCCGCAGTCGATTACACGATTATGGCATTAGCGCCGGTCTTATGGGTTCTCTATATCGGCCGACTCGTTTCTGGCGTCACGGGAGCAACCGGGGCCGTAGCTGCCTCAACCATTGCCGATTCGACAGGGGAAGGTTCTCGCGCACGCTGGTTCGGCTACATGGGGGCCTGTTATGGAGCAGGCATGATTGCCGGGCCAGCACTTGGTGGCATGCTCGGTGGTATTTCTGCCCATGCTCCGTTTATCGCCGCTGCCCTTCTCAACGGCTTCGCGTTCCTGCTTGCCTGCCTCTTTCTCAAGGAGACTCATCACAGCCATGGCGGGACCGGAAAGCCGGTTCGCATCAAACCATTCGTTCTGTTCCGGCTGGATGATGCATTGCGCGGGCTAGCTGCGCTTTTCGCAGTTTTCTTCATTATTCAACTGATCGGCCAGGTGCCTGCGGCCCTATGGGTCATCTATGGCGAGGACCGTTTTCAGTGGAACACCACGACCGTTGGCTTGTCGCTCGCGGCGTTTGGAGCAACACATGCGATTTTTCAAGCGTTTGTTACCGGCCCTCTTTCAAGCCGACTTGGGGAACGGCGCACGCTGCTGTTTGGCATGGCTGCGGATGCGACTGGCTTCATTCTTCTGGCTTTTGTCACACAGGGATGGATGGTGTTTCCGGTTCTGTTGCTGCTTGCCGCCGGGGGGGTCGGCATGCCGGCCTTGCAGGCAATGCTTTCGAATAATGTCAGCAACAATAAGCAGGGAGCCTTGCAGGGAACGCTTACGAGCCTCACCAATTTAAGCGCCATCGCGGGACCGCTTAGCTTCACGGCACTCTATTCTGCCACCGCCGGAGCATGGAACGGTTGGGTTTGGGTTGTCGGTGCGTTTCTTTATGTAATGTGCTTGCCAATACTGCGCAGACCTTTCGCAACGTCACTGTGATTAAGTCACAGCGAGTTGGCATGCGTAGAATTGGGCGAAATCCCTTGCAGATTCCTCGCCGAATTGATCGCGCAATAGTGGTTGCGAAGCTCCGTCCGAGATGAATACGGTTACTGCCATCGCCGGAAAGCGACACTTGCATTAACGCCGCCAAAGCCGAATCCGTTGGAAATGGCATGTTCCATGAGAATGGGCCGCGCAGATTGGTGAACTAGGTCGATACCTGCGGCAACAGGATCGGGGTTTTCTAAATTCCTCGTTGGGGGAGCGACTTGATCCCGTAGGGCGAGTATCGTGAAAATTGCCTCAATGCCGCCTGCGGCACCAAGTAAGTGTCCGGTCGCCGATTTCGTGGCGCTTACCGCCACATCATGATTGCCAAAAACGGATTTTATCGCCGCTATTTCTCCACGATCCCCTACGGGGGTGGAGGTCGAATGAGCGTTCAAATGCTGAATATCGACTGGCTTCAACCCGGCACTCTGGAGCGCGATTTTCATCGCACGGGCCGCGCCTCGACCGTCC
The DNA here is from genome assembly GCF_022359935.1 of Aquamicrobium sp. NLF2-7. Classification (NCBI taxonomy): domain Bacteria; kingdom Pseudomonadati; phylum Pseudomonadota; class Alphaproteobacteria; order Hyphomicrobiales; family Phyllobacteriaceae; genus Aquamicrobium; species Aquamicrobium sp. NLF2-7. Next base: position 2,760,806 of record NZ_JAKSED010000001.1, on the reverse strand, counting down.
TCTGGACCGGCAGTCATATGGTATGCATCAGCGGTAGTGCCGTATCCTACCAGTTCGGCTATGGGCTTGGCACCCCGAGCGAGGGCATGTTCCAGTTCCTCTATGACGATCAGACCCGCCCCTTCGGACATTACGAAACCATCACGCCCGGCGTCGAACGGTCTCGACGCCAGTTTCGGGGTAGTATTGTAGCCGGTGGATAGTGCTCGCGCGGCAGCAAATGCCCCAAGACTAACCTTGTCAATGCATGCCTCTGCCCCGCCGCACAGAGCGATATCGGCCTCGTTGGAGCGTATCAGCCGCGCAGCGTCTCCGATGGCCTGAACGCTGGCAGCGCAGGCGGTTACAGGCGTGCCAATAGGACCTGTAAATCCATGCCTGATGGTAACCTGTCCTGCCGCGAGGTTGGCAAGAAACGATGGCACGGTAAAGGGTGAAAGCCTCCGTGCTCCCCGTGTATCCGTTATGCGAACTGCCGAAGCGATAGCAGGAAACCCGCCTATACCAGAGGCGATAACTGTCGCCGTGCGCTCACGTTCGTAGTCGCTCGCGGGATGCCATCCCGCCGTTTCAAGAGCCTCCTTCGCGGCCGCAAGTGCAAACAGAATGAAGCGATCCATTTTTCGTTGATCCTTTGTGTCAACGATCAAGTCGGGATCAAAACCGGCTTCGGAATCTTCAATCAGGCTAGGAACGATTCCCCCGATCTTCACCGGTAGATCGTTGGAAATTTCATCGGGCAAACTCCTGATTCCCGATTTCCCGTCGAGAAGTCTTTTCCAGCTTGTTTCGATGCCAGAACCAAGAGGGCCAACTAAACCCATGCCGGTTACAACAATTCGGCGCATTGGATTATTCCGTTTCTTTTTCTGAGCTTATTCGCTTCACGCGATTTATGACGCGCATCGTTTCCTCTGTTGCGGCGGGGCCTGCCAGAAGAACGGTGTTTTCAGGAGTGATTGCTTCTCCTGTATTCGCGTCGATGATAACGGCGGTCCTCTCCTGTCCGGTTTTCCTGTCTCCAAGGCGCATGGCTATTTCATTGGGCGCAAGGTTCCGGTTCCCCCATGCGAACAGGGCGATTGCTACCGGATAGAAATCTCGCCCCTTGTCGGTAAGGACGTATTCAAATCGAGGCGGATGATCATTGTATCGTCGCCTTTCAAACAGTCCTTCCGCCGTGAGGTGTTTCAATCGCCTCGCCAAAATGTTCGCGGAAATACCGAGATTCTTCTCGAATTCATCGAATTTGCTCAACCCTTGGAAGGCGTCTCGCAGGATCAAGATGCTCCACCAGTCACCGACGCTTTCCAGCGCTCGGGCTGCGGGACACTCTAGTGACAGAAAGCTTGTTCGTTGCATGACACATCAATAATGGTGTAACTTCCATCATGCAAGTCACTTGTGCGTGGTAGGCGACATAGAGGGAGGGGGCAATCCAATGCGTCATTCTAAGGAGGCCAAGCAACTGCATCCGCTACGGCGTGCCATGAAGCACTGTAGTGGCGTTTGAGCGATGCGACGGCGGCGATCAGCACCGATGAATGGTTGCCCATGGGGCGTGCCGACCACGCTCGGATCGCGTATCCCCCTAGCATCGCTGATCCAGACGCTTGCCGTTGCCGAATATCTGAACTTCCGCCACGCGGCCAATGCGCTCGGCGTGGCGCAATCCAGCGTCAGCGCCCGCGTGAAGGCGTTGGAAGAGGACCTTGGCATCCTCCTGTTCGAGCGTCACGCGCGCGGCGTCCGACTGACCGAGGCCGGACACCACTTCGTCGAGCGGATCGCGGCCGGCGTCGATCAACTCGACCATGCGGTGAAGACCGCAGGCATGGCGGCGGCGGGAGAATGCGGCCGCCTGCGCATCGGTATCCATGCCCTGATTCCGGGCAGCTTCCCCGCCGAATTGATCGGGCAGTATCGGGAAGGCCATCCCGGCATTGAGGTTGAGATTGCCGAGGGCACGGCCCGCGATGCGGTCATGCAGCTTCGCGCCGACCGGCTCGATGTGGCGTTCGTAGCAGGTGCGCCCGAACTGCCGGACTGCCACACCCGCCTGATTTGGACCGAAACGTTGATGGTCGCATTGCCGGAGGGGCATTGCCTTTCCGGGCAGCAGGCAATCACTTGGTCCGATCTGACGGGCGAAACGTTCCTTGTCCGTCATGGTGGCACCGGCCCGCAGGTTCATGACCATATCGTGATGCGCTTTGCCGGGCGCTGGCCTTCGCCGTCGATCCAGCGTTTCGATGTGGGGCGCGGCACGCTGTTATCCATGGTTGGACAGGGCTTCGGCATCACCATCGTCAGCGCGGCCACGGCGTTGCTGCCGACTACCGGCATCGTCTTCCTGCCCTTTGCCGATGAGCCAGAGCCGGTTGCCTTTAGCGCCGTCTGGTCGCCATTCAGTCGCAGCACCGCGCTGAAAAACCTGCTCAACCTTGCAAACACTATAAGGCGTTTCGGCGATTCGCTCGGCCAGTCGCGCGATGGCGCGCGGCCGGCACGATAACAGCAAAGGCAACCCGTCCTATTTGCCGCCGATAGTATCCGGCAGCCCTCCCGCGTCCCCTTTCCTGTTGCCCATCCCGATTCTGACTACTCTCTGATCGGCTCCGTCTCTTTTACCGACTGGAGCCTGAATGCGCGGAGGACGAATCCTTTGGGGTCAAATCGCTGTCGTCTTCACCATCGTTCTGGTGATGGTGTGGGCAGCGACGCAATGGACGGCGTTCCGCCTCGGCTTCCAGCCGCAGCTTGGAGCACCATGGTTCGAGCTAGCGGGCCTGCCGGTCTATTATCCGCCCGCGTTTTTCTGGTGGTGGTTTTCCTTCGACGCCTACGCGCCCGCGATCTTCGTCGAGGGCGGCATCATCGCTGTATCGGGCGGCTTCCTCGCCATCGCCGCCGCCATCTTCATGTCGATCATCAGGGCGCGGGAAGCGCGCAACGTCGCCACATACGGATCGGCGCGATGGGCCGAGGACAAGGAAATCCGCGCAGCCGGATTGCTCGGCCCCGATGGCGTCCTGCTCGGCCGATACGACCGCGACTATCTCCGGCATGACGGTCCCGAGCATGTCTTATGCTTCGCCCCGACGCGCAGCGGCAAAGGTGTCGGGCTGGTGGTGCCGACGCTGCTGACGTGGCCCGCATCCGCCATCGTCCACGACATAAAGGGCGAGAACTGGACGCTGACAGCGGGCTTCCGCGCGAAGCATGGCCGCGTGCTGCTGTTCGATCCGACCAACGCCAGATCGTCGGCCTACAACCCGCTGCTGGAGGTCCGGCAGGGGGAATGGGAAGTCCGCGACGTGCAGAACATCGCCGATATTTTGGTCGATCCCGAAGGTTCGCTCGACAAGCGGAACCATTGGGAAAAGACCAGCCACAGCCTGCTTGTCGGCGCGATCCTGCATGTTCTCTATGCGGAGAAGGACAAGACGCTGGCGGGCGTCGCCAATTTCCTCTCCGATCCGAAGCGCCCCGTCGAGGCGACCTTGCGGGCGATGATGGACACGCCGCACCTGGGCGAAGCCGGGGTTCACCCGGTCATCGCGTCCTCGGCGCGCGAGTTGCTGAACAAGTCCGAGAACGAGCGGTCGGGCGTTCTCAGCACTGCCATGTCCTATCTCGGCCTCTACCGCGACCCCGTGGTGGCGCGCGTCACGGCACGATGCGACTGGCGCATTGCCGATCTGGTCGGCAGCCGCCAGCCGGTCAGCCTCTACCTTGTCGTGCCGCCATCCGACATCAACCGGACGAAACCGTTGATCCGCCTGATCCTCAACCAGATCGGCAGGCGGTTGACCGAGGACTTGAACACGTCCGGCAAGCGCCATCGCCTGCTGTTGATGCTGGACGAGTTCCCGGCGCTCGGCCGGCTCGACTTCTTTGAATCGGCGCTCGCCTTCATGGCGGGGTATGGCCTCAAAGGCTTCCTGATTGCGCAGAGCCTCAACCAGATCGAGCGCGCCTATGGCCCGAACAACGCGATCCTCGACAATTGCCATGTCCGCGTCAGCTTCGCCACGAACGACGAAAGGACCGCCAAGCGCGTTTCAGACGCACTAGGCACCGCGACCGAGCTGCGCGACTCCACCAACTACGCAGGGCACCGCCTAGCCCCGTGGTTAGGTCACTTGATGGTTTCCCGGCAGGAGACGGCCCGGCCGCTGCTCACGCCGGGCGAAATCATGCAGCTTCCGCCCACCGATGAAATCGTCATGGTTGCGGGCACGCCGCCGATCCGCGCGACCAAGGCCCGCTATTTCGAGGATGCACGGTTTCAGGAACGCATCCTGACCCCGCCCGATCTGGTCGCCGCTCCGCTGGCGCCCAGCCCATCCACCGATGACTGGTCCGGCCGCGTGGTCGCGGCGGAAAGCCGTTCCGCGCCGGCCGCCGCAGACGGGGCCGAGGGCGATCCGGCCAATGCCGGCATCCGCCGCGAGCCGGAATTGCCCGAGCATGAGGAAATCGTCGCCCCGCCGCCATCCCCCGAACAGGAGTTCGAGTTTGTGGACGACGAGCCGGACGTTGACGCGGCCAAGGCCCGCGCCATACGCCGGCGCATGAGGATGGTAGCGCGGCAGGTGGCGATGAACCCCGATGATGGAATCGACCTTTGAGGACACGCTTATGGCAACCAGAACCCGCTTGAATCTCTATTTCGACCCCGCGCTCATTCCGCAGATCGAGGCGATGGCGCTGCGTCGCTCGGTGGCGCTGCGCCGCAATGTCTCGAAATCCGCCATCGTGGAGGCGGCGGTCATGTCCTACCTGTCCGGCGATGCCGACGACCAGCTTGAAGCCGCCATGTCTCGCCGCTTGGACAAGCTCGGCCGCCAGATCGACACGCTTGACCTAGATCTCGCCGTCCTCGGCGAGACGGTCGCGCAGTTCATCCATTTCTGGATGACCATCACACCGCCGCTTACGGGAGCCGCACAATCCGCAGCCCGTGCAAAAGGTGCGGAGCGGTTCGAGGGCTTCATGCAGAATCTCGGCCGGCGTCTGGCGACGGGCGACAGGTTCCTCAAGGAGCTGTCGCGCGACCTCGACTCACTTCCCGGCGATCCGTTGCCGGACGAGTCCGAGAACAACGGCGATCAAGAGTAAGTATTCGGACCCGTCCTATTTACCGCCGTTCGCCGCCGATTGCCGCCGCCGCTTAGATACTTGTTGAACCGGCCCAATTCCGGGCTTTCTTAATCGACCCCGTTGCGGGGACCGTCTGTTGCGCCTCGCCAGAAGCCGGGGCCGACATGACAACCAACCACCAAAGACAGGAAGCGATCCAGCGCGGCGCGCGCATGTTGCGCACGGCATTGGGGCCGGCAATCGCGCGACTGCTCGAAGACCCGGCCGTGGTCGAAGTGATGTTGAACCCGGACGGGCGGTTGTGGATCGACCGCCTGTCCGAAGGGCTTTCCGATACGGGCGAGCGCCTGTCTGCCGCCGATGGCGAACGCATCGTTCGGCTGGTCGCGCATCATGTCGGTGCGGAGGTTCATGCCCGCAGCCCCCGTGTCTCGGCCGAGCTGCCGGAGTCGGGCGAAAGATTCGAGGGCCTGCTGCCGCCCGTGGTCGCCGCCCCGACCTTCGCAATCCGCAAGCCCGCCGTCGCCGTGTTCAGCCTCGACGACTATGTGGCGGCGGGCATCATGTCCGCCGATCAGGCTGCGACGCTACGCGCGGCCGTCTCTTCCCGCGCCAACATCCTCGTGGCGGGCGGCACCAGCACCGGCAAGACCACGCTGACCAACGCGCTGCTCGCCGAGGTGGCGAAGACGGAAGATCGCGTCGTCATCATCGAGGACACGCGCGAGCTACAATGCGCCGCGCCCAATCTTGTCGCCATGCGGACGAAAGACGGCGTGGCCACACTTTCCGATCTGGTCCGGTCCTCGCTGCGCTTGCGCCCCGACCGTATCCCCATTGGTGAGGTTCGTGGTCCCGAAGCCCTCGATCTGCTCAAGGCTTGGGGAACCGGCCATCCGGGCGGGATCGGCACCATCCATGCCGGCACCGGCATCGGCGCGCTCCGTCGCCTTGAACAGCTCATCCAAGAGGCTGTCGTCACGGTCCCGCGCGCCCTGATCGCCGAGACTATCGACCTTGTTGCCGTCCTTTCCGGGCGCGGTTCCGCGCGCCGGCTGGCCGAGCTTGCCCGCGTCGAGGGGCTGGGGCCGGACGGCGACTACCGCATCACGCATCCCATCCCTTTGGCAACCCCCACCAGCACAGGAGAATCTTCATGATCCGCACGCTTACGCGCGGCTATCGCTTCGCCGCGACCGCCGCATCCACCCTTGCCATCAGCCTCATGCTCGCCCCGGCCGCCCATGCGTCCGGTTCGTCGATGCCGTGGGAGCAGCCCTTGCAGCAAATCCTCCAGTCCATCGAGGGGCCGGTCGCCAAGATCATCGCCGTCATCATCATCATCGTGACGGGCCTGACCCTCGCGTTCGGCGATACCAGCGGCGGCTTCCGTCGCCTGATCCAGATCGTTTTCGGCCTCAGCATCGCGTTCGCCGCGTCGAGCTTCTTCCTGTCGTTCTTCTCGTTCGGCGGCGGGGCGCTCGTTTGATGGCGGGCGGCCTCGAACAGCTCGACGGGGTGCCGGGATTCTCGATCCCGGTCCACCGGGCGTTGACCGAGCATATTCTGCTCGGCGGCGCACCCCGCTCCATCGCCATCATGAACGGGACGCTTGCCGGGGCCGTTGGCCTCGGCCTGCGCCTATGGCTGGTTGGCATCGCCATTTGGGCCATCGGCCATTTCGCCGCCGTATGGGCGACGAAGCGCGATCCCCAATTCGTCGAGGTCGGGCGCAGGCATCTGCGCGTCCCCGGCCATCTGGCGGTGTGAGGGCGCGGCCATGATGAACCTTGCCGAATATCGCCGCACCGCCGCCCGGCTCGCCGACTATCTGCCATGGGCCGCGTTGCTCGGCTCCGGCGTCGTCTTGAACAAGGACGGCAGTTTTCAGAGGACGGCGAAGTTTCGCGGTCCCGATCTGGATTCCGCTGTCGCCGCCGAACTGGTCGCCGTCGCCGGCCGCATCAACAACGCCGTGCGCCGTCTCGGCTCCGGCTGGAGCATCTTCGTCGAGGCACAGCGCAGCGAGGCCGCGACCTATCCCGACAGCACGTTTCCCGATGCCGCATCGGCGCTGGTCGATGCCGAGCGCAAGGCCGGTTTCGAGGAAGCAGGCACGCATTTCGTGTCGGGCTATTTCCTGACCTTCCTCTGGCTGCCCCCGGCCGAGGAAGTCGCACGCGCCGAAACATGGCTCTACGAGGGCCGCGAGAAAACCGGCGTGGACCCTTGGGAGCTGCTGCGCGCCTTCATCGACCGCACCGACCGCGTGCTGGCGCTGCTCGACGGCTTCATGCCCGAGTGCCGTTGGACGGATGACGGCGCGACGCTGACCTATCTCCATTCCACCATTTCGACCAATCGGCATCGCGTGCGCGTGCCCGAGGTGCCGATGCACCTCGACGCGCTGCTCGCCGACCAGCCGTTGACCGGCGGGCTGGAGCCGCGCCTTGGCGATGCACACCTGCGCGTCCTGACCATCGTGGGATTCCCCACCGCGACGACGCCGGGCCTGCTCGATGAAATGAACCGCCTGCCGTTCCCCTACAGGTGGAACACCCGCGCCATCCTGCTCGACAAGACGGACGCAACCCGACTGCTCACCAAGATCAGGCGGCAATGGTTCGCCAAGCGCAAGAGCATCGCGGCGATTCTCAAAGAGGTAATGACCAACGAGGCGTCCGCTCTTGTGGACACCGACGCGGCGAACAAGGCGCTCGACGCGGACATGGCCTTGCAGGAGCTTGGCGCGGACGTGGCGGGCATGGCCTATGTCACGGCCACCGTCACCGTTTGGGATGCCGACCCGCGCCTAGCCGACGAGAAGCTGCGCCTGGTCGAGAAGATCGTTCAGGGACGCGACTTCACCGCCATGCCCGAGAGCGTCAACGCGGTTGACGCTTGGCTCGGCAGCCTGCCCGGACACGCCTACGCCAATGTCCGCCAGCCACCCATCAGCACTTTGAATCTCGCCCACATGATCCCGCTTTCGGCGGTGTGGGCGGGGCCGGAACGGGACGAGCATTTCGGTGCGCCCCCTTTGCTCTTTGGAAAGACCGAAGGCTCAACCCCGTTCCGGTTGTCTTTGCATGTCGGCGACGTAGGGCACACCCTTGTCGTCGGCCCCACGGGCGCGGGCAAGAGCGTGCTGCTCGCCCTCATGGCCTTGCAGTTCCGGCGCTATGAGGCCAGCCAAGTCTTTGCCTTCGACTTCGGCGGTTCGATCCGCGCCGCCGCGCTCGCCATGGGCGGCGACTGGCACGATTTGGGCGGTGGCCTCACGAAAGGGGACGAGGCGTCCGTTTCGCTCCAGCCGCTTGCCCGCATCCACGACACCTATGAACGCGCATGGGCGGCGGACTGGATCGCCGCCATCCTCATGCGCGAAGGCATCGCCATCACGCCCGAGGTGAAGGAATATCTTTGGACGGCGCTGACTTCGCTCGCCTCCGCGCCGGTCGAGGAACGCACCATCACCGGCCTTGCCGTGCTGCTCCAGTCGAACGACTTGAAGCAGGCATTGCGCCCGTTCTGCGTCGGCGGTGCTTATGGCCGGCTGCTGGACGCCGAAGCCGAACACCTCGGCTCGGCCGATGTGCAAGCCTTCGAGATCGAGGGCCTTGTCGGGACCGGCGCGGCCCCGGCCGTGCTCGCCTATCTGTTCCATCGTATCGGCGACCGGCTCGACGGGAGACCAACGCTGCTCATCATAGATGAAGGCTGGCTTGCGCTCGACGATGAAGGTTTCGCCGGCCAGCTCCGCGAATGGCTGAAAACGCTGCGCAAGAAAAACGCATCGGTCATCTTCGCCACGCAAAGCCTGTCCGACATTGACGGAAGCAACATCGCGCCCGCCATCATCGAGAGTTGTCCGACGCGGCTCTTGCTGCCGAACGAGCGCGCCATCGAGCCGCAGATCACCGAGATTTATCGGCGTTTCGGGTTGAATGACCGCCAGATCGAAATCCTCGCAAGGGCCACGCCCAAACGGGATTATTACTGCCAAAGCCGCAGGGGCAATCGCCTGTTCGAGCTTGGCCTGTCCGAAGTCGGCCTCGCGCTCTGCGCCGCATCCGCCAAATCCGACCAGACCCTCATTGCGCAGATCGTCGCCGAACACGGCCGCGACGGCTTCCTCGCCGGATGGCTGCGCGAGCGCGGCGTCGAGTGGGCGGCCGAGCTGATCCCCAACCTCACCAATCTTGCCGACCGGCCGGAATCCGCCGCACCGGCCCAGCTCGATACCCACCCCACACAGGAGATTCTTCCATGACCTATCCCAAGATCGTCGGGGCCTCGGCCCTCGCGCTGGCGCTTGCCGTGCCCGTCGCGCTTTCGCCCATGCTGGCAACCCCGGCCCATGCGCAATTCGGCTTCGGCCGCATCGTCTATGATCCGAGCAACTATGCGCAGAACGTGCTCACGGCCGCGCGCACACTGGAGCAGATCAACAACCAGATCACCAGCCTCCAGAACGAGGCGCAGATGCTCATCAATCAGGCCCGAAATCTGGCGAGCCTGCCGTATTCCTCGCTCCAGCAGCTCCAGCAGAACGTCCAGCGCACCCAGCAGCTTCTGGGACAGGCGCAGAATATCGCGTTCGAGGTCGGGCAGATCGACCAAGCGTTCCAGCAGCAATACGGCAATGTCTCGCTTTCGACGACCGACGCCCAGCTTGTCGCCGATGCGCGCAGCCGATGGGAGAACACGGTCGGCGGCTTGCAGGATGCCATGCGCGTTCAGGCCGGTGCGGTCGGCAACATCGACAGCAACCGCGCCGAGATGGCCGCGCTTGTCGGCCAGAGCCAAGGCGCGACCGGCGCGCTGCAAGCCACACAAGCCGGCAACCAGCTACTCGCGCTCCAGTCGCAGCAGCTTTCCGACCTGATCGCGGTCATCTCGGCGAACGGCCGCGCCGATGCGCTGACCGAGGCCGAGCGCGCGACCGCCGCCGAGCAGGGCCGCATCCAGCGCGAACGGTTCCTGACGCCGGGCAGCGGATACCAGCCCGGCAACGCGCAGATGTTCAACGGCAACAACTGACCGGGAGGCTCGCCATGGACGGCAAGATGCTGGCACGGCTTGCGGCCGTTGTGTTCATCGCTATCGCCGTCACGGCGACCGCAATCGACATGGCGCGGAAGGATGAACCTTCCGCGCCGCCCCCGGCCTCGGCCTTCCAGCCCCCGGCCGATCCCCTGCGCGAAACCCTGCGCCGTTGCCAGCAGCTCGGCGAGGCGGCGGCGAGCGACGCCGGCTGCCTCGCCGCATGGGCTGAATCCCGCGACCGTTTCCTCGGCCGTGATCGCAGCGAGGCGCGCTGACCATGGGCAACACGGGCGTCATCGACAATTTCCTTGGGGTCTTCACCTCCTACATCGACAGCGGTTTCGGGCTGCTCGGCGGCGAGGTCGCCTTCATCGCCACGACGCTCATCGTCATCGACGTGACGCTTGCCGCGCTGTTTTGGGCATGGGGTGCGGATGACGACATTATCGCGCGGCTGGTGAAAAAGACCCTGTTTGTCGGCGTCTTCGCCTACATCATCAGCAATTGGAACAACCTCGCGCGCATCGTCTTCGAGAGCTTCGCCGGCCTCGGCCTCATGGCGTCGGGCACCGGCTTTTCCGTCACCGATCTGATGCGGCCGGGCCGCGTCGCGCAGACCGGCCTCGATGCCGGCCGTCCGCTGCTCGATTCCATTTCCGACCTGATGGGCTGGATCGCGTTCTTCGAGAACTTCATCCAGATCGCCTGTCTGCTGTTCGCATGGGCGTTGGTGGTGCTCGCCTTCTTCATCCTCGCCATCCAGCTTTTCGTGACGCTGATCGAGTTCAAACTGACCACGCTCGCCGGCTTCGTGCTGATCCCCTTCGGCCTGTTCGGCAAGACCGCGTTCATGGCCGAGAAGGTCTTGGGCAACGTGGTGTCGTCCGGCATCAAGGTTCTGGTGCTAGCCGTCATCATCGGTATCGGCTCGACGCTGTTCTCGCAGTTCACGGCCGGTTTCGGCGGGGCGACCCCCACCGTGGACGACGCCATGGCGATTGTGCTGGCAGCCCTGTCGCTGCTTGGCCTCGGCATCTTCGGTCCCGGTATCGCCAACGGCATCGTTTCGGGCGGCCCGCAGCTTGGCGCGGGTGCTGCCGTGGGAACCGGGCTTGCGGTCGCAGGCGCAGCCGTCGCCGCTGGCGGCGGGACCATGCTCGCCGCCAAAGGCGGTGCCGCTGCCCTGTCCGGTGGAGCCGCTGCCGTTCGCGGCGGCGCGGCAACCGCAGGCGCTGCCTCCGCTGCCTATAGCGTCGGCTCGCTCGGCCAGTCCGGTGCGGCCGGTGTCGCCTCCGGCCTCGGCGGCGTCGCGCGAGCCGCAGGATCGGCGGCCATCTCGCCCCTCAAACGCGCCGCCGCGCGTGCCAGCGAATCCGTCAAATCCAGCTTCTCTGCTGGTGCGAAAGCCGGTTTCGGCGCGTCGGGCGGCAGCTCGACCATGGGCACGGTCGGCGGCGCGAGCGCCGACCCCGCCGCCGCAGCATCCGGCCCGGCCGGCAGCCCGCCCGCATGGGCGCAGCAGATGCGCCGCTCGCAGGCAATGAACCACGGCACCACCATGGCCGCCCATGCGGTGCGGTCTGGCGACAGCCACGGTTCCGGTTCCTCCGTCAACCTTTCCGAAAGTGACCGCTCATGAGCATCTTCAAACGACCAGCAACCCATTACGGCAAGACGCCGGAACCCGAGACACCCTATCAGCGCGCTGCGCAAGTCTGGGACGAGCGTATCGGCTCGGCCCGCGTGCAGGCGCGCAACTGGCGGCTCATGGCCTTCGGCTCGCTGATCCTGTCTGTCGGCTTCGCTTCGGCATTGGTCTGGCAATCGGCGCGCGGCACCGTGGTGCCTTGGGTTGTTCAGGTGGACAATCTCGGTCAGGCGCAAACCGTCGCGCCCGCCAATGCCGACTATCGCCCGACCGATCCGCAGATCGCTTTCCATCTCGGCCGCTTCATCGAGCAGGTCCGCGCGATCCCGGCCGACGCGATCATTGTCCGCCAGAACTGGCTTCGGGCCTATGAGTGGACCACCGACAGGGGCGCGGCGGCGCTGAACGATTATGCCCGCGCCAATGACCCCTTCACCAAGGTTGGCCGCCAACAGGTCGCCATCGAAGTGTCATCGGTCATCCGGGCATCGCCGGATTCCTTCCGCGTTTCGTGGGTGGAGCGGCACTACGAGAACGGCCAGCTCTCCACTACGGAACGATGGACCGCCATCCTGACCATCGTGATCCAGACCCCGCGCGATGCCGAGCGACTGCGCGCCAATCCGCTCGGCATCTACGTCAATGCAATTTCGTGGTCGCGGGAGATGAGCCAATGAAAACCTCAGCTTGCATCAATCACCTCGCTGATCTTTCCCTCGGAGATCATGAAGAACGAGGTGCCCGTCATCTCGACCTCCTGTCCAGCCTTCCAGCCATTGGGCAGGTCGGTTTTGACCTTGGCGCGATAGCCGATGCGCACGGCTGCACGGTCGTCTATCGCGATACAGTCGAGGATCGTCTGTTCTCTTTCAGCAAACAACTGGACGCCCTGTTCCGCCAGCGCGCGAAATGCCTCGATCCCGTGCGTTTCGTTCGTCGTCTCTCCGTTCGATCTGTTGATAAACCGAACGTCGCCCGACAGGCAGTCGAGCATCGCCTGAACATTCATCCTGTTGTAGGCGTCGATATACCGGGCAACAATCGTCGGCACAGAATCCATTCTGTCGGTTCCTCCTTACTGATCCTGAAGTCGCTAACCTATGCGATTTTTGCGACGGCGTTTGCAATTACTTTGGCAGGCTGCGCCACCAACCAGACGCCGCAATTCAGCTACGACGCCAGCGTGCCGCCGCTGCCGACCGTGCAGGCGGCGGCAACCGACAACACGCCCCGGCCGCTGCATGTGCCTCCGGCATGGACCGTGGCGCGCGGCGGCACCGCCGCAGGCACGCCGACCGGCCGCGTCGAGAACGCCAACGCAGCCGCCCGCGTCGAGCCGCGCCGGGAAGGCTACTACAACGCCATTCAGATTTATCCGTGGTCGGAAGGCGCGCTCTATCAGGTCTATGCCGCAGTCGGGCAGATCACGACCATTGCGCTGGAGCCGGGCGAGAGCCTGACAGGCGCGGGGCCGATCGCGGCGGGCGATACGACGAGGTGGATTATCGGCGACACCGAGAGCGGCAGCGGCGCAAGCCGCCGTGTCCTTATCCTCGTGAAGCCCACGCGGCCGGACATTTCCACCAACCTTGTCGTCACCACCGACCGGCGCACCTACATGATCGAGCTGCGCGCGCGGGAATCGCTCTACATGCCGGCCGTGGCATGGGCCTATCCGGCACCGCCTGCCGGCCAGCGCCATACGGTTCCGGCCGCGCCGATCATTCCGGCCGAGGCAGCGCGAAACTATCGCTACGCCTTGCAGGTGCAGGGCGACAGCCCGCCATGGCGGCCGGTTTCCGTCTTTGACGATGGCAGGCGCATCTATGTCGTCTTCCCGGCCGGAATCGTGCAGGGCGAAATGCCGCCGATCTTCGTGCTTGGATCGAACGGCGAGCCGCAGATCGTCAACAGCCGTATCCATCAAAACGTCCTGATCGTGGATCGCCTGTTCGGCGCGGCCGAGTTGCGCCTTGGCAGCGGCAATCGCCAGCAGGTCATCAGGATCGTCCGCACCAACCCGACGCAGGCCGCCGCCGCGCAGCCCGCCAGCGCGACCGGAGACACCCCGTCATGAGCGAGAACACCATCACCGACACCGCCGCACCCATGCGCCTGCGCGCCGAACCGCCCCGCATCACCCGCCTGTCCCGCAAGATGCTGGCAGGCGTCGGAGCCGTCGCGCTGCTCGGCATCGGCGGGGCGCTGATTTACGCGCTCCAGACCCGCGATGCAGGACCGGGCGGCGACGAACTCTATTCGACCGAGAACCGCCCCACGGCGGACGGCTTGTCCGGCCTGCCGCGCGACTACACCGGCCCCGTCTTGGGGCCGGCATTGCCCGGCGACCTCGGCCGTCCGATCCTCGACGCGCAGAACCGGGGGCAGCCGGTTGCGCCGCCCGTTATGGCGACACCCGCCGTCGATCCCGAAGAAGAACGCCGCCGCGCCGAGGAAGAAGCCGCGCGCTTGAGCAACGTGTTTTTCCAGTCCGGCCCGCGCGCGGGAGCGCCGGCAGGAACGGCCATACCCGGCCTTGCCGGGCTTGGCCTCGGCGGGCAGCCAGCTACACAGGACCGCCATGCGGCGTTTCTCAACGGGCCGGTGGACCGGCAGACCGTTGCGCCGGATCGCGTCGCGCCGCCGGCCTCGCCCTACATCCTTCAGGCCGGGGCCGTGATCCCGGCCGCGCTTATCACCGGCATCCGTTCCGATCTGCCCGGCCAGATCACCGCACAGGTGACGGAGAACGTCTATGACAGCCCGACCGGCTCGCTGCTCCTGATCCCGCAGGGCACGCGCATCATCGGCCAATACGATGACGGCGTGACCTTCGGCCAGCGCCGCGTGTTGCTGGTGTGGAACCGCCTGATCCTGCCGGGCGGCCGCTCCATCGTTCTGGAGCGCCTGCCGGGCGCGGACGCGAGCGGCTATGCCGGCCTTGAGGATGGCGTCGATTATCACTGGTGGGATCTGATGAAGGCCGCAGGGTTGTCCACGCTGCTCGCGGTCGGCTCGGAACTGGCGACGAGCGACGAGGACCGGCTGATCCGCGCCATCCGCGACGGGGCGCAGGATACCGTCAATCAGGCCGGCCAGCAGATCGTCCAGCGCCAGTTGCAGGTTGCGCCGACGCTCACCATCCGGCCGGGCTTCCCGGTCAGGATCATCGTAACCCGCGATCTTGTGTTCGAGCCGGCAGGAGGTTGACCATGACCAAGCTGAAACTCGGCCCGCTGCCCGACGAAAAGCCCGTCAAGGTCATGCTGGAGCTGCCCGCGACCCTCAACCGCGATCTGATCGCCTATGCCGAGGTGCTGGCCCGCCAGAGCGACCAGCCCGTCGCCGATCCCGCCAAGCTCATCGTGCCGATGCTTCAACACTTCATCGCTACGGATCGCGGTTTCGCCAAGGCGGCGGAGCACAAGCTAAGCCTATCCGTCAGGGGTGCCGCCAGCGCATAGGCGCAAATGCGGCACGCTACAGGCCGCCGACTGCCCTCCATGGTTCGCCTAATTCCGGGGCCAATAGCGCCCCGGAATCCGCCAAAACCAAGGAGGATTCCATGTGCGCAGAGCGCCGCCGCGCCCGCAAAGGGCGACCGCGACAGTCGATCCCCGAACCACTTCCCGACGATCTGTTCGACTACGCCGACGATCCTACGCCGGACGACCGGACGCGAGCCGGCAACACGCCACTTCTCGGCCCGAACGGCCAGAGGATGCGCGTTACCGACGATTGGCCGGAGGACATTCCTGTTACCGAGGCCGAGATTGACGTGTTCGAGCGTTGGTTCGGCGATGTGTTCGACGAACTCTTGAGCCCGAGAAAGCCGGAAAGCAGCTTGCAATTCCTATCTCAAACTGATAGGAAAAAGACATGAGCGCGGATCGTGATCCGGGCCTTGACACGCTTCTGGACCTCGACGGACAGATGCTCTTTGTCGATCCAGAGGGCGGCCATTGGGTGAAATTCGTCGTCACCCGCGTTCCGGCCTCGCCGGAGAAGCCGCACGGCCTCGATTACTCGCTCACGCTTCACGGGCCTTCGGGCGAACGGCTGGTCGGCTTCGACAATGCCCATCCGGTCGGCCGAGGCAGACGCGGCGAGCCGATGGACCATCGGCACCGCTTTCAGACCGTGAAGCCTTACGCCTACGAGGACGCGGCCACGCTACTGGCCGACTTCTGGCAGGCGGTGGACGCGGTATTGAAGGAACGAGGTGCCCTATGACCACATTGAAAGTCGGGATTGCCGACTATGAAGAAATGAAGGCCCGCACCATGCGGATCGCGCGCGGCGAGGAAAAACCTGCGCCCACCGATCCGAAGGTGTGGTTCACCTCGACCGAATCCTTCGCCAAGGTGCTGTCGGCCGGCAACCGCGAACTGCTGCGCATCATCGCCGAGAAAGCCCCGGCATCGCTGGAGGAACTGGCGGAAATCACCGGCCGGGCCGGCTCCAATCTGTCACGCACCCTGAAAACCATGGAGAACTACGGTCTTGTGCGGCTTGAACCGGGGCATGGACGCAAACTCGCGCCCAAGGTGATGCATGACCGGGTGGAGCTGGCGTTGCCCCTGATCGACCGCCCCAAGGCGAAGAAAGCTATGGGAGGTCGAGCATGAACATACACAGCCCAACCATTACCGCCCGCGCTGCTCTGTATCTGCGCGTCTCGACTGCCCGGCAGGCCGAGCATGATATTTCTATTCCCGACCAGAAGCGGCAGGGCGAAGCCTATTGCGAGCAACGCGGCTATCAGCTCGTTGAGACTTATGTGGAACCGGGCGCAACCGCCACCAACGACAAGCGCCCCGAGTTCCAGCGCATGATCGAGGCGGGCACTTCCAAGCCCGCGCCCTTCGATATTGTCGTGGTCCACTCGTTCAGCCGGTTTTTCCGCGATCACTTCGAGATGGAGTTCTACGTCAGGAAACTGGCGAAGAACGGCGTCAAGCTCGTGTCCATCACGCAGGAGATGGGCGACGATCCCATGCACCAGATGATGCGGCAGATCATGGCGCTGTTCGACGAATACCAGTCGAAGGAGAACGCCAAGCACGTCCTGCGTGCCATGAACGAGAACGCCCGGCAAGGCTTCTGGAACGGCGCACGGCCGCCTATCGGCTATCGCATCGTCGCGGCCGAGCAGCGGGGATCGAAGACCAAGAAGAAGCTGGAGATCGACCCGCTGCACGCCGACACCGTGCGGCTGATCTATCGCCTGTTCCTTGAGGGCGACGGCACGTCCGGCGCGATGGGCGTCAAGGCCATCGCCACTTATCTCAACGAGCGCCGCTTCTTCACCCGTGACGGCGGGCGCTGGGGTCTGGCGCAAATCCACGCCATCCTGACCCGCACCACCTATATCGGCGAGCACAGGTTCAACACCCGCTCGCACAAGGACCGGGAGAAGAAGCCGGAGAGCGAGGTCGCCATCATGGCGGTGCCGCCCCTGATCGAGCGCGAAGTGTTCGACGCGGTGCAAGCCCGCCTGAAAGCCCGCAACCCCATGGTGACGCCCGCGCGTGTCTCCAGCGGCCCCACGCTCCTGACCGGCATTTGCTTCTGCGCCAAGTGCGGAGGCGCAATGACGTTGCGCACCGGACGGGGCAGCGCGGGCACGACATATCGCTACTACACCTGCTCGACGAAGGCCCGGCAGGGCAAGACCGGCTGCAAGGGCCGCACGATCCCGATGGACAAGCTGGACCATACGGTTGCCGATTATATCGGGGATCGCCTGCTCCTGCCCAAGCGGTTGGAAACCGTCCTTGCCAGCGTCATCGACCGCCGACAGGAACGCACCGAGCGCCGCCGCGAGCATCTTGCCGAGCTTCAAAGGCGAATCACGGAAGCCGACCAGCGGCTCGGTCGTCTCTTTGACGCCATCGAAGCCGGCATGGTGGACAAGGACGACGCCATGGCAAAGGAACGCATGGTGAGCCTCAAGGCATTGCGGGATCAAGCCGCCGCCGACGCGGAGCGCACGCAGTTCGCGCTCGATAGTTCAGGCAATCAGGGCGTCACACCCGATATGCTCAAGGGGTTTGCCCGCAAAGCCCGTGAACGGATCAGGCTCGACGATGGCGGCTACCGCCGCGACCATCTACGCGCGCTGGCGCAGCGTGTCGAGGTTGCCGACGACGAGGTTCGCATCATGGGATCGAAGTCGGAACTGCTGCGAACGCTGGTCGCCGCTTCAAGCGTAGAAACGGCGGTATTCGGCGTTCATAGTTCTGTTCTGAAATGGCGCGCCCGAAAGGATTCGAACCTCTGACCCCCAGATTCGTAGTCTGGTGCTCTATCCAGCTGAGCTACGGGCGCGCGTCAGGTCGCCTGGGCAACCTGGCGGCTGGCTTTAAGAACCGGCCGCGAACGTGCCGCTTCACTAGCGGCTGATTCCGGGAATTGCAAGCCGGCATTTCAAAGTTTCTTCACATCGCCCACAGCACCGGAAGTTCGCCGCGTTTCAGCCACGCTTGCGTGCACCTTCGACTGTGCGACTGAAGGGCAGCGGGCGATCGGTGATGGTTATGGCAAAGGTGGTGTGGCCGCTTTCGCTGGCGACCAGCTCCAGAACACCGCCATGGGCACGCACCAGCTCATGCGCGATCGCAAGGCCGAGCCCGGTGCCGCCCTGCCGCGCACCACCCCGGAAAGCAGAGAACAGATTTTCCCGCGCCCTGGGCGGCAGACCGGGACCGGTGTCACTCACCATGATACGGCAGACGCCGCCCTGCCGTTCGGCCGACACAGTCAGCCGCTGCACATTGATGCGTTCGGCCTCGGCGATCATGGCCTGTACCGCGTTGCGGACAAGATTCGTCAGCACGCGGAAAAGCTGGTCCGGATCCGCGTCGATCTCGAATCCGGATGGCACGGCGTTGACGAAATCCACGCCACTGTCGGCTCCTGCGATGTCACGAAGATCCTCCACCAGCGGATGCAGGTTGACCAGACGGCGCGCCGGCAGCGGCTCCTGGGTGCGGCCATAGGCAAGCACGCCTTCCGAATAGGACACCGCGCGGTCCAGCGCCCGCAACAGCCGCGGCGTGAAGGACTGCACCGTCGGGTCCTTCGACATGCTCAGACGGTCGGAGATGAGCTGGGCGGAGGCCAGCATGTTGCGCATGTCGTGATTGATCTTGGAAACGGCAAGGCCGAGATCGGCCAGATGGCGGCGCTCGGCCAGCATCTTCTGCAGTCTTTCCTGCATGTGGGACAGCTCGCGTTCGGCAAAGCCGATCTCGTCGGCACGCGCGGCCGGGGTGATGACGCGCGCCGGATCATCGGGGGCTGCCGAGAAGTCCAGCATGGATTGGGCGAGCCTGCGCATCGGGCGCACCATGATGCGGTCCATGGCCGCATAGACGAGCATCGCCGCAAACACCGAGATCAGCAGCGACAGCAGGGCAACATTGCGCGCATAGGTGAGCATGGCCGCGCGCAGGGCGTTGTCCGGCATGATCAGCTCGAATTCGCGGGCATCGTCGCCGGCCGGCCCATAGACGCGCAGCATGCGGTCCCCGCCATTCAGCAACGTGTCCAGCGCCCCGGCGATTTCTCCGAACATGCCCACATTCGCCATGTCGATATGGGTGTCGACCTCCGGCGGCATGTCGGCCACCACCAGAAGGCGCGACACGCCGCCATCGCTGACGGCGATGGCCCGTGCCCCGATGGCCGTCAACACGTCATCCTGTGCCTCGCGCGACAAATCGGCCGGATCGCCCTGCACGAGCACGATGGAAACGGCCGCAGCCGTTGCCAGCCGATCCCGCAGCCAGCTGACGCGATAGCTGGCCACGGAAGGTAGAAAGATGAGAGTTTCCGCCAGCAGCACGAAAACGACCGTCAGCAGCAGCAGCTTGGTGGATAGCCCGCGCGCGAGCGGAACCGCATGCCGTGCCGACATCGGTTCGTCCTGCCCGCTTTGCAGGTTCTCAGTCATCCGTCTCCACATTCAGCGGCTCTGCGGCCACCTTCTCATCATAGTCGAACCCGTCGCCCTTGTCTGTGCTCCGGCATGGCCGGAAAGAGTGATGCGCCGCAAAGCCCTGCTGATTGACTCGATGGCCCCCAGTCCATATAAGCCGCTCACGCTCGGGCCTGCACTCCCGGCGCAACCTTGGTTGTGCGTGCAGGCCGGGCATAGCTCCTGTCTTAACCATGACAGAATCAAGAAGGGCCGCACACCGCGGTATTAAATAAATGAAGCGTACCTACCAACCCTCCAAGCTCGTTCGCAAGCGCCGCCACGGCTTCCGTGCCCGTATGGCCACCAATGGTGGTCGTGCCGTCATTGCTGCCCGCCGCAATCGTGGTCGCAAGCGGCTGAGCGCCTGACGGAAGCGAGTTCGTTGCCCGGCGACTGTAAGCCTTCGGGACCGCAGCCCGGGCGGCTTCTCAAGCGTGCGGAATTTCTGGCCGTGCGGCGTGGTGAAAAGCGCCGTGGACGGTTTTTTCTCGTTGAGGTTCTCGATCGGGGCGATACTGCTGCGCCGCGCGTCGGTTACACCGTTACGAAGAAAGTCGGCAATGCCGTCATACGCAATCGCGTCAGACGGCGGCTGAAAGAAGCCGTGCGCACCCATGCCGCACATGACATGACGTGCGGCAATGATTATGTGATCGTCGGCCGCCTGGATGCGCTCGGCGCGCCATTCGACCAACTCAAGGCCGAACTTTCCCGGCGGATCCGCGGATCACGATAGGGTTCATGATGGAACACAATCGCAATTTCTTCATCACCATTGCGCTGTCAGTGCTGATTCTGGTGCTCTGGCAGGTCTTCTATATGAACCCGCGCATCGAGCAGCAGCGCGAGGCGGCTCAGATCGAGCAGGCCCGGCAGGAGCAGGCGCAACAGAGCGCCGACGTGCCCACGCCCGGCCAGACCTCTGGTCAGGCTTCCCCCGGACAAGGAGCCATTCCCGGCGCCGGCGGCACCGAGGGGCTGGCGGCACCCGCCGGACGCGAGCAGGCGCTGGCCGGCACCCCGCGCGTCAGGATCGAGACGCCCAGCGTGGAAGGCTCGATCAATCTGACCGGCGGACGCCTCGACGATCTCAAGCTCAAGGATTACCGCGAGACGGTCGACAGGAATTCGCCCGAGATCGAGCTGCTCAATCCCGCCGCTCTGCCCAATGGCTACTATGCCGAGCTTGGTTTCGTCGGCAATGAGGCAACCGGCTCCGTGCCGGGACCGCAGACCGTGTGGACGGCACCGGAAGGTGCCTCGCTGACACCGGCCACGCCCGTCACGCTCACCTACACGAACGAAAAGGGCCTTGTCTTCAAGCGCACCTATTCGATCGACGCTCACTACATGTTCACGGTGTCGGACACCGTGGAAAACAGCGGCGCCAGCGACATCACCCTGTTCAGCTACGGACGCGTGACCCGCTTCGACAAGCCGACCACCGCCTCGATCTACGTTCTGCATGAAGGCCTGATCGGCGTGACCGGCACCGAAGGGTTGCAGGAGCACAAATATTCCGCCGTCGAGGACGACAAGCAGTACACGCCCGGAAAGTCCAGCGACGGCTGGCTTGGCATCACCGACAAGTACTGGGCGGTTACGCTCGTTCCCACGGCAAAGCAGCCCTTCCAGCCGCGCTTCGCCTATTTCGAGGATGGCCGGCCGCGCTATCAGGCGGACTTCCTCAGCGATGCGATTCCGGTTGCCGCTGGCCAGTCGGCCACGGTCGAATCGATGGTCTTCGCCGGCGCCAAGGAAGTCGAGACCATCAACGCCTATGAGGAAGAGCGCAGCATCCGCCGCTTCGACCTGCTCATCGACTGGGGCTGGTTCCACTTCATCACCAAGCCGATGTTCTGGCTGATCGACACGCTCTACAAGATGCTCGGCAATTTCGGTCTGGCGATCCTCGCCACCACCGTCGTCGTCAAGCTCATCTTCTTCCCGCTGGCCAACAAGTCCTACGCCTCGATGGCCAATATGAAGAAGGTGCAGCCCAGGATGACGGAGATCCGCGAAAAATACGCGGATGACCGGATGAAGCAGCAGCAGGCGATGATGGAGCTCTACAAGACGGAGAAGATCAATCCGATCGCCGGCTGCTGGCCGGTGCTGATCCAGATTCCGGTGTTCTTCGCGCTCTACAAGGTGCTCTACATCACCATCGAAATGCGCCACGCGCCATTCTTCGGCTGGATTCACGATCTGGCGGCACCCGATCCAACCTCGCTGTTCAACCTGTTCGGCCTGTTGCCCTATACGGTTCCCGCCATGCTGCATATCGGCATCTGGCCGCTGCTGATGGGCGTGACCATGTTCCTGCAGATGCGCATGAACCCGGCTCCGCCGGACCCGACGCAGGCCATGATCTTCAACTGGATGCCCGTCATCTTCACCTTCATGATGGCAGGTTTCCCCGCAGGTCTGGTCATCTACTGGGCATGGAACAACCTGCTCTCGATCCTCCAGCAGGCGCTGATCATGAAGCGTCAGGGAGTGAAGATCGAATTGTGGGACAATCTGGCAGCGTTGTTCCGCAAGAAGCCCAAACCGGCGGAGTAGACCAGTCTGGCAAGATGAGATCAGGGCCCCGTTTTCGGGGCCCTTTCTTTTTGCGCGGTGCCAGTGCGCCTTGCCGTCACTGGAAAGGTCGTCCTATACGGGGTAGGTCTATCCTGGGTGCCGCAGAAGCCTTTTACGGTCCGGATGCATCGCAAAGAGCAGATATGAGATTCAGCAAGGACATCGCCGACCTTTGCAAGGAGCATGGTCTTCGACTGACGGGACCGCGCAAGGTCATCATGCAGGTTCTGGCCGAATCGACGGATCATCCGGATGCAGTGGAACTGCATCGTCGCGTCAGCGAGATCAGTCCCGGCGTCGCGATCGCCACTGTCTATCGCACGCTGTCCCTGCTGGAAGAAAAGGGCGTTCTGGAGAAGCATACTTTCGGCGACGGCCGTGCGCGCTTTGAAACAGCCGATCAGGACCATCATGACCACCTGATCAACGTCGAGACTGGTGACGTGATCGAGTTCCGCTCCGATGAGATTGAAAGGCTGCAGGATGAGATCGCCCGGCAGCACGGTTTCGACATAGTCAGTCACAGGCTGGAAATCTATGTGCGCCCTTCAAAGAAGGCGCGCAAGGGAACCGGCAAGGCTCCCTGAGCGGCCTGAGGCCCTTCTCACCATCATGTTTGCTTCAGTCGCCGGGCACGAAATGTGTCCGCCAGCGAGACGGCACCGTTCGGGCATGGGATCGTCTTTCTTGTCGCACCCCTGAAAACGACGCTTGCGCTTATCCCGATTTCTAGTTTAGAATAATTCTAAATTCGGATACCAAAGCTCAACTTTAAATCCGACTGAAATACCGAAAGAAGGAGATACCCCATGGCCCAGTCCGTTTCGTGCAATAGCTGCGCTTATTACGAAGACCACATCGCCAACAGCACCAAGGTTGCCGAGAATGCCGGCCTGTGCCGCTTCAACCCGCCGGTGACGCAGCCCGAGCCGAACGCACGCGGCCTGTGGCCGGTGGTTACGGCCAGCGACTGGTGCGGCCATTTCTCCACCGAGACCCGCAACTGATTTCGGCGGGCTTCGTAAGCTTTCCACTCAAACGGCGCTTCGGCGCCGTTTTTGTTTTTTTGGAGAACGCATAAAAAAAGGCCGGACCTAAAGGCCCGGCCAAGCATGGAAAGTTAAAACCTTCCAGAGGGGAACGTGCCGGGCGCAATGGGAGGAGAACACCCGACACACCGCCCAGATAGGACTAGCCGGTTCCCGGTTCAAGTGTTTGTCTACGCTTTTTATATAATAAATTGCCGCACCTGTGGAATTTCTTGTTCCGCCACGTGAAATTCATGCTGGCGCACGGTTGTTTGGCGCGGGTCCGATCACCTTCCGCAAGGGAATATGGAAGTCCGGATGCACCGCATTGTTGCGGAACGAGACGCCCGGCCAGACCGGAAAGGACGAAAAGCCCCGGGTCGCACACGCCCTGCCGGAGATTGCCTCAGGCAACGGGCGCGCTGGAGCCTTGTCCTACACGTGAAGATGAAAAGATCTGGCGCGCCGTCAAAGCAGATATGGTGCTGAAGATGGCGCCGGAGAAAATCGGCTTGTCAAAGCGGCTTCAGGACGGCCGGGAAAACACATAGGCAACACCGACCAGCATCAGCGATGCCACCGCCACCATGAGAAGCGGGCCGGGATTGCTACCCAGCCAGAACAGAAGGAAGCCTAAGCTGCTGCCGGCGAGCGACATAAACTTGGCTTTGCGCGGTATGGCGCGGCGCACCCGCCACTCGCGAAGCGTGGGTCCGAAGCGCGGGTGATCGAGAAGCCAGAGTTCCAGCCGCCGCGACGATTTCGCAAAACACGCCGCCGCCAGAATGAGGAACGGCGTGGTCGGCAGCACTGGAAGGAACGCTCCGACAAAGCCCAGCGCCACAAAGAAAAGCCCAAGGGCGAGGAACAGGCCGCGCATCGGTGCCGAAACCGCTGTTGGTTCGCTGCTTTGTGTCTCGTCCGGCAAACTCATGTCGCGCTCATCTCCGGCAGGGAAATGCGCTTTGTCGGCCTGGGTTGCAACGGGCGATGTCATTGGTTGCGTCCTCGGTCTTCCCTGCACCACGTTCCCGCCATGTCGTGAGGACAACTGGCGGCAGTCGATGCTTTTCGGGCCGAACATCGGTCAGGAACGTTTCGCAATCAAGTGGACAAATCAGCTCAAGATTGAACCGATACCGGATCACCTGACATGTCGTCTGCGGGCGACACCGCCTATCGTTCCGGCCGCGTCCCGGAAACGGGAAGTTTTAGCCGGCGGGGCGCTCGTCGGCGATGATCTTGCCGTCATTCGGCAGGCTATCGGGTGGCACGATTTCCACCCTGCCCTTCATCTTGGTCGATGCCTGCAAAGCCTGCTCGAGAATTGCCGGCAATTCCGTGGCCGCCTCCCCGGCTTCTGCCTTCAGCACCATGTGGTCCTGCTCCGCCTCGCGCGTCACCACCAGCCGCAGCCGCCCGAGTTCAGGGTATTTTTTCGCGATCGCGGCGATCTGGGCCGGGTCGACGAACATGCCCTTGACCTTGGTGCGCTGGTCGGCGCGTCCCATCCAGCCGGCCAGCCGCTGGTTGGTGCGGCCGCACGGGCTCACGCCCGGCACAATGCGGGAAAGGTCCCCTGTACCGAAGCGCAACAGCGGATATTCAGCGCTGAGCCGCGTCACCACAACCTCGCCCACCTCGCCCTCGGCCACCGCCTCGTCGGTGCCGGGGCGCACGATCTCCACGATCAGCCCTTCATTGACGACAAGGCCCGAGCGCGCGGACGTCTCATAGGCGATGACACCAAGCTCTGCGCTGGCATAGGCCTGATAGGCATCGACGCCGCGTCCCGCCACCTCCTGTTGCAGGGACGGCGGAAAGGCTGCCCCCGAAACCAGAGCGCGCTTTATGGGGTTTTCGATGCCGGCTTCGGCGATCCTGTCGAGCAGGATCTTGAGAAAGTCGGGCGTGCCGACATAGCCGGACGGCCGCAAGGCGGCGATCGCCTCGATCTGCTGCTCGGTGTTGCCGACACCGGCTGGAATGACCGCGCAGCCCAGCGCATGGGCACCCGATTCCATGATGTAGCCACCCGGCGTGAGGTGATAGCTGAACGCGTTGTGGACGATGTCCTCGCTGCGGATGCCGGCGGCGAACAGCGCGCGCGCCGAACCCCACCAGTCCTTGCCATGGCCTTCCGGATCGAAGATCGGGCCCGGCGAGACCAGCAGCCGTTTCAGCCTGCCGGCGGAAATGGACGTGAGCCCGGCAAAGGGCGGCGCCTTGGCCTGCAAGGCAACAAGATCGCCCTTGCGGATCACCGGCACGCTCTGCAGCGCCTGCCTGTCCGCAATCGCGTCAATAGATATGCCATCCAGTTGCTGCCGCAGGGCGGGCGTTGTCTCGACCACGCCGGCAAGCAAGGTGTGCAGCGCCCCGAACAGGGCTTTTTCACGAACTTCCGGAGCCCGGGTTTCCTCGGCATCGAAATGTGCAGGCATGGGGGACATCGCCTTTCTGACGGCTTCTCTGACAGGGCCTGTGGGATCGGGCCCTGTGCGACTGGTATCGGCTGCTCAGCTCAGCCAGCGCTTGCGGCGCTTGTAGCTCTTGACGTCGCGGAACGACTTACGCCCCTCGCCGCCAATGCCGAGGTAGAATTCCTTGACGTCTTCATTGTCGCGCAACGCATCGGCAGCACCGTCCATGACGATGCGTCCGGTTTCCAGGATGTAGCCATAGGTGGCGTATTTCAACGCCATGTTGGTGTTCTGCTCGGCTACGAGAAACGACACGCCCTGCTTTGTGTTGAGGTCCTTCACGATCTCGAAGATTTCGTCGACCACCTGCGGGGCAAGACCCATGGACGGCTCGTCGAGCAGGATCATCTTCGGCCGGCTCATCATGGCGCGGCCGATGGCGCACATCTGCTGCTCGCCGCCGGAGGTGTAACCGGCCATCGAATTGCGCCGCTGCTTCAGGCGCGGGAAATAGTTGTAGATCATCTCCAGATCGTCGCGCACTGCGGCCCGGCCGTCGCGGCGGGTGAAGGCTCCGGTCAGCAGGTTTTCCTCAATGCTGAGATGGCCGAAGCAGTGGCGGCCCTCCATCACCTGGATGCAGCCGCGCCGCACCAGCTCATTGGGGCTGAGCTTGTCGATGCGCTCGCCATCGAATTCGATCGAGCCCTTCGTCACCTCCCCGCGCTCGGAATGGAGCAGGTTGGAGATGGCCTTGAGCGTCGTCGTCTTGCCGGCGCCGTTGGCGCCCAGAATGGCGACGATTCCGCCTTTCGGCACGGTCAGCGACACGCCTTTCAGCACGAGAATGACGTGGTCGTAGATGACCTCGATGTTGTTGACCGACAGGATCG
The DNA here is from genome assembly GCF_022359935.1 of Aquamicrobium sp. NLF2-7. Taxonomy (NCBI): domain Bacteria; kingdom Pseudomonadati; phylum Pseudomonadota; class Alphaproteobacteria; order Hyphomicrobiales; family Phyllobacteriaceae; genus Aquamicrobium; species Aquamicrobium sp. NLF2-7. Next base: position 2,734,089 of record NZ_JAKSED010000001.1, on the reverse strand, counting down.
GCGGCGCCGGATCCGGTTGACGGGAAACAGTATCGGCAGCGGCAGGTTCAGACATGGGTCAGCTCCGGATTGGGGCCCTTCCCCCGACTGGCTGGGCTGGCTGGCGGGGGAAGGGAAGCTGGCAAAAGCGTGAGCCTTACGAGGCGTCGCAGGCCTCGGTGCGCTCCGGCCATGGCGCGTTCTTCTCGGCGTAGGACTTCGCATCCTCGTCGAGCAGCGGAATGACCTTGTCGCTCATCGGCGCGATGTAATCGGTCACCTTCTCGAATGCGGTGCCGTTCCAGCTCTGCACGAAGTTGGACTGATGGCCGTTGTGGTCGTTGCAGGATAGCTTCAGCGGCTGGGTGAAGCCTTCAAGACCGATCTCCTTGAGGCGCGCCTCGTCGATGTTGAGGTTCTCCAGACCACGGCGTACATCCTCGCCGGTCACCACCTTGTTGCCCGTCACCTCCTGCGCGGTACGGATGGCCTCGGCGATCAGCATGGAGTTGTAGACACCGCGGTTGTACAGCACCTGCCCGACCTTGGCCTTGTCCGAGACCTGGCTCTTGCCCGCATCGACGACATATTTCTGGATGTCCTGGATAAGCGGGAAATCCGTGCCGGCGGCATGCCAGTTCAGCGTCTTGAAGCCCTTGGCGCCATCGCCGGCGCCGCGCACGTCATCCTCGCCCGGCCACCACACGGAGATGAACTTCTCCATCGGGAAGTTGGTCTTCACCGCTTCCTTGACGGCGGTGGAGTTGAGCGCGCCCCAGCCGAACAGGATCATGTAGTCGGGCCGGTCGCGGCGCACGCTCAGCCACTGCGACGACTGGTTCTGCATGTCGGCGGCAGCCACCGGATAGAGCTTGGCCTCGAAGCCGAGTTCCTTCGACAGCTGTTCGATGAGCGGCAGCGGCTCGCGCCCGAAGCTGGCGTCGAGATAGATGTAGCCGATCTTCTTGCCCTTGAGCTTGTCGACGCCGCCGCCTTCCTGATCGGCGATGTAGTTCAGGATCTGCGTGAAGCCGTCCCAGTAGGTCGCCGGCGGGTTGAAGATCCACGGGAAGACGTCGCCCTTGGCCGAGGCCGACAGGCCATAGGCCATGGACAGCACCGGGATCTTGTCGACACCGGCCTTCTGGATCAGCGGCAGCGTGATGCCGGTGGACCATGGATTGACCATGACAGGCTTCTTCGGCTTCACGGCCTCGTAGCATTCGAGGCCCTTCTTGGTATCATAGCCGGTCTCGCATTCCTCGATCACCAGCTTGACGCCGCCGATGCCGCCATCACGCTCGTTGAGCATGGTGAGATAGTCGTGCATGCCGTCGGCGATCGGCGCGCCCGAGCCGGCGAAGGCTCCGGTGCGATAGGTGAACAGCGGCACGTAGATCGAATCTTCTGCGTTGGCCGCCTCGATGGCCGGCATGGCCAGCATCGATGCGGCTGAAAGTGCCAGTATCATTTTTTTCAGTGACATTTTCATTCTCCTCCGGTTTCCACTCCCACCACGTGCACCGCCCCTCAGTAAGGGAACGGCCACACGCGAAGCTTCTGTTTTGTTATCTGCCAGAGCCGGGCCAGTCCGTGCGGCTCGACGATGAGGAAGAAGATGATGAGCCCGCCGACGATCAGATAGGTCAGGTGCTCGACAGTGGCCGCAGCCACCGGCAACCCCAGCGATTCCGGCAGGGCGCGGATGACGATCGGCAATATGTGGATCAGCGCAGCGCCCATGAAGGAGCCGATCAGGGAGCCCAGACCACCGATGATGACCATGAACAGCAGCAGGAACGACAGCTTGATGTCGAACGCGGATGGCTCCGCAGCACTCAGCCACAGGAACACCATCAGAGCGCCCGCCACGCCGCAGTAGAAGGACGAGACGGCGAAGGCGAGCAGCTTGGCCGGCAACAGACGGATGCCCATGAGCTGGGCGGCAATATCCATGTCGCGCACGGCCATCCATGTGCGCCCGATGCGTCCATGGACGATGTTGGAGGCAATCAGCGTCATCACCACCACGACGCCCAGCACCACGTAATAGCGGTTGACCGGGGTGGCCATCGGCCCGGTGATGGCGATGCCGAACAGGGTGCGGCCCGACACCTCGATGGCGCCCGACGGATTGTAATTGTAGAGCCAGGCCACACGCACGAAGCACCATTGCAGGAAGAACTGCGCGGCAAGCGTAGCAACGGCGAGATAGAACCCCTTGATGCGCAGCGACGGCAGGCCGAACAGAACGCCGATGCCGGCCGAAAAGAAGCCCGAGCACAGGATCCACACCAGAATGTTCACCTGCGGGAACAGCGTGGAAAGCTTGTAGGTGGCATAGGCGCCCACGCCCATGAAGCCGGCCGTGCCGAGCGACAAAAGCCCGGTATAGCCGACGAGGATGTTCAGCCCGATCGCACCGAGGGACAGGATCAGGAACGGGATCATCACCGAAGCGAGCAGGAACTCGCTGCCGAACATGGGGATCAGGACAAAGGCGATGGCCATGATGATGGCGAGGCCGTAGCGGTCCTGAAGGATCGGGAAGACTGCGGAGTCTGCCGCGTAGCTTTGCTTGAACTGGCCGGTTTCGCGATAGAACATCGTGTCAGATCCGTTCGATTATCTTGTCGCCGAACAGGCCCTGCGGCCGGTACAGCAGGAACACCAGGGCGATCACATAGGCGAGCCAGCTCTCGATGCCGCCGCCGAGCAGCGGGCCCCAGTAGAACTCGCCGAGCTTCTCGCCGATGCCGATGATGAGCCCGCCGACGATGGCGCCGGGCACCGAGGTGAAACCGCCGAGCACGAGAACCGGCAGCGCCTTCAGCGCCACGATCTCCAGCGCGAAGGAGACGTCCGAGCGCGCGCCCCACATGATGCCGGTGACCAGCGCCACGAGACCAGCGGCGAACCACACGATCACCCAGATCTGGTTGAGCGAAATACCGACCGAAAGGGCCGCCTTGTGGCTGTCGGCAACGGCACGCAAGGCACGGCCGATGCGCGTCTTCTGGAAGAACAGCGCCAGCCCCACGATCATCAGCGAGGCGATGACGGCGGCGGCGATGTCGATCTTCTGCAGGCTCACCAGACCGCCCAGCATCTCGATGTCGACGGAACCGCTGGGCAGGAACAATTCATTGGCGATCATCTGCTTGGGGTCGCCGCCGAACACGATCTCGCCGAAGCCGATCAGCACATAGGTGATGCCGAAGGTAGCCATGAACAGGATGATGTCAGGCTGGTTGACCAGCGGGCGCAGCACCACGCGCTCGACCAGCATGGCCAGCACCAGCATGACGCCGGCCGCCAGAAGCAGCGCGAGGAATGCGGCGGCGTGGCCGGAAAAGCCCCATGAGGAGAATTTTGCGTAGAAGCCGACAAGGGTAAGTGCAGAAAACACCACCATGATGCCTTGCGCGAAATTGAAGACGCCGGATGCCTTGAAGATCAGCACGAAGCCCAGCGCGATCAGCGCATAGAGCACACCCGAGACCAGCCCCTCCCACAGGGTCTGCACGAGCAGATCGGGCATCTGCACCATCTGCACGAACGGGTCGATGAATATATTGTAGAGCATCGATCCTCCCTGATCGACGACAGCGCCGTCACGAACGGCGTGGCGTATCCTCGCGTTTCAGTGTCCGACGCCCAGATAGGCGTCGATGACCTTCGGATCCGCCTTCACCTCCTCAGGCGTTCCGTCTGCAATCTTGTGTCCGTATTCCAGAACCACCACCCGGTCGGACAGGTCCATGACCACGCCGATGTCGTGCTCGATGAGGGCGATGGTGGTGCCGAAATGCCGGTTGAGATCGAGGATGTAGCGGCACATATCCTCCTTCTCTTCCATGTTCATGCCGGCCATCGGCTCGTCGAGCAGCAGCAACTCCGGCTCCATGGCGAGCGCCCGGCCAAGCTCCACGCGCTTCTGCAAACCGTAGGGCAGTTTCCCCACCGGCGTCTTGCGGATCGCCTCGATCTGCAGGAAGTCGATGATGTCCTCGACATGGCGGCGATGGTCGATCTCCTCGCGCATGGCGGGGCCGAAGCGCAGCATCTGCCAGAACAGGCCGCGATGCATGCGCAGCGTGCGCCCGACCATGATGTTGTCGAGCGTCGACATGCCGCGAAACAGCGCCACGTTCTGGAAGGTGCGGGCGATGCCCTGGCTGGCAGCCTGATAGGGGCGCATGCGCGAACGGGTCTGGCCCTTGTAGGTGATGCGGCCCTGCTGCGGATGATAGAAGCCGTTGATCACGTTGAGCATCGAGGTCTTGCCGGCGCCGTTGGGACCGATGATGGCGCGGATTTCGCCTTTGCGAATATCGAACGAGACATCGGTGATCGCCTTGACGCCGCCGAAGGCGAGCGACACGCCGTCCACGGCAAGCAGGGTTTCCCCCTTGGCGTTGGTGGTGCTGCTCATGCCGCGGCCTCCAGCGTGCCGGTTTCGACGGTCGCGGCATCGGCAATCTTCACCCGCGCCGAGATCACGCCCTTGCGGCCGTCCTCGAAGGTCACTTCCGTCGAGATGTCGGCGGCTTCGGCACCGTTGTAGAGCGCATCGACCAGCGGCTTGTAGCGCTCGGCGATGAAGCCGCGCCGCACCTTCTGGGTGCGCGTCATCTCGCCATCGTCGGCGTCGAGCTCCTTGTGCAGGATGAGGAAACGGCGGATCTGGGCGGCGGCCATGCGCGGCTCGGTGGCAAGCGAGCGGTTCACTTCCTCCACATGTCCCGCGCAGATGGCGTAGACCTCGGGGCGCTGCGCCAGCTCCTGATAGGAGGCATAGGGAATGTTGTTGCGCTCGGCCCAGTTGCCCACCGCCGTCAGGTCGATGTTGAGCATGCAGGTGACGAAGTCGCTGTCCTGCCCGAAAGCCACGGCTTCCTTGATGTTCGGGAAGAACTTCAGCTTGTTCTCGATGTATTTCGGCGCGAACATCGCGCCAGAGCGCAGACGCCCCACATCCTTGGCGCGATCAATGATGGTGAGATGGCCGTCCTCGTCGAAGAAGCCGGCATCGCCGGTGCGCACATAGCCGTCCTCGGTCACGGTTTCGGCAGTGCGCTCATCGTCCTTGTAATAGCCGATGAACTGGCCGGGCGAACGATACAGAACCTCGCCATCCTCGTTGATGCGGATTTCCACATTCGGCGTCGCCGGTCCCACCGTGCCGACGCGGATATGACCGTCGGGATGGGCGGTCACATAGAGGAAGGCTTCGGTCTGGCCGTAAAGCTGCTTCAGATTGATGCCGAGAGAGCGGTAGAAGGAAAAGAGATCGGGGCCGATCGCCTCGCCTGCCGTGTAGGCCACGCGGATACGGGAAAAGCCGAGCACGTTCTTAAGCGGCGCATAAACCAGCAGATTGCCGAGCCCGTAACCGAGACGCGCGGTAAACGGCACTTTTTCGCCATCGAGAATCTTCTCGCCCCAGCGCCGGGCAAAACCGATGAAATAGTTGAACATGCGCCGCTTCAGCGCGCCGGCATCTTCCATGCGGATGGTGACGCGGGTCAGCAGCGCCTCGAACACGCGCGGCGGCGCGAAGTAGAAGCTCGGCCCGATCTCCTGAAGGTTCGTTTCCACCGTCTCGCGGCTTTCAGGACAGGCGACGCAGAAACCCGACACCAGCGACTGCGCATAGTTGAGATAGTGGTCGCCCACCCATGCCAGCGGCAGATAGGCCAGAACCTCGTCGCGATCCGTGAGCTTGTCGAACGTCACCGTATCGCGCGCTGCCGCGATGGAGCGGCCGGCCGACAGGAGCACGCCCTTGGAACGCCCAGTGGTGCCGGAGGTGTAAAGAATGATAGAAATGTCATCGGCGCTGCCGCGATCGCGCTCGGCATCGATGGCAGCGGCAAACTGCGCATCGGAAGCCAGCAGCTTCCGTCCCTTTTCGATGATGCCGGCAACGGCGTGAAGGCGGCTGTGATCATAATCGCGCAAGCCGCGCGGCTCGTCATAGAGCACCACGCGCAGCTTCGGCACCTGCTCCTGGATCGTCAGGATCTTGTCGACCTGCTCCTGGTCCTGCACCACCGCGAAGCCGACTTCGGCATGGTCGAGGACATAGGCCATCTCGTCTGCAACGGCATCGGCATAGACCGGCACCGGAATGGCGCCCAGCCACTGGGCCGCGAGGATGGTCCAGTACATGGCCGGCCGGTTCTCGCCGATCACGGCAACCGTCGCGCCGCGTTCAAGGCCGAGATCGCGCAGTCCCGCCGCATAGGCGCGGATGGCTTCGGCCATTTCGCGCCATGTCCATGTGTGCCAGATACCCAGATCCTTGTGACGCATCGCCGGGCGGTCAGGTCGCACACGAGCGTGCTCGCACAAGAGCTTGGCAAACGTATCGGGCATTGGCATCTCACTCCCTGGTGCCAAGGCAACTCCTCCTGATGTCCTGCCGGACCGCCCTTCAGCCTGATGGCCGCATGAAGGACGCTCCAGCACTTTGACGAAGCAACGGACGAAACCGAAAAGCGGCTCCTCCTTCGACCCGATGCTTTGTCGCGGGTGCTGATCCCGACTGTTGAACAGAGCTTGCAAGCACAGACGCAGTTTTTCAACTGCCGCCTTGACAGACAGAACGCATTGTTGAATGTATTCTAACGGAGATATGTGTGACTTTTGCGGCTCCGATGAACAAGCTGGTCACATAACTCCTTGAAGGCGATGGATTATTCGCCGTAGAAGCGCAGCTCTTCCAGCTTCAGTATCGTTACCGTGCCGCCCTCGCTCCGCAGCAGGCCGGCTTTTTCCAGTTCCTGCAAAACACGGTTGGCGACCGGGCGCGACACGCCCGCCAGCAGGCCGATTTCTTCCTGGCTGATCTCGATCTGCGTGCCCATGAACGGGCTGATCACCGGGTTGAACAGCGACGCCAGACTGCGCGCCACACGGCCGGCCGAATCAAGTGTGCGGTCATGCTCGACCTGCGCGATGAACTGGCCGAGCCGCTCGTTGATGAGGCGCACCAGAAGCCGGTCGAAGGCGACGCTGTTCTCGTACAGCCAGAAAAAGGTGGCCCGGTTGAGCAGGGCAAGCTGCGTGCGGCGGAGTGCCAGAACGTCATACTGGCGCGGCTCGTCCTTGAGCAGGGAGCCCTCCCCGAACCAGCAGCTCGGCGGCAGGCCGGCATAGGTCACGGCCTTGCCGGAGGTGGTGATCGAACCCAGCCGAAGAAGCCCGCTGACGACGCCGATCCAGTTGTCGATGCGGTCGCCGCGATGAATGAAATAGCGGCCCGATTCGATGGCGCGAAAGGTGATGCCGCGCCGTGCCCGCTCCTGCTCGTCGGGCGGCAGTTCACGCGCCCAGAACACCGACGTCAGAAATTGCTCCTCGCTGATCATTCACGCTCCCGACCGTTATGCAGAACATGTGCGTATCACGGCCCCGCGGCAATAGTCACCTTGGCCGAAAGTCATTGAAGCATGTGCAAAATGCATTACGTACGTATGGAATGAAAATCTGAGTTTGCCGATCAAAATAAGAAAGGTTCACCATGCCGGTATCCAGCGCAATCGTCACCACTGAGAATGGCAGCCGCTACCTGCAGCAATTGTGCAAGCACTGGTCCCACCGCTTCGAGGTGAATTTCGATCCGCAGCAAGGACGTATCAAATTCGCCGAGGGTGAAGTGATCACGCTGACCGCCAGCCCCGACAAGCTCGATGTCCGGATCGAAGCCGACGATGCAGAGCGCCTGCCCGAGCTCAACCGGGTGGTGGAAGCCCATATCGTGCGCTACGCTTTCCGCGAGACGCTCGAATTCAACTGGTCCTGACGGGATCCGCCATGTCCCGCCGCAAGAAAATCGATCGTGACAGGCTGCTCGACCTCGCCGAGGCCATCGTTCGCGAGCGCGGGGCCGCAGCGCTGACCGTGGCGGCCCTTGCCCGCGCGGCGGGCATCACCAATGGCGGTGTTCAATACAGCTTCGCCACCAAGGAACACCTTCTCGCGGCCATGTACGATCGCTGGAGCGAGGACTACGACGCGCAGGTGGCCGCCATGACCGGCGGCAGCACCGACCATGCCACCATACTACGCGCCCAGATAAAGATCATCCAGCAGGAGGAATACGATCAGGCCTCCCTTGATCGCTCCGCCGTCATGATGGCGGTTCTCATGCAGTCACCCGAGCAGATGGAACGCTATCGCAGGGAATGTACTGCGCGCCTCGATGGTCTCGATTTTGCCCGCGAAGATCACCGACGCCTGCTTACGGCACTGATGGCAGTGGAAGGCGCATTCATGATGCGCGGCTTTGGATTTATGACCTTCACCGATGCAGCCTGGAAGGGACTGGAAAACGAAATCGACAGCATGCTGACGAATTTACAAAAGAATGCCTGATTTCCGCCAGATTCGGAATGGATTCAGGCTTCTTATAAATACATACGTATTGAATTAATCAAACCGACTCTTCAGGTGCTCTTATGTCTTCCAGGTGGATCGTGCTGGCTATCGTCTCCAGTGCGCTTTTCATGATCAGCATCGACATGACGGTGCTGCACACGGCGCTGCCGCGCGTGGTGCATGATCTCGACGCGACGAATTCCCAGAAACTGTGGATGATCAACGCCTATTCGCTGGTGATGGCCGGGCTGCTGCCGGGCTTCGGCACGCTCGGCGACCGCATCGGCCATCGCCGCGTCTTCATGTGGGGGCTGGTGGTGTTCGGCGCGGCCTCGCTGCTGGCTGCCTTCGCACCGACCGCCGGGCTGCTGATCGTGGCGCGTTCGCTGCTCGCCGTCGGCGCGGCAATGATGATGCCGGCGACGATCTCCCTGCTGCGCCTTACCTTTCAGGAGGACAGCGAACGCGCCATCGCCATCGGCATATGGGGCTCGATCGCCTCGGGTGCCGCGGCCATCGGTCCGCTGATCGGCGGCGCATTGCTTGGCTATTTCTGGTGGGGATCGGTGTTTCTCATCAACGTGCCGGTGGTGCTGGTTGCGCTGGTGCTGGCCCGCCGCTATGTGCCGGATTACCCCGGCGACCCGGAACGCCACTGGGATCTTTGGACCTCGGCGCTGGTGACCGTCGCGCTGGTCGCCCTGATCTATGGGCTGAAGGAAGCCATGAAGCCGGACGCCGATTTCGTGCAGGCGCTCGCCGCTGCCGGCATCGGCCTGCTGTTCGGCTCGCTGTTCTGCCGGCGCCAGCGGGGGCTGCCTTCCCCGCTGATCGACTTCACGCTGTTTCGCAACAAGCGCTTTGCCGCCGGCACGGCGGCCGCGCTCATCGCCAGCCTTGCGCTGATGGGCGTGGAATTCGTGTTCAGCCAGCAATTGCAGCTCTCGCGCGGTTATTCGCCTTTGCAGGCGGGCCTGTTCCTGCTGCCGATCGCTGTTGCCGCCATCGTGGCCGGCCCCCTCGCCGGGTCCGTGCTCATGCGGGTCGGCATGGAGCGCATGCTGGCCGCAACCATGTCCATGACGGCGCTCGGCCTGTTGCTTCTGGCCTTGTCGGCAGACGCCCCCTTCCTGTGGCAGGCGGCGGTGCTTGCCCTGCTAGGGCTCGGCGCCGGCGGCGCCATGTCGGCGGCGTCTACCGCCATCATGATCAACGCCCCGGAGAACCGTGCCGGAATGGCAGGCTCCGTCGAATCGGTTGCCTATGAGCTGGGTGGCACGCTGGGGGTCGCCATACTTGGCAGCCTAGTGGCGGCGATCTACAGCCTCACGCTGACGACCCCTGCGGAGATCGCGCCGGGTTCGCTCGTGCGCGACAGCATCGATCAGGCGCTGCTTGCAGCCGAAACCTTGCCGGCGGACGCCGCTGCACGGCTGACAGATGCGGCCCGCGCCGCCTTCGACACGGGCGCGCTGGTGGCCTATGGGCTGGCAGCGGCGCTGGTCGCAGCCCTTGCACTGGGCATTGCCCTGATGGCGCGCCGGCAGGGCGAGGAGGCCGCTCCGTCCTCGGGCAAAGCCTGAGAAAACGGCAGCGATCGCCGTTCATGACATTTGCCCGCGCCCCGGTTTCCAGCTAAGACGCGCCGACCCTTCAAGCCATGGGAACTGGACGAATGACGGAACCGGACGCCAACGCCGAAATGCAGGCAGCGCTTCTTTCGCGGGCGCTGCCTTACATGCAGCGCTACGAAAACAAGACCGTGGTGGTGAAATATGGCGGCCATGCCATGGGCAACATCGAGCTCGGCCGTGCCTTCGCCCGCGACATCGCCCTGCTCAAGCAGTCGGGCGTCAACCCGATCGTCGTGCATGGCGGCGGTCCGCAGATCGGCTCCATGCTGGAGCGCATGGGCATCGAATCCAAATTCGAGGGGGGCCTGCGCGTCACCGACCAGAAGACGGTCGAGATCGTCGAGATGGTTCTGGCCGGCTCGATCAACAAGGAGATCGTCGCCCTCATCAACGCCGAAGGCGAATGGGCCATCGGCCTGTGCGGCAAGGACGGCAACATGGTCTTCGCCCAGAAGGCGCGCAAGACCGTGAAGGATCCCGATTCCAACATCGAGCGCGTGCTGGATCTGGGTTTTGTCGGCGAGCCGGTGGAAGTCGACCGCACCCTGCTCGACCTTCTGGCCCGCTCGGAAATGATCCCGGTGATCGCCCCGGTCGCGCCCGGCCGCGACGGCCACACCTACAACATCAATGCCGACACCTTCGCCGGCGCCATCGCGGGCGCCCTCAACGCCACCCGCCTTCTGTTCCTGACCGACGTGCCCGGCGTGCTCGACAAGGACAAGAAGCTGATCGACGAGCTGACCGTGTCGCAGGCGCGCAAGCTGATCGCCGACGGCACCATTTCCGGCGGCATGATCCCCAAGGTGGAAACCTGCATCGAGGCGATCGAGCGCGGCGTGGAAGGCGTGGTCATCCTCAATGGCAAGACCGCCCATTCCGTGTTGCTCGAACTGTTCACAGAACATGGCGCGGGCACGCTGATCGTGCCCTGACAGCTTTTTTGGGAAACGCCACCGGAATTGTTTCAGGTGGCGTTTTTTCTGTCCAGAGCCGTTCAGTGCTTCACGGAATCACTGAACGGCTCGAAGTCTTTGGTTTGTCGCGTTTCCGAACCGGAAAAACGTTTCCACTTTTCCTAGAAACACTCCGGCACCATGCGGCGCTTTCAGGCCGCCTCGGTGTCCTTCTTGTCGGAACCGAAGATCACCAGATTGCGGCCCCGGTTCTTGGCTTCGTAGAGCCGCCGGTCTGCCGCGCGCATCATTTCCGAAACGCTTGCACCCGGCACGCAGACGGTGCCTCCGATGGAGACGGTGAGCGGAATGATCCGGTCGCCTTCGACGCGGAAGCGAATCATCTCCACCTGCTGGCGGATACGCTCGGCAACGCGGGTTGCTTCTTCCGCATTCGCCCCCACGAGAAAAGCCGCGAATTCTTCGCCGCCGATGCGGCCAAGCACGTCGCCGCTGCGCACACCGCCGCGCAGGGCGGCCACGATCTGGAGTAGCGCCTCATCGCCGGCCAGATGGCCGAACCGGTCGTTGATGGACTTGAAATGGTCGGCATCGATGATCAGCAGGGCGCCGGAGTCGGTCTTCCGGCGCGAGCGCTCCAGAACGCCGAAGAAGCTTTCGCGGTTGAGCATGCCGGTCATGTCATCATGGCGCGCCTTCTCGGCCAGACGCCGATGCGCCGCTGCAAGCTGGGCATGTGCGCGCGACAGATCGCGATGGGCCGCCTGAAGCTTCTCGTTCTGCCAGAACATGTGGGCACTCGCCGGCCAGGCGATGACGAGAGGACACACGATGCACATCAAAAGGCCCAGGCTGCCGACGGTGGCGTCGAAAAACGACAACACCAGCGCGGCAACAAGGACGGAGCCGCCCGCCGAGGCGACCGCTACGCAAAAGCCCTTGAAGATTACACGACGCATACCCACCCCTCGATTGCCGGTCTTATGGCAACAAGTTCTGAACTTCAGATTTCCATGCTGGCAAAAACTTGCCCCACCAGTTCGTGTATGGACTTCATCGTGCCTGAACGGTTGATGAATATACACCCAGCAACTGGATTTTATGCCATAAGGCCGATCATGACACAGATTCCAGACGCTTCCAGATTTGCCCACGTCACCGACTGGGTGTTCGACCTCGACAACACGCTCTATCCGCACCACACCAATCTGTTCTCGCAGATCGATGTGCGGATGACATCCTATGTATCGGAACTTCTGACATTGTCGCGCGAAGACGCGCGCGTGCTCCAGAAGGAACTCTACAGGGAACATGGCACCACGCTCAACGGGCTGATGAAGCGCTACAACATCGATCCCGACGACTTCCTCATGAAGGTCCACGACATCGACTATTCGTGGCTCGTGCCGGATCCGGTTCTGGGCGCAGCCATCCACCAGTTGCCGGGCCGCCGCTTCATCTTCACCAACGGAGACCGCACGCATGCGGAACGCGCCGCGCGCCAGCTCGGCATTCTCGACCATTTCGACGACATATTCGACATCATCGCCGCCGACCTGACCCCCAAGCCGGATGTGAGGACCTACGAGAAATTTACCTCGCTTCACTCCGTGATCGGCGACAATGCCGTGATGTTCGAGGACATCGCCCGCAATCTGGCCGTGCCGAAGCAGATGGGCATGACCACGGTTCTCGTGGTGCCAAACAATTTCGAGCCTACCTTCTCCGAAATATGGGAAAGCGATCCGGATCACGAAGACGACGTCGACTATGTCACCGATGATCTGGCTGGCTTTCTGGAAAAAATAATTGCAGCCAGATAGGCATTTCACGGGTCTTGAGAAACGCATCGACGCGGCCGCGCATCGTTTCCTCGCCGGCCTGCCGCGTCATCGCATCAGCGATGCGCTCGTCGAATTTCTGGTGTTCGGCCTGAAACAGGCGTGGGCCTGCCTTTTCGGCGGTGCGATGCTGGGGCTGCTGATCCTGACCCGCTGGCTGTGGCCCGAAGGGGATGCCGGGCTCGTCACCCGCTACGATTTCCTGTTCCTGTCCGCCATTCTCATCCAGCTCGCGATGCTGATCTTCAGGCTCGAGGCATGGGGAGAGGCCAAGGTCATTCTCATCTTCCACGTCGTTGGCACGGCAATGGAAGTGTTCAAGACCCATGCCGGCTCATGGGTCTATCCGGAAGCGAATTTCTTCCGGATCGGCGGCGTTCCGCTGTTCTCTGGCTTCATGTACGCCGCCGTCGGCTCCTACATGGCGCGAATCAACCGCATTTTCGACATCCGGCTGAACCACTATCCGCCGCTGTGGACGACCGTCGTCCTGGCCGGGGCCATCTACGTCAACTTCTTCTCCCACCACTTCCTGTGGGACATTCGCTGGCTGCTGTTTGCGGTCACCTTCGCGCTCTACTGGCGCACGACCATGCATTACCGCGTTTTCCGCTTCCGGCATAAGATGCCGCTGCTGGTCGCCTTCCTGCTGACGGCGCTGTTCATCTGGATCGCGGAGAACATAGGCACATGGTCACGGGCATGGCTCTATCCCAACCAGCACGACGCATGGGTGCCGGTTTCGCTGGGCAAGCTGGGCTCTTGGTATCTGCTGATGATCATATCCGTCGTTCTGGTGACGCTCGTTCACCGGCCGAGGCCATACGTTGCGGAAGACCGGCGGGAGAGCCCCGCCGTCGCCGATATGAAGGAAATGACGTAAGGCCTCAAAGCCTGTAGAATTTCCTGATGATCTCCCAGGCTTCGTCGGCCGTATCCACGAAATCGATAATATCCTGATCGCCGGGGCTGATCGTGCCCTGCTCGGCGAGGAATTCGAGGTCGATGGCTTTGTGCCAGAATTCCTTGCCGAAGAGGATGACCGGCACACGCTCCATGCGACCGGTCTGGATCAGCGTCAGGGTCTCGAAGAATTCGTCCATGGTGCCAAAGCCGCCGGGGAAGACCGCGACGGCCTTTGCCCGCATGACGAAATGCATCTTGCGGATCGCGAAGTAGTGGAAGTTGAAGCACAGTTCCGGCGTCACATAGGGATTTGGCGCCTGCTCGTGCGGCAGCACGATGTTGAGCCCGATCGAAGGCGCGCCGACATCGTCGGCGCCGCGGTTGCCGGCTTCCATCACGCCCGGCCCGCCGCCCGTCACCACCACGAATTCGCGATAGTAGGTGGCCGCCGAATGCTGCGAGCACAGGCGAGCGAACTTGCGGGCCTCGTCATAATAGACGCTGTTGAGTTCGAGATTGCGCTTCTGCGTCTCGTTCTTGGCGGCCCATGCCTCGCCGCCCGGTTCGGGCAGGCGCGCGCCGCCGAAGAGAATCACCGTCGAGCGGATGCCGCGCTCGGCCAGAATCATTTCGGGCTTGAGCAGTTCGAGCTGAAGACGCACCGGCCGCAATTCGCGCCGCGTCATGAAATCCTCGTCGTCCCAGGCAAGACGATAGGTCGCCGCGCGGGTCTGAGGCGTATCCGGGACGCTGCGCATCCGCTCCAGATCCTCGTCTGAGTGCGGCAGAGGCGTCCAGCCTGTCTTTTCTTCTGGATTCATCATCCGATTTCCCAAAATGCCGGCAGTTTCTGAGCACCACCGCAATTGACCCTCTTCATACCTTCAAATAGGGTCCGCCCGGCTTTCCAACCGGTTAAGAACAACCCCTTCAAAGCGCGTGCAGGAGCAATAGATGCCGAAGCCCGATCTGGCAAACCTCGAAAAGACCATAGATCAGGCCTTTGAAGATCGCGAAAACATATCGATCTCGACACGCGGCGAGGTTCGCGATGCTGTGGAAACAGCGCTACGCCTTCTCGATGGCGGCGAAGCGCGTGTCGCCGAAAAGCAGACCGACGGCTCCTGGCATGTCAATCAGTGGCTCAAGAAGGCCGTGCTGCTTTCCTTCCGCCTCAACCCGATGGAGATCGTCAGAGGCGGTCCGGGCGAATCGACATGGTGGGACAAGGTTCCCTCCAAGTTCGACGGCTGGGGCGCGATCGATTTCGAGAAGGCAGGCTTTCGCGCCGTGCCCAACTGCGTGGTGCGCCGCTCCGCCTATGTGGCGCCCGGCGTCATTTTGATGCCGTCCTTCGTCAATCTCGGCGCCTATGTCGACGCCGGCACCATGGTGGACACATGGGCGACAGTCGGCTCCTGCGCGCAGATCGGCAGGAATGTGCATCTTTCGGGCGGCGTCGGCATTGGCGGCGTGCTGGAGCCGATGCAGGCAGGCCCCACCATCATCGAGGACAACTGCTTCATCGGCGCGCGTTCGGAAGTGGTCGAGGGCTGCATCGTGCGCGAAGGCTCCGTGCTCGGCATGGGCGTGTTCATCGGCAAGTCGACGAAGATCGTCGACCGCGCCACCGGCGAGGTGTTCTATGGCGAAGTTCCGCCCTATTCGGTGGTCGTGGCCGGCACAATGCCGGGCAAGCCGCTGCCCAATGGCGAGCCGGGTCCGGGCCTTTACTGCGCGGTGATCGTCAAGCGCGTCGATGAGAAGACCCGTTCGAAGACCTCGATCAACGAACTGCTGCGCGACTGACACGGGGCTTTGCCCCCAAATTCTGGTATTATTTGCACATCATCAGGAGACAAAAATGCAGTTCAGCGACCTTTTCGGGTTTGAAAAGCTGGTGACGACCACCGTCATCAAGATTGTTTACTGGATCGGCATCGTCGTCGGCATTCTGAGCGGCCTTGGCGGCTTTCTCTTCGCATTGTTCAACGGCATGTTGTTCCAGGGTCTGATGTATCTGGTCACGGCCGTGCTCGGGCTGCTGATGTGGCGCGTGCTGTGCGAGCTCTACATCGTCATCTTCGGCATGTATGATCGTCTCGGCCAGATCCGCGACAGCCTTGCCCGTCGCAGCGGCGATCCTCAGCAGCGCATCTGATACCTCAAAACCTCGGACGGTATCCGGACCCTGTGGAGGGAAACCCCTCCACCAGCCACAGAATGGTAGGCAGTGCCTGAAAAACAGAAATTCATCTGGCTCTTCTTCAGCGTCTCCGGGCGTGTCGGCCGGGCTGCCTTTTTTCTCGGCGGGTTGCTGGTTGCGGTTGTGCAGGCTTTTCCGCTCTACCGCTTCCTGCTGTCTCCGGAAGGCTCTCCCGAAAGCGTGATGTGGTCCATGCTGGCTCTCATCGCCTTTGTTGCCTCTCTCTGGTCCAATATAGCGCTTGCGGTGAAGCGGCTGCACGACCTCGACAAGCCAGGCCTCGCGGCCCTCATTCTGTTCGTGCCGGTGATATCGCTCGTGGTCTTTCTGGTGCTGTGCCTGTTTCCGGGCCAGCCCGGTCCCAACCGATATGGCCGGTATCCGGACTCGCCTGCCTGATCATTCCACTTCGGTATAAAATACATTATGGCTGGCGCCATGAAGCTTCCTGTCGATCCCGCTGAAAATCTCGCCGCCCTGCTTCGATGCCCCTCCGTCACCCCGGCGGAAGGCGGAGCGCTGGCCGCACTTCAGGAAATGCTGGAGCCACTCGGCTTCACCGTGGAACGGCCGGTATTCTCCGAAAGCGGTACGCCCGACATTGAAAATCTCTATGCCAGCCGCGCCGGCGAAGGGCCTCACCTGATGTTTGCCGGGCACACCGACGTCGTGCCCGTCGGCGCTGAGAGCGCCTGGTCGCATCCGCCCTTTGCCGCCCATATCGCCAATGGCGAGATGTATGGGCGCGGCGCCGTCGACATGAAGGGCGGCATCGCCTGTTTCATCGCCGCGCTCGCGCGCTCCATCGCAGATGGAAATGCGCCGAGCGGCAAGGTCTCGCTGCTGATCACCGGAGACGAGGAAGGCCCCGCCATCAACGGCACCGTCAAGCTGCTGCAATGGGCTGCCGCAAAAGGTGAGACATGGGATGCCTGCATCGTCGGCGAGCCGACGAACCCTGACCGGCTGGGCGATATGATCAAGGTCGGCCGGCGGGGCTCCCTGTCGGCGACGCTGACCGTTCTGGGGCGTCAGGGCCATGCCGCCTATCCGCATCTTGCCGACAATCCGGTGCGCGGGCTGATGACGCTTGTCGATGCATTGCTGTCTCCCGAATTCGACACCGGCACCGAACGCTTCCAGTCCACCAATCTGGAAGTCACCTCGGTCGATGTCGGGAACGCGGCGACCAACGTCATCCCCCAGCGCGCGACGGCTGCCTTCAACGTGCGCTTCAACGACAACTGGAGCGTCGAAAGCCTGCAGGCGGAAATCCACAATCGCCTCGATGCAGCCAGCCGCCGCCGCAAATATCGCAAGGGCCGCAAGGAGCCCATCGAGTTCGAACTGGTGTGGCGCGACAATCCAAGCCACGTCTTTCTCACCCATGACGAGAAGCTGATCGGCACGCTTGCCCGCTCGGTCGAGAGCGTCACTGCAAACCGCCCTGCCCTGTCCACCTCCGGCGGCACCTCGGACGCGCGCTTCATCAAGGATTACTGCCCGGTCGTCGAATTCGGCCTTGTCGGGCAGACCATGCATATGGTCGATGAGCGGGTGCCGCTGGCCGATCTGGAAACGCTGACGCGCATATACAGGCAGTTCATCGGAAACTGGTTCGGAGAGCACTGAAGACCATGCTGCCGGCAGACGAAATTCAGAGATCGCTTGCCGGTGCATGGCGCCTCATGACGGGCAAGCCGGATGGGTTGCGGCTGCTCGACCTGTCGGCGGAAGGGTTCTGGAACTCTTTTCAGGCTCTGCTGGTTGCGGCTCCGGCCCTGATCATCGGCTGGGTTGCAGTGGCAAACGATATTGCCGACCCGCTTTCCGTTTCAGCCCGTTTTTCGATGGCGATACGATTGGCCATGGTCGACCTGGGAAGCTGGGTCCTGCCTCTGGTGGGCCTGGCTCTGGTGGCGCCTTATGCCGGCATCGGCAACCGCTTCGTGCACTATGTGGTGGCCAGCAACTGGGCGTCGGCCATCATCGCATGGCTGCAGCTGCCCGGCACTCTTCTGAAGCTTTTCATGCCTCGTGCGGTCGATACGCTCATGCTGGCAGCGTTGCTGCTGTTCATCATCGCCATGGTGTTGAGCTGGCGAATGACCAACGCCGCCATTGGCAAGGGAGCTGCGGTCGGCTCCGCTGTGTTTGCGGGCATGTTCGTTGCCTCGCTGATCGTCATATTCACCCTTCAGGCGTTGCTGGGCATCGAGATACCGACCTGAAGCCGGTCGCGGCCCAGGCTCTGCCTGACTTTCAGCTTTCAGGATAATCGACGCCGATCAGATAAAGCCCGTCTGCGGGCGCTACCTGTCCGCAGGCAGCGCGGTTTTTCGCCTCCAGCGCCGCCCTGAGGTCGGCGGCCTTCCAGCCGCCATCGCCGACCCGCTTGAGCGAACCGACCATGGAACGCACCTGATTGTGCAGGAAGGAGCGCGCGGAAGCCCGTATCTCTATCTCGTCGCCGACACGCGTAACGTCCAGCCGGTCGAGCGTGCGAACGGGGCTTTTGGCTTGACACTGCACGGATCGGAAGGTGGTGAAGTCGTGCCTGCCGAGAAGCTCTCTGGCCGCCTCGTGCATGGCATCCGTGTCGAGCAGTTTCGGCACCCACCACACCTTGCCCTTCTCCAGCGCGGGCGGGGCGCGGCGGTTCGAGATGCGATAGAGATAATGCCGCCCGAGCGCAGAAAAGCGCGCATCGAAATCGTCGCTCACCATCTGCGCCCGCAGAATGGCCACCCGCTCACCAGCCTGCTGCAGATGCGCATTGAGCGCATCGCGCACCGTATCCGCCCGCCGCTCCTTCGTCAGGTCGATATGCGCGACCTGCGCGGTGGCATGAACGCCGGCATCGGTGCGGCCAGCACCGCGGATCGACACCTTTTCGCCGCTGAGCCTGAAGATCGCCTCTTCTATCGCCTGCTGCACCGAAGGGTGATCGGCCTGCCGCTGCCAGCCGGCATAGGGCCTGCCGTCATATTCGAGGTCTAGACGATAGCGTGGCATGGCGATGCCCTCAGCCGGCCGCTTCGGCGCCGAAGGAAGGCGCGTAGACAAGCCGGCCTTCAAAGGGGGCATCGCCCCATGCCAGCGCCATCAGTTCCGCGCACTGGAACACGCTGTCGAAAGCGGCCGCGCGTGTGTGGCTGTAGCCGAAGCGCCGATAATAGGCGGGATCACCGAGTACCACGACAAGCGTTTCGCCGCGTCGCTGCAAAAGCCTGTGCGCTTCCTCGACCAGCGCGCTGCCGATGCCTGCATTCCGGAATTCCGGCAGGACGGCCAGCGGCGCGAGCGCCACGGCGCTGATGTCCTGAGCCGCGCCCCTGACCTTCAGACGCGTGAACAGAACATGGCCAACGCTCTGTCCATCCTGTTCCGCAACCAATTCGAGCACATCATCACCGGCGGCAACGAGGGCCTCGACCAGATCGGCTTCGTCATCGCGGCCGAATGCCCTTGCCTCGACAACACGAGTGGCTAACCGATCTTCGGCAACGGCTGGGCGCACCCTGATGGGGCGGATCATGCTCATGAGAGCCTGGTTCCGACGTCCAGCCGCGCTCCGCGCTGGAATTCGCTGGCGGAAACGGCGCGCGAGCCCGCCCGCTGCACTTCGGCAAGCCGTACCGCACCGGTGCCGCAGGCGATGGTGAGGGTATCGTCGAGCACGGTGCCCGGCTCGCCTGCTCCCTCAGCCAGCGTCGAGCGCAACAGCTTCAGCCGTTCCGGCTTGCCGCCCGCTCCGAACTCGCACCAGCTTCCGGGAAACGGCGACAGACCACGAATGTGGTTGTGGACCTCAGGTGCCGGGCGGCTCCAGTCGATCCGGGTTTCGGCCTTGTCGATCTTTCTGGCGTAGAGAGCGCCTTCCTCAGGCTGCGGCACGAAGCCGAGCGTGCCGGCCTCAAGCTTCGCCAGCGCCTCCACCATCAGTTCCGCACTGACCGGCATCATCGCATCGTGCAGTTCACCGCCGGTCATGTCCGCGCCGATAGCAACCTTTCGGGTCAGGGCCACGGGGCCCGTATCCAGCCCCTCCTCCATGCGCATGACCATGACGCCGGTTTCGGTGTCACCTGCCATGATGGCGCGCTGGATGGGGGCGGCACCGCGCCAGCGAGGCAGAAGCGAGGCATGGCCGTTGAGGCAGCCGAAGCGAGGCGCTTCCAGAATGGCGCGCGGCAGAAGCAGGCCATAGGCGACGACGACCGCAACATCGGCATTCAGCGCGTGAAAGGCCTCCTGCTCATCTGCGGACTTGAGCGAAAGCGGCGTGAAAACGGGAATGCCGAGCCTTTCGGCTTCGCGCTGGACCGGCGAAGGCGTGAGTTCCAGCCCGCGCCGACCCGCCGCGCGCGGCGGCTGGGTGTAGACGGCGACGATCTGGTGGCCTGCTTCGGCAACAGCGCGGAGCGTGGGCACCGAAAACTCCGGCGTGCCCATGAAGACGACGCGCAATGTCATGGTTTCAGCCTACGAGCTTCGGAGCCGGCTTGTCACGCGCCAGCTTGCGGAACTTGCGCATCACCATATCGCGCTTGAGCTTTGAAATGTGGTCGATGAACAGCACGCCGTTGAGATGGTCGATCTCATGCTGAAGACAGGTCGCCATCAGCCCTTCGGCCTTGATCTCCTGCTCCTTGCCATCCCGGTCGACATATTTCACCCGCACCGAGGCGGGGCGCTCGACCTCCGCGTAATATTCGGGGATCGACAGGCAACCCTCTTCGTAGACGGAGCGCTCGTCGCTGCTTTCGAGGATTTCGGGATTGACGAAGACATGCGGCGCCGGTTCGTCATCCTCCTTGGCAAGGTCGATGACCAGCAGCCGCATCGGCAGCCCGATCTGGATGGCAGCGAGGCCGATGCCGGGGGCGTCATACATGGTTTCCAGCATGTCGTCGGCCAGCCTGCGCAGCGAATCGTCGACACGCTCGACCGGTTTGGACACCTGACGCAGCAAGGGATCGGGAAGGATGATGAGCGGCTTGATCGTCATCCTGCTCACCTAAGACCTCGCCAATGCGCCGTCAACCGTGAAGGTCGATACTTGTTCACGTTTTGATCTGGTGAAGAGGGGCAATTCTGTTATCATGCCGGCATGAGCGACATCTTTTCTCAAACCGTCATCCAGCTTGGCGCCACCACGATCACGCTTGGTCAGGCGCTGGCCTTCTGCTCGGTTGCGTTCCTGTGCCTGTCGGCGGCGATGATCGTCACGCTGCTGCGGTTTTCCCGGGCCCGTGCCATTGCCGTGTCGGAAGCGGCAGAAAACGCGCGCGAGGCGGAGGCGCGGATGGTCGAGATCCTGCGCAGCCAGGCCGAGATGCAGGGGCGCATGGGCGCCATCGCCGAAGTGTTCGGCACGAGGCAGGCGGAACTGACGCAATCGATCAGCCAGCGGCTCGATGCCATGAGCGGGCGGCTCGGCCAGACCATCAGCGAGCAGACCCGCGCCACGCACGAAAATCTTTCCCGGCTGCAGGAACGGCTGGCCACCATCGACAGCGCGCAAGGCAACATACAGGCGCTGGCCGGGCAGGTCGTGCAGCTTCAGGCCATCCTTTCCAACAAGCAGACGCGCGGCGCCTTCGGCCAGTCGCGCATGGAGGCGATCGTCGCCGACGGGCTGCCGATGGGCACCTACGAGTTTCAGGCCACGCTTTCAAACGGCAACCGGCCGGACTGCCTCGTCAGGATGCCGAACGACGCGCCCTCGCTGGTGATCGACGCCAAGTTTCCGCTGGAGGCGTGGAACGCCATTCGCGCCGCCGAAACGCCGGAGGCGCAGAAAGCCGCGGCGCAGGCCTTCCGGCGTGACGTCGAAATCCACATCCGCGACATTGCCGGCAAATATCTCATTCAGGGCGAGACACAGGAAACTGCCTTCATGTTCGTGCCGTCCGAATCAGTGTTCGCCGAGATTCACGAGAATTTCGAGGCGCTCGTGCAGCGCGCCCACCGCTCCCGCATCGTCATCGTCTCGCCATCGCTGCTGATGCTGTCGATCCAGGTCATACAGGCGATCCTCAAGGATGCGCGCATGCGCGAGCAGGCCCATGTCATTCAGGGCGAGGTGATCCGCCTGATGGAGGACGTCACGCGGCTGGATGAGCGCGTGCGCCGGCTGCAGACGCATTTCGGTCAGGCCACCCGGGACATAGATGAAATCCTCGTCTCGGCCTCCAAAGTGACGAAGCGCGGACAGAAGATCGAGGCGCTCGAACTGAGCAGCAATGCGGGACAGGCCGGCTCCGGTGCCGACGAGGCAGCAACCGCCCCTGCGGCCACATCCAGAACCGGACAACTGCGACTACGCATCGTGGAGGATGCCGACTGAAGCATGTTGCCAAAACGGTTGCGGGCAGGTTTGGGAATGGCATGCGTGAAGATGGAGATCCGGAAGCATGGCGCCCGATTCCGCGTGATCGCGGAGCGCCTCAGCCCTTTGCCCGCGCCCTTCAGCGAAGCGCATTCCCGCCTTGATCTGACAGAACCGAAATATTTTCTTCGTCCGTGTGCAGGATGGCCACACGGCTTTCAGGGCATACCGCTTTCAGCGCAGCACAGCTGGAGCAAGCAAGCCCACGGTCTGAACGGCGAAGCGAGCAGTTTTTTCCCCTCCCGCGGCAAGGCGAACCGCACCTGATATCCGGTCAGCCGGTTTGGGCACCCCGTCATCAGACGGAGCTTTCGATGAGCCGGCTCCTGCTCATTCTTGCCGGTTTCTTTGAAACGGGAAGGGTTTCGGCCCGAAACAAGCCGACGGCTTCACCACACCGCCGCCAACCGTTCTCACCGCTGTTTCCATGATCGGCTGCGCCGTGCTTCCCGGGCCAGCCTAGAAGCATGTCCCTGTCGCTACCGGCTATGCCGGACAGCGGATCGGCACGGTGGGCACCGCGCTGGGCCACATCTCGCTTTTCGTCAAGCCAGAAACAGCAGCCCAAACGGCATGCATGGGACCGAGCGTTTGCAGTATCGTCGGCCTGAAGCTGGTCAGCTGAAGAGATAGAAAAAGGCCGGCCCTGTTGCAGGGCCGGCCTTTTCAATTTCGTTCTGCTGTCTGATCAGCGGCCGGTGAACCCGGGAGGCACGCGGCCGCCACGGGTCTTGCGGGCAGCGTAACGCGCGTCGCGCTTTGCCTTGCGCTCGGCTTCGAGCGCCAGCTCTGCTGCGACCCTTTCAGCTTCCTGAGCTTCACGAACGCGCGCTTCCTCAGCCGCGATACGCTCGGCCTCGGCGCGGGCGGCGGCCTCACGGGCCATCTTTTCCTGCTTCAGCTTGGCCTTCTCGGCCTCGCGCTCAGCACGGGCGGCGAGAATTGCCTCACGCTCGGCCTTGCGAGCCAGTACACGCGGATCATCTTCCGCCGGACGTTGCTTGAAACGCTCAAGAAGAGCCTTCTTTGCATCATTTGCGGCATTGCGCCGCTCGAAAATGTCTTTTTCCCTGTAGATAGCCAACTTTACTTCCCTGAAATCGGTTCGCGTGCCTTACATACGGGCCAAGCGCCAGACTTCAAGCGCCAAAACGGCATGTCTGCCATGAATTCCCGGCATGTTGCGCTGCGACGACACCTGTCTGGCACATTTGCGATGCGCAGGCACGCTCCCTATATCCGACGGCACATGATATGGGAACCCGAGATGACATCACTCTCCGTCCTTGACCTCGCGCCTGTTACCGACGGCGGCACGGTCGCGCAATCGCTCGCCAACACGCTAGACCTTGCCCGCCATGCCGAAAGGCTGGGCTACAGGCGCTACTGGCTGGCGGAGCATCACAACATGCCCGGTATCGCCAGTGCCGCCACTGCGGTGGTGATCGGCCATGTCGCGGCAGGCACGAGCACGATTCGGGTGGGAGCCGGTGGCATCATGCTGCCCAACCACGCACCGCTGATCATTGCCGAGCAGTTCGGCACGCTGTCGGCGCTGCATCCGGGCCGCATCGATCTGGGGCTTGGCCGCGCACCCGGCACCGACATGCTGACCGCTCAGGCGCTGCGCCGCAATCTCGACGCCTCGGTCGACAATTTCCCGCGCGATGTGGTGGAGCTGATGGCCTATTTTGATCCCGTCAGGGAAGGCCAGCGGGTGCGCGCCATTCCCGGCGAAGGCGAAAAGGTGCCGGTCTGGATCCTCGGCTCCAGCCTCTACGGTGCCCAGCTCGCAGCGATGCTCGGCCTGCCCTATGCCTTCGCCTCGCACTTCGCGCCCGCCGAAATGGAACGCGCGCTGGAGCTTTACCGCTCGCGCTTCGAGCCTTCCGAACACCTGCAGAAGCCACATGTCATGCTCGGCCTCAATGTTGTGGCCGCACCCACCGACGACGAAGCGCGCTACCTGTTCTCATCGCTCCAGCAGGCTTTCGTCAATCTGCGCAGTGGACGGCCGGGCAAATTGCCGGCGCCGGTGGAAAACTACACGGCCAGCATCGGCGCACAGGAAAACGCCATGCTCAACAATGCGCTCTCCTGCGCCATTGTCGGTTCGCCCGAAACGGTCAGGCTTGGCCTCGATGCCTTCATCCGCCGCACCGGCGCGGACGAGCTGATGGTGACGGCGCAGATATTCGATCATGCCGCACGCGTCCGCTCATTCGAGATTCTGGCTTCCGTTCATGGCGTGACGGATGATGTGGCCGGCGAACGGCAAGCCGCGAAAGCGTCCAGCGCGGGATTGTAGATATCGGTCTGAACATCCATCAGGCCAAGCACCGTGTCGAACATGTTGTCATGCGACAGCTCTTCGCCCGCACGCGCACGCAGACAGGCGACATCCAGCCCGTCCCGACGGGCGAAGCTGTCTGAAAACCATGCGATGAAGGGTATCCGCTTCTGCTCTTCGGGCGCGAACATGTAGGGCGCGCCGTGCAGATAGAGGCCCTTCTCGCCGAGCGATTCGCCATGGTCGGACATGTAATACATGGCCGTTTCCAGATCATCGCGCTGCTTCAGCAGGTCGATCACCGACGCCAGAATGTAGTCCGTATAGAGGATGGTGTTGTCATAAGCGTTCAGCAGTTCCTGCGATGAGCATTCATTCAGTTCCGAAGTGCGGCAGACTGGTTTGAACCGCTCGAATTCCGGCGGGTAGCGCCGGAAATAGGCCGGGCCGTGGCTACCCATGACATGAAGTATCAGAACCCCGTTGCCGTCATAGGTCACGAGCCGCTCGCGCAGACGGTCGATGAGGACCTGATCGAGGCATTCCCCGCCCGCACACAAGGCCGGATTGGGTGTGTTGGCAACCATCTCGACGGGGATGCGATCAGCGACGTTTTTCGGCCCCGTGTTGTTTTCCCACCATTCGACCTTCAGCCCCGCATGCCGGAGTACATCGGCCAGATTCTCGGAACCGAGAAAAGCGCGCCGCGAATAGTTGTCGCGGCCGAGATGGGAAAACATGCAGGGCATGGAAATGGCCGTCGCCGTGGCGCAGCTGGTGACATTGGTGAAGGCGATGACATCGCGGGCTGCCAGCATCGGGTTGGTGTCGCGGCCATAGCCTGTGAGGCTGAAATTCTGCGCACGGGCGGTTTCGCCGACCACAAGAACCAGAAGCCGCTTTCCCGATCCCTGCGCCACCCTTGACCCCAGCCGCGCGTCGCGGCCATAGGGCTGCGCCACAATGTTGAGATCGCGCAGCTGGCGCTGGGCGTAATCAACGGCGCCCACCAAAGCCATAGCCGGATTGAGATAGGCCATGGTTTCGTGCCGGTCATGTTGCCAGAAGGGAATGAAGGCGCGCAGGTTGCTGCCGATCAGCAGGGCCGCGATCGCCACAAGTCCAAGGCAGACCGCCGTGTTGACCTTGACCTTCTGCCAGAACGGCCGGTGCCTTATGCCCACCCACGCGATCAGCAGGCTGGGCAGCACCCCGGAAAGCAGCATATGCAGAACCATCTGCCCCGTGATCAGGTTGCTCGATTCCGGCAAAGTGGTCTGAACGATGTTCTGGATCATGTCGCGATCCATGACCGCGCCGAACCTGTCGGTATAATAGGATACCGCCGCCGCAATCAGCACCAGCATGATGAACATGGGGCTGATCACATAGGGTGCAGAAAATATGGTCAGGAAAACGACGTAGACGAGCAGCACCGCCGCATTCAGCAGAACCAGATTCAGCGGCTCGTCAGCAAAGCGGGCGCTGATGCGGCTCCAGTAAGTGGCATTGGTGAGTAGCAGGATATAAACGGCAACCAGAACCGACAGCGCGGTGCTGCTGATGACAGGTCGTCTGAAACGCATGGGCGGGCTCGCGGAACTATCCTGTGCCCTCTTCTGGCCGCCCGGATTATGGCTCTGTTATGTCCGCGATGGCGCAACAGTCATTTCAGGGCGCGCACCAGCCCGGCATCGGGGAAACAGGTGGCAGCGCGGCCGTTCTTCGCCTGCCAGTCGCCGATGGAACGGCGCGTCTTGAACCCGGGCAGGCCATCGGCACCGCCGACATCGTAACCCTTCTGTTCGAGCGCGCGCTGCAGGCCTGCGATGTCGGAGCGGTAGAGTTTGTCCACCGATCCCCAGCGGCCGGCAAACCCCTTGTCGCCATAAGCAATGCGATCGCCGGCATGGCCGATGAACAGCGCATAGAGATCGCTCATATTGTAGTCCTTGAGGACGTAGAAATTGGGTGTGACGATGAAGGCCGGGCCGTTGCGGCCGGCGGGCATCAGGAGAAAACCCTCGGCCTTCGCTTCATGCGCCGGGAACGGTTTGCCGTTGACCCGGCGGATGCCCATATCGGCCCATTTCGCGATCGGCCTGCCGATGTCGGGCCCCTCCAGAGCGCAGGACACATTGTCGGGCACGACGACCTCGAAGCCCCAGTCGCGCCCTTTCTGCCATCCGTGGTGCACGAGATAGTTGGCGATGGAGCCCAGCGTATCCGGCACCGAGTTCCAGATGTCGGCGCGGCCATCGCCGTCCATGTCCACCGCATGTTCGAGGAAGGACGACGGCAGGAACTGCGGCTGGCCGAGCGCGCCCGCCCATGAGGATTTCATCGCCCCGCGCGCCACAGTGCCGCGCTCGACCATGGCAAGGGCCGCCAGCACCTCCTTGCGGAACATATCCTTGCGGGTGGCCATGAATGCCTTGGTGCCCAGCACCTCGAAGGCGTCATAGGGCATGCGCGCAGCGCCGAAACCGGACTCGCGCCCCCAGATCGCCAGCACGATCGGACCCGGAACGCCGAAGCGCTGCTCGACAGCGGCCAGCGTGCGGGCATGGGTGGCGGCACGTGCGCGGCCGCCGGCCGTCACCCCACCCACCGTCTTTTCTGCAAAATAGGCACCGGGCGCCCCAAATTCGGCCTGATGCTGGGTTTTCGGCGTCTTCGGCTTCTGGCCCGGCATCACCAGATCGGGCAGCTTGAGGTTGGGCTTCAAGCCGGCGAATGCGGCGTCGAACGTCTTCTTCGATATGCCCTTCGCCTTCGCCTCGGGCCACAGGTCGTTCGCCAGCCAGGCGCGGAACTGGTCATCCACGGGTGCGGCGGAAACGGCGGTGGCGCACAGCAGGGCCGCTACCACACCGGCACAAAGGGAGATGATGCGACGCTTCATGGGAAAGCCCCCGGATCAGAACGCGGTTCGTGACTTCAAAGCGGCGGTGAGCGTGCCTTCGTCGAGATAGTCGAGCTCGCCGCCGACCGGTACGCCATGGGCAAGGCGCGTCACCTTCACGTCGAGATCGGAGAGCTGGTCGGTCAGGTAGTGGGCGGTGGTCTGTCCTTCGACCGTGGCGTTTACGGCGAGGATCACCTCCTTCACCTCGCCGGCCGCAACCCGGTCCACCAGCGTGCGGATGTTGAGCTGATCGGGGCCGATGCCATCCAGTGGCGACAGGGTGCCACCCAGTACATGATAGCGCACATTCATGGCGGCGGCACGCTCCAGCGCCCACAGGTCCGACACGTCCTCGACCACGATCAGCGTGGCGGGATCACGACGCGGATCGCTGCATATGGTGCAGGGGTCGGAGGTGTCCACATTGCCGCAGGTGGAGCAGACGCGCACCTTGTCCAGCGCCTCGCCCATGGCGGCGGTGAGCGGAGCCAGAAGCTGATCCTTCTTCTTGATGAGATGCAGGGCTGCGCGGCGCGCGGAACGCGGCCCGAGCCCCGGCACCTTGGCCAGAAGCTGGATGAGGCGTTCGATTTCGGGACCGGCGATTCGCTTGGACATAGCCGGGTTTTAAAGCATGTCTCCGCAAAGTGGGAGACACGACGACGTGTTGCCGCGCGTCAGTAGCCCGTGGCCTGCGCCTGGCTGACAATCAGCGAGCCGATGGCGCTGGTGTCCTGCGGCGTCTGCTCGAAAGCCATGACCGGCTGGTCCGCATTGGAAATGGAGGCAGTGGTGATCAGGTCGGCATCCGGCTGCGAAGGCTGGACGGGCGTGGCGGAAGCGACAGCGACCGGTGCAGCGGCCGCGGGAGCAATGACCGGCACGTCCTTCTTCGCCGCTGCGATGGAAGGCGGATTGGCGGCTTGCGGCGTTGCCGCGGCGACGAGGAATTCCGAATCCGGCGGCAGCGGCTCGAAATTGCGGCCGCGCTTTTCATAGAAGGCGTTGCCGCCTGCCACCGCCACATAGTGCATGTTGTCGTATTTGAACTTGAGGCCGGCCGTATGGAAGAACATGGCGTCCTTCATTTTCGGATGACGCTCGCCCTTGAGCACGGCATCGGCGGCTTCCACGACATCCGGCAGGGCGCTGGATTTCATCGGCCGGCTCAGAACGCCGGGAGCGAACTGACGCGGCGCGCCGACCACCTCGCAAATTGTGTCGCCGTGCTTGCCCGATTTCAGGCGGTTCATGACCACGGTGCCGACGCCGATCATGCCGTCACGGCTGGAGCGGTGCGATTCGAAGAAGATCGCCCGCTGCAGGCACTCACGGTCCTTTTCCGTGTAGCGATAACTGTAGGTCTTGCTGGCCGAGGTTTCGGATTTCGTCGTCACATCCTGCAAAGCAAGACTTTGCGAGGTCTGACTGCAGCCGGCGAGCAGCATGAATGATCCTGCCGCGCCCAGCAGAGCGGGCATATTCCATCGCTTGACGATCAATAATCGTCCCCTCTTCCTGTCGCCGCCACATCCCCGGAAGCGCCCCAGAATGAGACAGTTTCAGGCGAAAAGATGGCAGCAACGAGATTTAAGCGGCCCGCGCCCGTCGACAGCACGGCTGCGCAAGCCGGTCCGGTGCCTTCCACAGGCCTCAGAACGGCAGCTTCATGCCCGGCGGAATCGGCAGTCCGGCGGTCAGCGCCTTGGTCTTTTCCTGCATGACCTGCTCAACCTTGACCTTGGCGTCGTTGTGCGCCGCAAGGATCAGGTCTTCCAGAATCTCCACCTCGTCCTCTTTCAGCAGCGAGGGGTCGATCTTCAGCGACTTCATCTCGAACTTGCCGGTGAGCGTGACGCTGACCATGCCGCCGCCGGCCTGACCGCTCGCCTCCAGCGTGGCGATCTCCTCCTGCATGGACTGGAATTTGGCCTGCATTTCCTTGGCTTTGCCCATCAGGCCGAGCAGATCCTTCATCGCGATATCCTTTGCGTCTGGTGTTTCCTGTGCCGGCGCGGCTGATCGTGCCGATCCGGCCCAAAGCTCTCAATCGTCTTCGTCGGCTTCCGGTTCCGGCAGCGTGTCGTCTTCTGCGGCTTCGGCCTGCAAAGCGTCGGGAATGCGCACGTCGATGATCTTCGCGCCGGGAAAGCGGGCAAGCACCGCTGCCACGGCCGGATCGCTGCGGGCATCGAGAAGTGCCGTCTCGCGGCGGATCGTTTCCTTCTCGAAGAGCGTCTGGCCACCCTCCTCCTTCGACAGGGAGACCACCCAGTGGCGGCCGGTCCATGTCTTGAGCTTGACGGTCAGGTCGTTGAGCAACGTGCGCGGAGCGTCTTCCGTCAGGCTGACCTGAACGTGGCCGGGCTCGATGCGCACCGGGCGCACATAGCGCTTGATCAGCACCTTGAAGGCAAGCTCGCGATGCTTGTCGGCCAGCGCGACGATGTCGTCGATGGATTTGACGGAAACGGCAGGCTGCGCCGGCTCCGGCTCTGCCTGTGGAGGCGCGAAAGCAACCGGCTCGGGCGTGGTCTCGACCAGCCGCATCGTCTGCGCTCCACCCGATGAGGATGGCATCATTGCGGGCATGGGCGCCTGCGCCATGGCGCTTGCCGGAGCGCTGCTTTCCATGCCGGCGGGACCATTGCCGGAAGGCGTCGGCCGGGATGCAGGCGTTGGTGCGCGCGGGGCGGAAACCTGCTGACCATCGAGCGTTTTCAGCGCTTCGTCCAGCGTCGGCAGATCGGCCGCATGCGCAATACGGATCAGCACCATCTCGGCGGCGCTGACCGGGCGGTTCGAGCTCTGAACCTCCGGAATGCCCTTGAGCAGCATCTGCCAGGTGCGCGACAGCACCTTGACGGAAAGCGCAGCCGCGAATTCGACGCCGCGCCTGCGCTCGGCTTCCGAAAGAGACGCATCGGCGGCGGCATCCGGCACGAAGCGCAGGCGCGTCACCAGATGGTTGAACTCGGCAAGATCAGTGAGCACCGCGGCCGGATCGGCGCCAGTGTCGTACTGGGCCCTGAACTCGCCAAGGGCTGCCGCCACGTCGCCCTTCATCAGATGCTCGAACAGATCAATGATGCGGCCGCGATCAGCAAGGCCCAGCATGGCGCGCACCGCCTCCGCCGACACGGTGCCGCCCCCATGGGCGATGGCCTGATCAAGGATCGACAGCGAGTCGCGGGCCGAGCCCTCGGCCGCGCGGGCGATCATCGCCAGCGCCTCGTCGTCGATGGAAATGCCTTCCTTTTCCGAGATGGCACCCAGATGCTTCACCAGCTGGCCGGCATCGATGCGGCGCAGGTCGAAGCGCTGGCAGCGCGACAGAACGGTGATCGGCACCTTGCGGATTTCGGTGGTGGCGAAGATGAATTTCACATGCGGCGGCGGCTCTTCAAGCGTCTTCAGCAGGCCGTTGAAGGCCTGCGTGGAGAGCATGTGCACCTCGTCGATGATGTAGACCTTGTAGCGCGCGGAAACCGGCGCGTAGCGCACCCGGTCGATGATGTCACGAATGTCGTCGATGCCGGTGTGGGAGGCGGCGTCCATCTCGATCACATCGACATGGCGGCCTTCCATGATGGCCTGGCAGTGCTCGCCCGGCACCGAAAGGTCGACGCTCGGGCGGTCGAGTTCGGGCGTTCTGTAATTGAGGGCGCGGGCGAGAATGCGGGCGGTCGTCGTCTTGCCCACGCCGCGCACGCCGGTCAGCATCCATGCCTGCGCGATGCGCCCGGAGGAAAAGGCGTTGGTCAGGGTGCGCACCATCGGCTCCTGACCGATGAGCTGCGAAAAATCCGAAGGCCGGTATTTGCGGGCCAGCACCCGATAAGGGGCGGGCGCCTTCCCGGCTGCGGAAATATCTGCGTCGCTTGTTCCGGCGTCGTTCATCGATCGGCACTGCTCCAAGCCAGCATCTGGGGACCGCGACCGGAAGCGGCCGTCTGCAAAGCCAGTTTCGCCCGCACGCCCCGACACAGTCAATGAGCATGCCGTCATGAACGCGAAGATGGCGAAGAAAGGCGGGAGGCTGGAACAATGACCCGTTCCGGGCTCGTTAGGGCTGCTTCC
This sequence comes from Aquamicrobium sp. NLF2-7, assembly GCF_022359935.1. Classification (NCBI taxonomy): domain Bacteria; kingdom Pseudomonadati; phylum Pseudomonadota; class Alphaproteobacteria; order Hyphomicrobiales; family Phyllobacteriaceae; genus Aquamicrobium; species Aquamicrobium sp. NLF2-7. The sequence continues at coordinate 2,702,549 of NZ_JAKSED010000001.1, read as the reverse complement.
TTCCGGACCTGACCCGGTTGGCGAGTGGACCGTCCACCACCAACCTCCCGGTTTCCATATCGGCAATTCGACCGCGAATTGCAAGTGCGCGTGCAAATTCCATGGCACTCTTCCGCCAGAAACGCTTGCAGCGCAAACAAGCTCGCAATACCGTCCGCAGACGCGAAGGCCTGATGCCTTTCCAATCCGCAGTTTTCCGGCCTGTCCGGTTCAAGGGAGTATGCCCATGTTGCGCGGGCTAAACGCCGGATTTGCACTCGATGCGCGTCTGGAAGCCGACAGCGAGCCGCTGATGTGGCTCGGCCTGTGCGAGCTCAGGGTCATGAACGACCGGCGCTTTCCCTGGCTGATCCTCGTGCCGCAACGGCCGGGCGCAGAAGAAATCCACGACATCACGCCGCTTGATCAGGCCATGCTCACATTCGAGACCAATATGGTCGCGCAGGCACTGAAGCGCGTGACCGGCTGCACCAAGATCAACACGGGCGCGCTGGGCAATATCGTGCGCCAGCTTCATGTCCATGTGGTCGCGCGCAACGAGAACGACGCGGCATGGCCGGGTCCGGTCTGGGGTCATGGTGCGCGCGAACCCTATGCGGGCGAAGACCTTCACCGCTTCATCGAAACCGTGAAGGCCGCGCTGTAAGCCGCCCCTTTTTCCACAGCGCCGGACCCTTTGCCGATGAGCTTTCCTTTTTTCGATGCACCGCTTCGCGAGCCCAGCCAGTTCGTCGGCTTCGCCGGCAACCGGATCGATCGCCAGTCGGAGCGCCGCCCCGACGATTGCGTGATTCGGGCACTGACCGCCCAGACTGCGCGAATCATGCTGATCGGCAAAGGCCGTATCCTGCTCAAGCCGGATGGCGAAGGTTTCGATCCCTGGTTCATCGTGGCCGAGTGCAGCCAGCTTGGCTTCGACCCCGCCGCCTCGATCCTGCTTGGCGTCGCCGCACATGGCCCCGCCCTTGCCCTTTACGCGAAACTCGAACCCGAACAGCCTTTCGACGGCCTCGAAATGCTGGAACATCGAACGGTCTATGTTCAGGGGCTGATCCGCGAGGAAACGCTGGGCGCGATGGCGCAGGCGTCCTCGCTGCTGACATGGAACCACACCCATGCCTTCTGCGGACGCTGCGGACAGAAGACCGAGATGCGCGCCGGCGGCTACCGCCGCCATTGCCCGGCCTGCGGCACCGACCATTTCCCGCGCACCGATCCGGTGGCGATCATGCTCACCGTCTCCCCCGAAAAATGCCTGATGGGGCGCGGCCGCCACTTCGCGCCCGGCATGTATTCCTCGCTGGCAGGCTTCATCGAACCCGGAGAAACCATCGAGGAAGCGGTGCGGCGCGAGACCTTCGAGGAGGCCGGCATACGGCTCGGACGCGTCGTCTACCACGCCAGCCAGCCATGGCCTTTTCCCTATTCGCTGATGATCGGCTGCTACGGCGAACCGCTGAACGAGGACATTCGCGCCGATATGGACGAACTGGAGGATTGCCGCTGGTTCAGCCGCGACGAGGTGCTGGCCATGCTGCATCGGACGCATCCGCAGCAGCTTGTCGTCCCGCCCTCCGGCGCCATCGCCCATCATCTCATCCGGGCATGGGCGGAACAGCCATAATATCTGACCTTGGTCAGATAATTATTGCAGCGCCACTATTGTCTGACTAAAGTCAGGCAATGGACAATACCCACATCGCCAAGATCCGCAGCTTCAACCGCTCCGTTACGCGCCGCGTCGGTGTGCTGGAGGAAAGCTATCACAGCCGCGGCCGGCCGCTCAGCGAGGCGCGGCTGCTGTTCGAGATCGGTTCGACCGGGGCCGCCCTTGGCGACCTGCGCCAGCGGCTTGGTCTCGATTCAGGTTATCTCAGCCGCATGCTGCGCTCTCTGGAAACGCAGGAGCTCGTTTCCGTCGGCGCACAGGAGGGTGATGCCCGCGCGCGCTTCGTCACCCTGACCGGCAGGGGCCGCGAGGAACTTCGCGCCTATGACGCCCTGTCGGACAAGCAGGCTCTGGCTCTGCTGGAGCCGCTTTCGCTGGCAGCACGCGAGCGACTCATCGCCGCCATGGCCGAGACCGAGCGCCTTCTCGCCGCCGCCTCCGTTGAAATCGCGGAAGAAGACCCCGACAGCGCCGATGCAAGGCATTGCCTCGATCTCTACGTCGCTGAGGTCGCATCGCGCTTTCAGGACGGCTTCGACACGAGCAGCGGCAGCACGGCCAGCAGCGAGGAATTCATCCGCCCGCGCGGCGCTTTCCTGCTCGCCCGTCTGGACGGCAGCCCGCTCGGCTGCGGCGCGGTGCGCCTGCTCGATAAGGAGACGGCTGAGATCAAGCGCATGTGGGTTTCACCGCAGGCGCGGGGCATGGGGCTTGCCATGCGCCTGCTGCGGCAGCTTGAAGCCATTGCCCGCGACCTCGGCGCGCGCACGGTCTGCCTCGACACCAACCGTGTACTGGCGGAAGCGCAATCGCTCTATGAGCGCGAGGGATATGTGGAAGTCGCGCGCTTCAACGACAATCCCTATGCAGACCGCTGGTATTCAAAGCAGCTCTGAACCGCCGCGTGCTCAGGCATCGGCGTCCTGCGTGGCACGGAATTCGTTGGCCGGATAAACGCCCAGAATGCGCACTTCCTTCGAGAAGAAGCGCAGTTCTTCCAGCGCGTTTTTCAGGCTGCGGTCGTCCGGGTGGCCTTCCACATCGGCATAGAACTGCGTCGCGGTGAAAGCGCCGATCTGGTAGCTCTCCAGCTTGGTCATGTTGACGCCGTTGGTGGCGAAACCACCCATGGCCTTGTAGAGCGCGGCCGGAACGTTGCGCACCCGGAAGACGAAGGTGGTGACCATCGGCACATCGTCGCGGCGTTCCGCCCATTGCTTCGTCTTCGACAGAACAACGAAGCGGGTGATGTTGTTCTCGGTATCCTCGACATTTTCCTGAATGATGTCGAGGCCGTAGAGATCGGATGCCAGGCGCGGCGCGAGGGCTGCCATGGTGCGATCCCTGACGTCCGACACGAGTTTTGCAGCGCCGGCCGTGTCACCGGCCACGACAGGCTTCCAGCCGTTCTTGCGGATGAACTTGCGGCACTGGCCAAGCGCGTGGATGTGGCTGTGGACGGTTTTGATCTCGGAGCGCTGGACGCCCGGCAACACCATGAGCTGGAAATGGATCGGCAGAAAATACTCGCCGACGATATGCAGCCTGGATTCCGGCAACAGGTAATGGATGTCCGCCACCCGCCCGGCGATGGTGTTCTCGATCGGGATCATGGCGAGATCGGCCTTGCCCGTTTCCACCGCGTTGAACGCATCCTCAAAGGTGGGGCACGGCAACGGCTCCATGGTGGGATAGACGTTGCGGCAGGCCGTATCGGAATTGGCGCCCGGCTCGCCCTGGAAAGCGATCTTGTTGGTCTTTTCTGGCATTTTGGGCCCTGTCAGCTGGAAAGAATGGTTCTGGCGCGTTCCAGATCGGCGGGCGTGTCGACGCCCAGCGGAACGGAATTCACGATCTCGACGTCGATGCGCATGCCGGCTTCGAGCGCGCGCAACTGCTCAAGCTTCTCGCGCCCTTCAAGACAGGACGGCCCCAGCGCCACGAAGCGCTCAAGGGCTGCGCGGCGATAGGCGTAAAGCCCGACATGATGATAGAGCGGCCCTTCACCCCACGGCGCGGTGGCGCGGGTAAAATAAAGCGCGCGCATGCGCGTGGCCGACAACGGCGAGCCTACGATCTTGACGACGGCGGGATTGGTTTTCTCCTCCTCGCGCACGATCTCGACGCCAAGCGTGGCGATATCGACCGCCGGATCCTCGAACGGACGCAGCGCCGCAGAAACGATGGCCGGATCGAGCGTCGGCAGGTCACCCTGAATGTTCACCACCGTTTCCACCTGCCCATGCGGGTCCAGCGCTGTCAGCGCCTCGAAGATGCGGTCGGAACCAGACTCGTGATCGGCCCTCGTCATCACAGCCTCGAAGCCGTGCGCGGCCACGGAATCCGCGATTTCGACAGTGTCGGTCGCCACCACCACGCGACCGAGACCGGTCTGTGCTGCGCGGCGCGCCACATGCACGATCATAGGCAAGCCGGCTATATCGGCCAGCGGCTTGCCGGGCAACCGGGCCGAGGCCATGCGGGCGGGGATGAGGACGAGTGTGGTCATGAGGCTGAAACTGCGCGAAAGAGCTGGTGAAAAGTGTCAAAAGGTCTCACTGGAAGCGCCCTTATAGGTGTTGCAAGAGCTGAGCAAAAGACCTAGTTTCCGCCCGATTTGTCGCTCCTCGCGCAGGAGCGTGTATTACCGACGGACGGAGGACGGCATGTCCGCCGGAAAAGGGAGCCTGGGGCGTATGGATTCATTTGAAGTCAACAAGATCCTGGGCGGACTGCTCGGCACCGTATTCATCATCTTCTCTGTCGGCATCGCTTCCAACTCGCTCTTTTCCACACATGCACCGGAAAAGCCCGGCTTCATCATTGAGGCGGCCGAAGGCGATGCCGGTGGTGCCGCCGCCGGTGGCGCTGCCGAAGCGACCCCGATCGCCGACCTGCTCGCCAAGGCTGACGCGAAAGCCGGCGAAGCCGTGTTCAAGAAGTGCGCTGCCTGCCATTCGATCGAAAAGGGCGGCCCCAACAAGGTCGGCCCGGACCTGTGGTCCATCGTCGATCGCCCGGTCGCCTCGCATGAGGGCTTCTCCTATTCCGGCGCCATGAAGGAATTCGCCGGCGGCGGCTCCGAGAAATGGACCTTCGACAACCTCAACCACTTCCTGACCTCGCCCAAGGGCTTCGTGAAGGGAACGGCCATGGGCTTCGCCGGCCTGAAGAAGGACGACGAGCGCGCGAACCTCATTGCCTATATGCGTGAGCAGGCCGACAGCCCGGTTCCGCTGCCTGAAGCCGGCGCCGCCGAAGGAACAGCTCCGACTGAGACGGCTCCCGCAGAACAGGCCCCGGCCGAAGCGGCGCCCGCCGAACAGGCTCCGGCTCAGGAAGCCCCCGCCGCAGGTGAGGCAGCGCCAGAAGGTGAGCCGGCCGAACAGCCAGCCGGGCAGCCAGCCGAATAACGAATTTGTAATCTGAATATCCTTGAAAAAGCCGGGTTCTGCCCGGCTTTTTTGCTACTGTAGGCTGGGCAATGCATTATCGGCACGATGCGATTCCCTCGTCAGGAGAATCCGCTACAGTGCGCGGCTTGTTGTTGTGAAAGGATCGGGATGCGTTTTCACCATATCAGGGCTCCGCTGACGGCCATGCTGTTTTCCGGGGTTGCCGCAACCCTGCTGGTTTTCGGCACCGGCCTCGCAGAGGCGCAGGAATGGCACACCTCCTCCTCGCTGGTCGGCGGCTCCAAATATGGCGAGAACTTCGAGCGCTATGACTATGTGAATCCCGACGCGCCCAAGGGCGGCACGCTGAACACCACCGTTATCGGCACGTTCGACAGCTTCAACCCCTATATCGTGCAGGGCACGCCGGCGTCGGGGCTGGCCGAGTTCGGCGGCGGACTGCTCTACGACACGCTGATGGAGCAGGCGACCGACGAAGGCAGCGTCAGCCATCCGCTTGTCGCCGAAGCCTACAAATATCCGGACGATTTTTCCTCCGCGACCTTCAGGCTCGATCCCGATGCGCGCTGGCATGACGGCCAGCCGATCACCGTCGACGACGTGATCTGGTCATTCGGGGTGCTGAAAGCCAACAGTCCCATGTACAATCGCTATTACGAGAACGTCACCGAGGCGGTGAAGATATCGGATCGCGAGGTCGAATTCCGCTTCGACCAGAAGGGCAATCGCGAACTGCCCAAGATCATGGGCGATCTCGTGGTGTTGCCGAAGCACTGGTGGGAAGGCGCCGACGCCAAAGGCAAGAAGCGCGACATCACCCGCCCGACGCTGGAAGCCCCGCTCGGCTCCGCCGCCTACCGCATCAAAAGCTTCAAGCCCGGACAGGAGATCATCTGGGAGCGCGTGCCGGACTACTGGGGCGCGAAGCTGCCTGTGAAGATCGGACGCGAGAATTTCGACCAGCGCCGCTACCGCTATTTCCTCGACAACAATGCCGCATGGCAGGCCTTCACCAAGGGCGGTTTCAAGGACATCCATTCCGAAAACAGCGCACGACGCTGGATGACCGCCTATGATTTTCCCGCCGTCAAGGCTGGCGACGTGATCAAGAAGGAATTCGTGTCCAACGCCCGCGCCAACATGCAGGGCTTTGTCCTGAACACGCGCCGGCCCTTGTTCCAGGATCGGCGCGTGCGTCAGGCGCTGTCCTACGCCTTCGATTTCGACACGATGAACCGCACCCAGTCCTTTGGGCTGAACACACGCATCACCAGCTATTTCATGGGCGGCGATTTTGCCTCCCGGGGCCTTCCGGAAGGCAAGGAGCTGGAGATCCTCGAACAGTACCGCGACAAGCTGCCGCCGGAAGTGTTCACGACGGAATTCTCTCTGCCGCGTTTCGACAATCCGCAGGCCGAGCGCAAGATCCTGCGCGACGCGGTGGCGCTGTTCAAGGAAGCGGGCTGGGAAATCCGCAACGGGCGGATGGTCAATGCCGAAACCGGCCAGCCTTTCAGCTTTGAAATCCTCGATTTCAGCCAGGATTCCGGCCCCACAATCAGCCCGTTCATCGAAATGCTGCGCAAGATCGGCGTGACCGTCACCCACCGCATCGTCGATACCAGCCAGTTCGTGAACCGGGTGAACGATTTCGACTACGACGTGATCACGCAGGTGCTACAGCAGTCCGATTCGCCCGGCAACGAACAGCGCGACTACTGGAGCACTCGCGCTGCCGGCACGCCCGGCTCGCGCAACTATTCCGGCATCAAGGACCCGGTGATCGACGCGCTTGTCGACCGGGTGATATTCGCCACCGACCGCGACGACCTGATCGCCGCCACCCGGGCGCTCGACCGTGTCCTCTTGTGGAACTACTATGTCGTGCCGCAGTTCACCCGTCCGAACCTGTGGGTCGCCTACTGGAACAAGTTCGGCATGCCGGACAAGCAGCCCGAATATATCGGGGCCGACGTCGAGTCCTGGTGGATCGACCCCGAAAAGGAAAAGGCGCTGGCGGCCAAGTACCAGAGCGCACAGTGATGAGCGCCTTTTCACGTCGCGATTTCCTCATGCTGGGGAGTGCTGCGGCCGCATGGCCGCTGCTCCCCCTCCCGGCCTTCGCCACCGCGCCGACAGGCGTGAAGCTTCACGGCCTCTCGGCCTTCGGCGAGCTGAAATATCCGCCCGGCTTTGCCCATTTCGACTATGTGAACGCAGACGCGCCCAAGGGCGGCACCTTCAATTTTCCGCCGCCCAACTGGGCCTTCAACCAGAACCCGCTCACCTTCAACACGCTGAATTCCTTCACGCTGCGCGGCGATGCGCCGCCGCGCATGGAGTTCTGCTTCGATACGCTGATGGCCCGCGCACTGGACGAGCCGGATGCGCTCTACGGGCTGCTGGCCGCAAGCGTCACCATCTCGCAGGACCGCAACAGCTTCGACTTCCACCTTCGCAGCGAAGCGCGCTGGCATGACGGCACGCCGCTGACGGCCGAGGATGTCGCCTTCACGTTGCTCCTCTACAAGGACAAGGGGCATCCGCAACTGGCGCTGCCGCTTGTCGAACTTGCCACCGCAGAAGCGCTCGATCCGCAGACGGTGCGGCTGACCTTTACGGGCAGGCAGCCGCCGCAGACCATTCTCACAGCCGCCGAAATGCCGGTCCTGTCGAAGGCCTACTATACGCAAAACGAGTTCGACGCCGGGCGCATGACGCCGCCGCCGGGCTCCGGGCCCTACAAGGTCGGCCGGGTCGCCGCCGGACAGTTCATCGAATATGAGCGGGTGGCCGATTACTGGGGCCGCGACCTGCCGGTCAACCGGGGCCTGTACAATTTCGACCGCCTGCGCATCGACTTCTACCGCGACCGCAATGCCGCCTTCGAGGCCTTCAAGAAGGGTGACACCAATTACCGCGAGGAATTCGTCGCCCGCACCTGGGTCTCGGAATACAATTTCCCCGCCATTTCCGACGGACGCGTTCTGAAACGTGAGTTCGACGGGGAGAAATGGCCCGAAATGCAATCCGTGGCGCTCAACCAGCGCCGTCCCCAGTTCCGCGACGTGCGGGTGCGGCGCGCCATCGGGCTGTGTTTCGATTTCGAGTGGACGCGCCGCACGCTTTTTTCCGGCGCCTATGAGCGCTCGCAGTCCAATTTCGAGAAATCCGAGTTCAGGGCGGAAGGCCTCCCCTCTCCCGATGAACTGGCGTTGCTGGAGCCACTGCGCAAGGACCTTCCGCCGGAGGCATTCGCGGAACCTGCCATCCAGCCCGTTTCCAACGGATCGGGACGCGACCGGAAACTGCTCGGGGAGGCCATGAAACTCCTTGGCGAAGCCGGATGGCGTCGCGACGGCGCCTTTGTCGTCAACGATAAGGGCGAGCGCCTGAAGACGGAAATACTGGCCGACGACGATGGGCTTGCCCGCATTTTCCTGCCGTGGGCTGAAAACATGAAAGCGGTTGGCATCGACGCATCGGTGCGCGTGATCGATTCCGCGCAATATCAGGCGCGCCAGAACGATTTCGATTTCGACATGATCCTGATGCGTATCTCGGTCGGCGCAACACCCGCCCATGCAGCACTTGAAGCGCTCTACCATTCCCGTGCCGCGGGGCGGCCCGGCACCCGTAACTATCCCGGAACGGAGAGCAGCGCCGTCGATGCGCTTGTCGACGCGGCAGGGCGCGCTGAAACCCGCGAAGAGCTGGTTACGGCGTTGCGCGCGCTCGACCGGGTCTTGCGCGCAAGGCTCGACTGGATTCCAACATACTATGTGGCGAATCACCGGGTCGCGTATTGGGACATGTTCGGATTTCCCGAAACCAAGCCCGACTACGGCTTTCCGGTCGAGACGCTATGGTGGTTCGAACCTGAGAAGGCTGCGAAGATTGGCAAGGGCTGACGTGAGAAGAAAAGGGAGCAGCGCCTGATGGGTGCCTATATCCTGCGCCGCCTGCTGCTGATGATCCCGACCCTTTTCGGCATCATGGCGATTTCCTTCGTCGTCATCCAGTTCGCGCCCGGCGGCCCGGTGGAGCAGGTGATTGCCCGCCTCACCGGTCAGGGGGGCGATTCCAGCGACCGCCTCGGTTCCGGCGGCGGTGGCGACATGGGCATGGCCGGCGGCTTCGAGGCCGGGGGCGGCAACATCTCCAGCAAATATCGCGGCGCGCAGGGCCTCGATCCCGAATTCATCGCCAAGCTTGAAAAGCAGTTCGGCTTCGACAAGCCCCCGCTGGAACGCTTTGGCCTGATGCTGTGGAACTATGCCCGCTTCGACTTCGGGGACAGCTATTTCCGCGACATATCGGTGGTCGACCTGATCCTCGAGAAAATGCCGGTGTCGATCTCGCTGGGCTTATGGATCACGCTGATCTCCTACATGATCTCGATCCCGCTCGGCATCCGCAAGGCAGTGAAGGACGGCTCGGCCTTCGACACATGGACGAGCGCCATCGTCATCGTCGGCTATGCGATTCCCGGTTTCCTGTTTGCCATCCTTTTGATGATCCTCTTCGCCGGCGGCTCGTTCTGGGACTTGTTCCCGCTGCGGGGTCTCACCTCCAACAACTGGTCGCAGATGTCGTGGCCGGACCGCATCATCGATTATTTCTGGCACCTGACCCTGCCGCTGACGGCGATGGTGCTGTCGGCCTTCGCCACCAACACGCTGCTGACGAAGAACTCCTTCCTTGACGAGATCCGCAAGCAATATGTGGTGACGGCGCGCGCCAAGGGCCTTTCCGAGCACCGGGTGCTCTACGGACACGTCTTCCGAAACGCCATGCTGATCGTCATCGCCGGCTTTCCCGGAGCGTTCATCTCGGCCTTCTTCACCGGCTCGCTGCTGATCGAGAACATCTTCTCGCTCGACGGGCTGGGCCTCCTCGGCTTCAAGTCGGTGGTCGACCGCGACTATCCGGTGGTGTTCGCCAACCTCTATATCTTCTCGCTGATCGGCCTGTTCGTCAGCCTCATCTCCGATCTCACCTACACCTGGATCGACCCCCGCATCGATTTCGACCGGAGGGATGTGTGATGGTCGAGGCCACCATGAAGACGGGTGCTGAAGGCGTCGCTCCCCAGCCTGTCACGCCAAGACGGCGCAGGCCGTTTCTGTCACCGCTCAACCAGCGGCGCTGGGCGAACTTCAAGGCCAACCGTCGCGGCTACTGGTCGTTGTGGATTTTCCTTTTCCTGTTCGTCGCCTCGTTGTTTTCCGAGTTCATCGCCAACGACAAGCCGATCATCGCCTCCTACAAGGGCGAAATTCTCTTCCCCGTCCTCGTCGCCTATCCGGAAGAGAAATTCGGCGGCTTCTATGCCGTCACCGATTATCGCGATCCGGTGATCCGCGACGAGATCGAGGCCAATGGCTGGATGATCTGGCCGCCGATCCGCTATTCCTACCGCACCGTCAACAATGCGGTGCCGCAGGCAGCCCCCGCCAAGCCCTCGTGGAGCTACGATGTCGCCACGCGCTGCGCCCAGTATCCGCAGGGCGCTGCTGATCCCGACTGCATCGTCGGCAACTGGAACTGGCTCGGCACCGACGATCAGGCCCGCGATGTCATGGCGCGCGTCATCTACGGTTTTCGCGTCTCCGTGCTGTTCGGGCTGACGCTGACACTGGGCTCGGCCATCGTCGGTGTCTCCGCCGGCGCGATCCAGGGTTATTTCGGCGGCTGGGTCGACCTGCTGTTCCAGCGCTTCATCGAAATCTGGTCGGCCATTCCGGTGCTCTACCTGCTGCTGATCGTGGCGGCGGTGCTGCCGCCCGGCTTCTTCATCCTGCTTGGCCTCATGCTGTTGTTTTCATGGGTGGCGTTCGTCGGCGTGGTGCGGGCGGAGTTCCTGCGGGCGCGCAACTTCGAATATGTGAACGCGGCGCGCGCGCTCGGCGTCTCCAACCGAACCATCATGTTCCGCCACCTTTTGCCCAACGCCATGGTGGCGACGCTGACCTTCCTGCCCTTCATCCTCAACGGCTCGATCTCGACGCTGACCTCGCTCGACTTCCTCGGCTTCGGCCTGCCACCGGGCTCGGCCTCGCTGGGTGAAATGCTCAAGCAGGGCCAGCGCTATCTCAACGCGCCATGGCTCGGCATCACGGGCTTCATCACCCTTTCGATCATGCTCTCGCTGCTGATCTTCATCGGCGAAGCCACGCGCGACGCTTTCGACCCGAGGAAGACGTTCAGGTGAACACGCCCCTCCTTTCCGTTCGCGATCTCTCGGTCGCCTTTTCGCAGGGCGGCAAGACCTCGCTCGCCGTCGATCACGTGTCGTTCGACATCGGCAAGGGCGAGACGCTGGCTCTGGTCGGCGAATCCGGCTCGGGCAAATCGGTCTCGGCGCTGTCGGTGCTGAAACTTCTGCCCTACCCGCCGGCCAGCCATCCCTCGGGCGAAATCCTGTTCGGCGGCAAGGATCTGATGCGGCTTGGCGAGAACGAGTTGCGCAAGGTGCGCGGCAACAAGATCACCATGATCTTCCAGGAGCCGATGACCTCGCTCAACCCGTTGCACACCATCGAGCAGCAGATCGTCGAGGTGCTGAAGCTGCATCGCGGCATGAGCGACGCGCAGGCCCGCAAACGCACGCTGGACCTGCTCAACGAAGTGGGCATCCGCGAGCCGGAAAAGCGTCTCGACGCCTATCCCCACCAGCTTTCAGGCGGGCAGCGTCAGCGCGTCATGATCGCCATGGCGCTCGCCAACGAACCGGAACTGCTGATCGCGGACGAGCCGACGACCGCGCTCGACGTGACCGTTCAGGCCCAGATCCTGCTGCTGCTCGACACCCTGAAGAAGAACAACGGCATGTCGATGCTGTTCATCACCCACGATCTCGGCATCGTGCGCAAGATCGCCGACCGGGTCTGCGTGATGACAAAAGGAAAGGTGGTCGAGACCGGGCCGACGAAGGAAATCTTTGCCAATCCGCAGCACGAATACACGCGTCATCTTCTGGCGGCTGAGCCCCGGGGCAAGCCGCCGGCCGCCGACCCCGCCGCCAGACCCGTGATGCACGGCGAGGACGTGAAGGTCTGGTTCCCGATCAAGCAGGGTTTTTTCCGTAAGACCGTGGACCATGTGAAGGCCGTGGACGGCATCGACGTTACTGTGCGCGAGGGGCAAACGCTGGGCATCGTCGGTGAATCCGGTTCCGGCAAGACCACGCTCGGCCTTGCCCTGGCGCGCATGATCTCTTCCACCGGCAAGATCCGTTTTGACGGGCGCGACATCGACGCGCTGTCGTTCAACGAGATGCGGCCGCTGCGGCGCGAATTGCAGATCGTGTTCCAGGACCCTTACGGGTCGCTCAGCCCGCGCATGTCGGTGTCGGAGATCATCGAGGAAGGGCTGAAGATCCACGAACCGAAGCTCTCGCCCGACGAGCGCGACGACCGTGTGGTCGACGTGCTCAGAGAAGTCGGCCTCGATCCGGAAACGCGCTTCCGCTACCCGCACGAATTTTCCGGTGGCCAGCGCCAGCGCATCGCCATTGCCCGCGCCATGGTGCTCAAGCCGCGCTTCGTCATGCTGGACGAGCCGACCTCGGCGCTGGACATGAGCGTGCAGGCGCAGGTGGTGGACCTGCTGCGCGACCTGCAGGCAAAGCACAACCTCGCCTATCTGTTCATCAGCCATGACCTGAAGGTGGTGCGCGCGCTCGCCAACGAGGTGATCGTCATGCGCAATGGTAAGGTGGTGGAAGCAGGCCCCTCGACCCAGATTTTCGAGGCACCGCAGACCGATTACACGAAGGCGCTGATCTCGGCCGCCTTCCGCATCGAGACGGCTCCGGAGGGCGTCGTTTCGGAATAGGGGCGAGGAGGATATTTTGAGCACATCAGGTACGGGCCGCGTTCTGCTTGCGGTCAACGCGTTCCATCCCCAGCGCTGGCACGATCTGGTGGCTGCGGAGCGCGACGTCGTTCTGGAGCGCGAACCCGGCACCGATCCGTCCATCACCTATGCTGTCGTGTGGAAGCAGAAACCGAACCTGCTTGTCGGGCTGCCGAACCTCAAGGTCATCTTCTCGGTCGGCGCGGGCGTCGACCACATCATGGAAGATTCCACCATCCCCACCGATGTGCCGGTGGTGCGCGTGGTTGCGGAAGACCTGACGCAGCACATGGTGGAATATGTCGTGTGGCGCGTGCTCGATCACCATCGTCACGGCCGGCAATACCGGGAGCAGCAGCGCCTGCGCGCCTGGCGTGATGTCGAACAGCGCAATGCCTGCGATGTCTCGGTCGGCATCATGGGCTTTGGCCATCTCGGCCGGGCAGCCGCCAGAGCGCTGATGCCGCTCGGCTTCCGCATCAATGGCTGGTCGCGCTCCGAACGCAGGATGGATGGCGTGGCCAGCTATGCCGGTGATGCCGGGCTCGTGCCGTTCCTCAACGCCACGGACATTCTGCTGGTTCTTTTGCCATTCACGCAGACCACCAAAGGCATCATCGACTACAAGCTTCTGAAGGAACTGCGCCGGCGCAACGCGCTGGGAGGCGCGGTGCTCATCAATGCGGGGCGTGGCCGGCTGCAGAAGGAAGCCGACATCCTGCGCGCGCTGGACGATGGAACGCTGAAGGAAGCGAGCCTCGACGTGTTCGAGATCGAGCCGCTGCCGAAGACGAGCCCGCTGTGGAGCCACCCGAAAGTGTTCGTCACGCCGCATGCGGCGGCCACATCCGATCCCGTGCATCTGGTGCCGGTGATGCTTGCGCAGATGGCCGCCTATGAGCGGGACGGGACGCTGGAAAATCTGGTGGACCGCGAAGCCGGCTACTGAGGCAGGACCGGCGCGGGCTCCACGCATTTGCGGCGCGTCAGCGACCTGTTCATGGCGTCGATCTCGCCGCGCGCGGCCTCGGCCTTGCGGCGGCGTTCGGAGCGCACATCCGGCGTCAGTGGCCCGATGCCGTAGGGCTGGCGCACGAAGACGGGTCTGGCGTCCAGCGGCAATCCGTACTGGGCGGCGAGCGCATCGCGATGCATGAACAGCGTGTCGCACGGCACGCTGTCATAAGGCAGCGCCGACGCCACCACCTCATCCTGCCGTTCCACGATGGAGTTGCCGCATCCCGCCACGATGAGGCACGCACCCATGATGCAGGTGCGGGCAATGCCCTTTCGGATTGTCGAGACCGCGCCGTTCAAAACCGCCTCCGGAACGTGATACCTGGCTGACATATGGCAGGACTTTGACGAAGTGTAGGCCATCGGCGTGAAACAGTGCCCACAAGCACAGGATAATGCCAAAAAAGCTGTGTCCGGTTTCGGCTGCGATGCTATAGGCACCTCAAATGTTTCCCGGGTCATCCGCACCCGGCTCAACCCTACAGGCAGGAGTGCAGGCATGAGCGCAAGAACCCTGATCGCACCGTCGGTTCTGTCGTCGGATTTCTCGAAACTTGGCGACGAGGTCGAGGCGATCGTCGAAGCGGGCGCGGACTGGGTGCATCTGGATGTGATGGACGGCCACTTCGTGCCCAACATCACCTTCGGCGCGCCGATCATCAAGGCGATCCGCAATCGCACCGACGCCTATTTCGACGCCCATCTGATGATCGCGCCGGTCGATCCCTATCTGGCCGCCTTCGCGGAGGCCGGTTGCGATGGCATCACCGTTCATGCAGAGGCCGGCCCGCATCTCGACCGGTCGCTGCAGACCATCCGCAACCTCGGCAAGAAGGCCGGCGTCTCGCTCAACCCGGGCACACCGGAAAGCGTCATCGAATATGTGCTCGACCGGCTCGACCTTGTGCTTCTGATGACCGTGAACCCCGGCTTCGGCGGGCAGGCCTTCATTCCCTCGGTGGTCGAGAAGGTGAAGCGCGTCAGGGCGATGATCGGCAACCGCCCCATCGACATTCAGATCGATGGCGGCGTGACGCCTGAAACGGCTCCGCTGGTCGCGGCCGCAGGCGCGAATGTGCTGGTGGCGGGTGCGGCCGTATTCAAGGGCGGCACGGTGGAGTCCTACCGCACCAACATCGAGGCGATCCGCACGGCGGCGGACGCTGCGCGCGGCTAAAGCAATTCCGGCAACAGTGCGGAGAGGTTCTGCGTTTGGAACTGCATCATAAAATGAGGTTGGAGTGTTTCTGCTATTCGGAGAAACATTCCAGATCGCGGGCGCGCCTCAGGCCCTGAATTCACGCACGCCATCGATCCACACGGAAGCGACCTCAAGGTTTTCCGTGAGGGCGACGATGTTGGCGCGCATGCCCTTCGTCAGTCCTCCAAGGCGCTGCGACTGGCCGACCGCCTCAGCCGGATAGCTTGATGCCATGCGCAGCGCTTCGTCCAGTTCGAAGCCGAGCGTGTGATGGACGAAGCGCACCGCCGAAATCATGTCCAGATCGGCCCCGGCAAGCGTTCCGTCGCTCAGCCGCAGACTGCCTTCGCGACGATAGATGGTGCGGTCGTTCAGCGTGAAGGAAGACATGTGCGTGCCGATGGTCGCCATGGCATCGGTCACGAGGAAGATCTTCCCCGGTCCACGCTTGGCGCGCAGCGCGATCGCCATGGTCGCCGGATCGACATGGATGCCATCGGCGATCAGCCCGGCAAACAATGTGCCGGTGTCGATTGCCGTACCCGCCAGCCCCGGCTCGCGGCTGCCGAGCGGGCTCATCGCGTTGAAGAGATGCGTCACCATCGAGGCACCCGCATTCGCATAGGTGCTGGCCGTGGCATGGGTGGTGTCGGAATGGCCGAGGCTGACGATGACGCCCGCTTTCGCCAGCGCCCCGACCTGCGCAGTGCTGACCGATTCCGGCGCGACCGTCGTCAGCAGCACCGGCACGATGCCGGCCGCCGCCACCAGCGCCTTCAGGTCGGCCTCATCCATCTTGCGGATCAATACGGGATCATGCGCGCCCTTGCGTTTCAGCGACAGGTGCGGCCCTTCCAGATGCAGGCCGAGGAAACCCGGCACCTGCTTTTCCGCAGCCTGGCGTCCGGCTTCGATGGCGGCGGCGGTGATTTCAGGCGTGTCGGTGATCAGGGTCGGCAGCAGAGCCGTGGTGCCGAACGGCACATGGGCCGCGCAGATGGTTTCGATGGAAGCAAGATCGGGATGATCGTTGAGCATCACCCCGCCGCCGCCATTGACCTGCAGGTCGATGAAGCCCGGTGCCAGCATGGCACCGCCGGCCTGCACCCGCTTCAGATCGGCAGGCAGGCTTTCCGGCGGAAGGATCGCCTCGATCTCGCCATAGGCCACGACGAGGCAGGCATCGTCATGCCAGACCTGGCCATCGAATATTCTGGCCCCGCAGAGGGCGAAGCGCTCGCTCATACCGTTTCCGTCACCTTGCGCAGATTGCGCGGCATGTCCGGGTTCAGCCCCCTGTGGCGCGCAAAAGCCTCGACAAATGCATAGAAGGACACGACCAGCGGCAGCGCATCGGTGAGCGGATGGCCAGTGGCAACGAAGGGCAGATACGCCGCCTGCGTTGCAAGCGCGCTGGTCGCGAAAACCGCACCCTGCCGGGCCACAAGCGCATCTGCGGAAGCGGCAACGGAGGGCTCGGCGGCATCCCGTGCCGCCAGCGCGACCACGGGAAAGCCGCCGCCGACCAGCGCCATCGGGCCATGCATCACCTCGGCTGCACTGTAGGCTTCGGCATGAATGCCACAGGTTTCCTTGAATTTGAGCGCAGCCTCGCTGGCGATCGCGCTCGAAGGCCCACGGCCGAGCACGAAGAGCGAGCCGCGCCCCTCCAGCGCGTCGGTCAGCGCACTCCAGTCGCAGTCGATGGCCTTTTGCAGTTGCTCCGGCAGCGCCTTCAGGGCGGACAGCAATTTCTCATCTTCTGCAGCATGGGCAAGCAGACCGAGACCGGCGACGATGGAGTTGACGAACGTCTTGGTGGCGGCGACGCTGAGTTCGGGGCCGGCCATGATATCCACGGCATGATCGCTGTCGCGCGCCAGCGGCGAATCGGCCGTATTGGTCAGGGCGATGGTCAGCGCTCCCTGCGCACGGGCGCTTTGCGCCAATGCAACGATGTCGGGGCTCTTTCCAGATTGCGAGACCGCGATGCACGCGGCCCCTTTCAGCCGCAGCTTCGCGCCATAGATCGACGCTACAGAGGGTCCGACGGGGGCGAATGGCAGGCCCAGTTCCAGTTCGCTGACATATTTGAGATAGGTCGCCGCATGGCTGGACGATCCACGTGCGACCGTGATGGCAAAGGCCGGATCACGGCGGCGCAAATCCTTGCCCGCCTGCTCCAGAACTGCGCCCGAGCGGTCGAGCAACCGGGCAACCGCCTGCGGAATCTCTTCCACTTCGCGGCGCATATGGGTCTGTGTCGTCGTCATGCAGGAACTCCATTGTCGTCTGCGGGGGCACTCAGACGCAACTCGGCCACGAAATCATAAGCATCCCCCCTGTAGATCGACCGTGTGAACTCCACCACGCGGCCGCTGGCAAGATAGGAAATGCGTTCTATGCGCAATCCGGCCGATCCGGTGGGCACTTCCAGCAATTCCGCGTCGGAACCGGAAAGATTGGCCGCCGAAATCCGCTGAACCGCACGCACCGGACGGTGTCCGGTTTCCGCCAGCGCAGCGTAGAGCGAGGCACCGATTCGCTCCGGGTCCGGCAGGATCGCCGCCGACATGCAGGCGCGCTCTATGGCGAGCGGCGTGCCATCGGCGATGCGCAGGCGCGACATGCGCACGACCAGTTCCCTGGCCGCCAGGCCGAGCACCATCATCTCGTCCGGCGAGGGCGTGAATACCCCCCGGTCCAGCCATTGCGAACGCACGGTCTTGCCGCGCCGGGCCATGTCCTCGGTAAAGGAGGTCAGCCTTGAAAGAGACTGTTCGACCCGCTCCACCCGGGGCGCGACGAAGGTTCCCGAGCCATGGCGTTGAACCAGCACCCCGCTGCGAACCAGATCGCTGACCGCCTTGCGCACCGTCACCCGCGAGATGTCCGCCTGCAGGGCGATATCGCGCTCGGACGGCAGGGCATCGCCCGGCCCGAGCACGCCGCTGTCGACGGCTTCTTCTATGGCGCGGCGCAGGCGCAGATAGAGCGGCTGGCCGGACGGTGCGCCCTTCACATCCGCGAACAGATGATCGGCCACTTCAGCCATTCACCGCCTCCACGGAGGTGCCGAACCGGCGTGCGGCCATACGGACCGCGCCCAGCAGCGCATCGCCGCGTGGTTCGCGCAGCAGCGGCTGGTAGCGTGCGGCAAGCAGCGGCGCATAAAGGCCGGCAAGCCCGCCGAGCAGGCACAGCACATCGCCTTCGTGCAGGTCCAGCGCGCCAAGCGCGCCTTCCACATCGGCGACGGCCTTGCTGACGATGGAGCGCGCCACCACGTCGCCCTCGGCCGCATACTCAAAGACCTTGGGCGCGAACCCGCCATAGTCGCCGGGCTTTGCCCCCACGGTGAACTCAACCAGATCCTCGGGATTGTCACGAAAGACCGCCATGATCTCGCGCGTCAGCGCAGAGGCTTCGCATATGCCGTCATAGGCAAGCAGCGTCTGCTCCAGAAGGTCGCGGCCAACGCGCGCGCCGGATGCCTGATCGCCGACCTGAAAGCCCCAGCCGCCGACGGGACGCGAGACGCCACCCCGGCGCACCCGGTAGGCGCTGCCGGTGCCAAGCACGGCGATGGCGCCATCGCCGGAACCCACCGCGCCTTCCAATGCGATCTCGGCGTCGCTTTCGACCCGGCTTTCGCGAAACGGCAATATGGCCTGCAACTGCTGGCGATAGGTGCCGACATTGGCGCCCGCCAGCCCCAGCACGGCGGGCGTGCGGACCAGCAATTCGGGGTCCTGCCCGGCCTCGACGAAAGCGCGGCGCGCGGCCTCCACGATATGGGTACGAGCATTGGTGAGGTCGGTGCGGATATTGGCGGCACCTGAGCTGGCGCGGGCCAGAACCCGCCCGTCAGGCGCGGCAAGGGCTGCCCTGCAACTGGTTCCACCGCCATCTATGCCAAGCACGAAATCCATTCGGCCATCCTCCAAAATTACAATACCACTTAAATACCAATATCCAAGCGTTAATTTTTACAAGATGGACGCTCTGCGGAAGTCATTGATAATTTGCTGAAAATACGAGCGTTTTCAATATATCTTACCGCACGCCGCCTGAAATCGTTAATCAATGTGGACAAGTGGTATTTTTTTGGTATCTTTTTGGCAGGAACAAAAGGGAGGGAAAGCAGCATGGGGCCATCGCTTCCCATGACATATGCGCCGGATCGACCACTGGCCGACCGGATTTGCACACCTTTTCCTTACCTATCGAATATTTGCCAAGCTCCGGCGTGGAGGCCTGTCGCGGCAGGTGCCGTTCATGCCGGCGCAATCTGAAAAGAATCAGGGATCAACAGGGAGACGAGCATGAAAACGAAACTTCTTACGGCAGTGCTGCTTGGATCGAGCGTTCTGTGCTCGGCAGCAGCCTTCGCACAGGATGGCACGCTGACCATCGAAAGCTGGCGCAACGACGACCTCGCCATCTGGCAGGAAAAGCTGATCCCGGCCTTCCAGGCCAAGCATCCCGACATCAAGGTCGTCTTCTCCCCCTCGGCTCCGACCGAGTACAATGCCGCCCTCAATGCCAAGCTGGATGCGGGTTCGGCCGGCGACCTCATCACCTGCCGCCCGTTCGACGCCTCGCTCGACCTGTTCAAGAGCGGCAAGCTCGCCGACCTGACCGAGCTTTCGGGCATGGAGAACTTCTCCGACGTCGCCAAATCCGCATGGACGACCGATGACGGCAAGCAGACCTTCTGCGTTCCGATGGCCTCGGTGATCCACGGCTTCATCTACAACAAGGACGCCTTCAAGGAACTCGGCATCGAACCGCCTGCGACCGAGGAAGAGTTCTTCGCAGTACTCGACAAGATCAAGGAGGATGGCACCTATATTCCGCTCGCCATGGGTACCAAGGACCTGTGGGAAGCCGCCACCATGGGCTACCAGAACATCGGGCCTACTTACTGGCATGGCGAGGAAGGCCGTCTGGCGCTGCTGAAAGGCGAGCAGAAGCTGACCGATCCGCAGTGGGTGGAGCCCTTCGCCACGCTGGCGAAGTGGAAGCCCTATCTCGGCGACGGCTTCGAGGCCCAGACGTATCCCGACAGCCAGAACCTGTTCACGCTCGGCCGCGCCGCCATCTTCCCGGCCGGCTCGTGGGAAATCTCGGTGTTCAACACGCAGGTCGATTTCGAGATGGGCGCATTCCCGCCGCCGGTGAAGGCTGCCGGCGACACCTGCTACATCTCCGACCACACCGATATCGGCATCGGCCTGAACGCTGCTTCCAAGAATCCGGAAGCCGCGAAGACCTTCCTCACCTGGGTGGCGTCGCCTGAATTCGCCGAGATCTACGCCAACGCCCTGCCCGGCTTCTTCAGCCTGAACTCGACCCCGGTGAAGATGGAAGACCCGCTGGCGCAGGAATTCGTGTCGTGGCGCGACAAGTGCAAGTCGACCATCCGCTCGACCTACCAGATCCTGTCGCGCGGCACGCCCAACCTTGAAAACGAGACATGGGTTGAATCGGCCAATGTGATCAACGGCACGGTTACGCCTGAAGAGGCGGCCAAGAAGCTGCAGACCGGCCTCGACAGCTGGTACAAGCCGGCCGAATAAACAGGAAGCAACCCCTCCCCGGTTTCCCGGGGAGGGTATCCTGCGCGATCCATTCCACTCTCACGCATGTCCCGCCAGCCAGAACCTTCGGCCCCATGGCGCCGAAGGGCGCAAAGGGACTATGCTGATAAAGCCTTCGACCACGGACCCCGCCCATGACGGCCAGTGACGCGAAACCGAAAAAGCCCTTCCGCTGGCACATCATCGTGTTCCTGGCGCCGGCGGTGCTGGTCTACACCGCGATCATGATCGTGCCGCTGTTCGGCACATTGCAGTTTTCGCTGTTTCGCAATGTCGCCGGCGACCAGACCTTCGTCGGGCTCGGCAATTTCCGCACCCTGTTCGGCGACCCCAACTGGTCGAAGGGCTTCTGGAACGCGCTCGGCAACAATGTGTGGTTCTTCATCATCCACATGCTGGTGCAGAACCCGATCGGCATCATGCTGGCGGCCCTGCTCTCCAGCCCGAAACTCCGGTTCTCTTCCTTCTACCGGACCGCCATCTTCATCCCCACGATCCTGTCCTTCGTGATCGTCGGCTTCGCGTGGAAGCTGATCCTGTCGCCGATATGGGGCGTGGCCCCCGATCTTCTCGGTCTGGTCGGCCTGAAAAGCCTGTTCACGCCATGGCTCGGCAAGGAAGAACATGCGCTTACCGCGCTCAGCCTGATCTCGGTGTGGCAGTTCGTCGGCATTCCGATGATGCTGATCTATGCCGCGCTTCTGTCCATTCCCGACGAGGTGATCGAGGCGGCCGAGTGCGACGGCGTCACCGGCATGTCGCAGTTCTGGAAGATCAAGCTGCCGCTGATCCTGCCGGCGATCGGCATCATCTCGGTGCTGACCTTCGTCGCCAATTTCAACGCCTTTGACCTGATCTATTCGGCGCAAGGGGCGCTTGCCGGACCCAATTACTCGACTGACATTCTGGGCACCTATCTCTATCGCGCCTTCTTCGGCTTCCAGCTTCAGGTCGGCGACCGCAACATGGGCGCGGCCATCGCCACCATGATGTTCCTCATCATTCTGGCTGGCGTATGCCTCTATCTGTTCCTCATCCAGACGCGGCTGCGCCGCTACAAGTTCTGAGGAGGCCACGATGAGCCGCGCCACCACCTCCCTGCCCCGCTCGGTCGCCGCCCACGCGATCCTGATCGCCTATACGGTGATCGCGCTGTTTCCGGTCTTCGTCATCCTCATCAACTCCTTCAAGGCGCGCAAGGCGATCTTCGGTTCGCCGCTCACTCCGCCGACGCCGGAAACCTTCGATCTGGTCGGCTACCGCATGGTGCTGACGCAGGGCGATTTCTTCCTCTATTTCCAGAACAGCTTTGTCGTCACCGTGGCCTCGCTGTTCTTCGTGCTGCTGTTCGGGGCCATGGCGGCCTTCGCGCTGTCGGAATACCGCTTCCGCGGCAACCGGCTGATGGGGCTCTATCTGGCGCTCGGCATCATGATTCCGATCCGCCTCGGCACCGTCGCCATCTTGCAGATGATGGTGGCATCCGGGCTGGTCAACACGCTGACGGCGCTGATCCTCGTCTACACCGCGCAGGGCCTGCCGCTGGCAATTTTCATTCTCACCGAATTCATGAGTGGTGTTTCCGATGATCTCAAGAATGCCGGACGCATCGACGGGCTTTCGGAGTACCGCATCTTCTTTCGACTGGTGCTGCCGCTGGTGCGGCCGGCCATGGCGACGGTCGCCGTGTTCACCATGATCCCGATCTGGAACGACCTGTGGTTCCCGCTGATCCTCGCCCCCTCCGAGGCGACCAAGACGGTCACGCTCGGCGCCCAGATGTTCATCGGCCAGTATGTCACCAACTGGAATGCGGTGCTGGCCGCGCTTTCGCTGGCGATCCTGCCGGTGCTCGTCCTCTACCTCATCTTCTCGCGGCAACTGATCCGCGGCATCACTTCCGGAGCAGTCAAGTGAGTGAGACCAGACCCGTTCGCGTCGTCGTCGCCGGGCTCGGCAATATGGGCCGCAGCCACGCGCTGGCTTACGCCACCAATCCGGGCTTCGAGATCGCGGCGCTCGTCAACCGCTCCGATGTCGAGCTGCCGGCTCCGTTGACCGGCCATGCGATCCGCCGCTCCTTCAGCAAAGCACTGGCCGAGGAAAAGCCCGAGCTTGCCTGCATCGCGACCTATTCGGACAGCCATGCCGATTATGCGGTCGAGGCCATTGAGGCGGGCTGCCATGTGTTCGTGGAAAAGCCGCTGGCAACGACCGTGGCGGACGCGCAGCGGGTGGTGGATGCGGCAAGGGCCAATGGCCGCAAGCTGGTGATCGGCTATATATTGCGCCATCATCCCTCGTGGATGCGGCTGATCGCGGAAGCGCGGGGGCTTGGCGGCCCTTACGTGTTTCGCATGAACCTCAACCAGCAGTCGTCCGGCGCGACATGGGAAACGCACAGGCAGCTGATGAAAACCACGTCGCCGATCGTCGATTGCGGCGTGCATTATCTCGACGTCATGTGCCAGATCACCGACGCGAAGCCGGTCGAGGTGCGGGGCATGGGCGTGCGCCTTTCCGATGAGATCGACGCCGGCATGTACAACTACGGCCATCTTCAGGTGCTGTTCGAGGACGGCTCGGTCGGCTGGTACGAGGCAGGCTGGGGGCCGATGATTTCCGAGACCGCCTTCTTCGTGAAGGACGTGATCTCGCCCAACGGCTGCGTCTCGATCGTCATGGCCGAAGGCGCGAAATCGGACGACATCGACACCCACACCAAAACCTCGACCATCCGCCTGCACAGCGCCGCCACGGCCGAGGACGGGCGCTTCGCAGAGCAGGACCAGTTGCTGTCCATGCAGGGCGAACCCGGCCATCAGGATCTGTGCGACCTCGAACAGGCTTTCGTGCTGAAGGCGATCCGCGAGGACATCGATCTTACCCGCCACATGGACGATGCGGTCAAATCGCTGGCCGTCTGCCTCGCCGCCGACGAGAGCGTGCGCACCGGCAAACCGGTTCGCCTGTGAGCGGGATCGCGACATTCAACAAGGACGACACATGGGTTCGCTGAACATTGAAAACGTGAAAAAGTCCTTCGGGCAGGTCGACGTGCTGAAAGGCATCGACCTCGAAGTGGCGGACGGCGAATTCGTCGTCTTCGTCGGTCCCTCGGGCTGCGGCAAGTCCACGTTGCTCAGGGTCATCGCCGGACTGGAGGACGCCACCTCGGGCCGCGTCGTCATCGACGGCAAGGATGTGACCGCGACACCGCCGGCCAAACGCGGCATCGCCATGGTGTTCCAGACCTATGCGCTCTATCCCCATCTGACGGTGAAGAACAATATGGGGCTCGGCCTGAAACAGGCCGGCACGCCGGCCGCCGAGATCGAAAAGCGCGTGGCGGAAGCCTCCGCCATGCTGTCGCTCGAACCCTACCTTCAGCGCCGGCCGGCCGAACTGTCGGGCGGCCAGCGCCAGCGCGTCGCCATCGGCCGCGCCGTGGTGCGCGAACCCAGCCTGTTCCTGTTCGACGAGCCGCTCTCCAATCTGGATGCGGCGTTGCGCGTCAACACGCGGCTGGAAATCGCCCAGCTTCACCGCCGCCTCAAGGCGACCATGATCTACGTCACCCACGATCAGGTCGAGGCCATGACGCTGGCCGATCGCATCGTGGTGCTGAATGGCGGCCGCATCGAGCAGATCGGCGCGCCGATGGAGCTGTACAACGCACCCGCCAACGAGTTCGTCGCCGGCTTCATCGGCTCGCCGAAGATGAACTTCGTCGAGGGGGAACGGCTGGGCGAAAGCGTGAAGACGATCGGCGTGCGGCCCGAGCACATCAGCGTCGATCCGGAAAAGGGTGACTGGAAAGGCACCGTCATCCATGCCGAGCATCTGGGTGCCGACACCAATCTCTATCTCGATTGCGAGAAGGCGGGGCTGATCACGGTGCGCCTGTTCGGCGTCTACAATGCCGAGCCGGGCGCCACGCTCTATGCCACGCCTGACCCGGCCGGTACCTATCGCTTCGGGCAGGACGGCAAGCGCATATAGGGAGGCCTTGTGCGGCCAGCGTTCCCATCAAAATGAAAAGCCCCGGCGCTCGAGCACCGGGGCTTTCAATGGAATTCCCGAAAAAACCTGTCAGCCGACGAAGGCGCGTTCGACCACGAAATCGGCCGGGCTGTTCAGCGAGCCCTCGACGAAGCCGCGTGCCTCGACCAGTTCCTTGACGTCGCGCAGCATGTGCATCGATCCGCAGATCATGACGCGGTCGGTTTCGCGGTTCAGCGGCTCAATGCCGAGATCGCTGTAGAACTTGCCGCTCTCGATGAGTGCGGTGATGCGCCCCATCACCGGCGTTTCCTCGCGCGTCGTGGAATTGTAGAGCGTGACGCGGCCGGCGGCGAACTCGCCGATCAGCGGATCGTCCTGCAGGGACGCCACCAGTTCCTGACCGTAAGTGAGCTCGGCGCGGTCGCGGCAGGTGTGGGTGATGAACACATGCTCGAACCGCTCATAGGTATCGGGATCGCGCAGCAGGCTGGCAAAGGGAGCGATGCCTGTGCCGGTGGAAATCATGAACAGCCTTTTGGCCGGGGTAAGGGCGTCGAGCACCAGCGTGCCGGTCGCCTTCTGGCGCAGCAGGATGGTGTCGCCCGGCTGAATCTTCTGCAGGTGCTGGGTCAGCGGGCCGTCCTGCACCTTGATGGAAAAGAATTCGAGCTCCTCGTCCCAGGCGGGGCTTGCGACGGAATAGGCGCGGAACACCGGCTTCTCGGCATTCGGAAGGCCGATCATGACGAACTCGCCGGAGCGAAAGCGCAGCGATTGCGGGCGGGTCACGCGAAAGGCAAAAAGCTTGTCGGTATAGTGTTTCACCGACACCACGGTCTCGGCGTAGACATTGGCCGGAATGGGGAACTGGACCGGCTTTGCGTCAGCCGAATTCAACGTGGGAACCGTATTCATCAAGACAACTTTCCGCAAAAATGCAGCGCATCAGATCATGCGCGACCGGTCTGTCGGGGTCCAGCGCGCCCAGGCGCAGTACTGTTCGGGTAAGCCCGTATGCCTGCAAACTAGATATATAGGGGTGAGTTTTGCGTCAAGCAGCGGCGGCAAAAGGTCTTTTCAATCCGGAACGCATCGGCAGCATGAACGTTGCGGGTTTCGACGACTTTGGCGAAACTTCACGTCCGGGCGCGAAAGCTGAGGATTATTGCGGGAAAAAACATCTCTTTCGTTAACGCAGCCGGTACGTAGTGCCGGTCGTCCCGAAAGCTTCCGATAACGCTGTTGCCTCGAAAGGCCTGCCTTCCTATAGAAGGTTGAGCCTGCTCCATACGGAGATCAGGGCATCAGAGACAAGGGTCTGCCGAAGACACGATTGTGTCGCCGCGACGCGAAATCTGTTGCAACGCGCCGGACGAACAGGAAAGGAACCCGATGGCTGACCAGTTGGCAACCGAGATCATCGGCAAAATCAAGGAACATGCCGAGCCGGGCGACGAGGAAATCACGGTCACGACCGAACTGACCTCGCTCGGAATTCATTCGCTTGAGCTGACCGAGATCATCTTCGATCTTGAGGAACAGTATGGCATCGAGATCGAGATGAATACGGTTGACGCCTGGAGCAACCTGAAGAATGTCGGCGATATGATCGAGGCTGTCCGCGCCCTGATTGCCAAGAAGAACTGATCAGGAGCTTCATGCGCAAGCGCGTCGTCATCACCGGCATGGGTGGTCTCTGCGG
Organism: Aquamicrobium sp. NLF2-7; assembly: GCF_022359935.1. Classification (NCBI taxonomy): domain Bacteria; kingdom Pseudomonadati; phylum Pseudomonadota; class Alphaproteobacteria; order Hyphomicrobiales; family Phyllobacteriaceae; genus Aquamicrobium; species Aquamicrobium sp. NLF2-7. The sequence goes on along the minus strand of NZ_JAKSED010000001.1, from coordinate 2,676,076 downwards.
CCTCGGCACCAGTGCCGCGGAGATCTGGAACGAAATGCGGGCCGGCCGTTCGGCCATCGGACCCATTTCCAATCCCGCACTTCACGACACCAGGGTTGCCAGCGGCTGCGAAATCAGAACGCTGCCCGACCATGGCGTGGAGCGCAAGCAACTGGTGGCCATGGACCGCTTCAGCCTGCTTGCGGTGATCGCTGCCCGCGAAGCCGCCCGGAATGCCGGGCTTTCCATCGACGAGACCAACACGCAGCGTATCGGTACCATCGTAGGTGTCGGCGTGTGCGGCTGGGAGGTCATCGAGGAAAACTACCGGGCCATTCTGCTCGAAGGCAAGTCGCGCGCCGGCATCTTCTCCGTGCCCAAGGCCATGCCGGGTGCGCCGGCAGGACATGTCTCCATGAGCCTCGGGCTTCGGGGGCCAGTCTTCGGCGTCACCTCCGCCTGCGCCTCGTCCAACCACGCCATCGCCTCGGCGGTGGACCAGATCAGGCTCGGCCGCGCCGACGTCATGCTGGCCGGGGGCACGGATGCACCGATGGTGTGGGGCATCCTGAAGGGCTGGGAAGCGCTTCGCGTTCTCTCGCCCGATACCTGCCGCCCGTTCTCGGCCGACCGGCAAGGACTGGTGCTCGGCGAAGGCGCGGGAATGGTCGTTCTCGAAAGCTATGACCACGCCGTGGCGCGCGGCGCCGACATTCTGGCCGAGGTGGCGGGTTCCGGCTTCTCCGGCGACGCGTCCGACATCGTGGCGCCCACCATCGAAGGGCCGGAACGCGCCATGCGCGCCTGCCTTGCCGATGCAGGTCTCAACCCGGAAGAGATCGACTATCTCAACGCCCACGGGACCGGCACCAAAGCCAACGATCAGATCGAGACGGCCGCGATCAAGCGCGTGTTCGGCGACCACGCCTACAAGCTTTCCGTATCCTCCACCAAGTCCATGCATGCGCACTGCCTCGGCGCGTCGGGCGCGCTGGAGCTGATCGCCTGTGTCATGGCGATCCGCGAAGGCATCGTGCCGCCAACGGCGAATTACCGCGAACCCGATCCCGACTGCGATCTGGACATCACGCCCAACACGGCACGCGAGCGCAAGGTTCGCGCTACAATCTCCAACGCCTTCGCCTTCGGCGGCACAAATGCCGTTCTGGCGCTCAAAGCAGTGTGATTTGTCATTGATCGGGACTGCGGCCGATAACATGCCGCACGTCCCGCATCCGCCATTCCGGCACCACCTCACGCAGGAGTTCTTCCATGGCCGATCTCTCCGCCTTTCCCGTCACCGCGCGATGGCCCGCTCAGCATCCTGACCGGATTCAGCTCTACTCCGCCCCGACGCCCAACGGCGTGAAGGTCTCGATCGCTCTTGAAGAACTCGGCCTGCCCTATGAGGCGCACTACATCGACATCGGAAAGGACGAGACGTGGGGGCCGGAGTTCCTCTCGCTCAATCCGAACGGCAAGATACCCTCAATCATCGACCCGAAGGGGCCGGACGGCGCGCCGCTGGCGCTGTTCGAATCCGGCGCGATCCTGCTCTATCTCGCTGAAAAGACCGGCAAGCTCCTGCCAGCCGACGCGGCGCGCCGCTACGAGACCATCCAGTGGGTGTTCTTTCAGATGGCGGCGATCGGGCCGATGTTCGGCCAGCTCGGCTTCTTCCACAAATTCGCCGGGCGCGAGATTGCCGACAAGCGCCCGCTGGAGCGCTACCGCGCCGAATCGCGCCGGCTGGTCGGCGTGCTCGACGGGCGCCTCAAGGGCCGCAAATGGATCATGGACAATGACTACACCATTGCCGACATTTCCATGCTTGGCTGGGTGCGCAACCTGATCGGCTTTTATGAAGCACGCGAACTGGTTGGTTTCGACGATTTCCCGGCTGTGGCCGAATGGCTGGAACGCGGGCTGGCCCGCCCGGCCGTGCAGGCCGGACTGGAAATTCCCACACGCGGCTAGAACATTTTGCAGCCATGGAACCATCTGGCGTCGCAGAAATGCTTTAAAGCTCCTCGCCGTCGCCGACCACCATGTCGGCGGCGCGGCGCCTGGCCGATACACGCCGTGCATTGGGCAGGTCGTTCGAGGCAACTTTGGTGCGCGCCTCTTCATCCGCAAGGCCATGCGTGTGCCAGCGCGCCAGAAGCCGCTTCTCCAGAACCGTGTCCGGCACATCAAGGAAGACGGAGAAGTCGAAGAGGTCCGCCAGCCGCGACCACGGCTCCTCGTCAAGCAGGAGATAGTTGCCCTCGACCAGCACGAAACGTGTCTGCGGCTCCAGCATGGCTGCCGCAGCGCGCGACAGCTCCATGCTGCGGTCGAACAGCGGAATGGCGATCTCCGGGTCACCGGCCCTGATACGCCGGAGCAAGGCCTCGAAGCCGGAAAAGTCGAAAGTCTCCGGGCTGCCCTTGCGCTCCCGCAACCCCCGGCGCTCCAGTACGCCGTCGTCATAGTGGAAGCCGTCCATCGGGACGACTTCGGCCGTGCCCTCCGGCAACAATTCCTTCAGTTTTCCCGAAAGCGTCGACTTTCCCGAGCCCGGCGGTCCGGCAATGGCGACGACGAACCGGCCCGACTTGCCGGCGCGCTTGAAGATGGCGGAAGCTATTGACGCGATTTCTGACATCTTGACCTCCTGTTGCCGTTAGAACGAATGGGTGCGCGTGCAGTTCCGCACCGTTTTGAAGCGACGTATAGAATGACCCGGTCATCGTGCCGCTGGCAACGGGCATTGAAGCGCATGGACGCGGCACATCGCTTCAGCTAGGGTCCGCGCCAAATTCCGTTCCAGCCAGCTTTACCTCACGGCCCGCGATTGTCCCGACTGCTTCAGAAACTCGCTGTCATTCTCACGCTTGTCGCGATGGTCGCCGGCTGCACCACGGCAATGCCGCCGGAGGCCGTGCTTTCGGTGCCGGCCGCGCCACAGAAATACGCCTCCATCGTGGTCGATGCACGGACCGGCAAGCAGCTGTTCGAGATGAACTCGACATCGCCGCGTTATCCGGCCTCGCTGACCAAGATGATGACGCTCTACATGCTGTTCGAGGCCCTGACCGCAGGACGCGTCGAGAAGGACGCGGGGATCCCCGTCTCCGCCTATGCCGCCTCACGCCCGCCCAGCAAGCTTGGCCTGCGCCCCGGCGAGCGCATCGACGTCGATACGGCCATTCGCGCGCTGACGGTAAAATCCGCCAATGACGTGGCCGCAGCCGTGGGCGAATATCTGGCCGACAGCGAGGAGGCCTTCGCCGCCGCCATGACCGCCAGGGCCCGTCAGCTCGGCATGCGCAACACCACTTTCCGCAATGCATCGGGCCTGCCAGATGACGGGCAGTTCACCACCGCCCGCGACATGGCGGTTCTGGGCATCGCGCTGCGCAATCGCTTCCCGCAATATTACCACTATTTTTCGGCCACCGACTTCATGTTCCGGGGCAAGCTGGTGCGCGGCCATAACGACATGCTCGGCCGCGTCGCCGGCGTCGACGGCATCAAGACCGGCTACATAAGAGCCTCCGGCTTCAACATCGTCACCTCCTACAGTGCCGATGGTCGCCGCTATGTAGTGGTGGTGATGGGCGCCAACACCGCCCGCGAGCGCAATGCGCACGCCGAATCCCTGCTCGAAAGGGCCCTTGGCTCAGCCCCCGACAGAACCCGTGTGGTGTTTCAGGAAAATCCTTAAAGCGTGTATCTTACGCAATCCCGGACGCAAAACCGCTGCGCACTTTTGCTGGAATTGCCCTGACCGCCGGTTTTTTCCGATCAGCTTATCGGCATCACGATGCGGTCGGTCTTGTCACCCTTCGGGCGCTCCACCGGCATCTGGTCACCGGTGACGATGAAGTAGATCGTCTCGGCAATGTTGGTGGCGTGATCGCCTATGCGCTCGATGTTCTTGGCGCAGAACAGCAGATGCGTGCAGGGCGTGATGTTGCGCGGATCTTCCATCATGTAGGTCAGGAGTTCGCGGAACAGCGAGGTGTACATGGCGTCGATCTGATCGTCGCGATCGCGAACGAAACCGATGGTCGCCACCGAGCGCGAGGCGTAGACATCGAGCACTTCCTTGAGCTGTGTGAGCGCCAGATCGGACAGCGCCTCGATGCCCCTGTAGAGAGAGACGGGCTGCACCGCATCGCCCACCGAAGCCACGCGCTTGGCGACATTCTTGGCAAGATCACCGACGCGTTCAAGATCCGCGGAAATGCGGATGACACCGATCACCTCGCGAAGATCCGTCGCCATCGGCTGGCGCTTGCCGATCAGCAGGATGGCCTTGTCGTCCACTTCCCGCTGACCCTGATCGAGAACTGCATCATCCTCGATCACCTTGCGGGCAAGCTCCGGATCGGAATTCACCAGGGCCGAAATGGCCTGCTCGACCATGCGCTCGGCATGGCCGCCCATCGCAGCAATGCGCTTCGACAAATACTTCAGCTCCTCGTCATAGGCGCTGACAATATGCACAGACTGCATGGGCGGAACCTCCAGGGCCACTTTGATTCGGCCTCGCTTATTTCCCTTCCGTTACGCCACTCACATGACAATTGCACGAAAGTCGGCAAGGAACCTGTCATCCATTCTAGCGTCGCCTCCTCGGCAATTCTAGTTCGTCGGCAAATGAACGGTGAATGCCGCTCCCTTGCCAAGCTCCGACTGGATGGAAAGCCGGCCGTGATGGCGGGTGAGGATGTGCTTGACGATCGCAAGTCCCAGCCCCGTTCCCTTGCGCGACTGCGCCGTTTCGGAATCGATGCGATAGAAGCGTTCGGTGACGCGCGGAATATGCTCTTCGGCGATGCCGGGCCCGAAATCGCGGATCGTGACATCGATGCCGGGCTGGCCGCCCTTGTCGCCCGGTTCTATGGAAACGACAACGCGGTCACCGTCCTGTCCGTATTTGCACGCATTCTCCAGAAGATTCTCGAAGACCTGATAAAGCTCGTCGCGATCACCCGGAACCTCCATCGGCCCGTCGGCGAATTGCCGCTCGATGGCAAGGCCGTTTTCGCCTGCCACCGGCGCAAGCGAATCGATGACGCTATCGAGAACCTGCTTGAGATCGACCCGCGCCCCAGCCTTCAGATAGGGCTTCATCTCCAGCCGCGACAGCGACAGCATGTCGTCTATCAGGCGGGCCATGCGCCCGGTCTGGTTCTGCATGATCTGCAGGAACTGCTCGCGCGCGGCCGGATCGTTGCGGGCCGGTCCGCGCAGCGTCTCGATGAACCCCGCGATGGAGGCCAGCGGCGTGCGCATCTCATGGCTGGCATTGGCGATGAAGTCGGCGCGCATGCGGTCGATGCGGCGCGCTTCGCTCTGGTCCTTGAACAGAAGCACATGCAGCCGCGAGCCGTGCCCCACGGAAGAGGCGGTGACGCGATAGACGCGCTCTACCGGCAGCTTGTCGATGAAATCCACCGATTGCGAGCCGCCGCCGGGGAGCGACGCATCGATCAGCGCCTGCATTTCGGGCGCGCGGAACTTGAGCTGGAGCGACATGCCGGCAGGCAGATCGCCGAAAGCGGCCAACGCCGCCGCATTGGCATGGATGATCGAGGCACCATCGTCGAATACGATCAGCGGATCGGTGACGGCGGCCGCAAGGTTTTCCGCCGACAGGCTGTGCAGTTCCCCCGGTTCGCGGCCTTTCCTGCCATGCTCCTGCCGCTGATGTGATGCCGATCCGGTCAGCCCGGCAACCAGCAGCAGGATGACGATAGCGCCCGGGATGACGAGCCAGGGCAGATCGGCGAGGAAGAAAACCGCGAACACCGCAACCATGGCCGTGACCAGCAGCCAGCGTGCCGCCCACAAATTGCTGGCGAAATGACGCACGTCATACTTCTGTCGGTCGCTCAAATCGGCCATCATGTCCGGCAGAATGCTCCTGTATCTCTGCATCTTGTCCTAGCACGATCTTCTGCACACGAAAGGTTCGCCTGCATGAAAAACTCCGATGACACCTCTGTGACAGCCGGAACCAAGCCGCTGAAAATAAATGTCGGCGGGAAAGAGCGTCTTTTCGACATTGACGATCCGAAGCTGCCGGACTGGGTCGAAGAGAACAAGCTGACAGCTGGCGGATACCCCTATGACAAGAAGATGAAAAAGGAGGAATACGAGCCGGCGCTGGAGGCGCTCCAGATCGAGCTGGTGAAGGCACAGGCGTGGATGCAGAAGACCGGCGAGCGCGTCATCGCCCTGTTCGAGGGGCGCGACGCCGCCGGCAAGGGCGGCACCATATTCGTGCTCCATCAATACATGAACCCGCGTTCCGCGCGGACCGTGGCGCTCACCAAGCCCACCGAGACGGAACGCGGCCAGTGGTATTTCCAGCGCTATGTCGAGCATTTCCCGACCGCCGGCGAACTCGTTTCCTTCGACCGCTCCTGGTACAACCGCGCGGGCGTCGAGCCGGTTATGGGTTTCTGCACGCCCGAGCAGCACGAGAACTTTCTGGAGGAAGCGCCGCGCTTCGAAAAGATGGTGCGCTCCGAAGGCATTCACTTCTTCAAGTTCTGGCTCGACATCGGCCAGCAAACGCAGCTTGAGCGGTTCCATGACCGCCGCCACAGCCTGCTGAAGAGCTGGAAGTTCTCCCCGATGGATATAGCGGGCATCACCCGCTGGAACGATTATACGATCGCCCGCAATCAGATGATCGAGACGACCCACAGCAAGGCCGGGCCATGGACGGTGGTTCGGGCCAACGACAAGCGCCGGGCGCGGCTGGCCGTTATCCGCCGCCTGCTGCTGGCGCTGCCTTATGAGGGCCGCGACCTTGGCGTGATCGGTAAGGAAGACGACAAGATCATCGGCGAAGGATCGTCGCTGCTGCTGGCATAGGCCACAGCGGGCCGGTGTCGGCACCATGTGTGGTTGCCGCACCGGCCACCTGCGGCGATTGCCTGAGGATCTGCGATGCCTTCATGTTTTCGTGAGGCGTCTTCTCCCATCTGAAGGGCTGGCGCCACAATTGCCAGACTGCGCGCCAGCCGGCCCATGACATCATCGCCCAGTAGACAGGGGTCAGTATCACTATCCTCCAGAACCCCCTTCGCTGCCCTTTGGCCATTGTCTGCCAGCCAAGCATCAGGAACGCCGCATAGCCGCAGGTGATGTTGACGACATCGAGCGCCATCAGCAGCGGATAAGTCGCGCCACCGGCCTGCCCCAGCCACAGACGAACCGTCCCCAGCAGAAAAGCAGCAAGCAGGAACGGATGCAGCAATGCCGATCCGAGCATTCCCGCGAACAATATCTGCGCCATGATGAAAGAGCCAGGGCCGAGATCGCGGACAAGGCGAACGGGCTGACGCATATGCACGAGCCATGTCTGCGCCCACCCCTTGAACCAGCGCGTACGCTGCGGCACCCACACGGACAGCATGCGCGGCGCCTTCTCATAGGTCGGGGAGTTCAGGGTTTCGGCGCGGTAGCCGAACCGCGCCAGCCTCAGCCCCAGATCGGCATCTTCGGTGACGTTGTAGGGATCCCATCCTCCGACGTCCTCGAGAGCCGCACGGCGAAAATGATTCGACGTGCCGCCCAGCGGCAGAAGGAACCTGTGCCGCGCCAGAAAGGGCAGTAGCCCGCGGAACAGGGCGCGATACTCGAAGGCGAACATGCGTGCGACCGGACTTTCCGGACCATTCGAGATTTCCAGAGGCGCCTGCAGCACGGCCAGTCCCGGACCGGCTTTCTGAAAGCGCGCCCACGCCTCTGCAAGCTGCATCGGGTCCGGCCAGTCCTCGGCATCGTAGAGCACCACGAACTCGCCGCTGGTCATCGGCAACGCATAGGAAAGCGCCTTGGGCTTGGTGCGGGGGCCAACGGCAGGCACCTCGATCACCTCGATATATGACGGCAGCGGACAGGCCCGGATGGCGGCCAGCGTCTCGTGGTCGTCTGCCTCGCACACCAGCTTGATCTCCAGCCGGTCACGCGGCCACACGATCCAGTCCAGCGCCGTCAGCAAGTCGGGAACGATATCGGCTTCCTTATAGAGCGCGATCAGAACCGAATAGGTCGGCACGTTCCCAACAGGCACCGGTGCGGGAGAGGCATTGTCGGGAGGCCCTGCATAGACGACAGCCGCTGCCCGCAACATGACGCAGGTGAGGAAAAACAGCGTCGCGAACAGATGAACAATGCCGACCACAAGCGTCGGGGCAAGAAGCAGGCCGACAGGCAGCAGTGCCATCGCAAGCCCTGCCATGTAGCCCTGCCAGGCATTGGCCACGACGTGAGCGGACATCTCGGGATGACGCTCGGAAAGACCATTTACCGCAATGCGGGATAAAAGCGGTCGCGCACGGGAAATCAGCGCCTCACGCAGGACCCTGTCATCGACCAGCCTTATCCGGGGCGCGAGATGGGGCCGCTTCGCAAGACAGGCGCGCATGCGCTCCGGGCGAACGGATCTGGCGGGCAGCAGGAAGCATACGCCCCCTCCCCTCTCCAGATATCTGACCGGCAGATGACCGCCGTTTCCGCGCAGCAGCAACAGCAGCTGGTTCTCGTTCAGCACCATGCGCTCAGGATCGATCTCTTCCGCCAGTCTGAGGCCCAGTTCGCCGGCCAGGGCACGGATCACTTCGCTGCGGCTGTAGTCCCCGGTGGACGCCAGCGCCGACAGGATATCGGCGCGGGCAGCGGGTTTACGGGACAAGTCGGCGATCAGAGTCTGCGGCGCTTTGAGCCTCCCAAAAACCCGGTGCCATTCATCCACAAACCGGCTACGGCCAGCCAATGTGCCCGAAGATGCCCCCAGCGCGGATCGCCGGCCGGTGCCGTGCTTTCGCAAAACAGATCCGGCCGCAGGCGCCAGATCCTTGACCGTATGATGCATGATACCCCCTGCCGTCCAGAACGCCGGTATCGATCCCTCATTCACATCCTTCGGAACACCGTAAGAGCCGTAGCCATCACGCAGTGCTGGTTCGTGACCAGCACTGCGCCGCGATCCCGGCAACTGGAGAGCGATCCGCGGCACCGGTGACAAGCCCGTTCCGCTGGCAGCTTCCCACTCACACTGTTCTGATATGAAATCAGCGATATGTAGTGAAATACAGCTCGGTCATCCGGTCAAAATGATCCCGGCCCCGTCTGTCTTCCAACCACAACACCCCTTCGCCCCCGATGCAAATCGAAAGCCGTATTCTTGTTTGAATATGACTGATCAACACCCCCCGACCAGCATTCTTTATCTTATACTTGCTGATGCTAGCATGTTTTTTTGTTTGCGCCAGTTGTTATGTTCATTCGATGGCGCGGCACGGGCAGATGCGTGCCGACCATCAGGCCGGCTCATCAAACCGGGCATGCGCACGCAGATACTCCGAGCCTTCCTGAATATCCCGGACCATGGCCTCACGGGCCCTGACGCCGTCCTTTTCCTCAAGGGCGGTGAGAATGTCCTGGTGATAGTCGATCTCCAGAATCCCCGACAGGTCGCCTTCGAACACCGAGGCGTAGGACCGCAGGAAGGGACCGACCTGCATCCACAGGGTTTCGATCATGAAGACCATCTGATCATTGTCGCTGTGACGGTAGATTGAGAACTTGAACTCGTAATTGCGCTGCAGATAGAGTTCGATGTCTCCGAGCTTCGCCGCCTCGGTCAGTTCGGCGCAGCTTTTGCGCAGGCTGCGCAGATTGTTGCCGTTGATGCGGTTGCAGGCCGCCTCGGTCGCGGCCCCCTCCAGCAGCGCACGCGCATCCATGAGCTGCCGCAGCTTCTCCGCCGTCATCTGCGGCACCTGCATGCTGCCGTTCGGCATGGCGTCGAGCGCGCGCAGGGAGTGCAGCCGCGACAGGGCGCTGCGCACCGGCATGTCGCTGGTGCCGAGTTCGGCGGCAAGCTTGCGCGATGTCAGCTTCTGGCCGGGCGCAAGCATGCCCGACATCAGGGCATGCACCAGTTCCCGATATATCTTTTCATGCACTGGAACGGTGTCGACGGCCGACAGGCCAAGCTTGGACTTCCTCGTCATATGCGTTGCTTCACCCCTCATGCTGCTTTCAGGCCGCGCTCTGTCCGGCCCTGGGTGCAGCTCTCCCCGTCAAGCTGGCGAACTATACGCCATTGCGCCGGACAGGAAACTCTTTGTTGGGATGGAGGCGCCAGTTTGCCGCGCCGGCAAACAGACAAACGCGCCGCCCGCTCCGGTCAGGATGCAGGCGGCGCTGTCATTTACAGGGCGAAAAGCCTATTTCTTGGAAACGCCCCAGCCGATGGGATTTTCCGCCGGCCAAGTGCTGAAGCCTTCCACATTGGGCGCCGTCACCGTGTTCACGGAGTTGTAGTAGAGGCTGATCGTGGGAATTTCGGCCACCATCATCCTGTGCAGCTTCAGGAAGATCTCCTCGCGCTTGGCGAAGTCGGTCTCGACGAGCGCCTGCTGGTACAATGCGTAGGCTTCGCTGTTGTCCCACTGGTTCGAGGGATCGGCCTTCTTGTCGCCGGTGATGTTGCCGTAGACCAGCGCCGGATCGGTGCGCGGCGACCAGATGAAGGATTGCATCTGGAACTTGCCGCGGTTGAAACGCTCGAACTGCGCGCCCCATTCGAGGGTTTCCAGCTGCGCATTGATGCCGACCTGCATCAGCATGCCCTGAAGCAGGACCGCATTCTCGAACATGGAGCGGAAGCGGGTGTTGGTCTGGATGGTGATCCGCTCTCCCTTGTAGCCCGCCTCGGCCAGCAGTGCCCTTGCCTTGTCCGGGTCATATTGCGGCCACTCCTCGAATTTCTCCGAATGATAGGGGCTGGCCGGTGAAACCGCCGAATGGCCGGGCTTTTCGGTTCCGGCGCTGCGCACCTCGGCGATCTCGTCATAGTTGATCGCATGGGCGATGGCCTGCCGCACCTTCAGGTTCGACAGCACCGGGTCGTTGGTCTGCATGAGAAAGACCGCCCATGTCAGGCCCGGAGCCGTGGAGCGCTGGAAACCTGCCTTTTCCAGCTCCTGCGCCCGGCGGGGATCGACCGAATAGATCACGTCGACATCGCCGGATTTCAGGGCCACTTCCTGAACGGTCGGATCGGGCACGATCTGGAAGCGCAGCGTGTCGACCCTGGCCGTGCGGTCGCCTGAATAGCCGGAACGCTCCGCCTTGCTGGCCACGTAATCGCCGAAACGCTTCAGAATGATGTTGTCATTCACCGAACGGCTGGCCAGCATGAAGGGGCCGGAGCCGATCGCCGACCCCTCCTTCCACTCGCCCTTTTCATCGACGTTTTTCGGGCTGGCGACCCACAGGTTGCACTGCACCTCCGCCAGCCGCAGCAGGAAGAGCGGGCTCGGCTTTTCCAGCCTGAACACGACGGTCAGCGGATCCGGCGTGTCCACCGACAGCACCTTGATCTGACGCGTGCCGTCGAAATTGGCCTTGCACGAAACCTTGCGATCGGGGTTGAGATGGAAATCCCAGCTCCATTTCACATCCGCCGAGGTGATCGGATCGCCATTGTGGAATTTGGCGCCCTCACGCAGCCTGAAGGTATAGATCGTGCCGTCATCCGACACGGTCCAGGAATCGGCGAGCGCCGGGCCGATGCTGAGGTCCGCCTTGAGGCCGACCAGCGTCTCATAGAGATGGTGCAGAACCACGTCGCTCGGCCCGTCGCGGCTGAGATCGTTCAGCGCCCGCAAATCGCTCGACAGGGCGATGACCAGCTCGTCATTCGCCGTTTTCGCCGAGGCTGCGGCCGAGCCGATCATCAGCCCCACGGAACAGGCGAGCGCGAACCGAAGCGCGCCCGTTGCAGAAATCTTCCTCATGAGTATTCCCCTGTTGGTTGTTATTTTCGCAGGCAGCGCGCGAAGAAATCCTTCACCGCCTCCAGCATGGTCACGTCGTCATGGGCAACGCCCGCGAAACTGCGATGCTCGACGGCGATGCCATGCGCCTCCAGGCTGCGCTGCAGAGCCTCGATCCGCTGGACGCGGGTGTCGCCGGCATCATTGGCGCCGTCCATCCAGAATTGTCTGTCGCCCTCGCGCACGATCACCCAGCGCGTCAGGACGTCGTCCTCACCGATGACCACCTGAACCGGAACCCTGCTCATGGCCGCCGTGTCGAGGCCATGCCCGAACAGGCTCGCGAAATTGCGGGTGCCGACCCAGTAGTCGGCGGCATCGTCGAGAAGCGTGACGGTGCCCGGCGCGCCGATGGAGACACCGGCAAGGCGCTCGGGATGGGCATAGAGGAAACGGTGCGAGAACTGTCCGCCGCCGGAGAAGCCGTAGAGCAGGAAGCGCGCGGCATCGACATTGTAGCGCTCGCCGAACTCGGCGATCATGTCGAGCAGGATCTCGTCGTAGTTGACGCCATGGCCGCGCAGCAGCTTGTAGCTGTGCTGATCGCCCTGATAGAGCGCGTTGATGGGAAAGAGCGGGCACAGCAGCATGACCTGATGCTGTTCGGCGAAATCCGTGAATTGCGTGCGGTAGTTCTCCATCGAACGCTCGGAGCCGTGCACGATCACCGCCAGCGGATAGGTCCGGCCTTCCTCGTGCACGTAGGATTTCGGCACATAGGTGCAGAAGCTGAAACGCGGATCCCTGCGCGATGCGGTCACTGAAGACGCGCCGGTCTCGAACATGGTGACGCGCGGTGCCGCCGGTTCCTGCGGCACGCTTTTCTTCTCTTCAAGGAAACTCGAAAGGCCACCCATATCAGATATCTCCACCCATTTTCGGATCGACCAGATCCCTCAGCGCGTCGCCAAGCATGTTGACGCCGAGCAGCGTGATTGCGATGCAGAAGCCCGGCAGCAGGATGAGCAGCGGCGCTTCCATGATGTAGGGTCTGGCGCTGGCCAGCATGTTGCCCCAACTCGGTGCCGGCGGCGGGACGCCAAGGCCAAGGAAGCTGAGCGCGGCTTCCGACAGGATGATGGAGCCGAACATCATCGACGCCAGAACGGTGATGGGCGGAAAGGCGTTCGGCAGGACGTGGCGCACCATGGTGGTGAGGTCGGAATTGCCGATGACGGTCGACGCTTCGACGAATTCGAGCTGCCGCACCGACATCACCGTGGAGCGGACCACGCGCACCACCGCCGGCATATAGGCGATGCCGAGCGCCACAATGATGCCGGACGAACTGGCGCCCAGCGCCGCCATCAGCCCCAGCGCCAGCAGAAGGCCCGGGAACGCCAGCAGCGCATCGTTGATCATCATGATCAGGCTGTCCGTGCGGCCGCCGAAATAGCCCGAAATGACGCCGATGGCCGTGCCGACCGACAGGGCGAAGGCAAGCGTGGAGAAGGCGATCCAGGCGCTGACCTGCGCGCCGTAAAGCAAACGGCTCAGCGTATCGCGCCCGAACTCGTCGGCACCCAGCAGGTGGGCGGCGCTGACGCCGGACAGACGCGCCGGCATGTCCATTTCCAGCGGCTCATACGGTGCCAGAAACTGGCCGAAAACCGCAAGGAACAGCAGAAGCGACACCACCGATGCGCCGAAGGCGAAGTTGAGCCGGGGACGACGCCCGAAAATGCGGATCGTCATGCTGCAGTCACCCTGGGATCGAGAAGCGGATATACGAGATCGACCACCAGGTTCATGATCACGTAGATGAAGGCGATGAGCAGGATGCAGCCCTGCACGACCGGATAGTCGCGGCCATAGATGGAATCGACCAGCAGGCGCCCGAGGCCCGGTATAGTGAAAACCGTCTCGGTGATGGCGATGCCGCCGAGCAGGCCGCCGAGGCTGAGCCCGATCAGCGTCCATGTCGGCGCGAAGGAATTGCGCAGCGCATGGCGCCAGATGATCTGCGGCTCGCTTAGCCCCTTGGCACGGGCATGGGTGATGTATTCGAGCCGCGATATGGAGATGGCGCTGGCGCGCGTCATGCGGGTGAGCGAGCCAAGCTCGGTGAGAACGAGCGTCGCCACCGGCATGATCATGTAGATGAGGGCCGCCGGCACGTCATCGCGCAGCGAAACAAACCCCACCACCGGCAGCCAGCCCAGCATGAGGCCGAACACCATCAGGATGATGAGGCCGAGCCAGAAGCCGGGGATCGACATCAGAAGAGTCATCAGGGACACCACCGCGATGTCCTCGGTCTTGTTCTGCCGCCACGCCGCCAGCATGCCCAGAGGAACGGCAATGATGGTGGCGAGCGCGATGGCGATGAGCACGATCGGCGCGGAGATGAGGAACCGGCTGACGATCATCGACAGAACCGGCTCGCCGGTCGTCGTGGAGGTGCCGAAATCGCCGGTCAGGACGTTGCCAAGCCAGATCGCGTACTGGACGGGAACCGGCTTATCGAGCCCCATCTTGACCTGCAATTCGGCAATCTGCTCGGGCGTGGCGTCCTGGTCGAGCATCAGCTCGGCCGGATCGCCGGGCGTCAGCCGGATGATCGCGAAGACGACGATGGACACGATCAGCAGCGTCGGGATCGCGGAAGCGATGCGCTTCAGGATGAACCGCTTCATTCAGTATGCCTCTGTTTCCGGATTGCAGCTCCTATGCATCTTCGCTCAGGCATCCGCCAGCACCTTCTCGCGGGCTCCCGGCTTCAGGGCGCGCACGGCGCTTTCCATCTCCAGCCGGTAGATGGTGGCGTCAGTGTTGATCGCCGGCAGCGGCGTGATCTCCATGGTGCCGGCAGCCGGGCGGAACAACAGCGTCGCCACCGTGGCCGAGAGGTTGCCCGACATGCCGGGTATCGGCGGACGGCAGACCGAAAACGGCTCACCCAGCCTGTCCGAAAGCGCATCGCGAATATCCTGTTCGCCGATGGTATCGCCGCAGCCGCGCAGATGACGCCGCACCACGAAATCGCGATAGATGCTGTCAGGCATGTTGTGCAGCCCCATCTCCTTCAGCTTGGAGAGCGCCACCGGGCTTTGCCAGTGGTTGGCATGCACGATGAGCCCGTCCTGCGGCGTGATCGGAAACGCCTCGTCCGGCGCACATTCGAGATCGACGGCAAAGCCCTGAACGGTGCTCAGGATCATGTTGTTCGACGCCGATTTGGGGGTCGTCGCCACGATCTTCACCGACTGCGAGAAATGCTGCTGCTCAAGCGCCTTGCGGCGGATGAGGGAAAGCGGCAGCCCGTGGGTGCGGTAATCACGATCCGATTCCAGATAGTTGGCGGTGATCGAGGTGCCGACCGAATTGAAGCCATTACGCGCCATGCCGCCAGCCTCGGTGAAGGTCAGCACATCGGGCCCGTCATCGCGGCGGATTCGCAGCACGACTGCCGTTTCGGCACATTCGGCCAGCCAGTCCCACGTCTGCGCATGCAGCAATTCGCCCGTGGCAGAGGCTTCCGGCAACACCACGACACCCGTACATCCGTCGGGCTCGCTGGCATTCGCCGCCACCTTGCGCTTTGCCAGCTGCACCAACTCGGTGCGGGCATTGATGAGAAGAATGTCGACGGAATCGACGCCGGCGCCTTCGGCTATGGCGTCCATTTCCTCCAGCATTTCCGGAGCCCAGTCGCCGACGCGCTTGCGAAAATCCTGCGAGAGACCGGCGAGGTCTCCAGGATCATAGCCGGCGGCGCGCAACTGCCCCCGATAGAGGGCGATGGACCGATCGATCCGCTCCTTTGCAGCAGCACCATAGGCCAGACCACGTTCACGGGGAGACCCGCTCAAATCAACAAGCGGAAACGGCTCGACACTCTTCACCTGAACATCCCCAGTCTGTCATCAAATTTCCAGTCATCAATAACTGCATTTTAGATTTATGAAAAGCAGAATTTTGCATGAAATCGAATTTGCCGACTGCCGAAAAAACAGCGTGGGAAAACGTGTAGTTTTTGATATGTCTGGCTTCATGCAGTTACCCGGCAAGACACTATGACAATGCAAAATGCAGATATGCACACCACCGATCTGCAACTGGATCTCGCCCGCAGGATCGTTGCGCATCTGCGCGACCGGTCGGCACCCGCAGGCGCGCGCGTGTCGTCGGCGGAGCTTGCCGCGGAATTCAGGGTCTCGCGATCACCGGTGACGCGGGCGCTTACCCTTCTTCTCGAACGCGGCATTCTGGAAAAGACGCCGACCGGCCGCCTCGCAGTGGTGCGCGACATGGCCGGCGTCGAGCTGGATGCCGTGGTGCCGGCTTCCGAAACCGAGGAGCTGTTCACCCGCATCATGCGGGACCGGGCGCGCGGCGAATTGCCGGCCGAAGTTTCCGAAAGCGAGCTGATCCCGCGCTATGGCGCCTCGCGCGGCCTCATTCGCCGGCTGATGATGCGCTTTGCCGCCGAGGGCCTTGCCGAGCGCCAGCAGGGACATGGCTGGCGCTTCGTCGCCTCGCTCGATGCCACACAGCTCAAGGCGAGCTACCAGTTCCGCCTGATCGTGGAGTGCTCCGCGTTCCGCATTCCCGACTATGATGCACAGCCCGAACGCGTCGAGCAGTTGCGGCTCGGCCATGAGCGCATTCTGAGCCTTGGGCGCAATGCGGGCGCGGACGAGTGGTTTCAGGTCAATGCCGGCTTCCACGAGGCGCTGGCCTCGTTCTCCGGCAACCCGTTTCTGGTTTCCGCTGTGCAGCAACAGAACAGCCTGCGGCGCATGTGGGAGTCCGCGATCTATCAGGAACTGTCGATCGACCGGATCCGGATTTCCTGCAACGAGCATCTTTCCATTCTCGATGCCGTCGACAAGGGCAATCTGGAATGGGCGGAATCGCTGATGCGCGAACACCTGAAGAAGGCAGGCGGGCTGTAAACGACCCGCGCCTCGGCGGGTCGCATCACAGCCTGGCCCCCATCAGAACACCGGCAATTTCTCCGGTTCCGGGTTTGAAGCGGACAGCGCCTCTGCCTTGCGCAGAGCGGCAAGAAGAGCCGCAACCAGCGGCGTGTGCGGCTCGCGCTTCGGCACCACCATGCCCACCATATGCTGCACCTGCGGCTCCACGATGGGGATGCAGCGGACCGATCCACCGAAATCAAGCGCCGTGGCGAGGTTGAGCGGCATGATCGACGACCATATGCCGGTCCGCACATGCGACAAAAGCACCACCATGGAGTTCGATTCCAGCGTCGGGCGCACCGACAGGCCGGTCTGCGCCAGATGGCTGTCGATGATGCGCCTGTTCTGCATGTCGGGCGTGAGCAGGCACAGCGGCAGTTGCGCGACCTCGGCCCAGCTTACCGTCCTGCGCGCCGCCAGCGGAGCGCTGCCCGACACGACCAGATGGTAGCGTTCGCTGTAGAGCGGCACGGTGATGACGTTGCCGAGTGGCTCGTGATCGATATAGGTGATGCCGGCATCGATATCGAAATTGCCGAGCATCGACAGGATCTCGACCGAAGTGCGCGACAGCACGGAGAAGCTGACGCCGGGATGCTTCTCATGAAAGGGCGTGGTGATGCCGGCGACGATGGCGAGCGCGGTCGGAATGGCCGCGATGCGCAGGCGTCCGGAAAGCCCGGCGCGCGCGGCGCGCATTTCCTCCTGCAGGGAGCGCGTGTCGGAGACGATGCGCCGGGCCCAGGTCAGCACCTGCCTGCCTTCCGGCGTCAGCCCGCGAAAGCGCGAGCCGCGTTCGACGAGCATCACCCCCAGCATTTGCTCAAGCTGCTTGATGGCGAAGGACAAGGTGGGCTGCGTGACGCCGAACTGCTCGGCGGCACGGCCAAAATGCTCCTCCCTCGCCAGCACCATGAACAGTTCCAGCCGTTCGACCAGCATCGCTTCCCACCTGATGGCCACAGCAATTCCGGCAACAGCGCGAAGCGGAATTGCATCGGAACAATGGGTTGGAGCTTTTCGCAGTTCGGAAAGAGCGGAAAAGCTCCGGCGCAAGGCGCGTTCTCTCAACATACGATCCCGACGTGGAAATCACCGCGCCGGGATCGGCCGTTCAGATCAGCCGAACAGGGCTGCTGTCTTTTCCAGCGTCACCCACACGCCCCACAGGATCGGGATGCCAACGACCGCCCAGGCGAATGCCGCCTTTGCGTCGAAGCCGCCCTTGCCGATGCCGAAGGAACCTGTCGGCCCCGCATTGGCTGCCGCGGTCTTTGCCTGCAGGCTGGCGACTTCCTCGTCCGACATGTACCACTTCGCTTCAAGCGGCCGGACCATCATGTTGGCGATCAGGCCGATGACGAGCATGCCGCACAGAATGTACATGGTGAAGTCGTAGACCTGCTCGCGCGGCACGCCGGCGGCGATCTGGAACTCACGGATGTAGTTCACCACGACCGGGCCGAGGATGCCGGCGGTTGCCCATGCGGTCAGCAGCCGGCCATGGATGGCGCCGACGAACTGGGTGCCGAAGATGTCGGCCAGATAGGCGGGAACGGTGGCGAAGCCGCCGCCATACATGGACAGGATGATGCAGAAGATGCTGACGAACAGCACCTGATTGCCCATGCCTGCCGCCGTGGGCGCCATCGCATAGAGCACGATGCCCAGAATGAAGAACGTATAATAGGTGTTCTTGCGGCCGAGCTTGTCGGAGAGCGACGCCCAGAAGAAGCGCCCGCCGATGTTGAACAGCGACAGAAGCCCGGCGAAACCGGCCGCGATGGCGGCGATGGCAGCGCGCTGGCTGTTGTCCAGTTCGGTGAAGGAAAGCTCGGGCAGGCCGATGAGGCGGCCCCCGAAGATTTCCTGCAGCATCGGCGACGACATGCCGATGACGCCGATGCCGGCGGACACGTTCATGCACAGCACGATCCAGATCAGCCAGAACTGGCGGGTCTTGTGGGCATCGCGCAGATGTACATGGCGCGTGGTGATCATGCTCTGCTTCGCCGATGCCGGCGGGGTCCAGCCTTCCGGCCTCCAGCCGTTCGGCGGGATACGGTAGCCGAAGGCACCACCCATCATGAACACGAAGTAGATCGCGGCCATGACGAGGAAGGTCTGCCATACGCCCACGGACGTGTCGGACTGGAAGTGGTTCATCAGGATGTCGGCCAGCGGAGCGCCGATCATGGCGCCGCCGCCAAAGCCCATGATGGCCATGCCGGTCGCCATGCCGCGCCGGTCGGGGAACCACTTGATGAGTGTCGACACAGGCGAGATATAGCCGAGACCCAGACCGATGCCGCCGATGACGCCCGCGCCCAGCCACATCAGCCAGAGCTGGTGGGTGATGATGCCGATGGCGGCCAGCACCATGCCGCCGCACCAGCACATGGCCGAGACGAAGCCGGCCTTGCGCGGCCCCACCTTCTCAAGCCAGCCGCCCCAGATCGCGGCCGAGCAGCCGAGAAGCACGAAGAACAGCGTGTACATCCAGCCAAGATCGGACACGCGCCAGTCGCAGCTTGTGGTGAAGAGAGCCGAGATAAGGCTCATGTCGGCGCAGACGACGGGCTGGCTGACGCCGATGGCGCGCGACAGCGGCAGCCAGAACACGCTGAAGCCGTAGGCCATGCCGATGCAAAGATGTATGCCGAGCGCGGCCGGCGGCACCAGCCACCTGTTGAAGCCCGGCTGAGCGACGATGCGCTCCTTGTCGAGAATCCCGACATCGCCTGTAAATGTTTCACTTGCCGTGGACATGAAGACCTCCTCCGTCCCGCCGGATCCTGTCCGTGCGTCGTCCTGCTGTTACCCGGGCGCGCTTTGCGTCCGCTGATGGACACCGGCGCGCTCCCAACCACTGACAGGCATCGGAACCATCCGACTGCGGACTCTTGCTTTGCGATCCGATGCCCCCTCTTCCTGCGCGCCGCTTTGCCTGTGCGGCGCTGCCGACCCCTGCCCAGGGCAGCCGGCCGTATGCACATCCCTCCCGTTCCATTGCCGGCAAATACCAAGCAATGGCCGTGCCAGTTGGGCTGCACCAATGATTTCAAATGCTTATCGACTGAGAGGAAACGTCTATGGACAAATTGTCCTTTTGGGCCGGACAATTTGTCCAGCCTGTCGGCCGCCCCAGGTGCGCAAGGAGAGCCTGAACCTTCCGGGCTGGGTCAAAACCCGAAAGCAAAGAAGGCTCCGGTTGAACCAGAGCCTTCGGAATACATCATGAAGAGCCGGGAATAGAAAGAGGTCAGCGGGCGCGCCGGCGTTCGGAAGCCGGCTGGAAAGCCAGCCTTGCATGATAGGCGCAGTAAGGCCCGGATTCTCCGGCCTCATTTCCGCAGAAATGAAAGTCTTCCGAAAGCGGATCACCGTTCGGCCACTTGCAGGTGCGCTCGGTGAGCTGCGTCAGGTCGAGGCGGCGCGAGATCGGCACCACGACATTGTCGGAAGAGCGCAACTGCTGGCGCGCCACCGGCTCGGCATCGAACTGAACCTGCAATGCGGTCGCACCGATGGTCGGGGCAGCGCTGCGCGCCGGAGCGGCGGCACGAACCGGCTTGGACGCGGCAGGCGCCGAAGATGCCTTCTTCTGGCGGGCAGGAGCAGCCGTCGTGCGGCCGCGGCCCGACAGCTTCAGGCGATGCACCTTGCCGATCACCGCATTGCGGCTGACGCCGCCAAGCTGCGCCGCGATCTGACTGGCGCTCAGCCCTTCGGCCCACAATTTTTTCAACAGTTCTACGCGCTCGTCAGTCCAGTTCATAAGACTGCACTCCTTTGCATCGCGCGGATCCCGGACTCCCTCTCCGTTCCGGCAAAAGCCGGTCGGGCACCACATCTATGTGGATGATTGGAATAGCCGCACGAAATCTGGTTATTTCCGGCCCATGATTACAATATGCATGGACTCGGTGACAAGAGTCCCGGCCAGAACCCGAATCAGTTTTTAGGGTTTTCCCCAACTTGACCTGTTTTCAAGCCGAAATGACGCCGCGAAACCGGCGGACTGAAAGGGCTTCGCGAAACGACCTTTCCATTGACAGTCTCCCCTTAAATCATGATAAGCGCTGGGAGCCGCCGCATGGCGGCTTTTTAGTTTCCGGTCCGGGGGAGAAATAATGAGCGGCTCGGCGCTTTACGATACATTCGCCCGTATACCCCTGGTGTTCGAGCGCGGCGAAGGCTCGTGGCTGGTGACCGACAAGGGCGAGCGCTATCTCGATCTCGCCGCCGGCATTGCCGTCAACTCGCTGGGCCACAGCCACCCGCATCTGGTTGCAGCGCTCACCGAACAGGCCGGCAAGCTCTGGCACCTTTCCAATCTCTATGAGATCCCCGAGCAGACACGGCTGGCCGAGCGGCTGACCGAGGCCAGCTTCGCCGACAAGGTCTTCTTCGCCAACTCCGGTGCTGAAGCACTGGAATGCGCCATCAAGACGGCGCGCCGCTATCATTACGCCAACGGCCATCCCGAGCGCTACCGCACCATCACCTTCGAGGGCGCCTTCCACGGGCGCACGCTCGCCACCATCGCGGCGGGCGGACAGCAGAAATATCTGGAAGGCTTCGGTCCCAAGGCGGACGGCTTCGATCAGGTGCCGTTCGATGACATGGAAGCGCTGGAAAAGGCGATCACACCCGAAACCGCCGCCATTCTGGTCGAACCCGTTCAGGGCGAAGGCGGAATCCGCCCGCTGTCGACGCAGTCGCTGAAGCGCATGCGCGAGCTGTGCGACAGGCACGGCCTCCTGCTGATCTTCGATGAGGTCCAGTGCGGCATAGGCCGGACCGGCAAGCTCTTCGCCTATGAATGGAGCGGGGTCGCTCCCGATGTGCTGGCGATCGCCAAGGGTATCGGTGGCGGCTTCCCGCTGGCCGCATGTCTGGCGACTGAAGAAGCGGCCAAAGGAATGACAGCCGGCGTACACGGCACCACCTTCGGCGGCAATCCGCTGGCCATGGCCGTTGGCAATGCGGTGCTCGACGTGGTGCTGGCGGACGGCTTCCTCGAAGAGGTCCAGCACAAGGCGCTTCTCTTCAAACAGGGCCTTGCGGCCATATGCGACGAGTTTCCGGGCGTAATCGAGGGCATCCGCGGCAGCGGCCTGATGCTTGGCCTGAAGTGCGCTGTTCCCGCCGGCGAGGTCAACACGGCCCTGCGCCAGCACAAGCTGCTTGCGGTTCCGGCCGGCGACAACGTCATCCGCCTGCTGCCGCCGCTGACGCTGACGGAAGAGGAAATCCAGGAAGGGCTTTCCCGCATCCGCGCCAGCGTCGCCAGTCTGGCAAATGCCCCCGCAGAAGCAAAGTGATTGGAAGCCACATATGAGCCTGCGCCACTTCACCGACCTCTCCACTATCTCTGCGCCGGATCTGCGCACCATGCTGGACGATGCGGCGAAGCGAAAAGCGCGTCTCAAGGCCGGTGAACGCTCCCGCCCGCTGGAGGGCAGGGTTCTGGCCATGATCTTCGACAAGCCCTCGACGCGCACCCGCGTGTCGTTCGATGTCGGCATGCGCCAGCTCGGCGGCGAGACGATCATGCTGACCGGCACCGAGATGCAGCTTGGCCGCTCCGAGACGATCGCCGACACCGCCAAGGTGCTGTCGCGCTATGTAGATGCGATCATGATCCGCACCACCGCGCATCAGCGGCTAATAGAGCTGACCGAAAACGCCAGCGTGCCGGTCATCAATGCCCTGACCGACGACACCCACCCCTGCCAGATCATGGCCGACCTGCTCACCTTCGAAGAGCATCGCGGGCCGGTTGCCGGGCGCACCTTCGCCTGGACCGGCGACGGCAACAACGTGCTGCATTCGCTGATGGAGGCGGCTGCCCGCTTCTCCTTCAACGTCAACGTCGCCGTGCCGCAGGGCAGCGAGCCGATGCAGGAATATGTCGACTGGTCCCGCGCCAACGGCGCCAGCGTCACCTTCTTCCCTACCGCCGAGGAGGCCGTGGACGGCGTCGACTGCGTGGTGACCGACTCCTGGGTATCGATGAACCAGGAACACCGCGCCCGTGGCCAGAACGTGTTCCTGCCCTATCAGGTCAATGCGCAGCTCATGTCCAGAGCAAGGCCCGACGCGCTGTTCATGCACTGCCTGCCCGCCCATCGTGGCGAGGAAGTGACCGACGAGGTGATCGACGGACCGAACTCGGTGGTGTTCGACGAGGCCGAGAACCGGCTCCACGCCCAGAAGGCGATTCTGGCCTGGTGCCTCGGTGCCGAGCGCGCGGCTTGAATAAGCGGGGGACGGTGCCTATCTCCGGCGCACCATCCCACAACAAGACGATGCCGGGCCGGCCTTTCCGCGTGAAGGCATGGCCTGTGGCCGGAGACAAGCCATGCTGGAATCCATTCGAGTGACCGGACAAGATCCAAAGCCCCGCGACGTGAAGCTTGGCGAATTCGGCCATGCAGGCGACGACCATGTCGTGCCCTTCGAGGTCTCGGCCCTCGACGTGCGCGGCCGCACCGTTCAGCTTGGCGCCATGCTGGACGCCATCCTTTCGCGCCATGCCTATCCCGAGCCGGTCGCCCGGCTGCTGGCGCAGGCCTGCGTGCTGACGGTTCTGCTCGGCACCTCCCTGAAGTTTCAGGGCAAGTTCATTCTGCAGACCCGCACGGACGGGCCCGTGGACATGCTGGTTGCCGATTTCAGCACGCCGGACGCGCTGCGCGCCTACGCGAAATTCGATGCGGAGCGGGTGGCCGTGCTGGAAGCCGAAGGCAGGATCGACGAAGTCAGCCTGCTCGGCTCCGGCGTGCTGGCGCTGACCATCGACCAGGGCGAGCACATGCAGCGCTATCAGGGCATCGTGGCGCTGGACGGCATCACGCTGGAAGAAGCGGCGCGCGTCTATTTCCGCCAGTCGGAGCAGATCCCGACCGATCTCAGGCTGGCGGTTGCAAGGCAGGTGTTCGCAGGTGGCGAGGAGCGCTGGCGGGCGGGCGGCATGTTCGCCCAGTTCCTGCCGCAGGCGCCCGAGCGGATGCGCATGCCTGACCTGAACGGCGGCGACGGCGATGACAGCGAAGGTGGCGACCATCCGCAGGACGACGCCTGGCAGGAGCTTCTGGCGCTGCTTGCCACGGTGGAGCCCACCGAACTCGTCGACCCGACCGTCGGGGCGGAACGCCTGCTCTACCGGCTGTTCCACGAGCATGGCGTGCGCGTGTTCGAGAGCGCGGCGGTCGCCGACCGCTGCTCCTGCTCGCAGGAGCGGATCGAGGGCATGCTGCGCGGCTTCACCGCTGAGGAAATACAGGACAGCGTCGAAGACGGGCGCATCCGTGTCGAGTGCCAGTTCTGCTCGAAGGCCTATGACTTCGAACCGGCCGACTTCCTGCCTAACGGCACCTGATCATCGGTGCCGGACCATCGGATCAGGGGGCGGAAGCAAGGCTTCCGCCCTTTTTTCCATCCGTCAGTTGACCGTGCGGCGCTCGTCCGGGAGATCGAGCGAAAAGGGTGGAATGACGACGTCGAAGGTTTCGCCCCGCGCCGTGCGCATCGTGTAGGTACCCGCCATGAACCCCGACGGCGTGGTGAGCGGACATCCGGATGTGTATTCGTAGCTGTCGCCGGGATTGAGTTCCGGCTGATCGCCAACCACGCCGGCGCCGCGAACCTCTTCGATACGCCCCGCACCGTCGGTTATGAGCCAGTGGCGTGACATGAGCTGCACGAACTCGGGCGAGTGGTTCCGGATCGTCACCCGATAGCCCCACACATAACGGCCGCCGGAGGGGTCCGACCGTTCCTCCAGATAGAACGGCCTGACCCGTACCTCGATGTCGCGCGTGGTGGCGCTGTACATGATCCGCATCTCCCGGAAGCTTTCGCGCGCCTCCCCGGGCGCGCGAATTCCATACGGAGAATTGGCCTGCGAAACCGTCAGGTCAAGCCTTGCCAAGCCTTACCAGCGCACTATGAGCCAGCGCGCGACAGGGCCTGCCCGATGTCCTCCAGCAGATCGTCCGTATCTTCCAGCCCGATCGACAGGCGCAGCGTTCCCGGCCCGATCCCGCCTTCGGCGCGGGCTTCGTCGCTGAGGTTCTTGTGCGTGGTGGTGGCCGGATGCGTGATGAGGCTCTTGGCATCGCCCAGATTGTTCGAGATCAGCACGATATCCAGCGCATTCTGGAAGGCGAAGGCCGCCTCCTTGCCGCCCTTGACGTCGAGGCAGATCAGGGTCGAGCCACCCGACATCTGCCGCGCGATGATATCGGCCTGCGGGTGGTCGGGGCGGCCGGGATAGACGACACGTTCGATCTGTGGCGACTGCGCCAGAAAATCGGCGATGCGGGCGGCGGAGCGCATCTGCTGGTCGACGCGCACCGACAGCGTCTCCAGCCCCTTCAGCAGCGTCCACGCGTTGAAGGGCGACATCGAGGGCCCGGTATGGCGGAAATAATCGTGCAGGTTTTCGTCGATCCATTCCTTGTCGGACAGGATGATGCCGCCCAGACACCGGCCCTGCCCGTCAATGTGCTTGGTGGCGGAATAGACGACGACATGGGCGCCGAGGTCCAGCGGGCGCTGCAGCAGGGGCGTGGCGAAGACGTTGTCGACGACAAGCCGCGCGCCGATGGAATTGGCCAGCGCAGCGACAGCGGTGATGTCGATGACTTCCAGCGTGGGATTGGTCGGGCTTTCGAGGAAGAACAGCTTCGTGTTGGGGCGCACCGCCTGTTCCCAGTTGGCGATGTCCTTGCCGTCGACCAGCGTGGCCTCGATGCCGTAGCGCGGCGCCAGCGTATCGATCACCCAGCGGCAGGAGCCGAACAGGGCGCGCGCCGCAACGATGTGGTCGCCCGCCTTCAGGCTGCACAGGATCGCGGTGGCGACGGCGGCCATTCCCGAGGCGGTCGCACGGGCATCCTCCGCCCCTTCGAGCTGGCACATGCGCTTTTCGAACATGTCGACTGTGGGGTTGGCATAGCGCGAATAGATGAAGCCGGGCACTTCGCCCTTGAAACGGGCCTCGGCGGATTCGGCCGTGTCATAGACATAGCCCTGCGTGAGGAAGATCGCCTCCGACATCTCGCCGAACTGCGACCTGAGGGTCGAGCCATGCACCAGGGTGGTACGGGGTCTCCAGTTACGTGTCTTGTCTGATGATGTCATGGCTCTCTTCCGAACAACAAAAAACCGGTCGCGAAAGTCGCAACCGGTACAGACGGCCTATGAGCCCGACGGTCCTTTAGCGACTTGTTTAACGTGGCTGCAAGCCGACCGGCCAAATCACCACGGGATAAGCCTTCCTTTAAACCTCCCCCGGTCTTGCGTCAATTGGCCGTATGTTTAAGACATTTTCGATCATTGGCCCCATTCCACGGCCGGGAGCGTATTGTGCGTCAGACAGGCATTCTTCCCGATCAGGACATCGCAGCTTTGTTCGAAAGCGGCGCGCTGAGCACGCCGCGCGCACTCGATTCCGACCAGATCCAGCCTGCCAGCCTCGACCTGCGGCTTGGCGAAAAGGCGCTGCGCGTGCGCGCTTCCTTTCTGCCCGGCCCCGGCCACAGCGTCGCCGACAAGCTCGACCGCCTGCAACTGCACGAGATCGACCTGACGGCGGGCGCGGTTCTGGAAACGGGTTGCGTCTACATCGTTCCGCTTCTGGAAAGGCTGGCCCTGCCCGCCGACATCTCGGCCTCGGCAAACCCGAAGAGCTCGACCGGCCGGCTCGACATCTTCACCCGCGTGATGACCGATCATGGCGCCGAATTCGACAAGATCGCCGCCGGCTATCAGGGTCCGCTCTATCTGGAAGTGAGCCCGCGCACCTTCCCCATCGTCGCCCGCACCGGCTCGCGCCTGTCGCAGATCCGTTTCCGGACCGGCAATGCGCTTCTTTCCGAAGACCAGCTGCACGCGCTGCATCGTGACGAGACGCTCGTCGCATCGGATCAGCCCAACATTTCCGGCGGCGGCATCGCGCTGTCCATCGACCTCAAGGGCGACGCCAGCGGGCTGATCGGCTACCGGGCCAAGCATCACACCGGGCTCATCGACGTCGACCGCCGCGCCGCCCATGACGTGCTCGATTTCTGGGAGCCGCTCTACAATCGCGGTGCGGCCGACCTCGTGCTCGATCCGGACGAATTCTACATTCTGGTCAGCCGGGAAGCGGTGCATGTGCCGCCTCTCCACGCGGCCGAAATGACGCCCTTCGATCCGCTGGTGGGCGAGTTCCGCGTGCACTACGCTGGCTTCTTCGATCCCGGCTTCGGCCATTCGGCCGCCGGCGGCACCGGCAGCCGCGCCGTGCTTGAAGTGCGCAGCCATGAAGTGCCTTTCATCCTCGACCATGGCCAGACCGTCGGCCGGCTGGTCTACGAGCATATGCTGCGTCGTCCCCAGGCGCTGTATGGAACAGATCTCGGCTCCAATTATCAGGCGCAGGGCCTGAAACTTTCCAAGCATTTCCGCAGCAAAGCCTGACGTTTCGTCAGGAGAAGAACTGCTTTGGTCTTAAAGCTTTCGGCTTGTAACAAGCCGATTGCTGTGCTTGGCTGCATTCAGGCCAAAGGGGGCCTGAGATTTTTTGGGAAGAGGTACACAATGCGTATTTCCGGATGGCTCACAGGCGTTGCAACGGCAGCCGTGATCGCCCTTGTTGCCGGGCAGGCAGCGGCACAGGAGGGCGGCAAGATCAAGATCGGCACCGAAGGCGCCTACCCGCCCTTCAACACCCTGACTGCCGACGGCAAGCTCGAAGGCTTCGACGTCGATATCGCTAGGGCGCTCTGCGAGCAGATGAAGGCCGAGTGCGAATTCGTCGTACAGGACTGGGATGGCATCATTCCCGCCCTTCAGGCCGGCAAGTTCGACGCCATCGTCGCCTCCATGTCGATTACCGATGAGCGCAAGGAACAGGTCGACTTCACCAATAAATACTATGTGACGCCGCTGGCCGTCGCAGCACCCAAGGACAGCGATCTCACCGGCACCACGCCGGAAGCGCTTTCCGGCAAGGCCGTGGGCGCACAGGCCGCCACCACGCAGGCGATCTATGCGCAGGATCACTATGCCAAGGCCGGCGCCGACGTGAAGCTCTACCCGACGCAGGAAGAAGCCGTGCAGGATCTGCTCAACGGCCGTCTCGATGCCGTCGTCTCCGACAAGTTCGTCATGACCGACTGGCTGAAAAACTCGGATGACGGCGCCTGCTGCAAGCTGATCGGCGACGTGGAAGGAACTGAGCTGGAAACCGGCATTGCCGTCCGCAAGGGCGACAATGAGCTGCGCGAAAAGCTCAACGCCGCCATCGACGCCATCGTGGCGGACGGCACCTACAAGAAGGTTCAGGCCAAGTATTTCGACTTCGACATCTATTGATAGCCGGAACGGTCTGACTGCTCCGAACAAAGGCCGCAGTACATTACTGCGGCCTTTTTGCCACGTATGACCGGATATTTTTCCGGCTCATGGAAATGCCCTTCCGTCACGAGAGCAGCGCCTCTATACGAAACATGACTCATTGAGTCATGTTTCGGTGGCTGTTCGCCTTCCACCCGGGAGAGACAGCTAAAGGGGGTCTCCAGGCAAGCGCCAAGCGCCTGCAGGATATGCGCCGGATGCACGTTGACCGGAACTGATCCGGTTCGGCGTCGACTACCGTGGCGAGATGATGGACGATCCGATTTCGATCACGCAGACGATTGGCAACGGCATCGATTTCGGCATTCCCGGCAACCCGGCGGATCGTGATCCGAAATCATCGGCGCATATGTTCGGCCTCTACGCCGAAGACAACATCATGATCACCGATGCCTTCATTCTCACGCCGGGGCTGCGTCTCGATTATCATGACAAGTTCGGCCTGAACTGGAGCCCCAGCCTCAACGCGTCGTACAATTTCACGCCGGAAATCACCCTGAAGGCCGGCATCGCCCGGGCTTTCAAGGCTCCCAACCTGTTCCAGCTCAATCCGAACTACGTTTATACGAGCCGTGGCAACGGCTGCCGTGCACCTTACTATCGCATGCAGTGCTACATCATCGGCAATCCCGATCTGGACGCGGAAGTCAGCGTCAACAAGGAGATCGGCATCAACTATACCGATGACGCCGGCTGGAATGCGGGCATCACCTATTTCCACAATGACTACAAGAACAAGATCATCACCGGCTACGAACCTGTCTGGTTCCAGTATCCGGATCGCCCCACAGAAGGCAGCCGCCTCTACCGGTGGGAGAATGGCGGACCGGCCACGATCGCCGGCTTGGAGGCGAACCTTGCCGTTCCTGTTTTTGACAAGCTGACATGGACCACCAACGCCACGAAGATGATCGAGTCCAAGGATTCGAACGGCCAACCGCTGTCGCTGGTGCCCGAATACACCATCAACACGGCGCTGAACTATCAGGCAACGGAGGAACTGGGATTCACGGTCTCCGCCACCCACTATGGCAAGATCAAGCCGCTGACCTGGAATTCCACCAGCGGCCAACCGCGCGAAGGAGAGGATCTGAACGCGCGCAAGGCATATACGATCGTCAATGCCAGCCTCGATTTCCGTCTTAACGACAATCTGAAAGTGGCTGCGGGCGTCAACAATGTGTTCGATGAACGTTTGTTCCGCACCGGTGACGGCGCCAACACGTTTAACGAACCCGGCCGTGCTTACTTCCTGTCGCTTTCGGGCAGCTTCTGAGAAGCAATCCTGCCCCTGATGGAAAAGGCACTCGCGCAGCGCGCGGGTGCCGTTTTCTGTTCTGTACCATCCATGCACGGAGAAAAACCAACGAAGCGGAACCCGCCATGGTCAGGTTGCGTTCATCTTGGATATGCATTCTAAGTCATGGCTTGGCAGACAAGGAGATGGAAAATATGAACATCATGAAATTCGCGGCCATGGGCGCCGTGGCGCTGACGATCGGCCTTGCCGGTTGCTCGCAGACGCCGCAGCAGCAGCGCGCAACCACGGGCGCGGCACTCGGCGGCGCGGGTGGCGCGCTTGTCGGCCAGGCCATCGGCCGCGACACCAAGAGCACGCTGATCGGCGCCGGCGCCGGTGCGCTTCTGGGCGCTGTTGTAGCAACCTCGGGCGGCCCGCAGCCGGGCGATCGCCAGATGTGCCGTTATCAGGCGCCTGACGGACGCGTCTATGTCGCCGAATGCGACGACCGCTATTATCGCGGGCAATACTGAGATCAGAAAAACCGGGAGCCTGGAGCGGGTAGCGGGAATCGAACCCGCGCGTTCAGCTTGGGAAGCTGACAGGCTACCATTACATCATACCCGCGCAGCGCTTCGTTAGCATGCGCGGGGCTCGCCCCGCAATCACAAAGCGTTTGCCCTGCCTGCCTTCATTGAGGGTAAACCCCCAGCACGGTTTTGCTTGCAGCCTTGCCGTCCGTTGCCTATTTCAGAAACGAACGGATCGGAAGGAGAATGTCGTGTCCGCCCTTGCCCGATTTCTCGGCGATTCGCCGATGCGCGTTCTTCTCAAGCTGCTGGTCGTCTCCTTCCTCGTCGGTCTGGTGATGAGCGCCTTCGGCTGGTCGCCCTATGACATCGTCATGGGCATCCGCAACTTCTTCCTGGACATCTGGAACCTGGGCTTCCGCGCCATCGATCGCGTGTTCGGCTATGTATTGCTGGGAGCGGCGATCGTGATCCCGGCCTTCCTGCTCATCCGGATCGCCAACTACCGCAAATAGCAACGCCATGGGCGGAGTTCAGCCGGCTGTGAACACGAAGCCACCCCCGCCGGCGCAGGCCTTCCCGACCCGAACGTTCCCGGCCGAGACCTTCCCAGCTGAGACCTTCATCGTGTCCAACCGCACGGTGCTCGCCATCGCCGTGCCGATGACGCTGGCCTATATGACGACGCCGCTGCTCGGTCTCACCGACACGGCGATCATCGGCCAGTATGGCAATGCGGCGCTGCTTGGCGGTCTGGCCGCCGGTGCGCTGGTCATCGATGTGGTTTTCACCACGATGAATTTTTTGCGTTCCGGCACGACCGGCCTCGTGGCGCAGGCCTTCGGCGCCGCGGACCGGGGCGAAGAACAGGCCGTGTTCTGGCGCGCCTTCTTCATCGCGGTGATGATCGGGCTCGCCATCACAATTCTGGCGCCGCTGATCGCGGCCGGCGGCATCCGGTTTCTCGATGCCGAGCCGGAAGTCAGCTCCGCGCTCGAAACCTATGTGCGCATCCGCCTTGTGGGCGCGCCCTTCGCCCTCATCAACTATGCCGTGCTGGGCTATCTTCTCGGACGCGGCGAGGGCAGGACCGCGCTTGGCCTGCAAATCCTGCTCAACGGCACCCATGTTATCTTCTCACTGGTGCTGGGGCTGTATCTCGGCTGGAACGTTGCCGGCATCGCCTGGGGCACGGTCGGCGGCGAGCTGACCGCCGTGCTGGCCGGGATGGCGATCGTGCTTGCGCGGTTCCGCAGGCAGGACCGCATCAGCCTTTCTCGCATCGCCGACATTGCCGCCATCACCCGCATGCTGTCGCTCAACCGCGACATCATGATCCGCTCCTTTGCGCTTCTGGCGACATTTGCGCTGTTTGCCCGCCAAGGCGCCCAGTTCGGCACGGTGACGCTGGCCGCCAATGCCGTGCTGATGAATTTCTTCCTCACCACCTCCTTCTTTCTGGACGGCTTCGCCACCGCCGCCGAGCAACTCACCGGCCGTGCCGTGGGCGCCCGCGACCGCAACGCGTTCCGCCTTGCGGTGAAGCTGTGCGCCATATGGGGCTTCGTGCTCTCCGGCGTTGCCACCGCAGCCCTTTACATCTGGGGAAACGATCTGGTCGCCCTGCTCACCACGGCCGAGGATGTGCGCGAAGTCGCCAGTGCCTTCCTGCCATGGGCGGCGTTCACGGCCATGAGCGCCGTGCTCGCCTTCGAGCTGGATGGCGTCTTCATCGGCGCCACATGGTCGGCCGACATGCGCAACACCATGCTCTTGTCCCTCGCGACATTCGCTGCCGCCATGTTTGTGCTGACCCCGTTTTTTGGCAATCACGGTCTGTGGATTGCCTTGCATCTGTTCCTCCTGATGCGGGGGCTGGGGCTGCTTGCCATGCTGCCCCGGCGCGAGCGCGCCACATTCGCCTCAGGCGGCTGACGGACTGACGGTCAGGGCAACTCCGGAGCGAGCCGTCGCTTCACAGGGGCTTCGCGGCCCATTGGTCAAGCGCGCTGTCACGCAGGTCGCGCACCGAGCCAACGCCCTCGCGCTCAAGCGCGGCGCTCATGCCGGATACGACGCGTGCCGGCAGCGAAGGGCCGGCAAAGATCATGCCCGTATAGAGCTGGACGAGATCGGCGCCGGCGCGGATTTTTTCCAGCGCCGCCTCAGCCGAATCCACGCCGCCGACGCCGACGATGGCGATTTCCGGCCCGAGCAGCCGGCGCATCCTGGCCAGCACGGTGGTCGAGCGCCCGAACAGCACCTTGCCTGACAGGCCGCCGGTTTCCGTGGCAACCGCGCCGCTTTTCAGGGGCGGGCGCGAAATGGTGGTGTTGGAGATGATCACCCCGTCGATGCCGCTCGCCAGAACCTCGGCGGCGATGTCCTCCAGTTCCGCCTCGACCAGATCAGGCGCGATCTTGAGGAACACCGGCGGTCGTGCGGCCGCCGCCTCGCGCGCGGCCATCACCCGCGAAAGCAGCTCGGAAAGCTGCTCGCGCGCCTGCATATTGCGCAGGCCCGGCGTGTTGGGCGAGGAAATGTTGGCGGTGAGATAGGATGCCAGCGGCGCGAAGCGCTTCACGCCGAGTTCGTAATCGGCGATGCGGTCGGCGCTATCCTTGTTGGCGCCGATGTTGACGCCGACGATACCGGCGCGCGCCTTGCGGGCTTCCAGCCGGCGCAGTGCCGCGTCATGGCCTTCGTTGTTGAAGCCCAGGCGGTTGATCACGGCATCGTCCGCCGTCAGGCGAAAGATGCGCGGGCGCGGATTGCCCGGCTGCGCCAGCGGAGTGATAGTGCCGACCTCGGCAAAGCCGAAGCCGAGGCCAAGCAGCGCATCCGGCACTTCGGCGTTCTTGTCGTAACCAGCGGCCATGCCGAGGGGATTGGGAAAGTCGAGCCCGCACAGCTTGACCCGCAGGCGCTCGTCATGCCGTGGCTTGCACCCGACCGGCAGGCCACAGCGCAGGGCTGCGATGGAAACGCCATGCGCGGTTTCCGGATCGAGGGAGAACAGCAGCTTCCTGCCGATCGCATCCGTCAGGCTCATGCCGTCTCCAGTTCGGGAAAGAGGTGTTGCCCGTCCGGAGCCAGCGGCAGCGGACGGACCCACAATGCCGCATCGACGGGAAGGGCTGCGTAAAGATGCGGGAAAAGAGCGCCGCCGCGCGAGGGTTCCCAGCGCAGGGCATCCCCGAGCACAGCACCCTCCACGGCCACCAGCAGCAGGTCGTCCTGCCCGGCGAAATGCTTCGAGGCCGTCTCGCGCACCTGCGCAGCCGTGGAAAAATGGATATAGCCGTCGGCAATATCCA
Organism: Aquamicrobium sp. NLF2-7; assembly: GCF_022359935.1. Lineage (NCBI taxonomy): Bacteria > Pseudomonadati > Pseudomonadota > Alphaproteobacteria > Hyphomicrobiales > Phyllobacteriaceae > Aquamicrobium > Aquamicrobium sp. NLF2-7. The sequence goes on along the minus strand of NZ_JAKSED010000001.1, from coordinate 2,642,818 downwards.
CCGGCGCGCCGGTGAAGGTTCCGGCACGCTCAGCCTCGCGCCACAGGCTCTGCGGAACGATCTTATAGATGAAGCTCGACATGAGCGGGCTATAGCGCCAAGCTTGCGCGGTGGAAAGTGCGCCTGTGCGTCCATCACCGTTTCGGGCATAGTGAACCTTATGCCGGGACCGGCGTTGTAGACCTGAAGAATTGCACTGTTCCGGCCGGAAGGAGTTTCCTCATGCGTGGCCGCACCCTGATTTCCCTGCCCCTCTTCGGCCTGCTTTGCGCGCCCGCCTTGGCGGAGGGCGATGCCGAGCGCTACCGGCTGGAAAAGACCGGTGATGGCTATGTGCGCATGGATACGGTCACCGGCGCCATGTCGACCTGCCGCGAACAGTCCGGTCAGCTTGTCTGCCGCATGGCCGCGGACGAACGCAGCGTGGTTCAGGATGAAATGGACCGGTTGCAAGGTCAGGTGAAGGCGCTTGAGGAGCGTGTCGCCAAACTCGAGAACTCGCTCACCTCACGCCTCGAATCCAGCCTGCCGTCGGAAGAGGAATTCAACAAGACCATGGGCTATATGGAGCGCTTCTTCCGGTCGTTCATGGGCATCGTCAGGGATATGGAAAAGGAGGATCCGCCGCCTGCAGGACCGGGTCCCGATCGTACCTGAGCGGTGCTCGATCCGGCAAAATTGATCCGCCCGGCGGCAAGTTCTGAAAGAATATACAGTTTGCACTTGAACAGCGCGGCCATGGGCGCATAGTTTGTCGACTGTTCCCGGCAATTTCCTACAGTAGCGGGAGCGGGGAGGACGCCATTGCCGTCAGGCTACACTTTCGTCATCGCTGACGATCATCCATTGTTTCGCGGCGCCCTGAGAGAGGCGATCGCCGGAATAGGCGACGCGCCCTGCATTGTGGAGGCCGGCGACTTCGAGAGTGCCAAGACGGCGCTGCTTGGCGAGGGCGACATCGACCTGTTGCTGCTCGACCTCGCAATGCCGGGCGCCAGCGGCCTTTCCGGGCTGATCTCGCTGCACGGCATCCAGCCTTCCCTGCCCATCGTGGTGGTTTCCGCCCATGACGACCCCGTCACCATCCGGCGCGCGCTGGAGCTTGGCGCGTCCGGCTTCATCTCCAAGTCGGCGAGCATGGACGACATCCGCAGTGCGGTGCGCACCGTGCTGGACGGCGGCATCGCCGCGCCCGCGGAAATGGATCTCGGCGAGGAGCGCGACCCGGAAATCTCCAACCTGATCCGCCGGCTCCAGACCCTGACGCCACAGCAGACGCGCGTTCTCAGCATGCTGGGCGAGGGCCTGCTCAACAAGCAGATCGCCTATGAGCTGGGCGTCTCGGAAGCCACGGTGAAGGCGCATGTCTCGGCCATTCTCCAGAAGCTCAGCGTCGACAGCCGCACGCAGGCCGTCATCCAGCTTGCCAAGATCGGCACCGATTCCATCGCCGCTGCCTGAAGCGCGCCGTGCAGAAAGCGTCCCGCTTCACTCCACCGCCAGCGGCCGCACCCGCGACAGCATGGTGCGCAGGGCCGCCGGCTTGACCGGCTTGTTGATGACGGTGACGCCGCGCCTTTCGGCCTCGCCGCGCACCTCGGTCGAGCGGTCCGCCGTCACCAGAACCGCTGGCGTTTCGGGACCATAGACTTCGCGCAGCCGATCGATGGCGTCGAGCCCGTTCTCGCCGTCGAGATGATAGTCGGCCAGGATGATGTCCGGCGGCGAAAGACGCCCGCGCGCGCTCATAAAGGCACGCAGGCCCGAAAACGCCCGGACCTCGCAACCCCACCCTTCCAGCAGGAGGCGCATTCCTTCGAGAATGCGGGGATCGTTATCGATGCAGAGGATCGACAGGCCAGCCAGCGTCGAGAAAGTTCTTTGCGTCGGGGTCTGGCCCCGGACCGGCTGGGCGGTCTCACCCGTCACGACCGGCAGAATCACGGAAAAGCGCGTGCCTTTGCCGGGCAGCGAAAAGATGCGGATTTCAAGGTGCAGAACACGCGCGATGCGGTCGACGATGGAGAGGCCGAGCCCCAGCCCTTCCGCTTCCCTTACCCCCTCGTCGAGGCGCATGAACTCGCGGAACACGGTGTTGAGCTTGTCGCCACCGATGCCGATGCCGGTGTCGATCACCTGCAGCTCGATCAGGCCGCCACGCCGGCGCGCGCCGACGAGCACAGTGCCGCGGCGTGTGTACTTGACCGCGTTGGACACGAGATTCTGGACCAGACGCCGGAACAGGTTGCGGTCGGTCCGCACATGCATCCTTGAAGGCACGATGCGCAGGCGCAGGCCCTTGGCCGAGGCCATGGGCTGGAAATCGGTGGCGATCTGCTGGAGCAGCCCGTCGAGGCTGAAGACGGTCTCGTCGGGTTTCATGGCCCCGGCATCGAGGCGCGATATGTCGAGCACGGCGCCGAGGATCGTCTCCACCGATTCCAGCGAGGATTCGATGTTGACGGCGGCATCGCCCAATGGCCCTTCCGGTGCCTTCTCGATCAGCGACGAGCAGTAGAGGCGCGCGGCATTGAGCGGCTGGAGAATGTCGTGGCCGACGGCGGCGAGGAACCGCGTCTTGCCGAGATTGGCCTCCTCGGCGATCTTCTGCGCCTGCGCCAGTTCCTCGTTGACCTGCGTGAGTTCCGCCGTGCGCCGCGCCACCCGTTGCTCCAGCGTCTCGTTCACCCGCTTCAGTGCGAGATCGGCCTGCATGCGCCGGGTGATGTCGGCATAGGTGGCAACGATGCCGCCATCGGGCATGGGATTCGAGCGCAGCTCGAGGATACGTCCGCTGGTTCTCAGCTCCAGTTGCCACGGCTCGCCAAAACGGGTCAGACGGTCAAGCGCGGCCATTTCCTCGCCACCCGAAATGTCACCGCGATCGCCCAGAAGACCAAGAATCTGGGTCAGCGAAATGCCCACCTGCCCCATCTCGTCCGGCAGATCGAACAACAGGCGGTATTGCCGGTTCCAGCAGGTCAGCCGCAAATCCTTGTCGAAGACGGTGATGCCCTGCTCCATCTGGTCCAGTGCGATCTGGAGCAGGTCACGGTTCTGCTGGAGAGCGTCCGAGGCATCGTCGAGCAGGCGGAAGGCGCGCTTGGCGGAGCGGTCATGGCGCTGCACCAGCAGGGACAGGATGAGGCGCGCCGAAGAGGAACCGACGGCGCTCGCCAGAAGCTGCTCGCCGAACCTCAGCGCCTCGTCCGTGGCGGGCGAATGTCCGGGAAAGCTGCGCCCCTCGCGCTGCTCGAACGACTGGAACGACCGTTCGGTGCGCTCCACCCCCAGATAGCGCGCTATGGTGTCCTTCACCTCGTTGATGGTGACGCTGGTGCGCATGCGCCTGAGGCCCGGCATCGGCCCCGTCTCGCGCGGCACGAAGATCGCCGCCTGAATGCGCTCGCGCGGATAGGAGGCGCGCGACAGCGAGCCCAGTATGTAGAAAGCGAGATTGATGGAGAGGCTCCACAACACGCCATGGGTCAGCGGCTCGCCGCTGGTGCCGAACAGCGACTGCGGGCGCAGCGCCGCGATGCCGAGCGGCCCTTCGACGAGAAAGGCGGTGTCGGCCGGGAACAGGGAGGGGATGAAGAGCGTGTAGGCCCAGGTCAGAATGCCGGCGATCATGCCCAGCACCGCGCCCCGCGCATTGGCGCCGCGCCAAATCAGGCCGCCGACGAAGGCCGGCGCGAACTGGGCGACGGCGGCGAAGGAGATCAGGCCGAAGGCGACGAGGCGCACATTGTCGGCCATCTCCAGATAATAAAGGAACGAGATGAACAGGATGCTGAAGATCGCCGCGCGGCGGATGACGATGATGACCTTCGACCAGTCCTCCCGCTCGCCGGAAGCCGAACGCAGCAGACGCCGCAGCACCAGCGGGATCACCAGATCATTGGAGATCATGATCGAAAGCGCGACGCTTTCCACGATCACCATGGCGGTCGCGGCCGACAGCCCGCCAATGAAGGCGATCATGGCCATGGTGTTCTGGCCATGGAAGAGCGGCACCGCCAGCACATAAAGATCGGCGCTGGCGCCCTCGCCGACCACGGCCAGCCCACCGAAGGCGATGACCACCACGAACAGGTTGATGAGCACCAGATAGAGCGGGAACAGCCAGCCGGAGGTCTTCAGCTCCTGATCGGAACGGTTCTCCACGATGGTCATGTAGAATTGTCGCGGCAGCATGATGATTGCGGCTGCAGCCAGCAGCGTCATCACGATCCATGTCGCCGGCGTGGTCTCGTAGGCCATGGCGGCCTGCGCCATGTCGTTTGCATGCATGAATTCAAAGAGATTGCCGTGGCGCTCCAGAAGGAACAGCGTGATGGCGACGCCCACGGCAAGGAACGCGGCCAGCTTGATGACCGATTCCACCGCCATGGCCAGCACCAGACCGTCCTGATGCTCGGTCGCGTCCGCATGGCGGGTGCCGAACAGCACGGCGAACACCGCCAGCAGGAAGGCCACGACGAAGGCGACGTCACGATAGACGAAGGCGTCAGAGATCACGTCCGGCGAATAGAAGGCCACCATCAGCCCGATGGAGCCCGCGATGGAGCGTAGCTGCAGTGCGATATAGGGAATGACGCCGACCGTGGCGATGATGGTGGCGATGGAGGCGACCGCAAAGCTCTTGCCATAGCGGGCGGCAAGGAAATCGGCGATCGAGGTGATCTTCTCCGCCTTGCTGAGCGTGATGATGCGCTTCAGGAACGGATACCCGAAGATGAAGATGAGGATCGGCCCGGCATAGATGGTGAGGAACTCCAGCCCCCGTTCAGAGGCCAGCCCGACCGAGCCGAAAAACGTCCACGACGTGCAGTAGACCGCAAGGCTGAGCGAATAGATATAGGGCCGGGACGCTATCGGCCCGCGCCTTGCCGCATGACGATCGCCGAAGGCTGCGACGGCAAACAGCATCGTCACATAAAGAATCGCAGCTATGACGATCAACCAGCCCAGCACGGCTCGCTTTCCATGGCTTCCGGCTCTGAAGGCAATCACAGCAAACCAAACCTGTCCACTGCAACCTTAGGCCTGTATCAGAGCAGGCAGTGCCTGCGATTTCCCGGTTTTTCAACTCATGGTTTCTGCTATTGTCCCTCGGGCTTCCGGCAAGCGAAGCTGCAACACAGGCGGCCTGTGCCGCAAATATTGGAGAGGCAAATGCTGAAGGAATTTCAGGAGTTTATTTCCAGAGGCAATGTGATGGATCTGGCCGTCGGCGTGATCATCGGCGGTGCCTTCGGCAAGATCGTCGATTCGCTGGTCAACGACATCATCATGCCGATCGTCGGTGCGATCTTCGGCGGTCTCGACTTCAACAACTACTTCCTGGCGTTGTCGTCGAATATTACAGCCACCTCTCTCGAGGCAGCCAAGCAGCAGGGCGCGGTGTTCGCCTACGGTTCGTTCATTACCGTGCTGCTCAACTTCGTGATCCTCGCGTGGATCATTTTCCTGATGGTCAAGGCCGTCAACAATGTACGCCGTCGCCTTGAAGCTCAGCCGGCAGCGGCCGAAGAAGCCCCGCCGCCCGCCGATGTGGCGCTGCTGACGGAAATCCGCGACCTTCTGGCCCGCAAGTAAGCCGGATACGCATCGAAACTAAAAGCCCCGCCTCGTTCAGAGGACGGGGCTTTTTCTTTCACCCGGCAGCCGCAAGCGCGGCCTTGAGGGCATCGGCTCCCTCCGCCACCGCCTCGCGCGATGGCGAAAAGCCTGCGGCCAGCATCTTGCGGCCGAGCATATGGTCGGCCGGGCGGTTGACGGATTCTACCGCCACAAGCCGGTCTCCCGCGAAATGATAGACGGAGAACCTGTTGTCCTGCGGCGTGCCCACGGTCAGATGGCTTTCGGCGCCGGCGGTCAGACCCACCATCTGCAGCTTCATGTCACCGATATCCGACCAGAACCATGGGACGGCTCCATAGGCATCGGTGCCGCCGGTGATGGTGCGTGCTGCCAGACGCGCCTGATCGGTGGCATTCTGCACCGATTCCAGGCGCACGTCGCCGCCGGTGAACCAGTGCCGGTATGAGGCCACATCGCCCACCGAAAGAACTTCCGGCACGGATGTGCGCATCTGATGATCGACGCGGATGCCGTTCGAGATGGCGATGCCGGCCTGCTCGGCCAGTTCCACATTAGGCACGACACCGACGCCGACGATGACGAGCTGGGCGGGGAGGCGCTCGCCCGCCGCCGTGACGGCGGCCGATACATGGCCTCTTTCGCCCTCCAGCCGGCTGACGGTGGTGCCGGTGAGGATGCGTACGCCGAGATCGGCCAGACGCTGGCGGACATGTTCCCCTATGGGCGCTGCCACGACGCGGCCAAGCAGCCTGTCGGCCGCCTCGACGACGGTGACGTTGCGGCCGGCGGCGCGCAGGGTGGCCGCGATCTCCAGACCGATGAACCCGCCGCCCAGCACCACCACGTCGGTGCAGGATGCGCTCAGCTCGCGGATGAGGCGCGCATCGGCCACCTCGCGCAGGGAAACGACGCCCGCCAGACCGGCGCCCTCGACGGGCAGGCGGCGCGGCCGCGAACCCGTCGCGAGGATCAGCCTGTCGAAGGCGAGCGAGGCACCCCCCGCAAGCTCGAGGCGGCGACCGGCGAGATCGATGCGCTCGACGTGCAGGCCCGGACGATAATCGATCGAATTGCCTTCATAAAAGCTTTCGCCGCGCAGCGGCTGCGGCTTTGCTGCCGCATCCTTGATGAAGGTCTTGGACAGGGGCGGCTTGTGGTAGGGAAGCTCCTGTTCCTCGCCGATCAGCACAACCGGCCCGTCATAGCCCTCCTCGCGCAGGCTGGCCGCGGCCTGAACGCCGGCATGGCCGGCCCCAACAATGATTGTACCGCTCGTCATGGCACCTGCTTTCCCTGTTTCGGCCTCTCAGGCAGAGGCCCCTGCCAGTTGGAGATTGTTTTTTCATATCTCAAGAGGGCCTGTCGGGCGTCGCACCAGTGCCGGCGGCCTGTCAACCGGAAAGCGCCTGTTAAAGCATCGGGATAAACATGACTCCAATAGTTTAGAATAATTCTAAACTATTGTTTTAATTGCCCTTTTCCCAGATTCAAGTTGACTTTCAGCGAATGTGAGGCTTTATGAACGAGCGTCCTGACGCATTCCTTTAATGTAAGGGCCTTTAACCCTTTCGATTGGAGGCTTCGATGTTGTTTCGTTTCGGCAAGGTCCGCTGTGGATTTCTCCTGCCCCGTCCATGGCAAGACGCCGGGTCGATCGTGACATCATCTCCTTCTTTCGGAAAAGTCCGTTCTGCCGGTACCGGTCGCCTCCCCGGCGCTGTCTGACGGACGTCTAATTCTTGTAGGAGATGAGAGCGATGATCAGAAGCTGGGCCTCGACCCGCTCAATGGGCAGAATGGCGGCGATTGGCGCCACCGCGGCGCTGACTGCAGCTATTTTCATTCTGCCGGCGAAGGCCGACACTGATCCCAGGGCCGTGGTGAAAACCTATGCCGACATCGCGCTTGCCAAATACGAGGACTCGCTGACCACCGCCAGGGCGCTGGACGTCGCCATCGACGCCCTCATCGCCACCCCTTCCGCCGAGACGCTGGATGCGGCAAAGGCGGCATGGAAGGCGGCCCGCATTCCCTACCAGCAGACCGAAGTCTACCGTTTCGGCAATGCCATCGTCGACGACTGGGAAGGCCGCGTGAACGCCTGGCCGCTGGATGAAGGCCTGATCGACTATGTCGATGCCAGCTATGGCACCGAATCCGACGAGAACGGCCTCTACACGGCCAATGTCATCGCCAACACCAAAATCGAGATCGACGGGCAGGAGGTCGACGCCTCCAGCCTGACGCCGGAATTCCTGTCCGAAACCCTGCAGGAAGCCGGCGACATCGAGGCCAACGTGGCCACCGGCTATCATGCCATCGAATTCCTGCTGTGGGGTCAGGACCTCAACGGCACGGGTCCCGGCGCCGGCAAGCGTCCCTACACCGACTACGACAAGGCCAACTGCACCGGCGGCAATTGCGAGCGTCGCGCCGAATATCTGAAGTCGGCGTCCACCCTGCTGGTCGCCGACCTGCAGGAGATGGTCGACAACTGGAAGGACGACGGCGAAGCCCGCAAGGCGCTGAACGACGGCGACGAAAAGACCGGCCTGTCCACCATCCTGACCGGCATGGGTTCGCTTTCCTATGGCGAACTGGCCGGCGAGCGCATGAAGCTCGGGCTTCTGCTGCATGATCCGGAGGAAGAGCACGATTGCTTCTCCGACAACACCCATATCTCCCATCTCTACGACGCGGTCGGCATTCGCGAGGCTTATCTCGGCAGCTACAAGCGCATTGACGGCTCGTCTGTCGCCGGTCCCTCGCTGTCCGATCTGGTCAAGGAAACCGATCCGGCGCTCGACACGGAGCTGTCCGGCAAGCTGGACGCCACGGTCGCTAAAATGGAAGCCATTGCCGCCCGCGCCGAAGCGGGAGAGGCCTATGACCAGCAGATCGGCGAAGGCAATGCGGAAGGCAATGCCACCGTGCAGGCTGCCATCGACGCGCTGGTCGACCAGACCAAGTCGATCGAACGCGTCGTTGCTGCCCTGAAGCTCGACGCCATCGCCTTCGAAGGCTCCGACAGCCTCGATTCGCCGGACAAAGTCTTCGAATAAGGGCCGGCAACCTCCTTCATTCCAGCGACAGCGGTGCCGGTGAAAGGCACCGCCCAGCCAGGCCAGGAACGACATGCTGATCTGTCACTGCAACATCATCACCGAAAAGGAGATCGAGAAAGCAATCATCGATCTGCTGGACAGCGATCCGTGGCAGCTGATCGTGCCGGCGAAAGTCTATCACTATATGAAGAAGCGCGGTCGCTGTTGCGGCTGCTTCCCAAATGTGGTCGAAACGATCATTCGGGTAACCGAGGACTACCACGTCCGCTCGGAGGCGGGCGGCGTGGATATCGTTTCACACTTGGCTCGCGTGAGAGAATTGCGCGTCCAATACGGGAGCAGGACCCATGAAAGGCGACCCACAAATCATCGAGCGGCTTAACGAAGCCCTTTTTCTGGAACTTGGCGCAGTCAACCAGTACTGGCTGCATTACCGCCTTCTGGAAGACTGGGGATATCTGAAGCTCGCAAAGAAGGAACGGGAGGAATCCATCGAGGAAATGCAGCACGCCGACAAGCTGGTGGCGCGCATCATCTTCCTGGAAGGTCATCCGAACCTTCAATCCGTGGCGCCTTTGCGCATCGGACAGAACGTCAAGGAAGTGCTGGAATCGGATCTGGCCGGAGAATACGACGCGCGCACCTCCTACAAGCGCTCGCGCGAGATTTGCAATGAACTGGGCGACTACGTCACCATGAAGCTTTTCGAGGAACTGCTGATCGACGAGGAAGGGCATATCGACTTCCTCGAAACGCAGCTCGACCTTCTGGCTTCGCTGGGTGAGGAAAAGTACGGCCTGCTTAACGCCGCCCCGGCCAACGAGGCGGCATAGGACATGCGGGAATGCGGCGCATCCTAGACCTTTTGCGCCGCACGCGGTCCGGCTTCGATGCGCCGCATATACAGCCTGCCGCACGCCGCTTCGGCGTCTGTGCGGCAGCCTTTTCGCTGTTGGTGTGTCTCACGCCTGCCGCCGCGCAGGACCTGCCGGACGTGCCGGCTATCCGCGACGATCTGACGGAAAAGGATCTGGCGCGGGTGCGGGCGATCACCGCCCCGACCACGGACTTCAGCAGGCCCGAGCAGTTCGAGCTGATGCAGGGTGGCGCCGCGACGACCCGCAAGCGGGTCAACGCCGATTCGTTCTCGCAATTTTCCGCCAACATCACCTTCGAGGAAGAAAGCACCTTCAAGCTCGGCAATGCCATCTTCCGCAAGAACTGGGTTTCTTCACCCTCTTCGACGCAGGCATCGGATGGGCTGGGGCCGCTGTTCAATGCCCGCGCCTGCCAGAGCTGCCACCTGAAGGATGGGCGCGGCCATCCCCCCGAGGGCAAGGCCGACGCCACCTCCATGTTCCTGCGGCTGGCGCGCGAGGCCGAAACGGAGGAGGAAAAGCAGGCGGTCGCCGCGCATCAGGTGCTGAACTTCCCTGACCCCGTCTACGGCACGCAGTTGCAGGACCTTGCCGTGCCCGGACTGGTCAGCGAAGGGCGCATGCGCATCGACTACGAGGAGGTCCCGGTCACGCTGGACGACGGCACCGTGGTTTCCCTGCGCAAGCCGGCCTATTCGGTGGAAAACCTCGGCTACGGCCCGCTTGACGCGCGCACCACGCTGTCGCCGCGCATCGCCAACCCGATGATCGGTCTGGGTCTGGTGGAGCAGATCCATCCGGCCGATATCCTTGCCAATGCCGATCCGGACGATGCCGATGGCGACGGCATTTCCGGCAGGGCCTCGATCGTGCGCGACACGCTGACCGGCGAACTGACGCTCGGCCGTTTCGGCTGGAAGGCCCAGACGGCCACGATCCGCCAGCAATCCGCCGATGCGCTGGCCGGCGACATCGGCATATCCTCTCCGGAAGTGCCGCATCACTGGGGCGATTGCACGCCGGCGCAGCAGGCCTGCCTCGACATGCCGACCGGGGTGCAGCCCCGCCTTGGCGACACAGAGGCGCCGGAGCCGATTATGGATCTGGTGACGTTCTATTCGCAGAACCTTGCCGTGCCGGCACGGCGCAATCTCGACAAGCCGGACGTTCTGGCCGGCAAGCAGGCCTTCTACGACATGGGCTGCGCCTCCTGCCACACGCCCAAATTCGTCACCCGCCGCGATGCGCCCAACAAGGCGCACGCCTTCCAGCTCATCTGGCCCTATTCCGATTTCCTGCTGCACGACATGGGCGAAGGCCTTGCCGACGGCCAGCAGGTGGGCGTTGCCGACGGCTATGAATGGCGCACGCCGCCGCTGTGGGGCATCGGACTCACGCAGAGGGTCAACAACCACACTTTTTTCCTGCATGATGGCCGCGCCCGCAATCTGACCGAAGCCATATTGTGGCATGGTGGCGAGGCGCAAAGCGCGCGCGACAATTTCGCGGCAGCCAGCGCCGAAGAACGCGAAGCCCTGATCAAATTCCTGGAGTCGCTCTAGATGAAAGCACTGGCGCTCGCATTTACCTTCTTTCTTTTCCTCCCGGCGGCGGCTCAGGCGGCGATGCCGGCCTCCGATGTGATCGGACAGGCGATCGACGGCTTCATCCGCCCGGCCTATGGCGACCTCGCCGAACGCACCGCCGCGCTTGAAAAATCGGTCGAAGCCCTGTGCGCCACGCCATCGCAAGCATCACTTGACGCCGCCCGCGACGGGTTCGCGCAGGCAGCGCAGGGCTGGGCGAAGGTGGAGCTGATCATGTTCGGCCCGATCCGCGAGGGCAACCGGCTGGAGCGGATGCTGTTCTGGCCCGACCGCAAGAGCATCGGCCTCAAGCAGGTTCAGGCAGCGCTCGCGGGCAGGGACCCGGACGCCACGGAGGCGGATAAGATCGCCCGGAAAAGCGTTGCCATGCAGGGCTTCGGCGCGCTGGAATATGTGCTGTACGGTACTGACGCCGATGAGCTTGCGACGGCGGATGGAGCCTATCGCTGCGCCTTCGGTGCGGCCGTGGCCGGCAACATCGCCGCCATCAGCGCCGAGGTGCGCGACGACTGGAACAAGCCGGACGGCTTTGCCGCGATCTGGGCCACCCCCGGCCCCAACAACCTCACCTACCGCAACGGCTCCGAGGCCGTGACCGAGCTTATGGGCGTGTTCATCAACGGGCTGGAAATGGTGCGCGACGTGCGCCTCAGGGGCTTTCTCGGCCTGCGCCCGGAGAAGGACAAGCCGAAGCAGGCGCTTTACTGGCGCTCGCAGGGCACCACCGCTTCGCTCGCCGCCAATCTCGAAGGTCTGGGCGACCTGTTCCGGGCCTCGCATCTGGCCGATGCGCTGTCGCCCGACGCACGATGGATCGCCGAATCCATCGAAATCCAGTTCACCAACGGCGCGGAAGCCGCCCGCTCGGTGAGCGGACCGATCGAAGAGGCGCTTGATGATCCCGCCCGGCGCGAAAAGCTCGATTATCTCAGCACCGTCACGTCCAGTCTCTCCAACCTGTTCGGTGTGCGGCTGAGCGGCGAGTTCGGGCTGACCGCCGGCTTCTCCTCTCTCGACGGAGACTGACATGCGCACGCCGCTGATCGACCGCCGCGACTTCCTGCGCGCCGCAGGCGCAAGCTTTGCAGCGGCCATGACCCCTTCGGCGTGGGCGCGCGCAATGGCAACGGACGCCGTTTTCGCCACCGCCTTCGTGCGCCGCAACGGCAGCTACGGAGCCGCCGTGCTTTCCGAGGACGGCAAGGTGCTGCATGCGATCGACCTGCCCGACCGCGGCCATGACGTGACCTTCGATCCGGTTTCGGGCCGGGCCGTGGTGTTCGCGCGCCAGCCCGGCACATTCGCCATGGTTTTCGACCACAAGGGCCGCGAGGAACCGCTGACCATTCCCAGCCTTCCCGACCGCCACTTCTTCGGCCATGGCGTGTTCTCGCAGGACGGCGCGCTGCTCTACGCGACCGAGAACGATTTCGACAATGCCGAGGGCATGATCGGGGTCTACGACGCCCGCTCCGGCTTTCAGCGCGTGGGCGAATTCCCGACCTATGGCGTCGGCCCGCATGAGCTTCTGCTGCTGGGTGACGGACGCACGCTGGCGATTGCCAATGGCGGCATCGAAACCCATCCCGATTTCGGACGCGCCGAACTCAACATCGCCACCATGCAGCCTTCCTATGTGCTGGTCGACCGCATCGGCGGCGAACTGATCGAGAAGCACGAATTGCCCGCCGAGCTGCACAAGCTCTCGATCCGCCATATGGACAGGGACGGCGCTGGCAATGTGTGGTTCGGCTGCCAGTATCGCGGCCCGGTGACGGACCTGCCGCCGCTGGTCGGCAAGGCAACGCGCGACAAGGGCATTCAGCTCATCGAAATGCCGCAGGATGTGCTGGCTGGCCTGCGCAACTATGTCGGCTCGGTTGCCGCCAACCCGCTGGCCGGCACCGTTGCCGTGACCTCGCCGCAGGGCAACACGCTTGCCGTGATCGAGGCAGCGTCCAGCAAGGTGCTGTCGGCACAGGACCTGACCGAGGTGTGCGGCATCGCCCCCGACGGCAAGGGCTTCCTGTCGACCACGGGCGGCGGCGTCATCGTCAGCCCGGATGGCGCGATGCTCAGCGATCCCGATCATGTCTGGGACAACCATATGCTGCGTATAGAGGCAGGCTGAAACCTGCACGGCCTCACAAGCTGTGCGGATTGCAATCGGGAATCTGGTTTCATGCGCACCTGCGGCATAGATTCAGGCCATGGCCAGACGTTCCGATTCGCCTCCTGTCGTTCCTGACGTGATCCCGCGCCTGCCGGGCTGGGTGACGGCGCGCGCCGACCCTGCCGATCCCGTCGGCGCGGCCTTCTCAGCCGGTGCCGCCCTTCATGCGCTCGACAGCCTCGTGCGCGCGGATCCGGTCTGGGCAGGCGCATGGCGGCACCGGCTGGCGCTCGACTGTGCGGCCGAGGCCTGCCGCATGGCGGGACGCACGGAGACGCAGGCCGCCCTTCGCGATGCCTGGTATCTTTGCCCGGCAAACGGCGACCCCGGGCCGGCCGGAAATCTTTTCGCGGCATGGCGACGGCTGGCCGGGCAGCGGCCACAGGCCGAGGCGGAAGGGCTGGCGACACTGGCCGAACTGATGGGGCTGCCCGGCGACATGGACTGGCAGGCAATCGCCGGCATGGTCGACACCGCAGCGAAATCCGGCAAGCCAGCCCCGCTGGCGGCAGCAGCTGCAACCGCCGGCATCATGGCGCTCGAACCCCGCACCGAGCTTCTGTGCTGGTGGCTTGTCGATCTGGTGCTGGCGCGCTGCCTTGGCTGGCAGCGGGCAGTGCCGCTTGCCATGACAATGGCGTTCACGCCCATCTTCCGCGTCGAAGGAGGACGTTCAAAGCGCATCAGGCCGGACGATCCGAAGTTCGGGCAGGTTCTGTGCGTGGCGCTGGTCGAGGCGGTTGCCTCCGCCCTGCGCGAGGCTACCACGCTGTCGCGCCGCGCCGCGAACCTGCTGGAAGTGGCGCCGAAGCTGAGGGCCAAGGGCGCTTCCGACGTGCTGGACATCCTGCTCGGGGACGACGCGCTGCCGGGCACCTTCGCTTCGCGCCGACTGTCGCGCTTTGCCTCCCGACGCCTTTTCGCACGGCTGGAACAGTTCGAGGCGGTGCGGGAACTGAGCGGGCGGGCTTCCTTCAGGATTTACGGGCTGTGACCATGACTGATCGCCCGCAGGATGAAGACAGGCCCCGCGCAGCGAAGCAGCCGCCTTTGCTGGACACTGAGCTTGAGCACCTTCCGCCGGAGCTGCGCTGGCGCGAGTGGATGGGCCGCGTCGAGGCGGTGATCTTCGCCGCGTCCGAGCCTGTGCCGCGCGATGTGCTGGCGCGGGTTGTGGGACGCGAGTGCAATCTCGATCTCATCATCGACGACATCCGCGAGGAACTGCGCGGCCGACCCTACGATCTGGTGCGGGTGGCGGGCGGCGTGCAGCACCGGACCCGGCCGGCCTTCGCCGAGGCGATCCGCACCGCTTCCGGTCAGGCTGCGGCAAAGTCCGCCCGCCCCCTGTCACAAACAGAGGCGCTGGTGCTCATGACCATCGCCTACTTTCAGCCGATCACGCGGGCCGAGCTTTCCTCCTTCTTCGCAAAGGAGATCAGCCGCGACCTGATCGCGGTTCTGCGCGGACAGGATTTCATCGCCTATGGCCCGCGCAGCCCAACACCCGGCGCGCCCTACACCTATGTGACGACGAAGACCTTCCTGTCCCATTTCGGGCTTGAGACCCTGCGCGACCTGCCCGATTTCGAAGCGCTGGAAGATGCCGGCCTGCTTTCACGCGAAAAGCTGCTTGCCGGCGAAATCCCGATCTCGATGGCGACGGAGGGCGGGGCGCAGGACGCGGACGAATAGTTTTCGCGCGTCCCGCAGTCTCAGGCTTCTTCGACGGGCTCCGCCGCAGGCTCCTTCACCCGATGCCAAGCCACATAGAGTGCCGGCAGGAACAAAAGTGTGATCGCGGTGCCGGCAATGATGCCGCCCATCATGGCGAAGGCCATCGGCCCCCAGAACACCTCGCGCGAGATCGGGATCAGCGCCAGACTGGCGGCGGCGGCGGTGAGCGCGATCGGCCGCATGCGGTGGGTGGAAGCGTCCACCACCGCATCCCACGGATGCTGGCCCTCGCGGATATGATCCTCGACCTGCACGATGAGAATGACCGAGTTGCGGATCAGGATGCCGATCAGCGCCAGCACGCCCAGAATGGCGACGAAGCCGAGCGGCTTGTTGCTGAGCAGCATGGCGACCGATACGCCGATGATGCCGAGGGGTGCCACCGCCACCACGAGGAACAGGCTCTGGAAGCTCTGCAGCTGCAGCATCAGGATGGTGGCCATCACGAACAGCATCAGCGGCACGACGGCCGCGATCGGCCCCTGGCTGTTGGCGCTTTCCTCTACCGTTCCGGCCGTTTCCACCTTGTAGCCGGCCGGAAGCCCGGCCGCAAAGGCATCGATCTTCGGCGAAATATCCTTCACGATCGTGTCGGGCATGGTCTTGTCGACGATGCCGGCGGAAACCGTGATGGTGGGAATGCGCCCACGCCGCCACACCACCGGCTGCTCCAGCTCGTAGCGGAAGTCGGCGATGGCGGCGAGCGGAACGGAGGAGCCCGTGCCGGTGGCGATCTGGAGATTTTGCAGCGTATCGATGGAATTGCGCTCGGCTTCGCGTGCCCTGACCACCACATCGACCAGATAAGTGGCGTCACGCACCTGCGTGATAGTAATGCCGCCGACCACGCTGTTCAGGGCGGTGGCGATGTCCTTCGACGAAATGCCGAGCTTGCGCGCCTTGTCCTGCAGCACGTCGACGCGCACCACGCGGCCGGGCTCGTTCCAGTCATAGGCGGCAACGCCCAGGCGGTCGTCGGTGTCGAGAATGGCTGAGAGCTGCTGAGCGTAACCGCGCACCGTCTGGATATCCGGACCCGAGACGCGATACTGGATCGGACGCCCGACGGGCGGCCCAAGCTCCAGATATTTGACGAAGGCATCGGTGCCGACGAATTCCCGCCGCAGCACGTCGTTGAACTGCTGGCGCAACCGGTCGCGTGCCTCGATATCTTTGGCGACGATCACCATCTGCCCGTAATAGGGATTGGAAAGCTGCACGTCGAAGGCCAGAACGAAGCGCACCGCGCCCTGCCCGACATAGCTGCTCCAGTGATCGATGTCGGGATTGTCCTTCAGCACCGTCTCCTCGAAGCGCACCATCTGCTCGCTTGTGTCGGAGATGGAGCTGTTTTCGGGCAGGCGCCAGTCGATCACCAGCTCGGGCCTGTCCGATTCGGGGAAGAACTGCCGCTCGACGAAGGTCATGCCGAAGAGCGCCACGGCAAACAGCACGACCGTGATGACGATCGTCAGCCAGCGGAACCGCATGGCGGCAAGCAGGGCGCGGCCAAAGACGCGCATCACCGGCCCCGGCTCCTCTGCCGTCTTGTGCTTCATGGTCGCGGGCAGCAGCGTCACGCCGAGCAGGGGCGCGAACAGCACCGCCACGATCCACGACACCAGCAGCGACACGCCGATGACGATGAACAGCGTATAGGTGTATTCGCCGGCCTGGCTGGAATTGAGCCCGATCGGAATGAAGCCGGCAATCGTCACCAGCGTTCCCGTCAGCATCGGGAAGGCGGTGTGGGAATAGACATAGGTGGCCGCCTTGTTGAGCGGATCGCCCTTTTCCAGCCGCGCCACCATCATCTCCACCGCGATCATCGCATCGTCGACCAGAAGGCCGAGCGCGATGATGAGGGCGCCCAGCGACACACGCTGCAAGGAGATGTCCATATAGGACATGGTCAGAAATGTGATGGCCAGCACCAGCGGAATGGATAGCGACACGACCAGACCGGCGCGCACGCCAAGGCTGACGAAGCTGACCGCCAGAACGATGACGACAGCCTCGAACAGGGCCTTGGTGAAACCTGAAACCGCGTGATCGACCACCTCCGGCTGGTCCGCCACCTTGGTGACGCCGATGCCGACCGGCAGGTCACTCATCGTCTTGTGCATCAGCTCTTCCAGAGCCTGCCCGAACTCCAGCAGATTGCCGTTCGGCTTCATGCCGATGGCCAGCCCGATGGCGTTCTCGCCATTGACCCGGAACAGGGATTTCGGCGGGTCGATATAGCCGCGGGTGATGGTGGCCACGTCCGAAAGACGGAAGAAACGGTCGTTGACGCGCAGGTTCACCGCGCGCAGATCCTCCTCCGAATTGAACTGGCCGCTGACCTGCACGCTGATGCGCTCGGGCCCCGCCTGTACCACGCCTGAAGGAGTTATGGCGTTCTGCGCCTGCAGGCTGTCCAGTATGGCCTGCTGGTCGAGACCGAGGGCTGCGATCTGCCGGGTCGAGAATTCCAGATAGATCGCCTCGTCCTGCGCGCCGATCAGCTCGACCTTGCCGGCGTTCTCGATGGTGAGGATGCGCGAGCGCACATCCTCGACATAATCGCGCAGCTGGCGCATCGACAGGCCATCGGAGGTGAAGGCGTAGATGTTGCCGAACACGTCGCCGAAGCGGTCATTGAAATAAGGGCCGTAGACGCCTTCCGGCAGCGACGAGCGGATATCCTCGAGCATGTTGCGCACACGCACCCAGCTCGGCTCCACGTCCTTCGCCTTGACGGTCGATTTCAGATTGACGAACACGACCGACTGGCCGGCCGTGGTCACCGAGCGGGTGAAATCCAGCCCGTCCAGCTCTTCGAGCTTCTTCTCGATGCGGTCGGTGATCTGGTTGAGGGTCTCTTCGACGGACGCGCCCGGCCAGTTGGCCTGCACCACCATGGTCTTGATGGTGAAGTTCGGGTCTTCCTCGCGGCCCAGCTTCACATAGGAAGCCACGCCCGCAATCAGGAACACGGCCATGAAATACCAGACGAGGGATCGGTGGTTCAAAGCCCAGTCGGAAAGATTGAAGCCCTTCAATTGCGCTTTCCTTCTCCCGCGAGCCGGACTTTCTGGCCCTCGACAAGTTCATGAACGCCCGCCGTCACCACATGGCTGCCCACCGGCACGTCATCCGTCACGAAGCCTGCCTGCGTGCGCTGAGCGACAGCGACTTCGTGGCGCGTCACCTGAAGGCTTTGCGGATCAACCAGCCATACGGACGTTGCGCCGTCCTTTTCGTAAAGAGCGCTGGGCGGAAGCACGACGGGCGCTGTTTCCGCGGCCCGGTGCGCCACGCGCACGGTGGCGCCCAGCCGGAAGCCCGGCTCGGGGTCCTGAAGCTCGATCCGGACACGACGGAGACGCGTCTGCGGATCGGCCTGCGGCGCCACCTCGCGAACCCTGCCCTTGCCGGTGACGGAAGGATCGGCCTGCAGCCGCACCTCGAATTCGGTGCCGGGGCTGAGCAGTCCGTTCAGCCGGTCAGGCACGTCGACGACCGCTTCGCGGATGTCCGGACGCGCCACCGTCAGCACGGGCTGTCCGGCTGCAACCGTCTCGCCCACCTCGGCATGAACTTCGGACACGACGCCATCAAATTCCGGGCGAAGCTGGGCATAGCTGCGCTGGTCCTCGGCCTTGTTCAGCCCCGCACGCGCTTTTTCAAGCCCAGCGGCGGCACTGTCGCGCGCCTGACGGGCTGCATCGTAGACCGCCTGCGATACGCTTCTGGAAGCCAGCAGCGCGCGCTGTCGCTCCTCGCTGGCCGCCGCACTCGCAAACTGCGCCTCGGCGCTGGCGAGATCGGCCTTTGCGGACTGCACCGCCAGATCGAGAGCCGAGGGATCTATCGCTGCGACCGTATCGCCCTTATGCACAAGGTCGCCGACATTGACCGGGCGGCTGGTGAGCCTGCCGAGCACCCGAAACGCGAGTGCAGTGCTGTAACGGGGTTCGATGGTGCCGGTAAAGCCGGTTTCCGCAACCGGGCTGGGCTCGACGATGGTGTAGATCACGGGGCGCGGCAGAGCTTCGGGTTCGGGCGCCTCAGCCTCGCTGCAGGCGGAAAGAACCAGAAGCGGGGTGGATGCAAGGAGCACACGCAGGAACAGGGATCGTCTCATGGTCACTTCCCCTCGCCGCCGGCGGACTGCTCGTTCAGTATGTCGACGACCTGCCCCTCATGCAGCATGTGGCCGCCTTTCACCACAATTGTCGCGCCCTCATCCAGCCCCGCGCGAAGGATCAGGCGCTCGCGCTCATAGGCCAGCACTTCGACCGGCGCGAGCGACACGGTGTTGCTATCGGGAGCCACCCGCCAGACCGCCGGGCGGCCGCGATCGGAGGTCAGCGAACTCCACGGCAGCACCACCACATCGTTCACCGGCAGATGCACGGCAGCGGTGGCCACCGCGCCAAGCGCCATCTGCGGCGGCGGATCGATGATTTCCACCTTGACCCGCACAGTGCCGGTGCGCGCATCGACCACCGGCGAAACCTCCCGGACACGGCCGCTCGCCTCGACTGACGGATCAGACAGGAGCTTGAGCGTGACCGGCGTTCCGGGCGGGCCGTGATTGACGAGCGTTTCCTGCACATCGAGCACCACGTCGCGGCCCCCGTCCTCGGCCAGAGAGAAGGCAGCCTGCGCTGCCTGCACCACCTGCCCCACCTCGACATTGCGTGCCGTGATGATGCCGGCCGAGGGCGCGCGCAATTCGGTATAGGAAAGCTCGTCGCGGGCATTCTCCAGCGCGCTTTCGGCGCTGGTCAGCGTGTTCTTCGCGGTCAGCCATTGCTGCTCGACCTGATCGAAACGGCTTCTGGTGGTAAAGCCCTGATCCAGCAACTGCCGCTGGCGCTGATAGGTGGCCTCAGCCTCGACCAGCAGAGCCTGCGCCGCATCGCGCGATGCCTGCGCGGCGCGCAGGTTGGTTTGCTGCTCGGCATCGTCGAGCTTCGCCAGAACATCACCCGGTTTCACATGGGTGCCGACATCGGCGGTGCGCTCCACGATCTGGCCGCTGACCCGGAATGAAAGATCGACATTGAGGCGGGCATGAATGTCGCCTGAAATTTCCAGAGGCTGGCTGTAGCTCGCATAGCCGACGGTCTGCACCGTCACCGCGAGATTTTCGGCCCTGACCGCATTCAGGGAACAACACGCAGCAAAAGCACCAGCAAGCAAGGGCATGCACAAGCGTCGAGACAGTCGAGACAATGGTTGTTTACCCATAGCGGACCCAGCTTTCCCGGCATTTCTGCGAACTTCACCGGCTGATGGAACCGGCCACATACAAGACATAACCATTCCGGGCCAGAAGTTAAAATTCCTGTATTTTCCAGCCGTTACAAGAGCATCCCTTGCAGAGGCAGAGGTAAAACTGCCCCTCATCCGATAACAAGGCAAAGATTTAGTACGCGCCACATGATTTCAAGGGCATCGCGGCCGGCAGGCGCAGCCCTTCCACAGACCGGGATGGCATGGGTGACGGCCATTGGACTCATTGAAGTTTTGAATTGGATATAAGGTGAGCGCAGAGGCTCACCTAGAGTCAGAACGGCTGAAGAAAGCGAACATCGAAGTCGCAGCCTCTGGCGGGCCAACGGAATTCCGCTGTTTCAATGGGAGATAATCGATGAAACCGTTTCAGGTATTGAAAGGCATTGCATGCGCTGCCTCGATGGCAGCATCGGTCCTCTATGCGGGGGCTGCCTTCGCCCAGACGACGATCGTTGTCGGCTACCAGCAGATCGTCGGCCCGTTCGTGGCGGCCATTGCCGACGGACGCTTCGACGAAGCACTGAAGGACACCGGCTACAAGGTCGACTGGCGCCAGTTCTCGTCGGCAGGCGATATTTCCACCGCGCTTGCGTCCGGCAACGTGCCGATCGGCGTGATCGGCTCGACAGGTGCTGCGGCAGCCGCCACGCGCGGCGTCGACATGCAGCTTTTCTGGATCCTCGACAATATCGGCAAATCGGAAGCGCTGGTGGCCCGCGAAGGCTCCGGCATCGAAAAACCGGAGGATCTGAAGGGCAAGAAAGTAGGCGTGCCGTTCGTTTCGACCTCGCACTTCCATCTGCTGGTCGGCATGGAGAAGGTGTGGAACATCGATCCGCGCGAGGTCAACATCCTTAATATGAAGCCGCCACAGATCGTGGCCGCATGGCAGCGCGGCGACATCGATGCCGCCTATGTCTGGCCGCCGGCTCTCTCCGAAATCCTCAAGACCGGCAAGGTCATCTCCGACTCCGAGGTGATCGGCAAGGAAAGCGTGCCGACATTCGACGCCCTTGTCGTGGACCGCAAGTTCGCGGCCGAAAACGCCGAATTCATGAACGCCTTCACCAAAGTTCTGGCTGACGCCTATGCCGACTACGCCAGGGACAAGGACAAGTGGACGGCGGATTCCCCGGAGGTGCAGGGCATCGTCAGGATGATCGGCGGCTCGCCCGAAGATGTGGTCGAAGCCCTCGATCTCCTCGTCTTCCCGAGCGCCGAGGAGCAGGCCTCCAATGTCTGGCTTGGGGGTGGCGCCGAAAGCGGCGCGGTGCGCGCTTTCACGGAAAGTGCTAAATTCCTGGTCGAGCAGAAGCAGATCGACCACGCGCTGGAGGACTACGCCCCCTTCGTGAACGCGGATTTCGCGACGGCGGCTTCGAAGTAGCGGCTGGAAGACCGGCCGGCGGCGAGATCGCCGTGTGTCCATCCGGACGCACAAGGGACGATCTGAAGTATTGACAGAGCATCGGAATATCCGAAATCCGGATTCCACGTTTCGGCCCGATGCTCTAACGCCGCCGGCTGTTCCCATACGGGACCGCCACGGTCCCGTAGCCACCGGCGCATGCCCTGAGGACATGGTGCGAGAAGGCAAGACATGGAAACGCTCAATGTAAGCAATGTGAACCTGACCTATCCGGGTCTCCACTCGGACGAAGCGGTGATTGCGCTGAAGGGCGTCAACCTGACGATCCACAGCGGCGACTTCGTGGTGGCGCTGGGCGCTTCCGGCTGCGGCAAGACCACGCTGCTCAACCTGATGGCCGGCTTCATGGCGCCGACCGCCGGCGACATCACGCTGGGCGGCCGACGCGTCACCGGTCCGGGCGCCGACCGCGGCGTGGTGTTCCAGAAGCATGCGCTGCTGCCCTGGCTCAACGTCATCGACAACACCGAATTCGGCCTCAAGCTTCAGGGCGTGCCGAAGGACCAGAGGCGTGAGCGCGCCGTGCGCAATCTGGCGCTCGTCGGCCTGCAGGACTTCCACAGGCACATGATCTACCAGCTTTCCGGCGGCATGCAGCAGCGCGTGGGCATTGCACGGGCGTTGACCTGCGACCCGGCCATGCTCCTGATGGACGAGCCGATGGCCGCTCTCGACGCGCTGACGCGCGAGACCATTCAGGAACTGCTGCTCAGGGTCTGGCAGCACACCAACAAGATGTTCTTCTTCATCACCCACAGTGTCGAGGAAGCGCTGTTCCTCGGCTCGCGGCTCATCGTCATGTCGCCACGGCCGGGCCGCATCACCCACACCTACGAACTCGACTTCAACCGCCGTTTCCTCGAAAGCGGGGATGCGCGCGCAATCAAGTCCAGCCCCGACTTCATCGAAATGCGGGAAACCATACTGGGGATCATCTATGGCGACGAGCGAGCATCAGGAAACCCGGAGCTGGCCCATGCTTGAGCGGCTGTCCAAGGCGAAATCCGCACAACCCGGCAAGGTCTATGGCGCACCGGGCGAGGGCTACAGCGGCCATATCAGCCTCATCACGGCACTGGTGCTGATCGCGCTGTGGTTCCTCGTCACCTCGATGGGATGGGTGAGGCCGCTGTTCCTGCCTTCTCCGATTGCCGTCTACAACAAGTTCATCCTCGCCATGACCGACGGCGTCGCCAACTCCACGCTCATCCAGCACACGCTCGCCAGCCTCGGCCGCGTCTTCGGCGCCTTCGCGCTGGCCTGCGTGACGGCCATTCCGATCGGCATCCTGATGGGCGTCAACCGCGTCGTTCGCGGCGTGCTCGACCCCATCATCGAGTTCTACCGGCCGCTGCCGCCGCTCGCCTATCTGCCGCTGGTCATCATCTGGCTGGGCATCGGCGAGTTTCCGAAAGTTTTCCTGATTTTCCTCGCCATCTTCGCGCCGATGGCGATCGCCGCCCGCGCCGGCGTGCGCTCGGTCTCGACCGAACAAATCCATGCCGCCTATGCGATGGGCGCAACCAGCCAGCAGGTGATCACGCAGGTCATCATGAAGGCGGCGCTGCCGGAAATTTTCACCGGGATGCGCATCGGCATCGGCGTCGGCTGGACGACCCTTGTCGCGGCCGAAATGGTGGCGGCCAGCCGGGGCCTCGGCTTCATGGTGCTGAATGCAGCCGAATATCTGGCGAGCGACACCGTCATCATGGGCATCATCGTGATCGGCGTCTTCGCCTTCGCCTTCGACCTGCTCATCCGCCATCTCGAAAAGGTTTTTATCCCGTGGAAGGGACGCATCTGACGGACCTTCGACCGAATGAACCTGACAAAAGCCGGCGCACCTCGCCGGCTTTTTTTATATTCGCACCCGCGTCTCGTGCTCCGTGCACATGCTTCGGGCGCGGTAGCAATTTCAGCAGAAGTGTGCTGCGGTTGTGCGCTCCGCATTGCGCGAAAATAGAGGATCGGAGCAGCCGCGCTGCTCCGCCATCCGATCAAGTGCCATTCACCACGCCGGCAAAAACCCGTCACGGACCAGTACGGCAAGCGCTGCCAATCACCCCTTGCCGAGCTCCGCGCGCGCATGCAGGGATGCTGCCACGCGCCCGATGATCAATCAGGCCGACAGCCCGGAGGCAAAGCTACGCAGCTTTCGCCATGAGCCCGGTCTCCATGCGGTAGGAGATCGCCTCCGCCACATGAATGCGGCCGATGCCCTCGCTGCCGTCGAGATCGGCCAGCGTGCGTGCCACTTTCAGCACGCGGTGATAGGCGCGGCCGGAGAAGCCAAGCTTTTCGCTGGCATCCTGCAGAAGCACCATTCCTCCCTGATCGGGGGTGGCGACCGCCTCGATCAGCGAAGGCGGGCATTGGGCGTTGGTCAGCGCTCCATCGGCACCCAGCGCCTCGAAGCGGGCTCGCTGGAGATCGCGCGCCCGCGCCACGCGCGCGGCGACGGCGGCACTCGCTTCCGACTTTCCCGGGCGGATCAGGTCGGCAGCCGAAACCGCAGGCACCTCGATCCTGAGATCAATGCGGTCCAGCAAGGGTCCGGAGATGCGGGCCTGATATTCCGTTCGGCATCGCTCGCCGCGCGCGCAGCGGAAACCGGGCTCGCCAGCCATGCCGCAGCGGCAGGGATTCATGGCGGCGACCAGCTGGATCCGTGCCGGGTAGCTGATGCGGTGATTGGCACGTGCGATCATGCAGGAACCCGTTTCGAGCGGCTGGCGCAGCGCATCGAGCGTCTGCGGCGAAAATTCGGGAAACTCATCCAGAAACAGCACGCCGTGATGGGCCAGCGATATCTCGCCGGGACGCGCCCTGAACCCGCCGCCCACCAGCGCCGCCATCGAGGCGGAATGATGCGGGGCGCGGAACGGCCGGCGATCGGTGAGCCGCCCGCCCGCCAGTTCCCCGGCAATCGACGCGATCATCGACACGTCCAGCAATTCGCGCGGGGAAAGCGGCGGCAGGATCGAAGGCAGCCGCTGGGCCAGCATGGATTTTCCCGAGCCCGGCGGACCGGTCATCAGAATATTGTGCTATATTAAATTAGATTATCTAATGGAAACCAATAGCTCTAACGAGTAGCAACGAAACCGATAACACGTTATAAACGTTATATGAATTCCATTCTCGCTTATTCCTACGTGCGTATGTCTACAAACCTTCAATTGAAGGGAGACAGCCTTCGTCGTCAGACGGAGCTCTCAAAGGCTTATGCTGAAGAACACGGGCTCCGATTGGTTTCGGATACGGAGCTTCAAGATATTGGTGTGTCTGCCTATAAGGGTGACAACGTTGCAACCGGTGCTCTTGGGAAGTTTCTAGCAAGCGCCAAGGCCGGGCAGGTCCCAGAAGGTTCCTATCTTTTGGTCGAATCTTTAGACCGACTCACACGCCAAGAATTGCTCCCTTCCGTCCAACTGCTTCTAGATATCATAGGCCTGTCTATCAACGTGGTTACTTTGCTAGATGGCAAGGTATACTCCAAAACCAACGCGGACATGGCATCAATGATGTTTTCCATCGCGTTGATGAGCCGAGCACACGAGGAGTCGCAAACCAAAAGCCGTCGAATAGGCGCAGCTTGGAAGGCGAAACGGGATCGGGCCGGGGAACAGAAACTAACAAAGATTTGCCCAGCTTGGCTGAGTCTTGCTGATGACAAGAAAACGTTTCAGGTGGTCAAAGATCGTCAAGAGATAGTACAGCGCATATTCGAATTAACCGATGAAGGCATGGGCTCATATTCCGTTACCAAATGGTTAAACCAACAGAGTATCCCGCCTTTTGGGCGAACCTCTTTGTGGAATCAATCATATGTGACGAAGATTCTACAAAATCGCGCTGTGCTAGGAGAATATCAGCCTCATGTCCTCATTGACGGAAGGCGTAGGCCAGAGGGCGATCCGATACCTGATTACTTCCCTCGCATTATAGATGAGGCGCTCTTCTATCGGGTTCAACAGGCTCGACGCTCCCGAGCATCAGGTTCAGGTGGTAGACGTGGGGAGACGCAACGCAATCTCTTCACCCATATCGCGAAATGCGGTTATTGCGGATCACCAATGCGCCTCATCAACAAGGGTAAGGGACCCAAAGGGGGCACCTATCTGAAATGTCATAAAGCATTGGCAGGCGGGGCATGTTCAAAGACCTCGTGGAGATATAATGAGTTCGAGCAGTCCTTCTTATTTTTTATTCGTGAGATCGACTTGGATGGCATCGTCAATGCCGCAGCTCGACTGGATACTAAAAAGAACTACGAACGCATCCAAAAAGGCCTCGCTGCAAAGCTTCAACATGAAAATCTGCGGCGAGAGCGATTGTTTGATCTTCTCGGCGATGAACGGCAGAATTTGTCCGTCCTTAAGGAGCGGCTTGTGACCGTTGAGCAGCAGATAAAGCAAATTCACGATGAAATTGCGTCCCTAGAACCTCCATCAGGAGAAGACAGTTCATATAAGCTGTCTTCCGCTGGGCTCCTTGATCTTATTTCCTCAATCCAAGGAGACGGTTCATTGGACAGGCGAGTAAAATTGGCTGCTCATTTAAAGTCTCTAATAAAAACCATCTCGCTAGAGACAGAAGGGGATGGCCCACGTCGCGGCGAAATCGATCGATGGATTGGAGAAGAGGACACCGAATTTAGAAACCGCTTCCTCAAATACCGAGAGGAAATGGACGAACAGTTTGGACGTACGGCACCCAGCTTTACGGTCCATTTTGTTGATGGTCGCTCACGTCTTGTTCGCGTTAGGCGCGGAAGTCCTACGAACTTTATTCAGATGCTTGCAGGCGACGGTATGGATTTCGGAGAAATCGGCAATAAAGTTGAGTGGAATGGAACTCGTGATCCAGGCTGGTACGTCGAGAATATTGAAATACATCCCCCCTCAAATCAGAGAAGTATACTGTAACATAAAAATCATATAATAATTCTCTTATATTATATTTATCTTTTCTATAACATAGTGAGTGTCTATCGACGCGTCCTGCGTGTCCCTCCCGGTGATCGCCGTTGTCATTTTCCGTCAAAGACCGGATGCCGGTTCCGAACAGAACGGAGATCAAATGATGGCAACCACAAAGAACACGTCCAAGGAACCGGTCACACTCGGTGAGAACGACATGACGGTAATCAAACAGGCGATTGCGGAGGGACGGTCACTGATCGAACAGGGGAAGACCAAGGTTGAGGCTTCCATGGCAATCTACAGCGCAATGAAAGATTACCCCCAAGAAACGGTGGTTTCAGCGATGATTGATGGAGCCGGGCTGACACCGAAAGGTGCACTGACTTACTGGTACAATTGCCGTCGTAAATTTATGAACGATATTTCATCAGAAAATATCCAAAAGTAAAATGTAGTTAAAATAAGTATAGAGGGCAGATAATGGATTATATAGCTATCTGTTGCCCTGTAACCTGTATACCTGGACATGGGAAGCGGAGGTTTCCCCATGTCCCTGATCAAACGTCCCAATTCCCGCTACTGGTACGTCCAGCTTCAAATCGATAACAGAACATTCGTACGTTCAACCAGAACCACTGAGCGTAAAACCGCCCTGAAGATCGCGGACAAGATCCGTGCTGATATTCATCAGGAAATCACTTTTGGCGAGATAAAAACCACCTCCTTCGGGGAGGCGTTAAGACGCTATGTCGATGGGAAAAGGGACACCCCGAACCACGCCAATCTCATTTCCCATGAAAAGACGATCCTTAAGATTATAAGTAGCACGACCCGGCTCGATGCCGTTACGACGTCTGTCATTGAGGAGTACATTCGTCGCAGAATGATTGAGGGGCGCAAGCCGCAAACGATAAAGCACGGGGTGAATTGTATCGTCGGCGCGATCAAAAAGGCCCGTAAGGACGGGTATGCGTGGCTGGCTGATGAAGAGCAAACTCAAGGATTTGCTGCGAGTGGCATTTGGAACCTGCCCTCCGGGCATGGTTCATCTGCTCTCGAAACTCGATCCTCGTGCTGAATCAGCGGAATTCTACAGAGCCGTGCACTTGGCGTTGAGCCGCGGGGATGTTCTCACCCGGATTTTGCAGCATTCGCGGACAATTGATCCCAGAATGGTTTTTGGGATTGCCTATCTGCCCACCGACAGGATTACCGAAAAGATCGCTGGCTATGCACTTCGGCGTGGCATCTCCGATTTCGACGTAGAGGAATTATCATGGCTGGGCAGGAGAATTGGGGATTTCGATCAATCCGGGGTGGTTTTGGATGCCATTTCCAAATCAAGCAATCCTCTCATGGCCATGCGAAAGGCAATCGCCAGTCTCACCTTTCCCAATCCTCCGTGGAGAGTGAAAGAACTTTTGCCAATCGAAACGGCAGAAGAGCTTTCGAGCATCGCCCGTCAACTGGGTAACTGCCTTGCCGATCATGACCAGTTTTATTCGTCCTGCGTCGATGTTCAGGCGGGGATCGCCTATTATTTTCGAACTCCCGGTGACGACTATCTGCTGATGAAATTCAGCAAGTTCGCTGGTCTGGGCTGGTATCTCGATGAGTGCCGGGGTCCCAAAAATCGACGGCCAACTGTGGAGGAAATCGATCATATCACCAAGACTGTATCCCACTTGGATGGCATCTGGTGCAGGCGATTGAGCTATCAAATGAGGTAGTGGATACGGGGTATGCTCTCCGTTCGGAATTCAGCAATGGAAAAAGGGGATTTAGATGAAACGACTACTTTTTACAGTATTTGCGACTTTTGTTGTTTCAGACGCAATTGCCGATGTTCCATTTAAGGAGCATTTAAACGGGGATTTAACGGTCAAAATTTCTAAGCTTACGAAGAAGCACATTAAGGAACTCGAACATGATATTCCCGGAAATCAGGGAAAGTGCGTTCGTTTCCAAATAATGGAGTTTCAGGATTACGAAATGAACGACGCTATAATGCGAATCCCAGCGAAGAGTCATGGGATTGAGTTCGAGTCACATGGTGATGGCAATATTAATATAATTTGCGCCCGGTTCACAGAAGATTACTATAATGAAAAAGGTAAACTAGATAGGTCTGTCGAATACGAGGAAATTGAGGGTTACTGAAATAGTAAAGTATCATTGGTAGCGATAAAATGAAGATCATGGTTGGTGTGCCTGCCAGAAACAAGTTGTGCCGGCGCATTTCTCAATGAAGAGTTCCCGGAACGTTCGGATGCCGTTAAATATGCTATTTTATAGGTTACAAGATTAAATGAACCATAAAACGTTATCATTGGAAATTGATGTCGGATCCGCTTCTGAGCGGGGTATGTGGAAATTCGGATAGGTACAAATCACAATTAAATGTGCAACATAACTCCGTTCGACTTCGCTAGTTGCGATCGTTAGATAGTTCCCTTTCTGGCGGGATTACGAATCCATGCAACGATACTTTCAAGAAATTGCCATACATCATCATGAGCAGGGTGAACATAATTCGGATCACTGGGATCACTACCCAACCGCTCAAGCATTGCGATGGTCCAGTCTGTCTTCTTGCCTGATACCGAAAGCATAGGAAGCCAGTTCTCAAGTTCACCTCGACGAACTGGGAATATTCCATAGTCCTCAAGATTGTTGAGTAGTTGCTCCGCTGCTGTCTTATTTTCGGCGTCAAGGATATCGATGCCACCATCTGATTTCATATTTTTCCCGGTGGCAACCAGTGCATCCTTGATAGCGGCCCTCTGCTGACCGTAACCCAAATGTAGAGCGGTTGGCACTTGGGCTGCCTTCAACCAATCTGTCCAGGTCACACCGCCATCCTTCACGAAATCGATATCGGGAATTGCTGCTGCTGGAACCCCAAATTGACGAAGCGGTGCCATCATATCCTTAATCGTCTGTTTGTTTTGCGCATTGATGAAAAGTATTGATGGATACTCAGGTTTACTAGAAGAAAGTCGATGGTAGATTTCTCCGTAAAATGCTCGATCATTATCGGATTCACAGATCACTACACCATCATGAAATAAACCCGAAATTACATTGGCGCTGCGCATGAGAGGGCGCTTGAAAAATGCTTCTAAACTTTTTGGATCGATCATCCGTGCGCGAGATTTGCTATTGCTATATTCAAGTCTCACTACACGCACAGTCGGAGAAGATTGAACGCACCCCATGAGGAAGTCGGAACTGTGAGTGGATGCCATTAGTGTGCCGCCACGTTCCTCGGCTAAACTAGCAAGACTTTTGCCAAGCTTACGAGCTAAAGGAGGATGCAAGAATGCCTCTGGTTCGTCGACAAGGATGGTATGGAACTCCCCTGAACAAATAGCTGTGACGATACCGGTAAACGCTTGCACTCCGTCGCTCGCATCTTTGATATAGACGGCATCAGCATGGAACTTACGAGCGTCTGCATTAAGCGACTGCTCATCCGCCAAGGGCTCCTTATCAGAGAGACGAATACGCAATTGCCCTAGATTGGTAGGATCTATCACAAAGTTCAGCGCAAAAGCCTCTTTAACAAGTGCCCGCACCTTTTGTCGTGCGAGGTCATCCTTGAAAAGATGCATTAGGACATTCTGAGATGGTCCAATAAGATCATGCCCCTGTTGATCATTGGTGAGGTTAAACCGTGACCTCCCATCTAATCTGATAACTCCCCACTTCAAATATTGGGTTGCCATCCAGTTTTTATCATCTTTTTCGCCTGCAATTCTAAAAAGATCATTCTCATCCATCTGAATAGTTTCTTGTCCGCCAGACGGGTTTAGTCGACCGAGAGTAACATATCCAGCTGGTAAATTCAGATTATTGAAATGTTTCATCTTATCTAGAGTAGAATTCATGCTTTCTAATGTTGGCCATTCGATCTGATAATCCTTCAGTATATGGAGACCTGTGGGAAAGGGATGAGTATTGAAAGCCTGTTCTAACTCTCGCAGGATAAGGCTTTTTCCAGAATTATTAGGTCCAACGAATATGGTTATCCCTTTTGCTGGCAAGCTAATGGGCCCAGTTTCGGTGAAATCTAGATCAATTGACTGAAGCATAGGACGGCTCGTAATTTAAGGATGTTTGTCCATATCACCACTACGGTGGAATACCACTACCGTTCTTTAGTGTGAGAGCGCACATCGCACCGAGCTGCACCGACACCGAAGCCGGCTATTCAAGGTTCACGGCCGCGCATCCCAGTGGGCCGCCGTTTCCCTGAAATCTGCTTGACGGTCAAGAAGGGCGAAGAACCGGCTTCGCTGCACTAGATGTCAAGGCGCGAGATGCCCACAAACCGGACCCCGTCGTGGTGGTTTCTTCCTGCGACTTAGAGATCGAAACCGTATGCCAGTTTGTCGTAGAATGAGCATAGCTTTCTGTAAAAAGACGAGTATGGATCGATGAAATCGCTTGGCTTATGGCCCAATATAAATTTCCTTAAAAACTCCAGATCTACGTTCTTCGGATCTTGGTAAGGAATGAATATTGCGACCTTTTCCGGAGGTGCCTCTTCTATAATTTCAGCAGTCGTCTTTCCTGACCAGTACTTTTCATACTGACTTTTGTAGGAAGACAGCGCGTAACTCTTCTTCGCAATCTTCTCGCATACAGCCCGTGCTGACGTATAGGGCGATCCATTGAGCGTTTCTGCGTTGTTAACGCCCACATCACGAAGATATCGAAAGACTGGTATAAATGTAGTGCTCGATCTTCGAAATATTGGGAATGCAAGCTTCAGAAGTTTCTCTGGATCAAAAATAGAATTATCCTTGGCAAAGTCCGTGTATACGTCGGAAAGATTTATTCCCTGATAGCCGCTCTCTGCGAGCGCTTTTTCTTCACGCTCAGCAAGTTTCTCTTTCTTTTCGATTTGAGCTTGCGCGATGCCGACACCGACGACGAATTCTACTTCCTCGCTGGTATCCAGTTCATCGATGTCAATTACCGAAAGCTTTTTCTCGGGTTTTTCGGACTTAACCAACTCATACATCTGCTCCTTGCAATATCGAAGTATGCGAGCTGGGATTGCTGTTTCTTCTTTTAGGCTTATCATCTGCTCCACTTTTTTCTGGATATTCGTCCCCAGTTTGCACCTGCTTAGGTTCAAGCAAAACTAGACGACTCTGCTCTCTGGAGAACTCATCGGACGTTCACCAACAAAATCGAGATGTCAACCGGGAAGAGGCCATCTTCGAGCGCAATCCCATGCGCAGATAGATTGTCACTTCTCCCGCGATTTCGGGGAAAGGACGGCAAGTTTCGGGTGGCGCTAGGAGCGAGCCGAACGGCGACAATTGGGGTCGAAAGCCGCCTTTACACTAATCGGCGATTGCAGGGATCGCTCTACATCCACGCAACTGATTCTCCAGCTATCTCATCAGCAGCCACAGAACGACGGCCGCCGCTATCGCGCCCGCTAGAAGCGGGGCGTGTCGCCGCAATTCCCAACCGAGATATTCCCGCCACGTCAGGGAACTCCGCCAGCGTCGGAAGCCCTTTCGCTGTGCAGCTTCGTAGGCTTTGTCAGCCCGCCAGCTCATACCGGCATCTTTCGCAATTAATATAGTACAATATCAGCAGATTGTGACCGCCTGCGGCCGCCACCTCCAGCGCCCGGCGCGCACTTTCCTGCCCCTTGATGTCGGCCAGATCCGGCAGGTCGGCGCTGCCGGCACGCACGCCCGGTTCAGGACGCGTGAGCACCTGCGTGCCCCGGAAATGATTGGCGAGCGCAATCAGGCTGCGCGGCGCCAGAAGATCGAACTCGCCGCCCGCCCACGCCGCCTCGGCCCCGCAATCATGAGGGCAGATCAGCCCCCGGCCCTCACCATTGGCGGCAATCGCCGCCGGCAGCGCCCCGGCGACCGAAGCGATGGCGCCGTCCAGCGACAGTTCCCCCAGAACCACATAGGCGCTCAGCGCCTCGCCCTGAATGACCCCGATCGCAGCCATCAGCCCCAGCGCAATCGGCAGGTCGTAATGGCTGCCTTCCTTGGAAGCTGATTAAGGCTTCCCATATACTCACGCAAACTCCTGTAAATTCCTGTCTCCTTTTAATTTCAATTATTTAATGGACGGCATATTACTTGATGCTAATTGACACTCCCCCTTGTTTCCGATGCCGTGGTGAGTATATGGTGAGTTAGAAATCATAGGCAGTCATTATCATTTGCCCAAACTCACCAAAGCCATAGTCGACCGCGCCGAGCTTCGGGAAAAACAGTACACGGTCTGGTGCTCCGAGCTGAAAGGCTTCGGGGTCTATGTCCATCCGAGCGGCCGTCGTACCTATTTTATCGACTATCGGACCGACGATGGAGTGCGGCGGCGCATGACCATCGGGAGACACGGCGCCCTAACCACGGAACAGGCGCGCAAGCTCGCAATCGAAACCATGGGAGGGGTGGTTCTCAAGAAGGCTGATCCGCTGGCTGAGCGGAGGTCCCGGCGGTCATCTATAACGGTGAGTGACCTGTGCGACCAATATCTCAAAGTAGTTGAGAGCGGCATGATTGTCGGCCGCAGTCGACGGCCGAAGAAGGCCTCGACCATCGAGATAGACCGTGGCCGCATCGAACGGCATATCAAGCCGTTGCTGGGCACGAAACGCGTCATCGATCTCACCCGTGCTGACGTGGTGAAATTCATTCGGGACGTGACCGCCGGAAAGACAGCCGTTCATAACCGCAGGGGGAAGAATGGCGCTCGCATTCTGGTTACCGGTGGGCCGGGGACAGCGGCGCGCACGGTCGGCCTTCTTGGAGCAATTCTGACCTATGCCGTTGGCGAGGGTGTCATCGAACACAATCCTGCCGCCAGTGTTCCAAAACCTGCCGACAATGTGCGCACCCGACGCCTCAGTGCTGATGAGTACCGTGCCGTAGGGAAAGTTTTATCTTACACAAGCGCTGAACTCGGGACACCGCAAGCGCTCACCGGCGCGTGGCTGTTGGCCCTGACCGGTTGCCGACTGGGTGAGATCGTCAATCTGACCTGGGATGAGGTAGATGAGACGTCAAGCTGCTTCCGGTTGAAGGACAGCAAAACCGGCCCCTCGGTACGGCCTATCGGCAAGGAGGCTTTTGACGTTCTTTCCGATGCCTTGAGAGTAGACGGAAACCCTTACGTGCTCCCGGGCCTTCGCAAGGAAGGGAATTACAATGGCCTGTCGGGCGCATGGCTGCGTTTTATGAAACAGGCGCAGTTGGAGGGAGTAACCCCACACACCATGCGTCACTCCTACGCTTCGATTGCAGGCGATATCGGTATGTCTGACAGCACCATCTCTTCCCTGCTTGGCCACTCCAGCGCGACCGTCACGAGTAAGTATGTCCATCGTCTCGACAGCGTGTTGGTCGCAGCTGCCAACAAAGTTTGCCGCGAAATCTTCCGACAGATGACTGGCAAAGGCGGCAACGTGATCGACATGCCGCGACGCGCCTAGTCGCGGCACCTCTCCGCAGTTGAACGCACCGGGGCGGAAAGCCGCTCTTCAGCCCAAGCGTCTAGGTCTTCAAGGCGATAGAGCGGGATACGCCCGTGGTATTGCATAACCGGCCCTCCCCCAATGGAGGCGAGATTGTTCAGGGTGGATACAGCAATCTCGATCCCGTGCTTCTCGGCCAGATATACAGGGACTTCTCTACGTCGCAGACGCGGTTTCTGTATGACACTCAAGGAACTGCGCGAGAAGCAGCAGACTATCGTCTCTGAGGCTCGTGAACGTCTCGACCAGATCAATGCCGCGACCGACGAGGCGCGTGCGAAGGAACTGGAAACCCAGCACGATGCAGCCATGGCCGAGTATGATCGCCTCGAAACCCAGATCCAGCGCGAGGAACGGCAGGCGAAGCTGGAAAAGGACGCTGAAGAGCGTCGCGCCCGCCAGCGTCCTATCTCCGGTGACGGCGAAGGCCGAGGGCAGGATGAAGGCGACAAGCCCGATTATCGCCATGCCTTCCACCGCTATGTGCAGGTTCGTGGCGACCTGTCGATGCTGAACGACGAAGAGCGCGCAGCACTGCGTCAGGGCGTGTCCGATCCGGAAGTGCGCATGCAGACCACGACAGGCGGTGCCGGTGCAGCCGGTGGATACACGGTGCCGACCGAACTCCAGAACCGCCTGATCGAATCCATGAAGGCATGGGGACCGATGTATGATGAGGACATCTGCACGGTGATGAACACCACCGGCGGCAATCCCATCGACATTCCGACCATCGACGACACGGCAATGACGGCCGAGCCTCACACCGAGGGTGGTGCGGTCACTGACGATGGAGGCAAGGATGCGACCTTCGGCAAGAAGACGCTCAATGCGTTTTCCTTCGATACCGAATGGGTCAAGTTCTCGTGGGAGCTGGCACAGGATTCAATCTTCAACTTCGAGACCCTGCTGGGCGGCCTGCTCGGCAAGCGCCTCGGTCGCACGGCCAACACCCAGCTGACCGTTGGCGCCGGCAGCACCACCGGGCCGAACGGCATCGTCACAGCCTCTAGCCTCGGTAAGACCGCTGTCGCGACCGCCGCCATCACCTATGACGAGGTCATCGACCTTGTGCATTCTGTCGATCCTGCCTACCGGCAGTCGCCCAAGGTGCGGTTCATGTTCAACGACAGCACCCTTGCCGCGCTGCGCAAGCTGAAGGATGGCGAGAACCGCTACATCTGGACGGCGGGCGATGTCCAGAACGGCATTCCCGGCACGATCCTCGGCTACCGCTACTCCATCAACCAGGCGATGGATTCGCTGGCGGCCGCCAAGAAGGTGATGCTGTTCGGTGACTTCGGCGCCTACTTCGTGCGTAAGGTCGGCGGCATTGTCATGTTCGTGGCTCGCGAGCGGTTCGCTCCCGACATCGGCCTGCTTGGACTGGCGCGCTTTGACGGTGAACTGGGCGACACCGCCGCCGTCAAGCACCTCATCACCGCAGCTTCGTAAGTTCGGCTTTGCAAGGCGGGCCGCTCCGGTGGCCCGCTCTCAAAACCGAAGGAGACAACCCATGAAAATCAGGATGCTGACATCCTTTGCCGGCGCTGACTTCAGCCTGTCGGTGAATGAGGAAACCGAACGGTTTTCCGAGGCGGAAGCCGTGCGCATGATCGAGGCTGGATTTGCGGTTCCGGCTGAGCGCGGCAAGGGCGAACGCGCAGTGAAGGTGCCCGCTCCGGAAAAGCGCGGCTGACGTGTCTCATCTTGTTGTCACAACTCCCGCGTCCGACATCGGTCTGGCGCCAATCGAGGCACTGCGGGCCGCTGCTGGTTTATCGGTAGGCGACACCTCGCGTGATGCTGAGTTGACAGCCCTTGGGCGTCGTATCTCGGCTGAAATCGCAGATGCGTGCCGTATCGCAGTTGGCGAAGGTGGAGAGCCGACGCTGAGGAAGGAAACACTCACCGAGACGTTTTCCGGATGTGGTGATGAGGTTCTGATCCTGTCGCGCCGCCACAATGTGAAGATCGCGACGATCACCGAAAATGGAACGATCGTGTCAATTGACGATCGTGGCCTGCAATCCGAGGCAGGACTGCTGGAGCGCTGGGTGAATGGATACAGGTCACGGTGGATCGCCCGCGAAATCATCGTCGTCTATGATGCTGGATTTGACACGGTGCCGGCCTCGCTCGTTGGCGTGGTGACAGATCTGGCAAGAATTCGCCTGTCGCAGGCATCGGTCGATCCGCTGGTCAAATCTGTGCGTGTGGAAGTCGAGGATATCGATACCGTCCAGACCGACCGATGGGTCGGTTCGGTGCCGGGATCTGCATCCAGCGGCCTGCCAGATGACATGATGGCCCGGCTCGCTCGCTTCGTAAATCCGGTGGTGTGATGGCAGATCTTTCGGACAGCCCTTCCGGCATGATCGCAAGGCTTGATGCTTCGTTGGCGAAACGCGGTGAAGATTGCACCCTGCGCCGCAAGGATGGCAATCCGCCGACTGACAAGGATGTGACGGTTCGGGCCTCCGTACGCGGCCTTCGCGGCGACGAGATCGTCGGGACCGCCACGCAGGCCTTTTCGAAGGCGGTGATTTCCATGACGCAAATTCTCGCCGCAGGATGGCCCGCTGGTCATGTTGCTGTGCCCGGTGCTGTCGATCCTCGCATTCCGCGCCCGAACGACTTCCTGATCGTGAAGGGCAAGGTGCGGCAGATCATGTTCGCGGATCCGATTGCCATTAATGGTGTCGTGGTGCGCGTCAACCTGACGGTGGCTGGCTGATGGCTTCAGGCTTCGAGTTCTTCGAGCGCGACCTGCGCGTTGCGACCGTCGGAATGGAGCCCGACGAGATCGATCGGGCGGTCGCAGCATTCGCGCGTCAGGAGCTGCGCCGGGTCATTGCCGAAGGTGTCGCATCGCCGGATTATGAGCGCTACGTCAACGGCGTTCATGGAGCGCTGGAGGAAGCCTACCGGTCTCCGGGCCAGATTCTGTACGAATTCACGAATTGGGCGCTGATGATCCGTTTTGCGCTCGACGAACTGCAGAAGCGCTCGCCGCGGCGGTCGGGCAGGTTTGCTTCATCGTTCATCGTCATCAGCTCCGGGCGCATTGTCACCGATTATCGCGCGATCGCTGCCGGGGCCGAGGTCATCATCGCCAACTTCCAGCCCTACACCCGCAAGGCGGAAACTGGCCTCCTGAAAAAGCCGAAGCGCTATGTGTTCGACGGCACGAAACGGATGCTGAATTCGCGCTTCAACGGCGTGTTCCGGGCCGAAACCCGGTTTCTGAACATCGGATCGGGTGTCCATCCGGAAATTCCATACATCCTGAAGGGTAATGTCAGGATCCGTGCTGCCGCTCAGAACAACCTCTCCAGCGCGTTCCGAGAAGGGCGTGCAACGCTTGCCAGCCGCAAGGATACCGCGGCTGGCCAGCCGCTCACCTATCCCGCAATCGTCATCAACAGCGCCACCTGATGTCCAGTCCTTCTGCATTTTCCGCCTTCAAGGGCGTTCTCGACAGTTACGCTGCCGGCACCGGTGCGCTTCCTGTCCGATATGAAAATGATTTCGTGCAGGACCTGCTCGACGAGAACACGCCTGCATGGGTGTACGTCGAGATCTACGGCGACAGCTACAATCAGGACACCATGGGCGCTCCCGGTGCCAATGTCTGGGAGGAAACCGGGGCGGTCTATCTGCATGTGATGGTGCCGAGCGGCACCGGATCGGCCGCGGCGCGCGTCCACGCAAACACGCTGCTCAACCTTTTCCGGGAAAAGCCGGTGAGCAACATCTTCATGCCTGAAATGTCGATCGGCGCCGGTGATCCGGGCCGGGATTTTCCCAATTACTTCGCGATCACGGCCACCATCGCGTGGACGCGGCGCGACATCACCTCGGCCTGAACGCGGCACTGCCGTCCATTCCACAAACTGAAGGAGAAGCGCCATGAGCTTTGCTGATGGTTCACAGGTACGGCTTGCCGATGTGTCGGAAGCCACAATCGGCACGATCCCTGCAACGCCTGCATTCCAGATCATGCGCTATCGCACCGCCAGTGTGCGCCTGTCGAAGCAGGTCGATATCTCTGATGAGGTTCGCGCCGATCGCAACGTGCCCGGCATCACCGATGTCGGCCGCAATGTCAGCGGATCGATCGAAACCCGGTTTTCGTACGGTACCTATGACAGGTGGCTTGAGCGTGTGCTGTGCTCCGAGTTCACGGGCGGGGTGCTGAAAAACGGCGTCACCCACAAGGCCGGCACCCTCGAAATGACCTACGAGCAGGGTGCGACCGACAGCTATGTCCGCTATCGCGGTTGCCGCTGGAACACGCTCGACCTCAACCTGCGCTCGCGTCAGCCTGTGCAGGCGACGTGGGGCATCATGGGCATCGGCAGTCCGACGCCGACCACGGCGATCATTACCGGCGCGACCTATGCGGCTGCGACCACCACCGAAGACTTCAACGCCGGCCTCAATGTGGCGAACCTTTCGATCCAGTCGGCGGCCATGGTCTCGTCGCCCAAGGTTCAGGCGCTGTCGCTGCGCATCAACAACAACATCTATCAGGTCGATGTCGTCGGCCAGTATGATGCCTATGGCCACGGTCTCGGCCGGTTCGAAGTGACTGGCAACATGACCGTACTGTTCGAGGATCTGTCGGCCTACACCGCGATCCTGAACCACGAAGATGTGACCATCGGTTTCGACATGGTCGATCCGGCCGGTAACAAATATGCCTTCGCCATTCCTAAGGTGAAATTCAACGATGGCGGCCCGGCCGCTCCGGGCAACGGCCAGCCTGTCGTTCTGGAGGTGCCGTTCCAGGCATTCTTCGATCCGACCAGCGCGGCCTCCATGTCCATCACGAAAACGGATGGCTGATCATGGCAAAGCGCAGCAAATCCGCCCGGCCGGAAGATGCCGGTCCCGAATCCATCCTGCCGCTGACCGATTTCCGGGGCGATCCGTGGGGCACCGGCAATGAAAAAGCCGTCGCCTTCCGGGCAGGCATCCTGTCATCGCCGGTTCCGTCCGAGTTCGCGCGGCGCATGCGCGATGAGGGCAAGGCGGAGAAATCCGGAATTGCGGGGATCGCAGATGGTCTGAACCGATCTGCGATCCTTGGCGATGTTGATGGACCGGACGCCCTGCTTGCCGCCGACACAGCATCTGATCAGTCGCAGGACTGATATCTGCGAAGATCGGCCGGGGCGCTTGTCGGGGCGCTCCGGCCACCAATCCCGACAAAGGAAATCCCCATGACGATCAAGCTCGGCAGCCTTGCGGCTGACCTGACCAAAGAACGTGAAGGCGAATGGATCGAGCCGAAGGAATGGCCCGGCCTCAATCCGGATAAGCCGCTGGACATGATGCAACTGCCCGGCGTGTCATTCCATGTCCGCTCTACGAACTATCCGCCCTATGTCACCGCGCGCCAGACCGCGCTCGAAGACATGAAGAAGGACTATCCCGACGACAAGGTTCCGCCCGAGGTTGCTGCTCGCATTGAGGGTCAGCTTGCCGTCGAACACCTGCTGCTGGGCTGGAAGGGCTTCGATATCGAGTATTCGCCCGGGGCCGTGAAAACGATCCTTGCCGCCGAAGAGCACCGCGTGCTGCGCACGATGATCTACTGGTGCGCCGGCCGTGTCGGCAAACGTCAGGTCGAGTTCGTGACGGATGCCACAAAAAACTCCGAAGCGCCTTCCGCTGGCAAATAAGCAGGAAGGCGCCAGAGCACGAAGAGTGGATCGAAGAACTCATCAGGGCCTATCCGGGCGAGAAGTGGCTGGAGCGGGCGGTTGAAAAGCCGCCTGCCGGAGCCGAGCCGGAAGCATGGCACGCCTTTTACCTGCGGGCGTGGCAGGTGCTTCGCTTCGATCGCCAGTATGGCGCATTCGGCGGGGAAACGCCGATCAGCTTCATGGCGCTGGACGGATATGCCCGCCGCTACGGCATCGAGGGCGAGGCGTTCGAGCGTTTCCTAGCATTCCTGACAGCGCTGGATGATGAGTGGCTGGAGTACACAGCAGCGAAATCAAAGATATCCATCTAGAATAAACTGAGCGCCCCAACCGCTTGGCATCTAGTAATAACTCTTGCGATCTCATTTTCGTCGCTGCCAAGTCGTTCAACTTTAAAGGGTGCGTTATCGTTCGCAAGAACGCCGACAAACGGAGAGGATCCTGCGTATCCTCCGAATGAATTTCGGGCGTTCACCGTTCCGCATACATAGATCGCACCGTCCGGGGTCATGGCCGCCGTGAAATCACCGAACCTTGCACTTTCTGGGTCCTTCAAAATCGCAGCGATGCCCTCTTTTACTCTCTCGGCTATTGCTGGCGATACAGGGATGCGGTCGTAAGCCCAACTTGCTGAACAGGTAACTGCAAATACTGCAGCGAGAATCATCGTTCGCATAACGCCCCTCCTGACACGGCAAGCAGTCTAGATCCTTCGTTGGAGAAATCCATTGGTCACACAGATTTCATCGCTGATTGTGCAGCCTGCCGTCGACGCATCAAAATATACCGCTGGTGCTCAGGACAAGGTTGCCGCCGACAAGGCCATGGCGGCATCTTCGCGCGAAGCAGGTTCGGCTGTCGTCGACACGTCGGCAAAGATCAGCACCAGTGGAGATGTGCTGGCACGGCTCTCACGTCAGTACGTCGAGGGATATGCATCGCAGCAGCGTTTCGAGCAGGGATTGCGGCAGCTCAATCGCGGGCTGGAAAGCGGCAAGATCAGCGCGGAAGGTGCTGAGCGCATCCTTGTTGGCATGAACCAGCGTCTCGGCCTGACCGCCAATGCGGCCGATCTCGCCGCCAAGGGGCAAATGTCGCTTGCTGCGGCCGTCGAGCGCGCCAACATTCAGATCGCCCGTCAGGCGAACGATCTGGTCGCTGCCGAGGCCGCCAGCCGTCGAATGCAGGCCGCGAATTCCAACACGATTTCGGCCGAGGCAAAGCGGGCTGCCGGCTTCAACGCTGGTCAGCAGTTGCAGGACATCGCCATGATGTCACTGATCGGTCAGGATCCGCGAACGCTGGCCCTCCAGCAGGGGCCGCAGCTTGCAACCGCCATTCAGCAGGGCGGCGGCCTGGCGGCGCTGGGTGCTGGTCTGGCATCCGTATTCAGCATGACAACCTTGCTGACGGTCGGGTTTACGGCTGCAACTGCTGCGACCATCCAGTGGGCCATGAAAGGCAAGGATGGAGCGAAGTCGCTTGATGATGCCCTGAAGGCTCACTCTGAATCCCTGCGGCTGCTTAAAGACCA
Source organism: Aquamicrobium sp. NLF2-7 (assembly GCF_022359935.1). Lineage (NCBI taxonomy): Bacteria > Pseudomonadati > Pseudomonadota > Alphaproteobacteria > Hyphomicrobiales > Phyllobacteriaceae > Aquamicrobium > Aquamicrobium sp. NLF2-7. The sequence goes on along the minus strand of NZ_JAKSED010000001.1, from coordinate 2,601,335 downwards.
GTACGGCGAACTTGGTGAGGCTGCGAAAACGGCAGGCAATGCTGGCGGCTTGGCCTTCACCGGCGCGACGAGCCGGGATGCTCAAACATTGATACAGGCTCAGATCCGCGAAAAAAGCGGGCCCTTTCTCGATACTCTGGGCGGCACCGGGTGGGTTAAGGGCTTTTTTGGAAATGGTGGCGGCATCGAAGCGCTGCGCAATCTGTCGGGTGATCAGAGGCAGTTCGCGGCACCCATGGCTGCTCTTATCGAGAGTGCGAAGAGCGGGAAAACCGATCTCGCGGCCTTCAATGAAGAAGTTGAGCGACTTTTTGAGCGGGCTTTGGGTAAAACCGACAATCCTGCCCGGCTGCGCGCGACGGCTGATGCTGTGCAATTGCTTGGTGCCAATGCATTCGAGGTGGGCGGGAAATTTGCTCCGTTCGCGGATGCGATCAACCGGCTGAGGGTTGAAGCGGCGGATGGGAAGCCAAACCTGTCAGCTTTCAACATCGAAATCGAACGTCTCGGCCAGCAGAAAGGCCTTCGCAAACTTGCAGATGAGGCGATCCTCGCCGGCAAGGAAATCGTCTCGCTCGCTGATAAGGCAAAGGCGCTGGAAGAAATACTGCGTCGCATCGATCGGGAGGAAACCCGCCCGGGCCTTGCCGACCGCCGCGCGCTGGGCGCCTATGTCAATCGACGCGCTGCTGATCTTGGCACTCTGAACGAACAGTTCGCGGCCGAGCAACAAATGGCCCGCGCACGCAGCAACGCCGAACGGCTCGCTGCCATAGAGGCGCAAGTGCGTGCCCGGGCGCGTGAGGATGGCGACTCCGGCGGCGGTTTGCAGGCTCGCGTCGACCGCGCCCTTGCCGAAGAGCGAACCCGACAGGAAGTCGAGGCGCGTGATGCTGCCATCCAGCGTGCCCAGTCGATAGAGCGCACGCTTCAGCAGCAGCGCATTGAACTCGACCTGATCGGCAAAACCGGTGGCGAGCAGGCTAAGCTTCGGTTCGAGTTCGAACGCATGCAGGAGCTGCGCGAGCAGGCGGCGCGCACCGGCGCTCCGATCGACCAGAAGGAGGTTGCCCTCATTCGCGCCGCTGCGGCCGAGATGGCCCGTTATGCGGATGCGCTGGCGATGGCCAAGCTCGGAAACGATTTGCAGTTCGAGCGGGATCAGTTGGCGCGCACTCCGCTCGATCAGCAGGTTGCCAGCCAGTTGCGTGGGATCGGTCAGGCCGTTGATCTGGATAGCGAGGCTGCACGCGAGATCCGTATCAATGCGATCCTCAAGCAGCGTGTGGGTATCTGGAACGAAATTCGTGACACCGGCATGGACGCGATCGACCAACTGGTGAGCAGCGCCAGCCGGGGCTTTGACGATATCGGTGAGCCGTTAATCCATCCAATCAGGGTGGCGCTGTGAGAGTTGTCGTCAACAATTACGGCGAGCCCGCAGAAGCCAGTGTCCATCAGAGCACTGACGCCGATGGTAATACCATGATCGAAGTGATGATGGAGAGGAAGATTGACGACCGTGTCCTAAGGTCGAGTTCGCCGGTACATCGGCAGCTTAAATCTATGGGACTGCAAACGCCGGTAACGCGGCGTTAGCTGGATCCGGCCGGTTTCGGCGATTTTAGCAGGATTGTGACGGGTTCGCTGCCAGCTGTGATGGTCATTATGCCGTTGATACCGACTTCCGCGACAATTTCCGTCTCGTCTGACGTTCTGATGACGTACTCGACAGGGTCAATATTCTGATTTCGCAGAACTATTTTATCACCCTTGGAGAGGTGGTGCTGCATCTTCTGGTTCATCAATACAGCCTGCGACAACCAGTTATTGAAAGCAAGGAAAAGCTTTGATGATTTCATGGCCGGCGACACTACCGCAGCGCTCGCTGCGTGATGGGTATCAGTCGGGCTTTGGCGACGGACGCGCTCGAACCGAGACGGATTCCGGCATTGCCAAGGTGCGGCGAAGGTTTTCTGCCGTTCCGAGGCCGCTGACATTCTCCATGCACATGAATGCCGCTCAGTTGGTCATCTTCAAGACGTTCATGACGACCGACACCGCTGGCGGCGTCATGCCCTTCACCTTCCCGGCGCAGGACGAGCCGGGAACATGGATTGTCCAGTTCGGCCGCGACATGCCCCGATGGGTGCCGCGCGGTATCGACTGGGTTGTAAGCTTTGATCTGGTGATTTTGCCATGAGAACCGTTTCCGAGAAATTCCGTCATGCGATGTTCGACCAGCAGACGGACGAACTGCCCGTGCTGCTGCTTACGATCGCTCACCCTGATCTGGGCAGCATATGGCGCTTGTCTTCCGACAATGCCGATCTGCTGGACGCAGAGGAGCAACTGCGCGGCACGATCAGCCGGGGACAGAACTACTATTTCTTCCCGATGGATGTGAGCCTGCCCGAGGATGGGGAGGATGCATCCAACGTCATCCAGATCACGCTGGACAACGTCACGCGGGAAATCACGCCGCTGCTCAAATCGACGGTGACGCCGGCGTCGGTGACGATCGAGATCGTGCTCGCCAGCGCACCGGATGAGGTCGAGATCGAGTTTCCGGATTTCGAACTGGCATCCGCTGATGTGGATGCCGGCTCGGTGGTGCTGTCGCTGACCGTCGATACGATGGCATCGGAGCCGTTCCCGGCTGACAATTTCACACCCTCATCCTTCGGCGGGCTCTGGGCTTCCACCTGACATGATCGATCTCAATCACTATGTCGGCCTGCCTTGGCGGGATCGCGGGCGCATGCGCGATGGCTGCGACTGCTGGGGGCTCCTGCGCCTTGTCTATGCCGGGGAGCTGGGCATTGGCCTGCCTGACCATTCGAATGGCTACGCCGACACGTCAGATCGGCCTGCCGTTGCCGGATTGATCGAGGCGGGGCTCGCAGACTGGATGCCCGTCGCTGCGGGGCGTGAGCGTCCACTCGATGCGATCCTGATCCGTCAGGCGCCGTGGCATGTCGGCATTATCGTCCGCAGGGGCCTGATGCTCCACATGCCCGAAAACCAATCGAGTTGCATCGAGCCATATGACACCGGCCGCTGGTCGCGTCGGGTCGAGGGCATTTATCGTCACAGGAGCGCAGCATGACCAAGCGAGCCAGTGTGAGCTTTCACCTGAACACCGATCTCTTCGAGGAGATGCTCAAGCGGCTATCAATGGCGCTTGATGCGGGACTTCCCGGTGATATTGCCGAGCAGTTTGTGAGCGCGGTGTATGCGGGAGCGGATATCGTCACTGTTCAGGTCGATGATGCCGTCGCAATTCGGACAGGGCATGTCTTCCTCGTCGCTCAGCCTACCGATCTCCTCACGGAATTCATGGCCGCAGTGCGCGCATATGATGCCGATCCGTCCCGTGTCCTCAAAACTCTTAGCCATCTCCAAGCCTCCGTCCCCGATGGAGATGATGAGGCTACTACGAAATGGCAGCCTTTCAAGCGAGGCGCTGAGTGGGGGCAGCCATGAACGCACTTGTCCGCGCGCCTGCCTCTGGCGAGATCCTTGGCCCGGCTGATGTGATCACCGTCACGGCTGCCGTGCATCCGCTGAAGCCGCATGCGGAGATCCTGATCCTGCCGGCGGGCCTGTCGCTGGCGGAAATCGTCGACGAGGTCTCCAGGCGCTGCCATGTCTCGCGGCTTGCACGCGGTGCGGATGTCTCCGTGTCGGGCCATGTGATCGATCAGGTCTTGTGGCCGAGGGTGCGGGTCAAATCCGGCGCCCATGTCACAGTGCGTGCGCGTGCTGGAAAAGCCATCGGCGGCATTCTGAAATCTGTACTCATGATCGCCTTGTCGGTGGCGGCGTCGTTCATCGTCGGTCCGGCCGGGCTGGGCATTGCCGCTGCTATCGGTGGCACTGCGGGGCAGGTTGTTGCCTCGCTCGCAGCCGGCGCCATCATGATGGCCGGTGGGTTTGCGCTCAACGCGCTGTTTCCGCCGACCCAGACCCGCTCGGAAAGCAATAACCCGTCCTATTCGATTTCGGCCGGAAGAAACGGTGCATCGAAATGGGGACCGATCCCGGTTGTGCTGGGCAAGGTACGCGCGCTGCCGAAGTATGCGGCGCTGCCTTACACGGAATTCGAGGGCGACGATCAGTATCTGCGGCTGCTGTTTGTCTGGGGCTATGGCCCTATAAACATCGAGGATATCCGCATCGGGGATACCTCCATCGCTGAGTTTGAAGGCGTCGAGATCGAGACGTTCGAAGGATATGGCAACGATCCGCAGCAGACCATCTATCCCTCCGAGGTGGTGCAGGACGATCTGTCGATCGATCCCGCGTACAATGTGCCGGTAACGCGCACATCGGCCGAAAACGCCGACGAGATCGTGCTGGATTTCGTGGCGCCGGCCGGTTTGTGTCATGTCAGCAAGAAGGGCAAGCGGCAGAGCAAGGTTGTCGACTTCAAGGTCGAGATGAGCCCGGCCGGCGCGAATGCCTGGGTCAACAAAGGCAATGTGCAGCTTCAGGGCGCTACGAACGATCCGGTTCGCCGCTCTTTCCGCTATGTCGTGTCAAAAGGCCGATACGACATCAGGATCACCCGCCTGACGGGCGATGAGAACACGACGACCGATTTTTCCGAAGTCACCTGGACCGCGATCAAAAGCTTCCGGGTTGGGGATCCGCCGATCTCCTTTGGCAAGCCCCTCGCCATCACGGCGTTGCGCATCAAGGCCTCGAAGCAACTCAACGGGGTGGTCGACACGCTGAATGCGCTGGTGACGTCTGTCGGCAAAAGCTGGAACGGGACATCATGGGTTGAGGCGCAGGAGACGCGCAATCCGGGCGACCTGATGCGGCTGGTGCTTCAGGGGCCGGCCAACGCGCGGGCAGTTCCCGATAGCCGCCTCGATCTGTCCGGGCTAGCCGCCTTTGCCGACCATTGCAGGGCGAAGGGCTATACCTTCGACATGTATCGCGACTTTACCGCGTCGGTGCGCGATACGCTGCGCGACATCGCGGCGGCAGGTCGGGGCGTCCCGACCTTCCGCGACGGGAAATGGTCGGTCACATGGGAGGACGCATCCGCCCCTGTCGTCCAGCATTTTACACCCCGCAACAGTCGGGATTTCCGCTGGAGCCAGACCTACAGGACCTTGCCTCAGGGCCTGCGGTGCAAGTTCGTCAATGCCGAGAAGGATTATATCGAGGACGAACTCCTGTGCTTTGCCGATGGCTACAACAAGGATAACGCCAAGCTCTATGAGCAGGCTGAGTTTCCGGGCGTCACGTCGGGTGAACTCGTCTACAAACACGGGCTCTACCGTCATGCCGACGCAAAAGAGCGCCCGGCTGTTTACACCTTCAGTGTCGATTTCGAGCATCTGGTTGCGCAGCGCGGCGATCGCGTGGCAATGGCCTACGATGTGGTGCGACAGGGAATTGCATCAGGTCGCATTCAGGCTGTGGCCGGCCAGCAGCTAACGCTTGATGAGCCGGCCATCATGGAGTCCGGCAAGCTCTACGGCATTCGCATTCGCCGCAGGGACGGCACATCGATCGTAAGGCAGGTGACGACCAATCCGGGCACCCGGACTGTCATCACCATAACCGGCACGCCGCCTGAAGCCGGAGATCTGTACACCTTCGGCATTCGCGATCAGGAAACCGGCATCTATCGCATCCTGCGCATTCGCCCCGGCAGCGATCTGTCGGCCGAGGTGGATCTCGTCGATGATGGGCCGAACGTCCAGACAGGCGACAGTGCTACCGACATTCCGTCCGGATCCGTGACGCCGCCGGCACCGGTGTCCAGTCTCACACCCTTCGGGTTGCGGGCAGAAAGCTTTGTGCAGGCCGGAGAGGTTGGCCGCACATATGTCGTGCGCCTGTATTGGCAGCCGGTTCTGGGGCCTGACTATACCTCCTTTGAAGTCAGCGGAACGAGCGATCCGGGCATCGTCCGCAAAGTTGTGGCAGGCGATCAGCAAGTTGCCGAATTCGACAACATCCAGTCGGGGCTGTGGAGCTTTACCGTCAGGGGGTTGATGTCAGACGGCGGCTATACGCTGCCGTCTGCTCCGCTCGTCGTGCCGGTCGAGGTGCCATATGACGATGTCGGCATAGAGCCCGTCGATCTCGACCGCCTTGAGCAGGACGTTAAGGGCTATTTGGATTGGGCTGGCTCCGGCATTCGCGAGATCGAACGCCGCCTTGAGGAATACGACCTCTGGATGGCCGATCAGGATTTCGGCAATGCCTATGACCGCCAGAAAATCCGCCAACAACTGACCGCGACATTCGACACGGCAAGGGCGGAGTGGACCTATGAGGTAAATGTCCTCGCTGCGGCAGATGCGGCGCTGTCCCAGCGCATTGAAACGCTGAAAGCAGACGTAGGAAACAACTCCGCTGCGATTACGGCGGAGGCGGTGGCCAGAGCGGGTGCAGATGCCGCTTTGGCATCAGATATATCCAGCCTTGGAGCCACGGTTGGTAACAACTCGGCTGCTATCCAGTCTGAGGCAACCGCACGCACCAATGCCGACAGCGCGCTTGCAGCGGACATAACAACACTCGACGCCAAGGTGTTTGACCCAGATACGGGCCTGCCATCTGTAGCGAGCGCAGTGGACGCGCTCTCGACTTATGCGGGGCCGGATGGCGTGCTGGCGGACGCGATTACTTCGCTTTCGGCGTCGAGTGTGCCCGGCGACATCGCCAAAGCAAACATGCGCATGGGTGTGATGTCTGGCCCGAGCGGTTATTCTCGGATCGCCTTCGAGACGCGATATGACGGGACCGGAGGCTATCGTGGCGCAGCCTTCGGTGCGGATACTCCTGCCGACCCGGGGCAGAAAACACGGTTCTGGATGCGGGCGGATCAGACCGTTGTCATGGATAGCGCCGGCAACGTGTCGGCAATGTTCGATGGCGGGTCTGCGTATTTCAACAATGCAAGAATCCGAAACCTGACGGCCGATCACATCAAGGCCAACTCACTGGATGCCGCGGCAGTGCTCCAGGATGGCACGCTTATAACAGACTTGATTGCAATCGACGCTCTGTCTGATCAGACCACGGCTGGTCCGTACACTGGCCAAATCCCCAGTACGGAGGCAACCATTCTCACGGTTCCGGTCGTCCGGACTTTTGCCGACAAGCCCGTGCATCTGTATCTCCGATTTATTGCGGATGTGAATGCCCGATCTGTTTCAGCCCCCGGTGCTGGTCCGATAACGCCATTTGTCAAGGTTAGTCGCAACGACGGTAAAATAGTGTACTATGAGGAATTGATTGCCTCCAAAGTACAGGGGGAGTCAGGATCAGTTTACACAGATGCAAAGTTTCGGGACTATGGTACGTGCATTGCTGATGTAGACGCGCCATTGGGCGCATTGACATACCGCATCTCTGTAGGTGGAGGTATTACAACTGGCGCTTGGTACAACCAGATAAGCGAAGCGTCGATCACCGCCCAAGCATGGAAGCGCTGATCCTCTCCCCACTAAGGTTACAAGTCACCCAAGGAAAATCTAATGGCATTGCTTGCTGATTACACGGCGGGCGCCGTCTCGGTGTCCGCTAATGGCACCGTTTTGACTGGTGTCGGGACCGCCTGGAAAACCGCCGGGTTTAAAGATGGTGACTGGTTTATCGCCAACGGCTGGGTGAACGTTGTCGCATCCGTTGCGAGCAACACCTCGTTGACGCTGGCTCAGCCGTGGCGTGGTGGGGCGTTGTCGGGTGCAGCGTACCGCCTGCGCTACATGTCGGACGGCAGCCGGGCCAGCGCACAGGCACGTCAGCTTATTGACCTGCTTGGAGGGTCCGGCAACCTCGAAGCTCTGGCGGGGTTGGATGGCGCCGCTGATCGGTTGCCTTATTTTACGGGCGTGGGGACTGCGGACCTAACTCCGCTGACCCCATATGCCCGCACCCTGCTCGATGATGCGGATACCGCGGCCGCTCAGAATACACTTGGCATATCAGGTGCCGGGCGCAGCGAGGCATTGCGAGGTGTGTTCGTGCCGCCATCTCCGTGGCCGACTGAGGACCTTACACCAGCAGCGGTGTTCGCGCAGGTTGGTGGACAAGGATATTATCAGATATCCCGTGACAAAGCCGGAGCGCCCGCTCAGACCCCGCCGGGATGGCCTCAGACATATGGGGCGATATGGGGCTTCATCAGCAGCGGGAATGGGTACACTTACAGTTGGCAGAAATTCACCGGTTGGAGTGGCAACCGCGAGTGGGTGCGCAAGGCTATTAATGCGACGACGTGGGGGCCGTGGTCTGAGGTCTACCATCAGGGCAGCGTGATCGGTGCCGTATCGCAGGTGAGTGGTGTTCCGGGTGGTGCTCTCTCGTCCGGCTGGCAGTCCAATTCCAATGGACTCTACAAAAGAGACTTTGACGGGACACAGATCTGCATAAAACTACAAGAGTTTTCCGTCGGAGTTAACTCCGCTGTGGGCGGCGAATTTGCCAGCATCGAAATCAACAGCGGCAGTTGGTCAGCGGCCTTTGTCGCCAAACCAGCGGTATCGGTATGGGCTGAGGCGGCCGATGGTGTTGGCAATTTCGGGGTGAGATCGGGCGTTGCTGCATCAGCCACACTCTGCCCGCGCTATCGCATAACCAGCCCGATCACAGTGGCGTCGAAAGCTTTCTCCAACACGATAATGGCTATTGGCAGGTGGTTCTGATGCGTATTTCATTATCCCCTCAGCGACGCGACGACGCGCTCACAGTCTCTCGCCATGGCGATATCCTGACCATCAACGGCGATACCGTCGATCTGTCAGGCATCCCGGATGGCGCCACCTTGCCGGCCGGCGCGATCGACAATGACTGGATCGTCGGCCCGGTCGAGCGGATCGAAGGCGTGCTGCATGTCACGCTGCTCCTGCCACATGGCGATTTCCCGTCGCCGGCAGTGGCCTTTCCGACTCCAATCACCCTCACCGGCAATGGCCCCGTGGCCTTGCCACACGATCCCGCACCGCAGGAGGCCGACCATGGCAACGATTGATCTGTCGCAGCTCATCACGGCCGAGACCAAGGCTGAGGCTGCGCGCTCTGCGACGCATGCCGCCATCAACGCCGAACGTCAGCGCCGGATCGAGACTGGCAAGGTCATCGACGGCGTCTATGTCACCGGCCGGGATGAGGATGCCCGCAACCTGACCAATCTGGCGCTGGCTGCCCAGATGCGCATTGCCGGCGGCGACACGTCGACAATCACCGTCTATCGCGATGGCAACAATGTCGATCACGAGCTGACACCGCCGCAGGTGCTGTCGCTATGGCAGCAGTCCGCCGATTATGTCTCGGCGCTGTATGCGGCCAGCTGGATAGTCAAAGCCATGGAGCCGCTGCCGGAAGATGTGACTGTGGATGGCCTGTGGCAGTAAACAATAGATTGCACAGGCCAACCTCTGTCTATTTTACTCTGCGTACCGTTGCCCGCATCTTTTTCATCGGAGCTACAGGCATCTGAGCGTCGCGTGCCAAACGGGATGCTCTCAGGCGCTCCGTCTTGCTGTCTCGTTTTGCGATTTCCGCATTCATTATTGCGCGGACGTTTTTAGTGATTTCGTCAGCCTTGGCCTCCTGCTTGTTGGGCTTGGGCTGAAACACGGCGTTGATCAAAGATTGGTTCATTGTCAGTCTCCCTAAAAACGAAAAAGGCCGGGAAATCCCGACCTTCTCCTAAGCGCCTCAAAGGCCAGTGCCAGTACATCCGTGGTCAAAGACCTGAAGCGCAATTCGTTAAGCGGCCTGAAGATTGGTGGCCGACATTTTGCCCGACTTTCTGTCGCGCTCAAGCTCGAAGGAAACCTTCTGGCCCTCAACCAACTCGCGCATTCCAGCGCGTTCAACTGCAGAGATGTGGACGAATGCGTCAGCATCGCCGTTGTCAGGCTGGATGAAGCCGAAGCCCTTGGTGGAATTGAACCACTTAACTGTTCCATTGTTCATAGCGATTTCCTTTCAAATCGACATAGAAGATCGCCGTCTGTCGGAATGACAAACGCCGTAAAATACGAATTTGAAGGGGAATATCGTGAGAGCGCCGAAGCGCGAAAACAAAGTTCTACAGCAAGTTCGATGGATGCTTACTATAGAGCAATTGCGGCTAACGCAAGGCTGTAAATATTTTAGGGGATTTTGTCTGGCGGCTTGGGAAGAATCCGGACCAAGTCATCATTCCCACCAGAAGCATAATTGCAGTGCCAGAGGCCCTGTATTGACGGTGCGATTCGCACGATCTGGCGCACCGTCTAGTTCCCTGCCGTATAGCGCGCCAGCCCTGCGGCTAATGGAGAAAAGCCGCAGGCGACCATATGAAAAGTTATCAGGAACGCAATGCTGTTCTGTCCGGCAATGGTTTGCTGACCCATGTCTGCATGATCATGGCGACAGTCTCGGATGAGAGCTTCAGTGTATAGCGATAGGTGGAGGCGTCGTAGATGCCTTCAGCATCGATCGTCAGCCATATTCCATCAATGTCATGCGTGATGGCTGTTGGCATCAGCGGCGAATTTCGGATCAGCTTTCTTCTTCCGGGCCTTTTGGCAGGCTCTACGTACATTTCCATGACTTGCCCCCGTAAAGATTGAAGCCCGCACAATAGCGCCGGCACCGCGGGGCCGTCCAATACCTCTTTTGGCTGATGCCAGAGAGGCCCACCTCCACAACGAAAGGAACTGACATGGACCGCAACTTTGAGCGGGCGCTTTCGCTCGTCCTGAGTCACGAAGGCGGATGGAGCGACCATAAGGACGATCCCGGTGGAGCGACCATGAAAGGCGTCACGCTGGCGAACTTCCGCCGCTATGTGAAGCCCAGCGCCACCAAAGACGATCTGCGCAGGATCACCGACGAGCAGGTCGCCACGATCTACAAGCGCCACTATTGGGACGCTGTGCGCGGTTCTGACCTGCCGGGGGGGATTGATTACGCCGTCTTTGACTTCGCGGTGAATTCGGGGCCTGACCGCGCAATCAAGTACCTTCAGGCGGTCGTCGGAGCCAAGCAGGATGGCCGGATCGGCCCTGATACGCTGGCAAAAACCCGCAGCATGATGCGTGCTACAATCATCAACAGCCTGTGCGACAAGCGCATGGCCTTCCTGAAGCGCCTCAAGACTTGGCCTACCTTCGGAAAGGGTTGGACCTCGCGCGTCTCTGGGGTGCGTTCCGAGGCCCTGAAGATGGCCGTTCAGCCCGACACGCCGCCACCGGTGGTGAAGGAGGTCGAAAAGGAAGTAGTCCCTGAGCGCGTCGAAACCAAGGTGAAAGAGAAATCCGACCTCTGGACCAAGCTCACCGGCGGTGGCGGTATAGCGGCCCTCGGCCTTGGCGGCATCTTCGGCATGGACTGGCAGGCGATTGTCGCCGGCGGCGTGGTCCTTCTGGTCATCATTCTGGTGCTTCTTCTCCTTCGCAGCCAGATCGTCGCTGCAGTTCGTCAGATCAAATCCGAGGTGTCGGGATGATGTCCTTCATCCTTTCACCCCTCGGCCGCCTGCTGCTCGGCCTTGTGTTTGTCGCCGGCCTTCTCGCTGCCGCGTGGTTCGATGGGTACGCATCGGGCCTGACGGGCTTTTCTGCGCCAACTCACTCTACCGTCACGGAAGCCGTAGGACTGGGATCGACTTCTGCTAGGGGAATGGCAACAACCACAAGCGCGCCAATGACGGCGACCGTGAAGGCGACTATCATGACGTGGATTGCGGTTTTCATGTTGCTTTGCTCCCACGAAGATGTTCCGCGCAAGCCATGACAGGCTCAAAGGCTGAAGCCGGGCGGGATAGACACTCGTCTGCCAATTCGTTGGCCAGCAGAGGAAACCGGGAAAATTCTGCTGTTTGCCATACCGCCGAGCCCGGTTGACGCGGCTTCAGCGTAAAACCAACGAGCGCTTTGGCGCAGGGTTCCCAAGAAATGCGGACAGTTTCAGCAGATTCGGTCCCTGCAAGGTCATCTATAGGTGGTTCGGATCGTTCTCTTGCACGATGTGGCGAGCGTCTCGTTCCAGAATGGCACCTAAAATATCTGCGACCTGTTTCAGCAGCGCCTGTGTCTCGTTGGTGTCAAGCTTTTCTACATGATCTGCCGCATCCATGACCTTCAGAAGAAGTTCGACGCCTCGTTGATGAAGCTGCATGTTCCCCTCCTATTGCTGGCCGATTTTATCGCGTTCAGCGCTTTAGAAAAGAGTGGGGAACCTTCTTGAACCGTGATCGTTAACAGGGTTCATTACGAGAGATATTGCCATCCTGCCCGCTGTCGAACGATCCCCTCGGCAGCGGGCTTTTTTTGCACTGGCATGGCCCATATGCTTATAGGGAGCTGGTCCCGGAGGGTTACACATGCCGATTTTCCAATCCGAGTGTTACGTCGTCGTCACTCCCGATAGTGATGCCAGGCACATCACACGGTTCAAAGACGAAAACGGAACGATCATTGAAGTCTCGGTGATCGCCTCTGATGTCACGTTGGAAAATCATGAAGTCATTAGCCGAGCTGCTTCCCTTATGAACCGAGCGGCATCTCCATACGTCTCGCGTCCGATTTTCTCTTTCGCTTACCCAGATGGTAAGGGCGGAGAGCTTGCCCTTGTGCAGAGTGAATTTCCAACCCCAGAAGCAGCCCGCGCTGAAGCCCTGCGCTCAGCGAAGGACCTCTACGACGAGGCTGTCGAGGCTGGGCAGCAGCCGTCAGGATGGGCGGTCAAGGTGCGCGATAATGACGGCAAACAAATCTGCGAGATATCGTTCGATGACGTGAAGGGAATGGCGGTTGCCTCCCCGTTATGAGCGCCTGTGGTGGCTCTCTACTTGGTCAGCGCGCTCATCTGCGGGAGCCGGATGGGTCGCGCTCTGCAAATAGCCGAGCTTGATACTCAAACCTTTCGCTGACGAGCTCTTGGCTTCGCCGTTTGTTCCTTAGCTCTCCCCAGACCCAATTCCTTCGCAAGGCGGGAGCGGGTTGCGGAATAGCCGGGAGCAACCATCGGATAATCGGCCGGCAAACTCCACTGTGCGCGATTCTCTTCCGGCGTCATGCCATGGTGCGTTGAAAGGTGCCGCTTGAGCGTTTTGAACTTTTTGCCGTCATCATGTGAGATGATGTAATCATGGTGGACCGATTTTTTTTTGGGGTTCACCGCAGGGATGAGGGAGGCGTGGGAGGCTCGTGCACGTGAAAAATATAGGTCCAAAAAACGAGCAGTTTCATAGTGGCCTTGATCAAGTGTTTGAACGCCTGAAAGACCTCATGGGTTCTGACCGCTCAGTGGCTTCCGCTGTCGAGCTTATAGCGATTGGCCAACGGCTGGAGAAAGACGGAAAGTTCGACGTCGGCGCCGCGGCAGAAATAGCCGACATATTAATGCGCAATCGTGATCCAAATGCTGCATTGGAATTTCTGGATCGTGTAGGCAATTATGGTCCGAAGACCCTGCTCCATCGAGCCGTGATAGGTGAGATCACCCGTCGAGCACGGGTAGGGTGCAGCTGAAGCTCTGCGCCACAGCAACAATGCAGGGGATCGCAACCTTGGCCACCAGAAGAAAGCTGTCTCGTGATATCCGCAGATCCCGCCTTGAGAAGAGGGAAGAACTTGAATCCAAGGTGGCAAGCTTAATCACAGAGCTGCTAAAAGCTCATGATCCAACACTACAAGCGCCGGGGATCAAAACAGCTTCGCACTTGGCTGCGGTAATTGCCGCCCAAATCGCCGTCCAGCCACAGTCAGTTCTGCGCTCTATGAACTCGCTGGAAGACTATCTAACGGAAATGGCCACTGATTTCGTGGTTGCTGTTGTTGACGCAGCGAAGAGCAATCGCGCTTATGGGATTAAGCGCTTCCATGCGGCAGCTCCGACTAAATCCGATGGTGTCCCGCTACCTGACGACTGGGCCGGACCAGTAGCGGGCTCAACACTTATTGAGCGACATTTTGGCATAAGCCGATCCACTCTGCATCGGTGGCACAAGCGGGGTGAGTGCGTCGCACTAAATGCCAAGACCAGCAAAAAGGCTGTGTTTCCGCTAAAGCAATTTCTCGATGGTAGACCGGTGGACGGCCTTGCAGAGGTAATCATCGCTTTCGGCAATCAAAGAAATGCCTGGCAATGGCTGGTTACTCCACATGAGGATTTGGACGGCCGGCTGCCTATCGATCTACTGATTGAAGGTGAACGCGATCTTGTGACAAATTTGGCGCGCCGTTCCCAAACATAACAAAGAAAAAGCCCGGCAGTTGCCTGCCGGGCTCTTTTGTTCAGACGGTAGAACCGATCTTAGAACGAGCGCTGGAAGCGGAGGTAACCACCCCAACCGTCCTGCTTGCCGCCGATCTTGTCGCCATTGATGTCACGTGCATAGCCAGACTCATAGACAACTTCCGGACGGATGTTGAAGCCGGGAACCAACGCGTAGTTGACACCAACGGCAGCACCGAAGTTCTCGTAGTCGTCATAGGCGAGCTGAACGTCGAGAGCAGCCTTTTCGCTGAACTGGTACTTGCCGCCACCCCAGACAGCCCAGTCACCTTCCCAGGTGCCGTAGTAATTGCTGCGGCCGATAACCCAAGCGCGATCATAGTCGTAGTCCTGAAGACCAGCCATGACCCAGAGGCTCAGAGCTTCATTGACGTTGAAATCAACGCGCAGCTTGCCAGCAACTTCACCGTAGTTGGAGTCGTAGCCGATGACGCCCGAGACCTTGCCCCAGCCCTGCGTGAACGAGGCGCCAGCCACGACATGCGGAACGTAGGAGTCGATCGTGAACGCTTCACCCGATCCTTCTTCCACGCCGATCGTGGCGGAGAAGCCGTTGCCACCGTCGAAGGTGTAGGCGATCAGATGGGTCTTGCCCGGCGTGTAGTTGACGCCAATGCCGTCGTTGATGACCGAGCCGGCCGAATCGGTCAGCGTCTCCATCAGCGAGTCGGTGTAGGCGATGGTCAGGCCACCGAGCTGGATGATCGCATGCTCAAGAGCCCAAGCCGACCCAGTGTCGGAGTAACCAACGGTGTTCTCAAAGGAATCGCGCTGGTAGTAAGTGGCGATGTAACCGCGCAGGGTACCGTATTCGGTCTCCGAACGGGCGTCGAAGGTGAGCTGAGCGCGCATGCGCTTGAAGTAGGTGTCGTTCCTATCGGCGATGCCGGCAAGGGCGTCCTTCTTGTCCCAGCTTTCGATGCCCAAAACGTCGCCCACGCCGATGTCGTAGCGCAGGTAGCCGCCGATCTTCAGGCAGGTCTCGGTGCCGGGGATGTAGAAGTAGCCAGCGCCGTACACGTCGCAGATGCGGACGTATTCAGCGGGTTCCGGCTCGGCCACGACGATAGCGTCGGCAGCACGGGCGCCGGAGACTGCGACGAGTGCCGCAGCGGAGCCGAGAAGCAGGCTCTTGATGTTCATATGTCTCTCCAGTCCAAAACTGAATTGTTTCCTAGTTGCCCGAAGGCAGATGGGTGAAAAGATCGTGCGAGTCGCCCCTCTTTCCGAAGCGATTGATTTCCCACTGAGACGATTCATTCAAGTCGAATTCGCCCCAAGATGGCTTCGCGCACTGTCATTCAGACGGGCGTGTTGCAATTTTGACACGATTGTGGCGGCGCCATTAATAATCCAGTAAGGATTTGCCATGCCACTCAGGCTAGACCAGCAATGACAGATATGCTTATTAGGATGCCTCGATCTCCAGTCGAGAGGAGGCCTTGCCGTGGGTGCCCTGCTCCCCGGTGAGGCTTCTGCTTTTTTGACAGCGAAATAATAGCCAACCATCCAAACACCGGGCAAAGGTACTGACTGGCAAGGGCGTGCGCACAGATGGACCGATACCCCCCCCCCCCGCAGAACCTGATTTCACTTTCTCAAGTTCATGGTGAGCAGGCGGTGAGTTATTATCTTTTCGTCGAGCTATCCAGTTGATTTTATTCAGATAATTCATCTTAGTGGCTGCCTTCCTTGGGCAGATCGGCAGGCGCCAGATTGACCGTCACGCGTTTGGCGGGCATCGACAGGCCGGAGGCATGAAGGGCGGCCTGCACACGCTCGCGGCTTTCCGCGACCGCCTTGTCGGGCAGGCCGACGATGGACATGCCCACCTTTCCCGGCGCCACCATGATCTGCACGTCGACGGGCACCGCCTCGATGCCCTGAAAGGCCACCGTTCGCACGCGTGAAACCATGCTATACCTCCCCTGTGCGTCCCCGGATCGCGCCCCGCGACGCCAAAACCCGACCTCGCCCGTCAGGCCGGACCTTCCCCTTGGTCAGGCACACAGGAAAGCACGATTTCTCAAAGCGCGCAAGAACAATACAGGAACAAATACCAGTTCCGGATGCACTCAGGTTGCAGACAATTGCAAAAGCGGAACAGACGTTCCTGCTGCCCCTGCGTCAGAATTTTCTCGATTCCCCTTGGGAAGCGCTCCGACCCGGGCGGCCGGCCAAAACCTTTCAGGTTCCGCGAGGCTTCGCCCTGCTGGTGGCCTGTGCCTGAAGCGGGTTCTCCGGCCAGACATGCTTGGGATAACGCCCGCGCATGTCGGAGCGCACATCGGCCCATGAGCCGCGCCAGAAGCCCGGCAGATCACGCGTGGTCTGGATCGGCCGGTGCGCCGGGGAGAGCAGTTCCAGCGTAAGCGGCACAGTGCCGCCGGCAATGGCCGGGTGGGTGGCGAGACCGAACAGTTCCTGTACGCGGATGGCCAGCACCGGCTGCTCGCCATCATAGCGGACCGGCACGTGGCTGCCCGATGGCGCATCGAAATGGGTGGGCGCCAGCACATCGATGCGCCGCTGAAGATCGTGCGGCACCAGCGCGGTGAGGCCGGCGATGAGCGCGCCGCCGCTGATGGAGGCGAGCGAGGCCGAGCCGGTGAGAAAGGGCAGCAGCCAATCCTCAAGCCGGGCGGTCAGCGCCTCGTCGCTCATATCCGGCCAAGGATCGCCAAGACCCTTGTGGAGCCATGACAGGCGCTGGCGCAGCGCCATTGCCTCCTTGCCCCATGGCAGGATGGAGACACCGTGCGCACGCACAGCATCGAGAACGGCTTCATTCGCCGCGTCGCCGGTCGGGGCGGGCAGCATGCGCTCGGCAAGCACGATGGAGCCCAGACGGCTCTGCTCACGCACCCGCACGCTGCGGCGCTCCAGATCGAACAGCGTGTCGCGGCGGCTTTCGATGGCATGGCCGAGAAGCGCGCGGATGTCGTCCTCGCCTACGGCGGCCGCGGCCGTGATGCGCGCATTCTGCGCCTTGCCCTGCAGATCCGCGACGACGAGAAAGGGTTCCGCAGCCAGCGGATCGGCCGCATCGAGCATCGCGCCCGAACCGTTGGCGAGCACGAAGCGCCCGCGCTCGCCGCGCGCCTTGGCGACGCGATCCGGCCATGCGTGCAGCAGCAGTGTGCCGGGCGAGGATGGGGCGTCGCTGTTCACGCCTCTGCCGGCGCTGCGCGTCAGCCGCTGCGCCAATTGCCGCGCCGCATTGGCGCGGGGGGATTTCTCGCCGGCAAAGCGCATCAGCCGCCGTTCCAGATCCACGCTGTCGCCGCCCAATCCGCGTTCGGTCAGGAGCACGGCGAGAAGGGCCGCGCCCCGCTCATGTCCACTTCGGGCAGCCTCGGCCACCATATGGGCAAGCCGCACCGGCAGAGCGAGGCGCCGCATCGCCTGCCCGGTTCCGGTCAGGCGGCCATCCGCATCGATGGCGTCCAGCGTGCGCAAAAGATTGCGCGCCTCATTGAGCGCCGGGCCGGGCGGAGGATCGAGGAAGGCAAGGCTTGCGGGATCGACAACGCCGAAGGCCGCGCAGTCCAGCAACAAGCCGGAGAGGTCGGCGGCGAGGATTTCGGGCGGCGTGAAGGCGGGCAGCGCCGCCGTCTGCTCGGCCCGCCACAGCCGGATCGCCCGGCCGGGCTCCGTGCGCCCGGCACGCCCGGCGCGTTGATCGGCCGAGGCGCGCGATACGCGCACCGTCTCCAGCCGGGTGAGGCCGCTGGCCGGCTCATAGGCGGGCAGGCGCGCCAGTCCGCTGTCGATGACGACGCGCACCCCGTCTATGGTGATCGAGGTTTCGGCGATGGCAGTGGCCAGCACCACCTTGCGGCGGCCGGCGGGAGGCGGGCGGATGGCGGCATCCTGCACCTTCGCGTCCATCATGCCGTAAAGCCGCACAATGTCGGTGTCGGCCGCGACGCGCCCCTCCAGCCGTTCGGCGGTGCGCTCGATCTCGCGCTGGCCAGGCAGGAAGGCAAGCACGCTGCCCGCCTCTTCCGACAGGGCCGCGCGGATGGCGGCGGCCATGGCATCCTCGACCGGCGTGCCGGCGGGGCGTTCCCGATAGCGGATGTCAACGGGAAAGGCGCGGCCCTCGCTCTCGATCACCGGGGCACCGTCCAGCAGCTTGGCCACGCGTACGCCATCCAGCGTCGCCGACATCACCAGCAGGCGCAGATCGGGACGCAGCGCGCCCTGTACGTCGAGCGCCAGCGCGAGGCCGAAGTCGCCGTCCAGCGAGCGTTCGTGGAACTCGTCGAAGATGACGGCCTTTATGCCGGGCAGTTCGGGATCGTCGAGGATCATGCGCGCCAGCACGCCCTCGGTGACAACAAGGATGCGGGTTCGCTCCGACACGCGCTTTTCCATGCGCATGGCATAGCCGACCGTCGCGCCCGGCTCCTCGCCCAGAAGTGCGGCCATGCGCCGCGCAGCAGCGCGGGCGGCCAGCCGCCGTGGTTCCAGGAGCACGATGGTGCCACCCTCACGCCAGCCGGCATCTAGCAGGCTCAGCGGCACCAGCGTCGTCTTGCCCGCGCCTGGCGGTGCAACCAGCACCGCCTTGTTGCCCCGCTCCAGCGCCGTGCGCAGATCGGCCAGAACGACGGTAACCGGAAGCTCCGGCAGCGAAACCTTGCTCATCGGGGGATCAGACCGGCTCCCAGCCGTCATGTTCGCCGGCACGGAAGATGGCGTCGATGACCTTCTGGTTCAGAACCGATTCCTCCAGCGTGAAGATGCGGTCTGTCCCTCCGCGAGCAGCCCGCACGAACGCCTCGACCTGAAGGCGATATTGCTGCGCGCCGGGGAAGCGGAACAGCTGCGCCGCATCGTGGTTCTGGTTGTGCAGCGTCACCACATGATCGTCATAGAGCCCGGCATTGAAGGGCGAAGCGATCTCGATGAAACCCCTGTCGCCATGGAAAACCATGATCTGGCGCGCGGCCATCTGCGTCGACAGATAAAAGGACAGCTCGAAGCTGCCGAAATCGGCGCGCACCGAGGAATAGATATCGGTGCCGAATGTCCGGTCACGCTCGATGCTGGCCTGCACGCGCTGCGGCTCGCTGCCGGTCGCAAAGCGCGTCGTCACCGTAGGGTAGACGCCGATGTCGGGCAGCGCGCCGCCGCCGAGATCGGGCTGGTTGCGCATGTTGTGCGGATCAACGTTGAAATAGGAAAAAGCACCCTGCACATGGCGCAGCCGGCCGATGGCCCCTTCCGCGATCAGTTCCCGCACCTTGATCCATTGCGGATGGTGAACGACCATGAAAGCTTCGCTGACCAGCACATTGTGACGGTCGCGCAGCCCAATCAGCGGGGTGATATCTTCCGCCTTCAGCGCCAGCGGCTTTTCCACCAGCACATGCTTGCCGGCCCCGATGGCCTTTGCCGTCCACTCGACATGCTGCGAGGTCGGCAGGGGAATGTAGACGCCGTCCACATCCGGGAAGGCCAGCAGTTCCTCATAGGAGCCGAAGGCATGGGGTGCGTTCCACTGGTCGGCCAGTTGCCGGGCACGGGCCGCATCGCGGCTGGCGATGGCCGCCACCACGCCATTGTCGGAACCGGCGATGGCCGGCAGCAATTGCTCGCGCGCGATCTTCGCCGTTGAAAGGACGCCCCAGCGGAACATGGTCCTGCCTCCAGAATTATCGGCCCGGATTTGCCCCAAAGGAGCGGAAAAGCCAAGCGGCCGGAAGATTACCTTTTAGCCGCGCCAGCGAAAGAAATCCACGAAGGCCCTGAGCGCCGGGCGCATCTGCTTGCGGCTGGGATAATAGACGAAGAAGCCGTCAAAGGGCGGGCACCAGTCCTCCAGCAGGCGCACCAGCCGCCCGTCGGCCAGAGGCTGGCGCACATAATCCTCGAAGACGAAGGCGATGCCCGCGCCATCGAGCGCGGCCTGGACGATCACCCGGTCCTCGCCGAGGATCAGCGGGCCATCCACGTCCATGACGATCTCCTCGCCTTCCTTTTCGAACTCCCAGCGATAGATGACGCCGCTGGAAAAGCGGAAGCGGATGCAGCGATGGCCAGCAAGGCCGCGCGGATGCCGGGGCCGTTCCCTGCCCTCGAGGCAGGAGGGAGCGGCCACCACCGCCCCACGCAGCTGGGGGCCGATGCGCACGGCGATCATGTCGCGTTGCAGGCTTTCGCCGAGCCGCACGCCGGCATCGAAGCCGCCTTCCACCACATCGGTGAAGCGGTCCTCGCTGACGATCTCCAGCGTGATCTCCGGATAGGCGGCGGCGAAGGCGGCAAGGCGCGGGGCGAGCGCCAGCTCGGCGGCAGTGCGCGGCACGTTGAGGCGCAGCTTTCCGGCAGGCCTGTCGCGCGCCTCGACCGCCTGTTCCAGCGCAAGATTGATTTCGGACAGGGCCGGCCGCAGCCGCTCCAGCAAGGCAACGCCTTCTTCAGTCGGGGCGACGCTGCGCGTGGTGCGGGCCAGCAGCCGCACCCCAAGCCGCGCCTCCAGCACCGACACGGCATGGCTGACTGCCGATGGGGCAATGCCCAGTTCCCGCGCGGCGGCGCGGAAGCTGCCGTGCTGCGCAACGACCGAAAGAACGGCGAGATGGGAAAGCTGGTTACGCGACATTGATCTAAAATATAGAATAGCCAATGCACAAACAAACGGATTATCGAACGATGATCCGGCTCCTATCTCTGCCTCATCCCACACAGGAGGCTTGCAGATGCAACCACGCAAACTTGGAACAGAACTCACCGTCAATCCCATCGGCCTCGGCTGCATGGGCATGAGTTTCGCCTATGGCGGACAGGAGGAAAAAGACTCCATCGCCACCCTGCACCGGGCCGTGGAGATCGGTGTCGATTTCTTCGACACGGCGGAAGTCTACGGCCCGTTCGAGAACGAGCGCCTCGTCGGCAAAGCGCTGAAGGGCGTGCGCGACAAGGTCACCATCGCCACCAAGTTCGGGTTCAGGATCAGCGACGAAGGCACCGGGGCCGGGCGCATGGCGGGCGTGGACAGCCGCCCCGAGCATGTCAAGGCGGTGGCGGAAGCTTCGCTGAAGCGCCTCGGCACCGATGTCATCGACCTCTATTACCAGCACCGCGTCGATCCCTCGGTGCCGATCGAGGATACGGTCGGCGCGATGGCCGATCTGGTGCGCGAGGGCAAGGTGCGCGCGCTCGGCCTTTCGGAAGTGAGCCCGCAGACCCTGCGGCGTGCCCATGCGGTTCACCCGATCGCCGCCGTGCAGAGCGAGTATTCGCTGTGGAGCCGCGAGCCGGAAGAGGAGATCTTCGCCGTCTGCCGGGAACTTGGTGTCGGCTTCGTGCCTTACAGTCCCCTGGGACGCGGCCTGCTGACGGGCACGATCCGCAAGACCGATGCACTGGGCGAAGACGACTGGCGCCGCACCCTGCCGCGTTTTCAGGCAGAGGCCATGGAAGCCAATGAACGGCTGGTGGCGCTGCTGGAACAGATGGCAGAGGGCAAGGGCGTGACGGCAGCGCAACTGGCGCTGGCCTGGGTGCTGCATCAGGGCGATTTCATCGTACCGATCCCCGGCGCGCGCCGCATCGCCCATCTCGAACAGAACGTGGCGGCAGCGCAGATCGCGCTGAGCGAGGCCGAGGTGGCCGAAATCGGGGCTGCCCTGTCACCGGACAAGGTGGCCGGCAAGCGCTACACGGAAGAAGCGCTGTCGCTCACCAACGGCTGATACGACTGCGGGCAGGCGGAGCGATCCGCCTGCCCGCTTCATCATGTCTTCAGGCCGTTCAGCCGCGCAGCGCGCCGCCGGTCTGCTTCTTGACATTCTCGACGATGCGGCCAGCCAGCGCCTCGAAATCCTCTTCGGTCAGCGTCTTTTCGACGGGCTGGATGGTGACTTCGATGGCGATGGATTTTTTGCCCTCGCCCAGCGAAGCACCCTCGAAAATGTCGAACACATTGACGTCGGTGACCAGCTTCCTGTCGGCGACAAGGGCTGCCTTGACCAACGACCCTGCCTCCACAGCCTTTTCAACTACGAAGGCGAAGTCGCGCTTCACCGCCTGGAAGGCGGAAAGCTCCAGCTTCGGCTTGGTGCGGGTCGGCTTGGCCTTGGCTTCAGGAACAGCGTCCACGAACACCTCGAAGCCGGCCAGCGGGCCGCTGGCGTCGAGTGCTTCCAGCACCTTCGGATGGAACTCGCCGAAATGGCCGAGCACCACCTTGGGACCGAGTTTTATCACGCCCGAGCGGCCCGGATGATACCAGCCAGGCGCGGCGGCCTCGATCTGCAAGCGGTCCACCGGCGCGCCGCAGGCTTCCAGCGCGGCGATGGCATCGGCCTTGGCGTCATAGACGCCGACCGGTGCGGCATTGCCGCTCCAGTAGCGGCCTGAGCCTTCCAGCTTCGCGGTGCCCCGGCGGATGCCTGCCGCAACGCGGCGCTGCTTTTCCGGCGTGTCGCCCTCATAGGTGCCGGAGACCTCGAACAGGGCGACGTCGCCCATGCCGCGATCCGCGTTGCGCTGGGCCGCCGCAATCAGGCCGGGCAGCAGCGAGGGGCGCATGTCCGACATGTCGGAAGCAATTGGGTTGGCGAGCTTCAGCGCCGCCTGCCCGCCGCCGAACAATTCAGCGTGCTTTGCCGGGATGAAGGACCACGTGACCGCCTCCAGCATGCCGCGCACGGCCAGAGCGCGCCGGGCGAAGCGGCTGCGGATCTGCAGCGTGGTGAGGATCTTGCCGTTGACCGCATCGTGGCTGGACAACGGCCGAGACTCGATCTCGTCGACGCCGTGGATGCGCATCACCTCTTCCACCAGATCGGCCTTGCCATCGACATCCGGCCGCCATGACGGCACCTCGACATCGACCACATCGCCATTGCCGAGCGGTTTGAAGCCGAGGCGGGTGAGGATCGACAGGCTCTCGTCCTTGGGCACGTCGAGGCCGGTCAGCCGCTTCACTTCCGCCAGCGGAAAGGAGACGATCTTCGGCTTATGTCCGGCATAGCCGACAACCTGCGCCTCGGTCGGCTCGCCGCCGCACAGGTCGAGAACCATGCGGGTGGCCAGTTCCAGCCCCGGCACCATGTATTCAGGGTCGGCACCGCGCTCGAAACGATAGCGGGCGTCGGTGATGATGCCGAGCGCGCGACCGGTGCGGGCGACGTTGAGCGCATCCCAGAGCGCGGATTCGATCAGCACCTCGGTGGTGTTCTCGTCACAGCCGGAAAGCTCGCCGCCCATGATGCCGGCGATGGATTCCACGCCATTGTCATCGGCGATGACGCACATCTCCGGCGTCAGCTGATACTCGCGCCCATCGAGCGCCAGCACTTTTTCGCCATCCTTTGCACGGCGCACCACGAGATTGCCGGCGACCTTCTTCGCATCGAACACATGCAGCGGACGGCCACGGTCGAAGGTGATGTAGTTGGTGATATCGACCAGCGTGTTGATGGGGCGAAGGCCGATGGCGATCAGCCGCTTCTGCATCCATTTCGGCGACGGGCCGTTCTTCACTCCACGCACAAGGCGCAGCGCGAAGCCGGGGCACAGGTCGGGCGCCTCGATGGTCAGCTTCACCGGCGTCTCGCCCTTGCCGGCGACGGCTGAGACCGGGCCGGTCTTCAGTGTGCCAAGGCCAGATGCCGCGAGATCGCGCGCGATGCCGTAGACGCCGGTGGCATCGGGACGATTGGGCGTCAGGTTGATCTCGATGACCGGATCGTCCAGTTCCGCCCAGCTTGCGTAAGACGTGCCGACCGGCGCATCGGGCGGCAGATCGATGATGCCGTCATGCTCGTCGGAAAGCTGCAGTTCGCGCTCCGAACACATCATGCCGTGGCTCTCGACGCCGCGGATCTTGCCGACCGAAAGCGTGACGTCGATGCCGGGCACATAAGTGCCGGGAGCGGCGAAGGCGCCAACCAGACCGGCCCGCGCGTTGGGCGCGCCGCAGACGACCTGTATGGGAGCGCCGGCACCAGTGTCCACCGACAGAACGCGCAGCTTGTCGGCGTCGGGGTGCTTTTCGGCGGTCAGCACCTTTGCAATGACGAAGGGCTTCAAGGCCGCCTTGTCGTCGACGGATTCGACTTCGAGGCCGATGGCCGTCAGCCGCTCGACGATCTCGTCCAGCGTGGCGTCGGTTTCGAGGTGCTCTTTCAGCCAGGAGAGGGTGAATTTCATGTGTCTGTTCCTTGCCGCGCGATCAGTTGCTCAGTCCGCCGAACAGGGTCGGCAGGTCGAGCGGGCGGAAACCGTAATGCTGGAGCCAGCGCACATCGGCGTCGAAGAAGGCGCGCAGATCCGGCATGCCGTATTTCAGCATGGCGATGCGGTCGATGCCCATGCCCCAGGCAAAGCCCTGATACTCGTCCGGATCGAGGCCTCCGGCGCGCATGACATTGGGATGGACCATGCCGCAGCCGAGAATTTCCATCCAGTCATTGCCCTCGCCGAAGCGCACCTCGCCCGGCCGCGAGCGATCGCACTGGATGTCAACCTCCAGCGACGGCTCGGTGAAGGGGAAGAAGCTCGGACGGAAGCGCATTCTGACCGACGGCACCTCGAAGAAAGCCTTGCAGAATTCCTCCAGCACCCATTTCATGTTGGCGACATTGGCGGTCTTGTCGATGACCAGCCCCTCGACCTGGTGGAACATGGGCGAATGAGTGGCATCGGAATCCTGCCGGTAGGTCTTGCCGGGAATGACGATGCGGATCGGCGGCTTCTGCTGTTCCATCGTGCGGATCTGCACCGGCGAGGTGTGGGTGCGCAGCACCTTGCGCTCGCCCTTTTCGTCCGGCTGGAAGAAGAAGGTGTCGTGCATTTCGCGCGCCGGATGGCCTTCGGGGAAGTTCAGCGCGGTGAAATTGTAATAGTCGGTCTCGATATCCGGCCCTTCGGCGATGGCGAAGCCGAGGTCGCCGAAGATGGCGGCGATCTCATCGATCACCTGGCTGATGGGGTGGATGCGGCCGCGCTCGGCCGGAGAGGAACGCACCGGCAGCGTGACGTCTACCTTCTCGGCCTCCAGCCGCGCGGTGATGGCGACGTCGCGCAATGCAGTCCGGCGGGCGGAGAGCGCCTCGGTGATGCGGTTCTTCAGGCCATTGATTGCCGGGCCCTTCACCTGCCGCTCCTCGGCGCTCATGGCGCCCAGCGTCTTCAGCAGTTCCGAGATCGAGCCCTTCTTGCCGAGTGCCGAAACCCTGACCGCTTCGATCGCGGCCTCGTCACCCGCGCCGGCAATCGCGTCCGACAGCGTTCGTTCCAGTTGATCGATATCAGTCATGATTGTCCTCTGGGCCGCTCGTGGCCGGTAGCTTGAAGAGATGGCGCGGATGCCGGTTCGGCATCAAGCGCATTTTTCAGGAAAGACGTGGCCTTCACCGCATAAAGCGCGTCCTTGCCCAGCAGCGTTTCCGGCAAAAGCCGCAATGGCGTCAGCCAGAGATGAAAGAAGGCGACGAGGCGGGCCAGCGGCGGCATGACGGCCGACGGAGCTGCGCCATGATAGGCGGCAAACGCATGGGCCGGCGTATCGGGAGAGATCGCACGCGCGGTAATTTGCAGGAACAGCAGCCACAGGTCGCGCGCCTGCGCCATCGCAAGCGGCATCACCGCTTCCGGCTCTTCCTCGAAATCCAGGAAACCGACGCGCCCGTCACCTTTCGCCGGATCAGGCAGGAACATGTCGCGCGGATGCGGCCTGCCATGGCAAAGTCCGGCCCGATGCGCATCGCCCAGCCCTTCGGCGAGCGTCACCAGCAATTCGTCGTGGGCGACGGGGTCGGCGGCGTGCAGGTCGCCGAGGCGCGCCTGCGTTACCCTGCCGACATCGGAAAGCACCAGAACAGCCTCGTTGCCGAACACGATGTCGGCCACCGGCAAACCGGCCTCCCGAAACAGGTTCATCTTGCGCCGTTCCCGCTCCACGCCGAGCGATCCCGGCGCGGCGCGCGAGGAGCGCAGGAAAACCGGCAGAAGCGGAGAAATGGCGCGATGAAGGAGCTTGCCGAAAGGCTGGCGCTCGACATCATAGCGCTTGATCCAAACGTGGCGCCCGTCGATATCGGCCCGCGCAACGCGCGCACGTGCATTCGCCGCCAGAAGGCGCACCAGCGTCGCCAGCCCTTCGGCGGAAAGCATATCCGTGCTGTCGTCCTGTACGGCCTTGCTCATCTCGTTCCATAAGAAAAACCCGCGCCAGCCCTGCCAGCGCGGGTTTCCCAAATCGTAGTGTTGCAGAACTTCGGGAAAACGCTGGCTTAAGCTACAGCGCTTTCAAAAGCGTTCGGCGTGGTGTCCTTGAGATACTCAAGCGCAGTCTTCGACTTCGCAACCAGAGCGGCGAAAGCCTGCGGCTCATGGATGGCCATGTCGGACAGAACCTTGCGGTCGATCTCGATGCCGGCCTTGTTCAGGCCGTCGATGAAGCGGCCGTAGGTCAGGCCGTGCTCACGCACCGCAGCGTTGATGCGCTGGATCCACAGGGCGCGGAAATTGCGCTTGCGGGCCTTGCGGTCGCGGTAGGCGTACTGCAGCGACTTCTCGACCGCCTGCTTGGCGATGCGGATGGTGTTCTTGCGACGGCCGTAAAAGCCCTTGGCGGCTTTCAGAACCTTCTTGTGCTTGGCGTGGCCGGTAGTGCCTCTTTTCACGCGCATGTCATGATCTCCTTAATATCGTTCCAACCGGCTCAGATGCCGCCGCCGTTAGGCAGGAAATTCCTGATGACCTTCTTGGCATCCGGCTCTGCGAGAACCATGGTGCCGCGGGCATCGCGGATGAACTTGTTGGACCGCTTGATCATGCCGTGGCGCTTGCCGGCGGCGGCCGAAAGCACCTTGCCGGTGCCGGTGATCTTGAACCGCTTCTTGGCGGAAGATTTGGTCTTCATCTTGGGCATTTTGCTTGTCTCCTTATCGGGCGGGTTCGCCCTTGTCTTCGCTCCGGACCGACCAAAGTCCGGAAAGCAAGCGAAACCGCCACGGCATGCCCTGCCGGGCGGTTTTCATGAACGGCGGGTCTATACGGCAATGCCGCACAAAGCGCAACACCCCGTCGTCAGCGACATGGCTTCAGGGCACCGTGAACAGAACCGGCAGCACGCCCGCCATCTGGGCGCTGTCGATCGATTCGAAGAAAGGCATGGCGAGCAGGAAGACCAGCCCGTCGAGAAGGGTGGTCTTCAGAAGTTTCGGCTGGAACGAACCGGTGTCGCCCTCCTCATAGAGCGACAGCCGGGGGAAGAAACGCGGCACCCGTGCCAGATAGGCTTCATAGGGCGCGCCGAGAACCTCCTTGAGAAACCGCTCCTCGCGCAGGATGACGACGTGAAAGGCCAGAGCGCACAAAAGCGCGAAGCCGAACATGGCGGTGAACGAGCCCATCTGGGCGCCGACGCCGGCAGCCGCCACGGTCGAGAACACATAAAGGGGATTGCGTGTGATCGAATAGGGACCGCCAGTCACCACCTCGGCAGATTTGCGGCCACCGATATAAAGCGTCGACCAAAGGCGGCCGACGATGCCGAGAAAGATCAGCAGAACACCGAACATCTCGATGGTCTCGTGCACCACGGATTCCGGCGGGAAAGTCGACTGCCCGAACAGCAGCAGGGCGCACAGGAGAACCAACAGCCCCGCCAGCATGTAACGGCGGGTGCGCTGATAGCGACTGAGGCTTTGCCCCTGTTGCTGCCGGCCGGAATCGGGAGTGGCATTCTGAACAGCAGGCATGGGCGGCATCCTCTCCACGGTTGGATGCCTCTGCAGCACAGTTGCGGCATAACGATGGCAGCAGCGCCGCAATGCGACCATCTCCTCTGCCATTTTCGATCATGCCCGGGTGATGCAGCGCCCGGAGGAGATAGCGTCAAAAGCAAACGGCGCCGCCATTTCTGGCAGCGCCGCAAAACTTTGCCGGCTCACGCGTCAGCGCGGTGCCAGCACCATCATCATCTGGCGGCCTTCGAGCTTGGGCTCGGCTTCGACCTTGGCGATCGTGGCGGTCTCTTCGCGCACCTTGTTGAGAAGCTGCATGCCGAGTTCCATGTGAGCCATTTCGCGGCCACGGAAGCGCAGGGTCACCTTGACCTTGTCACCCTCATCGAAGAACCGGCGCGCCGCCTTCATCTTGACCTCGTAATCGTGGTCGTCGATGTTCGGGCGCATCTTGATCTCCTTGATCTCGATGACCTTCTGGTTCTTGCGGGCTTCAGCCGCCTTCTTCTGGGTGGCATATTTCAGCTTGCCGAGATCGAGAATCTTGGCGACCGGCGGATTGGCATTGGGAGAAATCTCGACGAGGTCCAGCCCGGCCTCTTCAGCGAGCAGGAGAGCCTCGCTTGTGGCGATTTCGCCGCGATTGTTGCCGTCGGCATCGATGAGCTGGATACGGGGAACCTTGATGTCCCGGTTAGCGCGCGGCCCGTCCTTGGTGGGCGCTGCTGCTTTGAAAGGTCTGCGAATGGTCGTATTCTCCTCGAATTATTGATATGCGAGTGCGGAGGCGCCTTTGCGGGGAACGCCTATGTGGGGAACGGGTGCGCGGTGTCAATAGCACAGCAAACAACGAAAATCACGAAAATCCGTTGCGCCTGTCAGCATGAGGTGCAGAAAGCGCATGAGCGCTTTTTCATGCAGCCAGGCGCTGCGAGCAAGATCACCTTCCAGGGAAGCATAACATGAATACACGCCAAGTCGAGTTCGTGGATGTCGACGGCACAAGCATCGCCGTGCGCCGTCAGGAAGGCGACGCGCCGGGGGTCATGTGGCTTGGGGGCTACAAGTCCGACATGCTGGGCACCAAGGCCGAAGCGCTTGCCGAATGGGCAACGGGACAGGGTCGCGCCTTTCTGCGCCACGACTATTCGGGCCATGGCGAATCAGGCGGCGAGTTCGCAGACGGCACCATCTCGAAATGGCTGCGCGAGAGCCTTGCCGTTTTTGCCCGCCACACGCGCGGACCGCAGGTGCTCGTCGGCTCGTCCATGGGCGGATGGATTGCGCTGCGCATGGTGCAGGAACTGCTGAAGGCGGGCGAAAGCCGCGTCCGGGGGCTGGTGTTGATCGCGCCCGCGCCGGACTTCACCGCTGAACTGGTAGAACCGGCCATGACCGATGAACAGCGCCGCGAACTCGCGGAACAGGGTTATTTCGAGATCCCCTCAGACTATGTCGACGAGCCCTATATCTACACGCGCGACCTGATCGAGGACGGGCGGGCGAATCTCATGATGAATGCCCCGATCGACACGCACTGCCCGGTTCACATCCTGCAGGGCATGCAGGATGAATCGGTGCCGCATTCCCATGCGCTGAAGCTGGTCAGCCTCCTGCCGGCCGACGACGTCACGCTCTCGCTGGTGCCGGATGGCGACCACCGCCTGTCGCGGCCGCAGGACATCGAGCTGCTGATTTCAGCCGTGCGCGACATGGCAGCGCAAGCCAGCCGGCAAAATACCTGATCCCTTTCCCTCGCGAGCTTCCGCCATATGCGCATATCCATTCCCGTATCGGCCTTCGTGGCCGCCATTGTCGGCTTCGGCGGAACGCTCGCCATCGTCATTGCCGCCGCCGTGGCGGTGGGCGCTACCCAGTTGCAGACGGCAAGCTGGGTCACCGCGCTCTGCCTTGCCATGGCTTTCGAGACGGCATGGCTTTCATGGCGCACGAAAATGCCGGTCATCACCGCCTGGTCGACACCGGGCGTTGCGCTGATTGCCGCTTCCAGCGGCTTTTCCATGAACGAGGCGGTTGGCGCCTTTCTCATTGCCGGCGCGCTCCTCGTGGCCACGGCTCTTTTCCGTCCGCTGACCACGCTGATCTCGCGCATCCCGGCCTCGGTCGCCTCCGGCATGCTGGCCGGCATCGTCGTGACCTTCGCCACCGAAGCGGCAAAGACGGTGCCGCTCGACCCGTGGCTGATCGTGCCGCTGATTGCCGCCTTCTTCGTGCTCAGGCTGATCAACCCGGCCATTTCCGTTCTGGCGGTGCTGATCGGCGGCGGGGCCGCGGCTTTCCTGACCGGCCGCGTGGGCGGCCTGCCAACGCCGGAGATTTCGACGCTGACATGGATCTGGCCGGAATTTTCGGCCGGCGCCGTCGTCGGCCTCGCCGTGCCGCTTTATCTGGTCACCATGGCCTCGCAGAACCTGTCGGGCCTCGCCGTGCTGCGTGCCTCCGGTTATGAGCCCGACCCCGCCCCGCTGATTGGCGTCACCGGCCTTTTTTCGGTGCTGACCGCGCCTTTCGGAGCCTCGACCACCAATCTCGCGGCGATCTCGGCTGCCATCTGCACCGGACCGGACGTGCATCCCGATCCGGCCGAGCGCTGGAAGACCGGGCCATTCTATGCGCTCGCCTATCTGATCTTCGCTTTGTTCGGCGCCTCGCTGGTGGCGATCTTCGCGGTGCTGCCGCAAAGCCTCATCGCGCTGGTGGCGGGACTGGCGCTGCTCGGCCCCCTCACCAACGCCCTCACCATCGCCCTCCAGAAAGAAAACGAGCGCATGGCCGCGACCGTCACCTTTGCCGTCACCGCTTCGGGGCTTGTGCTGTCCGGCATCGGTTCCGCCTTCTGGGGGCTGGTGGCGGGCCTTGCCGTCCTCGCGCTCGACCACGTCAAAAAAGCCTAACGAAACCGGGAGCCTGCAAGGTTTCCGGCGGCTTTATCTTGAATCGCCATTTTTCGCTTCCCATGTTTTTTTCAGGCGGCCGGACCGGCCCGCTCCAACTGAAGGAACGCGAAGAACATGAACACGACTGCACTGATCCGCCCGGCATGGACGCCGGCGACCATCGCGCTGATGGTGATCGGCTTCATGGTGTTCTGGCCCCTCGGCCTCGCCATGCTCGCCTACATCATCTGGGGAGACAGGCTGGAAGGCTTCAAGAAGGACGTCAACCGGGCGACCGACGGCATCTTTGCCGGCTGCCGCCGTGGTGCCGACAAGGCGCAAGGCTGGGGCCGCACCCGCACCGGCAATGTCGCCTTCGACGACTGGCGCGAGAGGGAACTCTCCCGCCTTGACGAGGAACGCCGCAAGCTCGACGAAATGCTGAGCGAGTTCGATGAGTATGCGCGTGAGTTGCGTCGCGCCAAGGATCAGGAAGAATTCGATCGCTTCATGGCGAACCGCAACCGCTCGACCGCTCCGGCGACCACCGCAAGCACACCGAAGAAGCGTGGCGGGAAGTCGGACGACACCCTGCTCGACGACTGATCTCAGCCTTTCCTGCAACGAACGGCGTCGCCTTGCGGCGCCGTTTTCGTTTGTTCCTTCCGCCCGGCTTCAAATCACCCTTCATCCCGCCCGTTCATCCGGGGGACGAATCGACTATGGTGAGGTCATGTCATTCGGCTTCTTCCGCAATCTCAACCGACCTGCGAAGCCCGTGCCGCAGCAGCCGGAGCTGCGCGAGCATACGGTTGCCGGGCGCACGCTGCCGCTGCGCATCGTGGAGAACGGCCGCGCCCGCCGCCTGACCCTGCGCATCGATGCCGGCGGACAGGGATTGCGCATCACCGTACCGCCCGGCCTGCGCCGCAGCGAGGTGGACAATTTCCTGCATCGCCATCAGGGCTGGCTGGAAGAGAAGCTGGCGAAAGTGCCGGACAGGCCCAATGTGCGCCCCGGCGTGAAGATACCGCTTTACGGCGTGCCGCATCTGATCGTGCATGAGCCGGGCAGGCGCGGCACGGTCAGCGTGCAGGAGGATGAAGGCGGCCGGACCATCGTCGTGCATGGCGAGCGCATTCACCTGCCGCGACGGGTGGCCGATTTTTTGAAGCGCGAAGCCCGCCGCGAGATTGGCGCTCTGGTGGAAAAACACACCGCAACCGTCGGCCGCAAGGCCAAAGCCGTGCGCTTCAGGGATACCACCAGCCGCTGGGGTTCCTGCACCTCGGACGGTACGCTGTCCTTCTCATGGCGCATCATGATGGCGCCGCGACCGGTCATCAATTACCTGGTCGCCCACGAGGTCGCGCATCTGCGCGAGATGAATCACGGGCCGAAATTCTGGAAACTGTGCACGGAACTGTGCCCCGACACCGAGCGCTGCAAGGCATGGCTGAAACGCAACGGCTCCGCCCTTCAGGCGATCGCCTTCGAGTGACCGGCGCACCCGCCCTCAGCCGGCGGCGTTTCAATTGTCCCCGTCAATCGTCCCCGTCAATCGTCATTGGCGGCGTTGAGTTCGTCGGGATGAAGCGATTCGCCCGCGTGGCGCGGCCATGGCAGAAAATCGCGGTCGAAACCCTCGCCACCGAAGTAGTCCAGCGCCCGCTGACCTTCCGCACCGTCCATGCCGGCGCGCTGCAACAGCCAGGCGATGACCTCGCGGGCCTGCTCCAGCTTTTCTCTCGCTTCGCGTGCGGTGTCGCCGGTCATCGTCGTGTTCTCCTTTGCAAGGAGTATCAGGCGCGCTTGGCCTCGACGCAATCCCAGAACAGGGCTGCGATGTCGGCGCCGCCGAAGCGCTTCACCTCACGGATGCCGGTCGGCGAGGTCACGTTGATCTCGGTCATGTAGTCGCCGATCACGTCGATACCGACCAGAATGAAGCCACGCTCTTTCAGCGACGGGCCGATCGCCGCGCAGATCTCACGCTCGCGAGCGGTCAGCTCGGTCTTCTCGGCGCGCCCGCCGACATGCATGTTGGAGCGCGATTCATGGTCGGCCGGCACGCGGTTGATGGCGCCCACCGGCTCGCCGTCGATGAGCAGGATGCGCTTGTCGCCCTTGCGGACGTCCTTGAGATAACGCTGGACGATGAAGGGCTCGCGGAACATCTGCGAGAACATTTCCAGCAGCGACGACAGGTTCTGATCGTCGTCGCGCAGGTGGAAGATGCCCGCACCGCCATTGCCGTAAAGCGGCTTGATGATGATGTCGCCATATTGCCGGCGGAAATCGGCCACTTCCTGCGGATCCTTGGTGATCAGCGTCTCCGGCATCAGGTCGGCGAATTCGGTGACGAAGATCTTTTCAGGGCTGTTGCGCACCCAGGCCGGATCGTTGACCACCAGCGTGCGCGGATGGATGCGCTCCAGCATGTGGGTGGTGGTGATGTAGTCCATGTCGAAGGGCGGATCCTGCCGCAGCAGAATGACGTCCATCTCCGACAGATCGGTGCGC
Source organism: Aquamicrobium sp. NLF2-7 (assembly GCF_022359935.1). NCBI lineage: Bacteria > Pseudomonadati > Pseudomonadota > Alphaproteobacteria > Hyphomicrobiales > Phyllobacteriaceae > Aquamicrobium > Aquamicrobium sp. NLF2-7. The sequence goes on along the minus strand of NZ_JAKSED010000001.1, from coordinate 2,567,938 downwards.
ACCGGCTCGCCCAGCGTGAAATGACTGCCCTTTTCATCCCGCACCGTCATGTCCTCAAGACGGGCATATACCTTGCCATCCAGCAAAGAGAGGCGGTCAGGCGTATAGTGATAAAGCGCATGGCCGCGCCGCTGCGCCTCCAGAGACAGCGCGAATGTGGTGTCGCCGGCAATCGACACCGTGGAAATATGGTCCATCTGAACCGCAATTTTGAGGGGCATGGAAGGCTCTCCGTCGTCCTGAGGCGTGAGATATAAGGAACTTGATCTCACCTGCCAATGCGGAGGCTGGCGAACATTGTTACAGCCGTGAAATAAGATTTCATCAGATACTTTTCCTAAAGGCTTTTCTGGCAGGGTGGCCAAAGTTTCTTTTAAAACTTTTCAGGGTTCGCAATGCATATGCCGTTTGGCAGCCGGCAAACAAACAGAGACGGAAACGATCTCGCATTCACCGACCCCCTGACGGGACTGGGCAATCACCGCCGCTTCTTCGACCGGGTGGAGCGGCTCATCCGCGACAGGGCCGACGATCCTGCCCCGTTTGCCATCGGCATACTCGATCTCGACGGCTTCAAGCCGATCAACGACCTCTTCGGCTATCAGGCCGGCGACGAGATCCTGACCCAGATCGCCATGCGTCTCAGGGCTTCCATGGACAGCCAGTCTTCCGTGTGCCGGATCGGCGCCGATGAGTTCGCCGTGCTCTGCCCGATGGTGTTCAGCGAGGAAGCCGCGATAGAAAAGGCGCGCACGCTCATCGAGATCCTGTCCGCTCCCTATGATGTCGGCGACCGCACGGCCCGCCTGTCGGCCTCGGCGGGCTGCTCGCTGTTCTATTCGCAGGACGAGACAACCGAGATCCTGCTCAACAAGGCAGAAACCGCGCTCTATCACGCCAAGCGCTCCGGGCGCGGGCAGGTGGTGGTCTACACCCGCGAGATGGAAGAAGCAGCCAGAAGGCTGACGCATATCGAGCAGGCCCTGCGCCGCGCCGTTTCGGCCGGCGAGGTGGAGCCGCATTTCCAGCCTATCGTCGACCTGACGACGCGCCGCATCATCGGCTTCGAGACACTGGCGCGCTGGACCGATCCGGATATCGGGCCGGTCTCGCCCGCCGTTTTCATCCCGATCGCCGAAGAACGCGGCATCATCGGCCCGTTGTCTCAACTGGTCCTACGCAAGGCCGTGGAGGCCGCGAAGGCGTGGCCGGCAGACCTGTTCCTGTCGTTCAACCTGTCGCCGTCCCAGCTTGTCGACAACAACACCGGCAAGGACATACTGGCCATGCTGGAGCGCACCGGTTTCGACCCGCTACGGCTGGAAATCGAGATCACTGAAACCGGCCTGATGAGCGACCCGACCTCGGCCGGCAGAATCATCGATGATCTGCGCCAGCACGGCATCCGCATCGCGCTTGACGACTTCGGCACCGGCCAGTCATCACTGGGGCGGCTGCGCGAATTTCCTTTCAGCAAGCTCAAGATCGATCGCTCCTTCGTCTCCTCCATGCTCGATGACATGCCCTCGCAGCACATCATTCGCGCCATACTGGCGATGTGCGAGGGCCTTGGTATCGAGGTGGTGGCCGAGGGCATCGAAGAAGAAGAGCAGGCGGCCTGCCTGCTTCAGTTCGGATGCCTGTCCGGACAGGGCTATCTGTTCGGCAAAGCGGCCGACGCCGCCACCACGCTGGTCATCGTTCGCGAAGCCATGCGCACCGTTCTGCTGCCTGCCGCCAACTGACTTCTTGCCGCCTGCGAATGCGGCTTCTACTGGCGCCAGCTACAGGCGCATCTCCTCCCGATTCATCATAACATGAAACTGCAATGGCATTGCCTTACCTGACGGAAGGTGAATCGGAAGGCTTTCCTCAATATTGACGTTTACGCAAACGTCAAAGTTTGTTATGGCTTGGCTATTGTCGATTTCAGTGCGCGACGAGCGCCCTCATCATAAACAGGGGTGGAGGAACTGCATGCCCATCTACCAGTCACCGGTCCGCAACACGCTCTATCTTCTCAACGACGTGCTGGGCTATGAGCGCCATGCCGACCTGCCCGGCTTTGCCGATGCATCTGCAGACGTTGTCGAGGCCGTTCTGGCCGAAGGCGCGAAGCTTGCCGAAAATGTCATGCTGCCGCTCAACCGCGTCGGCGACACGGAAGGCTGCACACGCCACGACGACGGTTCCGTGACCACGCCGAAGGGCTTCAGCGAAGCCTACCGCCAGTATCGCGAAGGCGGCTGGATGGGGCTGGCAGCACCGGCCGAATATGGCGGACAGGGCCTGCCCTACACGCTCCATGCCGCTGTCGGCGAATATCTGTCGGCGTCCAACATGGCGCTGATGATGTATCCGGGCCTCACCCAGGGCGCGATCGCCGCGATCGTCGAGCATGGCAACGAGGAACAGAAGCAGACCTTCCTGCCGAAGATGATCGACGGCGCCTGGACCGGCACCATGAACCTGACCGAGCCGCATTGCGGCACCGATCTCGGCCTGCTGCGCACCAAGGCGGTTCCGAATGGCGACGGCACCTACCGCATTTCCGGCCAGAAGATCTTCATCTCGGCTGGCGATCACGACATGGCCGACAACATCATCCATCTGGTTCTGGCCCGCATCGAGGGCGCGCCGGAAGGCGTGAAGGGCATTTCGCTGTTCATCGTGCCGAAGTTCAGGCTCGATGCAGAGGGAAATCCCGGTGCCGCCAACGGCGTGTCCTGCGGCTCGCTCGAAGAGAAGATGGGCATCCACGGCAACGCCACCTGCGTCATGAACTATGATGAGGCCGAGGGCACGCTGCTGGGCGCCGAGAATGGCGGCCTCAAGGCCATGTTCGTGATGATGAACGAAGCCCGCCTCGGCGTCGGCCTGCAGGGCCTGTCGGTTTCGGAGATCGCCTATCAGAACGCCGTCGCCTATGCCCGCGAACGCCTTCAGGGCCGCTCGCTCTCCGGGCCGAAGAATCCGAATGGCAAGGCCGATCCGATTATCGTTCACCCCGACATCCGCCGCGCGCTGATGACCATGCGCGCCTTCAACGAGGCCGGCCGCGCGCTGATACTGTGGACGGCGCTCAACTCCGACATCGCCCACCGCTCGGACGACCAGAAGGCGCGCCAGACAGCCGACGACATGCTCGGCCTGATGACCCCGGTCATCAAGGGCGTGCTCACCGACAAGGGTTTTGAGCATGCCGTGATGGCGCAGCAGGTATTCGGCGGCCACGGCTATATCGAAGAGCATGGCATGAGCCAGTTCGTGCGCGATGCCCGCATCGCCATGATCTACGAGGGCGCAAACGGCATCCAGGCGCTCGACCTCGTCGGCCGCAAGCTGGCGCTGAACGGCGGTCGCGCCGTCCAGGCCTTCTTTAAGGAAGTTGGCGAGTTCTGCGATGCGAACCGCGCGGACGAAAACCTCGCGCCCTTCACCAAGGGCATCAAGAAGGGCCTCAACGACCTGCAGGCCGCCACCATGTGGCTGATGCAGAACGCCATGGCCAAGCCCGACAATGCCGGTGCGGCCTCGACCGACTACCTGCATCTCTTCGGCCTCGTCGCGCTCGGCTATATGTGGGGCCGCATGGTCAAGGCCTCGCAGGAGAAGCTGGCCTCCGGCGCCGACGATACCGCCTTCCACGAGAACAAGATCGTCACCGCGCGCTACTTCATGGAGCGCGTGATGCCGGAAACCAGCGCGCATCTCGCCCGCATTTCCACCGGCGCCGACACGATGATGGCGCTGCCAGCGGAGGCGTTCTAGAGTTTCAGGATTGGATCGTCCCCCTCCGCTTTTCTCATGAGGGGGACACTGGAGGAAAAGCATGACCAGTCCCGCCGAAATTCTGTCCGTTCCGAAACCCGACTGGGCGCAGGAAGACGTCGCCATGCTCTACGACATGGCGCACCGCTTCATGTCGGACGAGATCGCGCCGCATTACAACGCCTATGAGAAGAACGAGATCGTCGACCGCACCGCCTGGGAAAAGGCCGGCGCGGCCGGCCTGTTGTGCCCCTCCATGCCGGAGGAGTATGGCGGCGCGGGCGGCAGCTTCGCCCATGAGAGCGCGATCATCGAGGCCATCGGCCATGTCGGCGTCGACGGTTTCGGCATCGGCCTGCACAACGCGATCGTGGCCCCCTACATCCTCCATTACGGCTCGGAAGAGCAGAAGAAGAGGTGGCTGCCGAAGCTGGCGAGCGGCGAGCTGATCGGCGCCATCGCCATGACCGAACCGGGTGCCGGTTCTGACCTTCAGGGCGTACGCACCCGCGCCGACAGGGACGGCAACCAGTACCGCATCAACGGCTCCAAGACCTTCATCACCAACGGCCAGCTCGCCAACCTGATCATCGTCGTCGCCAAGACCGATCCGGACAAGGGCGCCAAGGGCACCTCGCTGATCGTGATCGAGACCGACGGGGCCGAAGGCTTCGAGCGCGGCCGCAACCTCGACAAGATCGGCCTCAAGGCCAACGACACCTCCGAACTGTTCTTCAACGATCTGCGCGTTCCCACCTCCAGCCTGCTCGGAACGGAGGAAGGTCAGGGCTTTATCCAGCTCATGCAGCAGCTTCCGCAGGAGCGGCTGATGATCGGCACCACGGCCATCGCCATGGCCGAGCGGGCACTGGCGCTGACCATTGACTATGTGAAGGAACGCAAGGCCTTTGGCCAGCCGATCCTCAATTTCCAGAACACCCAGTTCAGGCTGGCGGAACTGAAGACCGAGATCACCATCGGCCGTGTCTTCTACAATGACTGCGTGAAGCGCCATATCGAGGGCGGCCTTGATCCGGCCACCGCCTCCATGGCCAAATACTGGCTCTCCGACCTGCAGGGCAAGGTCATGGACGAGTGCCTGCAACTGCATGGCGGCTATGGCTACATGAACGAATATCCGATCGCGCGCATGTGGCGCGATGCCCGCGTGCAGCGCATCTATGGCGGCACCAACGAGATCATGAAGCTTCTGATCGCAAGGAGCCTGTGAGGAATTCCATGTCCACCTATGTCGCGGAAATCGAATGGAAGGCCAATCCGGAAGAGGATTTCCGGCGCGGCCGCTATTCCCGCGTACATGAAATCCGCTTCGACAACGGCCTTGCCATCAGGGCGTCGGCCTCGCCCTCGGTGGTGCCGCAGCCCTTTGCCGATCCCACCGCCGTCGACCCTGAAGAACTCATGGTGGCAGCACTTTCCTCCTGCCACATGATGTCCTTCCTCGATCTCGCCCGTCGCGCCGGCGTCACCGTACGCGCCTATCACGATGCGGCGGAAGGTATTCTGGAAAAGAACGCGGATGGCCGTGTCGCGCTGACCAAAGTGACGCTGCGGCCCCGCATCGACTGTGACGCGGACCGCGCCACGCTCGACGACTTGCATCACCAGGCGCATGAGGTCTGCTACATCGCCAATTCCGTCAGGACCGACGTTCGCGTCGAGCCGGTTTTTGAATCTACAGGGAAGGAAGCACATCATGGCTGAAGCCTATGTCTATGACGCGGTACGCACCCCGCGCGGGCGCGGCAAGAAGGACGGATCGCTGCACGAAGTGCCGGCGGTGCGGCTTGCCGCAAAGACGCTGGAAGCGATCCGCGACCGTAACGGGCTCGACACCGGCACGGTGGACGACATCATTTTCGGCTGCGTCGACCCGGTCGGCGAAGCAGGTGCGGTGATTCCGCGCGCCGCCGCCTTCGAGGCCGGCTATGACGACAAGGCACCCGGCATCCAGCTGTCGCGCTTCTGCGCGTCGGGCCTCGACGCCATCAATCTGGGCGCGGCCAAGATCGCGCAGGGCGCGGACGACATCGTGATTGCCGGCGGCGTGGAATCGATGAGCCGCATCGGCATGGGTGCCGCAGGCGGCGCATGGTTCATGGACCCGTCGGTCGGCTTCCCCGGCTGGTTCGTGCCGCAGGGCATTTCGGCGGATCTCATCGCCACCAAATATGGCTTCTCCCGCGACGACGTCGATGCCTATGCGGTGGAAAGCCAGAAGCGCGCCGCCCATTCGTGGAAGAAGGGCTGGTTCAAGAACTCGGTCGTTCCGGTCAGGGACCAGAACGGCCTCGTCATTCTCGACCATGACGAACACATGCGCCCCGAGACCGACATGCAGGGTCTTGCCTCGCTCAACCCCTCCTTCGTAATGCCTGGCGAAATGGGCGGCTTCGATGCGGTCGCCGTGCAGAAGCACCCGGAGATCGAGGCGGTCAATCACGTCCACCATGCCGGCAATTCCTCCGGCATCGTCGATGGTGCCGCTGCCGTGCTGCTCGGCTCGAAAAAGGCCGGCAAGTCGATGGGCCTGAAGCCCCGCGCCCGCATTCGCGCCTTCGCCAATATCGGCTCCGAGCCGGTGCTGATGCTGACCGGCCCGGTCGACGTCACCGAGAAGCTGCTCAAGCGGGCCCGCATGAAGATTTCCGACATCGACCTGTTCGAGCTGAACGAAGCCTTTGCCTCGGTGGTGCTGCGCTACATGCAGGCTTTCGACATTTCGCACGACAGGATCAATGTCGCCGGCGGCGCGATCGCCATGGGCCATCCGCTGGGAGCCACCGGCGCTATGATCCTCGGCACGGTGCTGGACGAACTGGAGCGGCGCGACCTCAACACCGCGCTGGTGACGCTGTGCATCGGTGCGGGCATGGGCACCGCCACCATCATCGAACGCGTCTGATCGGAGGGCAGAAGAATGACCTACAAGAATTTCACCGTCGAAACCGACGCCGATGGCATCGCCCTCGTTACCTGGGACATGCCCGACCGCTCCATGAACGTCTTCACCGAAGAGGTGATGCGTGAGCTGGACAGCATCGTCGACCGCGTGACCGGCGACGCCGCCATCAAGGGCGCCGTCATCACCTCCGGCAAGGACACGTTCTCCGGTGGCGCCGACATCACCATGCTGCAGAAGATGCTGTCCATCTTCGCCGAGGAAAAGGACAGCGATCCGGCCAAGGCCACGCAGAAGCTGTTCGAGACGGCCGGCTACATGACCGGCCTGTTCCGCAAGCTTGAAACCAGCGGCAAGCCGTGGGTCTCGGCCATCAACGGTACCTGCATGGGCGGCGCCTTCGAGCTTTCGCTGTCCTGCCATGCGCGCGTGGCGGCCGACAGCGACAAGGTGAAGATGGCGCTTCCCGAAGTGAAGATCGGCATCTTCCCGGGCGCCGGCGGCACCCAGCGCGTGCCGCGCCTGACCGACCAGCAGCAGGCCCTGCAGATGCTGACCACCGGCCAGACGCTGACGCCGAAGAAGGCCAAGTCGATGGGCCTGATCACCGAGGTCGCCGAGCCGGCCAAGCTGGTCGAGACCGCCAAGGGCCTCATCAGGAATGGCCTTTCGGCCGTGCAGCCGTGGGACCAGAAGGGCTTCAGGCTGCCCGGCGGGCCGATCTACTCGGCGGCGGGAGCCAATCTGTGGCCGCCGGCGATCGCCATCCTGCGCCGCGAGACCTATGGCAACTATCCGGCTGCGGCCGCGATCCTGAAATGCGTCTATGAAGGCCTGCTGGTGCCGTTCGACACCGCACTTCGCATCGAGCAGCGCTATTTCACCCAGATCATGCAGAGCCAGGAAGCAGCGGCGATGATCCGCTCGCTGTTCATCTCGCTGCAGGAGCTGAACAAGGGCGCACGCCGCCCCGAGGGCGTGCCGGAAACGAAGTTCAAAAAGATCGGCGTCATCGGCGCCGGCTTCATGGGCGCCGGCATCGCCTACGTCACCGCCAAGGCCGGCATTCCGGTGGTGCTTCTCGACCGCGATCAGGCGGGAGCCGAAAAGGGCAAGGCCCATTCGGAAAGCCTGATGGACGGCGCGATTAAAAAGGGCCGCGCCACGCAGGCCGACAAGGAAAAGCTGCTCGCGCTGATCACGCCCAGCGCCGACTATGCCGACCTCAATGGCTGCGACCTCGTGGTCGAGGCGGTGTTCGAGGATTCGGGCGTGAAGAAGGCCGCGACCGAGCAGGCGGAAGCCGTGCTGAAGTCGACGGCCGTGTTCGCCTCCAACACCTCGACCATTCCGATCACCGCGCTGGCGAAGAATTCGGCGCGCCCGAAGAACTTTGTCGGTATCCACTTCTTCTCGCCGGTCGACAAGATGATGCTGGTCGAGATCATCCTCGGCAAGAAAACCGGCGACAAGGCGCTGGCCGTGGCCATCGACTATGTGCGGGCGATCAAAAAGACGCCGATCGTGGTCAACGACACGCGCGGCTTCTTCGTCAACCGCTGCGTGCTGCGCTACATGGCCGAGGCCTACAAGATGCTCATCGAGGGCGTTCCCGCGCCGATGATCGAGAACGCCGCCAAGGCTGCCGGCATGCCGGTCGGCCCGCTGTCGCTCAACGACGAGACGGCTATCGACCTTGCCCAGAAGATCATGAAGCAGACCATTCGCGATCTGGGCGACAAGGCCGTCGATCCCCGGCAGATGGAGCTGGTCGACACCATGGTCGACAAGCACGGCCGCCTCGGCCGCAAGAACGGCAAGGGCTTCTACGATTATCCGGAAAAGCCGGCTAAGAAGCATCTGTGGGCGGGGCTGAAGGATCTCTATCCGCAACAGGACGCCGACAAGATCGACTTCGAGGAACTGAAGCAGCGCTTCCTGTTCGTCATTGCGCTGGAAGCCGCGCGCGTGATGGAGGAAAAGATCGTTACCGACCCGCGCGAGGCGGATGTCGGCTCGATCCTCGCTTTCGGTTTCGCGCCCTATACCGGTGGCGTGCTGTCCTACATCGACGGCATCGGCGTGGCGAAGTTCGTCAAGATCGCCAAAAAGCTGCAGAAGAAATACGGAGCCGAGTTCAAGGCGCCGAAGCTGCTGCTTGAAATGGCGGACAAGGGCGAGACCTTCTACCAGCGCTTCAACCCCTATGCTGGCACCGAGGCTAAGAAAGCCGCCTGATTCCATCAGGCGACTTTGTCTGAACCGGTAGCGGGCGTGGTGCAATGCACTGCGCCCGCGACCATCCCACCCGGTCCCACACCGGAAGGCAAAAGCGATGTATGTCTGGGCGCGACTGGCACGGGTGCTGGCCACGGCGAAAAGCCGGGGCGACTATCAGGTCGGCACCGAAACCCGCCTCACCTTCCGCTGCCTGCCGACGGACATCGACCTCAACCTGCATCTCAACAACGCGCGCTATATGATGCTGGCCGATGTCGGCCGTATCGACCTGTTCATGCGCGCCGGGCTCGGCAAGATGATACGCGAGCGCAAATGGGCGCCGATGCTGGGCGGCCTGCAAGCCGTCTATGTGCGCGAGATCCGCCTGTGGCAGCGCTTTCACGTCTATTCCGCCATCGAGACATGGGAGGGCACGCAGGCGCTCGGGCGTCACCGCTTCGTGCTCGAAAGCGGCGAGACCGCCGCCACGGTCGTCACCACGGCCGGCGTCTACGACCGGCCGGGCCGGCGTTTCCTGGAGATCGACGAAGTGGTCTCCGCCCTTGGCAGCGATGTCCGGCCGCGGCCCCTCAATGAGGACGAGAGCGCCTTCATGGCCTCACATATGGCCATGCGTTCCGCCGCGCGGGCGCAAAGCTGACGGCAAGCCTTGCCGCGGGTGGACAAGCCGGGGAGGTGGGGATAAAAATCGAAAGGTATTTTTTCCTGTTCAGGAGCTTCGAGGCGCATGCTCTCGCATGACCGCGTATGGGCCGCCATAGACGCGCTTGCCGAGCGTCATTCCCTGTCGGTATCGGGCCTTGCGCGGCGTGCGGGGCTCGATTCCACGGCCTTCAACAAGTCCAAGCGCCTGTCCGCAGACGGAAGGCCGCGCTGGCCGTCGACCGAATCGCTGGCCAAGATCATCGAGGCGACGGGCTCCTCGCTGGATGAATTCATCTCGCTCATCGATGGCAGGAAGGCCCTCGCCGACGCCCTGCCCGTTCAGCGGCCGTCCGTGCCGCTCGTCGGTTTTGCGCAGGCCGGCGCCGGCGGTTTCTTCGATGACGCCGGCTTTCCCGTCGGCCATGGCTGGGACCTGATCGAGCTGCCGGCACCCGCCGGCGGCCCCGCCTATGCGCTGAAGGTTCAGGGCGATTCCATGCTGCCGCTCTATCGCGACGGCGACGTGCTGATCGTCGAGCCCGGCGCCAGCGTGCGCAAGGGCGACCGCGTCGTGGTCAAGACGGTTTCCGGCGAGGTCATGGCAAAAGTGCTCAGCCGCCAGACGGCGCGGACGATCTCGCTGGTGTCGCTCAATCCCGCGCATGCCGACCGCGAGCTTTCCGTCGAGGAGGTGGACTGGGTGGCGCGCATCGTGTGGGCGAGCCAGTAGTGATGCGGCCCTTGCATGCCGCATTTGCAGTGACCTGCCTTCTGGGCATGGGCATGCTGGTCATGGCGGGCGGGCAGGCGCTGAACTCGCAGCCATCCGGCGCAATACCATCCGAAAGCGAAATCGTGGTCGACACGGACGTCGGCGATGTCATTTTCGGCGAGGACGTGCAGGACAGCGAACCCGATGCTCCCGAGACCCCGACGCAGGAGCCGCAGCCCGCCCTCCCCTTGCGGCCGATCGAGCCGGACATCATCGCCCCGCCGGAACTGGAACCGGCGGAGTTGGAGCGGTTGCCGCCGCGGGAGCCGCTGAGCGATCTGTCGCAGGCCGTGCCGCCCAAACCGAAGCCGAACGCCGAATGGCAGGGTGCAACGCTGTTCCGGCCTGTCGCCAGCGCGGCCGGGCGCATCTCGGCGCAGAACCGCTCGGTGACGATTGCCGGCATCGATCTTGTGGCTGCCGGGGAAACCTGTACCGATCAGGGCCGGCAATGGCCGTGCGGCGCCCGCGCGACGACCGCGTTTCGCGCCTTCCTGCGCGGCCGCGCGGTGATCTGCGATATTCCACAGGAAGCCGGCAGCGGCGAGTTCACCGTCCGATGCCGTCTGGGCAAGCAGGATATCGGCGAGTGGCTGGTGGCCAATGGCTGGGCGCGTGCCGACGCCGATGGCCCCTATGCGCAGGCAGCCGAAAAGGCGCAAAAGAGCGGCAAGGGCATATATGGCCATGCGCCGGACCTTTCGGGCCTGCCGCCGGCTCCACCTTCGGGCAGCGTGGAACTTCCGGAGGTGCCGGACAGCATCATCGAACTGCCCGGCCCCTCCGAAACCATCCCGCCTATGCAGCCAGACGACCTTCCAGCGCCTTCCCGATAAGCTCGCGCGTCTCGGCAATGCCGTAGAGGGCTGCGAAGGAGCCGAAGCGCGGACCACGCTCCTGACCGATCAGCACCTGATAGATCATCTGGAAGAAGGCGACGGAGACACCCGGTCCGCCCTCGGGGCTCTTTTTCGCATGATCCTGATAGCGCTCGATGGCGCGTGCCACATTGAGCGCCGCGTTCTGGATCGCCTCGCCGTCAGCGTCCTCGGGCAGGTCAGCCAGCGCCTGCGACAGCTTCGCCAGCGCATCGCGCTCCACCTCGTCGGGCGCGCGATAGACCTTGGACGGCTTCACGAAATCGTCGAAATAGCGGATCGCGTAGCCGGTCAGACGATCCAGCTCCGGATGCGTCTGCGGCGTCACGCCTTCAGCATAGCGCGAGATGAAGCCCCACAGCACGTCCTTGTTCTGGGCGTTGGAGACACTGACCAGATTGAGCAACAGCGCGAACGGCACTGGCAGGTCGATGGCCGGCGGGTTGCCGCTATGGATGTGCCAGACCGGATTGCCGAGACGGTTCTTCCAGTCCTGCTTTGGATAGGCCGACAGGAACTGGTAATATTCGTCGACAGCGCGCGGGATGACGTCGAAGTAGAGTTTCTTGGCCACGCGCGGCTTCTGGAACATGTAGAGCGCGAGGCTCTCGGTGGGCGCATAGGTCAGCCACTCGTCGATGGTGAGCCCATTGCCCTTCGACTTGGAAATCTTCTGGCCGTTCTCGTCGAGGAACAGTTCATAGACGAAATGTTCCGGCGCGCGACCGCCGAGGATCTCGCAGATGCGGTCATAGATCGACGCGTTGGTCTGGTGATCCTTGCCGAACATCTCGAAGTCGACGTTGAGGGCTGCCCAGCGCATGCCAAAATCCGGCTTCCACTGCAGCTTCACCGCGCCGCCGGTTACCGGGAGCGTGGTCTCGGTGCCGTCCTCGTCGTCGAAGGTGATGGTGCCGGCCTTCGCATCGACATGCTTCATCGGCACGTAGAGCACACGGCCGGTCTTCGGCGAGATCGGCAGGAAGGGGCTGTAGGTCGCCTGGCGTTCCTCGCCCAGCGTCGGCAGCATCACCTTCATGATGTCGTCGAAGCGCTCCGCAGCACGCAGCAGCACCTCATCGAAGCGGCCCGCCTTGTAATACTCGGTCGCGCTGGCGAACTCGTAATCGAAACCGAACGTATCGAGGAAACGGCGCAGCATGGCATTGTTGTGATGGCCGAAGCTTGCGTAGTCGCCGCCGAACGGATTGGGCACCGAGGTCAGCGGCATGTGCAGATAGGGTTCCAGAAACGCGCGATCAGGCACGTTGTCGGGAATCTTGCGCATGCCGTCCATGTCGTCGGAGAAGACGAGAAGCCGCGTCTTCACCTTGCCTTCGGTGAGGATGTGAAAGGCGTGGCGCACCATGGTGGTGCGGGCAACTTCACCGAAAGTGCCGATGTGCGGCAGGCCCGATGGGCCATATCCGGTTTCGAACAGGATCGTCTCCGGCAAGCCGGTTTTGGCATAGCGTGCGATGATTTTTTTCGCTTCCTCGAACGGCCAGGCTTTGTTCTCGCCGGCAGCGGCGAGAAGTTCCGGGTTGAGATCGAGGGCGTCGTTTTCGGCCATGTCGTTGGTCCTGTTGGTGAAGCCGGCTTCGGTGCCGGTCGCATTGCTCTATGCGGGCCGGCACGCAAGGTCAAATTTTTCCCATGCACAGGCCGGCTCAAACCCTTTAAATAAGCCAGAAAGCGGGATTTTTGGTGTTTTTCGTGCCTATTCGCCGCGCTCTTCCAAACTGACGCGCTCAAGCCCGCGCAGAACGCTTGCACGCCGCGAAGCCTGTTCTTATATACGCCGCAGTTCCATACGGGGCTGCTGCATGCCAGTGGACTGGTAAGGAAAACAAAGTGAACAGGGGCTTTCGCCGGAACGCCTGACAGGGTCCTTGAAAGCCTGCTTGAAGGAGAGACTGAGTAAATGGCTAAAGTAATCGGCATCGATCTCGGAACCACCAATTCCTGCGTCGCCGTCATGGACGGCAAGGACGCCAAGGTGATCGAAAACGCGGAAGGCGCGCGCACCACGCCTTCGATCGTCGCCTTTACGGCAGACGGCGAACGCCTTGTGGGCCAGCCGGCCAAGCGCCAGGCTGTCACCAATCCCGAAAACACCGTCTTCGCGGTCAAGCGCCTCATCGGCCGTCGTTACGACGACCCGGTCACCAAGAAGGACAAGAAGCTCGTCCCTTATCACATCGTCAAGGGCGACAATGGCGACGCATGGGTCGAAGCGGGCGACAAGAAGCAGTCGCCTTCGCAGATCTCCGCCATGATCCTGCAGAAGATGAAGGAAACGGCTGAAGCCTATCTCGGCGAAAAAGTCGAGCAGGCCGTCATCACCGTTCCCGCCTATTTCAACGACGCCCAGCGTCAGGCCACCAAGGACGCCGGCAAGATCGCCGGCCTTGAAGTGCTGCGCATCATCAACGAGCCGACCGCGGCCGCGCTCGCCTATGGCCTCGACAAGCGCGACGGCAAGACCATCGCCGTCTACGACCTTGGCGGCGGCACCTTTGATATTTCCGTGCTGGAGATCGGCGACGGCGTGTTCGAGGTGAAGTCGACCAATGGCGACACCTTCCTCGGCGGCGAGGACTTCGACATGCGTCTGGTCGAGTATCTGGCCGACGAGTTCAGGAAGGAGCAGGGCATCGACCTGCGCAACGACAAGCTCGCCCTGCAGCGCCTGAAGGAAGCGGCCGAAAAGGCCAAGATCGAGCTGTCGTCCACGACGCAGACCGAGATCAACCTGCCTTTCATCACCGCCGATGCCAGTGGCCCGAAGCACCTGACGCTGAAGCTGACCCGCGCCAAGTTCGAGAGCCTGGTCGACGACCTCGTCCAGCGCACAATCGAGCCGTGCAAGGCAGCCCTCAAGGATGCCGGCCTCAAGGCGGGCGAGATCGACGAAGTGGTTCTGGTCGGCGGCATGACCCGCATGCCCAAGATCCAGGAAGTCGTGAAGCAGTTCTTCGGCAAGGATCCGCACAAGGGCGTCAATCCCGATGAGGTTGTGGCCATGGGTGCTGCGATCCAGGGCGGCGTGCTTCAGGGCGACGTCAAGGACGTTCTGCTGCTCGACGTGACCCCGCTGTCGCTGGGCATCGAGACGCTGGGCGGCGTGTTCACACGCCTCATCGAGCGCAACACGACGATCCCGACCAAGAAGAGCCAGACCTTCTCGACAGCTGAGGACTCCCAGTCTGCCGTGACGATCCGCGTCTTCCAGGGCGAGCGTGAAATGGCGGCCGACAACAAGCTGCTCGGCCAGTTCGATCTGGTCGGCATTCCGCCGGCACCGCGTGGCGTGCCGCAGATCGAGGTCACTTTCGACATCGACGCCAATGGCATCGTCAACGTTTCGGCCAAGGACAAGGGCACCGGCAAGGAGCACCAGATCCGCATTCAGGCCTCCGGTGGCCTGAGCGATGCCGACATCGAGAAGATGGTGAAGGACGCCGAAGCCAACGCCGAGGCCGACAAGCAGCGCAAGGCGCTGGTCGAGGCCCGCAACCAGGCCGAGTCGCTGATCCACTCCAGCGAGAAGTCGCTGAAGGATTACGGCGACAAGGTTTCGGAAGCAGACCGCACCGCCATCTCGGAGGCCATCGCTGCGCTGAAGACCGCCACCGAAGGTGACGATCCGGCCGATATCGAGGCGAAGACCCAGACGCTGGCCGAGGTTTCCATGAAGCTCGGGCAGGCCATGTACGAGGCTTCGCAGAAGGAAGCCGCCGAAGCCGACGCCAAGGCGGATGCCGCCAAGGACGGCGACGTGGTCGACGCCGACTTCGAGGAGATCGACGAGGACGACGACGGCAAGAAGTCGGCCTGATCTGCGACAAAAACAGGAAAAGCCCGGTTCCGGCCGGGCTTTTCTGCAACTGTCAGCTTAAAAACGCGGCCATATCTTTGCCGGCTCTGGCATCAGGGCGGTGAAATACCTAAATCGAAGGCCGCAAAAGAAGAGCAGAGTGCCGGTTTCACGCGCGGCAGGCGCGTGAGGGGCCGGAAATATGCCGGGAACAGCGACCTTGGTCGCGCCGAGCGACAGCATTGCCGTTTCGGCGATTTGGAGCCATCGGGCAGAAGAACCAGGACAGGCTTTAAATGAAGGTTGATTTCTACGAGACGCTGGGCGTCAGCCGCAGTGCGGACGACAAGGAACTGAAGAGCGCGTTCCGCAAGCTCGCCATGCAGTTTCATCCCGACCGCAATCCGGGCGATGACGCCTGCGAGCATAAATTCAAGGAAATCAACGAGGCCTATGAATGCCTCAAGGACCCGCAGAAGCGGGCCGCCTATGACCGTTTCGGCCATGCGGCCTTCGAGAATGGCGGCATGAATGGCGGCGGCGGGTTTGCGGCCGGCGGCTTTGCCGACATCTTCGAGGACATTTTCGGCGAAATGATGGGTGGCGGGCGGCGGCGCTCGTCCGGTGGGCGCGAGCGCGGCGCGGACCTGCGCTACAACATGGAAATCTCGCTTGAGGAAGCCTTCACCGGCAAGACGGCGCAAATTCATGTGCCGGCCTCGATGTCCTGCGACGAATGCTCGGGCTCGGGCGCGAAGCCCGGCACCCAGCCGGTCACCTGCACCATGTGCGGCGGCCACGGCAAGGTGCGCGCATCGCAGGGTTTCTTCTCCATCGAGCGCACCTGCCCTCAGTGTCACGGACGCGGCCAGACCATCAAGGATCCGTGCGGCAAGTGCGCCGGGCAGGGTCGCATCACCGAGGAGCGCGCGCTGTCGGTCAACATTCCGGCCGGCATCGAGGATGGCACCCGCATCCGGCTCGCCGGCGAAGGCGAAGCGGGGCTGCGCGGCGGCCCATCCGGCGATCTCTACATCTTCCTGTCGGTGAAACCGCACGAATTCTTCCAGCGCGACGGCGCCGACCTTTACTGCAAGGTGCCGATCTCCATGACGACGGCAGCGCTCGGCGGCTCCTTCGAAGTCACGACGCTCGATGGCAGCCAGACGCGCGTGAAAGTGCCCGAAGGCACCCAGAACGGCCGTCAGTTCCGTCTCAAGGGCAAGGGCATGCCGGTGCTGCGCCAGACGCAGGTGGGCGATCTCTACATTCAGACTGCCGTGGAGACGCCGCAGAATCTCACCAAACGCCAGCGTGAATTGCTGGAAGAATTCGAGCAGCTTTCCAGCCAGGAAAATTCGCCGCAATCGAGCGGTTTCTTCAGCCGCATGAAGGATTTCTTCGAGTCCTTCGCTGAAAAATAAAGGCTGCTCCGTAACCGCCTTTTCCTGACGCAATCAGCAAACAGGCCCGGATTTTTCTTGAACCGGGCTCATCAGATGCTAAGTACCACCTTGGGGAGCGCAGGAGATTTGCATGGCTAAGGGAACCGGACTGCGCAAGACGCTTGCGGCAAAGTTCGACGACGAACTCAAGTTCTTCAAGGGCTGGATAGACAAGCCAAAGGCGGTCGGAGCGATCGTTCCCACCAGTTCCGTTACTGCGAGGCGCATGGCCTCTGTCATCGATCTCGGGTCCGGTCTTCCGGTTCTGGAACTCGGCCCCGGCACCGGCGTCATCACCAAGGCCATCCTGCGCCATGGCGTGAGGCCGGAGAACCTCTACGCAGTCGAATATTCAGCCGATTTCGCGCGCCATCTGCGCAACAATTTTCCCGGCGTGAACGTCATCGAGGGCGACGCCTTCAATCTCGACACCACGCTCGGCAAGGACGCCGATCTCACTTTCGACGCTGTGATCTCCGGCGTGCCGCTGCTCAACTTCCCGGTTCCACGGCGCGTGGAATATCTCGACGGTCTTTTGTCGCGCATGCCGGAAGGCCGGCCCGTGGTGCAGATCACCTATGGCCCGATGTCACCGATACCGCCCGGCCGTGGCGACTACACGGTCGAGCATTTCGATTTCATCCTGCGCAACATCCCGCCGGCACGGCTGTGGATCTACCGCCGCCGCACGCACTGATTTTCTGGCATTCAGCTTTCGCTCACCAGCCGGACGAATTCGCGTTCGGCTGCCGTCTCGTGATGCTGGCTGTGGCGAAGCATGAAGAACTTGCGCCGCGGCACTGGATAGTCCACCGCGACGAGCCGTCCCGCCTTCAGCGCATTCGACACCACCAGCCGCGACATGACCGTCGCACCAGCCCCCGATTCGACGGCCACGCGCACTGACTCGTTGGTGGGCAGCACAAGGCTGATTGAAACATCGGAGAGGCTGTGGCCATGCGCCGCCAGCATCGCCTCCAGTATGGAGCGGGTGCCGGATCCATGCTCGCGCATCACCCATGGCGAGGACCTGAGGTCCAGCGCATTTCCGTTTTTTCCAGTCGCCCATGGATGCGAAGGTGCGACCACCAGCGCCATGTCGTCATCGGCCACCGGCATCACGCCCAGCGCGTGGGCGTCCACCTCGCCTTCAACGAAGCCGATATTGGCCTCGCCCTTGCGCACCATGGCCGCTACCGTCTCGGTGTTGCCCATGGTCATGTCCACCGCCAGACCGGGATAGGCGGAACGAAACGCATGAATGATGCCGGGAAGCCAGTAATTGCCGACGGTCTGGCTGGCGGCGAGGCGCAGCGAGCCGACCTTGAGCCCGGCCAGATCGGCCAGCACCAGTTCGGCGCTGGCGGCACGCGCGAGCACGGCTTTCGCCTCTGCAAGGAAGGTGCGGCCGGCATCGGTCAGCGCGATGCGCCGCCCAACCCGGTCGAACAGCTTCGTCGCATAGCGCGCTTCCAGCGCCGAGACGGCAGCACTCGTGGCCGACTGGGTGAGATTGAGATCGGCGGCGGCCCGCGTCACATGCTCGCGCTCGGCGACGGCAACGAAAATGCGCAACTGCTCGAGCGTCATCGCCTTGTTCTCAGACCAGAAGCTTCACCAATACCAGACTGAAGCCAGCGATAAACACAAACGCGGAAAGCGCAAGCAGAAGCGGCCGCAGGCCGCGCGACCTGATCTCCGATACATTGGCGTTCAGGCCCATGGCGGCGAGCCCCATGGTGAGCATCAGCGTGGTGATGAAGGCCACATGCGGGCGCAGCGCATCCGGGATGCCGACAAAGCTGTTCCACAGAACCACGGCGATGAAGCCCAGCACGAACCAGGGCATCGGCGCGCGTCCTCCTGCCTCGCCTGCACCGGCCTCGCCTCCCTTTGGCCGACGGGCGGCAAAGCCCATGGCGAAAACCATCGGCGCCAGAAGCGCGACACGGGTAAGCTTGGCCACGGTTCCCGCCTCGCCGGCCTGCGGCCCATACTGGAACGAAGCGCCGATGACCTGTGCCACCTCATGGATGGAGGCGCCGGCCCACAGGCCGAAGGCGTTCTGGTCGAGACCGGCCAGCGCGCCCAGCAGCGGATAGGCCAGCATGGCAACGGTGCCGAACAGGGTGATGGACGCCACCGCGTAAGCAACATCTTCGTCGCGCGCATTGGTGACGGTATTGGCCGCCACGATCGCCGAGGCGCCGCAGATCGAGGTGCCGGCGGCGATGAGTTGGGCAAGCCTGCGCTCGACGCCAAGCAGGCGCGCCACCGCCATGGTGAACAGGAAGGTCGCGGCCAGCGTCACCGCGACGATGCCGAAGCCGGCAATACCGATCGAAGCGGCCTGATCGACGGTCAGCTGGAAGCCCAGCAGAACGATGGCCAGACGCAGCAATGTCTTCTGGCTGAAACGGATGCCATCCTTCGTATTGGCGGCAACGCCCACCGTGTTGGCGAACAGCATGCCGATGATGACGGCCAGAATCATGGGGCTGAAGATGACGAGACCCGGCATTTCACGCAGCGAATAGCCGGCTCCGGTAATCACGCCGACCAGCACCAGACCGGGCCAGATTCCACCGAAACGCCTGGCATTTGGGGCGGCGGCTATCGGTCCCGGCAGAAGGTTCTCGCTTGCAGACAATGCATTCTCCATTTCCTGTCATATGGGGAATGACATTTCCTGGATGAGCGATCCAACGCATTATTTGTATCGTAACGTTCGATTTTTCCGAACGATCGCCTTACGGGAACTATTGACGGCTTCTTTTCGGGCTTGATGCGGGCCGCACTCGCCGCCATGGTGCATGTGATATGCCCTTCGAGACACTTACCCCGCACCAACCCGATCTGCCGCATGCCGCGCCTGAGGCTTTGCGGGCGAGCGCTTTCATGGGGCTTTGGCAGGTGCGGCGCAGGCTGGTCGATCATCTGGGCCAGACACACCTTGCCTTTACGGGGCAGGCGCGCATCGGTGCGGATAGCTTTACCGAGACGGGCGAGCTTCACAGCAACCGCGGCATGATGGAATCGAAACGCTTCTATCTGCTCGCCATGGACGATACGGGCGCCGATGTGCGCTTTGCGGGCGGACCGGACTTCATCCGGCTTGATCTTGCGCCCGATCAGCGTGTGGTTCATCACTGCGGCGACGACCTTTACGAAGGCCGCTTCATGTTCCGCAGCCTCGACTGCTTCATCGAGTTCTGGCGCGTTGCCGGGCCCCGCAAGCGCTATGCCAGCCTCACCCGCTACGAACGGATTCCAGCCACGCCATGAACCCGCGACAAGATGCGGCTTGTGCAGTGCGGCATAGGGTGGTTCGCTGATCGTGGAAGCAGTTCGGGGGGTTATGGCGATGTACGAGCACATTCTGATTTCCAGCGACGGCTCGGAGGCCGCGCAGGCGGGCGTCGACCACGGACTGACGCTGGCGAAGAAGCACGGCAGCAAGGTGACGGCGGTCACCGTGACGGAGCCGCTCGGCGGCCAGTTCGCCTTCGCATCGGAATTGTGGGCGCCCAGCGAAACCGAGATCGCGGCCTTCGACGAATCGCAGGCCCGCATAGCCCAGCGCATTCTTGAACCGATCCGCCGCAAGGCCGAGGCGCTCGGCATCCCGATCGAGACCGTGCATATACCGTGGCGACTGGTGGCAGGCGCGCTTTGCGAAATCGCCGAGCAGAAGGGATGCAGCCTGATCGTCATGTCTTCCCATGGCCGAACGGGCATGAACAGGGTTATGCTGGGAAGCCAGACCGCCGAGGTGGTGGCCAAAGCCAAGGTGCCCGTTCTGGTGGTGCGCTGAGGCGGGAAAATTTCGCGTCAAATTCGGGGTGAAAGGAAAATGCCTGTAATCATCACCGAAATGAACCGATCCGAATCCTTAAGTCTGCTGTCCTCACAGCGGCTCGGACGTCTGGCCTGCTGCCTTGATGGCCAGCCCTATGTGGTGCCGGTAACTTTCGCGTCCGACGGAAATTATCTTTACGGCTTCTCGCTGACCGGAAAGAAGATCGAGTGGATGCGCACCAATCCGCGCGTCTGCCTTCAGGTGGATGAATTCGCAAGCCACGGCGAATGGCGCAGCGTGATTGTCGATGGCAAGTTTGAGGAACTGCCCGACCGGATGGGCTGGAAGCACGCACGCGACCATGCGTGGTCGCTGCTCAGCCAGCACGCCAACTGGTGGGAGCCCGGCGGCCTCAAGCCCGCCGACGAAAACCCGACGCCACATGTCTTCTATCGCATCATCATCGAAAATCTGACCGGCCGCAAAAGCGTGACCGAACCAGACTGATTCGTCACGGGGCAACACAGGCTCCAACCGCCTGCGCCAGCGCCTCGATCTCATCCTCGCCCGCGCCATTGCGCCGCCATGCAAGGCCGATCTCGCGCGACGGCTGCGGCTCGGCGAAGGGCACGATGCGGATGTCATTGCGGGCCGTCTCGGCCGGCACGGCAATCTCCGGGATCAGGGTCATGCCCATACCGTGCGACACCATCTGCAGCAGCGTCGCCATAGAGGTGGCGCCGAAATTGACGAGGCTGCGCCTGCCGGCCATGCCGCACACGGCCAGCGCCTGATCGCGCAGGCAATGGCCCTCTTCCAGAAGCAGCAGGCGCCCGGTGTCGACCTGCGCTTCCGTCAGCGGCGACATCAGCACGTCACTGTCATTCGTGGCGGTCGCCATGAAGAAGCGGTCGCGAAACACCGGCCGGGTGGCGATGCCTTCATGATCGATCGGCAGGGCTGCCACCACCACATCCAGCCGGCCCTCGGCCAGATCGGTAATCAGCCGGTCGGTCACGGCCTCCTTCAGCTCAACCTCGATGGCGGGATAGGCGCTGCGCAGATGCGGCACCAGCTTCGGCACGAGATAAGGCGCGACCGTCGGAATGATGCCGATGCGGACGGGACCGTCGAGCAGGCCTCCGCCACGACGGACCGCCTGCTCGAGCCGCTCGACGCCGGCAAGCACGCCGCGCACATGTTCCAGCACTTCCTCGCCCTTGCGGGTGAGCAAAATGTTGCCCCGGTTGCGCTCGACCAGCGTGACACCGAGAAAAGCCTCCATCTCCCGGATCTGCGACGACAGCGCCGGCTGGCTGACATGAACGAGTTCGGCAGCACGGCCAAAGTGAAGGACGGATGCGAGCGCCTCGAAATAGCGCATCTGGCGGAGCGTAATCATGATAAGAAAATCCTATCGAAGATAGTTGGAAATACAATTGGAAATTATCGTGAGGGCGTGGGAAAAGTGTTGTTAGAAGAGTTCTAAACGGACGTGAGCCGGCGCACAGCCTTTTCCGGTTCGTTGTCATGGCGGTGAAGAAACCGACGATCATCGTCCGGATCGCCGCCCGATTTTCACGAAGGCAGATCGAAACAGGAGGAACCATGTCTGATCGACCCACGCTGACCACCACCGCCGGCGCACCGGTGCCCGACAACCAGAACTCGATCACCGCCGGCGAGCGCGGCGGCGTCATGCTGCAGGACTACCAGCTCATCGAGAAGCTGGCCCACCAGAACCGCGAGCGGATCCCCGAGCGCGCCGTCCACGCCAAGGGCTGGGGCGCTTTCGGCACCCTGACCATCACCGGCGACATCTCGAAATACACCAAGGCCGCGGCGCTGCAGCCGGGTGCGGTGACACCGATGCTCGCCCGGTTCTCGACCGTTGCCGGCGAGATGGGCGCGGCCGACCATGAGCGCGACGTGCGCGGTTTTGCCCTGAAGTTCTACACGCCGGAAGGCAACTGGGATCTGGTCGGCAACAACACGCCGGTGTTCTTCGTGCGCGATGCCTACAAGTTCCCGGATTTCATCCACACGCAGAAGCGCCATCCGCGCACCAACATGCGCTCCGCCACCGCCATGTGGGACTTCTGGTCGCTGTCCCCGGAAAGCCTGCATCAGGTGACAATCCTGATGTCGGACCGCGGCCTGCCGGTCGACCCCACCTTCATGAACGGCTATGGCTCGCACACCTATTCGCTGATCAACGCCGCCGGCGAGCGCGTCTGGGTGAAATTCCACTTCAAGACCCAGCAGGGCCACAGGCACCACACCAACACGGAAGCCGAGCAGATCATCGGCCGCACCCGCGAAAGCTATCAGGAAGCGCTGTTCGGCAAGATCGAGAAGGGCGACTATCCACGCTGGAAGCTGCAGGTGCAGATCATGACGGAGGAAGAGGCCGAAAGGACGTCCTACAATCCCTTCGACATCACCAAGGTGTGGCCGCATGGTGAGTTCCCGCCGATCGACGTCGGCATCATGGAACTGAACCGCAACCCGGACAATTATTTCGCCGAGATCGAGCAGGCGGCCTTCTCGCCGTCCAACATCGTGCCCGGCATTTCCTATTCGCCGGACAAGATGCTGCAGGCCCGCATCTTCTCCTATGCGGACGCCCACCGCTACCGGCTGGGCACCCACTACGAAAACATTCCGGTCAACCAGCCGAAATGCCCGGTGCATCACTACCACCGCGACGGCCAGATGAACACCTATGGCGGCATCCGCACCGGCAATCCGGACGCCTACTACGAGCCGAATTCCTTCAACGGCCCGTTCGAGGACACCTCGGCCAAGGAGCCGCCGCTGAAGATCGAGGGCGATATGGCGCGCTTCGACCATCGGGTCGGCAATGACGACTACGTGCAGGTGCGCGCCCTGTTCAACCTGTTCGACGACGGCCAGAAAAGCCGCCTGTTCAGCAACATCGCTGCCGCCATGGGCGGCGTGCCGGGCCACATCGTTGAACGCCAGCTCGGCCACTTCCACAAGGTGCATCCCGACTATGCGGCCGGTGTGCGCAAGGCCCTGAAGGAAGCCCATGGCTACGAGGCCGACACGCTGAGTGCAGCAGAATAAAACCGCACGCATTTGCAGGACAGGAGCCGCGGGGTCCCTCCCCGCGGCTCTTTCTTTGTCGCCGGCTTTTGTGGCTGGCCCTTGCGTGCGGCAAGGTTCCGGACGGCCAAAGGGTTGTGCCGCTGCATCCGGCAGCTTAGACCCTGTTTGAGCTTCACGAACGGATCGAACATCACATGCGCATGGGCGGAAGGCTGGCGGCAGCCATGGAAGTGCTGGCGGATATCGAGGGGCGGCAAAGGCCGGCCGCCGATGCGCTGCGCGACTGGGGCATTGCCCACCGCTTCGCCGGCGGCGGCGACCGGGCTGCCATCGGCAACATCGTCTATGACGCGCTGAGGCGCAGCCGCTCCGCCGCATGGCTGTTCGACAGCGGCAACCCGCGTGCGCTCGCCATCGGCGCGGTTCTGCTGGAATGGGGCGAGACGCCCGAGGGCATCAACGCCATGCTGGAGGGTGACAAATTCGCCCCCCCGCCACTGGATGAAAACGAATTGCACATCCTGCGCGAAAGACTGTCCGCCGACATGCCGCACGAAGTGCGCGCCGACTGCCCGGACTGGTGCGCACCCTTGCTGCAACAGGCTTACGGCGAAGACTGGACCGACGAAGCGGCAGCCCTTGCCCGCCGCCCGCCGCTCGACCTGCGCGCCAACCTGCTCAAAGGGGGCCGCGACGCCGTTCTCACCGCGCTTGCCGCCACGGGCGCGACCGCCACCGAAATCGCACCGCACGGCATCCGCATTGCGCCGATCGAAGGCAGCGGCCGGCATCCGAACGTGCAGTCCGGCGAGGCCTTCGCCGAAGGGCTCTTCGAGGTGCAGGACGAGGGCTCGCAGATCGTTTCCGAACTGGCGGGCGCGCGCCCCGGCATGCAGGTGCTGGACTATTGCGCGGGCGCCGGCGGCAAGTCCCTCGCCCTTTCGGCGGCCATGCGCAATCAGGGCCAGGTCTTCGCCCATGATGCGCTGAAACCCCGTCTCGCACCGATCGTGGAGCGCATGAAGCGCGCCGGCAGCCGCAACATTCAGCTGGCCGCCGGAGCAGGTGAGCTTGCCCCGCTGGAAGGGCGCATGGACATCGTGCTGGTCGACGCGCCCTGCACCGGCTCCGGTACATGGCGGCGGCGGCCGGACACCAAATGGCGGCTCACGCGCCAGCAGCTCGACCAGCGCATCGCCGAACAGGCCGAAATCCTCGACATCGCCGCCGCCTATGTGAAGCCGGGCGGCCTGCTCGCCTATGTCACCTGCTCGGTGTTCAGGCAAGAGAACGGCGAACAGGTAAAAGCGTTTCTGGGCCGCACGCCGGGTTTCACCCCGGAGGACCATGCGAAGCTGTGGAACCGGCATTTCCCCGGCCACGAGGATCGCGCCGGCGTCGGGACAGGCATTTCCCTGTCGCCGGAGCGCACCGGAACCGACGGCTTTTACTTCTGCGCCCTGCGCCGCACTTGATCGTTGCCGCCGGCGCCCCAGTTTGAGATGGCAGGCGCCATTGCCTGCCATCTCAGGGGCCGATCGTGAACAAATATCTGTCGCTTGGCGTTTTCCTCGTTGCCGTGGTCGGAATCGGCATGTTCATCGGCATCGCGACGCCGCCCGGCGACTGGTATGCAGGGCTTGCCAAGCCGTCTTTCAATCCGCCGAACTGGCTGTTCGCTCCGGTCTGGACAATCCTCTACATCCTGATCGCCATCGTCGGCTGGCGCACATGGCGGCGCGAGCCGGCCGGCATCGACATGAAGCTGTGGTTTGTCCAGATGGCCCTCAACTTCGCGTGGTCCCCAGTGTTTTTTGCCGCCCATGCGCCTGCTGCCGCGATCATCATCATCGCCCTGCTTCTCTGGACCATCGGCATCTTCATTGCCCGAACCCTGAAGTCCGACCCGCCCTCGGCCTGGATGTTCCTGCCCTATTTCGCCTGGGTGAGCTTCGCCACGCTGCTCAACGCCGCCATCCTGCGGCTGAACTGAGGGGTTTCCCATTGCGCCCCCCGGAAACGGTTCCCTCTTTTGCCGCGCATGTTCTATGTTCGCGGCCCATCAGTGATTCCGGGACAGGCATGAAGACCGACATCAAGCGCATCGCAGCGATCATTTCCGCCGAGATCAACGCACGGCCCGATCAGGCCGCCGCCGCGATCACGCTGCTGGACGACGGGGCGACCGTGCCCTTCGTCGCCCGGTACCGCAAGGAAGCGACAGGCGGGCTGGACGACACGCAATTGCGCACGCTTTCGGAGCGGCTTGCCTATCTGCGCGAGATGGATGCAAGGCGCGACACCATCCTGTCGTCCATCCGCGAGCAGGGAAAGCTGACGCCGGACCTGGAAGACAAGATCGCAGGCGCCGCCACCAAGGCCGAGCTTGAGGACATTTATCTTCCCTATAAGCCGAAGCGCCGCACCAAGGCTGAAATCGCCCGCGAGCGCGGCCTTGGCCCGCTGGCGGAAGCGATCCTTGCCGACCGCGCCGCCGTGCCGGCCGATCTGGCCGCCGCCTACATCACCGACGAGGTGGCGGACGTGAAGGCAGCACTTGAGGGCGCGCGCGACATCATCGCCGAGCAGTTTTCGGAGAACGCCGACCTCGTCGGCCGCCTGCGCGGCTACATGCACGAACGCGCCGTGCTGCGATCCCGCGTGGTGGACGGCAAGCAGGAAGAGGGTGCAAAATTCTCCGACTATTTCGATCATTTTGAGCGCTGGTCCGGCGTGCCCAGCCACCGGGCGCTCGCCATGCTGCGCGGCCGCAACGAGGAGGTGCTGTCGCTCGACATAGAAGTCGATGCCGACGACACCTCGCCGATGCGCCCCACCGTGCGCATGATCTGCGACGCATATGCCATCGGCCGCACGCTTCCGGGCGATCTCTGGCTCGCCGAAGTGGCTGGCTGGACGTGGCGCGTGAAGCTGTCGCTGCACCTGTCGCTCGACCTGATGCGCGACCTGCGTGAGCGGGCCGAGGAAGCGGCGATCCACGTCTTCGGCCGCAACCTCAAGGATCTTCTGCTGGCAGCCCCCGCCGGCTCGCGCGCGACCATGGGCCTCGATCCGGGCATCCGCACAGGTGTGAAGGTCGCCGTGGTCGATGGCACCGGCAAGGTGCTCGCCACCAGCACGGTCTATCCGTTCCAGCCGCGCAACGATCTGCGCGGCGCACAGGCGGAATTGTCGTCGCTGATCCGCAAACACGGCGTGGAGCTGATCGCCATCGGCAACGGCACCGCCAGCCGCGAAACGGAGCGGCTGGTTGCCGACATGCTGTCAGATATGCCAGCTTCCGGCACGGCATCGAAGCCCACCAAGGTCATCGTCTCGGAGGCCGGCGCTTCAGTCTATTCGGCATCGTCCACGGCGGCAGCCGAATTCCCCGATCTAGACGTGTCGCTGCGAGGCGCGGTCTCCATCGCCCGCCGCCTTCAGGACCCGCTGGCGGAACTGGTCAAGATCGAGCCGAAATCTATCGGCGTCGGCCAGTACCAGCACGATGTCGACCAGTTCCGGCTGTCAAAGACGCTGGACGCCGTGGTCGAGGATGCCGTGAACGCGGTGGGCGTCGATCTCAACACGGCGTCGGCCCCGCTGCTGGCGCGGGTGTCGGGCCTCGGCACCTCGCTGGCCGAAGCCATCGTGCTGCACCGTAATCTCAACGGGCCCTTCGCCACCCGCAAGGAACTGCTGAAGGTGGCGCGCCTCGGGCCCCGCGCCTTCGAGCAATGCGCCGGCTTCCTGCGCATTCCAGACGGTTCCGAGCCGCTCGACGCGTCTGCCGTTCACCCGGAAGCCTATGACGTCGCCAAGAAGATCGTGGCGGCCTGCGGCCGGGACGTGCGCGCGCTGATGGGCGATAGTGCTGCTCTGAAGGCGCTCGATCCGCGCGTCTTCGCAGACGAGCGCTTCGGCCTGCCGACTGTGCGCGACATCATTTCCGAACTGGAGAAACCCGGCCGCGACCCGCGACCCAGCTTCCGCACCGCGACTTTCACCGAGGGCGTCGACGACATCAAGGACCTGAAGCCCGGCATGCTTCTGGAAGGCACCGTCACCAATGTCGCGGCCTTCGGCGCCTTCGTCGACATCGGCGTGCATCAGGACGGTCTGGTGCATGTCTCGCAGCTTGCCGACCGCTTCATCAAGGATGCGCATGAAGTGGTGAAAGCGGGCGACGTGGTGAAGGTGCGCGTGGTCGAGGTGGACGTGAAGCGCAAGCGCATCGGGCTTTCCATGCGCAAGGATGGCGGAGCCCCGCAGCACGAGCGGCGTCACAATGACGATGCCCGAGACAATACGGGCCGGCGCGGCTCCCATTCCGCAGCCAAGCCAAAACCCGACCGGGCCGGTCAAGGCACACCCCAGCAGGGCGCATTCGGCGCTGCCCTTGCAGAGGCGATGCGACGCAAATAAGCAGGGGGTTCGGGAGTCAAATCTGGCCCCGGCACGGTTTCGCCGGCGGCATTGCCAAAGGATGCTGGTCATGCAGATCGGAATGATGGGCCTCGGCCGTATGGGCGGCAACATGGTGCGCAGGCTGATGCGCGCAGGTCATGAATGCGTCGTCCACGACATCGACCCCAAGAGCGTCGCGGCGCTTGCGAGCGAAGGAGCTGTCGGCGCTTCGTCCATGGAGGAGCTGGTCGCAAAGCTCGACAAGCCGCGCCACATCTGGCTGATGCTTCCGGCCGCCATCACCGGCGGCGTGGTGGAGCAGCTCGCCGCCCTCATGGAGCCCGGCGACACCATCATCGACGGCGGCAATTCCAATTACCGCGACGCGGTCGATCTTGCCGCGCGCCTCGCGGCGCAACAGATCAGCTTCGTCGATGTCGGCACCAGCGGCGGCGTGCACGGGCTGGAGCGCGGCTATTGCCTGATGATCGGCGGGCCGGACGAGGCGGTGCGCCAGCTCGATCCCGTCTTCGCCACGCTCGCCCCCGGCGGCGATGACAGCGCGCCCGGAACCGCTGCGCGCGGCTATCTGCATTGCGGCCCGAGCGGTGCCGGCCACTTCGTCAAGATGGTCCATAACGGCATCGAATACGGCATGATGGCCGCTTATGCCGAGGGCTTCAACATCCTGAAAGCCGCCAATGCCGGCAAGCAGGAACGCAGCGCAGACGCCGAGACCAGCCCGCTTTCCGAACCGCAATATTATCAGTTCGACATCGATGTCGGGCAGGTCGCGGAAGTGTGGCGTCACGGCAGCGTCATCAGCTCATGGCTGCTCGACCTGACGGCCGATGCGCTGGCCGACGATTCCGAACTGTCGCAGTTCGGCGGGCGCGTCTCGGATTCCGGCGAAGGGCGCTGGACGGTGAAGGCCGCCATCGACACCGGCGTGCCAACGCCGGTGCTGTCGTCGGCCCTCTACAGCCGCTTCGCCTCGCAGGGCCATTCGGTCTATGCCGAGAAGCTGCTTTCCGCCATGCGGCTGGCCTTCGGCGGCCATTTCGAGAAGAAGGGCTGAGGCCGCCGCCTCACCACCTCATCGGCGACACATGATGGACGGGCCTGCGCGGCCCGCCTCCCCCGTACGGGACCGGCGTAAAGCACCACGGACAGCGCGATGCCGCGCGCGGCAGATCGCGATTGCAGCCTCTGCAAACGGGGTCGTTCTGAATGAAAATCATGGAAATGCTCCTTCTGAGCAACGCAAGGCGCTGCGGGGAATGAGCCGCTTTCAGGCTTGTCCCGGTGCGAAAAGAGCGCGGCCGTCAGGATTCAGTCGCTTCGCCCCGGGCCATATGCCGTGCTTTGCCGGCAAGCCTCGTCATTCGTATGAAAGTTTCCATGCACATGGCTGAAAAGCTAACCTCCAATAGCGGCTTTTCAAGGGCCGGGAGACTGCGGCGCGGCCATTTTCTGCTTTTATTCCAGCAGGTTGGAAGTATCTCGTTGTGACACGCCATGCAGAATTCGACAGGCAGGGCGACAAAGCGAAGAAAAGAGGCAGCAAATAGCCTCAAGGCGGCTGGACAGCCGAGAATCTCGTGCTATAACCCACGCGCTCTCGCAGAGTTTTCATGCCCTGCCGAGATCGGCCCAGGTAGCTCAGTTGGTAGAGCATGCGACTGAAAATCGCAGTGTCGGCGGTTCAATTCCGTCCCTGGGCACCACTGTTCCCCTCTCAGGACATTTTCTGGACCGTCCACGACTGATGGTCGCGCCTCTTTGCGATCGCCCTCCACTCGTGACGCGCCTCACTCGCAAAAAAGAGCGACCGGCGATGTTTCAGTTTCGCCGGCCGCGCTTCGGTTCATTGCTTCAGCAAGGCTGCTTTCAGCGGTCGAGAATCTCTTTAGACGCCACGGTGGAATCGGCGTTCAGGCGGTAGATGATCGGCACGCCGGTGCCCAGTTCCACCTTCACCACCTCTTCACCCGTCAGCCCGTCCAGCGCCATGATGAGGGCGCGCAGCGAATTGCCGTGGGCGGCGACCAGAACCGTTTCGCCGCGCAGCACATGCGGCTGCATGTCGTGCAGATAGTAGGGCCAGACGCGCGCGCCGGTATCCTTCAGGCTCTCGCCGCCGGGAGGGGGAACATCGTAGGAGCGGCGCCACACATGCACCTGATCCTCGCCCCACTTGTCGCGGGCATCGTCCTTGTTGAGGCCGGCGAGATCGCCATAGTCGCGCTCGTTAAGCGCCTGATTGCGAACCGTCTCCAGATCGCTCTGGCCGACAGCGTCGAGAATGTGCTGGCACGTCTTCTGGGCGCGCTGCAGATCGGAGGTGAAGGCGATGTCGAACTTCAGCCCGCGCTCCTTCAGCTTCTGTCCGGCAGCGCGCGCCTCGCCATGGCCCTGCTCGGTCAGATCGACGTCGCGCCAGCCGGTGAACAGGTTCTTCAGGTTCCATTCGCTCTGACCATGACGCACGAGCACGAGGGTTCCGGACATGTTTGCTCCTTAACAGTTGCGTTGCCGCGAAACGGTCCGGCTCAGAGGCCGAGCACGTCGCGCATCGAATAGAGGCCGGGCTTCCTGCCGCGCGCCCACAATGCGGCCTTCACCGCACCGCGCGCGAAGATCGCCCGATCCTGCGCGTGATGGGAAAGGGTGATCGTCTCGCCATTGCCGGCGAGGATCACCGAATGATCGCCCGGCACCGAACCGCCGCGCAGCGAGGCAAAGCCGATGCTGCCGGTGTCGCGGGGACCGGTATGGCCATCGCGCACCCGCACATCGTTGCCGGAGAGCGGAATGCCGCGTCCGGCCGCAGCAGCCTCGCCCAGCAGAAGGGCCGTGCCGGAGGGCGCATCGACCTTGTGGCGATGATGCATTTCCAGAATCTCGATATCGAAATCCCCGGCAGCCAGCGCACGCGCCGCCTGTTCCACCAGCACCGCCAGCAGATTGACGCCGAGGCTCATATTGCCGGACTTCACGATGGTGGCGTGACGCGCCGCAGCTTCAATGCGGGCGTTGTCATCCGCTGAAAAGCCTGTGGTGCCGAGCACATGCACGATGCGCGCCTGCGCGGCATAGCCGGCGAATTCCACGCTGGCCGCCGGCACCGTGAAATCGAGCACGCCGTCGGCCTTCGCGAAGGCTGCCAGCGGGTCATCGCTGACTTTCACGCCGCTGGGGCCAAGGCCGGCCAGTTCGCCGATGTCCTTGCCGATCGCTTCCGAACCCGGCCGCTCGATGGCCGCAACGACGCGCGCGCCAGCGGTTTCTTGGACAGCGCGCACCAGCGCCAGCCCCATGCGGCCGGCTGCGCCGACGACGACCAGACCCATATCGCTCATATGTCGCTTCCCTTTACTTCCAGTTCGGTGCCGTCCGCTTCTGTTCCGTCCCCGACAAGACCCAGCCCGTTGTCGCCCTGATAGCGGAAGAAGCGGGCATAGACACTGCCCGGGTCAGCCATCAGGCCCTTGTGGGTGCCCTGCTCCACCACCCTGCCCTGATCGAGCACGACGATGTGGTCGGCATTCACCACGGTCGACAGCCTGTGGGCGATCACGATGGTGGTGCGGCCGCGCATCGCCTCGTTCAGCGCCTGCTGGACACGCGCTTCGGATTCATTGTCGAGTGCGGATGTCGCCTCGTCGAGCAGCAGGATCGGCGCATTGCGCACCATGGCGCGCGCGATCGACACGCGCTGGCGCTGGCCGCCGGAAAGGGTCGCGCCATTCTCGCCGATCTCTGTGTCATAGCCCTGCGGCTGCTGGCGGATGAAGTCATCGGCCGCGGCAAGCCGTGCGGCCAGCTCGATTTCCGCATCGGTGGCGTCCGGACGGCCATAGCGGATGTTGTCACGGATCGAGCCCTCGAACAGATAGGGCTGCTGCGAGACATAGGCGATCGACCGGCGCAGCGACTGCTTGGTCACGGCGGCCACGTCCTGCCCGTCGATGGTGATCGACCCGCCGTCCACATCGTAGAAGCGCTGCAGCAACGCCACCAGCGTGGACTTGCCTGCCCCCGAAGCGCCGACGATGGCCGTGGTTCTGCCCGGTGCGGCGGTGAAGCTCACCCCATGCAGCACGGGCTGCCCGGCCGCATAGGAGAACGACACGTCCTCGAAGCGGACCTCGCCCTGCCGGACCGAAAGCGTCGCCGCATCGGGCGCGTCGCCCTGCCTCGGCTCAAGGTCGAGGATTTCATAGATCATGCGCGCATTGACCAGAGCGCGCTCGACATTAACCTGCGTGCGCGCCAGCCGGCGGGCCGGATCATAGGCCAGAAGCAATGCGGTGATGAAGGCCAGCACATCGCCCGGCGGGTGATTGGTTGTGGAGGCCTTGTAGGACGCGTAGCCGATGACGCTTGCCACGGCGAAGCCGGCAAGGCTTTCGGTGATCGGCCCGAGCCGCTCGGAAACGCGGGCGATCTTGTTGTAGCGGCCTTCCGCCTGATCAACCAACTGGCCGATTCGTGCCGAAAGCTGATCCTCCATGGTGAAGGCCTTGACCACGGCGATGCCCTGAACGGCTTCCTGCATGGCGCCGATCAGATGCGAATTGATGTTGACGGATTCGCGCGTCACGCTCCTGACGCGGCGCATGATATAATTCACCGCCCACACCAGCGGCGGACCGATAATCAGGATCGAGGCCGCGAGATAGGGCTGCTGCCAGACCATCACCCCGATCAGGCCGATCAGCGTGACCAGATCGCCGGCAACGGCGCGCAGCGTCATGCTCATCAGATCGCGGATGCCGGCGACATTCTCGTTGATGCGCGCAGCCAGCCTGCCCGAGCGGGTGTCGCTGAAGAAATCGACGCCGAGCCGCATCAGATGCTGGAAGATCCGCTTCTGGTAGCGCGCCACGACATTATTGCCGATCTTCGCCAGCGTGACCGAATAGCCGTAGGTGGCCAGACCGCGGATCAGGAAGATGGCGATGATGCCGCCGCAGATCACAGGCGCCAGATCATAGCGCTGCGCCACGAAAATCTCGTCGACCAGTGGCTGCATGATCCAGGCGGCAAGGCCGGCGGTGGCGGCCGAGATCAGCAGGCAGATGACGGTGAGGGTATAGTGTCCGACATACTCACGGCCGTTCTCAGCGAAGATACGCTTCAGAACGGCGATGACTTCACCGGGCTCGGGCTTGTTGCTTTTCTTGCCGACGGTCAAAACACGATCCGCTGCGTATATCTGCGTCTGAGAACGCCGGATGGCGCCCGGCACCCTATTAGAGCTTTTGTGGGCGTTTGCCTATGGTCGGTGCTGAAAAATGGCGGGGGCATCTCCCGGTCACACCCGCCAGCGCCGCCCCTGCGTTTCGACACCGAAACCCGCTGGCGCCCGGGCGAAAGCGGCCAGCCCGGCAAGGGCGGCAAGCGGGTGGCTGACGACACAGGCGGGGATCCTGCGCATCAGTGCATTGTGGGGCGCCTTGTCCTCGAAGGCGGCGCGAAAGCTTCCGGCTTTCAGCGCGGGCACGATCTTCTGTGCAATGCCGCCACTGAGGAACACACCACCCCGTGCCTTGAACACCAGCGCCATGTCGCCGGCAACGCGCCCAAGCAGCGTGGCGAACATGTCCAGCGTTTCGGCGGCGATGGCGTCGCTTCGCGCCAGCCCGGCGGCAGTGATGTCGGAGGGGTTGGTCAGCGCAATCTGCCTGCCGTCGGCGCGCGCAATAGCCCGATAGAGATTGACCAGACCACGCCCGCACAGCACATCCTCGCCCGAGACACGACCGTCGATCGTTTCCAGATGGGGAAACACCTCGTAGTCGCGCGCCGTGCGCGGCCCCAGATCGACATGCCCGCCCTCGCCCGGCACCGGCACCCAGCCGCCAAAGGCATGGACGAGACCGGCGACACCGAGCCCCGTGCCCGGCCCCAGCACCACCCGCGCCGCACCCGGCTCGGGCTCACCGCCGCCGATTTTTTCCATGTGTTCAGGGCCGAGGGCCACGACAGCCAGTGCCTGCGCCTCGAAATCGTTGAGCAACACCACATCGTCCAGCCCCAGATCGGCCAGCATGCGCTTCGGACGGATGATCCACGGGCAGTTGGTGAGAGGAATGTCATCGCCCTCGATCGGGGCTGCGACAGCCAGAATGGCCGTGCGCGGTCGCAGCGAAGCATCCTGCAGCACCGTGGCGCGGATCGCGTCGTCGACGCTGGCAAAATCGGCCGTCCTGACGATGAAAGGCTCGCCCGCCTCTGCCGTTTCATCGCGAACGACGCAGAACCGGGCATTGGTGCCGCCTATGTCACCGATCAGCACCGGAAATGCGAAACGCATTGCCCCAGCATCTGAATCCGTCATCGCAATCCCCGGACTCTCATTCGTTGCCATGCGGTTTAGCGCATGGCCTGAAAAAGGAAAACGGGTTTTCGTCGCCGGTTAAAACGATTTAACAACGGCGATCGTGACGATTTCCAGCCTGCGTGTCAGTTGACCGGGCGTGGGAAAGGCACCGGCACGCCGATTTCGGGCGTCGGCGCAAAAGCACTCGCCGCGGCCGGCAGACCACCGGATGACGCCAGCGCCGCAATCGGATCGGCCCTCGAGATTGTCGCTGGACCACCGCCGGGATAGGTGACGGACGCCAGCGAAAGCGGATCCGGCGCCTGCAGCACGGCGAGGCAGGCCTTCGGCAGGGACGCCATGGTCATGACGTCGCGGGCCTTCGGCGCATCGGGGTTCTTGTTGGGCCGCCACGGCTCTTCCGTGAACCACCATGCCAGCGACTTGTCGCAGCCTTCGCCCGCCGCCACCGTTTCCTGACGCTTGCAATCCGGGGAACCCGGCTGGCATCCGATGCGGATGTGGAAATGATAGTCATGGCCCCAGAACGGCCGGATCTTGCGCAGCCATGTGCGGTCTCCCGTCACCGTGTCGCAGAGCTTCTTCTTGATGCCGGGATGGACGAGGATGCGCTCGACCTCCCCGTAGCTTGCGGCACGCTTCAGCAGGCGGGCATGGGCCGGCGTCCAGCGCTTTTCGATCACCCTGCGGGTTTTCGGATCGATGAGCGACACGGCCGACATGTTCTCACGCTCCTGCGGCGTCAGGCGGCGGTCCGGCATGGGCGTGAACCAAATGTCAGCATCGAGCCCGATCTGGTGCGAGGCATGGCCGGTGAGCATGGGGCCACCGCGCGGCTGCGAAACGTCGCCCAGCAAAAGCCCCGGCCAGCCATCCTGCACCGCGTCGCGCGAGAACTTCTCGATCAGCGAGATCATTGCCGGGTGGCCCCAGCGGCGATTGCGCGACAGGCGCATGGCCTGCCATGTCGGCCCATCCGTGGCGATGGCGACACCGCCGGAAAAGCAGCCCTTGGAATAGAAACCGATGGATTGGGGCTTCGTCGCAGCGGGCAACCGGTGCGAGCCGAACAGGTCCTTGGCCAGTTCCTGCGCGCCGGCCTGCTGTGGAAGTGCGGAGACGAGCATGGAAAACGCGGCAATCGCCGCAGCGCCCTTCATCATTCTCGTCCAGATTTTCCGCATGGCCTGCCTCCGGTCCGGTGCCCTGCACCGCAAATTCGCGAATCACATAATGTCGGGAACTGTGCCGCGATCAAGGCAAACGCATTTTGCTGCGCGATAAGCCTTCGCTCCAGTTGCCGTCATCCCACAGCGCGCGCAGTGCGGCCCGATAGTCCGGGAAACGGAAATCATACCCCGCCGCCCTGAGCGCCCTGTTGGAAACACGCTTGTTCTCGCCATAGAAAGATCGTGCCATCGGCGTCAGCTCGGCCTGATCGAACGGCACTTCCGGCGGAGGTTGAACGCCCATCAGGTAAGCCGCGTAGCTTACCACCTCCTGCGGCGGGGCCGGCTCATCATCGGTGACGTTGAAGATGCCGCCCCTGTCCTGTCCCGCCAGATGCGCCAGCGCGCCGGCAATGTCGGCGACATGGATGCGGTTGAAGACCTGTCCCGGCTTGACCAGACGCCGTGCCGTGCCGTCACGCAGATTGATGAAGGCGTTGCGGCCGGGGCCGTAGATGCCGGCCAGACGCAGGATCGCGATCGGGATGCCGATCGTCCGGCCAAGCTCCAGCCATTGCTGCTCGGCATCGACACGCAGGACCGAGCGGCGCGATACCGGCCGGCACGGCGTCGTCTCGTCCACCCACGCGCCGCCATGGTCGCCATAAACGCCGACCGTGGAGAGATAGCCGATCCAGCGCAGGTGCGGCATGGCGCTGGCGATCGTCGCGCGCGCGGCATTCAGCACGGGATCGCCGTCCTCGCCCGGCGCGACCGAGACGACGAGATGTGTCGTTTCCTTGAGCCGCGTGACGACTTCCGGGATCAGTTCGCCCTCGAACAGCAGCGGGCTGATGCCGCAGGAGCGCAGCAGATCGAATTTTTCGCGCGAGCGCGTCGTGCCCCAGACGGAAACGTCCGGCCCGCACAGGCCGGCGAAGGCACGGGCCGAATAGCCGGCGCCAAAGATGAAAACCTGTCCGACAGTCATGTTGCACCGGCTCCGATCGCTGATCGCCGTTGGTAGCCCTGTTGCCTGCCGCTGCGCAAGCAGCCACCCGGCCCCGCGTGATCAGGCGCGGAACCGGGCAAGGCTGGTTTAACGAGGGTGCCGCGGGAGCAACGCCAGCGCTGCAAGGGTCACGAGCGGCATGAAGGTGGCGAAACCGGCCAGCGGCCACACACTCGCTCCATCCAGAAGCACCACGAAGGCGGTGCCGATCAGGCTGACAATCAGGCTCTGGATGCAGAAATAGAGCCCGACCGCCGTTCCGGCCTGATCCCCGAAGGATTGCAGCGCTCCGTTGGCGCTGACAGACACGGTAAAGACGATCCCGACCGCAGCCACCCACATGGGCAGAATGAATGCGGCCACGGGCGAGGAGGCCCAGAACGGGCCGATGAGCAGAGCCCCCGCCGAAGTGACCAGCAGGACCATGCCGCAGGTCAGGCCGCGCGCGTTGCCCCAGCGCCCGGCCATGCGCGGCACGATCCGGGTTGCAAGGATCATGACCACGGCCACGCTGGCAAAGGCGAGGCTGAATTGCATCCGGGTGAGGCCTGCCTTGTCGATCAGCACGCGCGGTGCCGTCGAGAAGAACACGAAGAAGGTGCCCATGGCGCTGCCATAGCCAAGCGTATAGACCCAGAATGTCCTGTCGCGCAGCACATAGCCGAAGCGACCCTGCCGGGCCTGTCGCGAAGGCCGATGCGTTTCGTGCCAGCCGAATATGGCCGGCACCAAAGCCGCCATCCCCGCGACCGCCAGAAACAGGAAGATCGCCCTCCAGCCGAAAGTCACGGCTATGAGAGACCCCGCAACCGGCCCGATCGCAGGCACGAAGGCGAGGATGGCGCCGAACAGGCTGTAGATGATGCGGCCATCATCGGTATCGGCATAAACGTCGCGCACGGTGGCGAACATGGCCACCAGCGCCGCCGAAGCCCCACAGGCCTGCACGAAGCGCAGCCCCACAAAGACCCAGGCGTTTGCGGTGAATGCCAGCGCCAGCGAAGCCAGGCTGAAGACCACGGCCCCGCCGAGCAGAACCGGCCTGCGGCCGAGGCGATCGGACAAGGGGCCAAATACGATCTGCCCGGCACCCAGCATGACCATGTAAAGGCTGAGCGTGAGCTGGATGACGGCTGGACTGGTGCCAAGTGCTGTCGGCATTTCCGGAATAACCGGCAGGTAAATATCCATCGCCAGCGAGGCGAGGATGTCGAAAGGCGCCATAAGGGCGAGCGCCCACGGGAACGTGTAGCTCCACGATCTGGAAAGATTGGAAGACATGAAGGCTTATCCGCTAATCGGGTTCAATCGGCGGCGGCCTTGCTGACGCGAAGGGAGATGGTCGGGCAAAGGCCGCAACAGCAAAAGCAAGCTGTTGCGGCTTATCTGTCTGAGATTTCGACCTTGTTCATCGTAATGCCCCTGAATTGCAGACTGGTTTTTAAGCACTGGGAGCGGAAAAGTAAACGTACGCTCGCAGCGCCTCAGGAGGCATCTGCCCATGCGCCTTTGACGGGGCGCCATTCTTCACGAACCTGCGGGTCGGCTTCGACGGGCAGTCTCTCTCCTGCCAGCACAGCAAAATCTTCAGCCGAAACCAGCCGCGACAGCGCCCAGACGGCAGCGCCCCGCACCAGCGGCGAGGCATCTGCGATCAGCTCCCGCACCGCTCCGGCAAGCCCCGGCTCGCCGGAATTGCCGGCGGCGATCAGCACGTTGCGGATGAAACGGTCGCGGCCGATGCGCTTGATCGGCGACCCTGAGAAGAAGGCGCGAAAGCCGGCGTCGTCAAGCTCCAGAAGGTCTGCCAGCTTCGGCTCGCGCAGATCGGCGCGGGCCGCAAGCTTCGCCTCGGAAGCGGTCTGCGCGAACTTGTTCCAGGGGCAGGCGGCAAGGCAGTCGTCGCAGCCATAGATGCGGTTGCCCATCGCCTCGCGAAACTCCGGCGGGATCGGCCCCTTGTTCTCAATGGTGAGATAGGAAATGCAGCGGCGGGCATCGAGCCTGTAGGGCACCGGAAAGGCATTGGTCGGGCAGGCGTCCATGCAGGCGCGACAGGACCCGCAGCGGTCGGTGTCGCGCGTGTCCGGCTCCAGCTCGGCCGTGGTGAAGATGGAGCCCAGAAACAGCCAGGAACCATGGGTGCGGCTGACCAGATTGGTGTGCTTGCCCTGCCAGCCAAGCCCCGCCGCTTCGGCAAGCGGCTTTTCCATGACCGGTGCGGTGTCGACGAACACCTTCACGTCGCCGCCGGCGCGGGCGACGATCTTGCCGGCAATCTCCTTCAGCCGCCCCTTCATCACGTCGTGATAGTCGCGGTTGCGGGCGTAGACGGAGATGGCAGCCCTGTCGCGCAGCTTCAGGATGCCGCGCGGATCATGGTCCGGCCCGTAGTTCATGGCCAGAACGATGATGGAACGCACCTCCGGCCACAGCACGCTGGGGCTGGCGCGGCGTTCCAGCGTCTCGGCGATCCAGTCCATGGAGCCGTGGAAGCCGTCGGCGACGAACTGCGCCAGCCGTTCCGGGGCTTTGGGTATCGCATCCGGCGAGGTGACGGCACACAGGTCGAAGCCGGCGCGCGAGGCTTCCCTGTCGATCAGCGCCCGCAGCTTGCCGGCGCCGGAAGTGCCCGTGCGAGAAGTCCCCCGGTCAGAAATCAAGGTCCGCATAATGGGACACCGGCGCCAGACCGCGCACCCTGTCAGAAAGCAGGGGTCGGAAGGAAGGGCGCGATTTCACCCGCATGTACCAGTCGCGGGCCGCGTTCTGCTCGCGCCAGTCGATCTCGCCCAGATAATCCAGAACCGAGAAGGCGGCAGCGGCGGCGAAGTCGGCATAGGTGATGCGCGAACCCGCCAGCCAGTGGCGCGTTCCCGCCAGCCAGTTGGTGTATTTCAGGTGCTGGCGGATGTTGGCGCGGGCTGCACGGATGGCCGCCGAATCGGGCGAACCGCCGCCGGCGGCCTCCGGCATCAGCGGCTTCAGCACCCGCTCGCGCACCAGATGGCGCGTCACTTCGCTCTCGGTCTTGACCAGATACCAGTCGACCAGCCGGCGGATTTCGGCACGGTCCATGGGGTTTTCGGCAAAAAGCCGCCGTTCGCGTTTCAGGACGCCGCGCGTTTCGTCCAGATATTCGGCAATGACGGTCGCACCTATGATCGGCACATCGCCCTCGGCCAGCAGGATCGGCAATGTGCCGGCCGGATTGAGCGCGAGGAACTCCCGGCGACGCGACCATGGGTTCTCTTCGACAAGAGCCAGTTCCTCGCCATACTCGCCGAAGGCAAGTCGGACGAAGCGGCAGGCAGCGGACATCGGATGATGAAAAAGCGTCAGCATGGTCTCTTGGGTCAAAAAAGCGCACTGGCGAATCGATATCCGCGCCGGTAAGTCATGGCGGTCCAAACCAACGGACTGTCAAGCTTTGCGAGCTATAGGGTCAGAACGCCGTTCTGACAAGCAAACTGGGATCATCCACACTCATGGAAAACCAGACGATCATCGAAGCCCTTCTGCTTGGACTGCTGGAGGGCCTGACCGAGTTCATTCCGGTCTCCTCCACGGGCCATATCCTGCTTGCAGGGCACTTTCTCGGCTTCGAATCCACGGGCAAGGCCTTCGAGGTGCTGATTCAGCTTGGCGCCATCCTCGCCATATTGTCGGTCTATGCCGCCCGCTTCTGGGCATTTCTGAAGAGACCTGATCGCTTCAAGGTCATCGGAGAGGTGATCGTTGGCGTGATTGCGGCACTGATCTGGATGGGCGGCTGCGCCTTCGAGTTCGTTTCCGCCCTCGTCCGGCGCAGGCGTCCGAATCTCTTCCTGCCGCCCCAGCTTCCCGACGATCCGGCGGTGCGCATGCTTGTCGGCCTCGCCATCGGCTTTCTGCCCGCCGCCATCATCGGCGTCATGGCGCATGGCTTCATCAAGTCGGTGCTGTTCGAGACGCCGAAGCTGATCTGCGTGATGCTTATCCTGGGCGGCATCGTGCTTCTGTGGATCGACAAGCTCGATCTCAAGCCGAAATATCATGAGGTGAGCCAGTTCCCGCTGTCGCTCTATCTCAAGATCGGATTTTTCCAGTGCCTTGCCATGATCCCCGGCACCTCGCGCTCCGGCGCCACCATCGTCGGTGGCCTGCTAATGGGCGCGGACAAGCGCGCAGCTGCGGAATTCTCGTTCTTCCTCGCCATGCCGACGATGCTCGGCGCGTTCACGCTTGATCTCTACAAGAACTGGAATGCGCTTTCCGCGTCCGACCTGCACATCATCGGCGTCGGCTTCATCGCCGCCTTCTTCGCTGCCGTGATCGTGGTGCGCGGCCTGCTCGGCTATGTCAGTCGCCACGGCTACAAGCTGTTCGGCTGGTGGCGGCTGGTGGTGGGCACGGTCGGCCTCGCCGCCCTCTACATCGTCGGCTGACGGAAACTCCGTCAGCCCTGATGCTGCCTGCTATATTTGCCTCAGGCCGTCTGGCGGCGCTGGAACTGGCCGGCGGCGCGGAAACGCCACAGATAGCTCGGCAATATGGTGGCCATCGACTGCGCCTCGATGCCGAGACCTGAAAGCGTGCGTCCTTCAGCTTCGGCTCCCTGCGATACGACGTTGTCGGAGCGCAGCTGCTCAAGCTGATCGCGGGTCAGCAGGGGCTTCGGCAGAAGGCCAAGGAACGAAGCGGCCAGTTTCGACACCCACCATGGCAGCGGAACCAGCAGGCGCTTGCGCTCGACCACGGCAAGCATTTCTTCCAGGCACTGGCGGAAGCTGGCCACCACCGGACCGCCAAGCTCATAGGTGCTGCCGGCAACGGCAACACCATCGACCGACAGCGCCACCGCTTCTGCCACATCGGCGACATAGACGGGCTGGAACCGCGTTTCACCGCCACCGATCAGCGGCAGCGCCGGTGAATAGCGGGTCATGGCGGCAAAGCGGTTGAAGAAGCGATCTTCGGGACCAAAAATGATGGAGGGCCGGAAGATAGTGGCATCGGGCACAGTGTCCCGAACCGCCTTTTCGCCTCGCGCCTTGGTGCGGGCATAAGCGGACGGAGACTGCATGTCGGCTCCGAGCGCTGAAACATGGGTGAGACGTGCGCCGACGCCACGGGCGGCCTCAGCCACGGCACGGGCGCCGAATTCATGCACCGAACCGAATTTCTGGCGTCCGCTCTCGGTCAGGATGCCGACGAGGTTGATCACATGATCGGCCCCGATCACCGCCTGATCGACAGACTTGCGGAACCGCAGATTGGCCTGAACGGCCTGAATCTGGCCGACATTGCCTAGCGGCTGGAGATGTCCGGCAAGGTCGGGGCGGCGGCAGGCGACGCGGACGCGATAGCCGCGCCGCGCCAGCGCGCGCACGACGTGCCTTCCTACGAATCCAGACCCACCGAAAACGACCACGAGTTTGGGAGTTTGCAGGATTTCTGTCATGACGGGCTCCGGCTATGCGCCCCGGCACCGCCGGGGCTTGGCTGAAGCCGCTTCATAGTCCGTTTCTTGGCCGAGGCAAAGTGCGATCGGTGGTCGCTCCCACCGATCGCAGTGGATCAGAACGCCTTGCCCAGCCGTGCATCCACGGAATGGCGGTTCGGACCACGGATGACGAAGTAGAAAAGCATCGCCGACCACAGGATCGACTTCTCGGCGCCCGCATAGCCCTGACCGATGGTGACCCAGTGGAACCACACGGTGACCAGCAGTACGATCAGCCCAGCAAAGGCCGACGGACGGGTCAGGAAGCCGAGCAGGAGGAAGATGCCGCCGAAGAACTCGGTGCACGACAGAAGCAGGGACCAGAAGGCGCCGGGATAGAAGCCGAGCCCCTGAACCATTTCGGCAGCTCCGAACGGATCGACGATCTTGGACGAGCCATGGATGGCAAGGATGCCGCCGGTGACGACGCGGAGCAGGGTTTCCGAGCCTTCGTGAAGCGCTGCATAGATGCTGCCGAGGCCGGGAATGATCAGGCGCGGACGCCCGTTTTCGGTGGTGATGGACATAAATTTTCTTCCTGTTGCGGAGGCGCTCCTAACGCCTGAAGCCCTCTTCACGGTCAAATGAAATAAAGTTGAGTGAGAAAGCAAGGTTCAGCCCGGTGACAGTGCGTTTCAAAAAAGTGGCCATCCGCCATGCGAAAAGGCAAGGCAGGCTCAACGAAATAGCATTTGAGTGATGCACAAAAACGCGCAACGCTGTGCGGATGCGCTGAGCACCTTGCATCCTGACGGATCAGCAATGGTTGTTTCAGCATTTTTATTGGGCGTCGAACCGATCCGGAAACAAATTGCTTCGGCCTGGTGATGACGTGAGGGGTGAGGAGAGATCAATCGCTGATGTCGGGACCATTTGACGGAAAACATATTATCGTGACCGGCGGCACCGGGGCGCTGGGCAGCGTCGTCGTCGGCAGACTCATTGAGCAGGGCGCTATCTGCCATGTGCCCAATACCCACGCGGAACCGCCCGCGCATTTTCCCTATGCCACTCATCCTAATGTCAGGCTGAGCCACAACATCTATCTGGCCGACGCCAAGACCGTGGATGCCTTTTATGCGGGCGTGAATGATCTTTGGGCATCCATCCATCTGGCCGGCGGTTTCGGTGCCGCGCCAATCGACAAGACCGAATCCGCGTCCTTCGAGGAGCTTCTGGAAACCAACGTCCACACCAGCTTCTTCTGCTGCCGGGCAGCGGTGCGCAGCATGATGGCACGCGGCAAGGGTGGCCGCATCGTCAATGTCGCCGCCAAGCCCGGCCTAAACCCGCGCCGCGGTTCGGGCATGGTCGCCTACACCACCAGCAAGGCGGCAGTTGCCGCCATGACGGTGTCGCTGGCCGAAGAGGTCAAGGCCCGCAACATTCTGGTCAACGCGATCGCACCTTCCATTCTGGACACGCCTGCCAACCGGGCGGCGATGCCGGATGCGGACTTCGGCAAATGGGTCAGCCTCGAGACCGTGGCCGCGACGATCGCCTATCTGGTCGCCCCCGCCAACGAGGCGATGAGCGGCGCTCTTATTCCGCTCTACGGTCAGTCCTGAAGACCAGCCCGAACTGCAAGGACAGTAAAAAAAGACCCGCCGGATCGCTCCGGCGGGTCTTTTTTTATTCAGCCCCGAACTCCGCCGCAAACGGCGGAGCCGGAAGACACAACGTCTTAGTTGGTCTGCTTCTTCAGCGCGGCGCCCAGAATGTCGCCCAGCGAAGCGCCGGAGTCGGTAGAACCGTACTGAGCGACGGCTTCCTTCTCCTCGGCGATTTCCAGCGCCTTGATCGACACCTGAACCTTGCGGCTCTTCTTGTCGTAGACGATGACGCGGGCATCGACCTTCTGGCCGACGGTGAAGCGCTCGGGGCGCTGCTCGTCACGGTCGCGCGACAGGTCGGAGCGCTTGATGAAGCTTTCCAGACCGCTTTCGACCAGACGAACGTCCAGACCGCCATCCTTCACGCCGGTGACTTCGCAGGTCACGACGGCGTTCTTGCGCAGTTCGCCGGAAGCGGCGGCGTCGCCGGCCGCGTCACGCGAAAGCTGCTTGATGCCGAGCGAGATGCGCTCCTTGTCGATGTCGACGTCGAGCACCTGAGCCTTGACCATGTCGCCACGGTTGTACTCTTCGATGACCTGCTCGCCCGGACGGGTCCAGTCGAGGTCGGAGAGGTGAACCATGCCGTCGACATCGCCTTCGAGGCCGATGAACAGGCCGAACTCGGTCTTGTTCTTGACCTCGCCCTCGACTTCCGAACCAACCGGATGGTTGCGGGCGAAAGCTTCCCACGGATTCTCAAGCGTCTGCTTGAGGCCGAGCGAGATGCGGCGCTTGGCCGGATCAACCTCGAGCACGACCACGTCAACCTGCTGCGAGGTGGACAGGATCTTGCCGGGATGCACGTTCTTCTTCGTCCACGACATTTCCGAAACGTGGATGAGGCCCTCGATGCCCGGCTCCAGCTCGACGAACGCGCCGTAGTCGGTGATGTTGGTGACGGTGCCGGTGATCTTCTTGCCGATCGGGAACTTGGTGCCGATGTCGGACCACGGATCGCTCTCGAGCTGCTTCATGCCCAGCGAGATGCGGTGCGTCTCCTGGTTGATGCGGATGATCTGCACCTTGACCGTCTGACCGATGTTGAGGATCTCGGTCGGATGGTTGACGCGGCGCCATGCCATGTCGGTGACGTGCAGCAGGCCGTCGATGCCGCCGAGATCAACGAACGCACCGTAGTCGGTGATGTTCTTGACCACGCCCTCGACGACCTGACCCTCTTCGAGGTTCTGGACGATCTCGGAGCGCTGCTCGGCACGGCTCTCTTCAAGCACG
This sequence comes from Aquamicrobium sp. NLF2-7, assembly GCF_022359935.1. Classification (NCBI taxonomy): domain Bacteria; kingdom Pseudomonadati; phylum Pseudomonadota; class Alphaproteobacteria; order Hyphomicrobiales; family Phyllobacteriaceae; genus Aquamicrobium; species Aquamicrobium sp. NLF2-7. The sequence continues at coordinate 2,523,301 of NZ_JAKSED010000001.1, read as the reverse complement.
GTGCGGCGCGAAACGACGATGTTGCCGCGGCGCTTGTCCATCTTGAGGATTTCGAAGGGCTGCGGGTTGTGCATGAGCGGGGTGACGTCGCGGATCGGACGGATGTCGACCTGCGAACGCGGCAGGAAGGCGACGGCGCCGTCCAGATCGACGGTGAAGCCGCCCTTGACCTGGTTGAAGATGACGCCTTCGACGCGCTCACCCTTGCCGAACTTCTCTTCCAGACGGACCCAGCTTTCCTCGCGGCGAGCCTTTTCGCGCGACAGCATGGCCTCGCCCAGCGCGTTCTCGATGCGCTCGACATAGACCTCGACGGTGTCGCCGACCTTCAGCGTGCCGTCCTTGGCCTTGGCGCCGAATTCCTTCAGCGGAACGCGACCTTCGACCTTCAGGCCGACGTCGATGATGGCCATGTCCTTTTCGATGGCGGTGACGATACCGCGAACGACCTGGCCTTCACCGGCATGACCGTCGGCAAAAGATTCTTCGAGCAGGCTCGCGAAATCATCGCGAGTAGGGTTTGAAACTGACATATGTTCTCCTGAAATGCCTCTTTACCGGAGGCGGCGCCGTGGGTTCGTGTTGCGTTTGCCCGACCGATATTCCGGACCCTCGGGTCCCGGACCGCACAGGGCGGTCGAAATACGGCGCGTAGAATGCCGGCAGGCAGTTTAATCTCAAATCGAATGAGAAGCGGACTTCATATCGTCCACAATCCCGTTCAGCTTTCGCTTTCTGCTGCCACTATACCATCAATGATGGATCTGGCGGCAATAAACGCGGTTTCTATATCCATTTCGCTGGTATCGAGCAAGTGCGCATCGGCGGCAGGCCGCAGTGGGGAGTCGGCGCGGCCCATGTCGCGCTCGTCGCGACGGGCGATATCGGCAAGAATGGTGGCGAAATCGCCGGTGCCGTCACGCGCCTCGATCTCGGCCAGCCGCCGCCGCGCCCGCACCTCGGCGCTCGCCGTCACATAAAGCTTCACCGTCGCATCCGGGCAGACGACCGTGCCGATGTCGCGGCCATCCAGCACGGCACCGGAAGCCTGCGCGGCGAAGGCGCGCTGCTTGTCCACCAGTATGCGCCGCACCTCGGGGATGACGGCTATCTTCGAGGCCGCCTCGCCAACGGCGTGGGCGGAGAGCACGTTACGGTCCAGGCCGCCGAGATCGACGAGACGCGCGGCCTCTGTCGCATGCGGCGCATCACCCAGCGGCCAGCCCTTCGTCAGCAGCATATGGGCGACCGCCCTGTAGGTCAGGCCGGTATCCAGATGCGGCAGGTGGTAATAGTCGGCCAGCCGCCGCGCCAGCGTACCCTTGCCGGAGGCGGCGGGTCCGTCGATGGCGATCACGAGAGGAGCGGCCGTCATGCTGCGGCTTCCACCGCTTCGATCTGCGCTCCAAGTCCGGTCATCAGGCCCATGAACTCGGGAAACGAGGTCGCGATCATCGCCAGATCATCGATGGTGACCGGCTTTTCCGCAGCGAGCCCCATGATCAGGAAGCTCATTGCGATGCGATGGTCGAGATGGGTCCTGACCGCTTCACCACCACCCAGGCCCTTTCCGCCCGGAACACCGCGCACGGCGAGCGTCGCCTCGCCTTCCGTGCAGTCCACATGGTTCTGGCGCAGACCGGCAGCGACTGCCGCAAGCCGGTCGCTTTCCTTCACGCGCAACTCTTCAAGCCCCTGCATCAGCGTTTCGCCTTCCGCAAAGGCGGCGGCAACGGCCAGCACCGGATATTCGTCGATCATCGACGGCGCACGCTCGGCCGGCACGGTGACGCCCTTCAGCTGCGAATGGCGCACACGCAGATCGGCAACATCCTCGCCACCCTCGCTGCGCGGGTCCTGCACCTCGATATCGGCACCCATTTCCTGAAGCGTGAGAATCAAGCCCGTCCGCGTCGGGTTCATCAGCACATTGCGGATGACGATGTCGGAACCGGGCACGATCAGGGCCGCAACCAGCGGGAACGCGGCCGAGGACGGGTCACCGGGAACGGCAATCGTCTGGCCGGCAAGCCTGCCCTGCCCCTCGATGAAGATATGGCGCACGCCGCGTTCGTCGGTTTCCACATCGATATTGGCGCCGAAACCCTTCAGCATCTTTTCGGTGTGGTCGCGGGTCATCACTGGCTCGATGACAGTGGTGATGCCGGGCGTGTTGAGCGCGGCCAGCAGCACCGCCGACTTCACCTGCGCCGACGGCATCGGCACGCGGTAAGTGATGGGTGCGGCATGTTTGGGCCCGCGCAGGGTCAGCGGCATGCGATCGCCGGGGGCTGCATTCAGCACCTGCACGCCCATCTGGCGCAGCGGATCGAGCACACGGCCCATGGGGCGCGAATGCAGCGACGCGTCACCGATGAAGGTGGTTTCCATGTCATAGGTGCCGACAAGCCCCATGGTCAGGCGCGAGCCGGTGCCGGCATTGCCGAAATCAAGCGGACCCTGGGGCTGCAGGAGCGCACCGTTGCCGGTGCCGCGAATGATCCATTCGTCGCCCTGCTTTTCGATATGGGCGCCCATGGCCTTCATCGCTTCGCCGGTGCGCAGCACATCCTCGCCCTCAAGCAGGCCGGTGATGCGCGTCTCGCCGGAAGCGAGCCCCCCGAACATAAAGGAGCGATGCGAAATCGACTTGTCGCCGGGAACCCGCGCCTCGCCCCGGAGGGCGGAAGAGCGGCGGGCAATGGCCGGTTGCGGGGCGGCGGAATGCGACATGACTATTCCTCTTGCGAAGATCCCGGTTAGCGGGCAATTTCAAAGGGAGCGCGGCGGTCTCGTATCATGACCGGATGCGACGGTCATCCCCCTTGGTAAGCTGCAGGAAACTCCGGTTTTCCGGTGGCGGCATTTGGCTTTGACAGGCTTGCAAGGAGCCGTTAAGGGGACCAAACTTTTTTCGACGAGGCTTGTCGTGGCAAAATCCGAACTTGGCACCAAACGAATCGACCCGGAAACGGGCCAGAAATTCTATGATCTGAACAAGGATCCGATCGTCTCGCCCTATACGGGCAAGACCTATCCGCGTTCCTATTTCGAGGACACCAAGGCTTCGATCCTTGAAGAAGAGGACGAAGTTGCAGAGAAGGAGCTGGACGCCGAGGAAGATGGCGCCGTTCTGGTTCCGCTCGAAGACGCCGACGGTGATTCGAAGGACGACGATCTGCCGGATCTCGGCGACGACGACGATGATGTCGATCTGGGCGACGATGACGACACCTTCCTTGCCGACGAGGAAGAGGGTGACGACGACGACGTTTCCGACATGATCGGCGTTGGCGACGACGACGAAGACGACATCTGATCGGGACGATGTCCACATGCCGCGTTTTTATGCGCGCGGCATGAAAAAAGCAGGCTGAAGAGGCTTGCTATTCACAACGGGCGGCGCTAGAAGCCGCCCACATCGGGTGAAGATGCTTTGCCCGGTACCTAGCCGGAAACGGCTCCCGGCAAACAAACCGGGTGTGGGGCCATAGCTCAGCTGGGAGAGCGCCTGCATGGCATGCAGGAGGTCAGCGGTTCGATCCCGCTTGGCTCCACCAAATTTTCTCCGATCTGCAACATATGCCGCCGTTACGGGCTGCCGCTCGCTCGTCCTGCATGTGACGTGGTCTGCAAGGTCGCGCGCCTCGCCGCCCTTTTTCATTTGTGTTGCAAATATGCAAATTGTTCACGCTTTCGGTGAGACAGGGCGGTTTGTATCTTGCCACAAAAACATGAGTTTATTAATCAACAAAATCATATTTGCCGGGTCTGGCTGGTCTCGATGGTCAATGCCGGATTTGTTCTGCCAGTTCCCGGAAGCGGCACAGGAAACAGCGCGGTAAAGACGGGCATCGTTACGGCCCTTTGTCCCACCTGCTGCCCTCGACGAGCAGGAACAGATTGCCAATGTGGGATTTGCAGCATCTTTTCAGGAAGCATGCGCGTGACATTGCCCAATCGCTGCGCCGCCGTGGCATAGCAGAAGAGACCGCCGCCGATCTCACGCAGGACACGTTCGTGCGCGTGCTCGTCTCACCGCCGGCCAGCGGCACGGTCGCGCACAATCCGGCCGGCTATCTGTTCCGCGTTGCCCGCAATCTCGGCATCGACCATCAGCGCCGCGAACGGCGCGTCACCTTCGTGGACCTCGCCCCGGAGGCGTTTGCCGCACTGGCCGACACCGCCCCTTCTGCGGAGACCATCGTCTACGACCGGCAAAAGCTCACCCTTACGAAGGCCGCGCTTGCCGAATTGCCCGAGCGGACCCGCAAGGCTTTCGAGATGCACCGCCTTGAGGCGATGACCATTGCAGCGGTAGCGGCAGAGCTCGATCTTTCCATATCGCGCACATGGTCTCTCATCCGCCATGCCTATGAGCATATCGACATGCGGCTTTCCGCAGTGCGATAAGTTTTCCCTGCCTCCGCAGAAAATTTCTGCCCGCTAACCGTATTAGGTGTTACGGGCATTTTTTGCTTGCCCTGAACCGGCATTGGGAGAGCCGCATGAATGACGAAACGGATGGTCGCCAGTTGTTTCTTGAGGCAGCCGATCTCGCCATCCGCTTGCAGAACGACCCTGCCAATCCCGTTTCGGTCGAGACCATTCGCAACTGGGTGGCGCGCAGCCCGCATCATGCCGCTGCGTGGACACGGGTGGCTGAAATCCATGGCATGACCGGAAAGATACTGGCCGGCCAGCGCACACAAAGCGCGGACGGCAAGCTTTCGCGCCGCAAACTGTTGATGGGCGGTGCGGCAGGTCTGGCCGCGGTCGCCGTCGGTACCTGGGCCGTTCCGCTGGCGCTCTTGCATGCCAGGGCCGACCACATCACCACCACAGCCGAAATCCGCCAGATTACCCTTCCGGATGGCAGCATGGCGACACTGGGGCCCGATACCGCCATTGCCACGCTTTACAGCGATTCACAGCGCATGATCGAATTGCTGGCCGGAATGGCCTTCTTCGAGGTGGCGCCCAATCCTCATCGTCCTTTTATGGTCAGCGCGGGGCCGGTGACGGCGAGAGCAGTTGGCACCGCCTTCGATGTCTCGCAGGATGCAGGTTTCATTTCCGTATCCGTTTCGCACGGCATGGTGGAGGCACGAACCGCCGATGCGCTGTCCGCACAGGCAACCCGCCTGTCGGCAGGAGACTGGCTCACCCTCGACCCCTCCACGCACCTTCTGAAGCGGGGCACGCGCGAGGCGGATCAGGTTGCCGCATGGCGCGAAGGCCTGATCGTGGCCGAGCAGGAGACCGTCTCGGCCATGGTGGCGAAGATCGCGCGCTGGTTGCCGGGCCGCGTCTTGCTGGCCGATCCTTCGCTCGGCAGGCGCGAGGTCAGCGGCGTTTTCGACCTTGGCGATCCTGCCCGCGCACTGGAAGCGGTGGTGAGCCCGTTCGGTGCGAAACTGCGCACCGTCGGCCCGCTGATGACGGTGATTTCGCCCGTCTGAAAAAAGATCGGCAAAAAACAGAAAAAAACGCAGACCCGTTCGTAAGGCTTGAATAGGAGCTGCACCACCCGGCGATCAGGCATGTCAGCTCTCCCAATTCGAAAACGGAGTGCATAGGACATGGGGTTCGGGCCTGTGAAGAATAAAGCCGGCCGCATCGGCGGTAAAATGCTTGCTGCGGCGCTGCTGGCAACCACGGCATTGCCGCCGGGCATTGCGTTGATGTCGACCGGCAGTTTTGCCCAGTCGCGCTCGGAAACGACCTTCAACATCCCCTCAGGCTCGCTCAGCCGGGCTCTGGCCGCATTCGGCAGCCAGTCGGGAACTCAGGTCTCCTATGAAGCTTCGATCGCGGCGGGCAAATCGTCGCCCGGGATTCGCGGTGCGGCTACACGCGAGCAGGCACTGGCGCAGATCCTGCAAGGCTCCGGCCTCGTCTACACGTTCAAGGATCCGTCGAACGTTCTCATCACCGATCGTATCTCGGCGGCCCATGCCACCACACCTTCGGGCAGCTCGATGCTTCTGAGCACCATCAACGTTTCCGGACGCGGCGGCGCGCAGTCCGTCTACACCGACCCGGCGTCTTCCGTTTACATCACCGCCGAGCAGCTCGACCGCTACGGCCGGCTGTCCCCCTCGGACATGCTCAGGGGCCAGCCCGGCGTCCAGGTCGGCGACAGCCGCAACGGCGGCGGTGTCGACGTCAACATTCGCGGGCTGCAGGGCCAGAGCCGCGTTGCCGTCACCGTCGATGGCTCCCAGCAGTCGCTCAATGTCTATCGCGGCTATGCAGGCACGCAGCAGCGCAGCTATTTCGATCCGGACCTGATCAGCGACGTGACCATAACCAAGGGTCCGGGACTGACACCTTCGGCCGCAGGCGCGATCGCCGGCACCGTCAACATGACGACGCTTCGCCCCGAGGACATCATCAAGCCCGGCAAGAACTGGGGCGTGCGCCTGAAGGGCGAGTTGTGGGACAATGGCGTGAAGCAAGCCTATCGGCCCGAATATCTGGGCAGCAGCACCGAACTTGGCACCACGCCTCATGACAGCCGCCCCAACCTTTTCGATTCCAAGGCCAAGTCCGGAAGCGTGGCGGCTGCCTTCACCAGCGACCATATCGATCTGGTGGCCGCCTATGCGCGCCGCAATCAGGGCAACTACTTTGCCGGCAAGCATGGCCGTGAAAAGTACCGCGAGTTCGACAGATGGGGTTATGAGAAAAACACGGTCGCCAAGTCCTACATGGCGGGCGAAGAGGTTCTCAACACCTCGGTCAACACCGAGTCGGCCCTGCTGAAGGCCACCATCAAGCCGACCGACGAGCAGCAACTGGAACTCAGCTACCGCTATTTCGACGGCGAGTTCGGCGAGATCATGCCCTCCGACATTTTCAGGTTCGGCACCGGCGGCGTCTATCAGTATCCTGTCGGCAGCATGGTCATCAACTCGGCCTCGGCGCGCTACTCGTTCGACCCGAAGGACAACGACCTGATCGACTTCAAGGCCAATTTCTGGGCCACGGGCGCCAAGAGCGACCAGATCAACGCCACCAACGGTCCGAAGTCGCAATGGGTCTACGGCAGCAGCGACCGCAGCTGGGTGCGCATGGACAACACACGCGTCGGCGGCGATCTTTCCAACCGCTCGGAGTTCAAGACAGAGGCTGGCGCCTTCGCCCTCGATTTCGGCGGCGGATTCCAGTACGAGGACATCCGGCCGCAGGACGGAGTCGTGATCACCGAACACGACCTGAACTCCAACCGCAACCTGCGCGACGGCTACCGCACCGAAGTCAACCTCTCCGGCAAGCTCGAATACAAGCCTCGCGAGAACCTGCAGTTCTGGGCCGGCGGGCGCTATGGCCGCTACTCCTCGCACGACCGCAACGCGCCTTCGGTGGCCCGCCGTGAGAACGTCTATGGAAAGTGGGTCTCGGTCTGGAACGGCAAGGTCTTCGGCAACATGTACTGGACGCCTGACGAAAACGGCCAGTTCACCGACGCCAACGATCCGCGCCTGAACAACGGCATGGTCATTACCGACGCGAACAACCCGTTCGACGGCATACCGTTCGACGAGTTCGGCACGCCGAGCTACATGGCGGAGAGCAATCCGGGCTACACAAACATGGTGGTCGGCTTTGATCGCGGCGAGAGGATGTCGAACAGCGCCAGCGGCTTCACACCGGCCATCGGCGTCAACTACGAGATTTCGCCGCAGACCTTCCTCTATGCAAGCTATACGCAGGGCTATCGCCTGCCATCGCTGTTCGAGACGACGATCGGCACGTTGCAGGTCGACCCGGCCTCGGGACTGAAGCCGGAGCGCTCGCGCGCCATAGAGATCGGCGCCAGCACCACGCGCGAAAGCCTGATCACCGAAGGCGACGTGGCGTCTTTCAAGCTCGCTTACTTCAACAATGACGTGAAGAACTACATCGTCCGCTACTATGATCCCTTCGGCACCGGACTGATGACCTTCTCCAACGCCGACAGCTATCAGACCAGCGGTCTGGAGTTCCAGTCGAACTACGACAACGGCCGCTTCTTCGCCGAGCTTGGCGCGACCTACTATCTGCGCACCGAGACCTGCGATGCCGACTTTGCCGCCTATCTGCGCGATAAGGCGAATGCCTATGTGAAGACACAGGATGCGCCGGACTGTACCCCGGGCAGCTATGTCGGCTCCTACATCAACACCCAGAACCCGCCGAAATATGCGTTGAACCTGACCGTGGGCGGCCGCTTCTTTGAAGACAAGCTGACGGTGGGCGGTCGCATGACCTACACATCCGGTCCGACCGAAACGATCGACAAGCCATGGCAGAGCAGCGACACCACCCCGCAGCTCTACTATCACCCTGTCACCGTCTTCGACGCGTTCCTGAGCTACAAGCTGCGCGAGGACACGATCCTCAACGCCTCGGTGCACAACATCACCGATCGCTACTATCTGGACCCGCTGGCGCAGAGCTACATGCCGGCCCCCGGCCGCACCTTCAGGGCCGGCCTGACGGTAAAGTTCTGATCACTCCATTCCCCTGCCCGGCCTGAGGTCGCGGCAGGGGAACCTCGTTTTCGACCCTGTTATCCCCGGCATTGCAGGACAGGACGAGAACGCGTAACCTTCTGTTTACCCTTCTCGTAGTCGCTTTCGTATCACCTGCAGCCTTATGTTACGGGCAAGGAATCGGACCCACGGCAAGAGGCGTGACCAGAATGGGGATGGATTCGGACACGCTGTTCTTTGCAGCCGGCATCTGTGCGACCGCGCTTGCCCTGACGATGCTGAGTGTCTGGCTTCAGAACAGGATGGACCGTTTCCTGATCGGATGGTTCATCGGCATGGTGCTGCTGGGCTGCGGCGTCGTCATCTATTCGACGATCCCTTTCGAATCCACGGCCGTGATTGCTTCCGGTTTCGCGCTCCAGACGGCCGGCTTCATCGCCGTCTATGCCGCAGCAAAGCTGTTCGTCGGGAAACGAATGAACTGGCCGGCCATGGCAGCTCTGTTCGTCTGCCTCAGCTTTCCCGTAAGCGGGCTCATCGTCATGGGCTTCGAAGGGATCGGCATCGCTCTCTACAATCTGATCGCGGCAGGCCTGATCGTGCTGACCGCCCGGCTCTACTGGAATGCCCGGAGTGAGGCTCCGACTTCGATCACCGGCGTAACGGCGCTTTACCTGCTGACTTCCCTGTCGTTCCTGGCCTGCGCCGCCGTGCTCGTGCTGGACGGAAAATGGTCGCTGGAGCACCGGCCCGACAACTGGGCGGAAAACCTCAATGCCATCATGGCCATCGCCGGCATAACCGGCATCGGCGCCCTTTCGCTCGGGCTCAATCAGTCGCGTGTGGCGCGCCGGCACCGGATCGAAGCCCGGACCGACCCGCTGACCGGCACGCTGAACCGGCGCGCGCTGCTGGACAGCCTGAAGATGGATCATCTGCAACCGGGCGACGCCGTAATCGTCTTCGATCTCGATAACTTCAAGTCCATAAATGACCAGTATGGGCATCATGCAGGCGACCGCATCCTGTGCCAGTTCGCGCATGAACTGCGTTCCATCCTGAGGCGCGGGGATGTGGCTGCCAGAATGGGCGGCGAAGAGTTCGTCGTGGTGATCCGGCAGGCTTCGGTGCCGTCGTCGATTGCGATAGCCGAGCGCGTGAGATCTGCCTTCGCGGCCAACCAGATCCAGACGGATCAGGGACCAGTTCCGGCCACGGCAAGTGCCGGAATCGCGATCATGCTTCCCTCTGACGATGGCTTCGAGAGCGTCTTTCGCAGAGCCGACAGCGCGCTCTACCGCGCCAAGAACAACGGCAGGAACCGCGTCGTCACCGAATTGCAGGTGGTTGCCTGAGGCTGCATCCTGCCGGTTCGGCTTTGACAGGCGCGGTAACATGTTTCAGTTTCTCTGGCGTCATTCGCACAGAGGGAGAACAGCATGCACATACGAGGGGTGCTCACGGTGATCGCGGCCGGCGTCATGCTAGGCGGCTGCGTAACGGAATCGAGCTACAAGCAGGCGCAGGAGATCGTGCGCGGCAGCCCGGCCATGAAGCGGGACGCGATCAACAAATGCTACAGCGGCGCCTCCAGGGCCTCGCCGGCCCGCAAGGTGGAGATGGCGAAGATCATGAATGTCAGCCCGCGCAGCAATGTCGCACGCACCTATTGCACGCGCGCCTTCAACGGCATCGCCAGCGGCCGCATCACCTATGAGGATTTCCGCACCAAGAGCCCACGGTTCATCCGCGTCATTCAGGGCAGGTGACTGCCGCAGAAGGCAGGAGCCGGCGGGCCTGATGCCAGTAAGATCATGAAGCCGATCAGCTGTGGCGTGGCCACACGCTATCGCTCGGCCGGGATGCGGCCTCTTCCGGACCCCGGATGGCGGGAGCCTCGATCCCGCTGTCGTTCGGAATCAGAATGCGCCTGAAATTCTGTTCCTGTTCCTGCGGCAGCAGCCAGCCGGTCTGGCCGCTGCCGCATGAGCAACCTACCCCATATGTGAACTGAGCGATCTCAGGCGGCGGCGGCGCGTGCTCTTCCGGAACCGCCGCCGGTCAGACTGATGCGGTTTCGACCACGGAGGTACTGACGGCAGCGGCGATCTCGCGGATCAGCGCCTCGTCGGATGCCGGGCGCTCCCTGCGCGATGCAACCAGACAGGCCTGCGAGCGCAGGATCACGCCATCCCCCAGAATTTTGAGATGATTGGCACGCAGCGTCGAGCCGGTGGAAGTGATGTCGACGATGACATCGGCCGAGCCTGCCGCCGGAGCGCCCTCGGTAGCGCCGAGGCTTTCGACGATGCGATAGACCTGAATGCCGTGCTTGCCGGAAAAGAACTGCTGCGTGAGACGCCAGTATTTGGTGGCGATGCGCAGCCGCCGGCCATGGCGCTGGCGGAAATCGGCCGCCACGTCGTCAAGATCGGCCATGGTGTCGACATCGAGCCACATGTCGGGCACCGCCACCACCACGTCGGCATGGCCGAAGCCGAGGCGCGCGACGATTTCGGCGCGGCTTTCCCAGTCGGCCAGGTTCTCGCGCACCAGATCCTCGCCGGTGACGCCGAGATCGATGCCGCCGCTGCCGATCTCGCCCGAAATTTCCGAAGCCGACATGAACACGACCTCGATGTCACTGCGCCCCTCGACATGGGCATGGTAACGGCGGTCATCCTCGGGCAGGCTGACGGCAAGACCTGCCCCAGCCAGTATTTCCAGCGTCTTTTCCTTCAGGCGTCCCTTGGAGGGTATGGCCAGCGTCACGCTCATGCCCGCGCCTCCCTCAGCGCTTCCACCCGGTCGAGCCATACGGAGAAACCGACGCCGGGAATGGCGTGCTTCGCGCCGAGCAGCGTCAGCAGGCGGTCGTAGCGGCCGCCGCCGGCGAGCGGGCGACCATCGGTTCCCTCGGCCCCGATCTCGAACACCAGCCCGGTATAATAGTCGAGCGGACGCCCGAAGGCCGCATCATAGCGCACGGTCTCGGAAGCCAGCCCATGGCCGGCAATCGCCTGCGCGCGCTCCGCGAACAGGTCGAGCGCACCGCCAAGCTCCAGCCTGGCCTCGCGGGCGAAATCGCGCAGCGCGTCGGCCGCGCCGGCAAGCGGCGTGTCGATGGCCAGAAAGCTCTTCAAAGCGGCGAAGGCGTCATCGGAGAGGCGCACGCTGCGCAACTGCACCTTCTCGATCAGACGCCGCGCGATCTCGGCTGGCGTACGTCCGACAGAGAGCGGCAGTCCCGCCTGCTCCATGCACTTCGCGATCTGTGTGGTCAGCCCTTCCGCGTCGCCATCGACGGCAAGCAGCGCCACCGGCCCGGCCAACTGGCCGTTGCGCGGCGGGTTGGCGAGATCGGCAAGGGCTGCATCCAGCATCTCGTGCGAGCCGAAGGCGCGCGCCAGCCGCATGCGCCAGCCGCGCGGCAGGCCAAGCGCGGCCAGCACCGCCTCGAACACGGACTGGTCGCCGATGGTCAGTTTCAGGCTGGCCTGCGGAACCGCCTTCGCCAGCAGGTCATGCGCATCCGCCACCAGCCGCGCGTCGGCGGCGGCGGTATCGGCGTCGCCAAGATCCTCGATGCCGGCCTGAAAGAATTCGTTCGATCCGTCGCGGTGCTGGCGAAACACTTCCCCCAGATAGCCATAACGGCGCGGCGTTCCGGCCTGTGACGCGATATGATCGAGGCACACGGGAATGGTGAATTCCGGGCGAAGGCACAGCGCCTGCCCGGTCTCGCTTTCGGTGAGGAAGATGCGGCGGCGCAGATCCTCGCCGGCAATGTCGAGAAACGGATCGGCCGGCTGCAACACGCCGACTTCGACCAGATCGACGCTTTTGGCGGCGAACAGCGCTCTGACGTCGCCCGCGACGGAAGGAGAGCGCGATGTCATCGCCATTCCTCGTTCATCGCAGGGTTCATTGACCGGCCCTGTCGGCAGCCTGTGCGTCGAGGATCTTCTTCACCTCGGCGACCAGATCGCTTTCCGCAACGGTGACCTGCGCGGGCCTAGCGGCACGCCATTCGGCATTGTCGGAAATCTCGGCCGACATGCGCGCGCCTTCGATCAGGTCCTTGATCTGGACCTCGCCCTTCTCGCGCTCGTCGCCGCCCTGAATGACGGCCACCGGACAGCCGCGCCGGTCGGCATATTTGAGCTGCGCCTTCATGCCCGCGCCGCCGAGATACATCTCGGCGCGGATGCCGGCTCGGCGCAGATCCGACACCATCTTCTGATAGCGGCCGAGGCTTTCCGTATCCTTGTCCATGACCAGCACCACGACCGGCTGGATGACATCGGACATGTCAAGCTTGCCGAGGTTCTTCAGCGCCGTCATCAGGCGCGAGACGCCGATGGAGAAGCCCGTGGCCGGCACCGGCTCGCCGCGAAAGCGCGACACCAGACCGTCATAGCGGCCACCGCCGCCGACCGAGCCGAAGCGCACGATCTTTCCCTCGTCATTGGGAACCTCGGCCAGCAATTCAGCCTCGTAAACGGGGCCGGTGTAATATTCGAGGCCGCGCACCACGGAGGGATCGATTTTGATACGGCCGTCGTCGTAGCCGGCAGCGGCGACCATCGCACCGATATCGGCCAGTTCCTGCACGCCCTCTTCACCGCGCGGGGAGCCGGCAACGGCACCGCGCATTGCAGCCAAGGCGCCTGCAAGGTCGTCGCCGGTGGAAGATGTCAGCAGCAGCACGCGATCCGCCTGCGCCTCGTCCAGCCCTGCACCTTTGGTGAAGTCGCCGCTCTCGTCCAGACGGCCTTTGCCGAGCAGAGCGCGCACGCCGTCCGCCCCCACCTTGTCGAGCTTGTCCACGGCGCGCAGCACGGTGAGGCGGCGTCCCGCATTGTCCTCGCCGCCAAGACCGATGGCCTCAAGCACACCGTCCAGAACCTTGCGGTTGTTGACACGGATGACATAGTCGCCGCGCGCGATGCCCACGGCCTCCATCACGTCGGCCATCATCATTGCCATTTCGGCGTCGGCGGCCACGCCCGGCGTGCCGACCGTGTCGGCATCGAACTGCATGAACTGGCGGAAGCGCCCCGGACCGGGCTTCTCATTGCGGAACACCCAGCCCGCCCGATAGGAGCGGAAGGGCTTTGGCAGCTTCTCGAAATTCTCTGCCACGAAACGGGCCATCGGCGCGGTCAGATCGTAGCGCAGCGACAGCCACTGCTCGTCATCGTCCTGAAAGGAAAAGACGCCCTCGTTCGGCCGGTCCTGATCGGGCAGGAATTTTCCCAGTGCATCGGTGTATTCGATCAGCGGCTGGTCGACCGGCTCGAAACCGTAAAGCTCATAGACCTCGCGGATACGTGCCATCATCCTGTCGACGGCCCGGATGTCGTCGGGGCTGCGGTCGACAAAGCCGCGCGGCAGGCGTGCTTTCATCTTTTCCGGTCGTTCGGCCATGGCGGGTACTCTGCGGTTCGGCAATAGGGCGGCAGCGGGCCGGCGTGCGCCAGACCGCGCGCTGTCCTAACCGATGCCGCACCCAGCGGCAAGGGCGGCTTAAGCCGGAGTTCGGCTCAGACCGGCCTGCGGAAGCCGGCGCGCGCGGCTTCCACCCCGGCGCGACAGGCGCAGCCCTCGATATGGTCGTTGACCATGCCCATGGCCTGCATGAAGGCATAGACGGTGGTGGGGCCGACAAAGCTCCAGCCGCGCTTCTTCAGTTCCTTCGAAATGCGCGTGGAAACGGCAGTGGTTGGATTGGCCCGCAGATGGGCGAGGTCCATCACCGCCGGCCGCTCTTCCGGTGCAGGCTCGAACTTCCAGAACCACGCCGCCAGCGAGCCGGCCTCATCCACCAGCTCGCGGGCGCGGCGCGCATTGTTGATGGTGGAGACGATCTTGCCGCGATGGCGCACGATGCCGGCATTGCCGAGCAGGCGCTCGACATCGGCCTCGGTGAACTCCGCAACACGCTCGAAATCGAAACCGGCGAAGGCCTCGCGAAAATTCTCGCGCTTGCGCAGGATCGTCAGCCACGAGAGGCCTGACTGGAAGCCTTCGAGGCAGATCTTCTCGAACAGGCGGCGATCGTCCGCCACCGGGCGACCCCATTCATGGTCGTGATAGTGAATGTAATCCGGCAGGTTGCCATGCCAGAAACAGCGGTCCACCCCATCCGGGCCGGTGATGATGCCGTCTTTTTCGCTCATGTCCCAAATCCGTTAATGCAGGGTCCCGGTGCTTTACCGGCGCTTTACCAGATTCCTGAACCGCCGGATAACCATACCGAAAGCTTTACTGACAAAACGGCATTCGACGCGTCCGGGATTCACCTTTCGGTTGTCCTTCGCGCACAGGATCGCGCCATGACCGGACACGCGTTTCCGGCCGACGACCGAACCCAGGATTGCGTCACATGAAACGAGCCCTTTTCCTGTTTACCTGCCTGGCCGGGGTCCTCTCCATGGGCTTTTCGCCGGCAATGGCCAACGACCGCTACATCGAGCGCCCGCCGGTGCGGGTGAGCCCCGACCTTGCCGCGCCATGGGTGCTGCAGCTCGGCAAGGCTCCTGACAATGCGAGGCGGGACAATGTCAGGCGCGTGGAGCCTGAGCCACGCCGCGTCTACCGCACCCAGCCGGCGACGCGCACCGCGGTGCAGGCGCAGCCGCGCCAGCGCGTTGTTGTTCAGCCGCAGGCCACGCAGCAGGCGCGCCCGGCGCGCGTGCAGCAGGCGTCCGCCGCCCGCACCGTGCAGAAGCGCGCTGTGCGCCCGCAGATCAACCCGATCTACCTGCCGCAGGTCGTGAATTATGACGGCAAGCACAAGCCCGGCACTGTCGTCATCGATACGCGCGACAACTTTCTCTATCTGGTGGAAAAGGACGGCAAGGCGCGCCGCTACGGCGTCGGCACCGGCAAGCCCGGCTTCGAATGGGCCGGCACCCACAAGGTGACGTCGAAGCGCGAATGGCCCGACTGGCGCCCGCCGGCAGAAATGATCGCGCGCGAAAAGGCCAAGGGCCGACATCTGCCGACATTCGTGTCCGGCGGCATCGAAAATCCGCTCGGCGCGCGCGCCCTCTATCTCGGCTCGACGCTCTACCGCATTCACGGCACCAACCAGCCATGGACGATCGGCGCCGCCGTCTCTTCCGGCTGCATCCGCATGCGCAACGAGGACGTCGTCGATCTTTACGAACGCGTGCCTGTTGGCGCGACGGTCGTTGTCATGTAAAAGCTTTTCCCAACAACGGGGGACGGGCCGTGTCGGGGGACGTGGCCAGTCGCAGAAAAGGCAGCCGGTGAACGCCGTGCTGCCTTTTCTGTTTTCGGACACTGCCGGGCTACTGCAACTGGCTTTACTGCAATTGTCTGGGCCGTTCCCCGCCATAGGCCCAGTCGAGCAGTTCCACCGTATGCACCACGGGCAGCTTCGCGGCGGAAGCGATCTGGGTGATGCAGCCGATATTGCCGGTGGCGACGAGCGTCGCGCCCGTGGCCGTGATGTTCTTCACTTTTCGGTCGCGCAGCCTTGCCGAAATTTCCGGCTGCATGATGTTGTAGGTGCCGGCCGAGCCGCAGCACAGATGCCCCTCGCGCGGCTCCTTAACCACGAAGCCCGCTTTGGCCAGAAGCGCCTTTGGCTGGCGGGTGATCTTCTGGCCGTGCTGCATGGAACAGGCCGAATGATAGGCAATGATGAGGCCGGGTTTCGCCGCCGGTTCCGGCAGGTCGAGCGTGTCGAGATATTCGGTCACGTCCTTGGCCAGCGCCGAGACTCGCGCCGCCTTTTCCGCATAGGCCGGGTCGAGCCGCAGCATGTAGCCGTAATCCTTGATCGTCGTGCCGCAGCCGGAAGCGGTGATGATGATGGCGTCGAGCCCACCCTCGTCGATCTGGCGCGTCCAGGCATCGACATTGCGGCGGGCGAAATCCAGCGCCTCGCTTTCGCGGCCCATATGATGCACCAGCGCCCCGCAACAGCCCTCGCCCGGCGGCACCACGACCTCGACGCCAAGCCGATTGAGCAGCGAAATGGTGGCCTCGTTGATGCCGGGATCGAGCACCGGCTGGGCACAGCCGGTGAGGATGGCGACGCGTCCGCGTTTTGCGCCCTTGCCCTGATGCACGCCCGGCAAGGCCGTGGAGGATGCGCGCGGCACGCTTGCCGGGGCGAGCTTCAGCATCGCCGCCAGCGGCTTCAGCGCGCTGGTCCGTTCAAAAAGGCCGGCGAAGGGCCGGCCCAGTTTCGCCAGCTTCAGGGCGGCGCGGAACCGCGCCGGATGAGGCAGCACGGCGGCCAGAACGGCGCGGATCAGCCTGTCAGGCAGCGGGCGCCTGTAGGTTTCCTCGATATGGGCGCGGGCATGATCGACCAGATGCATGTAATTCACGCCCGAGGGGCATGTCGTCATGCACGACAGGCAGGACAGGCAACGATCGATATGTGTGACGATCTCGCGGTCGGCAGGCCGGCCGCCCTCCAGCATGTCCTTGATCAGGTAGATGCGGCCACGCGGGCTGTCCAGCTCGTTGCCGAGCGTCACATAGGTCGGGCAGGTGGAGGTGCAGAAGCCGCAATGCACGCATTTGCGCAGGATCTTTTCCGACTCCGCCACATGCGGATCGGCAAGCTGCTCAGGGGTGAAATGGGTCTGCATGTCTCAGGCAGCTCCCTTCCGGGTCATGTCGGGCGCAACCACCCGGCCCGGATTCAAAATGTTCTTCGGGTCAAATTCGGCCTTCAGCCGTGCTGACAGGGCGGCAAGCGCCGGTGGCTGCGGCTGGAAGACCGGAATTTCGGCGCGCTGTTGGGGCGTCGCGCGCACCAGCGTGGCATGGCCGCCGCCGTATTTTTGCACCAGCGAACGCACCAGCCCGGCTTCCGGGTCGCCCGCCGCCATGGCGAGCCAGACCAGCCCGCCCTGCCAGTCGTAAAACGCCTCGACCGCCACCTGCATGCGCAGGGCCATGACCATGTTGTGGCCATCCGCCGGCGGCATGGAGACCCGCCACACCGGCATATGCGGCACCGAGGCGAAGGGGATGCAATCGCGGACTTCACGCCACAAAGCGCGCGAGGCTTCCGCCTCGATTTCCTGCATCGGCCCGGCTTTTTCCAGAAGCTGACGCAGCAGCTTCACCCGGTAAGCCACCGATGGCCCGAACCCTTCGACGCGCAGCATGGTCGCCGGGTCACTGCCGAGTGACCCGGCGGCAACGCGGGTGACCGCCGGATAGGGCAGATGCGCGGCACCCGACACTTCTGCGCTCGAACCCAGCGCCAGCCCCATGGCCGCCACCGCATTGTCGTCGAGCAGGCCACTGATCACCAGCGTCGTTTCCGTTTCAGCCGCAGGCAGCACCTTGAAGGTGACATCGGTGGCCACGGCCAGCGTGCCCCAGCTATTGGCCAGCGCCTTGGAGAGATCGTAGCCGGTGACGTTCTTCACCACCCGGCCCCCGGATTTGAACGCCTCGCCCCGCCCCGAAACGGCATGGATGCCAAGAATATGGTCGCGCGCGGCGCCCGCCTTCAGCCGCCTTGGGCCGCTGAGATTGGCAGCCAACACCCCGCCGATGGTGCCGCGCCCCCGCTGCCCGCCAAGCAACGGGCCATAATCCATCGGCTCGAAGGCAAGCTCCTGCCCGCGCGCCGCCACCGCCGCCTCGATCTCAGCCAGCGGCGTGCCGGATTTGGCCGACAGCACCAGTTCCTCCGGCTCGTAGAGCGTGATGCCGGACAGGCCGGAAAGATCGATCACATGCTCCGCCGCGACCTCATTGCCAATGGCGCGTTTCGAGCCATGGCCGATGATTTCCAGCGGCTGCTCTGCGGACACCGCCCATTGCACGGCCCCCAGAACATCAGCATCCGTTTCGGGTTTGAACGCGGTCATTGTCAAAACCTCGGAATGTCCGGGAACGGCATCTGGCCGCGATGGATGTGCATGCGGCCGAGCTCGGCGCAGCGGCGCAGTTGCGGAAAGACCTTACCCGGATTGAGCAGATGCCCCGGATCGAAAGCGCATTTGACCCGCATCTGCTGGTCGAGGTCGGTCTCTGAGAACATTTCCGGCATAAGGTCGCGCTTTTCCACACCGACGCCATGCTCACCGGTCAGCACGCCACCAACCCTGACGCACAGCCGCAATATATCAGCTCCAAATGACTCGGCCTTGTCCAGTTCACCCGGCACATTGGCGTCGTAGAGAATGAGCGGATGGAGATTGCCGTCGCCGGCGTGGAAGACATTGGCGACGCGCAGGCCGTAGTGCTCCGATAGCTCACGCATGCCGGCCAGAACGCGCGGCAGCTCCTTGCGCGGAATGGTGCCGTCCATGCAGTAATAATCGGGCGAGATGCGCCCCACGGCCGGGAACGCCGCCTTGCGGCCGGCCCAGAAGCGCAGCCGCTCCTGCTCGCTCTGCGAAATGCGGCAGGATGTGGAGCCGTTGCGGATGGCGATCTTCTCGACCAGATCGATGAGGTGGTCGACCTCGACCGCCGGGCCATCCAGCTCGACGATCAGCAGCGCCTCGCAATCCAGCGGATAGCCGGCATGGACGAAATCTTCGGCCGCGCGGATCGCCGGCAGGTCCATCATCTCCATGCCGCCGGGAATAATGCCCGCCCCAATGATGTCGGCCACGCATTGGCCTCCCTCTTCACTGGTGGGAAAGCCGATGAGCAGCGCCCGCGCCGTCTCCGGCTTGCGCAATATGCGCACCGTCACCTCTGTGACGACGCCGAGCAGACCTTCCGATCCGGTCATGACGCCCAGAAGATCGTAGCCCTCGGCATCGAGATGCCGGCCGCCGAGGCGCACCACCTCGCCATTCATCAGCACCATTTCCAGCCCCAGCAGATTGTTGGCGGTGAGGCCATATTTGAGGCAATGCACGCCGCCGGAATTCTCGGCCACATTGCCGCCGATGGAGCAGGCGATCTGCGAGGAGGGATCGGGCGCATAGTAAAAACCCTCGGCCTCGACCGCATGGGTGATGCCGAGATTGGTGACGCCCGGCTGGGCGACCACGGCGCGGTTGGGATAATCGATTTCCAGAATGCGGTTGAAGCGGCTCATCACCAGCAACACCGCATCCTCCAGCGGCAGCGCGCCGCCCGACAGCGAGGTGCCGGACCCGCGCGGGACGACACGGATGTTGCGCTCACTGCAATATTTCAGCACGCGCGACACCTGGGCGGTCGTTTCCGGCAGCACCACGACCAGGGGAAGCTGGCGGTAGGCAGTCAGCCCGTCGCTCTCGAAGGCGCGCATCTCATTGACCGTCTCTACCACGCCCTCGCCCGGCACGATGGCGCGCAGGGCGGCAACGATTTCACCGCGGCGGGCAAGCGTCGCGCCATCGGGCGCAGGCATGGCAAGTCCGGACATGCGAAACAGCTCCTCCAACTGGTAAACTCCTTTTACCAGTTATCGATAGTGCCTGTAAATCGGGCAATAGTTCAAAGCAAGAGGCGAGCGCGCGCAAGACGGCCAGCGTCAATGTGACGCTGGACCGGGCGGCGCGGCGATCGGAAAGGCCGGATGGCTGACTACTCGGCGCCCGCGTGCCTCGCCGGCTCGGAATGCATACGGCGCACCCGCCGCACCGCCCACCACACGAGCAGGATAGCCACCGGCACGGAGACGGCCGTCACCACCTCGGGCGCGATGGCATGGCCGAACCATGAGGAGACGCCCTTGGCCAGATAGCCGATCAGCCCCACCACATAATAGGACACCGCCGCCACCGACAGGCCCTCGACCGTCTGCTGCAGGCGAAGCTGGAGGCGGGCGCGGTTGTTCATGGAAGCCAGCAGGTCGCGGTTCTGCTTCTCGACCTCCACGTCCACCCATGTGCGCAGCAATGTCGTGGCGCGGGTGAGCTTGCGCGACAGGTTGGCCTGCCGCTCCTCGACCGACCGGCAGGTGCGCATGGCCGGCGCCATGCGGCGTTGCAGAAAGCTGCCCCATGTCTCGTGGCCCGGCACCACGGCCTCTTCGAGCGCGTCCAGACGCTCGGTGACGATGCCGTCATAGGCGCGGCTGGCGCCGAAGCGGTAGAGGCTGGAGGCGGCATCCGCTTCCAGTTCAGCTGCAAGTTCCGTCAGGTCGGCGAGAAGCTTCTGGTTGTCGCGCGTTTCCGGCACCCGCATCTCGGCGGTGATGACGGCGAGCTTGTCCTCGATGCGCCGCACGCGGCCCGACAGCGACAGGGCCAGCGGCAGGCCGAGCATGGCCAGCGTGCGATAGGTTTCGATATCGATGAGGCGGTGCGACAGCGCGCCGGCGCGGGCTGGCGTCAGGCCGCGATCGAGAATGAGGATGCGCGTCAACCCGTCGCCGTCCTGCCGGAAATCGGTGACGATGGCCGCATTGCCGCCCTCGACCAGCGAATAGCAGAGGCTGGTCGGGTCGAAACCCTCGATCAGCTTCTCGCTGGCCGGCATCCAGTTACGGATTTCCAGCCTAATACCGGAAATGACCGTGCCGGGCGGCGAAAACCCGTTTCCGAAGGGCGAATCCTCCTGAGCGCGTCCACCTTCGGAAAGGGGGCCTTCCCACAGATAGGTGGAGAATTCGGTGTGCCGCTCCCAGCGCAGCGTGCCCTTGCCCCATTTCATGGCATGGTGGCGGGCCTGCCGGTCGGGTGCCGCGATGCCAAGGCGGCGCGACAGCTCCGACAGCACCGCCTGATCGACGACGGAGCCGCCCTCGGTCATGAAGGAAAGCTGCACCAGAACGCGCGGCGTGGTCACCAGCGGATAGGGTCTGGAGTGAACTTCGCCGAGCGCACCGGGTCGTGCCTCATGCGCCGGAAAGCCCATGACGCTGCCGGTCGGGCGCGTTTCGAACTCGGGACCGATCGGACCTTCCTGCACGGCTCATATTCCCGGAACTGGTTTGCAAATGCCGGTTTAAGGCCGTTCCGCGCCCCGCGCAAACGTTCAGTTCAACCCCAGCGAACGGAGGAAAGTCGGCAAACTGGATAAACTATTTGACCAATTTTGGCGATTGCCGTTATGTTTTGCCACCGTCGCTCCTTCATCTGGCACTCAAGTGACCGAAATCTTCACCCGGATCGAACATTCGCGCACCGCCGACGAGGTGGTGCAGCAGATCGAGAGCCTGATTCTCGAAGGCGTTCTGCGCACCGGCGACAGGCTGCCGGGCGAACGCGAACTGGCGCGGCAGTTCGAGGTTTCGCGGCCGATCCTGCGGGATGCGCTGAAGGCGCTGGAAGCGCGGGGCCTGCTCGTCACCCGCCATGGCGGCGGCACCTTCGTTGCCGACGTCATCGGGCAGGTATTCTCTCGACCGGTAATCGAGCTGATCTCCAGCCACCGCAAGGCAGCGGCCGACTATCTCGAATACCGCCGCGAGATGGAAGGCGTGGCAGCCGAATACGCGGCGCGGCGCGCAACGGCCGACGACCTCGCTTTGCTCGAAGAGATCATGGCGCGCATGGACACGGCCTACCGCGCCGACGATTTCGAGGCCGAGGCCGAGGTCGACGTGGAATTCCACCACGCCGTCGGCGAATGCGCGCACAACATCATCCTGCTGCACACGCTGCGCTCCTGCTACCGGCTTTTGTCGGAAGACGTGTTCCAGAACCGGCTTCTGGTTTTTGCGCTGCCCGGCGCGCGCGAGATGCTGCTCGAACAGCACCGCGCCATTCATTCCGCGATCGTGGCCGGGGATCCGGCTGCGGCGCGCAAAGCCGCGATGGATCACATCGCCTATGTCGAACGCACCACCGCCGAGGCCGAAAGGGCCGGAGACTGGCAGCGCGTTTCCCGGCTGCGGTTGCGCCAGCGCACCGAACCGGGCCCCCAACAGAAAGACTGAAGCAGAAATGACCGAACCGCTGACCATAGACGAACTGAAGCAGCTTGCCCGGCGGCGCGTGCCCAAGATGTTCTTCGACTACGCCGATTCCGGCTCGTGGACGGAAGGCACCTACCGCGCCAACGAAGAAGATTTCGCGAAGATCAAACTGCGGCAGCGGGTGCTGGTGGACATGACCGACCGCTCGCTGAAGACCACCATGCTGGGCGAGGATGTGGCGATGCCCGTGGCGCTGGCGCCCACCGGCATGACCGGCATGCAGCATGCAGACGGCGAAATGCTGGCGGCGCAGGCAGCCGAGGAATTCGGCGTGCCGTTCACCCTCTCCACCATGAGCATCTGCTCGATCGAGGACGTCGCCTCGGTGACGAAGAAGCCTTTCTGGTTCCAGCTCTATGTGATGAAGGACCGCGGCTTCGTGGAGAACCTGATCGAGCGCGCCAAGGCCGCCAGATGCTCGGCGCTGGTGCTCACCCTCGATCTGCAGGTTCTCGGCCAGCGCCACAAGGACCTGCGCAACGGCCTTTCGGCCCCGCCCAAATTCACGGCAAAGCACATCTGGCAGATGGCAACCCGCCCGAAATGGTGCATGGGCATGCTGGGCACCAAGCGCCACACGTTCCGCAACATCGCCGGCCACGTCAAGGGAGTCGCCGACCTGTCGTCGCTGTCTTCCTGGACGGCTGACCAGTTCGATCCAAAACTGTCGTGGGAGGATGTGGAGTGGATCCGCAAGCGCTGGGGCGGCAAGCTGATCCTCAAGGGCATTCTGGACCACGAGGACGCGGAACTGGCGGCCAAAAGCGGCGCCGACGCCATCATCGTCTCCAACCATGGCGGACGGCAGCTCGACGGCGCGCCGTCCTCGATCTCGGTGCTGGAACCGATCGCGGACAAGGTCGGTGACCGGATCGAGGTGTTCATGGATGGCGGCATCCGCTCGGGCCAGGATGTGCTGAAGGCCCTGTGCCTTGGCGCGAAGGGCGTGTTCATCGGCAGGCCCTTCCTCTACGGGCTGGGCGCTCAGGGCAGGCAGGGCGTTACCAATGCGCTGAACATCATCGCCAAAGAGCTGGACACGACCATGGCGCTGTGCGGCAAGCGCGACATCCGCGACCTTGGCAAGGACATGCTCTACAGGGGCTGACAACATGGCCGACGGCATCGATTTCAGCCATGCCCGAACGCCACCGGGCCTGCGTCTCTATGCTGTCGGCGATCTCCACGGCCGCCTCGATCTGCTCCGGGCTTTCCACCGCCATGCGGTGGCGGAATTGCAGGCCGATGCGCCGGCGGACTGGCGCATCATCTATCTGGGCGACCATGTGGATCGTGGCCCGGATTCGCGAGGCGTGCTGGAGTTTCTGGCTGAGGCGAAGGCCCGCGACCCGCGCCATGTCGTTCTGGCGGGCAACCATGATCTCGGCCTGCTCGACTTTCTGGCCAGACCCGATCCCTGCGGGATTTTCATCACGCATGGCGGCCTCGAAACGGCTGCGTCTTATGGCGTTCATGCCGCGCATTTCGGCGCCGTGGAAGAAGGCGGCGATGCCCTGCGCGCGTTCCACGCGGCGCTGGCGGCCGCGATACCGCAATCCCATCTCGCGCTGCTCCATGCGCTGGAGGCGTCGTTCGACTGCGGCGACTTCTTCTGCTGCCACGCCGGCATCCGGCCGGGCGTGGCGCTGGAGCGCCAGTCAGCTGACGATCTTGTCTGGATCCGCGGCGAATTCCATCGCCATGAAGGGCTCTATCCGAAGGTGATCCTGCACGGCCATACGCCGTCAGGCAAGGTCACGGTGAGGCCGAACCGCGTCAACCTCGATACCGGCGCCTATCGCACGGGAAGGCTGAGCGTCCTCCGCGTCGAGGACGCGCGCAAGACGATACTGACGGTGACAGAAGAAAGCGTGTTTCAGTCCAGCGCTGCGGTGACGCCGTAGCCGTCAACCGCATTGTGGCCGTTTGCCGCGTCAGCGGCATAGATGCCGAAACCACCGATGGCGAGACCGGAGAGCATGGCGAAGGTCAGAAGGGCTGCTTTCACTGAGGTCATCTCTGAATTCTGTCTGCCGCTTATCCTGCACGGATATGATTACCATTGCATTGAAACGCAGAAGTCCCGGAAGGGTTCGTCAGCAGAAAGGAAAAATCTTTCGGCCCAGCGCCATGCCTTTGCGAGCGCGTTCTAGAAGCAGGGGAAGGCCGGGCCAAGGCCTGAAAAGGTCCTCCACAGGAGTTTCGCCGCGACGTGCCAAAATTGTCACGTCCCGAGACCTGGAAGGAGGCGAGCCTCATGCCCTGATGGAGGAAACCCAGGCGCTGGCAATGGACAGGCCCGCCGCATCCGCCTGCTGCCCCCTTGTGGCCGCTTCCTCGTCCAGATCTTCTGCCCAGCCGGGGCGGCGCTCCGCGATCGTTGCCGCGAAAAGCTCGCTCCACTGCCGCACCAGGCCGGTATCAGCCTCGAAATGGAACTGGAAGCCATAGGTGGCGCGGCCGATGCGATAGGCCTGGTTCTGCGCCACCGCGCTGCCGGCAAGGCGCGTCGCGCGCTCGGGCAGCGAGAAGGTGTCGTCATGCCACTGGAAAATGGGGAAACTTTGCGGAAGCTTGCCGAGCACCGCATCGCCTTCCGCCTCGGGTGCCAGGTCGACCTGCTGCCAGCCGAATTCGCGGGCCCCGCCGATGCGGTTCTCGCCGCCGAAGGCGCGGGCGATGAGCTGGCTGCCGAGGCAGATGCCGGCAACGGCCCGGTCTCTCGCTTCGAAATCGCGGATGAGGTCGAGAAGTGCCGGGAAATAGGGGCTGACATCGTCGGCAAGCGCATTCTGCACACCGCCCAGCACGATCAGCGCGTCATGGCCCGCCGCATTTAGCGGAAGCGCCTCACCCAGATGAGCCCGGCGCATGTCGATCGCGCCGCCGGCTTCCTCGATGGCCGGTCCCATCTGGCCAAGGCCGGTATTCGCGAAATTTTCCACGACAAGAACACGCATTGACTCACCCACCCGTGACAAAGCTGTGGCGACCGATACCATGGCCGGCACAGGCAGGCCAAGCGGTGCAGGCCTGTCGCCAGCCGGCAGTTTCAGGAAAAAGCTATGCCACTGCAGAACCGGGTCGATCCCTTCGGTGCCATCCATGCGGTGGCGGAACGCGGCATGTTCACCGGCAATCGCGGCATCATCCACGATCCCGACACCAGAACCCTGCTCCCGCGCCGCTGGACGACGAAGGCATGGATCATCTGCGAATGCGATTTCGGCGAACGGCGGCGCATTCCCATGGGGCGCAATGGGGGGCACAACCGGCCCGGCGCAACAGCAGGCTGGACTGAACTGTTCTTCCTCGATGAGGTGACGGCGCTCGCGGCCGGGCACCGGCCCTGCTTCTATTGCCGGCGCGAGAGGGCAAGGGATTTTCTTGGCCGCTTCGCAACGGCCTCCGGCATTGCCGAACCACGTGCGCCGCAGCTCGACACGCGCCTGCATGGCGAAAGGCTGGCCAGCAGGGCAAAGCCGGCAATGGTAACGCCTGCGGACATCGCGAAGCTGCCGGAGGGCGCCAT
Organism: Aquamicrobium sp. NLF2-7; assembly: GCF_022359935.1. NCBI lineage: Bacteria > Pseudomonadati > Pseudomonadota > Alphaproteobacteria > Hyphomicrobiales > Phyllobacteriaceae > Aquamicrobium > Aquamicrobium sp. NLF2-7. The sequence continues at coordinate 2,497,416 of NZ_JAKSED010000001.1, read as the reverse complement.
GTTCAGCACTGGAGCCAGCTGCTTCACCAGACGGGATAGCCGCTATCTCCAATGGTCGTTTGCCGGCTATATTTCGACTGCGGTGCCCGAAGCAGATGGCTTTGTGCTGCTGACCCCACCAACCACCGTGGCGGTGCTGCGCGCAGGCTATCGGCCCGACTGGCATGCTTCTGCGGGTGCTTGACGCGAAGGCCCGCCTGCCGCATCAAGCGCCGATGCGCGCCAATTACAAGCTCCAGAGACTTTTCGTGCCCGGCGATCTTGCGGCAGGCATGGAAATCGACGCCGATCCGCAGCAGAGCCATTACCTCGCCCATGTGCTGAGACTTGGTCCGGGCGCCGAGCTTCTCCTGTTCAACGGCCGCGACGGGGAATGGTCGGCTGCCGTTTCCGAGGTCAGGAAGAAGGTGGTGCGGCTCACCGTGAACAGCCTGCAACGCCCGCAACCGGCCCCCTGCGATCTGGTCTACTGCTTTGCCCCCCTCAAGCAGGCGCGGCTGGACTATCTGGTGCAGAAGGCTGTGGAGATGGGTGCGGGGGTGCTGCAACCCGTTCTCACCCAGCACACGCAGGTGACGAAGACCGGCTCCGACCGCCTGCGCGCAAATGTGATCGAGGCGACCGAGCAGTGCGGCATCCTTGCCGTGCCGGAGGTGCGCGAGGCGGTGCGGCTGGAACGCCTGCTGTCCGGCTGGGACAGGGAGCGACGGCTGATCTTCTGCGACGAGGACGCCGCCACCAACAATCCCGTTTCCGCGCTGCGGGCCATCGGCGAGAAGCGACTGGCGCTGCTGGTCGGCCCGGAAGGCGGCTTCTCCGAAGACGAACGCCGCATGCTACGGGCGCTCGAATTCGTCACCGCCATTCCGCTCGGGCCGCGCATATTGCGTGCCGACACGGCAGCGGTCGCCGCACTCGCCATCATTCAGGCAACGATCGGCGACTGGTAGGATCAGAGCGCCGGACCGAAAAGGAGACTCCGGTTTCCGGTTGTTCCGATGCCCTCTCGACAGTCAGGTCGTCCTTTTGCGCCCGAATGGGCCGCAGGGCGATCTAGGCGGTTTCGGCCACCGGCGTCTTCGGTCGCGTTTTCCGGCGCGTCAGGCGGGCCGTCGTTGCCTTCAACTTCACCGCCGGCTTATCGTCGAGCCCTTCCTTCACCGCCTCGGCAATGGAGAAGGCGATGAAATCCGCGCTGATGGAAGCTGCCTCGATGGATTTTTCGCCGTCGGCACGCGGCATGAGGATGCCGACCCGCAAGGCGGGCCTTGCCCGCTTCAGACGCCGCACCGCATGGCGGGCGTGGGCGAGTGACGCCGCGTTGAGGAAAGCCACGATGACGGTATCGACGTCGGCCAGCGGCAGGGAAGATACGGCGCGGCCTTCCAGAACGGCATGAGCCGCGGTGGCAACCTCCGCGCCCTGCACCTCCAGCACCTGCGCCAGCATGGCGGCCGCGGCATCGTCCAGTTCGCCGCGCCCGCCGAGGCACAGCAATGAGTGTCCTTCGCCGTCCGGCAGGTCGGGTGTTTCGATATCATCCTCGCCGGAGGGGGTGGAGCGCTTGCCAGCTTCTTCAGCGGCTTCCTCTTCCTCCTCCTCTTCCTCCTGCGCCACGTCCTCCAGATTTTCGACCAGCGCCAGCGCGCTGGCTGCGATCTGGCGGCGTTGCTCGTCGGTCATGACGCCACGCTGGCGATCGGTCTCGCCGATGAGCAGGGCGGGAATGCCGATATGGTCGTAGTAGTCGACCAGATAGCGTTCCTCCAGAAATTCCTCCGCATAATCGGTCGCCTCGTCGGGATCGCCGGCCAGCAGGCGCTGGTAGAGCCTGGCATGCGGCTCCAGCACCGGCTCGTTGCCGAGCATCACGTCCAGAAACGCGAATTGCGGCACATGGCGGCCGAGCACGACGAGACAGACCGTCAGCGGCGTCGAGATGACCAGGCCGAGCGGCCCCCACAGCCATGTCCAGAAGATCGCCGCCACGATGATGGCGAGCGACGACAGCCCGGTGCGCGACCCGTAGAGCCACGGCTCCATGATGTTGTTGGAGATCAGCTCCATAACGAGGAAAAGCCCCGCCGTCCACAGCACCATCGACCAGCCGGGCGCGACGGCCAGTGCCAGAAGCATCGGCAAGAGCATGGCGATGGCCGGCCCGATATAGGGCACGAAGCGCAGCACCAGCGCCAGCAGCCCCCACAGCAGCGCATTGGGAATGCCGATCAGCCACAGACCGATGGTTATGGGAATGGCATAGGTGGTGTTGACCACGAGCTGCATGAGCAGGTAGCGCCCGACGCGCTTGCCGGCATCCTGCAACGCCTCGGTAGTGCGGTGCAGGTCGCTGTAGCCGACAAGGCGGATGAAGCGGTCGCGCAGGTCCTCACGTTCCAGCAGCATGAAGATGACGACGACGATGATGAGGCCGGCAGTGGCGAAGGGAGCTGCCAGCGGCACGATGACGTTCTTCAGGATCTCGACGGGGTTCTGGCGCGAAACGATCTCCACCGGCAGCGGCTCACGCGCCGGCTCCTGCGGCTCTGCCTGCTCGGGCACCCGGGTTCCGCGCTGGAGCTCGGCACCCACGCGTTCGACCGCATTGCTCAACCGCTCGATGATGCCACCATTGGCCCCCACCTCCCGCAGCGACCGGACCTTTTCCAGAATGTTCGACTGATAGGTGGGAATGTTCTGCGCCAGATTGCTGACCTGCGTGGCGACGACGAAGGAAAAGAGCCCTATGGCGAGGAAGGCGAGCGTCACCGTCACCACGACCGCCGGCACCTTCGGGATCGAGCGCTTGCGCAGCGCCGACACGATGGGCGCCAGCGCGAAGGTCAGCAGGAAGGCGATCGCCAGCGGCAGGAATACCTCGCGCCCGAGATAGAGGATGGCGACGACGCCCACCATGGTGACGGCTGTGGGCACGAAGGGGCGCACATAATCGCCCGCACCGGACGCATTCGCCGGACGCTTTTCCGCTTCATCCGTTGCAGCCATGGCAGTTCCCCCTCGCCTGTGGTGATGCGCACATTACGCTACAACCGGAAATGTCGCAGCCCGCGCAAGGTTCCCGTCCCTCCCGGACGAAACATCCATGCTACGCATCCGCGCTTGCGCAGCATGAAGTTTCGTTGAAGCGTGGCTCTACAGTTTTCGCTTGATCGGGTACGGTCATATCGTCCAACTAGCCCGAAAATTTCCCGGAAAGCCCCGGCAATGAGGTATTCATGGCGCGCGATACGACCGATTTCAGCCCGATAGAGGGCATCGACGAGCTGGTGGATTACCTGTCCGATGGCTGCAAGCCGCAGGAGAAATGGCGCATCGGCACCGAGCACGAGAAGTTCCCCTTCTATGTCGATGGCCATGCGCCGGTGCCCTATGGCGGCGAGCGCGGCATCCGCTCCCTGCTGGAAGGCATGCAGGAGAAGCTGGGCTGGGACCCGATCGTCGACGCGGGACGCATCATCGGGCTTGTCGAGCCGACAGGTCAGGGGGCAATCAGCCTTGAACCCGGCGGGCAGTTCGAGCTTTCGGGCGCGCCGGTGGAAACCATTCACCAGACCTGCCGCGAGGGCAACGCGCATCTGGCGCAGCTGCGCGAGATCGCCGAGCCGCTCGGCATCCGTTTCCTCGGCCTCGGCGGCAGTCCGAAATGGACGCTGGCCGAAACGCCGGTGATGCCGAAATCGCGCTACGAGATCATGACCCGCTACATGCCGAAGGTCGGCAGCCACGGCCTCGACATGATGTACCGCACCTGTACCATTCAGGTTAACCTCGACTTCGGCAGCGAGGCCGACATGCGCCGCAAGATGCAGGTTTCGCTTAAGCTGCAGCCGCTGTCGACGGCGCTGTTCGCCAATTCGCCCTTTACCGACGGCAGGCCCAACGGCCTGCAAAGCTGGCGCGGGGAAATCTGGCGCGACACCGACAACGAGCGCTCGGGCATGCCGCGTTTCTGCTTCTCGCCCGATTTCGGTTTCGCCGATTATGTCGAATGGGCGCTGGACGTGCCGATGTACTTCGTCATCCGCGACGGGCAGTACCACGACATGACGCACATGACCTTCCGCCAGTTCATGAACGGCGCCGCCCGCAACGAACTGAGCGACGGGTTGCCGACCATGGGCGACTGGGCCAACCATCTTTCGACCCTGTTCCCGGATGTGCGCCTGAAGCGCTTCCTCGAAATGCGCGGCGCCGATGGCGGCCCATGGCGGCGCATCTGCGCCCTGCCGGCCTTCTGGGTGGGCCTGCTCTATGACGAGGAGGCGCTTGCCGCCGCCGAGACGCTGACTTCGAGCTGGACATATGAGGAAGTCGTGGCGATGCGCGATGCGGTGCCGGCTAAGGGTATCGCCACCCCGTTCCGCAACACCACGCTGCGCGAGATCGGCCGCGAGGTGCTGGCGCTCTCCCGGGTCGGCCTGAAGAACCGCGCCCGCCTCAACCGCGACGGTTACGACGAGACCTCCTTCCTGCAGACGCTGGACGAGGTGGTCGGCCGCGGCACGACGAGCGCCGAAGAGATGCTTTCGGCCTATCACACGCGCTGGGGCGGCTCGATCGAGCCCGTATTCCTCGAATACGCATATTGATCGGGCGCCTCACTGCGGCAGCAGGATTCCGGAGCCTTTTTGCCTGTCTCCCCGGGGCAGAAAGGCTTCAACCCTTTGCGTTGAGGCAATTGACAACGCAAAACCGCTTCGCACTTGCGCCGGAATTGCTATAGGTTCTTCGTACAATTTGTCGGAGACCCGCCTATGCAAAACCTGTTCGAAATGCTGACCCAGGCCCAGAACGGTCAGGGCATGGAAGCGCTCGCCCGGCAGTTCAACCTCTCGCAGGAGCAGGCGCAGGCTGCCGTTGAAGCGCTTTTGCCCGCCTTCTCGCAGGGGCTGAAGCGCAACACGGCAGATCCCTACGGCCTCGGCAGCTTTCTCAATGCGCTGTCCAGCGGCCAGCATGCGAAATATTTCGAGGATGCCAGCCGCGCCTTCTCCCCGCAGGGCGTCGAGGAAGGCAACGGCATCCTCGGCCATCTGTTCGGCTCCAAGGACCTCTCGCGTGCCGTGGCCGCACAGGCCGCACAGGCCACCGGCCTCAGCCAGCAGCTTCTGCAGCAGATGCTGCCGGTCATCGCCTCGATGGTCATGGGCGGCCTGTTCAAGCAGACCGCCGCCCAGCCACAGGCAGCCGCCGGTTTCGGCGACAACCCTCTGGGGCAGATCATCGGCGAGATGATGAAGCAGATGGGTGGCGGACAGGCCACACAGGGCCGGAGCGCGCCGCAAGGCGGCGGCAATCCCCTCGGCGACAATCCGTTCGGCAAGATCCTGACCGACATGTTCGGCGGCGGTCAGGCTGCGCCGCAGACCCGGCAGCAGACGCAAAGCCCGGCACAGAATCCGTTCGGGGATACTCCCTGGGGCAAGATTCTCACCGATATGCTGGGCGGGGCGGGGCAGGCAACACCCGAGCCGCAGACCCGGACCCAATCTCGCAAGCCGCGTCAGGCTGATTCCGGCGAAGCCGCGAAAAACCCGTATGACGATCTGTTCGGCCAGATGTTCGAGACCGGCCGAAAGCAGCGCGACGAGTACCAGAAGGGCATGGAATCGGTCTTCGACCAGTTCCTGCGCGGCATGGACCGCAACCGGTAGAGCGTTTCCAGGAAAAGTGGAACCGCTTTTCCGGTTCGGAAACGTGACAAACCAAAGACCTGAAGCCGTTCAGTGCTCCCGTGAAACACTGAACAGCGCTACGCTGGCATGAAAAAAAGCCCGGTGCCCTTCTGCCGTTGCGGCGAAAGGAACCGGGCAATGCAGGCAAGCCGGAGGGGAACCGGGCGGGAGGATGCCTGCTCGGGGAATTCAGACGGACTTCGCGGCCGCCGTCAGGCCTGCGCGCGCTTCGGCAATGGCCATCAGCCGCGCGGTGGGGTCATCTGAAAGCGAAACCTCAATCGCGGCATCGAGATCGGCGCGGGTGATGCCGATATCGGCAAGTTCCGCGTCGGTCATTTCCGAAAGCCGGCGGAATGTGCGTCGGTTCCTCCACAGCGTCACCAGCCGCAGGACAGCATGGCCAAGGCGCGTGACGGCCGAAGGCCGGACAGACAGGCGCGGCGTTTCTGCAGCGCAGTCACATGCAGTCATTTCACCGTTCTCCGACATCTGCGCGCAACAATACCCGCCATCCGTGATGACGCGTTCGTGGGCGCACTTTCCATTCATTGTTGGGTCGACACGAGGCAGGACATCGGGCGAAACGCACATCGCATCCGGCCTTGTGCAGGCATCGTCTGTTTGTCACAGGCAGATTGATTAATCCAACGAATGTTTTTAATGTTTGAGATCAATCTTGCTGATAGGTATGCCGATGAAGCCGCCCCTTGATCTCGACCAGTTGCAAACCTTCATCACCATTGCCGATACCGGCAGCTTCACGCGCGCCGCCGAAGGCGTGCATCGCACCCAGTCGGCGGTGTCGATGCAGATGCGGCGGCTGGAGGAGCGCATCGGCAAGCCGCTGTTCGAAAAGGAAGGCCGCACCAACCGGCTGACTGAAGAGGGCGAGCGGCTGCTTTCCTATGCACGGCGGCTTCTGTTTCTCAACCGCGAGACGCTGGCCGCATTCGACGACCAGCGGCTGGAAGGCACCATCCGCATAGGCACGCCCGACGATTATGCCGACCGCTTCCTGCCCGAGATCATGGCGCGCTTCTCGCGCTCCAACCCGCGCGTCGAGCTGACGGTGGTGTGCGAGCCGACACCTGGGCTGGTCGACCAGATCAGGCGCGGCCAGCTCGACATCGCGCTCGTCACCCACAGCGATGCCCGTGGCCAGTCCGAAGTGGTGCGGCGCGAACCCCTGCTGTGGGTCAGTTCCATCAACCATGCCACCCATGAGCAGGAGGTGCTGCCCATGGCCTTCGGACGGCCGACATGCGTGTGGCGGCGTGCCGCCTGCGATGTGCTCGACGGCATGAACCGCGAATACCGCATTCTGTTCACTTCCTTCTCGGCCACCGTCATCACCGCTGCCGTGCTCTCCGGTCTCGCCATTTCCGTGCTGCCGGAATGCGCGCTGCGGCCCGGCATGCGGGTTCTGGGCGAGGCGGACGGTTTCGGTCCCCTGCCCGACTGCCGCATCGGCCTGATGCGCGGCCAGACGGACCAACCCGAGATCGTCGACGCGCTGGCCCGCCACATCGCCGAAAGCCTCGACAACATCTCGGTGCCGGCGCTCGACGATGCGACCGGGCTCGGCTTTGGAGGGCAGGCATTCAACCGCGCGCGGCGCGGCGCACCGACAGTGTTGCCCGGCTGGTGAGGAAACAGCGGACAACGCCCCGCACGCCTTGACCGGGCGCGGCTGGCACGGCCCTATTGCCCCATGAACGAGACTGCATCCGAATCACGCACCAACGCCACGGAATTCAGCGTCAGCGAGATTTCCGGCGCGCTGAAGCGCACGGTCGAGGACGTGTTCGGCAATGTGCGGGTGCGTGGCGAGATTTCCGGCTATCGCGGGCCGCATTCCTCCGGCCATGCCTATTTCGCGCTGAAGGACGACCGCGCCCGGCTGGAGGCGGTGATCTGGAAAGGCACCATGTCGCGCCTCAAGTTCCGGCCGGAGGAAGGCATGGAAGTGGTGGCAAGCGGCAAGCTCACCACCTATCCGGGCTCCTCCAAATACCAGATCGTCATCGACAATCTGGAACCGGCAGGCGCAGGCGCACTCATGGCGCTGCTGGAAGAGCGCAAGCGCCGGCTGGCCGCCGAAGGCCTGTTCGATCCCGCCGCCAAGCGCCGCCTGCCCTTCATGCCCGCGGTCATCGGGGTCATCACCTCGCCGACAGGAGCCGTGATCCGCGACATCCTGCACCGCATCCGCGACCGCTTTCCGCTGCATGTGATCGTGTGGCCGGTGCGCGTGCAGGGCGAGACCTCGGGCGCGGAAGCAGCCGCAGCCGTCACCGGCTTCAACGAGCTGACCTCTGACGGGCCAATCCGGCGGCCGGACGTGCTGATCGTGGCGCGCGGCGGCGGCAGCCTGGAAGACCTGTGGGGCTTCAACGACGAGGCGCTGTCGCGCGCCGTTGCCGCCTCGCGGATCCCGGTGATCTCGGCTGTCGGCCACGAGACCGACTGGACCCTGATCGACCTTGCGGCGGACGTGCGCGCCCCGACGCCCACGGGTGCCGCCGAAATGGCGGTGCCGGTGCGGGCCGAGCTGGAAGCGACGCTGGCTGCACTGGCTTCGCGGCTGCAAGGTTGCGTCACCCGCCTTCTGGAACGCGACCGGCAGGCGGTGAGGGCGGCGGCGCGGGCCCTGCCCACGCCGGACCAGTTGCTGGGGCTGAAGCGCCACCGCTTCGACGAGGCCGAAAGCCGCCTGCAACGGGCGCTGGAAGTGGGACTTGAACGCAAGCGGGCGCGGCTGGCGGCAATCCGGCTGACGCCGGCTGCCCTTTCGCGGCGCATGAGCGAGGCGCGCCTGCTGATCGGCCGCGACATGGCGCGCGCGCAGGCAGCCCTTTTCGCCGTGGTGCGCGAACGGCGCGAGCGGTTTCGCAACAGCTCCGCGAGGCTGACGCCGATCTCCATCCTGCGACGCCAGCGACAGCAGACTGAGACACTCGCCGGACTGGCACGGCGGGGCGATCAGGCGCTGGATGTGCGGCTTGAACGGCTGCGTGCCCGGCTGACGCAGGCAGACCGGCTTCTCTCCACGCTGAAGCTTTCGGAACAGTCCATTCTTGAACGCGGCTACGCACTGGTGCTGGACGAACAGGGCGCACTGGTGCGGCGGGCGGGCGACATCGCCGCCGGCCAGACGCTGGAGCTGCGCTTCGCCGATGGCGCGGCAACGGCAATCGCGAAAGGCGGCAAACCAGTGGCCGAGCCGGCACGCGCCCGCCCCGTACCGAAGTCGAAGGACAGTGGCAGTCAGGGTTCGCTTTTCTGAACTCGGGATTTTCTCAACTGCCGCCAGCAGCATGACGCCTGACGGCCGAAGCCGCTTCAACGATATGCCAAAAAGCAGCGCAAGGTGCGAGGCTCAAAGATTGGGCCCCGCGCTTCAGTGGCTTCCGTCTGCGGCAGCCGGTGGAGCAGACTGGCCGTCCTGTCCGGCTTCGCCATTTTCGGCGTCCGTTTCGGCGGCATCTTCCAGATGCAGGGCGATCAGTTCCTGTATGTCGCCCACCTCTTCCTGAATGTCCTCAAGCGGAATGCCGGCCTGAGCGGCTTCCTCGGTGCATTCGCGCGCCAGCGTTTCGGCCTGCTCGTCGATTTTCACGGGGTCGGTGCCGACCGGTACGGAAGGGGACTGGCAATTTTCGCCGATCCATTCCTGAAGGAATTTGATCGCTTGTTCACTCATTTTCCTGCGTACCCCGTATCTGGTGATCCGGTTCCGTTACAGCCCAAGGCTGGCTAGCTTAAAAAATCGCCGGATGCTCATCACACTGCGTTGCCGCGTGTCAGAAAACGCCGCCGCCCACCGGGTCCGGACAGCATATGTGGTTGCCGCTTATGGGGGCGAGGCGATGGATCATCGTCGGGAACACCATTCCGGCAAACTTGTTCTTCGGCAGCCTCAATCTAGGCATTCACGCCTGAAGCTGCAATATGCACAAGACGACACCCACAGGCCGATACACAACGAAGGCGGGAGAGGTGGTACCGTTGGCTGGGTTCGAACCAGCGACCTCCGGATCCACAATCCGGCGCTCTAACCAACTGAGCTACAACGGCACAGGCCCGTTTCGGGCATATCCCGAACCTCACCTTCCACAGACAGCGGAACGGCTTCGGCCCGGCGAAGCGTCAATACGGTTTAATGAAGCCTAATTCAAGCCATGTGTGAGGGAAAACAACACACGAGGCGCAGAAGCTTCCACATCTTGTTCCCGAACAGGCCGGAAACGCAAAAAGGCCAGCGGGTAGAGGCCGGCCTTTCTGGTATTTTCCGAAATTCCCGGTGCCGGGTGGGAGGAGACCCGGCTGCCGGAAGCGGGTCAGGCAGCCTTGCCGGTCTTGAAGGACTTCTCGACAGCCGACTTGATCGGCTTGGAGACGTCTTCGGCAGCCTTGGCAGCAACAGACTGGAAGTCCTTGGCCTGAGCCACGGCATCTTCGAAACGCTGACGCAGGAACGAGGTCTGAAGTTCGACCACTTCCGACAGCGAACGGGCGCCGACCAGGGCTTCGAGGTGGTTGAAGCCGGCTTCTGCGTTGGCGCGCAGAGTGGAAATGGCCTTCAGCGACAGATCGCTGGAGTTCGAACGGACGGCTTCATAGGTCGACTCGAACGCCTTCTGGGCTTCTTCGGTGCCGGCCTTCAGCTTGGTGTAGGCTTCCTTCGACTGCTCGATGCCCTTTTCAGCGAAATTGCGAACGCTGTCAGCGGCCTTGGAGGCGTCAAAGGTGGGGAATTCAACGGTTTCTGCGGTTTTGGTCTTGGTCATGTCGATCCTTTCGGGGGCTGGGTCTTTGACTCAACGCCAATGTGTTCCACGGTGATGGGAGGTATATAGCATAAATTTTGTGCAATGCAATATCTTTGCTGCATCGCAACATGAAGCGCCGCGCGCGTTAACCACACAGGCAGGATTCGGCGTTATGGAAGCCTGAGGTTGTGGACGAGCGCGCGCTGGCCTTTTACTAACAAAGCGTTAATCTCAACCAGCCGACCCTGAGGGTTCGTCGAGAGCATGTCGTCTCAAGCCTACTCCTTTCTGGACGTTGCCGTACTCGATACGGTACGGCGGCGCTTTGCCGCGGGGGATGCGATGGTCATCCTGTCAACGGATCTGGAACTCGTTCTGTGGGCGAACGGTCCGGGTTCTGCCCTGTTTGGCCACGCGGGTGTCGATGATGCAATCGGTGCGGCAGCAGGCCTGCCGGCAATCGCCAGGCGCCAGATAGCGTCCACCGGCTCATTTCCCGACATCGGCACGGACCGGCCGCTTCTGGTGCGCCTCACCGCAGGCATAAGCGGTGCGAGCACTCCGCTGCTCGCCAGCAGCGTGACGATGCCGGATGGGGAGAAGGCCATCCTGCTGGCCGTACCAAAAGCGCCGGGCGATGCCGCGCCTGCCAGGCCCGATCCCGGTGCGCTGAGCGGTTTTGATGCCGACGTGCAGTTTCTGGCTTTTATCGACGGCAAGGGCCATGTCGAAGCGGATTCCGCCGGCTTTTCCGATCTGGGCATTCCCGCATCGACCCTTGCGGCACTGGTCGCGGAGGTGGCGGGAGAGCGGGACCGCATGGTCAAGCGCCTGATCCGCGCCGGTGCGCGCTCCTATCCGGCAGGCATTGCGCGTCTCACCGACGAACCGCTGCGCCATCTTCTGGTTGTGGTCGATGATGGCATGGCCGAGCCGGCAATCACGCCACGAGTGGACGGCAAACCTGCCCACGCGCCCGGTGACGAAGTGGGCAACCGGCACGACCACTGGTATTTCAGCCACGTCGACAAGCCGTCTGCCATGCAGGAGCGAAACAACCCCACCCCATCCGGCAACGGAACCCGCGATGCACATGCGGCGGCTCCGCAGGAAAACGCCCCTGCCGTGCGCTTCGTGTGGCGCACCGATGCGGAGGGACGCTTCAGCACTCTTTCCGATGAGTTCGGCGCTGCTGTCGGCGCGGAAGCGGCGAATGTCATCGGTCGCCGGTTCCGTGAAGTGGCCACGACCTTCGGCTTTGACCCCGGCGGCGAAGTTGCAGGTCTGCTGGAACGGCGCGACACATGGTCCGGCCGCTCGGTGCTGTGGCCCGTCGCCGGCACCGATCAGTGCGTGCCGGTCGATCTGGCGGCCCTGCCCGTTTACAACCGCGATCGTGAGTTTGAAGGGTTCCGCGGCTTCGGCATCGTGCGCATGGCGGAAATGCGGGCGGATCCGGAAAAGATCGGGCTGGCGCTGGTTCCCAATCCACCGCAGCCGGCTGAACATTTTCCTTCCGATGAAACGGGGCTTACAGCCGATCCGTTCAATGGCGAGGTTCCGGCGATCAGCATCGCTCCGCAACCGGAACGCCGCCTCGCCGACAAGGTCATAAGGCTTGCCGAACATCGCCCGCCGGCACAGGAACCTGCGGGCAAGGACAGGGGGCTTTCCTCGTCCGAGCGCAATGCCTTCCGCGAGATCGCGGAACGCCTGAGAAGAGACAGCACCGCCGCCGCGCCGGCCGACGAACCGAAGGCAGAGGCGCCCACCGCCGCTGAGGAGCAGCAGACGCCCCCCCTCAGATCGCCGGAACAGGTGGTGGATGTGCCTTCCCGTCGGACCAGCCGTTCGCTGCTCGACTACGCACAGGACGATGACAGTGACAGCATGGCAGATGCGGATTTCCGCGACGCCCGGCTGGATGGCGATGCCATAGAGGTGTCTTTTGTAGAAGATGCCGGGACCGGTGCAGATGAGCCGAGCGAGACGGCGCAAGCCGGCATACCGTCACAACTGCCGGAGGCCGAACCAGCGGAAAACGCGATTGCCGGCACCGTTTCCCCCGACACCACCATTCTCTCGCACCTGCCTGTGCCGCTGCTGATCCATTCCGGCGACGAGCTTCATTACTGCAACGACGAGTTCCTTGCTCTCACCGGCTATGAATCGCTCAGCGATCTCGCGGCGTGCGGCGGGCTGGAGGCCCTGTTCATCGACCATCCGCAGGAACAGGGCGCGGCAGATAGTTCCGATGAGGACCATGGTCGTCACGCCCTCTTCCTTCGCACGAAGGATGGCGGTGAATTTCCTGTCGAAGCCGTGCTGCGGTCCGTGCCGTGGCAGGAGCGCAAAGCGCTGATGCTCGTTCTTCGCCGTCTGGGCGACGATCCATCCGGCGCCGGCACCGACGCGGAGGCGATCGCCCGCGCCGCGAACGCAGCCCATCAGGCCGACATCGCCGAGCTGAAGATGCGCATCAGCGAGATGCGCACCATCATCGACACCGCCACCGACGGCGTGGTTCTGATCGGCCGCGACGGCACGATCCGCTCCATCAGCCGGCCGGCCGAGGCCCTGTTCGGCTTCGACAGCGACGAGGTGGCCGGCAAGACCTTCGCCTCGCTTTTTGCCATCGAAAGCCAGCGCGCGGCGCGCGATTATCTGGCGGGGCTGACCGAACCCGGCGTCGCCAGCGTCCTGAATGACGGGCGCGAGGTCATCGGGCGCGAAGCGCAGGGACGTTTCATCCCGCTGTTCATGACCATCGGCCGTCTGCCCAACGACAGCGGCTTCTGCGCCGTGGTGCGCGACATCACGCAATGGAAGCGCGCCGAGGAAGACCTGACCCAGGCGCGCGCGCTGGCCGAACGGGCCTCCTCGCAGAAGAGCGACTTCCTTGCCCGCATCAGTCATGAGATCAGGACGCCGCTCAACGCCATCATCGGCTTTTCCGAACTGATGGTGGACGAAAAATTCGGCCCCATCGCGAATGATCGCTACCGCGACTATCTGCGCGACATCAACCGCTCCGGCACCCATGTGCTGGATCTGGTCAACGACCTGCTCGACATTTCCAAGATCGAGGCCGGGCAGCAGGAGATGGACTACGAAGCGGTGTCGCTCAACGACACGCTTGCCGAGACCGTGGCGCTGATGCAGCCGCAGGCCAATCGCGAACGCGTCATCATCCGCTCCAGCTTCGCCTCGAAGCTGCCGGATGTGGTGGCGGATCTGCGCAGCGTGCGCCAGATCGCGCTCAACATCCTGTCGAACGCGGTCCGCTACACGCAGGCCGGCGGGCAGGTGATCGTCTCCACCGCCTACGAGCCTTCCGGCGATGTCGTGATGCGGGTGCGCGACACCGGCATCGGCATGACGCAGGCTGAGATCGAACAGGCACTGAAGCCGTTCAAGCAGGTCAACGCGCTGAAGCGCGGCCGCAGCGACGGCACCGGCCTCGGCCTGCCGCTGACCAAGGCCATGGTGGAAGCCAACCGTGCCCGTTTCACCATTACCTCGACACCCGGCGAAGGCACGCTGGTCGAAGTGGCGTTTCCTTCGGTGCGGGTGCTGGCCGGATAAAGCATGTCGCCCAAACGTGGGAATCCGGTTTCGGGCGCCATGCGCGAAAACAGGAACCTGAAGCGCAAGGAAGCGATCTGAAAGATCGCGGCACCTTTGGTCTGCGCCAGGGCTTCGGCACGGCGAGCGCAAAAAGAAAGGCGCCCGAAGGCGCCTGAAATTGAATTGTCACAACGGGCAGGGAAAATTCCATCAGGCGCGGGGGCGTTACCGGACAGGAACTCTCTTAACTCGAGCGTAACTATCGCCGCCAACCCCTTAACAAGTCCTTACCCGGATGCGGAAAAATTTACGAATCGGTTCCACATCTGAACTTTAGGTAAACTTCGTTCTTAAGCCTTCATTGACCATGTCGCGCCCTTTTTCCCGCGGTTTTCGGGGCCATAGCACAGCGGCAAGGCGCCAGACCCCTCCGGTGAAGCTCTCAGGTTTGACGGCCGGATGTGGGCAACAGGCCATCAGCAAGCCATAAAGACTTGAAAAGCGTCATCCACTGGTTACACCTTGCGCCCACCTGACATGACGCGGAAAGGGCGAGATGACGTCGAGCTGGATCCGGCGTGGCTTATGGGTCGTCGGCATCGCTGCGGTTGCCGCGGCGCTGATGGTGGCTGCCCTGCCCTATGTCGCATCCAACCGCATCGTTCGCGATCGCATCGCATGGGAAATGAGCCGCTGGACCGGTTACCGCGTCACCATCTCCGGCTCCCCACAGGTCGAGGTCTGGCCGCAACTGAGCGCCGTGCTGACGGAAGTCTCCATGTCACGATGGAGCGACCCGGAGCATACCCCCGTCATCTATGCGGAGCGGGTGGAGGTCGGTCTGGCCGCCATGGCCGCACTGCGCGGCGAGGTGTCGTTTTCATCCACCCGGCTTGTGCGCCCCACGGTCAGGGTGGAGCGCACGGCATCCGGGCTCTATCTGCCTTCCCTGCCGGAAAGCGGCAGCATCGGCTATTCCATCGAACTGGCGCGCGGCATGGTCAGATCCGGCGCGGCGGAACCTGATCCGAAGCTCGTTCCGGGAGGCGCGCTCGGCAATATCGAAATCCGCGACGGGCGCATCGTCACCGCCATCAACGGCAAGGACAGCGAGGTTCTCAGCGGCGTCAGCGCGAAAGCCAACTGGCCCGCTCCCGGTGCAGCGGCTTCCTTTTCAGCCTCGGCGATCTGGCGCGGCGAAAACGTCACCGTCGAGGCCGCCACGCAAAAACCTCTGGCGCTGGCGGCCGGCAGTTCCGCGCCGATCAGCTTCTCCGTCAAATCGGCACCGGCAAACCTGTCGTTTGAAGGCAAGGCCGGGCTCGCCGCCAATCCTTTCATCGATGGCGATGTCAAGTTCCAGTCGCCCTCCATACGCCGTGTCATGGAATGGACAGGCATGCGGATGGCGAGCGCCACCACCATCGCGGCGATGTCGGTTTCGAGCCATGTTTCGGGCGATGCGGAGCGCGTGAAACTCGACAACACCCAGATCACGCTGGGCAAGAACCCCGGCACAGGCGTGCTCGACCTTGCCTTTGGCGAACACGGCCAGCCGACCCTTTCGGGCACGCTGGCCTTCGAGACGCTGGATCTCGGGCCCTTCGTGTCGGCGTTCACGCCGCTGGCGGCACCGGCCAGCCCCGGTGCCGACGACATCGACGCGACGCTCGCCGGCTTCATCAATCTGGACCTGCGCCTTTCGGCGGCCAAGGCCACGGCGGGGCCCATTCCGCTGAATTCGCTGGCAGCAACGGCTCAGGTAAGGGATGGCCTTTCGGTGTTCGACGTTTCCGACGCCAGCGCCTTCGGCGGCAACATCCAGACCGGCATCCGCTTCGACCGCACCCCCGGCGGCACCCAGGCCGAGATGAGACTGCTGGCATCGGATATCAATGGCGCTGCGTTCGGCGAAGCCGTGGGCATGACGCGCCTGATGCCGACGGGAAAGGGCAACATTTCCGTCATCCTGAAGGGACCGGGCAAGGGCTGGAATTCCATCATGGAGAATGCCGACGGCTCCATCTCCGCCACCTTCGGACCCGGCTCGCTTTCCAGCCTCGATCTGGCGGCTTTCGTGAAACGCAATGCCGAAGGCGGCTTTTTCCCGCTCGACGAGGTCGCCAATGGCAGCGTGCCGATCGACGGCGCAGAATTCAAGGCCAATGTCGCCAAGGGTGTGGTGCGCATCGAAAAAGCGCAGGCCAACCGCGGCAATTCGCGCCTGTGGCTGACCGGCATCATGCCCTATGCCGGACGTGGCCTTGCCCTGACGGGTGGCATTTCCAGCCAGCAGCCACCGCCCGCATCCAATGGTGAGAACGGCGAGACGCCCGCTCCGCCCACGAACCAGACATGGTTCTTCGTCGGAGGAAGCTGGAGCGCGCCTTTCATATCGCCGATTTCCGGCTCGGCCCCGAACTGAGCCCATGGCAGCCGTCATCTTGCGACGGCAAATGGGTTACACGGCGAGGAGGTGCCTCTTGGAAGGATCGGGGATCACCACGATCGGGCTGCCGTCCCTGACATTGTCGTGAAGGTGGATGATGTCCTGATTGACCAGCCGGATGCAGCCGGACGACACTTCCTTGCCGATTGACCATTCCTCCGGCGAACCGTGAATGCGGTAGAGCGTGTCCTTGCCGTCCTTGTGAATATAGAGCGCCCTCGCACCGAGCGGATTGCGCAGGCCCGGCGGCATGCCGCCATTGGCGATGCTGTAGGGTTCGAGTTCCGGCTGGCGCGCCACCATCTCGTCGGGCGGTGTCCAGCGCGGCCATTCGCGCCTGTAAGCCATGATTGCGCGCCCTGCCCATGAGAAGCCATCGCGTCCGACGCCGATGCCGTAGCGGGTGGCGCGCCCGCCGGACTTTACATGGTAGAGATATTTGCCGGGCGTATCGACGATCAGCGTGCCCGGTTTCTCGGGCGTCTCATAATCTATCTCCGTGCGCCAGAACCGTTCGTCAAGTTTGGCAATGTTGACGGCCGGCACGGGAAACTGCTCGTACGGCAACGCATCGTAGATCGGCGGCCTGACAGCTTTCGGCGGAGCAGGAGCCAAATTCGGCACTATTTTTTTAGGAGGCCGGGTCGACGTGCAACCGGCAAGCGTTACCGCGCCAACTCCGATAACAAACACACGGCGCGTGACGGCGGCCGGAATTCTGCTTTGATCACCCAAGGTCCGGAGTTCCTCTTCATCATTGCCTGGGCGGCGGATGAAACCGCCCTGCCTTAAGCCCACCTTAAGGCTATCTGCGGGATGCAACCTCGCGGGGGCCGCGCTTGAGGGGTTGTTAGGAATCGCAGCCTAATTTGGCCGGTAACGGAAAGTTCATCGGGGAATGATTTGGCAAGCCACGTCCGGCCATCGCCATGGGACAGCGCAACGCTGACAACCTGCCTGCCCGCCACAGGCGTCAGGCCGGGCAAGGCCGTGCCGTGGCATATTGCCGGGAGCCGATCATGTGCGGGATAGCCGGCTATCACGGCCATCTGCCGGCTGGCGAAGCGCAGGCGCTGTTGCAGCGCATGTGCGCGGCAATCGCCCATCGCGGCCCGGACGGGCAGGGAATCCATGTCGAAAGCGAGGCGGGGTTAGGTCACCGCCGTCTCGCCATCATCGACCTGTCGGAAGACGGCGCGCAGCCGATGGCCAATGACGACGGCACCGTCCGCGTCACCTACAATGGCGAGATCTTCAACCATGTGGAGCTGCGCTCCATGCTGGAGGTGCGCGGGCGCCGTTTCCGCACATCCAGCGACACGGAAGTGCTGCTGCGGCTTTACGAGGAATTCGGCGCAGAGTGCGTGAGCCATATCAACGGCGATTTTGCCTTCGCCATATGGGACGGGGCGCGCCGCCGCCTGTTTCTGGCGCGCGACCGCATGGGTGTGCGGCCACTGTTCCACACCATGCACGAAGGCCGGTTCTATTTTGCCTCGGAGGCGAAAGCCCTGTTCGCGGTGCCGGGCATCGCGCCGGAGATCGACCCTGTGGCGCTCGACCAGATCTTCACGCTGTGGGCGCCGATCGCACCGCGCACCGCCTTCAAAGGCATTTCTGAGCTTCCGCCCGCGCATCTGATGATCGTGGAGGAAGGCAGGGCCGAGCTTCGTCCCTACTGGGCGCTTTCCTTTCCCGACGCCGGTGACGGGGACAACCGTTCACATGCAGCACTGGCCGAAGAGCTTCGTACGCTTCTGGAGGATGCAACCCGCATACGCCTGCGCGCCGATGTCGAAGTGG
Source organism: Aquamicrobium sp. NLF2-7 (assembly GCF_022359935.1). NCBI lineage: Bacteria > Pseudomonadati > Pseudomonadota > Alphaproteobacteria > Hyphomicrobiales > Phyllobacteriaceae > Aquamicrobium > Aquamicrobium sp. NLF2-7. Next base: position 2,479,126 of record NZ_JAKSED010000001.1, on the reverse strand, counting down.
GTTCGCTTCTGTCGGGCGGTCTCGATTCCTCCGTCATCACGGCGCTTGCCGCGCGGCTGGCTCCGGGGCGGCTGCGCAGCTTCGGCGTCACCTTCGACGATCCCGAATTCGACGAAAGCGCGTGGCAGCAGACCATGGCGCAGGCACTCGGCGTGACCCACCATGCCGTCGCCTGCCGGGCCGGCGATATCGCCGGCATGTTCCCCGCCGTCATCCGCCATTGCGAACGCAGCGTGCTGCGCACCGCACCGGCTCCCCTTTACCGGCTCGCCCGATCGGTGCGGGAACAATCGGTGAAAGTCGTTCTCTCCGGGGAGGGCGCGGACGAAATATTTGCCGGCTATGATATTTTCCGCGAGGCGCGCATCCGCCGCTTCTGTGGACGCCAGCCCGAATCCAGAACACGACCGCATCTGTTCCGCAGGATCTATCCCTACCTGCCCTCCCTGCAGCAGCAGTCGCCCGAATATCTGGCCGCCTTTTTCGGTGTGGGCGTGGATTCACCGGAAGACCCGCTGTTCTCGCATCGGCCCCGCTTTCGCACCACGGCGGGCGCCAGGATGTTCTTTTCGCCGGAGCTGCGCTCGACGCTCGCCGGATACGATGCCGCCGGCGAACTGGCGAGCCTTTTGCCCGACGACTTCAGGCGCTGGCATCCGCTGCATCAGGCGCAATATCTGGAAACGCGCTTCCTGCTGCCCGGCTACATATTGTCCAGCCAGGGCGACCGTATGACCATGGCGCATGGCGTCGAAGGGCGCTTTCCCTTCCTCGATCACCGCATGGTGGAATTCGCCAGCCGGCTGCCACCCGAGGCCAAGCTCAACGGCCTGCGTGAGAAGCACATCCTGCGCGAGGCTGCCGCAGGCCTGCTGCCGCCCACCATCGCCAACCGGCCGAAGCAGCCCTACCGGGCGCCGGACAGCGCCTCCTTCCGGGAAGCGAACTATGCGGTGGACCTGCTTTCTCCCGTGGCGATATCGGCCACTGGCCTCTTCAATCCGGCCACGACCGCGAAGCTTCTTGAAAAGAGCCGGCGCAGCGGACTTTCCGGATTCCGCGACAATGCCGCCTTCGTCGGCATTCTCTCGACCCAGCTATTGTCGAAAGACCTCCCGAAACCAGCGCCCTCTGGCGCGTGATCGTTCATGAAAGGCCAGAATTCCATGTCAGAAACCATCTACAGCCAGATCCGCACGTTCGTGGTCGACAATTTTCTGTTCGGCGACCACAGCGCACCGCTCGCCGACGACCAGTCGCTGATCGAAAACGACGTCATGGACTCCACCGGCGTGCTGGAACTGGTGTCCTTCATCGAGGAGCGCTACGGCATCGCCATGGCGGATGCCGACATCGTGCCGGCCAATCTGGACTCGGTGGCGCGCATCGTTTCCTTCATCGAGCGCAAGCGCGAACCCGTGAACTGAGCTGACCCCGTGCGCGTCGAGACCTTCCTCAGGCAAAGTGCTGCGGCCGATCCCGACAGGATCGCGATCACGGCCGGCGACACATGCCTGAGCTATGGCGCGCTCGATGCCGCCTCCGACCGTCTCGCCGCCGCGCTGATTGCACATGGCGCGAAACGCGGCGACCGCATTGCCGTGCTGATGGAGAACGTCCCGGAAGCCGCCGTCTCGATCTTCGCGGTGCTCAAGGCCGGTGCGATCTTCTGCCCCGTAAACCCGCAGCTCAGGGCCGATGGCATCGCCTTCATCCTGCGCGACGCCCGCCCCATCGCAATCCTGACGCAGGCAAAGTTCCTGCGCGCCTGCGAGGAGGCCGCCGCCGAGCTGGACACGCGGCCGCTGCTGATTTCGACGCGCGCGCTGGCCGCCCTACCGCAAGGCGTTGTCGCATTCGACACAGCAGTGTCGGACGCAGAGCATGCGCCGCTTGCTGATCCCGGCGACGACGACGACCTCGCCATGATCCTCTACACATCGGGCTCCACCGGCCGCCCCAAGGGCGTGATGATGACGCATCGCGCCATGGATGCGGTGTCGGCCTCGATCGCGCTCTATCTGCGCAACAGCGCCGACAACGTGGTTCTGTGCGCGCTGCCGCTTGCCTTCACCTATGGGCTCTATCAGCTTCTAGTCTGCGTTCGCACCGGCGCGCGGCTGGTGCTGGAGCGCAATTTCGCGTTTCCGCAGGCAGTGCTGGACAAGGCGCGCGCCGAAGGCGTGACCGGCCTGCCGCTGGTGCCTACCATCGCCGCCATGCTGCTGTCGATGAACGACCTCGGCCCGCAGGCGCTGCCTTCGCTGCGCTATCTCACCAATGCGGCGGCGCCCCTGCCGCCTGCCCATGTCGAGGGCCTGCGCAAGCTCTTCCCGCACGCTGAGCTCTACTGCATGTACGGGCTGACCGAATGCGCGCGGGCTGCTTATCTTGAGCCGGAGGAACTGGAGCGCCGCCAAGGTTCGGTCGGCAAGGCCATACCGGGCACCGAAGCCGTGGTCGTCGACCCGCAGGGACGCGAGGCTGAACCCGGCACTGTCGGCGAACTGGTCGTGCGCGGCCCGCATCTGATGCGCGGCTACTGGGAAAACCCGGCTGCCACCGAAGCCGTGCTCCGGCCGGACCCGCAAACCGGTCTGCCGCAGCTCCATACGGGCGACCTGTTCCGCACCGATGCGGACGGCTTCCTCTATTTCGTCGGCCGCAAGGACGACATGCTGAAGGTTCGCGGCGAGAAGGTTGCCCCGCGCGAGGTGGAGGCGGCTCTTTGCACCTGCCCCGGCGTGGTCGAGGCGGTCGTCTGGGGCGTGGCGGACCCCGTTCAGGGCACATTGCTGCGTGCCGCCGTCGTCGCCTGCGACCCTGCCCTTGCCGAACGCGACCTGTTGCGCCACTGCGCCCGCATGCTGCCCGACTACATGGTGCCCCGGACGATCGGGTTCCGGGACGAATTGCCCAAGACCGCCAGCGGCAAGATCGCCCGCCGGCTGCTCATCGAAACAGATGCCCCAATCCTCGCGCCCGCCACCGGCGCGGCTGCGAAAACCGGAGACTGAGAATGTCCGACACCAAATCCTTTTCCGCGCGCACGCTGGACATCGATCCGGAAGCCGAAACCGCGCGTATCGTCGAGGCTTTGCGCATGCAACTGCGCACGGCGGTTCGGCGGCGCGGACTGGTTCTGGGGCTCTCGGGGGGTATCGATTCCAGCGTCTGCGCCGCACTTGCCGCGCGCGCCGTAGGCCCGAAAAACGCCTTCTGCCTGTTCATGCCCGAGCATGATTCCGATCCCGAAAGCCTGCGCCTCGGCCGCCTCGTCGCCGACACGTTCGGCCTTGCGGGAACCGTCGAAGACATCGGGCCGACGCTGGCCGCGATGGGCTGCTACGAGCGCCGCGACGCCTTCATCCGCGAGGTGGAGCCCGAATACGGGCCGGGCTGGAGCAACAAGATCGTGTTCGCCAACGCGCTCACCACCTCCGGCTTCAACATTTCCTCGCTGGTGGTGCAGACCCCGCAGGGCGAAATCCGCAAGCACCGCCTGCCGGCGCAGGCCTATCTCGGCATCGTCGCCGCCACCAACATGAAGCAGCGCACCCGCAAGCAGTTCGAATATTACCATGCCGACCGGCTGAACTATGCCGTCATCGGCACGCCGAACCTTCTGGAATACGATCAGGGTTTCTTCGTCAAGAATGGCGACGGCGCCGCCGACGTGAAGCCGATCGCCCATCTCTACAAGAGCCAGGTCTATCAGCTCGCCGAATATCTGGGCGTGCCGGAAGAGGTGCGCCGCCGCCCGCCGACCACCGACACCTATTCGCTGGCGCAGACGCAGGAGGAATTCTATTTCGCCCTGCCCTATGACCGCATGGACCTTTGCCTCTACGGGCTGAACCACGGCGTTCCCGCCGCAGACGTTGCGAAAGCCGTGTCGCTGACGGAGGAACAGGTGTGGCTGGTGTGGAACGACATCGCCGCCAAGCGCAAGGTAGCCCGCTATCTGCACTTGCCGCCCCAGACGGTGGTGCCTGTCTGAACGGAGATCAGGAGGCGGGCGCGAAACGGGCGACGAGCGTGTGGTTGTCGCCCGGATAGGTCAGCCGCACGAAGGTGACCGGCCCCGCATGGCTCCAGGTGCGGCGCTCGACCACGAGGCAGGGGGTGTCCTTCGGGCGGTTGAGCAGGCGGCCGATCTCTGAGGTCGCGGCCACCGCCGATATGCGGTTTTCGGCTGCGCTCCACGGCACCTGCGCGATCAGCCAGCCGCCCGGCGCATTGATCGTGAAATCGGTTTCCGTCGCCTCCGGCACGACGCCGGCATTGATGCGGCGCTCTTCCACGCAGAACGGCTTGCCGCCGGCGAAGTGCACGGCGAGCAGGTCGATCATCGGGGTGGGCTCTGCCAGTTCCATCAGGCGCTTGTCTTCCGCGTTGGAGCGGCGCTGCTTTCTGGAGATGAGCGTGTAGCTGTAGGGCAGGCCGAGCGAGCGGACTTCCGCCTCGATGTCATGAAGCTCCAGGACGGCCGACTGGGCGCGCGGCATGGTGACGAAGCTGCCGGCCTTGCGATGGCGCTCGATCAGCCCGGCCTTGGCAAGCTGGGTCATGACCTTGTTCACGGTCATGCGCGAACAGCCGTAATGTTCGGCCAGATCGACCTCGAACGGCAGGCGGAAGCCCGGCGGCCATTCGCCGGACACGATGCGGCCCTCGATCTCGTTCAGGATCGTCTGGTGGAGGGTCGCATCCTTGCCGTTACCGTTTGCCACGTCGCCTTCGCTCTTGCCGCTGCCTGAGCTTCCCTATCGTATCGACAGGCTCATCGGAATCCTTTTTCCGCAACAATCAGGTAGACAGCTCGGCCATCACCTTGGCGAAGCGCGCTGCAATCGCATCGCGCCTGCGATGGCGGCCGCCCTCGACCTGCTTCGTCCCACCGACCCAGACGCTGTCGACGCCGATGCCACGGGCGAAGACGAAATGGTCGAGCACCTTTTCCGCCGGCAGATATTGCGTGGCCGAAAGATCGAGCGCGAGAAGATCGGCCGGACGGCCTGCCTCGATGCCGCTGGTGGTGCCGAGTGCCTGCGCACCGCCCTTCAGCGCCCGTGCGTACAGGTTCAGGCCGGTGGACTGACCGGGGTCGGCCACCACATTGCGCGAGCGGCGCAGGAGGCGCTGCGAATATTCCAGCGTGCGCAGCTCTTCTTCCAGCGAGATCAGGATGTTGCTGTCCGAGCCGATGCCGAAGCGCCCGCCGGCGGCGAGGAAGTCGGGGGCCTCGAACACGCCGTCGCCCAGATTGGCCTCGGTGATCGGGCAAAGACCCGCGACCGCGCCGCTTTTCGCCATGCGCGCGGTTTCGTCAGCGGTCATGTGGGTGGCGTGGATCAGGCACCAGCGCTCGTCCATATCCATGCTGTCGAGCAGCCACTCCACCGGACGCTTACCCGACCATGCAAGGCAATCCTCGACCTCCTTCACCTGCTCGGCGACATGGATGTGGACCGGCCCGCCCTTTGCGAAGGAAATGACCTGCTGAAGCTCTTCCGGCGTGGCGGCGCGCAGGCTGTGCGGGGCGATGCCGAACACGGCACCCGGCAGGCCTGCCACGATTTCCTCAGAACGCTGCATCAGGCGGGCGAAGGCATCGACATCATGGATGAAGCGGCGCTGCCCCTCAATGGGAGCGGCTCCGCCGAAGCCGGAATGGGCATAGAAGACCGGCAGCAGGGTGAGCGCGATGCCGGTTTCCGCGCTGGCCGCACCGATACGCGCGGCCATCTCGGCCGGATCGGCATAATGCGACCCGTCCTTGTCGTGATGCAGATAGTGGAACTCGCCGACCCGGCAGAAGCCCGCCTCCAGCATCTCGACATAGAGCTGAGCCGCGACCGCCTCGACCTGCTCCGGCGTCATGGACAAGGCAGCGCGGTACATTTCCGTGCGCCAGCTCCAGAACGAGTCCGCACCCGGTCCGCGCGTCTCGGCCAGACCCGCCATGGCCCGCTGAAAAGCGTGGCTGTGCAGATTGGGCATGGCCGGAACCACGAAGCGGTGGCGCTCGTCACCGGCCTGCGCCGGCACGCCCGTTTCCACACGTCCGATGCCGGCATCGGAGAAGGTGATGCGCACATCGCGCGCCAGCCCGTCCGCCAGAAGGGCATTCTCGGCGTGAATGACTGTCATGAAGGACCTCCCGGGTCAAAGTAAGCAACATTTTTTGGCTTGCGCCGATGCGGATTAAGTATATACATAACAGCAAGGCGAACCTGACGCAACTTGCTTGTCGAGGAGATCACCAATGGCAAAAGGCGACCGCATCTGGACCAATGCGCGGCTGGCGACACTCGATCCCGCCCGGTCGGGGCTCGGTATCGTTGACAATGGCGCGATCGCCGTTCGCGACGGCCGCATCCTGTTTGCCGGCCCTGCCGCCGACCTGCCTTCCACCGAGCTGTCCGGCGCCGGGACCATTGATTGTGACGGCCGCTGGATCACGCCCGGCCTGATCGACTGCCACACCCATATCGTCCATGCCGGCAACCGGGCGCGCGAGTTCGAGATGCGGCTGGCAGGCGCTTCCTATGAAGAGATCGCGCGGGGCGGCGGCGGCATCGTTTCCTCCGTCACCAATGTGCGCGCCGCCGACGAGGACACGCTGATCGCTGAGAGCCTGCCGCGTCTCGACGCGCTGCTGGCCGAAGGCGCCACCACGATCGAAATCAAGTCCGGCTACGGCCTCACCATCGCCGATGAACTGAAGATGCTGCGCGCCGCGCGCGCACTCGCCGGCAAGCGCGACGTGGACATCGTCACAACTTATCTCGGCGCCCATGCGACGCCCGCCGAGTACAAGGGCCGCAACGGCGACTTCCTGCGCGAGGTCGTGCTGCCGGGGCTGGAAGCCGCACATGCCGCGGGCCTTGTCGATGCCGTCGACGGCTTCTGCGAAGGCATCGCCTTCTCGCCCGACGACATGCGGCTGGTGTTCGATGCTGCACAGAAGCTCGGCCTGCGGGTCAAGCTGCATGCCGACCAGCTCTCCAACCTGCATGGCGCCGCCCTTGCCGCTTCCTATGGCGCGCTTTCGGCCGACCATCTGGAATATACGGACGATGCGGGTGCTGCCGCCATGGCGAAAGCGGGGACGGTCGCGGTGCTTCTGCCCGGCGCCTTCTACTTCATCCGCGAGACGAAGAAGCCGCCGGTCGAGCTGTTCCGCAAGCAGGGCACCCACATCGCGCTCGCCACCGACAACAATCCCGGCACTTCGCCGCTGACCTCGCTGCTGCTCACCATGAACATGGGTGCGACGCTGTTTGCGCTGACCGTGGAAGAATGCATTGCCGGCATCACCCGCGAGGCCGCGCGTGCGCTGGGCAAGCTGGACACCATCGGCACGCTGGAAGCCGGCAAGCAGGCCGACCTTGCCATTTGGGACATCGCCGAGCCGGCCGAGCTTGTCTACCGCATCGGCTTCAACCCGCTGCATGCCCGCATCCGCGCCGGCCGCGACGCCACGATCTGACCCCTTCCCGGAGGAAACCACGCATGACCATCACGCTTCATCCCGGTTCCGTGCCGCTGGCCGATCTGGCCGCGATCTACTGGAATGGCGAGAATGCCGTTCTCGACCACAGCTTCGATGCCCGCATCGAGAAGGCAGCGGCCCGCATCGCCGCCATCGCCGCCGGCAACGAACCGGTCTATGGCGTCAACACCGGCTTCGGCAAGCTGGCCTCGATCAAGATCGACGCCGCCGACACCGCCACCCTGCAGCGCAACCTCATCCTGTCGCATTGCTGCGGCGTCGGCGCTCCCATGCCGGAAAATGTCGTGCGCCTGATCATGGCGCTCAAGCTGGTTTCGCTGGGCCGTGGCGCTTCGGGCGTGCGGCTTGAGCTGGTACGCCTGATCGAAGGCATGCTGGAAAAGGGCGTGGTGCCGCTGATCCCCGAAAAGGGCTCGGTCGGCGCTTCGGGCGACCTTGCCCCGCTCGCCCATTTCGCCGCCGTGATGATGGGCGAAGGCGAAGCCTTCTATCAGGGCGAGCAGCTTTCGGGCCGCGCCGCACTTGAGCGCGCCGGCCTCACCCCGGTCGTGCTCGCCGCCAAGGAAGGTCTGGCGCTGATCAACGGCACGCAGGCCTCGACCGCGCTGGCGCTGGCCGGCCTGTTCCGCGCCCACCGCGCCGCACAGGCGGCACTGATCACCGGCGCGCTCTCGACCGACGCAGCCATGGGCTCCTCCGCGCCCTTTACCGCCGACATCCACACTCTGCGCGGCCACAGGGGCCAGATCGATACGGCAGCATCCTTGCGCGCCCTGCTCGACGGATCCGCCATCCGCCAGAGCCATATCGACGGCGACGAGCGCGTGCAGGACCCTTACTGCATCCGCTGCCAGCCGCAGGTGGATGGTGCCTGCCTCGACCTGCTTCGTCAGGTCGGCCGCACGCTGGAAATCGAGGCCAACGCCGTTACCGATAACCCGCTGGTGCTTTCTGACGACAGCGTCGTCTCGGGCGGCAACTTCCACGCCGAGCCGGTGGCCTTTGCCGCCGACCAGATCGCGCTTGCCGTGTGCGAGATCGGCGCTATTGCCCAGCGCCGCATCGCACTCTTGGTCGATCCCGCCCTCTCCTACGGCCTGCCGCCCTTCCTCGCCCGTAATCCCGGCCTCAACTCCGGCCTGATGATCGCCGAAGTGACCTCTGCGGCGCTGATGAGCGAGAACAAGCAGATGTCGCATCCGGCCTCGGTGGATTCCACGCCGACCTCGGCCAATCAGGAAGACCATGTGTCCATGGCCTGCCACGGCGCGCGCCGCCTTCTGCAGATGACCGACAATCTGTTCAACATCATCGGCATCGAGGCGCTGGCCGGCACGCAGGGCGTGGAGCTGCGCGGACCGCTGACCACCAGCCCCGAACTTCAGAAGGCGATTGCCTGCCTGCGCGCTGCCGTTCCGGCTCTGGAAAACGACCGTTACATGGCGCCTGATCTTGCCGTCGCGGCAAAGCTGGTCGCCGACGGATCGCTGACCGGCAGCGTTTCGGCCGGCCTGCTGCCGGCTCTGGAGGGTTGAGATGGCTGACGTCTTTGAAGTCCGTCAGGGCACCTCGCCGGTCATTCTGGGCCTGCCGCACACCGGCACCGACGTGCCGGACGACATCCGGGTGCGCCTGAACGACAACGGTCTCAAGCTGGCCGACACCGACTGGCACATCGAGCGGCTCTATGATGGGCTGCTCGACAACGTGACCACGGTGCGCGCCACCTTCCATCGCTATTGCATCGACGCCAACCGCGATCCGGCTGGCAGCAGCCTCTATCCCGGCCAGAACACCACGTCGCTGATCCCGGAGACCGATTTCGACGGCGTTTCGATCTGGAAGGACGGCGAGGCCCCGACCGAAGCCGACACGGCCGACCGCATCGCGCGCTTCCACAAGCCCTACCACGATGCGCTGGCCGCCGAGATCGAGCGGGTGAAGGCGATCCATGGCGTGGCGATCCTCTATGACTGCCATTCCATCCGCTCGCATATTCCCTTCCTGTTCGAGGGCAAGCTGCCGGATTTCAACATCGGCACCCTCCTGGGCAAGACCTGCGACCCCGCGATCGAAGCCGCTGTCGTTGAGATCACCGGCAAGGCAGAAGGCTACACATCGGTGCTGAACGGCCGCTTCAAGGGCGGCTGGACGACACGCCACTACGGCAGGCCGGAAACGGGCGTGCACGCCATCCAGATGGAGCTTGCCCAATCCACCCATCTCGCCACCGAGGCGGTGCCCTTCAACTATGACGAGACGAAAGCCGCGCGCCTGCGCGTGCCTTTGAAAGCCATTCTCGAACGCATCGAAGAGATCGCGTCCGGGCTTAAACGCTGAGAGGAACTTAACCCATGTCAAATCCCCGTCACAACGAACGCGAAGTCCGCGCCCCGCGCGGCGACGAGCTCAACGCCAAAAGCTGGCTGACCGAAGCGCCGCTGCGCATGCTCATGAACAACCTCGACCCGGACGTGGCCGAGCGCCCGCACGAGCTGGTCGTCTATGGCGGCATCGGCCGCGCCGCCCGCACCTGGGCCGATTTCGACCGCATCGTCGCCACGCTGAAGACGCTGAATGAAGACGAGACGCTGCTGGTGCAGTCGGGCAAGCCGGTCGGCGTGTTCCGCACCCACAAGGACGCGCCGCGCGTGCTGATCGCCAACTCCAACCTCGTGCCGCACTGGGCCAACTGGGACCACTTCAACGAGCTGGATAAGAAGGGCCTCGCCATGTACGGCCAGATGACGGCCGGTTCGTGGATCTATATCGGCGCTCAGGGAATCGTGCAGGGCACCTACGAAACCTTCGTGGAAGCCGGCCGCCAGCACTATGAGGGCAACCTCAAGGGCAAGTGGATCCTCACCGGCGGCCTCGGCGGCATGGGCGGCGCACAGCCGCTGGCGGCCGTGATGGCCGGCGCCTGCTGCCTTGCCGTGGAATGCGACGAAACCCGCGCCGACTTCCGCCTGCGCACCCGCTATGTCGACGAAAAGACCCACAGCCTCGATGAGGCGCTGGCCAAGATCGACGAATGGACGAAGGCCGGTGAGGCGAAGTCCATCGCCCTGATCGGCAATGCGGCGGAGGTGTTCCCCGAGCTGGTCAAGCGCGGCGTCCGCCCCGACATCGTCACCGACCAGACCTCGGCGCACGATCCGGTCCACGGCTACCTGCCCATCGGCTGGACCGTCGCCGAATGGCGCGCCAAGCAGGAGAGCGACCCCAAAGCCGTCGAGAAGGCCGCCCGCGCCTCGATGCGCATTCAGGTCGAGGCGATGGTTGCCTTCCACGACATGGGCATCCCCACCGTCGACTACGGCAACAACATCCGTCAGATGGCGCTGGAAGAAGGCTTCGAAAACGCCTTCGCCTTCCCCGGTTTCGTGCCGGCCTATATCCGCCCGCTGTTCTGCCGGGGCGTCGGTCCGTTCCGCTGGGCGGCGCTGTCGGGCGATCCGGAGGACATCTACAAGACCGACGCCAAGGTCAAGGAACTGATCCCCGACAACGCCCACCTGCACAACTGGCTGGACATGGCGCGCGAGCGCATCGAGTTCCAGGGCCTGCCGGCGCGCATCTGCTGGGTCGGCCTCGGCGACCGCCACCGCCTCGGCCTCGCCTTCAACGAGATGGTGAAGAACGGCGAACTCAAGGCGCCGATCGTCATCGGCCGCGACCACCTCGATTCCGGCTCGGTCGCCTCGCCGAACCGCGAGACGGAAGCCATGAAGGACGGTTCGGACGCCGTGTCCGACTGGCCGCTGCTTAACGCCCTCCTCAACACCGCCTCGGGTGCGACCTGGGTGTCGCTGCACCATGGCGGCGGCGTCGGCATGGGCTTCTCGCAGCACTCCGGCATGGTGATCTGCTGCGACGGCACCGATGATGCGGCCCGCCGCATCGAGCGCGTGCTGTGGAACGACCCGGCCACCGGTGTCATGCGCCACGCCGATGCCGGCTACGACATCGCGCTGGACTGGGCAAAGCAGCAGGGCCTGCGCCTGCCGGGCATCCTCGGAAACTGAGGCAGGCCATGAAGATCGCGCGCCGCGCCGACCATAAGCGCATGGCATGGAAGAACGGGCAGGGCCTCACCGAAGAGGTGGCGGCCTTCCCGGCGGGCAGCGACACCGACAGCTTCGACTGGCGGCTGTCGATCGCCCATGTCGGCGCCGACGGACCCTTTTCGGTGTTCGCCGGCATCGACCGCACCATCGCCCTGCTCGACGGTCCGGGGCTGGCGCTCGATCTGCCTGAGGGGAAAACCGTCGAACTGCGGCCCGACGGTGCGCCCTTCGCCTTCCCGGGCGACTGGACGATTTCGAGCCGCAACACGGGCGGGCCGACCATCGACCTAAACATCATGACACGGCGTGGGCGCTGCACGCATGAGATGCAGCGCCTGACGCTCGAACCGGGCGCGCGTTTCACCACAACCGGCGCGGGCTGGGCGGTTTTCAACACCGCGGCCAGAATCGATGCCGATGGCGAGGAACTGACCATCGAGCGTTTCGATGCAATCGCGCTCGACGCAGGCGAAGGCTTCGTCAATCGCACGGAGACAGCCGCGCAAATCCTGCACATCGTCATCGCGCCGGTCTGACCGATCAGGCCGGCGCTGCGTCTCCGGCCGCCCGGTCAGTGCGTCTGCGCAGCCTCGTCGTCCGTTTCGCCATAGAAGCGCAATGCCGGGTGCGGCCCGGCGTCCACCACATATTTCAGAAACGTCTGCGGCGAGGGCATCCGGTAGAGCAGCCGCACCGCGCGGATCATCTCCTCGAAGGATTTGTCCAGCTTCACGCAGGTGCGCTGCGTGGGGCGCAGATAGGCCGAGCGGCCGTCACGCTGCCTGTAGAGAAATCCCATTTCCTCCAGTTCGCGCACCTTACGGTGTACGGTGGTGAGGGGCAGGTCCAGCACATTGGCGATGGCTGAAATATCGTAGAGCCGGCCCTGATTTTCACCCGCGATCACGGTGCGGATGATCAGGGCATGGAGCGGCCCGCCCCACATGCCCGTCTCGATCGCGTAGAACCGGTTCAGGCATTCGATGATCTGCGTTTGCACAACGGCACGGATGTGTTGATCGTCCACGTCTCGCCTCCTGCATGATACGCTGGAACAGCATGCTTCCAGATTGGAAGCATTGCCGCAACCGGCACTTAATTTCCCATGCTAGCGTGAGGTCATGACATGTTGCCGCCGACATGCAGGCGGCCGCCTGAGGGAGGCTTTCTTGACCAAGCACATACTTGTTGTGGGTGGCGGCATTGGCGGCACGATGACCGCCAACAGCATCGTGGCCAAGCTCTATCCTGAAGTGGCGCGCGACGCCGTGAAAGTCACCCTGCTTTCGGATTCGCCCTGGCACTATTACAAGCCGGCCTTCATGTATGTCGCCTTCGACATGTTCTTCGAGGGCGAACTGCGCCGCAAGCAGCAGTCGCTGCTGCGCCCGGAAATCGATTTCCGCGTCGACAAGGTCACCAGCTTCGACTTCGCCGGCTCCAAGGTGAAGACGCAAAGCGGCAAGACCATCGGCTACGACTACATCGTCGTTTCGACCGGCTGCCTGCCTGCGCCGGAGCGCATTCCCGGCCTGAAGGAAGCCGGCGATTATTTCTATCAGCAGAAGCCCGCGCTTCAGATGGCCGAAAGACTGCGGAAGTTCGAAAAGGGCCGCATCTTCATCACCGTCAATTTCCCGAAAACGCCGAACGTTCCGCATCAGTGCGGCATCGCGCCGGTGGAAACCACGCTGATGCTGGACGAATATCTGCGCCGTAAGGGCGTGCGCGACCAGGTGGAGATCGTCTACACCTATCCGACCGTTTCGCAGCTTCTGCGCAACTGCCTGTTCCTGCAGCAGGAGGTGTGCGAGGTGATGCCGGCGATCTTCGAGAGCAAGGGCATCAAATACCAGCGCGGCTTCACGCTGGCCTCGGTCGACCCCGAACGCAAGGTCGCCACCTCTGAGGAGGGCAAGGAGGAAGGCTTCGACCTGCTCATGTGCACGCCACCGATCCGTGCCGTCGACGCCGTGCTTGAAAGCGGCGTTTCGCAGGCTGCCAACAATGAAGGCTGGCTGCCCACCAACCGCCAGACGCTTCAGCTCGAAGGCTTCCCCAACGCCTATGTGATGGGTGATACGGTCGACCTGCCGATCTCCAAGGCCGGCGGCTCCTGCCACAACCAGTGCCCGATCATCGCCAACAACATCGCCGGCGACCTGCGCCTCGGCCGCACCGTGGATGTTTATGACGGCAAGGTGCAGGCGGTGGCCCAGATGGGTCTCGAGGCCGGGATGCCGCTCTGGTACGACTATGACGAGGACGTGCACCCGACCCCGCCGACGAAAGTGGGCGGGCTGCTGCGCAAGGCCTTCAACCGCGGCATCTACTGGTCCGTCGCGCGCGGCATTATCTGAACATCACGAAAAGACATGCAGCCTCCGGGGAGGACATCACCTTGAACACATCCAGTTCGGACACAGGCGCAACGCTGCCGGAAACCGCTGCCGCACTTTCGCCGCTGCTGGACGAGGCGACGGAACGCGGCCTGAAGGAGCTTCTGGAAAAGGTCGCGCCGCTCATTCAGGGCCGCCGCTTCCACAATGTCGTGGACCTGCTCTCTCTGGCCTCCGACGGCGTCGACATGTTCGACGACGCCATGGTCCAGAAGCTGATGAAGGCCTATGAGGAATCCATCGGCACCGCCTGGGCGCTGGGCAACGCCGCCCGCTATGCGCAGAACCAGGCAGCTACCCTGCCGGTGCCGACGCTGTTCGGCCTCCTGCGCACTGCCGGTAACGAGGACGTGCGCCGCGGCCTGCATTTCGTGCTGCAGTTCCTCGCCGTGCTCGGCCGCCAGATGAACAACGACGTGGAGGAATGACCACGGAGGGCGACCTCGACAGCCTCTATCAGGCGCGGGTGCGGGACTGGGCGCGCAAGGTGCGCAACGATGCCCGCCTCGTGCCAGCCGACCTCACCGTCAGCCGCACCAGCCCGCTGTGCGGCAGCACGCTCGCGCTCGACATACGCCATGACGGACGAACCGTGAACGCGCTGGGCTATAGGGCCCGCGCCTGCACGCTCGGCATGGCCTCGACGGCGGTCATGGTTGCAAAGGCGCCGGGGCGAAGTTTTGCCGAGATCGGAGAAGCGGGCGCACAGCTCGCCGCCCTGCTGACGGGCGAAGATGTGGTCTTTGCCGATCATTGGGCAGAACTCGGCATGTTCACGGCGGCACGGGCATTCCCGACCCGCCACGGCTCGATCATGCTGCCTTTCGACGCGCTTGCGGAAGCTGCCGGCAAGCTGGGCTGAGCTAGGCTGGCCTGAACGGCTGGAGCATTCTGCTTTTTCCGAATTGAAAACCGCTTCGGACCTCCGCCGGAATTGCTTTACACTCCGAACTGTTCCGGCCAGTCGCGATAAAGCGCCACCTGGCCCTCGCGCCGCATGGCGGCGACCTTTTCCAGATCGATCTCGCCGATCAGCCACTGGCTAGTTTGCGTGGCGACGGCGTCGCTTTCGGCAAAAACCCCGCTCGGCGGCATGCCGTAGTCGGCCGGCACATAGAGTGCCGCGCGACCGAAATTCTCGTCCACCGCCGGCGACCATGGCGCGAAGCCGGCGGTCGGCGACACCAGCACGGCCAACTGGTTTTCCAGTGCGCGCGCCTGCGCGCCGATGCGTACGCGATGATAGCCGGCCTCGGTGTCGGTGCAGCTTGGCGCAAGGATCAGGTCCACCCCGTCCTCCGCCAGCGTGCGGGCCAGCATCGGAAACTCATTGTCGTAGCAGATCAGGATGCCAACCCTGCCCAGCGGCGTGTCGAAGCTGCGCAAACCCTCGGTGCCGGCGGCGATGAACCATTGCTCGCGCTCGAAGCGCGTCATGATGATCTTGTCCTGATGGCCGGCAAGCCCCTGCGGCCCGAACAGAAAGGCGCGGTTGCGGTATTTGCCGTCCGGATCGAGAACGGGAGCCGAACCGGGGCAGAACCACACGCCATGGCGGCGGGCGATCGTGCCGCACAGGTCCATCCAGCGCGGAATGAACGGCTGGATCGCGGCGATCGATTTGTGCAGGTCGCCGCGATCCTCTTCCGGTAACAGCCCGGTCAGCGCCATGGCGGCATATTCGGGCAGCAGCAGCAATTGCGCTCCGGCTTCCACCGCTTCACCGGCCAGTTGCTCCAGATGCATGGCGTAGGCATCCCAGCCGTCGAACAGCTCGATGGCATATTGGCAGGAGGCAAACTTCACCATCAGCGCAGTTCCTTCATCCAGAACGACATGGGCTTGGCGCTTTCCTCATGCTCGCCAATGTCGCGCCACGAGAATTCGGTGCGAAGCTGCGGCTGATGCACGTAGCCGCGCTTGCTCCAGAAGCCGTTGAGCGGAACGTAACCGGCAGGGCGCAGCGGATGATCGGCAGGACGCTCCACCGCGCAGAAGCAGCAATGCGCGAACCGGCCAAGGCTGCGGGCATAGGCCTCCCGCTCCTCGAAGAAGCGTACGCCGATGCCCTGTCCGCGATAGGAGGAGAGCAGCACGGATTCAGCGAAATAGAAGATGCGCGAGGGGTCCCAGCCACCCTCGACAAAGGGCTTCCTGAACGCCTCGGTCTCATGATCCATGGGCATTCCGGTCGAGACGCCGACGACGCTCTCTCCGTCGAAGGCCAGCACGAACAGGCTTTCGGGCGAGTTGGCATAGGTGGCGAGATAATTCTGCTCGTAGTCCAGAGACCCTTCATAGAGATAGGGAAAAGCCCGGAACACCTCGATCCGCAACCGCGCCAGATCATCAATATGGGGGCCGATCTCCGGCCCTTGCCGAACCACGATATGCATTGTCGCTTCCAGACCCCTCCCGGACTTCAAAAGCCTGACAAGCTGCTATAGGGCTTGAAACCGGAATTGGCCATTGCGTTTGCGAACAGGGAGAGATCATGAGCGCCAAAGACATCATTTCCGCCTATTACGACGCCTTCAATCGTCAGGACATGGATGCCTTCCTTGGCCTGCTGACGGATGACGTGGCGCATGACATCAATCAGGGCGAACGCCAGACCGGCAAGGACATTTTCCGGGGCTTCATGGACAAGATGAACCGCAGCTACCGCGAGCGGCTCACCGACATCGTCATCATGGAAAGCGCCGACGGCACGCGCGGTGCCGCCGAATTCACCGTCAACGGCGAATATCTGGCGACCGACGAAGGCCTGCCGGAGGCCAAAGGCCAGAAATACGTGCTGCCCGCCGGCGCCTTCTTCGAGATCCGCGACGGCAAGGTCGCGCGCATCTCCAACTACTACAATCTCAACGACTGGATCGCGCAGGTCAGCGCCTGATCCGACCGGATTAGGTGTTTGATCCCATGGTTTAATGGTGCGATCCTTTCTTTGGAATGGAAGGAAGCCCTATGGGACAAATTCATCATGGCAGCGCCACGACTACGCACGCTGTCCGAGCAGCAATACAGCGATCGCAAGCTTCGCTCGCGCAGCTGAGCAGAGAGCTGGGCATCAATCCCAAAACGGTTGCGAAGTGGCGCAAGCGCGCGACGGTCGAGGATATGAAGACCGGGCCATCGGTGCCGCGTTCGACGATCCTGACGGAGGCCGAAGAGGCGGCCGTCGTCGCGTTTCGACGCCATACGTTGCTGCCGCTGGACGACTGCCTTTATGCCTTGCAGCCGTCCATCCCGCACCTGACACGCTCGGCGCTGCATCGGTGCCTTCAGCGCCACGGCATCTCTCGACTGCCCGACGTGGGCGGTGACAAACCGAAACGGTCGAAGTTCAAGCGCTATCCTATCGGCTTCTTCCACATCGATATTGCTGAGGTGCAGACCGCTGAAGGAAAGCTCTACCTATTCGTCGGCATCGACCGCACAAGCAAGTTCGCCGTAACCCAGCTCGTCGACAAAGCCGACAGGAAGACGGCCTGGGAGTTCCTTCAGCACATGCTCGAGGCCGTGCCTTATCAGGTCCACACCGTCCTCACGGACAACGGCATCCAGTTCGCAGAACAGCCTCGGAACCGGAACACCATCACCTCCCGTCCGATGCGCTTCGACATGATCTGCGAGGCAAACGGGATCGAGCACAGGCTGACCAAACCCAATCACCCTTGGACCAATGGCCAGGTCGAGCGGATGAACCGCACGATCAAGGAGGCCACCGTCAAACGCTTCCATTACGACAGCCACGACCAGCTACGAACGCACCTCGCCGACTTCATGGCGGCCTATAACTTTGCGCGCAGGCTCAAGACCCTCGGCGGCCTCACTCCCTATGAATACATCTGTAAAATCTGGACTTCAGAGCCAGATCGATTCATCCTAAACCCGATCCACCAGATGCCGGGACTGAACACCCGTCATCCCGCCCAATCCCACGCGCAAGAACCCACACGCCTACGACCGCGATGCCTATCGCGGCCGAAACCTCATCGAGCGCATGTTCTGTCGGCTCAAAGACTTCCGCAGAATCGCCACACGCTACGACAAACGCGCAGACATCTCCATGTCCGCCGTCTGCCTCGCCGCCGCAATCACTTGGTGGACAAATTGAGTCTCGACCCTAAAGCAGCGCCCCGCTGAAAAAGCGGGGACAGGCATAAAAAACGGGCGCCGGGAAAAACCATCGGCGTCCGTTTCGTTTCAGGTCCGCTCAGTCGAGCCGCATGGCCGCCTGCTCGTCACGCCGGCGCTGCACCTCGCGGCGCTTGTTGACGATCGAGGCGGCGATGACGCCGACCGAGACGATGGCGATCAGGATGGTGCACGCCGCGTTGATCTCCGGCGTCACGCCAAGCCGCACCTGGCTGTAGATTTTCATCGGCAGCGTCGTAGCACCCGGCCCGGAGGCGAAGCTGGCGATGACCAGATCGTCGAGGGACAGGGTGAAGGCCAGCATCCAGCCCGAGATGATGGCGGGTGCGATCACCGGCAGGGTGATCTGGAAAAAGGTTTTCACCGGCGGCGCGCCCAGATCCATCGCCGCCTCTTCCAGCGAGCGATCGAACGAGATCAGCCGCGACTGCACCACCACGGCCACGAAGCACATGGAAAAGGTGATGTGGGCGAGCGTGACGGTGAGAAAACCGCGATCGAGGCCGATGGCCACGAACAGGAGCAGCAGCGACAGGCCGGTGATGACTTCCGGCATGACCAGTGGCGCGAACACCATGCCGGTGAACAGCACCCTGCCCCGGAAGCGCGTGTAGCGGGTCAGCACCAGTGCCGCCATGGTGCCGAGCACGGTGGCGGCGGAGGCCGAGACCAGCGCCACGCGGATCGTCACCCACGCGGCATCCATCAGGCCCTGATTGCGGAACAGCGACACATACCATTGCGTCGAGAACCCGCCCCAGACCGTGACGAGGCGCGAGGCGTTGAAGGAGAAGACGACGAGAAGCACGATCGGCAGATAGAGAAAGGCAAAGCCCAGCACGATCGAGACGATGTTGAAGCGGCTCCAGGTGGCGTTCATGTCAGCGATCCTGTTCCTGGGCGCGGGCCTGCGCGTGCTGGAAGAGGACGATCGGGATGACCAGCACCAGAAGCAGGATGATGGCCACCGCCGAGGCCACCGGCCAGTCGCGGTTGGCGAAGAACTCGTTCCACAGCGTGCGGCCGATCATCAGCGTCTGCGAGCCGCCGAGCAGGTCGGGGATGACAAACTCGCCGACGGCCGGGATGAACACCAGCAGGCAGCCGGCGATGACGCCCGGCAGCGACAGCGGGAAGGTGATCTTCCAGAAGGCGCTGATCGGCGGGCAGCCAAGGTCCTGCGCCGCCTCGATCAGCGAGTTGTCCATCTTCTCCAGCGACGAATAGAGCGGCAGCACCATGAAGGGCAGGTAGGAATAGACGATGCCGATATAGATCGCCGTATAGGTGTTCATGATCACCAGCGGCGTGGAAATGACGCCGATGCTCATCAGGAACTGGTTGAGCAGCCCTTCCGGCTTGAGAATGCCGATCCAGGCGTAGACGCGGATCAGGAACGAGGTCCAGAACGGCAGGATGACCAGCATCAGCAGCGTGGGGCGGAGCGATGCCGGCGCGCGCGCCATGCCATAAGCGATCGGATAGCCGACCAGCAGCGTCAGCAGCGTGGACACGCCGGCAATCATCACGCTGGAAATATAGGCGTTGAAGTAGAGCGGGTCTTCCGTCAGCCAGACATAATTGTCGAAGCTGAGTTCCTTCAAAGCGGCCCACAGGCCCGCAATCCCCTCGCTGAAATCGATGGACGGCGCATAGGGCGGCATCGAAATGGCGCTCTGGGACAGCGAGATCTTGAAGACGATGACGAAGGGAACGAGGAAGAAGAACAGCAGCCAAGCATAAGGCACGATGATCACGAGCCGGCTGCTAATGCCGGATGCGAGGCGGTTCAGAAAGGGTTTTTGCGCAGCGGCGGCAACGGGGGCGGAAGCGGCAAGGTTCGACATGACCGCCCCCTAGCTCGTCAGCACCACGCCGGCATCAGGCCGGAAGGAGATCCAGGCGCGGTCGCTCCAGGTGAGCGGATCGTCCATGATGCGCGCCGCATTGAGAATGGAAGCCCGCACGATCTGGCCGTCATCGAGCTTCACATAGTAGGTCGTCATGTCGCCAAGATAGGCGATGTCATAGACTTCCCCTTCCAGAACGTTCACCGCATTTTCCGGCCGGCGCGACGAAATCCTGATCTTTTCCGGGCGGATGGCGAAGGCGACGTCATTGCCCTTCGCAGCATCGCCCACATTCTCGACCGTTATCTGCGCGCCGGTCCCGCCAATGATGCGCACGCTGTTGTCGGCGCGCTCGGCGACATTGCCCTCGAACAGGTTGACGTTGCCGACGAAGCCGGCGACGAAGCGCGAATTGGGTGCCTCGTAGATCTCGGCCGGCGTCGCCACCTGCATCACCTCGCCCTTGTCCATGATGGCGATGCGGTCGGCCATGGTCATGGCCTCTTCCTGATCGTGGGTAACGACCACGAAGGTCAGGCCAAGCTCCTGCTGCAGGTCCATCAGCTCGAACTGGGTTTCCTCGCGCAGCTTCTTGTCGAGCGCGCCGAGCGGCTCGTCGAGCAGCAGCACTTTCGGGCGCTTGGCGACCGAGCGGGCAAGCGCCACGCGCTGCCGCTGGCCGCCGGAAAGCTGGTGCGGCTTGCGGCTGGCGAAGCGCTCCAGCTTGACCAGCTTCAGCATCTCGGCCACGCGCCTGTCGATGTCGGCCTTCGGCATGCCTTCCTGCTTCAGGCCGAAGGCAATGTTCTTTTCCACGCTCATATGCGGGAACAGCGCATAGGACTGGAACATCATGTTGACTGGCCGCCGGTAGGGCGGGATGCCGCGGAGATCCTGTCCGTCGAGCAGAATTTTCCCGGAAGTGGGTTCCTCGAAGCCAGCCAGCATGCGCAGAAGCGTGGACTTGCCGCAGCCGGAAGCACCCAGCAGGGCGAAGAACTCGCGCTCATAGATGGACAGCGACAGGTTGTTGACGGCGGTGAAGTCGCCGAAGCGCTTGGTGACGTTCTCGAACCTGATATAGGGCTTCGCCTGCGGATCGCTCCACGGCGCGAAATCCCGGCGAATGCTGCCCAGTGACTTCATGCTTGCCTCTCCCCCGCCGCGCGGCAGACCATTTTCCCGAAAGCGTGTCGCGATCTTTCAGATTCGCTCATTACGCTTTCAGTTGTTGTTTTGACGCATGTCGTTGTCCCAAAACCGGTTCCCACTTCCGGGCGACATGCTTGAGTGGCCGTCCGGACGCTTCTCGTTCCTGTTCCGGCACCGCCCTGCAACTGAACGGAAGAAAGCCCCGGCGCGAACCGGGGCTTCCTCAATTACTGACCCGTCACCACCTTGGTCCATGTGCGGGTGAAAAGGCGCTGCGTCCTGGAATCGAGTGGCGTGTTGACGAACAGCTTGGCCATCACATCATCCGGCGGATAGACGGCGGGGTCATCATGCACGCCCTCATCGAGGAATTCCTGCGAGGCCTTGTTGCCATTGGCGTAGTACACATAGTTCGATGACTTCGCGATGACCTCCGGCTTCATCATGTAGTTGAGGAAAGCGTGGGCCTCTTCCGGATGCGGTGCATCGGCCGGGATCGCCATCTGGTCGAACCACATCTGCGTGCCTTCCTTTGGAATCACGTAGTTCAGCTCGACGCCATTATCGGCTTCCTCCGCACGATCACGCGCCTGAAACACGTCACCCGACCAGCCGACCGCGATGCAGATGTCGCCATTGGCGAGGCCGTTGATGAATTCGGAGGAATGGAACTTGCGCACGAAGGGGCGAACCTTGAGCAAGGCTTCCTCGGCCTTCGCGATGTCGTCCGGCTCGTGGCTGTCGGGATTGAGGCCGAGATAGGCCAGCGTGACCGGGATCATGTCCGTGGGAGAATCGAGGAAGTTGATGCCGCAGTCCTTCAACTTGGCGGCCTGCTCGGGATCGAACACCGTTTTCCAGCTGTCGATCTCGTCGGTGCCCAGCACCTCCTTGATCTTGGCCACATTGTAGCCGATGCCGATCGTGCCCCACATGTAGTTGATCGAATATTCGTTGCCGGGGTCGAACACCACCGTGCGCTCGCTCACCATGTCCCACATGTTCGACAGATTGGGCAGCTTCGACTTGTCGAGCTTCTGATAGACGCCGGCTTCGATCTGCCGCGCGAGGAAACTGCTGGTCGGCACGACGACATCATAGCCGCTGCCACCGGCCAGAAGCTTGGTTTCCAGAATTTCGTTGGAATCATAGACATCGTAGACGACCTTGATGCCTGTGTCCTTGGTGAAATCGTCAATGATCGAGGAATCGATGTAGTCGGACCAGTTGTAGACATTGACGACACGCTCCTGCGCCGCAGCCGCGAAGGCGAAGCCTGTCGCAAGCATTGTGGTCGCCAGAAGCACGGCTGATTTGCGCTGCATTAAGATACTCCCTTCCCAAGTATTCCCCTGCCGGCCCGCGCTCAGGCGGTTCAGCCGGACATGTATTTCAATCTATTGAGCTTTCTCAGGATCAACAAGCGACATTCGGCGTGCGCACGATGACGTTTGTGCGAAGTTTGCCGGTTCTGCGGAAAAACCCGTTCTGGCAAGATCGGCCTGTCTCATTGTTGCCTTTGGCCCAGCCTGCCTGTGGCACGGAGGCTTTGTCAATGGTCCTGTGCTGACGCTGGGGCAGGCTCAGTTGGGGGCCGGCAGACCGCTGACGCCCGGCCGGGGCGGCTGGGAATGACGCCGGAATTCGCGCGCGATATGCATGAGCAGCGCGGCGAACACGATGGCCCCACCGATCAGCGTGCGCCCCGACGGCACTTCCGCATGGGCCAGCCAGACCCAGACCGGACCCAGTATGGTCTCGAAGGTGCCGAGCAATGCGGCCATGGCGGCAGGAATCAGGCGCGCCCCGGTGGCGAAGCAGGCAAGGCCGAGGCCAAGGTTGATGACGCCAAAGGCGAACAGGAAGGCCATGTCGTGCGCCGACACGGCAAGCGAAGAGGCCTGCGTGAGCGCGATGAGGGCGGCGAAGACGGTTCCGAGGCAGGTCGCGGGCGTCATGCGCACATTGGAGAAACGACGGGTGATGACGGTGGCGGTGGCGAGCGCGCAGGTGATGGCCAGTGCCAGCCCGTCGCCGATCGGCGAGACCGATCCGCCCAGCGTTTCCGACACCATCACGCCGACCCCGACGATGACGAAGAAGATCGCGACCCATGTACTGCCGGACACGGCCTCACGCAGGGCGATCCACGCAAACAGCGCCGCGATCAGCGGAACGCCGGCCTGTATCAGCAGGATGTTGGCCACGGTGGTGTAGGAAAGAGCCACCACGAAGCAGATCGATGCCGTGGCAAAGCAGGCGGCCACGGCGAGCCCCGGCAGCCCCATGTCGCGGAACATCCGCACGGTGCCGCGCCAGCCATCGCGCCAGAGCATGTAGGCGATGAGGAAGGCCGTCGCCCACAGCGATCGCCAGAAGATCACCGCCCACGGATCGGCAGCATCGATATAGCGGGCAATCGCGCCGCCAAGGCTCCACAACAGGGCCGACAGGAAGACCAGTGCGGCGCCATATCGTGAGGTACGCGCCGGCGCTCCAGCAACGGCATCGGACGATGCAACCTCAGCCATGCTACCCTCCCAAGCGCCGCGCTGTAGTCGGGAGCACACCTAACGCACAAAGCCGTGCCGAAGAAGGTCCAGACTGCACCGAACCATTGGCCTCAGGACCAGTTCCTACTGGAAATCGAAGGCGCTGAGACCCGTCACCATCTCGTCGAGACCGAGCGGGCGCGTTACTGGCGGCGCTGCACGCGACAGGCAGCCCGGCCGCTCGCACAGCCGGCACGCCGGGCCAACCTGTGTGATTGCGCCCGAACCTGACATCGTACCCGACAGTGCCGCGCCGTAAACGACCTCGTCCTTGTAGGCGATGTCGCAGGCAAGCAGCAGCGCGGTGCGGCGCGGCCGCTCGTTGAAGGCGCCCTGCGGCCCTTCCAGCGTGCGGGCCATGGTGAGGAATTCCGCCCCGTCCGGCATTTCCACCGCTTCCACGAAAATCTGCCCCGGCTGGGTGAAGGCGGCATGTACGGCGAGCTTGGGACAGCCACCGCCGAAGCGGCTGTGCGGAAAGCCGGCGCTGCCCGCCTTGCGGAAGGGGTGGCCGGCATTGTCCACCTCCAGCATGAAGAAGGGCACGCCGGCGCTGCCCTGCCGCTGAAGCATGGTGAGCCGGTTGGCGGCCTGCTCGAACGAGACGGAAAAGCGCGAGCGCAGGACATCGACGTCGTAGCGGGCGCGCTGGGCGGCGGCGAGGAAGGCCTGATAGGGCATCATCAGCGCGTGGGCGGCGTAGCGGCCAAGCTCGAAGCGGGCCAGCCGCCGCGCCTCGTCGCTCGACAGCTTCAGCGCGGCGATCTCGGCCGCGATGGCCACCGACATGCGCATCAGGCAGGCTTCCATCGCCAGTTCACGCAGCTGATCGAAAGGCGACAGCCGCTCCGACAGGAACAGGCGCTGCGAATGCCGGTCATAGCGGCGGCGCCAGTTGGGCATGGTCGCCACCGGCAGCACGCGCACGGTGATGCCATATTCACGCTTCAGCCAGGCCTTCAGCGCACCATGGAGATCGTCGCCCGGCTCCAGCACACGAATGAATGCTTCGGCCTCCTCCTCCAGCGCGGGATAATGGTTCGGCCGCCGCTCGAACACCTCGTGCACCTCGTCCATCGGCAGGCGCGCGCCGGAAAGCGCGGTGCCCCGCCCTTCGCGCGCCAGCAGCTCGTTGAGGTCCGACAGACGTTCGGCCTGCTCGCGATAGGCGCGGTAGAGCTTGATCATCGCCGCCGCCGCATTGGGCGCGGCCTCCGCCACCTCGACCAGCTCCTGCTCGCCCGGCAGTTCGCCCGAAAGCAGCGGATCGGCGAACATTTCCCGCAGGGCCGCGATCGACCCGCCGGCCTGCGCCTGCAACTCATCCGGCTCGACCTTGTAGACGGACGCCAGCCGCAGGATGAGCTGCACGGTGAGCGGTCGCTGGTTGCGCTCGATCAGGTTGAGATAGGAGGGCGAGATGCCCAGCCCCTCGGCCATCGCCGTCTGGGTCAGCCCCTTGGCGTTGCGGATGCGACGGATGCGGGGTCCTGCAAAGATCTTCTGTTCAGCCATGGGACAGCATTTTACACGATTTTACAAAACCTGTCGGGAATTTCCCATTTATTGGGTTTTACAATTTTGACAAATTTACAACCGCAATCTGTCAAACGCAACACAGATTTTCCTTTATTTTCAGCCGAGAATCCCGGTTTTTCTCGCCTTTACCGCAGCGCAATGTAAATCAAGTCGCAGAGGCAGACGCCAATCCGGATGGCAAGGCGAATGCCGGAGACTTTCACAACCGAACTGCTGGAGCTGTAAATGACCGATTTTTACAACCTCGTCCCGTCCGCGCCGGAAGGCCGTTTCGAAGGCATCGAGCGTCCCTACACCCCGGAAGACGTGAAGCGGCTGCGCGGCTCGGTGCAGATCAAGCACACGCTGGCCGAGAACGGCGCCAACCGCCTGTGGAAGCTCATCCATGAGGAAGACTTCGTCAACGCGCTGGGCGCGCTGTCGGGCAATCAGGCCATGCAGATGGTCCGCGCCGGCCTGAAGGCCATCTATCTGTCGGGCTGGCAGGTCGCTGCCGATGCCAACACGGCATCCGCCATGTATCCCGACCAGTCGCTCTACCCGGCCAACGCCGCACCCGAGCTTGCCAAGCGCATCAACCGCACGCTGCAGCGTGCGGATCAGATCGAGACGGCTGAAGGCAAGGGTCTTTCTGTCGACACCTGGTTCGCGCCGATCGTTGCCGACGCCGAGGCCGGCTTCGGTGGTCCGCTCAACGCCTTCGAGATCATGAAGGCCTTCATCGAGGCAGGCGCCGCAGGCGTTCACTTCGAGGACCAGCTCGCTTCTGAAAAGAAGTGCGGCCATCTGGGCGGCAAGGTCCTGATCCCGACGGCGGCTCACATCCGCAACCTCAACGCCGCGCGCCTCGCCGCCGACGTGATGGGCGTTCCGACGCTGATCGTCGCCCGCACCGACGCCGAAGCCGCCAAGCTGCTCACCTCCGACATCGACGAGCGCGACCAGCCCTTCGTCGACCATGATGCCGGCCGCACCGCCGAAGGCTTCTATCAGGTGAAGAACGGCATCGAGCCATGCATCGCCCGTGCCATCGCCTATGCGCCGCATTGCGATCTGATCTGGATGGAGACCGGCAAGCCGGATCTGGAACAGGCCCGCAGGTTCGCCGAGGCCGTGCACAAGGCGCACCCGGGCAAGCTGCTCGCCTATAACTGCTCGCCGTCCTTCAACTGGAAGAAGAACCTGGACGACGCCACCATCGCCAAATTCCAGCGTGAACTGGGCGCCATGGGCTACAAATTCCAGTTCATCACGCTGGCCGGCTTCCATCAGCTCAACTACGGCATGTTCGAGCTGGCCCGCGGCTACAAGGATCGCCAGATGGCGGCCTATTCCGAGCTGCAGGAAGCCGAATTCGCGGCGGAAGCCAACGGCTACACCGCGACCAAGCACCAGCGCGAGGTCGGCACCGGCTACTTCGACGCCGTGTCGCTCGCCATCACCGGCGGTCAGTCTTCGACCACCGCCATGGGCGAATCCACCGAAACCGAACAGTTCCGCCCGGCTGCGGAATAACAGACCCGGCGGCCAGAAAGCCGTCATTCCCAGGGAGAACCAAAATGGCACCGATCACCCGAGTCAAGGAAAGGGCCGAGGAACAGTCTTCGGCCATGAACACCGACCAGCAGTCCGCGATCCGCATGCTGGCCAATGACCTGCATCGCCTTAACCAGTCCGTGATGAAGGCCGTCGAAGCCGGCGTGTCGGTCGAACTGGTCCGCTCGGCCCGCCATCACAGCGGCGAAGGCAACTGGGGCGACCTGCTCATCCCGGTGATCGTCACCCAGGCTCACAACTGAGCCGCACGCAATCCGCCACCCCGCATGCCTCGTAAGCCGGGGTGGTGGACGAACCGTGGGGACACGGTTCATCCGGGCTCCCTGCCCTGAAGTCGCCTCCGCAGCCGCTGCGGAGGCGATTTTCCTTTTTGCGGCGGTGGCACACGGAGTGCCACTTTCTATTAACTTGACAGGTGGGATGAGGTCACCCAAAAGGAGGATAGTTTCAACCCTGCATTGAGCAGACGGTGTAGGTCGACTTGTCCTCGTACTTCGATCACAACGGCAACACTGGCCTCGGACGCGGCAAGTTTGCGAACGATGGCGGCCCCGCCGATCTGTCCCGAGTCATGGTCGTCGGCAGATCGCGCATCACCCAGATCGTGGTCGCAAAGATCGTCGAGGGGCTGGGGCTGAAGCCGGTCATGGAATCCCCCGAGACTGCCGTGCGCGCACTTCGGTCTCTGTTGCCGGGCATCATCGTGCTCGACGGCGGGTCCGAAAACAGCGACTGTGATGCGCTGATACCTGTGATCGCCGCGCTGAGGCGCGCCACTGGCGGCCTGCGGCCCGCGCTTGTGCTTTTGTCAACGCGTCTTGGCGCCACCACCGACGCACTTACGCTGTCCGGTTTCTTCGACGCCGTGGTGGCCAAGCCGATCACGCCGGAACAGTTGCAGCCGGTGCTGAGTCAGTTGCTGAGCTGAGGGCGCCCTTACGGCCGTAATTTTTCGTCGCAGGCCCCCAAGCCGACTGCCTTTTTCAGCCGCCCCATGTATATCGCTCTGTCAGGGACGAGTGCGCGCATCTGCGCGTCATCACAGGTGAGAAGGAGTACCCATGTCCATTGACGCGCTTTTTGACGCCAGCGCCGATCAGAAGGCCGGGACCGTGCCCACGCTCACCATCCCCCGCCCGGACGACTGGCATGTTCACCTGCGCGACGGCGCCATGCTGACGGCGGTTCTGCCCTATACGGCGGCCCAGTTCGCGCGCGGCATCATCATGCCCAATCTGGTTCCGCCGGTTGTAACTGTGGCCGATGCGCTCGCCTATCGTGAACGCATTCTGGCGGCGCGTCCCGAAGGCTCCGCTTTCGAGCCGCTGATGACCTGCTATCTCACCGACCGCACCGATCCCGACGAAATCGAGCGCGGCTTTGCCGAACGCGTGTGGATCGCGGCCAAGCTTTATCCAGCGGGCGCCACCACCAATTCCAGCCACGGCGTTTCTGATCTTGCCGGGCTTTCACCGGTGCTGGAGCGGATGGAGAACATCGGCATGCCGGTTCTGATCCACGGCGAATCCACAGATCCGGACGTCGACATCTTCGACCGCGAAGAAGTGTTCATGGAAGGCACGCTCCTGCCGATGCTGAAGCGGCATCAGGGGCTGAAGGTGGTTGTCGAGCACGCCACCACCTCCGGAACGGTCGACATTGTGCGCGCCCATGCGCCGCGCGTGGCCGCCACGATCACGCCGCACCATCTCGTCATCAACCGCACCTCGATCTTTCAGGGGGGCCTTCGCCCGCATCTCTACTGCCTGCCGGTCGCCAAGCGCGAGAGCCATCGCCTCGCGCTTCGCAAGGCGATCACCTCCGGTGAAAGCTGCTTCATGATCGGCACCGACAGCGCCCCGCATATGCGCTCAGCCAAGCAGGCAGAATGCTGCTCGGCCGGCGTGTTCGGGGGCGTCACCGCCCTGCAGACCTATGTGCAGGTCTTCGACGAGGAAGGCGCGCTCGACCGCTTCGAGGCCTTCGCATCGCTCAATGGCGCACGCTTCCATGGGCTGGAGCCGAACAAGGGCACGGTAACGCTGGTCAGGAAACCCAGTGTCGCGGTCGCCGCCGTACCGATCGAAGACGAGGACATCGTGGTGTTTCGCGGCGGCGAAACCCTGCCGTGGTCGATCGGCGAGGTGACCGGCTGAGACAGGATCGCTCATCATCTCCACGTCGCCGTTTCGCTGGGATGATTGCCTGTTGCAACCATTTTCCAGCTTGCGGGCCTGTCCGTCCATAACAGGCCCTACCCGCCCATCGCCCCACGCGGCAGGCGAATAAGGTCGCCGAAGCGGGACCGCAGGCGGTCTTCCATCCCACGCGTGATATGGCGGGGAAAGCGCTCCGCCAGCAGGCGCTTCTTTTCGGCCACGGCATGGGTGACGATATCGCCGAGGCCGTTCTGGTCGCGCTCGCGAAACTGCCAGCGCTCCCGGCCGGGCACGGTCGTGGAGTCGTCCTGCCCCCTGCCGCTGCCCAGATAATGGCCGGGGCCACCAAGGCAGGTCCGCGCGATCAGGGATGCCGACAATTGCTCGTCGCCAGCCGCCATTCCCGCACAGCTTTGCAGGCAATGGCCCAGCATGTCGTTGTCGATGATCAGGCTTTCCAGACAAAAGCCGAGCAGCGAGCCATGCATGCCCGCCGCCTCATAGACCAGATGCGCACCGCTCAATGCGGCAAGCATGTCGGTGATGCCTTTCTCATAGCCCGACTGGCTGTCCGGCAATCCGGCATCGGTCATGCCGGCTGCCGTCGACGAAGGCAGATCGTAAAAGCGTGCCATCTGGGCGCAGGCAGCCCCGAGCAGCGCCTGCTGCGGCGACCCGCCGGCCATGGCCCCGGTGCGCGGATCGGAGGCAAAGGGCCAGGCCGCGAAGATCGCCGGATGGCCGGGCTTCAGCGCATTGACATAGACAAGGCCGGCCAGCACCTCGGCCACGGTCTGCACCACGGCTCCGGCCAGATCGGCAGGGGCGGTGATACCGGCCTGCCCCACGGACAACACCAGGATCGGCAGGCCGCCGCGCACGCATTCCTCCATCACGCCGCAGGCATCCTCGGCAAACTTCATCGGGGAAACGACGAAGCAGCTTGAGCTGGAAACGAAGGGCCGGGCGCGGAACTTGTCCTCGCCGCCGGCGATCATGTGCAGCATCTCAAGTGCCGGCTTCACGTTCTCGCGGACGGTGAAGGAGGTGCCGACATGCTTGGTGGTGCCGGTGACAGAGGCATAAAGCGTGTTGAAATCCAGCTCCAGCGGATCGGCGATATCGCGGGCGACCATGGGGCGCTGGAAGAAATGAATGTTGTCCAGCCCTTCGACAAGCCGGGCCGCGTCGTAAATGTCCTGCAGGCGCGTTTCGCGCCAGATGCGCTGCGCGGCATCGACCAGATTGACGGCGACGCCGGCCGTGCCGAAATGGACATGGCTTCCGTCAAGATGCAGGTCGTGGCGAGGATCCTGCCCATGAAGCGTGATGTTGCGGGCAGCGCGGCTGATCGTATCGCGCACAAGATTGCGCGGGAAGCGGATCCGCCCGTCCTCCCCCAGTACGGCACCGGCACCCGTCAGCGCCTCGATGCAGGAGGGGATGGCATCGGCAAAACCCACCGTTTCCAGAACGGTGAGCACAGCCTCATGGACGCGCCCGATGTCGCCTTCGCTCAGCGGCAGATAGCAGGAGCCCGCCGCCCCGGCAGCCGGCGGTTCCGGCAGGGCCTGTTTCATCACCGCATCTCCCGCTTGCAAGACCGCATCCGGGAAACATTATGCGCGCCCGATGCAGGCCAGCGATGAGCCATGGGTGTCCGGCTTCTGTGCCAAAGCATTGGCTCAATCAAGGAAGGCGATGGCAAAGCAATGGCTCAGGCAGCGGCCGGCCGGCGACCGGCTGCTGTGGCCAGTTCGCGAATGCCCGGCTCGATATGCTGCAGGGCGATTGACGAAATACCCAGCCGCACGAAGCGTGATGGCTGCTCATCGAAACCGAAATAGCGGTTGCCGGGTTCGATGATAACGCTGCGGCTGGCCGCGGCAGCGGCGAGGTCGAAGGCGTTGACACCTTGCGGTGCCTCCAGCCACAGTGACGTTCCGGCACCCGGATGCTTTGAGCGCCACTCCGGCAGGAAGGCGGCAACGGCCTGCCGCAGGCGCTTGCGGCGCTCTTCGAATGCGGTGGAAAGCCGCCGCACCAGCGCTTCATGATGGCCGAGGGACAGGAACAGCGCCACGGCGCGCTGATTGTTGGCCGGCGGGTGGCGCAGCATGAAGCGGCGCAGCGCCCGAAGCTCGGCGATCAGCCCCGCCGAAGCGACGATGTAACCAAGCCGCAGGCCGGGTGCCAGCGTCTTCGACATCGACCCGACATAGATGACGCGCCCCGAGCGGTCGCTGCTCTTGAGCGCCTGCTGCGGCGCATCGTCCATCAGCTGGCTGTCATAGCCATCCTCGATGATGATCTGGTTGTAGCGGTCGGCACGGTCGAGCAGGTCCTGACGGCGCGCCTCGGAAAGCGGCACCATGGTCGGACAGTGATGGCTCGGCGTGGCGAACACGAAACCGGCATCCGTCGGAATGCGGTCGGTGACGATGCCCGACTGGTCGACCGGCACCGGCACGGTCTCGGCGCCGGAAAGCTGGAAGATGGAGCGCGCATCGGGATAGCCGGGGTCCTCCATCGCCACTTTCGAGCCCTTGCCCATCAAAAGCGTGGCCAGCATGTAGAGCGCGTTCTGCGCGCCCAGCGTGACGATGATCTCGTCGGGATTGGCGAAGATGCCCCGGCGCGGCAACAGGCGCGCCTGGATCTGCTCGATCAGCAGCGGGTCGTCGCGGTCGACCATGTCCGAGGCCCAGTTGCGGATTTCCAGCACCGCCAGCGCCATGCGGTTGCATTCGCGCCATTCGGCGGTCGGAAACAGGCCCGGATCGAACTGCCCATAGACGAAGGGGTAGGAGGACTTGATCCAGTTCTCGTGCTTGTTCGGCGGCGGCATGTCGGATGCCGCAATGCGCCGGCGCGCCTTCCAGTCGATCTCATTCGACTGTTCCGGCGCCTTCTGCGGCTTGGCCGGCGTCGCCAGCACATCGGGGTTGACGAAATGGCCGCGCCGTTCGCGCGCGATCAGGAAGCCCTGATCGACGAGCTGCTGGAAGGCCAGCACCACGGTGCCGCGCGCGACGCCAAGCTTTTCCGCCAGAATGCGGCAGGACGGCAACGGCATGGAAGCGGCGATCTGCCGGTCAAGGATGGCGGCGACGATGGCCTGCCTGATCTGCGCCTGAAGGGTTTGCCCCGATTCCGCGGATATACGGAAAAGGCCCGACCAGATGGCCGTGTCGTTTCGCTGGGACATGATCACCTCCCCGGTGGACAGTCTTTTCTGGCTGCGTGGACCAGAGGAGTGTCGCTTGGCACAAGCAATTAAGCCAATCAATAATTCTGATCCTATAGATTTATGCCAGTGATCGATCAGGTCGACTTCACGGGTAATCCACTGATTGAATCGATTTAAATATGGTGGGATAAGAAATGCGGCGACATGCCGGGGTGGAACCGGGCAAGAGGGTGTTTCCCATGGCGGGGGAACGCTCTACATTCCCCGCGAACCGATCCGGGTGGCCGCCCACCTTGTCGCATCCACATACGGAGATGTCCGTGGACCGTTCCGCCTTAAGCCAGATTCTCGACGATCTTCGCGCGCAGCGCTTGTCCATATCCATGGATATGCGTGCTGCCTTTCAGGCCGATCCGCAGCGCTTCGACCGCTTCTCGGCCAGACAGGGCGACATGCTGCTCGACTGGTCGAAATGTGCGGTCGACGACGCCACCATGGCATTGCTCGGCAAACTGGCCAAAGCCTGCGGGATGGAAGCGCGGCGCGACGCTATGTTTGACGGCGCGCATATCAATGTCACGGAAGATCGCGCCGTTCTGCACACAGCGTTGCGCGATCCGGGCGCATCTGGACCGGCGATAGATGGACATGCGATCGGCCAGGACGTCGCCTCGGTTCTGAACGCGATGAGCACCTTCGCTGAAGCCATCCGCAGCGGCAAGGCACGCGGCGCGACCGGCAAGGCCATCACCGACATCGTCAATATCGGCATCGGCGGCTCCGATCTCGGCCCCGTCATGGTCACGCTGGCGCTGGCGCCTTATCATGACGGCCCGCGCGCCCACTATGTCTCCAATATCGACGGCGCCCATATCCACGACACGCTTGCCGGGCTCGACCCGGAAACGACGCTGATCATCGTCGCATCCAAGACCTTCACCACGGTGGAGACGATGACCAATGCACAGACGGCGAAGCGCTGGATCGCACAGGCGCTGGGCGAGAAAGCCGTGGCGCATCATTTCGCCGCCGTCTCGACGGCGCTCGATCTTGTCGCCGCCTTCGGCATCGGAGCGGACCGGGTGTTCGGTTTCTGGGACTGGGTCGGCGGGCGCTATTCCGTGTGGGGTGCGATCGGCCTGCCGGTGATGATCGCCATCGGCCCGCAGCGTTTTCGCGACATGCTGGCCGGCGCGCATGAGATGGATGAACATTTCCGTACCACCCCCCTTTCCGAAAACCTGCCCGCGCTGCTCGGCCTCGTCGGCTGGTGGCACCGCGTGGTGTGCGGCTACCCGGCCCGCGCCGTCATCCCCTACGACCAGCGCCTGTCGCGCCTGCCTGCCTATCTCCAGCAGCTCGACATGGAATCGAACGGCAAGAGCACATCGCTCGACGGCATGCCGGTCACCACGCCGACCGGGCCGCTGGTGTGGGGCGAGCCTGGCACCAATGGCCAGCACGCCTTCTTCCAGCTGCTGCATCAGGGCACCGACATCATTCCGGTGGAGTTCCTCGTTGCCGCCAACGGGCATGAGCCGGAATTGCAGCACCACCACGACCTTTTGCTGGCCAATTGCCTGGCCCAGTCCGAAGCGCTGATGAAAGGCCGCACGCTGGAAGAAGCGCGCGCGCAAATGCTTGCCGGCGGCATGGATCCGGCCAGGGTGGAAAGGCTGGCGCCCCACCGCGTCTTCTCCGGCAACCGCCCCTCGATCACCATCCTCTACAGGCTGCTCGATCCGGCAACGCTCGGACGGCTGATTGCGCTTTACGAACATCGCGTCTTTATCGAAGGGGTGCTTTACAACATCAACTCCTTCGACCAATGGGGGGTCGAACTCGGCAAGGAGCTGGCAACACGGTTGCTGCCTGTCGTTGAGGGCAAGGAAAGCGCCGCAGACAGGGATGCCTCGACGGCCGGTCTGGTGAAACAGATTTTCGACCTGAAAGAGGGGTAGAGACTTGGCCGCCATCAAGGGAATCCTGTTCGACAAGGACGGCACGCTTGTCGACTTCCATGCAACATGGTCGGCGGTAGCCGAACTGATGGCGATGGAGGCATCCGGCGGCGACAGGGACAAGGCGGACACGCTGCTCGTGGCTGCCGGCCTCGACCCGCAGACACATGCCTTCAGGGCGGATTCCGTATTCGCGGCCGGCACCAATCTCGACATAATCGAGCTGTGGTTCCCAGAACTGTCGCGGCGCGAGCAGCTCGACACGGTCGAGCACTTCAACCGGATGACCACTGACAAGGGCGCCGCCATGGCGGTCGCCCTTCCCGGCATCATCGGTGCGCTGGGCGATCTGCATGCGCAATCCTACCGGCTGGGCGTCGCGACCAATGATTCCACGATGGGCTGCGAGAAGACGCTGTCGGCGCTCGGCATCGCGCAACTGTTCGAGGCCGCCTATGGCTACGATGCGGTCGCCAATGCCAAGCCGGCGCCCGATACCGTGGTCGCCTTCTGCGACCTGACCGGCCTGAAACCTTCCGAACTGGCCATGGTTGGCGACAACCGCCACGATCTCGACATGGCGCGCGCCGGCGGCTGCGGACTGGCCATCGGCGTTCTTTCCGGCACCGGCACGCGCGAATCGCTTTCCCCTCTGGCCGATGTGATGCTGGATTCGGTCGCCGACCTACCGGCCTATCTGGCGTCGGTCTGAGCAATTTCGCGAAGCCGGCCCCCGGGATATCACCATGAGGGGAGAACGCGCATGAGCCTGCATCGACCGGTCGCTGTCTTCGACGCGGGCATCGGCAGCTATGCCATCGTGGCGGAAATCCACAAGGCATTCCCGAAGCAGGATATTCTCTACTTCGCCGACCGCGCCAGCTTCCCCTATGGCGGCAAGGAACGGGAACAGCTGCTGGCCATCATGCGCCGGACCATCTCTTTCCTCGGCCGGTATGAACCTGCCGCCATCGTCATCGCCTCCAACGCCCCCTCGATCATGGTGCTGGACGAATTGCAGCGCGACCCCGGCCCGAAGCTGTTCGGGGTGCATCCGCCGCTCGGTGCCGCACTTTCGCAGACGCGGAGCGGACGGGTTGGCATAATGGGCGTGAAATCGCTGATCGAAAGCCCGATGCTGGTGCGCTTCGTGGCGACGCACGCGACCAATCCGGATCAGGTCGCGCTCATCAACGCCTCGCCCATGGTCGAGCTGGTCGAGAACGGTTCCTTCCTGTTCGATCCGGCAGGCACCCAGCGTCTTGTCAGCACCTTCATGGAAGAAGTCCGCGACCGGCACCCCGATACAGACGTGCTGACGCTGTCGAGCACGCATCTGCCATGGCTGGCCTCATTCTTCGCTGCCGCGTGTCCCGACTGCGCGTTCATCGATCCTGCGCAGGATATTGTGGCGGCGCTTACGCCCGAACAGGGTGGCAGCGGGCGCATCATGGGGCTCGTGACCGAAAGCGAGCATTATGGCATCGCCGCCTTCAAAGCCATGCTCGACAGGCTGGGCATCGACATTCCGCTTCAGGCCGTGACCGTCACCTGAAAATGCAAAAGCCCGCAGGACGCGGGCTTTTGTGACTTTTATCGGTGCCGGGAAGGCAGATCAGGAATCGCGCAGTTCGCGCCTCAGAATCTTGCCAACCGGAGTCTTCGGCAGCTCATCGCGGAACTCGATGTATTTCGGACGCTTGTAGCCGGTGAGGTTTTCCCGGCAATAGGCGATCAGCGTCTCGGCAGTGAGGTCGGGGTCACGCCGCACCACGAACAGCTTCGGCACCTCGCCCGACTTCTCATCCGGCACGCCGACGGCAGCCACCTCCAGAACGCCCGGATGGTTGGCGACCACCTCTTCCAGCTCGTTGGGATAGACGTTGAAGCCGGACACGAGGATCATGTCCTTCTTGCGGTCGACGATCTTGGTGAAGCCCTCGGCATTCATGAACCCCATGTCGCCGGTCTTGAAGAAGCCGTCCGGCGTCATGGCCTTCTCGGTTTCCTCCGGCCGGTTCCAGTAGCCGGCCATCACCTGCGGACCGCGGATGCAGATCTCACCCACCTCGCCCAGCGCCACATCGTTGCCGTCGTCGTCGCGGATCGCCACCTCGGTCGACGGAATGGGCAGACCGATGGTGCCGGTGAACTCGGACGACGAGCATTTGTTGGTGGTGGCGACAGGAGAGGTCTCGGAAAGCCCGTACCCCTCGGTGATGTGATTTCCGGTCAGCGCCTTCCAGCGATCGGCAACCCCCTGCTGCACGGCCATGCCGCCGCCGATCGACAGCACCAGTGAGCTGAAATCCAGCTTGCGGAATTCTTCATTGTTGAGAAGCGCATTGAACAGCGTGTTCAGGCCGGGGAAAATGTTGAACTGGCGGCCGCGCAGCTCCTTCACGAATGCGGGAATGTCACGCGGATTGGGAATCAGCACATTGAGGGCGCCCTGCTCCATGCCCATCAGCGCATTCACCGTCAGCGCGAAAATGTGATAGAGTGGCAGCGCGCAGACAAAGACCAGATTTTCCGGCTTCGGCTTGACCGTGTAAGCGTCCTCAACCCAGATCGCCAGCTGCGCCACATTCGACAGCACGTTGCGGTGCAGCAGGGTGGCGCCCTTGGAAACGCCTGTCGTCCCGCCCGTATATTGCAGGAAGGCGATGTCGTCCTGCCCGACCTCGACCGGCCTCAGCTTCCTGCCCGCACCCGCTTTCAGCGCGGCGTTGAACCGGACATGGCCCGGGATCGACCAGTCGGGGACCATCTTCTTGACACGTCGCACGACCAGATTGACCAGCACGCCCTTCAGGCCGAGCAGATCTCCCATGGCGGCGATGATCACATGCTTCACCTTGGTCTTGCCGATGGCCGTCTGAAGGGTGGTTGCGAAGTTCTCCAGAATGACAATGGCTTCGGCGCCGGAATCGTTGAGCTGATGCTCCAGCTCGCGCGCAGTATAGAGCGGATTGACGTTGACGACGACGTAACCTGCCCTCAGCACCGCCATCATGGCGATGGGATATTGCAGGACATTGGGCATCATCAGCGCAACGCGGGCTCCCTTTTCAAGGCCGACCGACTGAAGATAGGCGGCAAAATTCGCCGAAAGCGTTTCCAGCTCGGCGAAGGAAATCGTCTTGCCCATGCTGGCGAAAGCAGGCTTGGCGGCAAAGCGATTGCAGGAATCGACGAGCAGCGCACCGATCGAAGATGACGTCAGCGGGCCAATTTCTGCCGGAACGCCAGCGGGATAGGTCGCAAGCCATGGCTTCGGCCGCTCTTTTCCACCGGAAGACGGTGCTTTCTGCGCCGTTGCCTTCGCAGCCGGCGCAGCCTTTTTTGCAGCACCTCTGGTTACAGGCTTTTCAGCCGCGGGCCTGGCTGCCGCAGGCGCAGCTTTGTTTGCAGACGCGCCAGCGCTCTTCTTCGCCGGCTTCTTTTCTGCAGCTTTCTCCTTCGCGGCACTGGCTGTGCCTGCGACGGCCTTACTCTTTGCTGAACCTGTAGTTGCCTTGGCCAATGCGTCCTCCCTGGTTTTAGCTTCGGGACTGCGGTCTCATACCGGCTCGCTTCCAGCCGGCAGGCACTTCTTCTCCCCGCCATGCGTCATGGAAGTGCCACCTTACCCACCCTGCATGTTTCTATCTATGGCGACAAACATCCCGCTTGCAAGCCGTGCCGCAGCGGCAGGGGCGCGCGAATCTTGCATCCGGCACGTATAGCGGCCGGTTCGGAGCCTCCCTTCAAACACAGATGTCAAGTCATAATAAATCTCTGCCAAGATCAGGGCGGATCGAAAATTTCACCAGCAAGCGAATTTGTGAAATTTTATTGAAGTGACGCTGAGGCAGATCGACAAGGAGTTCCAAAGCCGACAAATCGGTGCTTATATGCTGCCTTCGCCAGGCTGATTACACCGGCTTGGGTAAATATCAGGGAGTCCTCAATGACCAAGAAGCTGACTATTGCGGCCGCGTTGCTGGCTGCAACCGTCATGGGTGGAGCAGCCAACGCAAAAACGTTTGTATATTGCTCGGAAGGATCGCCGGAAGGCTTCGATCCCGGCATGTATACTGCTGGCACCACCTTCGACGCTGCCGCTCACACCGTCTATAACCGCCTGCTCGAGTTCAAGCCAGGCACGACCGAGACCGAGCCCGGCCTCGCCGAAAGCTGGGAGATTTCCGACGACGGCCTTGAATATACGTTCAAGCTTCGTCAGGGCGTGAAGTTCCAGACCACCGATTTCTTCACTCCGTCGCGTGACCTCAATGCCGATGACGTGGTGTTCT
This sequence comes from Aquamicrobium sp. NLF2-7, assembly GCF_022359935.1. Taxonomy (NCBI): domain Bacteria; kingdom Pseudomonadati; phylum Pseudomonadota; class Alphaproteobacteria; order Hyphomicrobiales; family Phyllobacteriaceae; genus Aquamicrobium; species Aquamicrobium sp. NLF2-7. The sequence continues at coordinate 2,440,719 of NZ_JAKSED010000001.1, read as the reverse complement.
CCTTCGACCGCCAGCTCAACAAGAACAACCCCTGGAACCAGTATGTGGCGGGCGCCTCGTGGGAATATTCCGAAGGCATGGGCTTCCCGACGCTGATCAAGTCGGTCGAGAAGGTCGATGACCAGACCATCAAGATCATCCTGAACCAGCCGGAAGCACCTTTCCTCGCCAACCTCGCCATGCCGTTCATGTCGATCGTTTCGAAGGAATATTCCGACAAGCTCGAAGCCGAAGGCAAGAAGGAGCAGATGAACCAGATGCCGCTCGGCACCGGTCCGTACAGCTTCGTCGCCTATCAGCAGGACGCCGTGATCCGCTACAAGGCCAATCCCGACTACTGGGGCGGCAAGCAGAAGATCGACGATCTCGTCTTTGCGATTACCACCGACGCTTCGGTCCGCTACCAGAAGCTGAAGGCTGGCGAATGCCACCTGATGCCGTTCCCGAACGCAGCCGACGTCGAGGCCATGAAGGCTGATCCGAACCTCAAGGTGGTGGAGCAGGAAGGCCTCAACATCGCCTATCTCGCCTACAACACCACGCAGGCGCCGTTCGACAAGGTCGAGGTGCGCAAGGCGCTCAACATGGCCATCAACAAGAAGGCCATCGTCGACGCCGTGTTCCAGGGGGCGGCCACCGAAGCCAAGAACCCGATCCCGCCGACCATGTGGTCCTACAACGACAACATCAAGGACGACGCGTACGATCCCGAAGCGGCGAAGAAGATGCTGGAGGAAGCCGGCGTCAAGGACCTCTCCATGAAGGTCTGGGCAATGCCGGTTTCGCGTCCCTACATGCTGAACGCCCGCCGTGCTGCCGAACTCATGCAGTCCGACTTCGCCAAGATCGGCGTCAAGGTCGAGATCGTCTCCTATGAGTGGGCCGAGTATCTCGACCGCTCCAAGGCAAAGGACCGCGACGGCGCAGTGATCCTCGGCTGGACCGGTGACAATGGCGACCCGGACAACTTCCTGCACACCCTGCTTGGCTGTGACGCTGTCGGCGGCAACAACCGCGCCCAGTGGTGCAACGAGGAGTTCAACGATCTCGTCGTGAAGGCCAAGGCCACCACCGATCAGGACGAGCGCGTCAAGCTCTACGAGCAGGCACAGGAAGTCTTCAAGCGCGAAGCTCCGTGGGCAACGCTCGACCACTCGCTGTCGGTCGTGCCGATGCGCAAGGAAGTCGAAGGCTTCCACCAGAGCCCGCTCGGCGACTTCGCCTTCGAGGGCGTCGACCTCGTCGAGTAAAGCTTTCCGGTCAGGAAGGGCGCCCGCAATGCGGGCGCCCTTTGCCATACGCGACAGCTGCCAGAGCTGGCGATTTTTACCAGCCGGCAGAATATGTATGGACATAACGCCGTAAAGTACGTTACGCGATTTCCAGGATCACGTCGGCTTCAGAAGTGTGATTTCTGCAAAAGCTCGCCGCGGCTTTGCTTTTTGGGAATTATGAGAAACAAAGAGGTGGGGAATCTCCGCGTTTCGAAGAAAAGCGGAAATACTCTGGAGATTGCTCCTCCCGAAGGACAACGCGAAGGTTCGTCATGCTTCGGTTTTTTCTGGGGCGGCTTGCCGTCCTGATCCCGACTTTCATCGGGGTCTCGATCATTGCCTTTTCCTTTATCAGGCTTCTGCCTGGCGATCCGGTCGCGCTGCTGTCCGGCGAACGCGTGATGTCGCCGGAGCGTCATGCCGAAATGATGCAGAGACTGGGCTTCGACCGGCCGCTTGTCGTTCAGTATTTCGACTACATCGGCGGGGTCCTGACCGGTGATTTCGGCACGTCTATCGTCACCAAGAAACCGATACTTGATCAGTTCTTCGCGCTCTTCCCCGCCACGCTGGAACTGTCTTTGTGCGCCATCATCATCGCCGTGGTCATCGGCATTCCGGCCGGCATCATCGCCGCCACGAAGCGCGGTTCCTTCTTCGACCAGTCGGTGATGGGCGTGGCGCTGGTGGGCTATTCCATGCCGATCTTCTGGTGGGGCCTGCTGCTCATCATCCTGTTTGCCGGCATATTGCAATGGACGCCGGTGTCGGGCCGCATCTCGCTGATGTATTTCTTCCCGCCGGTCACCGGCTTCATGCTGATCGACTCTCTGCTGTCGGGGCAGAGCGGCGCCTTCAAGTCGGCACTCAGCCATCTCATCCTGCCGTCCATCGTTCTCAGCACCATTCCGCTGGCCGTCATTGCCAGGCAGACGCGTTCGGCCATGCTTGAAGTTCTCGGCGAGGACTACGTGCGCACCGCCCGCGCCAAGGGTCTGTCGACTTTCCGCGTGATCGGCATCCACTCGCTGCGCAATGCCATGATCCCGGTCATAACCACGATCGGCCTGCAGGTGGGCGTGCTGATGGCAGGCGCCATTCTGACCGAAACCATTTTTTCCTGGCCGGGCATCGGCAAATGGATGGTCGATTCGGTATCGCGGCGCGACTATGCGGTGATCCAGGGCGGACTTCTGCTGATCGCAGCCATCATCATGGTGGTCAATCTGGTCGTCGACCTTCTCTACGGCCTCATCAACCCGCGCATACGGAATTGAGGGCCGCACCATGACAGACACAACAACTGCTGCCGGCATCGGAACCGATCCTTCCCTGAAGGCCCGTTTCGCCGAATTCTGGTTCTACTTCTCCGAAAACCGCGGAGCCGTCATCGGGCTGTGGGTTTTCATCGGGCTGGTGATCGTGGCGCTGCTGGCGCCGTGGCTGGCGCCACACGGAGCCGCGGAGCAATATCGCGATGCCGTGCTGATACCGCCGGTGTGGATGGAAGGGGGCAATGCCAGCTTCCTGCTCGGCACCGATCCCGTGGGCCGCGACATTCTCTCACGCCTCATCCACGGCACCCGCTACTCGCTGTTCATCGGCACGATCGTCACCACGCTGGCGCTCACCGGCGGCATCATCGTCGGGGTCATCGCCGGCTATTGCCGGGGCTGGGTCGACACCGTCATCATGCGCCTGATGGACATCATCCTCGCCTTTCCGTCGCTGCTTCTGGCGCTCGTGCTGGTCGCGGTTCTGGGGCCGGGCCTGACCAATGCGATGATCGCCATCGCGCTGGTGCTGCAACCGCATTTCGTGCGCCTTACGCGCGCTGCGGTGATGGCCGAAAAGAACAGGGACTATGTGGTTGCCGCCAAGGTGGCAGGGGCCGGGCACCTCAGGCTGATGTTCAGAACCATTCTGCCAAATTGCCTTGCGCCGCTCATCGTTCAGGGTACGCTCTCCTTCTCCAACGCCATTCTCGACGCGGCCGCCCTCGGCTTCCTCGGCATGGGGGCGCAGCCGCCGACGCCGGAATGGGGAACCATGCTGGCCGAAGCCCGCGAATTCATCATGCGCGCATGGTGGGTGGTGACCTTCCCCGGCATCGCCATTCTCGTCACCGTGCTGGCCATCAATCTGGTTGGCGACGGTCTGCGCGACGCACTCGATCCCAAGCTCAAGAGGTCGTGATGTCACTTCTCGAAATCAGGAACCTCACCGTCTCTTTCGAGACATCCACCGGCCCGTTCATGGCCGTTCAGGGCATCGACATCACCGTCGATGCCGGAGAAGTTCTGGCCATCGTCGGTGAATCCGGCTCCGGGAAGTCGGTGTCGATGCTGGCGGTGATGGGGCTGCTGCCGAAGTCCGCCACCGTGAAAGCCGACCGCATGGCCTTCAACGGCATCGATCTTCCTGGCCTCGATGCCACCCAGCGGCGCAGGATCGTGGGCAAGGACATCGCCATGATCTTCCAGGAGCCGATCGCCAGCCTCAACCCCTGCTTCACGGTCGGCTTCCAGATCGAGGAGGTGCTGCGCTTTCACATGGGCATGGGCGGGGCCCAGCGCCGGGCCCGCGCCATCGAGCTGTTCACGCTGGTCGGCATTCCAGATCCCGAGCAGCGGCTCGGCTCCTATCCGCACCAGATGTCGGGCGGCCAGTGCCAGCGCGTGATGATCGCCATGGCGATCGCCTGCAATCCGAAGCTGCTGATCGCCGACGAGCCGACCACCGCCCTCGACGTCACCATCCAGAAGCAGATCCTCGATCTCCTGATGAAGCTTCAGGCGGAAAACGGCATGGGCCTGATCATGATCACCCACAACATGGGTGTCGTGGCCGAAACGGCGGACCGCGTCGTCGTCCAGTATCGCGGACGCAAGATGGAAGAGGCGGATGTGCTGTCGCTGTTCGAGAATCCGAAAAGCAACTACACACGCGCCCTGCTCGCCGCCCTGCCGGACAATGCCGTCGGCGATCGCCTGCCGACCATTTCCGACATGATGTTCGAGCCTGCTCCGGGAGCCGCACGATGAGCACAGAACCCACACGCACCGTCATCGTCGAAGGCCGGGACATCAGGCGCGACTACCATGTGCGCGGCGGGCTGTTCACGCCGGCCCGCACCGTTCATGCGGTCAAGGGCGTCTCGTTCAGCGTCGAGAAAGGCAAGACGCTGGCCATCGTCGGCGAGAGCGGCTGCGGCAAGTCCACGCTGGCGCGCATCATCACGCTGATCGATCCGGCAACGTCGGGCGAGCTGCTGATCGAGGGCAACAAGGTCGACATCGCCGCGGAAGCGCTGACGCCGGACATGCGCCGCAAGGTGCAGATCGTGTTCCAGAACCCGTACGGTTCACTCAACCCGCGCCAGAAGATCGGCGACATATTGTGCGAACCGCTGGTCATCAACACGAATGTGAAGGCGGATGAGCGGCGCGAACGGGCCATGACCATGCTGAAGAAGGTTGGTCTCGGCACCGAGCACTACAACCGCTATCCGCACATGTTCTCCGGCGGCCAGCGCCAGCGCATCGCCATTGCGCGCGCGCTGATGCTCAACCCGTCGCTTCTGGTGCTGGACGAGCCGGTGTCGGCGCTCGACCTTTCAGTGCAGGCGCAGGTTCTGAACCTGCTTGCCGATCTGCAGGACGAATTCGGCCTCACCTACATCTTCATCAGCCACGATCTTTCGGTGGTGCGCTACATCGCCGACGAAGTGATGGTGATGTATTTCGGCGAAGCGGTCGAATATGGCTCGCGCGAGGCGGTGTTCTCCGACCCGCAGCACAGCTACACCAAGACGCTGTTCGCCGCGACGCCGCGCGCCGACGTGGAGAGCATCAAGGCAAGGCTGGCGCGCAGGAGCGCCGCCTGAGCGATGAAATTCAGCCGGGATGGTGGGTTCCCTGCCGTCCCGGATGCCTTCCCCACTCCGCTGATTGCCACATTTATGCAACGCAACGCCTCGTCTGTGCTGTCAGCGCGCATACGGCCTCGACTTGGACGCCCTGTTTTCATAGTTTGTGCGGCATCCATCCTCAGGCAGCACGCATGAAAAAATTCATACCCGTCGCAATCGCTCTGTTGGCGGCCGCCGTCGTCCTGCCTGTGAAGGCCGCCACGCTGGTGCCCGCGGGCAACCGTTCGGTCGAACAGCCGCCCATTCCCGGCGCGTCGAGCCGGCGAACGCAGGCGACGAGCACCACCTTTCAGGCCAAGTACCGCAAGATTTATGCGCTGCTGAAGAACGATGCCGCCCTGCGAGCCAAGATAAAGCAGGTGTCGGCGGCCTATGGCATCGAGCCCATCCATGTGGTCGGCGCTATCGTCGGCGAGCACACCTACAATGTCGACGCCTATGACCGGCTGCAAACCTATTACGTCAAGGCGATTTCCTATCTCTCCAACCGCCTGACCTTCTCCTACAAGGGCGAGGACGTTTCCGACTTCGTGCAGCGGCCCGAGTTCGACGCCTGCGATGGCAAGACCGATAGCGATACGCTGTGGCAATGCCGCGAGCGGGTGTGGAACAGATCGTTCCGCGGCAAGACGGTCGGCGGCAAGAGCTTCCCGAACGACCGCTTCGGAGCCACCTTCTTCCAACCGCTCTATGCCGGACAGACCTTCGGCCTCGGCCAGCTCAACCCGCTGACCGCACTGCAGATGAGCGACATGGTGAACCGCGTCTCCGGCCTGCCGAAGCTGGATGTGCGCGACCCCAACCAGGTCTACAAGACCATCATGGATCCGGATCTGACCCTGCCCTATGTGGCGGCGGTCGTGCGCAATTCCATCGATGCCTACAAGCGCATCGCAGGCTTCGACATTTCCCAGAATCCCGGCATCACCTCCACTCTCTACAATATCGGCGATCCCGAGAGCCGGGCGCAGGCGCTGCGGGCTGAAAATGCCCGGCGCGCCGCGGCAGGCCAGTCTCCCAAGCTGCCGCAGGAGAACTACTATGGCTGGCTGGTCAACGACCGGCTGGATGAACTCAAGAACCTCTTCTGACCCCGCACCGCAGTCCTCAGCACAATAAAAAGCCGGGACGGCTCAACACCATCCCGGCTTTTTTCTGAATGAGAGGCTTTATTCAGCGGGTGCTGCTGCCGGGCTGCTGTCGGGCTCGACGATCTCGCCGCGATCATAAGCGGCCTGATCGAGAATGCCCTGACGCTTGGCGACGATGGTCGGCACCAGCGCCTGTCCGGCCACATTCACGGCCGTGCGGCCCATGTCGAGGATCGGGTCGACCGCCAGCAGGAGGCCCACACCTTCCAGCGGCAGGCCGAGCGTCGACAATGTCAGCGTCAGCATCACCGTGGCGCCGGTGAGACCGGCGGTGGCGGCGGAGCCGATGACGGAGACGAAGACGATCAGCAGATAGTCCTGAATGCCGAGATCGATGCCGAAGAACTGGGCCACGAAGATGGCCGAGATCGCCGGATAGATCGAGGCACAGCCGTCCATCTTGGTGGTGGCGCCGAGCGGCACGGCGAAGGCCGCATATTCGCGCGGCACGCCGAGATTGTTCTCCGTCACCTGTTCGGTCAGCGGCAGGGTGCCGATGGACGAGCGCGACACAAAGGCAAGCTGGATCGCCGGCCACGCGCCCTGGAAGAAGCGCAGCGGATTGAGCCCGTTGGCGCCGAGCAGCACCGGATAGACCACGAACAGCACCAGCGCGAGGCCGATATAGATGGCTGCCGAATACCAGCCGAGCTGCGCCAGCGCATCCCAGCCATAGACGGCGACTGCATTGCCGAGCAGGCCGATGGTGCCGATGGGCGTGAGGCGGATGACCCACCACAGCAGCTTGTGGACGACCTTCAGGAAGGAGCGGTTGAAGGCGAGGAAAGCATCGGCGGCCGGGCCGACGCGCAGGGCCGCCACGCCGACGGCGATCGAGATCACCAGTATCTGCAGCACGTTGAAGCTGAGGCTGGTCGAAGCGCCGCCATCGGTCACTCTGGTCGATGCCGAAAGGCCGAGGATGTTGGAGGGGATGAGGCCCTTCAGGAAGTCCAGCCAGCTCCCCGTCGAGGACGGCGCGCGCGCCGCACTTTCGGTCACGGCGGTGTGCAGGCCGGGCTGGAGGATGAGGCCGAGCGCGATGCCGATGACCACGGCGATCAGCGCGGTGATGGCGAACCAGATGAGCGTCTGCCAGACCAGCCGGGCAGCGTTGTTCAGTTCACGCAGATTGGCGATCGACGCGACGATGGCGGTGAAGACGAGCACCGGAACCAGCGCCCTGAGCAGGGAGACGAAGGACGAGCCGATGGTCGACAGCGTCACCGTCAGCCAGTTGGCGTTGCCGGCGGCATCGGGGCCCATCTGGCGGGCGACATAGCCAAACGCAAGGCCGACCACCATGGCGACAAGCACCTGGACGCCGAAGGACGCATAAAGCGGTTTGGGTTCGCGCGGGGAACGCGAAACGGATGGGGTGGAGGAAGACATGTCCGGACCTTCTTTCAGGCGTGCCGGATCGGGTCCCGGCATGCCAATACGGGATTGGCCGGAATTTACAATGGAGTGCTTCTGCGTTCACCGGATGAATTTTTGGCAAAATCAGAGATAATAGAAATTATTTCTCACTTATAAAACTTGTGAGAAAATAATTTCTTCACGCCCGGGCATTTCTCCCGAGGCAGGACGGCCGCGCAATCACGGCCGCCCTGAAGAAAATCAGCTTCCGGCGGAGAAGGCTGCGATCGCCGCCATGTTGACGATGTCGCTGTCCTTGGCATTCAGCGGCACGATCTGCACCGGCTTGTTGAGGCCGACGAGCAGGGGGCCGATAACGGTCGAGCCGCCCAGTTCCTGCAGCATCTTGGTGGCGATGGAAGCCGAGTGGAAGGCCGGCATGACCAGCACGTTCGCCGGCGCGGTCAGGCGCATGAAGGGGTATTGCTGCATGGCGGCGGGGTTGAGGGCCACATCGGCCGCCATTTCACCGTCATACTCGAAATCGACGCGGCGCTTGTCGAGAAGCTTGACCGCCTCCTGGATGCGCTCCGACCGCTCGCCCTGCGGATGACCGAAGGTAGAATAGGCGAGCATGGCGACGCGCGGCTCATAACCCATGCGCCGCGCGAAATTGGCCGCTTCCTCGGCAATGTCGGCGATCTGCTGCGCATTCGGCATGTCATGCACGGCGGTATCGGCGACGATCACCGTGCGGCCGCGCGACAGCACGATCGAGGCACCGATGACGCAATGGCCGGGCTTTGCGTCGATGACCCGGCGCACATCTTCCAGCGCCGTCGAATAGTTGCGGGTGACGCCGGTGACGATGCCGTCGGCGTCGCCCAGCGCCACCATGCAGGCGGCGAAATGGTTGCGGTCGTTGTTGATGAGGCGCTGGCAATCGCGGAACAGGTGGCCCTTCCTCTGCATGCGCTCATAGAGATAATCGGCGTAGACCGCGTTGCGGCGCGACAGGCGCGCATTGATGATCTCGATGTTGGGCTTGTTGAGGTCGATGCCGGCATTGCGGGCATTTTCCTTGATGATGTCGTCGCGGCCCAGCAGGATCGCGGTGCCCAGCCCCTGGTTGACGTAGGAGACGGCGGCGCGCATGACCTGCTCTTCCTCACCTTCGGCGAAGACGATGCGCTTGGGCTGGCGGCGCACGCGGTCGTAGATGCGCTGCAGGGTGGACGCGATCGGATCGCGGCGGGCGGAAAGCTCCTGCGCGTAGCGGTCGAGGTTGACGATGGGACGGCGCGCCACCCCGGTTTCCATCGCGGCCTTGGCCACCGCCAGCGGTATGGCGGAGATCAGGCGCGGATCGAACGGCACCGGGATGATGTAGTTGGGACCGAATTTCGGCCGGTTGCCCTGATAGGCCGCGGCCACGTCGTCGGGCACGTCCTTTCTGGCCAGATCGGCCAGCGCATAGGCGGCGGCGATCTTCATCTCCTCGTTGATCGTGGTCGCCTGCACGTCCAGCGCGCCGCGGAAGATGTAGGGGAAGCCGAGCACATTGTTGACCTGGTTCGGGTAATCCGAACGGCCGGTCGCCATGATGGCGTCGGTGCGGATGTCGGCCACTTCCTGCGGGGTGATCTCCGGGTCCGGGTTGGCCATCGCGAAGATGATGGGGTTCTTCGCCATCGATTCCACCATGGCCGGCGTCAGAGCGCCCTTGGCCGAGAGGCCGAAGAAGACGTCGGCACCGTCCATGGCCTCGGCCAGCGTGCGCGCATCCGTCTTTACAGCGTGCGCGGACTTCCACTGGTTCATGCCTTCCTGACGGCCCTGATAGACGACGCCCTTGGTGTCGCACAGGATGACGTTTTCCGGCGCGAAGCCCATCGCCTTGATCAGTTCGATGCAGGCGATGCCGGCGGAACCGGCACCGTTGCAGACGAGCTTCGTCGTCTTCATGTCGCGGCCGGTGATCTCCAGTGCGTTGATCAGGCCGGCGGCGGAGATGATGGCGGTGCCGTGCTGGTCGTCATGGAAGACGGGAATGTCCATGAGCTCGCGCAGGCGCTGCTCGATGATGAAGCATTCCGGCGCCTTGATGTCCTCCAGATTGATGCCACCAAAGGAGGGGCCGAGATAGCGCACGCTGTTGATGAAGGCGTCGGCATCCTCGGTGTCGATTTCCAGATCGATGGAATCGACATCGGCGAAACGCTTGAACAGCACCGCCTTGCCTTCCATCACCGGCTTGGAGGCCAGCGCGCCGAGATTGCCGAGACCCAGAATGGCGGTGCCGTTGGAAATCACCGCCACCATGTTGCCGCGGGCGGTGTAATCGAAGGCGCGCGAAGGATCTTCGGCGATCGCCTTCACCGGAACGGCGACGCCCGGCGAATAGGCGAGCGACAGGTCGCGCTGCGTCGCCATCGGCTTGGTCGGCATGATTTCCAGCTTGCCCGGACGGCCGCGCGCGTGGAATTCCAGCGCCTCCTCGGGGCTGACTGAGGGGCTCGCGTTCTCGTTTATGCTGGGCATGTGCTAAAGGTTTCCTCACCGATGCGGCTGTTGCTCCCGCCGCGACTTGTTTTTGTGGAGTTTGCGCAATTAAGGCTACACTTCCCCGCCGTAAAGCGCCAAGCCAATGCATATAGAAATTTTGGAAACAGTTTCTTGAACCACGACATGCCCGTGCGTCCCGACAGCGTGACACAAGCCGTGCCGGCAGCAGCCGGTGCTACGCCGATGCCCGCGCTGGCAACGGCCGGCGCAACGCCGATGATGGAGCAATATATCGAGATCAAGTCGGCGAACCCTGATTCGCTGCTGTTCTATCGCATGGGCGATTTCTACGAACTGTTCTTCGACGACGCGGAAAAGGCGGCGCAGGCGCTCGGCATCGTCCTGACCAGGCGCGGCAAGCATCAGGGGCAGGACATTCCCATGTGCGGCGTGCCGGTGCATGCCGCCGACGACTATCTGCAGAAGCTGATCGCGCTCGGCTTCCGCGTCGCCGTGTGCGAGCAGATCGAGGACCCGGCGGAGGCGAAGAAGCGCGGCTCCAAATCCGTGGTGCGGCGCGACGTGATCCGGCTGGTGACGCCCGGCACGATTACTGAAGATAAACTGCTGGCGCCGGCCGAATCGAATTTCCTGATGGCGCTCGGGCGAGTGAAGGGTGCGGCGGACCAGGCTCATGCGCTTGCCTGGATCGACATTTCCACCGGCGCCTTCCGGGTCGCGGAAACCACGCATGACCGGCTGCTGGCTGACATATTGCGCGTCGATCCGCGCGAACTGATCGTAGCCGAGCCGGTGTTTTACGATCCGGAGCTGAAACCCGTCTTCGACGTGCTGGGGCGCGTTGCCAATCCGCAGCCTTCCAGCCTGTTCGATTCCACCTCGGCGCCCGCCCGTATCGCCCGCTTCTTCGAGGTGGCGACGCCGGACAGTTTCGGCACCTTCGGCCGCGCCGAGCTGTCGGCCATTTCCGGCATCATCGCCTATGTCGAGAAGACCCAGAAGGCGGAGCGGCCTCCGCTGTCGCGGCCCGAGCGCGAGGAAAGCGGCGCGACGCTGTTCATCGACCCGGCGACGCGCGCCAATCTGGAGCTTTTGCGCACGCTTTCGGGCCATCGCGAGGGCTCTCTGTTCAAGGCCATCGACCGCACCATCACCGGCGGCGGCGCGCGCCTTCTCGCCGATCGGCTGACGGCCCCGCTGACCGATCCGGCAGCGATCGCGGCGCGCCTCGATTCGGTTTCCTTCTTCCGGTCCGAACCGCGCCCTGGCGAAGCGCTGCGGGCGGCATTGAAGGGCGTGGCGGACATGCCGCGCGCCCTGTCGCGGCTGGCGCTCAACCGCGGCGGCCCGCGCGATCTCGGCGCGTTGCGGTCGGGTCTGGCGGCGGCTTCCGCAATCGCCGACATATTCGCCGGCACCAAGGTGCCGGATGAGATCGGAGACGCTTTACGCGCCATCGCCGCCCTGCCCTCGGAGCTGGCGCAGCATCTGCAACTGGCGCTGAGCGATGAATTGCCGTTGATCAAACGCGACGGCGGCTTCGTGCGCGCCGGCTACGATGCCGAACTCGACGAGATGCGGGCGCTGCGCGACGAATCCCGGCGCGTGATCGCCGCCATGGAGCGCGATCTGGCCGAGGAAACCGGCATCCGTTCGCTGAAAATCCGGCACAACAATGTGCTCGGCTACTATATCGAGGTGACGGCCAACCATCAGGCGGTGATGAATGGCACGGACCAGGCCAAGGCCCGCTTCATCCACCGCCAGACCATGGCCAACGCCATGCGCTTCACCACCACCGAGCTTGCGGGGCTGGAGAGCAGGATCGCCAATGCCGCGGCCCGTGCACTGACCATCGAGCTTGCCGTGTTCGAGGCGCTGGTGAAGGAAGCGGTGGCCGAGGCGCAAACCATCCGCGCCGGCGCGGAAGCGCTTGCCGTGCTCGACGTCTCGGCGGCGCTGGCGCTGCTGGCGGAGCGCGAAGGCTGGTGCCGGCCGCAGGTCGATGCAAGCCTCGCCTTCGAAATCGAGGGCGGCCGCCACCCCGTGGTCGAGCAGGCGTTGCGCCGCCTCGGCGAAGGCCCGTTCGTGGCCAATGACTGCAACCTTTCGCCCGAAGGCGACGGCACGCACGGCGCGATCTGGCTGCTGACCGGGCCGAACATGGGCGGTAAATCGACCTTCCTGCGCCAGAATGCGCTAATCGCCATTCTCGCCCAGACCGGCTCATTCGTGCCGGCCACGAAGGCGCATATCGGCGTCGTCGACCGGCTGTTCTCCCGCGTCGGCGCATCCGACGATCTGGCGCGCGGACGTTCGACCTTCATGGTCGAGATGGTGGAAACGGCGGCCATCCTCAATCAGGCCGGCGAGCGCTCGCTGGTCATCCTCGACGAGATCGGGCGCGGCACCGCCACTTTCGACGGCCTCTCCATCGCCTGGGCGGCGGTGGAATATCTGCATGAGCAGAACCGTTGCCGGGCGGTCTTCGCCACCCATTTCCACGAGATGACGGCACTGGCGGAGAAACTTTCCCGCCTGCACAACGTCACCATGCGGGTGAAGGAATGGGAGGGCGACGTCGTCTTCCTGCACGAGGTGGGCAAGGGTGCCGCCGACCGCAGCTATGGCGTGCAGGTCGCCCGTCTCGCCGGGCTGCCGGAAGCCGTGGTGGCTCGTGCCCGCGAGGTGCTGCACCAGCTCGAGGCCGGCGAGGTTTCCGGCAAGGCAGAGCGTCTGATCGACGACCTGCCGCTGTTTTCGGCCGCCGTAAAGCGCGAGACGACCAAACCCGCCCCGCGCTCCGACGCGCTTTCGCAAGCGCTGGAAGCGATGCACCCCGACGAGATGACGCCGCGCGAGGCGCTGGAAGCGCTCTACCGGCTGAAGGGACTGGCGAGCGCCTGAAAGCTTTAGCTGCCGGTGTAGACTGGCGTACGACGTCCGATCCACGCATCCAGTCCTTCATGGATGTCGGATGTGGCGGCCATGCGGGCAAACTGCTCGCTTTCGATCTGCAAGCCCTCGCCGATGGTGGCGTTGAGGCCGCGCGTCACGGCCGTGAGGATGCGTGCCGAAGCCAGCGGCGAGTGACGCAGGATGCGGGCGGCCAGATCGAAGGCGGCATCCATGAGATCGTCATGCGCGACCACGCTGTTGACGATGCCGATCTCCCGCGCCCGCTCCGGCGTGAAGCTGTCGCCGGTGAGCAGATATTCCAGCGCCCGCTTGCGGCCGGCCAGACGGGGCAGGCGCTGCGTGCCGCCAAAGGTCGGCGGAATGCCGATGTTGATTTCCGGCTTGGCGAAAACCGCCCGCTCGCTGGCGATGGCCAGATGCACGGATTCGGTGATCTCGCAGCCGCCGCCATAGGCGATGCCGTTAACCGCCGCAATGACCGGCTTCGGAAATGCCTCGAGACGGCTGGTCATCGCCTGCCCCCGCCGCACGAATTCCCGCACCGCGACATCGACCCCTTCGCGTACACTCTGCGCAAACTCGTAGATGTCGCCGCCGGCCGAGAAGGCACGCCCGGCCCCGGTCAGGATGACCGCGCCGATGCCGTCATCGGTCTCGATCTCGTCCATAAGATGCAGAAGGCGGTCATTGGTGGCGTAGTTCAGTGCGTTGAGCTTTTCGGGGCGGTTGAGGGTAAGCAGGGCGACCTTGCCGCGCCGCTCGAACAGAACTGTCTGCCTGGTCATGAGGTTCTCCGTGCCGTTGCATGTCTGCGCCAGCAGGGCTAGCATCCGCTCGATCTCATCTAAACTCACTAGTCGGTATACTAAGAATGGCCCGCAGCAGCAGTGACGCGACGCGCGACAGGATCGTAAAGGCGGCCAACAGCCTGTTCTACGGCAAGGGCATCCGCGCGGTGAGCGTCGACGCCGTCGCGGAAAAGGCCGGCATCACCAAGAAGACGCTCTATTATCATTTCCGCAGCAAGGACGACCTCGTCGCGGCCTATCTCGCCTCCCGCGACCAGCCCAATCTTGACGCCTTCGCCGGCTATTTCGAAGCGGCGCAAGGGTCGCTGCCGGCGCGAATACGGGCGATTTTCACCGGCATTGCCACGGCGGCGCAGCATCGCCGCTGGAAGGGATGCGGGTTCCTGCGCATCGCAGCCGAACTGGTCGACACGCCGGGCCATCCGGCGGTGAAGGCGGCAGGCACGCACAAGAAGCGGGTGGAGGCGTGGCTGGCCAAAATCATCGCCGCCGAAGGGCTTTCCGGTGCCGACCCTCTGGCCCGGCAGATCGTGCTTCTCATGGATGGCGCCTTCTCGACCATGCTCGTCCATCATGACGTCGCCTATATCGAAAGCGCCGGCGATGCGGCCGCTACGCTGCTGGCCAACGCCGCGCGCGAAGCCCGATGAGGCTTGCCGCCAGAACGCACGAGCCCTATGTGCGGGTATCGATTGACGGAAGGCCGCAGGCGCATGACCATTTCAAACGAAGACGAGTTCGATGCGCTGAAGGAGATCGGGCGTATCGTTGCCGATACGCTCAAGGCCATGGGTGCGGCTCTCGAACCCGGCATCACCACTGCGGAACTGGATCAGCTCGGCCGCAAGCTGCTGGAGCAGGCGGGCGCACGCTCCGGTCCTGAAGTCACCTACAGCTTTCCCGGCGCGACATGCATCAGCGTCAACGAGGAAATCGCCCACGGCATTCCGGGCAACCGCCGCATTGGCAAGGGTGACCTCGTCAATATCGACGTGTCGGCGGAAAAGAACGGCTTCTTCGCCGATACCGGCGCCTCCTTCACCGTGCCGCCGGTGGCGCGCAACATCGACCGGCTGTGCCGCGACGGCAAGCGCGCCATGTGGGCCGGCATCGCGCAGGTGGGCGCAGACAAGCCGCTTTCCGGCATCGGCAAGGCAATCGGCGCCTTCGCGCAGAAGAACCGCTACACGCTGGTGCGCAACCTCGCCAGCCACGGCGTCGGCCGCTCCCTGCATGAAGAGCCCGAATCCATCGCCACATGGCCTGACCGCTCGGAGCGCCGGATCATCAATGACGGCCTCGTCTTCACCGTCGAGCCCTTCCTGTCCCTCGGGGCGGAATGGGCGGAGAACGGCGAAGACGACGACTGGACGCTCTACAGCGAGCCCCGCGCGCCGACCGTGCAGTATGAGCACACCATCGTGGCGACCCGTTCCGGCCCGGTGGTCGTGACCCTGCCGGGCTGAAGCCCGCAGGCCAAATCACAGGGGCCGGCTTTCAGATCATTTCCAGCGGACGCTTGCGGGCGGGTGGCGCGAAGGCGCGGTCGAGCTCGGCAAGGTCTTCCGCGGTCAGGGTAATGTCCAGCGCCGCAACATTCTGGCGCACATGGTCCGGCTTCACCGCCTTTGGAATGGCGATGACGCCGCCGGCGCGCATCACCCATGCCAGCGCAATCTGCGCCGGGGTCGCAGCGTGGCGGGCAGCCACGGCTGCAACCGCGCGATTGTCCGCCAGCGCACCCTGCTCGATCGGCGAATAGGCCATGACCGGCATGCTGCGCTGCCGGCTCCATGGCAGAAGATCGAACTCGATGCCGCGCCGGCTGAGATTGTAGAGAACCTGATTGGCCTGACAGTTCGCGCCGGACGGCAGGCCGGAGAGTTCTTCCATGTCGCTGGTGTCGAAGTTGGACACGCCCCAGTGGCGGATTTTTCCGGCCGCTTTCAGTTCCTCGAAGGCCGCCACCGTTTCAGCCAGCCGCACGCCACCGCGCCAGTGCAGCAGGTACAGGTCGATGCGGTCGGTGCCGAGGCGTTTGAGGCTGCGCTCGCATGCAGCAATGGTTCCGGCCCGCGAGGCATTGGAAGGCAGCACCTTGGAAACGATGAAGAGGTCGTCGCGACGCCCTTTCACGGCCTCGCCGACAACCAGTTCGGCATCGGCATACATTTCGGCCGTGTCGATCAGCGTGACACCAAGGTCGAGCCCCAGTTGCAACGCCGCCACCTCATCGGCGAAGCTGGCTTTGTGATCGCCCATCATCCATGTGCCGAGACCGAAGACCGGCACGCTCTCGCCACAGGGCAGTTTCGTGGTTGGAATGGACACTTTCAGCCTCCGTCCGGAGTTGCATTTCAGTGATCTGCGGGCCTGTTCTGCTCAAAAGCCGTTTTCTGCTGGTCGGAAGCTTCAAGCTGATAGCGCGCGCGCCACTCTTCATAGGGCATGCCATAGACGATCTCGCGCGACTCTTCCTTTGACAAAGCCGTTCCCCCGGCCTCGGCCGCCTCGCGGTACCAGTTGGCAAGGCAGTTGCGGCAGAAGCCGGCGAGGTTCATCAGGTCGATGTTCTGCACGTCCGTGCGCTCGCGCAGATGCTGGAGCAGACGGCGGAAGGCGGCCGCCTCGAAGTCGCGCTGCCTGTTCTCGTCGATCTGCGTCATGGCTGTTCCTCCTCGTTCAGACGGGTCCGGTGCGCGAGCCGAAATGGCGCACCTGATGTATATCGGGGCGACGATTGATCGCTTCAACCACGGGAGCAAGGCGCTGCGCCCAGCCGGCCGCCATGGCGGGCGTCGCGATCAGGTCCTGCCGGATCTCGATCAGCGCATGCGGATAGCCGTTGACGATGGCATGGCGGAACATGGTGTCGCCGCGGAGGGCTCCGTCATAAGGCTCGTTGTCGCCGACGACGAGCGAGGGGTCTTCCCCCAAAGCGTCTATCAGCGGCCGCGCCACGCGATCGTCGCTGTCCCACAACACGCCGACATGCCATGGCCGGATCATCCCCTGCATCACCGGCGTGAACGAGTGAACCGAAAACAGGAAAGGGGCGCGTCCCGATCTCGCGGCCACTGATGCAGTCGCTGCCGAAACGGCGTCGTGATAAGGACGGTAGAACATGTCGAGCCGGCGCTGGCGCTCGGTTGCGGAAAGCGGATAGTTGCCGGTGATGATGGTGCCGTCGTAAAGCTGGCGGATCAGGGTGGGATCGTCCTCGCCGCGGTTGGGATCGATCAGCAGGCGCGAGAAACCGGCCAGCACCGCCGGCGCGCCAAGCAGGGCCGCGAGTTCACGCGTCACCGTCTCGACGCCGATGTCGTAGGCAATGTGGCGCTCGAATTCCTCATGCGGCAGGCCGAGCGTGCCATATTCCTGCGGCAGATCGCGCCTTGCATGGTCGCAAACCAGAAGAATGCCGCGGCTGGCATCGCCTTCGACCAGATCGAAAGGGGCGAAAACTGTGGATCGGGTCATGACTGGAAGGAAAGGTCCGTTTTTCGTTCCCGGCTGGATGATAGTTTCATCCCATGAAGAGGGCATCCATGCAATGCCGTGGTTTGGACAAGGTTTTTGTCAGAAATCCGCCGCAGCCGCCAGATCGCCGCGTCCGCAATATTTAAATCGATTGGATTTTCAGGTCCGGGCGCGTTGACATGCGCCCGGACTTTGCCGAAAAGGGACCAACCACATGAAGAGATCGATGCCGAGGGGAATGAACAAGGTCCGTTCCGGCGCAGGAAAAAAAGCGCTGCTGGCAGCATTGCCGTTCGTTGCCCTGATGGTGCACGCGGCGCCTGCCCATGCCGATTTCCGGGTCTGCAACGCCACGCAGAGCCTGGTCGGGGTCGGCATCGGCTATCGCGCCAAGGCGGGCTGGATCACCGAAGGCTGGTGGCACATCGAGGCATCGAGCTGCAAGACGCTGATCGAGGGGCCTCTGTCATCACGGTTTTATTATCTCTACGCAGAAGATGCTGAACGCGGTGGCCGCTGGGACGGTCCGGTCAACATGTGCGTGGCGGAAAAAGAGTTCAAGATAGCAGGCGTGACCGACTGTGTGGCACGGGGCTTCCAGCGGGCCGGCTTTCAGGAATACGACACTGGCGAGCAGTCGAGCTGGATGGTCCAGCTGACCGAGCAGCCGACAGCTGACGGGCCGCCGGCCCCGGGAACGAATGGTCAATGAGACGCAGCCGCAAGGTAAAGATACTCGCAACGATCGGCCCTGCTTCCTCTGAACAGGCGACACTGAAAAAACTGTTTGAAGCGGGCGCGGATGTTTTCCGCATCAATATGAGCCACGCCGATCACGATCTGATGCGCACGCTGATTGGCCGCATCCGTGCCGTCGAGGCGGAGCTGGGCCGCCCCATCGGCATTCTGGCAGACCTGCAGGGGCCCAAGCTGCGCGTCGGCCGCTTTGCAAATGGTAAGGAAACACTTACCGTTGGCCAGGCCTTCACGCTGGACGACAACACCGAAGCCGGCGATGCCACGCGCGTCTATCTTCCGCATCCCGAAATTCTCAAGTCGGTCGAACCCGGCCATCGCCTGCTGATCGATGATGGCAAGCTGGAGCTGAAGGCAGTAAAATGCGACGGCCGCTCCATCGAATGCGTGGTGGTGGCCGGCACCTCGATTTCCGACCGCAAGGGCGTGTCGCTGCCGGACACCGACCTGCCGGTTGGCGCGCTGACCGAGAAGGACCGCGCCGATCTCGATGCAGCGCTCGAGGCCGGCGTCGACTGGATCGCGCTTTCCTTCATCCAGCGTCCCGAAGACCTGATCGAAGCGCGTCAGATCGCCGATGGCAGGGCGCTGCTTCTGTCGAAGATCGAAAAGCCACAGGCCGTTACGCGGCTTTCCGAGATCATGGAGCTGAGCGATGCGCTTATGGTGGCGCGCGGCGATCTCGGCGTGGAAATGCCGCCCGAAGCGGTTCCCGGCATCCAGAAGCAGATCACCCGCGCCGCCCGCAAGGCCGGCAAGCCGGTTGTCGTGGCCACTCAAATGCTGGAATCGATGATCTCGGCACCGGTTCCCACCCGCGCGGAGGTGTCCGACGTGGCAACCGCCGTGTTTGAGGGTGCTGACGCCATCATGCTGTCGGCCGAGTCGGCTGCCGGCGCCTATCCGGTCGAGGCCGTCGCCACCATGAACCGCATCGCGGAACGGGTGGAGAAGGACCCCACCTATCCGGCCATCATCAACGCCCAGCGCTCCGCGCCGGAGCCGACCGGCCCGGACGCGATTTCCTATGCGGCGCGAGAGATCGCCGAGACGCTCGAACTGGCGGCCATCGTCAGCTACACCGCCTCGGGCGCTACCGGCCTGCGCGCCGCGCGCGAGCGCCCTAAAGTTCCGATCATCGCCCTTTCACCAATCCTTGCGACGGCACGGCGTCTGTCGCTGGCATGGGGGACGCACTGCGTGGTCACCGAGGATGCCACCAATCTCGATGACATGGTCGACCGCGCCTGCCGCATCACCAGGCAGGAGGGTTTTGGCACTGATGGCGACCGCATCATCGTGACCGCCGGTGTGCCGCTCGGCACCTCGGGCGCCACCAACATGCTGCGGATCGCCAGCATAGGCGAAACTTCGGGACCGGCTGGCTCCGACAAATAAGCCACCGCGTTTCGAGCCTTGTTTCAGCCGGGCGCCTGCAAGCACGCGCCCGGCACGAAGTTTCGTCAAAAGACCTGCCTGCCTCTCTTGGAGCATTTCTGCTTTTCTCTGAATCGCAGAAATGCCCTATCTCTTTGTTTTAGCTGCATTTATGCGACGCCAGATGGTTCCATCTGGGTGCAAAATGGTCTAGGCGCTGCGGCCTGCAAGTTCCTCGGATAGCGTGGACAGGCGCTCCTGCGCCGAGCGCAGGGCCGGATAGATGTCGAGCACGCGCTGCCAGGCGTCCACGGCAGCCTCCTTGCGCTCTGTATCCGTCATGATGCGCGCAAGGCCGGAAATCGCACCGTAGTGACGGGGCTCCAGCGCCAGAGCCCGGTTTATGTCGGCCATCGATTTGGCGTAGCTCTTCATCGCATAATGGACGGTGGCGCGGCGGTTCCAGCCCTCGGCATAGTCGGGCTGCAAGGTCACCACCAGATCGAGGAAGTCGAGCGCGACATCATATTTGCCGGAGGCGGCTGCCTTCTGCGCCCATTGCATCATCAGATCGACGGAGGCGCTGCCCGACTGCGACCACTCCTGCTGGATGCGGCGGGCGATGCGATCGGCCGCTTTCGGATTGCCCTCGCGCTTCAGCTCACCAAGCAGCCTGTCCAGCTTCTGCGCGCTGGTCTCAACCACCTGATCGGCGGAAGCCGGATGAGGAAAATCCTCGGCCGCCACAAGGCCCGGGGCTGCGGCCGACAGAAAGATTATCGCGGACAGAACGACGAAGCGCATGAAAGGAAGCCTATCCCCTTCATGCGCTTCGTCAAACTGAAATTCGCGTGAGCGGCGAAACCGGACAGGCACGATCATGCCCGCCGGGATACGTCCATGCTCAGCCCTGACGGGCCTTGTAGCGCGGATCGGTCTTGTTGATGATGTAGATGCGGCCCTTGCGGCGAACCAGGCGGTTGTCGCGGTGACGTGCCTTCAGCGCCTTGAGCGAGTTCTTGATCTTCATTGTCTTGCCCGTCAATTTGGCCCTTTGCGGGCGTAACTGAAAAGCGCGCCAGAAGCGCGCCGAAGTTGTGACAGGCTCATAAACGACGACACTTGGCTCTGTCAACCTTTCGAGGGCCTGTGAAGGGCAGAATCGCATCCGTCAGATCGCATTCAGCCACCATTCATCAGCCGGCTGCCATGAATCCCCTCATCATCCCGGATCGAATCCCGCCGGTCGTTATGGGAAGTGGTAAGAGACGTGATTGTCCGCGAAAGGTTGAGACAATGAAAAAGATTATCGTGCTTATGGCGCTGCTGGTGCCGCTTGCCGCATGTTCCCAGACCGAGCAGGGCGCGACCATCGGCGGCCTTAGCGGCGCGGCGATCGGATCGGCCGTTGCCTCCCGGCATAACCGCGCCGAGGGCGCGCTGGTGGGTGGCGCAATCGGAGCTGTGGCCGGCGCGCTGATCGGTTCCGCCAATGAGCCGAACCGCTGCCGCTATCGCGACGGATATGGCCGCGTCTACACCGCGCAATGCCCGCGCGGCTATGACGACCGCTATAATTCCGGCCGCTACGACAACCGCTATCGCTATGACGATCGCTACAGCCGCAACCGCTATGACGACCGTTATTATGGTCGCCGTTACAACAACGGCTACTGATCGTCAGCAGCTGCACCGGAACCATGAAAAAAGGCCGCGCCGTGAACCGGCGCGGGCTTTTTACCTAAAGCGTAAGCTTTGGCTTACTCGGCACTGGCTTCGGCCGGGGCGGATGCGGCGGCAAGAGCGGCGGCAGCCTCTTCCTGCGCCTTCTTGACCAGAGCCTCGCGCTCCTGTGCCTTCTTGCCGGGCAGGCCCTTGGTCGGGTTCGAGCGGGCGTCGCGCTTGGCGATGCCGGCCTGATCGAGGAAGCGGGCCACGCGGTCGGTCGGCAGGGCGCCGTTGTCGAGCCAATGCTTGACGCGGTCGGCATCAACCTTCACGCGGTCGCCGTCCTTCGGCAGCATCGGGTTCCAGGCGCCCACCGTCTCGATGAAGCGGCCGTCGCGCGGGCTGCGCACGTCGGCGATGACGATGTGGTAGTAAGGACGCTTCTTGGAGCCCGCGCGGGCCAGTCGGATCTTCAGTGCCATTTTCTTTCTCCTAAAGCTCTGATGTCTTGGTCTTTGTGTATGAACCGGCCGGAAATCAGCCGGGTTGGGGGGTGCCACCGTTGGCGGCGATATGCTCGTGATGGCGGATGACCTCGCGGATGACGAAGTTCAGGAACTTCTCCGCAAAGTCGGGGTCGAGATGGGCGTCGTTGGCGAGCCGCCGCAAACGCTCGATCTGCTGGGCCTCGCGCGCCGGATCGGCTGGCGGAAGGCCATGCGTTGCCTTGAGAACACCCACCGCCTGCGTGCAGCGAAAGCGTTCGGCCAGCATATGGATGAGAGCAGCATCGATATTGTCGATCGAGGAGCGGTAGCCGGCAAGCAGCCGGCGCGCTTCATCGATGTTCTTGTCTTCGCTCATCGTCCCCTCACTTCTTCTTGCCCGGAGCGCCGAGGCCGGGCAGCTTCATGCCGCCGGGAAGGCCCGGAAGCCCGCCGCCGCCCAGACCTGGCAGACCGCCGGGCAAGCCGCCCGGAAGGGCACCGGGAAGACCTTTGCCGAGGCCGGCGGCTTCCGCCTGCTTCTTCAGCGCCTCAAGCTGTTTGGGATCCATCTTCGACAGGTCCGGCATGCCTCCCATGGGGCCGCCGCCCATCATGCCGCCGAGACCGCCCATGCCCATTTTCGAAGCCAGACCGCCCATGAGGCCGCGCATCATGCCGCCGCCCTTGCCCTTGCCGCCCATGGCTTTCATCATGTCGGCCATGCCGCGATGCATCTTGAGCAGCTTGTTGATCTCGGCTGCATCGGTGCCGGAACCGGCGGCGATGCGCTTCTTGCGGCTGTGCTTGAGAATGTCGGGATTGGCGCGCTCGGCCTTCGTCATCGAGGAGATGATGGCGAGCTGGCGGCCGAACATCCTGTCGTCGAGGCCGGCGGCGGCCATCTGGTCCTTCATCTTGCCCATGCCGGGCATCATGCCCATGATGCCGCCCATGCCGCCCATCTTCTGCATCTGGCCAAGCTGATCGGCGAGGTCGTTCAGGTCGAACTTGCCCGACTGCATCTTCTTCGCCATCGCCGCGGCTTTTTCCGCGTCGATGGTCTCGGCAGCCTTTTCCACGAGCGAAACGATGTCGCCCATGCCCAGAATGCGGTCTGCGATGCGCTTGGGGTAAAATTCCTCCAGCGCATCCATCTTTTCGCCGGTGCCGATCAGCTTGATCGGCTTGCCGGTCACGGCGCGCATCGAAAGGGCCGCGCCGCCGCGGCCGTCGCCGTCCATGCGGGTCAGCACGAGGCCGGTGATGCCGACGCGCTCGTCGAAGTTGCGGGCGAGATTGACGGCGTCCTGACCGGTCAGGGAGTCGGCGACCAGCAGGATCTCATGCGGGTTGGAAGCCGCCCTGATCTCGGCCATCTCGGCCATCAGAGGCTCGTCGATATGGGTACGGCCGGCGGTGTCGAGGATGACGACGTCATGGCCGCCGAGCTTCGCCGCCTGCACGGAGCGGCGGGCGATCTCGACCGGCGACTGGCCGGCGATGATCGGCAGCGTGGCGACCCTGGTCTGCTCGCCAAGCTGGCGAAGCTGTTCCTGCGCGGCCGGACGGCGCGTGTCCAGCGAGGCCATCAGCACCTTCTTGCCCTGACGCTCGCTCAGACGGCGCGCGATCTTGGCCGTGGTGGTGGTCTTGCCCGAGCCCTGCAGGCCGACCATCATGATGACAACCGGAGCCGGCGCATTGAGGTCGATCGGCACGCCCTCTTCGCCGAGCATGGAAACCAGCTCGTCATGGACGATCTTGACGACCATCTGGCCGGGCTTGATCGACTTGAGAACCGCAGCGCCAACCGCCTTCTCGCGCACCTTGTCGGTGAAGGAGCGAACGACATCGAGCGCGACGTCGGCCTCCAGCAGGGCGCGGCGGACCTCGCGCAGGGCAGCCGAAACATCGGCCTCCGACAGCGCGCCGCGGCCGGTGAGGCCGTTCAGGATCGAGCCAAGGCGTTCCTGCAGCGATTCAAACATGTCTCTTCCTTTTCCTGCCGTCCATGGATGGACGAAAGGTAATGCCGCTTCGCGCCTTCTCCAAACGAAAGCAAAGCCAAAAAGCACCCGGGGGCGCACCGCGCTGCCGGATGTTGGCCTCCGGGGTCGACTGGCGGGCTTCAATGGCCCATCGCCCCGGTCAGCTTTGCGAAAAGAAGACTTGTCGCAGAATTTTGCGGTGTAGACAGGAAAAACCGGCCAGAGTCAAGTTTGCCGGACCATATGGCGGCCGGCAATGCTTCCGTTCGAAGCAATCGACACCATTCCGCCACATTTAGAGCGACTTCCGCCTGCAATACCCCGCCACACACGTGCTGTTTACCGGAATGGCAATGACAAGTTCATGTTTGGCTGGCAAATTCGCACGGGGACGTGAATCAGGCACTTAGGAGACCAATATGGCAGTTGTTGCCAAAGTACGGATTTTTACCGCGGCAGCGCTAGCTGCTTTGATGAGCGCAGGCGCTGCGCAGGCAGCCGGCAAATGCGGCAATGACGCCAGCGGCTTCAATGCCTGGGTGGGCGCTTACACCGCCGATGCCAAGGCACGCGGCATCGACACGCGCCCCATGCAGGGCGTGAAGTACGATACCGGCGTGATCAAGATCGACCGGGCTCAGCACAAGGCTTTCCGGGGCAGCCTTGAAGATTTCATGCAGCGCCGCGCGCCCGCCTCCTACGTGAAGAAGGCAAAGGGCTACATGAAGTCGGAAGCGTCGCTGCTGCGCCGCATCGAACAGAAATACGGCGTTCAGCCGGAAGTACTGCTCGCCATCTGGGGCATGGAAACCGGCTTCGGCGCGAATTCAGGCAACAAGAGCGTGTTCGGACCGCTGGCGACGCTCGCCTATGACTGCCGCCGCTCGGCCTTCTTCACCAACGAGCTCGATTCGGCGCTGATCATTGCCCAGAAAGGCTACATCTCCGCCGAGCAGATGCGGGGCGCCGGCTTCGGCGAACTCGGACAGACCCAGTTCCTGCCGTCCAAATATCTGGAATATGCCGTCGATTTCGATGGCGACGGCCGCCGCGACCTCATCCGCTCGCGCGCCGACGTTCTGGCCTCGACCGCCAACTTCCTGCGCGGCCATGGCTGGCAGCCGGGCGGCGGCTACGGCCCGGGCGAGGTCAATTACAAGCACTGGAACGACTGGAACCGCGCCACCATCTACCAGCAGGCGCTGGCCGAGTTCGCCCGCCGCATCAAGAACTGATTTCTTAACTGCGATTCAGGGCGCCCGATGAATTCATCCGGCGCCCTGAAAACATGCCTGAAAACGGCAGCGGCGGCGAAATTCAGACCCGCTTGCCGTCCTTGTCGAAGAAATGCAGCCGGTCGCGTCCGGCTGTTATGTCCAGACGGTCTCCCGGACTGGCCATGCTGCGGCCGGGAACGCGCACCACGATGCGGACACCTCCTGCGGCGCAATGCAGGAAACTTTCCATTCCCACCGGCTCCACCGCCTCCACAGTTACCGGCAGCGTGAAGGCCCGCGACTGACCCTCGCCGGTGGCAATCACCACATCCTCGGGCCTGAGTCCGACTATGGCAACGTTGTCGGCGACATCGCCATCGAGGACTGCGCCAGCGACCGTCGCCCTGCCCTGCGCATCGCGCGTCAGCGCCAGCAGATTCATCGGCGGCGCGCCGATGAAGGCGGCAACGAAGGTCGAGGCCGGCTTCTCGTAGATATCCATCGGCGCGCCGACCTGCTCGATCAGACCGCCATTCATCACCACCAGCATGTCGGCCAGCGTCATGGCTTCGAGCTGGTCATGGGTGACATAGACCGAGGTGACGCCGAGATTGCGCTGCAGGTTTTTGATCTCGACCCGCATCTGGCCACGCAGCTTGGCGTCGAGGTTGGAAAGCGGCTCGTCGAACAGGAACACCTTGGGATTGCGCACGATGGCGCGGCCCATGGCGACGCGCTGGCGCTGGCCGCCGGAAAGCTGGCGCGGCTTGCGATCCAGAAGCTGGTCGAGTTCGAGCGTCTTTGCGGTCGCCCGCACGCGGGCATCGATCTCGGGCTTCGGCGTGCCGCGGTTGCGCAAGCCGTAGGCCATGTTGTCGTAGACGCTCATATGCGGATAGAGCGCGTAGTTCTGGAACACCATGGCGATGTCGCGATCGGTCGGGCCGATGCTGTTGACGACCTTGCCGTCGATGGAAATCGTGCCGGCCGAGATCGTCTCCAGACCCGCGATCATGCGCAGCAGCGTGGACTTGCCGCAGCCCGACGGCCCGACCAGCACGCACAGCGCCTTGTCGGGAATGGCGATGGAGATGCCCTTCACCGCCTCGAAGCCGCCCGCATAAACCTTGCGCACATCGTTGAGATCGACTGTCGCCATGTTCTATTTCTCCGACTCGACCAGGCCCTTGACGAACCAGCGCTGCATGGCCACCACCACCAGGATCGGCGGGATGATGGCAAGGATCGACGTCACCATGACGAGATGCCATTGCGTATCGGCATCGGCAAACGAGATCATCTTGCGCAGCGCGATGACGATGGTGTTCATGTCGTTGCTGTTGGTGACCAGAAGCGGCCACAGATATTGCGTCCATCCGTAGATGAAGAGGATGACGAAGAGGGCCGCGATGTTGGTGCGCGACAGGGGCAGCAGGATGTCGAAGAAGAAGCGCCACGGCCCCGCCCCGTCGACGCGCGCGGCCTCCACCAGTTCGCCCGGAATGGTCATGAAGAACTGCCGGAACAGCAGCGTTGCGGTGGCCGAGGCGATCAGCGGCACGATCAGCCCGGCATAGGTGTCGATGAGCCCCAGATCGACCATCACCTTGTAGGTCGGCAGGATGCGCACCTCGACGGGCAGCATCAGGGTGATGAAGATGATCCAGAAGAAGGTCATCCGGAACGGAAAGCGGAAGAACACGATCGCATAGGCCGACAGGATCGAGATGATGATCTTGCCGATGGCAATCCCCAGCGCCATCACCGTGGTGTTGATGAGCAGGGTGCCGACACCGACGCCGCCGATCTGGCGAGTGCCGCCCCACAGCGCCTGCGAATAGTTCGTCCAGAATTCCGGGCCCGGCAACAGCGGCAGCGGCGGGCGCAGGATCGTCTGCAGCGAATGGGTGGAGGCAACGAAGGTGTAGTAGATCGGAAAGGCGACGATGACCACGCCGAGGATCAGGATGGCGTGGGCAAGCCAGATGCCGGACGACGACTGGCCGATCATCAGCTTGTCGCTGCCGCTGGCCGGTGCCTTTGTATCAGCCATAATGCACCTTCCTCTCCACATAGCGGAACTGGATGGCGGTGAGCGCGATGACGATAATCATCAGGATCACCGACTGGGCGGCCGATTCGCCGAGGATCAGGTTGACGAAGCCGTCATTGTAAACCTTGTAGACCAGCGTTTCCGTCGACTTGCCGGGCCCGCCGCCGGTGACGGCATGGATGATGCCGAACGTGTCGAAGAAGGCGTAGGTGGTGTTGATGACCAGCAGGAAGAAGGTCGTGGGCGCCAGCAGCGGAAACACGATCGTCCAGAACCGCTTGACCTCCCGCGCGCCGTCGATGGCCGCCGCCTCGATCAGGCTCTTCGGGATCGCCTGAAGGCCGGCGACAAAGAACAGGAAATTGTAGCTGATCTGCTTCCATGCCGCCGCCGTCACCACCAGCACCATGGCGTCGGTGGAATTGAGCAGCGGATCCCACGCTATGCCGGCCTTGCGCATGAGCACGGCCAGCGTACCGATCGAGGGGTTGAACATGAACAGGAACAGCATGCCGGCAATGGCCGGCGCCACCGCATAGGGCCAGATCAAAAGGGTGCGGTAGAGACCACGGCTGCGCACCACCTTGTCGGCCATCACCGCCAGCAGCAAGGCCACGCCCATGGCAACGACGGCGGTGGCGACGGAGAAGATCACCGTCACATGCATCGCGTTCAGATAGGCGGGATCGGCCAGAACCTTTTTGAAATTGGCGAACCAGACGAAGCGGGAGCGCAGGCCGAACGGGTCCTCCCGCAGCATAGACTGGTACAGCGCCTGTGCGGCAGGGAGATAGAAAAAGACCAGCGTGATGGCGAGCTGGGGCGCCAGCAGCAGATAGGGCAGGACACGGTTGGGAAATACGACGCGTGGCGTCATGTCCATCTCCTCCGGCTTCTTTCGGCGCAAGCGGAACCATCGGAGCAGAAAGACCGGGCGGTTTCAAGCAGATGGTTCACGCAGGGGGACCCTTCCGTCGCAATGGCAGGCAATTCGGGACTTGCGGCGGCAAGGGGAAAACGTTGCGCCATGATGGCGACATGGTCGTGCAGAAAGCCGCGACCCCATGGAAAGACGGAGGGCCGGCAAGACGCCGGCCCTCCCTGATCCGGACACCAGCGCCTAGTTGGCGTTGGCTTCCTTGATGGCCGCATTGCCGCGCGTGACGGCAGCGTCGAGCGCCTGCTGCGCGGTCTGCTGGCCGGCGAGCATCTTCTCGAACTCCTCGTTCTGGATATCGCGCACCTGCGGCAGGTTGGCGAGACGAACGCCCTTGGAGTTCTCGGTCGGCGCCTTGCCCATCATCTGCAGGATCGGCGTTTCGCGGCCGGGGTTCTTCTCGTAGAAGTCCGACCCTTTGGTGGCTTCATAGGCCGCCAGCGTTACCGGCAGATAGCCGGACTGCTCGTGCAGGAACTGCTGCACGTCGGTCTGCGACAGATAGTTGAAGAAGGCGGCAACGCCCTTGTACTGCTCGTCCGACTTGCCGGCCATCACCCACAGGCTGGCGCCGCCGGGCGTGGTGTTCTGCGGGCCCGCGCCGTCCTCGTCATAGGGGAGCTGGCCGATGCCGTAGTTCATGCCCGACTTGACGATGTCGCCAAGGCCGCCCGACGATTCGGTGAGAATGCCGCATTCGCCGGCGAGGAAGAGCTGCTTGGCCTCCGAGGTGCGGCCGCCATACTTGAAGGTTCCGTCCTTGGCCAGATCGGCGATGGACTGGAAGTGGTTGACGTAGAGCGGAGCGTTGATCTTCAGCTCGACGTCGCCGCCGGCAAGGCCGTTCTCATTGGTGCCGTAGGAAATGTTGTTCCAGGCGGCGAAATTCTCCAGATGGATCCAGGTGAGCCAGGTCGAGGTGTAACCGCAGGCAGCCGCACCGCTGGTCTTGATCTTCTTCGCCGCTTCGAAAACCTCGCCCCATGTCTTGGGCGGGTTGTTGACGTCGAGGCCGGCTTTCTCGAACACGTCCTTGTTGTAGTAGAGGATCGGCGAGGAAGAATTGTAGGGGAAGGACAGCATGGTGCCGTCGGGCTTCGAGTAGTAGGCGACGATGCCCGGCAGATACTGGCTCTTGTCGAATTTGAGGCCGGCGCCTTCCAGCACTTCGGCGACCGGGCGGATGGCGCCTTCGGCGGCCATCATGACGCCGGTGCCGACGTCGAAGACCTGAATGATGTCGGGGGCCTGACCGGCACGGAAGGCGGCTATGCCGGCATTCAGCGTCTCGGGATAGGTTCCCTTGAACACCGGAACGACCTCATAGTCGCTCTGGCTGGCGTTGAAGTCCTTGGCGATCTTGTCGACCACTTCGGCATTGGCGCCGGTCATGGCATGCCACCAGCTTATCTGGGTGGCCGCGATGGCGGAGGCCGAGGAATAGAGGGTGAGTGCGGTTGCAAGACCTGCTGCAATACCCAGAAGCTTCATCTTCATCTCCCGATACATGATTGACCAAATGGAGTTCAGTTCCGCGGTCGGAAGTATGGGGCGAATATGACAGACAGACAACAGCGGCGTGTCGATATGATGAAAGCCGGTTAAGGAGCGTGGAAAACTCCGGCGTTACTTAACGTCATCCAGAGCGGTTTCGATGAACCTGACGGCATCTGGCGTAGACCACTCGGCCGGACCGTTCATATGGGCAAGCAGGCAGCCTTCATCATCGACCAGCACGGTGACGGGCAGGCCGAGCGCAAGGCCCTTCGCCTTCAGCTCGTTGAAAGCGCCCATGGAATGGTCGCTGTAATAGGCAAGGCTCGAAACCTTGATTTCCTCCAGAAAGGCTTTCGGCTTTTCATCTCCTCCGGAATCGACGTTGATCGCGACCACCTCGAAATTGTCGCCGCCCATTTTCTGCTGCAACTCGTCCAGAGCCGGCATTTCGGCACGACAGGGCGCGCACCACGTCGCCCACAGATTGACCAGCACCGTTTTGCCAACATGGCCGGCAAGTGTAGCCGGCTTTCCATCGGGATCGTTAAAGGCAAGGCCGGTCATCGACTGGGGTGGATCGGCCGGCAGCATGGCGGCCACATGGCCGGTCGCGGCAGCGGCAACGGTTTTCGCACGCTCCGTTTTGGCGGCACATACGCGGTCATCTCCCGCCACAACGGCAGTTCCGGCCGCTGTGTTATTGCCTTCAAGCCCGCCGCTGACATATACCGCGAGCGCGCCGGCTGCGGCACCGGCCAGGAGGGCCGCAAGAATCAGGCGCGTGGTGGGGAAAAATTTTCTGCCGTCTGCCATTTTTTCAACTGCTCCGGGCACGGGTTATAGAGATGAGCGACAAGAAGGCCAGCAACCAGATGTGGGGCGGACGATTTGCCTCGGGTCCCGCCGCGATCATGGAAGCGATCAACGCCTCCATCGGCTATGATCGCAAGCTCTACGCGCAGGATATAAGAGGTTCGATCGCCCATAGCGAGATGCTGGCCAAAACCGGCATTATTTCGGCAGACGACGACAAGAGGATCGCCGATGGCCTCGCCGCCATCCGCAGCGAAATCGAGGCCGGAAAGTTCGAGTTCTCAACCAGGCTCGAAGACATCCACATGAACATCGAGGCGCGGCTGGCTGAATTGATCGGCCCGGCCGCCGGCCGGTTGCACACGGCGCGCTCGCGCAACGATCAGGTGGCCGTCGATTTCCGGCTGTGGGTGAAGGATGAGTTCCATCGCGTCGCCGAGGCGCTGAAAGGGCTGATCGCGGCATTCGTGACGCGTGCCGAAGAACATGCGGCCACCGTCATGCCCGGCTTCACCCACCTCCAGACCGCGCAGCCGGTGACCTTCGGCCACCATTGCCTTGCCTATGCCGAGATGTTCGCGCGTGACCTGTCGCGGGTGCGCGACGCCATCGAACGCATGGACGAGAGCCCGCTCGGTGCGGCCGCACTTGCCGGCACCGGCTTCCCCATAGACCGCCACATGACGGCGAAGGCGCTGGGCTTCCGCGAGCCGACCCGCAATTCGCTCGACAGCGTTTCCGACCGCGACTACGCGCTGGAGTTCCTGTCGGTCGCCTCGATCGCCGGCACGCATCTGTCGCGGCTGGCGGAGGAGATCGTCATCTGGTCGACGCCGCAATTCGGTTTCGTGCGCCTGTCCGACAGCTTCTCCACCGGCTCCTCGATCATGCCGCAGAAGAAGAACCCGGATGCGGCCGAGCTGGTGCGGGCCAAGACCGGGCGCCTCAACGGCCATCTGATCGGCCTGCTGACGGTGATGAAGGGCCTGCCGCTGACCTATTCCAAGGACATGCAGGAAGACAAGGAAGCCGTGTTCGATGCGGCCGAGACGCTCGATCTGATGCTGGCGGCGATGACCGGCATGGTCCGCAACCTGACGGTCAACGAAGCCGCCATGAAAAAGGCTGCGGGCTCCGGCTACTCCACCGCCACCGACCTTGCCGACTGGCTGGTGCGGGAACTCGGTATTCCCTTCCGCGAGGCACACCATGTCACCGGGCGTGCGGTGGCGCTGGCCGAAGAGAAGAAATGCGGCCTCGAAAAGCTGACGCTGGAGGATCTGAAGTCCATCCATGAGGGCATCACCGCCGATATCTTCTCCGTGCTGTCGGTGCAGAATTCGGTGAAAAGCCGGCAGAGCTTCGGCGGCACCGCCCCCGCCGAGGTGCGCCGTCAGGTGCGTTACTGGAAAAAGCGACTGGCCAAGGCTTGAAGCCGGGTGCATTGATCGCCAAACTTGGATAGAACCCGGTCAAGGGTAATCACGGACGGATGAAACGATGACCGCAGGCAGACTGGTTACGATGCTGGCGCTGGTCGCCGCGATGGCGACTGTTTCAGCCTGCGGGCGCAAGTCTGGCCTCGACACACCCTATGAGGCAGCCGTCGAAGCCCGCAAGGAAGCGCAGCGCAACAAGGAGCCGCTGCCGCCGGAACCGCAGAAACCGGACAACGACAAGCCGTTCATCCTCGACAAGCTGATCTGATTTCCGGAAGCTCGCCTTGAACCATTTTGAATATCGCGACGGCATTCTTCACGCCGAGGATGTTTCGATCCCGGCGATTGCGGCTGCGGTCGGCACCCCTTTCTATTGCTATTCCACGGCAACGCTGACCCGTCATTTCAACGTGTTCAGCCAGGCTTTCGCCGGGCTCGACACGCTGGTTTGCTATGCGCTGAAGGCCAATTCCAATCAGGCCGTGCTGAAGATGCTGGCAAAGCTCGGCGCCGGAGCCGACACGGTCTCGGAAGGCGAGATCAGGCGCGCGCTTGCCGCCGGGATACCGGCCAGCAGGATCGTGTTCTCGGGCGTCGGCAAGAAGGCCGGCGAGATGGATTTCGCGCTTGAGGCCGGCATCTACTGCTTCAACGTGGAATCCGAGCCGGAGCTGGAGCTTCTTTCGCAACGCGCCATGGCGCTGGGCAAGGTGGCTCCCGTCTCGTTGCGCATCAACCCCGATGTCGATGCGCGTACCCACGCCAAGATCTCCACCGGCAAGTCGGAGAACAAGTTCGGCATTCCCATTTCCCGCGCCCGCGAGGCCTATGCCCGCGCAGCAGCCCTTCCCGGTATCAGGGTGAGCGGCGTCGATGCGCATATCGGCAGTCAGATCACCGACCTCCAGCCTTTCGACGACGCCTTCACTCTGATGGCGGAGCTGGTTAGCCAGCTCCGGGCAGACGGCCATGACCTCACCCATGTCGATATGGGCGGGGGACTTGGCGTTCCCTATCAGCACGACAATTCCCCGCCGCCGCTTCCCGTGGCCTATGCGGAGATCGTGCGCAGGCATTTCGCCGATATCGGTGCCAGGCTGGTATTCGAGCCGGGGCGGCTGATCGTCGGCAACGCCGGCATCCTCGTCACAGAGGTGATTTACCTCAAGGAAGCTGAAGCGAAGAATTTCCTGATCGTCGATGCGGGCATGAACGACCTGATCCGCCCGACGCTCTACGAAGCCTATCACGACATCCGCCCGGTGACGGAACCGGCTGCCGATGCCGAATGGCTGAAGGCCGACGTGGTCGGCCCGGTGTGCGAGACCGGCGATTATCTCGGCCTCGACCGCAACCTGCCGCGCATGGCGCCGGGCGATCTGGTCGCCGTCTACACCGCCGGCGCCTATGGGGCGGTGCAGTCGGGCACCTACAACACCCGCCCCCTCATCCCGGAAGTTCTGGTCGATGGCGACCGCTTCGCCGTCGTGCGCAGACGCCAGACCTATGAAGAACTGATCGGCCTCGACACACTTCCGGACTGGCTCTGAAAGCGGACCGGAACAGTGCGGGCCGCCGTGCCGGAGCGGCGGCGATCCGATCACGTTTTCGGGAACCCGCCTCGCCTTCGCCGTCTTTGCTGGTAAACTCGGCAAGCTATCACTGGCAAAGAGGCCATGCCTTCGTGGCCGGCAGCGGAAAGGCCGATGACTGACCGTCCCGATGCAAGCACCCCTGCGAGACTGACCCCGGGATTACCGGGGCGTCTTATTCTGAGCCGCATGGGCACCCGCGCGGCCATGATCGCGGAGCGGTTCTGGCCGCTGGTGCTGCCGCTCGTTATGGTCGCCGGGCTGTTCGTCAGCCTGTCGTGGTTCGGCCTCATGGCCCGCCTTTCCGACTGGCCGCGGGTCGCGGTGATGAGCGCGTTCGCCCTCGCCGCGCTGGTTGCGCTGTGGCCACTGCGCTTCTTCCGCCTTCCCTCGACCGCCGAAGTCGACCGCCGCATCGAAGCAGCGAACGGGCTTGCGCACAGTCCGTTGCGGGCGCTCACCGACCGGCCGAGCGGAACGCAGACGGCCTTCAGCGAAGCGCTGTGGCGCGAGCATCAGAAACGCATGGCCGGCCGGCTCGGCAATCTCGATGCCGCCCTGCCCGTTTCCAGAGTGCCGGATCGCGACCCATGGGGCCTGCGCGCCGTGGTGGCGCTGTTGCTGTTCGTATCCTACGCCTTTTCGCTCGGCCCCATGGGCGGCAGCCTTTCCGACGGTTTCCGCCCGACTGCCGTGCGTGAAGCGCTGGTGGCGCGCATCGATGCCTGGGTGACGCCGCCTGCCTATACCGGCAAGGCGCCGATGTTCCTGAATGCGGATGCCAATCGCGCTGTTTCCCTGTTCACGGTGCCGGCCGGCAGCACGGTTTCGCTGCGCGTCACCGGCGGATCGGGCTCGGAGACGCTGAGCTTCCTACCTGCCGACGGCAACGAAGCGCCGATCGAGCCGGCTTCGCCGGCAGCCGGGCCGGCAGCCGGGGATGGGAGCGGGAACATCGGTCCGGCTGCTGACGGCGTGAGGCAGTTTGCCGGAAAGCTCGGTCAGGACGGCGAACTCGTTCTGCGCTCCGGGCGCAGCGAGGTCGCGCGCTGGACCTTCGCGGTCACGCCGGACACCCCGCCGACCATTCGCTTTGCAGGCGAGCCGAAGCGGGCTGCCAACGGCACGCTCGAACTGCAATACGAGATCGAGGACGATTACGGCGCGGCCTCCGCGGTGGTAGAGTTCAGGCAGGCCGAGCCGCCGGCCGCCGGTGCGCGTCCGCTCTATGACGAGCCGGAAATGGCGCTGAACCTGCCCCGGCGCGGCTCGAAAGCCAATGCGGCGAAAACCTCGAAGAACCTCACCGAGCATGTCTGGGCCGGCCTGCCCGTCACGCTGACGCTGGCCGCCACCGACGACGCCGGACAGACAGGGCGCAGCGAGACCGTCACCATGGCGATGCCGGAAAGGACCTTCACCAATCCTCTGGCCCTTGCGGTGATCGAGCAGCGCCGGCTGCTTGGCCTCGACGCCAATGCGAAGCAGCGCGTGCTCGACCTGATGGACGCCGTGACCCTTCGCCCCGAGGACACGTTCGACAGCCCGACTGCCTATCTGGGCCTGATGAGCGCGCGCAGCCGGCTCCGGCTGGCGTCCGGCGACGATCAGCTTCGCGACGTGGTCTCCTATCTGTGGCAGGTGGCGCTCGGCATCGAGGACGGCAGCCTTTCGGATGCGGAACAGCGCCTGCGGCAGGCGCAGCAGGCTTTGCAGGATGCGCTGCAAAACGGAGCATCGGATGAGGAAATATCACGGCTGATGCAGGAACTGCGTCAGGCCATGAATGATTTCCTGCGCGAGTTCGCCCAGCGCAACCAGAACCAGAACAATGCGCGGGCGCCGCAGAACGGGCAGGAGCTGCGCCAGAGCGATCTCGACCGCATGATGGATCAGATCGAGAATCTGGCCCGCTCCGGCAACAGCGAACAGGCGCAGGAACTGCTGTCGCAGCTTCAGGAGATGATGAACAACCTCCAGATGGCGCAACCCGGCCAGCAGGGACAGGGCCAGCAGGGCGACGAGTTCAGCCAGCAGATGAACAAGCTGGGCGAGATCATGCGCCGCCAGCAGGAGATGATGAACGAGACGTTCCGCATGGACCAGATGCAGCGCGGCGACAATGGCCGGATGGGAGAGGATCAGGGCCAGATGGGAGACGACCAGCGGGAAGGGCTGGACGGCAACCAGAACCAGCAGGGACAGGGCGGCATGACGCCCGGGGAACTGGCTGACGCGCTCAGGCAGTTGCAGGAGGGGCAGGGCCAGCTCCAGAAAGACCTTCAGCAGTTCGGCAAGAATCTCGAAGGCATGGGCATGCAGCCCAACGAAGGGTTCGGGCAGGCCGGCAAATCCATGGGGCAGGCCGGCGAATCACTCGGCGAAGGCGAAGGCGACCGGGCCGTCGGCCATCAGGGCCGGGCGCTGGAAGCCCTGCGTCAGGGCGCGCGAGACATGATGCAGCAATTGCAGGCCATGCAGGGCGAGGACGGCCAGCAGGGGCAGGGCCGGCGCCAGCAAAGCGCGGACCGCGATCCGCTCGGTCGGCCGCGCGGCACGCAGGGGCCGGACTTCGGCAATTCGGTGAAGGTGCCGGACGAGATCGACGTTCAGCGCGCGCGCGAAATCCTCGACGCTATCCGCAAGCGGCTCGGAGAAGCGATGTCTCCGGACGTCGAGCGCAGCTATCTGGAAAGATTGCTGGAACTGAAGTGATCAGGCGGCGCGGGTCAACTCGACGCAAAGCGCTGCTTCGACCCGGCTGCGGATTTCCGCCAGCGAAAACGGCTTGTTGACGACATCGATGATGACGCTGCTGAGGTCGTCGGCTCGCTCGCGCTGGTCGGCATAGCCGGTCATCAGCAGGATGCGAAGGCCGGGACAGGCCCGGGCAGCGCACATCGCCATTTCGATGCCGTCCATCTCCGGCATGCGGATATCGGACACGACGAGATCGTAATCGCTGTCGGCGGCGCAGATCATGTCCAGTCCCTGCGCCCCGTCTGCGGCGACATGAATCTGGTGCCCGGCGCGTTCCAGCGCACGGGAGACGAACATACGGACGGACTCATCGTCCTCAACGATCAGAAGCTTTGCCATGGGCAGGACTCTGACCGCCAAAAGTTAATTTTGCCGAATTCGGCATGGTAAGAAAAAGGTTACGCGTCGCCCTTCACGATTCCGACGAAAGGCAGTTCGCGGAAAGCGTGGCCGACATCCATTCCGTAACCGACGACGAAGTGGTCAGGACAGTCGAAGCCGACATAATCGGCTTCCAGATCGATCTGGCGGCGCATGCGCTTGTCGAGCAGGACGGCGAGCGAACAGCTCTTCGCGCCGCGCGACAGCATCAGGTTGCGCGCGAATTGCAGCGTCTTGCCGGACTCCAGAATATCGTCGATCAGCAGCACGTCGCGCCCGGCAACCTCATTGTCGATGTCGCGCAGAACGCGCACCTGACCGCTTTCCGTGCCCGCGCCGTAGGAGGAGATAAAGATGAACTCCACCTCCGGGGCGAGCCCCGCATCATGCATGGCGCGAATCAGATCGGCGGCGAAGATGAAGGATCCCTTCAGGATCGAAATCACCAGGAGGTCGTTGTATTCGCGACCCGCTATGTCCTTGGCGAGCTCAAGGTTGCGGCGGGCGATCGCCGAAGCCGAGAACAGGACTTCAATGTCCTTGCCGCGCACGATTGGCATTTGGCAATACTCCCGCTGGGTGCTTTCTGGCTCTGTACTATCCGGTAAAGGCCACGGATACGGATGTCACTCCGCTTCTAGGCACCTCGACCCGCCCGGAAAAGCTGAATCTTTCGCCCGGGGCCAGCGAGCGCCCGGATGTCCCCAGCCTGTAGCGGGTGATGCGCCCGTCCTCGCCGGTGACGCGGATCTCCAGCGGCGGCACTTCCGTAGCACCTGCACCGTCATTTCCTGCTTCGCCATCGACGAGAAGAAGCGGCCGGGCACCCGAATCATCGACACGGGAGGTGACGGCGGAGATCGAAAGCGCTGTCTGCGGCGCATCCCTGAACATCTCCATGTCCATGACCAGCGCATGCCCGCCGCCGATCCAGAATGCGGTGCCGGCGATCAGAATTCCCGCCAGCCAGAATGCCGGCCCGCCACGTGTGGAAAAGGGTCGGGCATGCGATGGCCTGTCCTTGCGCAGCACCGCCATGCCCTGCATTTGCGCGGGTTGCAGGCCGGTGGCCGCGCTGCAGTCCTTCGCGGCGGCATCATGATGAGGGGCGCGGTGAGGCTGGGCGGACAAGGTGACGAAATCGGCATCCACGATGTCGTGCGAAAGCCCCGCCGGCAGAGGGCGCATGCCTCGCGCGTCATCTTCGTCCGGGCCGGTCATGATTTCGCCGGAAACCGGTCGTGCCATCGTCTGGGCGGCCATGCTGGTCCCCGTTCGCACTCTCGTTTTCTTCTGGTAGACGAAGAATGGTTAATGCTTCGCGACCCGAAGCCAGAGACGGGTCGGGATTGTGCCGGAATTTAACTTTCTGTTAACCACGCCTAACGATTTTCGCCGTGAGGAAACGGTCGGTGCTTCGTCCGTTCAGCATTCAGGTCGTTCAACGTGATCCGCTTCGAAAATGTCGGCCTGCGCTATGGCATGGGTCCGGAAATTCTCCGCGATATCTCCCTGCACATACCGGCGGGGTCGTTCCAGTTTCTGAGCGGGCCTTCCGGTGCCGGCAAGACCACGCTTTTGCGCCTTCTGTTCATGTCGCTGCGGCCGACGCGCGGGCTCATCACCATCTTCGGCAAGGACCGCGCCCGCATCTCACGCGCCGAACTGCCTCTGCTGCGTCGCCGCATCGGCATCGTGTTTCAGGATTTCCGCCTGCTCGACCACATGACCACCTATGAGAATGTGGCCCTGCCCTTGCGCGTGCGCGGCCGCGAGGAAGCCAGCTACCGCACCGATGTGATCGAGCTGCTGAAATGGGTGGGTCTGGGCGAGCGCATGCATGTGCTGCCGCCGGTGCTGTCGGGTGGCGAGAAGCAGCGCGCGGCGATCGCGCGCGCCCTGATAGAACAGCCCGAAATCCTGCTCGCCGACGAGCCGACCGGCAATGTCGACCCCCAGCTTGCCCGCCGCCTGCTCAGGCTGTTCATCGAGCTGAACCGGCTGGGCACGGCCGTGGTCATCGCCACTCACGATCTGGCGCTGATGGATCAGGTTGATGCCCGCCGCCTGATTCTCGCCAATGGAAGGCTGGACATCTATGATTGACGCTCCTCAGCCTCGGCCGGATGAAGAGGAAGGTTTCGAGCGCCCCGCGCCGCCCGAGCGCGCGCCGCGCAAGACCGCGCCCATCGTACCGGCGCAGAACATTGCGGGTCGTGCGCTCGTCGTGGTCATCGCCATCATGACTTTCCTGTCCTGCGTCACCTTCGGCGCAGTCACGCTGGTGCGCGATACGGCATCGGTGTGGGAAAACCAGATCTCGCGTGAAGCGACGATCCAGATCAAGCCCACCGAGGGCCTCGACATGGAGATCGCACTTGCCACCGCCGCCGGCCTCGCCGCCGAATTCGACGGCGTGAAAGGCACGCGCATCATCGACAGTGCCGCCACCATGCGCCTGCTGGAGCCATGGCTGGGGTCGGGCTTCGACATCGGGCAGCTTCCGGTGCCGCGCCTCATCATCGTCACCATCAACGAGGACAGCCCGCCCGATTTCAAGGACATGCGCGAGGCCATCACAACCGCCGTGCCCAGCGCCACGCTGGACGATCACCGCACATGGGTCGACCGGCTCGTCGCCATGGCTCATACGACGGTGACCATCGGCATTGCCGTGCTTGGTCTGATGCTGTCGGCAACGGTGATGACCGTTGTGTTCGCCACACGCGGCGCCATGGCCGGTAACGGTCACATCATCGAGGTGCTGCACTTCGTCGGCGCAGAGGCGCAGTTCATCGCGCGTCAGTTCCGCACCCGCTTCCTGTTCACCGGCATGAAGGGCGCTGCGGCCGGCGGGATCGCGGCCATCGTCGTCTTCATCCTGTTCTCATGGTGGTCTTCGCGCAACATGGCCACGCCGCAGGGCGATCAGGCCGCCGCCCTGTTCGGCAATTTCGCCATCGGCTCTGCCGGCTATCTGGGCGTTCTGATGATGGTCATCGTTATCGGCGCGCTTACGGCAGCCACCTCTCATGCCACGGTCGTCGCCTATCTCAGCGACCTCGAAGGAGGACAGACGGATGGCAGCTGAGGAAGATCACAAACCGAAATAATCGGTAATGCAATGTGTGACGATGGCTCCGCCAAAGCGCGCGAATCACGGTTTACCATACAGGCATGATTGGGAAGGAACTGGGTGTGATGGCCGATATGGTGCCAGCATCGCGCATAGGGAGGCGCGCGCGGGGTCGCGTGCGCCATGCCGTGCGCATTGCGGCCATACTCATGCTTGGTTTCGCCACCTGTTTTCTGGCCGGCTTTGGCTGGTTTTCAGGCCATGTCAGCCGCCTCAGCACGCCGGCCGACCCGCAGGCCGCCGACGCCATCATCGTTCTCACCGGTGGCCAGGCACGCCTCGATGCAGCGATGGCGCTGCTCGCATCCGGCAAGGGGGAGCGGCTGCTGATCAGCGGGGTTCACCCTGCCGCGAGCCGCAAGCAGCTTCAGATTGCCATGGGTGGCGACAGCGCCCTGTTCGACTGCTGCGTCGACATCGACCGCGCCGCGCTTGATACCATCGGCAATGCCGAGGAAAGCGCCAAATGGGTCGAGGAGCATGGCTATGGCAGCATCATCATCGTCACCAACAACTACCATATGCCGCGCAGCCTTCTGGAAATGGGGCGCCTGCTGCGCGATGCCCGGCTGGAGCCTTATCCGGTCGTGAATTCCAAGCTCGATGATGGCCGCTGGCTGGTGAAGCCACAGGCGCTCAGGGTCCTGTTCACGGAATACAACAAGTATCTGGTCGCGCTGGTGCGCAGCGTGCTGCCATTGCGGCTGCAGCATGGCGGCTTGTCGCTGGCGGATGCTTCCCTGAAGGAATGACCTGAGCCTCTGCTGGCTGTTTCCTTTTTCTGCGCAGCTGGTGTAACGAAGGCGCCTGTTTCCGCGCATTCATGCAGGTGCGGGCGCGAGGGCACCATCTTGCCTTTCCCGAACTGCTCAGATTACGGGCTTGCTCCGCCTATGCTTCAACTTCGCTCGCTGGCTTTCAATGCCGCCTTCTATGCCAGCCTGATCTTCCAGATGTTCTTCTGGGCGCCGTTCTATTTTCTGGCGCCGCGCCACAGAGCCTGGCTGGTGCCGAGGTTCTGGTCGCGTTCGAGCATGTGGCTCTACGAAAAGATCGCGCACACGCGCAGCGAGATCACCGGACAGGAGAACCTGCCGGAAGGGTCCTTCATTCTGGCCCCCAAACACCAGTCCTTCTGGGACACGATCGCGTTCTTTCCCTATCTGAAAGACCCGATCTACATTCTCAAGCGCGAGCTGATGTGGATTCCCTTCTTCGGCTGGTATCTGCTCAAGATGCGCATGATCCCGGTTAACCGGGGCAGCCGCGCCAAGGCGCTCAAGGCGGTATCCAGGGCAACGAAAGCCGAAATGGAGCGCAATCCGCGCCAGCTCATCATCTATCCCGAAGGCACAAGGCGCGCTCCGGGCGATACGCCGAACTACAAATGGGGCATCGTCGAGCTCTACACCCAGCTTGGCGTTCCGGTCGTGCCCGTCGCCCATGTGGCCGGGCTCTACTGGCCGCGCCGCAAGTTCCTGCGCTTTCCCGGAACCATCAAGGGGCGTTTCCTCAAGCCCATTCCGCCGGGGCTCGACCGGGACGAATTCATGCGCCGCCTCATTACCGAGACGGAAGCGGCCTGCGATGAACTGCTCATCGAGGCAGCCACGGCACCAAATGCGCCGCCCCTGCCGCCAACGGCCGTCAAACGGCTGAAGGAACTCGGCGTTACAATCCCCTGATAAAAAAAGAGGCGCAGCCGAAGCCGCGCCCCTTCCAGAGGCATCTCGCATAAGCGCAGACCGCTCAGAGCCTGACGGTGCGCAATCTCAGCGCATTGGCGATCACCGAGACCGACGACAGGCTCATCGCGGCTGCCGCCAGCATCGGCGACAGCAGCGTGCCGGTGACCGGATAGAGCACGCCGGCCGCCACCGGAACGCCGAGCGCATTGTAGAGGAAGGCGAAGAACAGGTTCTGCCTGATGTTCGACAGCGTCTTCTCAGCCAGATG
This sequence comes from Aquamicrobium sp. NLF2-7, assembly GCF_022359935.1. Lineage (NCBI taxonomy): Bacteria > Pseudomonadati > Pseudomonadota > Alphaproteobacteria > Hyphomicrobiales > Phyllobacteriaceae > Aquamicrobium > Aquamicrobium sp. NLF2-7. The sequence goes on along the minus strand of NZ_JAKSED010000001.1, from coordinate 2,399,212 downwards.
GCGCGCCCGCACGATGCCGGTGAGGTCGCCCTTGACCAGCGTGATGCCGGCACTTTCCAGCGCCACGTCGGCGCCGGTGCCCATGGCGATGCCGACATCGGCGGCGGCAAGGGCCGGCGCATCGTTGATACCGTCGCCGGCCATGGCCACGACTGCGCCCCTGCCCTTCAGCTCCGCCACCAGATCGGCCTTGGCCTGCGGCAGCATGCCGGCGCGGATTTCGGAGATGCCGAGCTTTGCGGCGATCGCCTTTGCCGTGCGCTCATTGTCACCCGTTGCCATGACGATGCGCATGCCGGAACGGGTCAACTCGCGCAGCGCCTCGGCGGCGGTCGGCTTGATCGGGTCGGAGACGGCAACCACGCCGGCCGGCTTGCCGTCCACGGCGACGAGGATGGCCGAGCGGCCGTTTTCGCGCAGCGCATCGGCTTGCTGCGAGATCAGGGCCGCATCGATGCCATGCTCCTGCATGAACAGCGCGTTGCCAAGCACCAGCCTGCGCCCGTCGACCGTGCCGGAAACGCCCTTGCCGTTGACCGCCTCGAAATCGCCGGCGGCCGGAATGGCCAGACCGCGTGCTTTTGCACCGGCAACGATGGCCTCGGCCAGCGGGTGTTCGGATCCCTGCTCGATGGAAGCCGCCAGCGCCAGCACCTCGTTTTCCTCAAAACCTTGTTCGGCACGCACATCGCTCAGTTCCGGCCTGCCTTCGGTCAGCGTGCCGGTCTTGTCGACGATCAGCGTGTCGACTTCCGCCAGCCGCTCAAGGGCTGCCGCCTCGCGGATCAGCACGCCGGCCTGCGCGCCGCGCCCCGTAGCCGTCATGATCGACATCGGCGTCGCCAGACCGAGTGCGCAGGGGCAGGCGATGATGAGCACCGACACCGCCGAGACGATGGCGTAGACGAGGCGCGGCTCGGGGCCGAACACCATCCATGCGGCAAAGGCCAGAATGGCGATCAGAACCACCGTCGGCACGAACCAGCCGGACACGCGGTCGGCGAGGCTCTGGATCGGCGCGCGGCTGCGCTGCGCCTTGGCGACCAGTTCCACGATGCGCGACAGCGTCGTCTCCGACCCCACCTTCTCGGCGCGCATGACCAGCGTACCGTTGCGGTTCAGCGTGCCGCCGATGAGGCCGTCGCCCTCGCCCTTCTCCACGGGGATCGGCTCGCCGGTGATCATCGATTCGTCGATGGTGGAACGGCCCTGCTCGACGATGCCGTCGACCGGAACCGCCTCACCCGGACGGATGCGCAGGCGCTCGCCGGCCTTCACCTCTGCCAGCGGCACGTCGTGTTCAGAACCGTCCGCGTTCACCCGCCTCGCCGTCTTGGGTGCCAGATCCAGCAGGGCGCGAATGGCCGAACCGGTCTTTTCGCGGGCTTTCAGTTCCAGAACCTGCCCGAGGAAGACCAGCGCGATGATGACGGCGGATGCCTCGAAATAGACCGGCACCGCGTCGCCATGGCCGCGCACCTCATGCGGAAACAGATCCGGGAACAGCATCGCCACGACGCTGTAGAGATAGGCAGCCGAAACGCCGATCGAGATCAGCGTCCACATGTTGGGGCTGCGGTTGCGGATGGACGCCCAGCCGCGCCTGAAGAAAGGATAGGCCGCCCACAGCACGACCGGTGTCGCCAGCGCGAACTCTGCCCACACGGCGCCCCTTTCGCCCAGCCAGTCGCGCACCGGCAGGCCGACCATCGGGCCCATCGAGATGATCATCAGCGGAATGGCCAGCGACAGGCTGACCCAGAAACGCCGCGTGAAATCGATGAGCTCCGGATTGGGCCCCTCATTGCCGGTCGGCACGCCCATGGGCTCCAGCGCCATGCCGCAGATCGGGCAATCGCCGGGCTCGTCGCGGATGATCTCCGGGTCCATCGGGCAGGTGTATCTGGTGCCTTCCGGCATCGGCTCTGGCGCCGGGCGATCGCCCAGATATTTTTCGGGCTCCGCCTCGAATTTCTCCAGGCAGCGCGCCGAGCAGAAATAGTATTTCTCGCCCTGATGGCGCAGGAAATGGCGGGCGCTGGCGCGGTCCACATTCATGCCGCAGACGGGGTCTTTCGCGGTCAGGTAGCTTTCGGGATCGGCGGCGAACTTGGTGCGGCAGCCTTCACAGCAGAAATGATAGGTATGGCCTGCATGTTCATGGCTGGGCTTGCCCGCCTGAGGGTCTACCGTCATGCCGCAGACAGGATCGCGCACGACCGTTTCCGTCTGCGCCGGTGCGGCTCCCGAGCAGCAGGAGCCGCCCTTCTTATGGACGTGATCGCCATGATTGTGGCTGTGATTATGCGTGTGGTCGGAATGTGCCATGACCGCCTCTTTCAACTGCTTTGGCCTGAGATAGGGCTTCCAGTGACTGGAAGGTCAAGAGCTATATGCCGATGCCGGAACCTTGCAGGCAAAACCATACCGTTGCAGCATAAAACAGGATATAGGACGCTTCTCCCAAGCTGAAGGATAGCCGGCACGCATGGCAAAGATCGCGCTCAGGCTGGACGAACTCATAGATGGCGCGGCATTGCGCGACCAGCTGTCGGCGCTGGCCGGCAAGGGCGCGGTGAATTCCTCCGACACCCGCAATGCGGTGCTTGCCCTGCTCAAGCAGCAACGACAGGAAGGTCTGCGCATCGCCGAGGAGATGCTGCGCCAGGACGGCAGCGGCACGGCGTGCGCAGAACGGCTCTCCCATGTCATGGACGAGATCGTGCGGGCGCTCTACGATTTCACCGCGAGCCGCGTCTACCCGGCCGACAATCCCTCGACGGCCGAGCGCATGGCGGTGGTGGCGGTGGGCGGCTATGGCCGCGGAACCCTGGCGCCCGGCTCCGACATCGACCTGTTGTTCCTGCTGCCCTACAAGCAGACGCCTTGGAGCGAGCAGATCGCCGAATATATGCTCTACATGCTGTGGGACATGCGGCTGAAAGTTGGTCACGCCACCCGCAACATCGATGAGTGCATCCGCCTCTCCCTGTCCGACATGACGATCCGCACCGCGCTTCTGGAAAGCCGGTTCCTGTGCGGCGACGAGGCGCTGAGCCGCGAGATGGTGGAGCGGTTCGACCACGAGGTGGTGGCGACGACAGGCGCCGAGTTCGCGCAGGCAAAGCTGGCCGAGCGCGACGTGCGCCACGCCAAGTCCGGCGAAAGCCGCTATCTGGTCGAGCCCAACGTCAAGGACGGCAAGGGCGGCCTGCGCGACCTGCACACGCTGTTCTGGATCGGCAAATATTACTACCGGGTGCGCAGCGGCGCAGAGCTGGTGGGCAAGGGCGTGTTCACGCAGGGCGAATACCGGCAGTTCCTCAAGTCGGAGGATTTCCTGTGGGCGGTGCGCTGCCACATGCATTTCCTCACCGGCAAGGCGGAGGAGCGCCTGCATTTCGACATTCAGCGCGATATCGCCGAGCGCCTCGGCTACACCAGCCATCCCGGCCTGTCGGCTGTCGAGCGCTTCATGAAGCACTATTTCCTCATCGCCAAGGATGTCGGAAACCTCACCCGCATTTTCTGTGCCGGGCTGGAGGAGGAGCAGGCCAAGCAGGTTCCCGGCATGACCGGCATGCTCACCGGCTTCACGCGCCGGCGGCGCAAGCTGGCCGGCACCGGCGATTTCGTGGTCGACAACCACCGCCTCAACGTGGCCGACGACAAGGTGTTCGAGCGCGATCCGGTCAATCTGCTGCGCCTGTTCTGGTTTGCCGACCGCCACGGGCTGGAATTCCACCCGGATGCGCTGAAACTGGTGACGCGCTCGCTGCGGCTGGTCGACAAGACGCTCCGCCGCAACTCGGAAGCCAACCGGCTGTTTCTTGACATCCTCACCTCGGACCGGCATGCCGAGCTCAATCTCAGGCGCATGAACGAGGCCGGGCTGCTCGGCCGGCTGATCCCCGATTTCGGCAAGATCGTCGCCATGATGCAGTTCAACATGTACCACCACTATACGGTGGACGAGCATCTGATCCGCTGCGTCGGCATTCTGGCGCAGATCGAAAGCGGCGCTGGCGAGAAGGCGCATCCGCTGTCGCATTCGCTCATGCCGGAACTGGCAAAGCACCGCGACGCGCTTTATGTGACGGTGCTGCTGCACGACATCGCCAAGGGTCGCCCCGAGGACCACTCGACGGCCGGCGCGCGCATCGCAAGGCGCATCTGCCCGCATATGGGCTTGTCGAAAAGCGACACCGAAACAGTTGCCTGGCTGGTGGAGCACCACCTGCTGATGTCGATGACCGCGCAGACGCGCGACCTCAACGACCGCAAGACGATCGAGGATTTCGCCGCCATCGTGCAGTCGGTGGAACGGCTGAAGCTGCTTCTCATCCTGACCGTCTGCGACATTCGCGGGGTGGGTCCCGGCGTCTGGAACGGCTGGAAGGGACAGCTTCTTCGCACCCTCTATTACGAGACGGAACTGCTGCTCACCGGTGGCTTCTCGGAAATGTCGCGTTCGCAGCGCACGGCCGACGCACGTGCCGAGCTGATCAAGGCACTGGACGGTTGGACCGAGGACGAGAAGGTTGCCTATGTCGGCCTTCTTTATCCGAACTACCTGCTTACCGTTGCTCTGGCCGATCAGCTTCGCCATGCGAAATTCGTGCGCGAGGCCGATGCCGCCGGCCGCAAGCTCGACACCATGGTGCGCACCCATGAATTCGAGGCCGTGACCGAAATCACGGTGCTGGCGCAGGACCATCCCCGCCTGCTTTCGGTGATCGCGGGCGCATGCGCCGCCGCCGGCGCCAACATCGTCGATGCCCAGATTTTCACCACAGCCGACGGGCGCGCGCTCGACACCATATTGATCAGCCGCGAGTTCGAGCTGGACGAGGATGAGCGCCGCCGCGCCGAACGCGTCGGCAAGCTGATCGAGGATGTGCTGTCGGGCCGCAGCTGGCTGCCGGAGGTGATCGCAAAGCGCAGCAAGGCCAAACGCAGCGCCAAGGCCTTCCGCATCACGCCGCGGGCCGAAATCCGCAACACCCTCTCGCACCGGTTTTCGGTGATCGAGGTCAAGGGCCTCGACCGGCCCGGCCTGCTGTCGGAAATCACCGGCGCGCTGTCGGACCTATCGCTCGACATCGCATCTGCCCATATCACCACCTTCGGCGAGAAGGTGATCGACACCTTCTATGTGACCGACCTGACCGGGCAGAAGGTGGAAAACCCGGCGCGCATCACGGCAATCAGCAAGCGGCTGGTCGAGGTACTGAAAGGAAACGGGCTCACCGAGCTTTACAAAGCCCGCTCGGCGGCGGAATAGGCAGGCATGAATTTGCAGCTTCCCGTCCCTGCCCGCTCCGGGGCAAGAAATCGTTCCGTAGCCTGCGCTCCCCCCGCCTGTCCGATGGCGGTCCGGCGCCAGCCGGCCTCTGACGCAACGGCCGGATCGCCTCGCAAACACAGCCGCCTTGCAGGAGCATCGGTCCAGTGAGCCTTGTCAGGAAATTCGCGACCGTCGCTTCCGGCACATTGATGAGCCGCATTCTGGGCTTCGCCCGCGAAATGCTGATGGCGGCAGCCCTCGGCACCGGGCCGGTGGCCGGCGCCTTCTACGCCGCTTTCCAGTTCCCCAACACCTTCCGGCGCCTGTTTGCGGAAGGGGCGTTCAACAGCGCGTTCGTTCCGCTGTTCGCCAAGGAGATCGAAGCCGGCGGCATCGACGGCGCGCGCCGCTTCTCCGAAGAGGTGTTCGGCGTGCTGTTCTCGGTGCTGACCGGCCTGACCATCCTCATGGAACTGGCCATGCCGCTTCTGGTGCGCACCATCATCGCGCCGGGCTTCTACAGCGACCCGCAAAAATACCAGCTGACCGTGGCGCTCGCCACCATCATGTTCCCTTACCTGATGTGCATGTCGCTGGCGGCGATGATGGCGGGGATGCTGAATTCGCTGCGCCGCTATTTCGCGGCCGCCGTGGCCCCCGTTTTCCTCAACATCATCCTCATCGGCGTGCTCGGCCATGCCTGGTACACCGGTGCCGATGGACTCAGCACAGGCTATGCCATGGCCTGGGGCGTGATGGCGGCGGGTGTCGTGCAGCTTGCCATCGTGTGGATCGCAGCGCGCCGCGCCGGCATTTCCATCGGCTTCAGATGGCCGCGCATGACCCCCAATGTGAAGCGCCTTCTGTGGCTGGCGCTGCCGGCGGCAATCACCGGCGGCATCACCCAGATCAACACGCTGATCGGCACGGCAATCGCCTCGGGGCAGGACAAGGCCGTGCCCGCGCTCGCGCAGGCGGACCGCTTCTACCAGCTGCCGCTCGGCGTTGTCGGCATTGCCGTCGCCATCGTGCTTCTGCCTGAGCTGGCACGGGCGCTGAAATCCGGCAATCTGGTCGAGGCCGCCAGCCTTCAGAACCGCTCCGTCGAATTCGTGCTGTTCCTGACCCTGCCGGCGACCGCTGCCCTGCTTGCCATTTCCGAGCCGATCGTCAGGGTGCTTTACGAGCGCGGCGCATTCACTGCCGACGACACGCTGCTGGTGTCCTCGATCCTTGCCGTCTTCGGGCTCGGCCTGCCTGCCTTCGTGCTGATCAAGGCCTTCACCCCCGGCTATTTCGCGCGGGAAGACACGAAGACCCCGATGGTGTTCGCCGCCATCTCTGTGGCGATCAACATCACCATCGCGCTCAGCCTGTTTCCGTTCATGGGCGCGCCCGGCATTGCCGTCGCCTCCGTCGTCGCCGGCTGGGTCAATGCCACCATGCTGCTTGTCGTGCTGGTGCGGCGCGGGCACTGGGGGCATGACGCGCCGCTGATGAAGCGCATTCCACGCCTCATCCTGTCGTCGGCGCTGATGGGAGCGGCCCTTTATGGCGCGGCCAGATGGCTTGCGCCATGGCTAGCCTCATCCGCTTCGCTGCTGTCGCAGACCGGAACTCTGGCCCTGCTGTGCGGTGGCGGCGCGATCGTGTACTTCGCGCTGGCCTTCGCCACCGGCGGCGCCGACACCGCCATGATCCGCCGCAACATCAGGCGTGGCGATGCCGCACCGGCACCCATCGAAGAGTGAAGGTTCCGCAGACGATCCCCCTTGATTGTGCAGGGGGCTTCGTTCATAAGCCCGCCTCGTTGAGCCTCGTCATGCGAGGTTTGCACATGCATGATTCCACCGTCCAGCCGGGCGCTTCCGGGTCATGCCCGAACGGCCCTCCACAAGCCAGGGAGACATCATGACCACCTTCAAGCCGCTCGTTTTTTCCGGTGTCCAGCCAACCGGCAATCTGCATCTCGGCAATTATCTCGGCGCCATCCGCAAATTCGTGGCGTTGCAGGACAGCAACGACTGCATCTATTGCGTCGTCGACCTGCACTCCATCACGGCGCAACTCGTGCATGACGATCTGGCCTCCCAGACGCGCTCGATCACGGCCGCCTTTCTCGCCGCCGGCATCGATCCGAAGAAGCACATCGTCTTCAACCAGTCGCGCGTGATGCAGCATGCCGAGCTTGCCTGGGTCTTCAACTGCGTGGCGCGCATCGGCTGGATGAACCGCATGACGCAGTTCAAGGACAAGGCCGGCAAGGACCGCGAGAATGCCTCGCTCGGCCTGCTCGCCTATCCGAGCCTGATGGCGGCCGACATTCTGGTTTATCGCGCCACCCATGTTCCGGTCGGTGACGACCAGAAGCAGCATCTGGAACTGACCCGCGACATCGCCCAGAAGTTCAACAACGATTTCTCCGCACGCATCGCCGAGCTTGGGCTGGGCGTGGAGATGCAGATGGGCGACGAGACCGTCAACGGCTTCTTCCCGCTTACCGAACCGATCATCGGCGGCCCGGCGGCCCGCGTCATGTCGTTGCGCGACGGCTCCAAGAAGATGTCGAAGTCGGACCCCTCCGACCTGTCGCGCATCAACCTGACCGACGACGCCGACACGCTGTCGAAGAAGATCAAGAAGGCGAAGACCGACCCTGAGGCCCTGCCGAGCGAAGTGGACGGGTTGGCCGGCCGCCCCGAAGCCGACAATCTCGTCGGCATCTATGCCGGCCTTGCCGACACGACGCGCGAAGCGGTGCTGAAGGAATTCGGCGGCCAGCAATTCTCGGTGTTCAAGCCCGCCCTTGCCGATCTGGCGGTTCACAGGCTGGCGCCGGTTGCCGACGAAATGCGGCGGCTGATCGCCGATCCCGGCCATATCGACGCCGTGCTGCGCGACGGCGGCGAGCGGGCCGGCGCCATCGCCGAAGAGACCATGCATTCGGTACGCGACATCATCGGTCTTCTGCAGGACTGACGTTTCGTCACTGCCGGACATCTTGCCGCCGGCTTCGGCCGGTGGCAGATTGCGCCGGTTCAAAGCCAGCAAGGCGGATCACGCATATGGTATCCAAACGTCTCTCCCGCGAGGCCGGCCATCGACGCAAGTTTCTGGCGATTGTCGATGACACGTCCGAATCCGAACGGGCCGTGACCTATGCGTCCATCCGCATGCAAAGCACCAATGGCGTTCTGGTGCTGCTCTATGTGATCGACACCGAAGATTTCCAGCATTTCCTCGGCGTCGAGAAGATCATGCGTGAGGAAGCGACCGCCAACGCCCATGCGGCCCTTGATGCGCAGGCCGCGCGAATCCGCCAGAAATACGGCATCGAGCCCGAGCTGGTGGTGCGCGAGGGCGACCGGATCGAGGAAATCCACAAGCTGATCGAGGAAGATCAGGACATCGCCATCCTGGTTCTAGCTGCAGGCTCGGGCAAGGAAGGGCCCGGCCCGCTCGTCGCCTCCGTGGTCGGCAAGGGCGCGGCATTCCCCATTCCCGTGACCATCATTCCCCAGACCCTCTCCGACGAGGATATCGAAAGCCTCGCCTGAGACCAATCGTCCGGCGGCAAGGGCATGTCTTGAACCGCGCAGGCTGCGGGTTTATCTGTAGGGGAGGAATTTCCCGAAGCGTATCGCGATCTTTCACAATCGCTCCCTGCGCTTCGAGTTTTGTTTTTCGCATGTCGTTGTTCCGAAACCGGTTCCCGACTTCGGGCGATATGCTTTACGGCCGATATCGGCCATGGAGACAGCCATGTTCATCCAGACCGAGGCGACCCCGAACCCCGCCACGCTGAAATTCCTGCCCGGGCGCGAGGTTCTGCGCGAAGGCTCCGCCGATTTCCGCGACGCCGAAACGGCGCGCCAGTCCTCGCCGCTGGCCGGTCGCCTGTTCGATATTCCCGGCATCACAGGCGTCTTCTTCGGCTATGACTTCATCACCGTCTCCAAGGACGGAGCCGACTGGCAGCATCTGAAGCCTGCCGTGCTCGGCACCATCATGGAACACTTCATGTCGAACCAGCCGGTCATGGCCGGCGCCGGCCCTGCTCCCGAAAGCAGCGAGACCGAGGAGTTCTACGACAAGGAAGACGAGGAGATCGTCCTCACCATCAAGGAACTGCTCGACACGCGCGTGCGGCCGGCTGTCGCTCAGGACGGCGGCGACATCACCTTCCGTGGCTACGAGAACGGCGTCGTCTTCCTGCACATGAAGGGTGCCTGCGCCGGCTGCCCCTCCTCAACCGCGACCCTGAAGCATGGCATCCAGAACCTGCTTCGCCATTTCGTTCCGGAAGTGCAGCAGGTCGAGCAGATCGCCTGATCCGCTCGTTTCTCTTCAGATCATCGGATAACAAAAAACCGGGCTTGTGGCCCGGTTCTTCGTCGGGGACGTCCGTGTTGCCTGGACGGTCCGCATGAAATTCTCACTGCCCTGTGTGCAGGATAGTTTTGCTGCATCCCTACAGCACGACCACCTTGGCACCTTTCTCGGTGCGCTCATAGAGATCGATGATATCCTGATTCATCAGGCGGATGCAGCCGGATGACATGGCCTTGCCGATCGAGGCCCATTCCGGGGTGCCATGCAGTCGGTAACCGGTGTCACCGCCCTTGTTGTAAAGGTAAAGCGCACGCGCCCCGAGCGGATTGCCGAGGCCGGGCTTCATGCCATTGGCGTGTTTGGCCAGTTCCGGCTGACGCTTGATCATCGCCGCCGGCGGCGTCCATGTCGGCCATTCGCGCTTCATGGCAACGCGGGCGGTGCCGCGCCATTCGAAACCTTCGCGGCCAACACCGATGCCATAGCGCATGGCCTTGCCGTTTTCCTGCACGAGATAAAGGAACTTGTTGCTGGTATCGACGATGATGGTGCCCGGCGCTTCACTGGTGTCGTAACGCACGATCTGGCGGTGATATTTCCGGTCCACCTTTTCGATGGGAATGCGCGGCAGGCTGTAACCCGCATCACTGACCGCGCCGTAGCTGCTTGTGAACATCGGCATCGGGCCGATGGTGCTGCACCCTGCTACGGATGCACTGAGCGCAAGGACCGCAAGTATCGTTCTGAACCGCATCGACTGAACCTGCCTCCCGATTGTTCTTGTGAAGCCGATTCGGCTCGCGCAGTATTGATGACGGCTTTTCTTTGCCTGCCAAGCAAGCAGCTCCTATATGACGGCTGTTGATCGCGCGTAAGCTGCATACTGTTGCCATATCGCAACAGTATGTGGCCTGAACATCACATCTGATCAGAACTCCGAAAGGTCTTCATCCATGAATGTCGGAGATGCCGCCCGCCGTACCGGGCTTCCCGCCAAGACGATCCGCTACTACGAAGAGATCGGTCTGATCCTGCCGCAGCGCTCGGCCAACGGTTATCGCGACTATTCGCCCGAAGATGTGCACCGGCTGGCGTTCCTGAAGCGGGCCCGCAATCTCGGCTTCCCGATCGAGGACTGCCGCCAGCTGATGGCGCTCTACCGTGACCGCTCGCGCGCCAGCGCCGACGTGCACCGCATCGCCTCGAGCCATGTCGCGGCGATCGAGGACAAGATCCTCGAACTGCAATCGATGCGCGCCACGCTCAACAAGCTCATCCACGCCTGCCATGGCGACGACCGCCCCGATTGCCCGATCCTCGAAGAGATGGCTGGCAGCGAGGGAAGCGTCAATTAAGCTATGCGCAATGTTGAAGGGCAAATTGACCACCTGCCCTCCAACACAAGATTTTCTTAGGCGGCCTTATCCAACCGTCGAAGAGCCTCTTCATAGCTGCCGTGATGAATCTTTCCGGTTTTAACCTCGGAAATTCGTCCGGCATTAACGTCATAATCGGGAGCGATGCGACTATGAAGCTCACCCCTTAAAATACGAATTTGAACTTCTACGGCTTCTTCAAAAGTCAGCCGATGACTGGGCTTTCGGATATTCTGATCCATAGTCCTAACTTTCTTGAAAAGACCGGACAGGACTTGACTTGAGACCCAAACGGGACAATGGTCCCGGCGTGGCCACAAATTTCCGCCCTATCCGGCGGTTCTACCAAGGGTCGGCTTTTCTGGCAGGAAAAGCCGACCCATCTGTTTGGTATTTCGAATCGACCAACAGACTCACAAAGCATCGGGCGCTAGCGGTTAACCTGCAAGTCTGAATCATCGCTTTTACACCAACAAGTTGTCCTAGCTCCAAACCCTTCAAGAGAAGATGCGGTAAGTGTTTGTAAAACCTGATCTTTCCAGGACTTACGGCAATCTCTCACAACGGGTTCAAACCGTGAACAAAATCGGCGATAATGGCTGATGCCCATTGTGTCCCCGATTCTTCGCAATCCTCTTGCCGATGGCCGCCAGTCCGAGCGCGCCATGCTGGTGCGGCGCGGCGTTCAGCGCCTGCTCATGGAAATGGGTGCGCATGTGCTGCCGGAACTGTCGCTCGCCACCGGACGCCGCGCTGACCTCGTGGCGCTGACCCGGCAGGGCGACATCTGGATCATCGAGATCAAGTCGTCGGTGGAGGACTTTCGTGTCGACCGCAAATGGCCGGACTACCGGCTGCATTCGGACCGGCTGTTCTTCGCCACCCATCCGGGCGTGCCCGCCGAAATCTTTCCGCAGGACTGCGGCTTCATCCTCTCTGACGGCTATGGCGCGGAAATCATGCGCGATGCCCCGGAACACCGCATGGCGGCAGCCACGCGCAAGGCGCTGATGCTGCGAATCGCCCGCGCCGGTGCGGCACGCCTGCTGGCGGCCGAGCTTGCCGGCGTGTCCGTTCCCGTTCTGGACGGCGAAAGCGAGTGAAATCAGGCCTCAGCGCGGGGCGCGCTTGGCCAGAATGCGCTGAAGGGTGCGCCGGTGCATGTTGAGGCGGCGCGCCGTTTCCGACACGTTGCGCTCGCACATCTCGTAGACGCGCTGGATGTGCTCCCATCGCACCCGGTCCGCGGACATGGGGTTTTCTGGCGGAGCGGCGCGCTCGCCGGACTGCCGGGTCAATGCTGCAAAAACGTCATCGGCGTCGGCCGGCTTCGACAGATAGTCGACAGCGCCAAGCTTCACCGCCGTCACCGCGGTGGCGATGTTGCCATAGCCGGTGAGGATCACGGTGCGCGCATCCTCGCGCTTCTCGCGGATGGCCGCGACCACATCGAGCCCGTTGCCATCGCCGAGGCGCATGTCCACCACCGCATAGGCTGGCGGGTTGGCGCGCGCCTTGGCGACCGCTTCCTCGACACTTTCGGCCGTATCGACGACGAAGCCGCGCGTTTCCATGGCTCGTGCAAGGCGTGTGAGGAAAGGCTTGTCGTCGTCCACGACCAGCAGCGAGGTGTCGTCACCTGTCACCAGGCCACCATTGCCATCTTCGCCTGTCATGATCCTCAACCCCACTTCAATTGCACGCGACAAATCGTCCTTGTACGGAAATATATGTGTTGAGCGCCGCTGTCCAATTTTTGAGCGCGCCCGAGATCATCATTCCCCTGCCGAACGCATGATTCGCGATTTCTTGCCCTGTTTTCATGCAGAACCGGCACGAAAGACTCCGTCCGCTCCGGCTCACGCTTTTCGCAGCGGCAAGGTGGTGCTTTCCTCGGCATAGACGAAATCACTGCGCGGCCAGCGCACCCTGACCATGGCGCCTTCACCCGGCTTGTTGGAATTGCCGAAGCTGATGGTTGCGCCGGAACGCTCAAGCAGCGTCTTGGCGATGAACAGGCCAAGCCCCAGCCCGCCGCCCGGCTCCGCGCCCTGCCGCGTGGACATATAGGGCTCGCCGATGCGATCAAGCACTTCGACAGGAAAGCCCGAGCCATCGTCGAGAATGGACAGCGACACGAAATTGTCGTCCCAGCCCCAGCGTATGCTGACGCTGGTATGGGCAAAATCAACCGCGTTCTCGACCAGATTGCCAAGGCCGTAGAGCACACCCGGATTGCGGCGCCCGACCGGCTCCGGTCCAAGGCAATCGCCGGGCTGGAGGCGGATGGTGATGCCGAAATCGCGGTGCGGGGCACTGACTTCCTCGACCAAGGAGGTCAGCGGCAGACGCGCCATCTGCGGCTCGCCCTCCGAGGACAGGCTGGTCAGGCGCTTGAGGATTTCCCGGCACCGCTCGCTCTGGCTGCGCAGCAGGGTCACGTCCTCGCTGTATTTCGGATCCTTGCCGAGCGCCTTTTCCATCTCGCGCGCAACCAGAGAAATTGTGGCGAGCGGCGTGCCGAGTTCATGGGCGGCGGCAGCCGCCAGGCCATCCAGCGCCGACAGATGCTGTTCGCGCTGCAGCACCAGTTCGGTGGCGGCGAGCGCATCGGACAGGAGCCGAGCTTCCTCGGCCACCCGGAAGGCGTAAATGGCGGCGAAAGCGGTCGCCGACAGCACAGCCATCCACATGCCGGCGACATAGACGAACGGCATCATCAGTTCCGTGCCTTCGGTCCACGGCAGCGGCCGGTGGAAGAAAACCAGCAGCGAGGCAACGGCAATCACCAATACGGCCTGAAATGCGGTCAGCCTGAGTGGCAGGGAAGTGGCTGAAATGACCACCGGCACGATGAGCAGCAGCGAGAAGGGATTGGTAAGCCCGCCGGTCAGGTAGAGCAGACCGGCAAGCTGGAAGGTATCGAATGTCAGCAGCCCCATGGCGGCCAGTGGTGTGAGCCGGTGTGCTGCCGGATAGCGGAAAGCCAGCCACAGATTCATCCATGCCGAGGCGGCAATCAGCGCGAAGCACAGGCCGACCGGCAGCGGAAACTCCAGCCAGTAGGCGACGATGAGCACGGCAACGCTCTGGCCAAAAATGGCGAGCCAGCGCAGCCGGATCAGCGTGTTGAGCCGCAGGCGATAGCTTTGGCGCAGGTCCGGTGAATTCAGGCCCATCATTGCGCCCCTTCCGCCGCGCCGCAGGCGGCAAGATAGATGGCAACGAGACGCTCGACACCGGCCTGATCATCGGCATCGAAGCGGCCGGGAACCGGGCTGTCGAGATCGAGCACGCCAAGCACCGCACCGTGGCGGATCAGCGGCACCACCAGCTCGGAGCGCGAATCAGGATCGCAGAAGATGTGGTTCTCGACCTCGGTGACATCGTGGACACGGATGGAGCGCCGCTCGGCAACCGCCGTTCCGCACACGCCGCGACCTACCGGGATGCGCACGCAGGCCGGCTTGCCCTGAAATGGCCCAACAACCAGCTCCTGCGGCGAGCGCAGAAAGTAGAATCCGGCCCAGTTCAGCTCCGGCATGGACTGAAAGATCAGAGCGGCCGCATTGGCCGCATTGGCGATCTCATCGCTTTCGCCCGAAAGCAGCGCCGTCATCTGCGCCGCGAGCTCCCGGTAGAAGGAGGGTTTGTCGGTGCTGTCGATGCGGCTTGCTTCAAACATTCAGTTGACGCCTTTGGGTACGTTTTCGGGCGGCACGGTATCCTTGACGTTCTGGCGATGGAAGATGAACAGACCGGCGAGCACGACGATGGCCGCGCCGATCAGGATACGCGGACCGGGAATATCATTGAAGAAGAGAATGCCGAACACCACAGCCCACAACAGCAGCGTGTAGTGCAGGGGCGCCAGCGTCGAGGCGGGCGCCATCTTCAGAGCGCGCGTAATCATCAGATGCGCAGCACCGGAAACCACCCCGAGCAGGAGCATCGCGCCATAATCGACGGGCGCTGCATGGTGCCACTCGCCGATAGCCATGATGCCGCCGCACAGGCCGACGCCGATGGTCTGCCAGGTCACCAGCGCCGTGTCGCTGGTGCCGCGCAGCAGACGGCTCAGCACGATTGCCACGGCAAACGAGATCGATCCGATCAGCGCATAGAGCGATTCGATCGACAGGGCAGCCGTTGACGGCTTGAGCATGACCAGCACGCCGCAGAAGCCAATGGTGATGGCAAGCCAGCGGCGCCATCCGACCTTCTCGCCAAGGAACATGTGCGACAGCGCCGCGACATAGATCGGACCGGCCATGTAGAAGCTCATCACATCGGCCAGAGGCAGGTGAACGACAGCGGCGTAGAACAAAAGCGTATCGAGCGCGGTGGCGACGACACGGGCGATCTGCAGGCCGATGCGGTCGAGATTGAACAGCCGCGCAGCCCCCTGCCGCGCGATCATCGGGCCAAGGATGATAAAGGCCCCGACAGAGCGGACGAAAACCACCTGCCCGACGGAAAAGCTTGCAACCAGCCATTTGCCCATGGCGTCGTTGAGTGCAAACATGAAGTCGCCAGCCAGCATCAGAAGAATGCCGGCAACGATCAGATTGCGGTTTACGAGTCCGGACAGCCGAGACATGGCGCATTTCCCTGCAAAGGCCCATCAGGCCCATAATGCGCTGTTATCCGCGCCGCACCGATTTTGCGAGCAAATTCGACTGGTGCAGAAGAACACCAGCGCCGGGAGTTCGCTTTAACGCGATTGCGAACACATTGCGGCTTAGAACTTTCGCCGGAACTTCCTTACTTCGGCTGCACCGGCACATAGACGGGGCGGTAGATCACCCGCGGGAATGGATCCACATAGCGGTTCTCGCGTGCGGCCGCCCGCCGGTCGAGTTCCAGCCTTTGCAGGCATTCGGCAAAGGCATCGTTCTTGCGGGTGAAGCCATAGGAGCGGCACTTCTCCTCATCGGCGGTGCGCTGCTGCTCGACGGTCATGCAGCCGGAAAGAAAAAGACCGAGACCAATGACGGTTATCGTTCGCAAAAGCATCTCAAGATCCTCGAATGGTCCCTGCCCGGGAACGATTCCTATATCACCATCCGATTGTGGCAAATAGCGGATCTTCTTTGCCTACGAAGACAAAACGCCCCGCTGTATGAAAAAGCGGGGCGCTAAAACTTTATTCCGGAACGTGGCGAACAGCGCCCTTGTCGGCACTGGTGGCGAAAGCGGCATAGGCCCGAAGCGCCTGGGTAACGTTGCGCTTGCGCTTTTCGGCCGGCTTCCAGCCTTTTTCATCCTGCTCGGCGCGGCGCCGGGCAAGCTCGGCTTCGTCCACCAGCAACTCGATGCTGCGTCCGGGAATATCGATCGCGATGATATCGCCTTCGCGCACCAGCCCGATGGTGCCGCCAAGGGCTGCTTCCGGAGACACATGACCGATGGAAAGGCCCGATGTGCCACCGGAAAAGCGCCCGTCGGTCAACAGCGCACAGGCTGCGCCCAGCCCCTTCGACTTCAGGTAGCTGGTCGGATAGAGCATTTCCTGCATGCCCGGTCCGCCCTTCGGTCCCTCATAGCGGATGACGACCACGTCGCCGGCCTTGACCTCGTTGCCGAGAATGCCCTTCACCGCCGAATCCTGGCTCTCGAACACTTTTGCAGGGCCGGTGAATTTCAGGATCTTCTCATCGACGCCAGCGGTCTTCACGATGCAGCCGTCGAGCGCGATGTTGCCGCGCAGCACCGCAAGTCCGCCATCCTTCGTGAAGGGGTGCTCGACGGAGCGGATGACACCCTTTTCGCCGTCCATGTCCAGTTCGTCCCAGCGTGCCTCCTGGCTGAAGGCGGTCTGGGTCGGGATACCGCCGGGGGCAGCGCGAAAGAACGTGCGTACATTCTCGCTGGTGGTGCGGGTGATGTCCCAGCGGTCGATGGCGTCGCCCAGCGTCTCGGCATGCACTGTCGGCGTGTCGCGGTGGATGAGGCCACCGCGATCAAGCTCGCCGAGAATGCGCATGATGCCGCCGGCGCGGTGCACGTCTTCCATGTGGACGTCGGCCTTGGCAGGGGCAACCTTGGACAGGCACGGCACCCGGCGCGACAGCGCGTCGATGTCTTTCAGATCGAAGTCGATCCGGCCCTCATGCGCCGCGGCAAGAATGTGCAGAACGGTGTTGGTGGAACCGCCCATGGCGATGTCGAGCGACATGGCGTTCTCGAACGCCTTCTTGTTGGCCACCGAGCGCGGCAACACGCTGGTATCGTCCTGCTCGTAGTAGCGGCGGGCGATATCGACCACCAGATGCCCCGCCTCGACGAAAAGGCGCTTGCGGTCGGCATGGGTGGCCAGCGTCGAGCCGTTGCCCGGCAGCGACAGGCCGAGTGCCTCGGTCAAGCAGTTCATGGAATTCGCCGTGAACATACCCGAGCACGAGCCGCAGGTCGGGCAGGCCGAACGCTCGATCGCCCTGACGTCGTCGTCGGACATGTTGTCATCGGCGGCTGCAACCATAGCGTCGACCAGATCGAGGGCGTGTGTCTTGCCCTTCAGCACCACCTTGCCGGCCTCCATCGGTCCGCCTGAAACGAACACGGAAGGAATGTTGAGGCGCATCGCGGCATTCAGCATGCCGGGCGTGATCTTGTCGCAGTTGGAAATGCAGACCATGGCGTCAGCGCAGTGGGCGTTGACCATGTATTCGACCGAGTCGGCGATGATCTCGCGCGACGGCAGCGAATAGAGCATGCCGTCATGGCCCATGGCGATGCCGTCATCCACGGCGATAGTGTTGAACTCCTTGGCAACGCCGCCGGCGCGCTCGATTTCGCGCGCGACAAGCTGGCCAAGATCCTTCAGGTGCACATGGCCCGGAACGAACTGGGTGAAGGAGTTCACCACCGCAATAATGGGCTTGCCGAAATCCGAATCCTTCATGCCGGTAGCACGCCATAGCCCGCGGGCTCCCGCCATATTGCGGCCGTGGGTGGTCGTACGTGAACGATAGGGAGGCATTCGAATTTCCTTGGCTACTAGGCTACAGCGATGACGCGTCCTGACTGGCGGCAGGCAGCATAGGACCGGGGCGTCATATATGCCAATCTTTTCTGTCGCAACGTCACCGCGTCGCACCCTGCCATGCCGCTCGCCGAAAAGCAGTAAGCCCGGCGGACTGCCGGGCTTACTGGGCTTTTTCTGACCTCTACACGCCAGCGGCCGCCGGCAAGGCTGTTGCCTTAGTGACCGGCCGTAGGCTTTGCCTCCGGCGTGCCCGGCACCATGGCCGGCTCGCGGTCATAGGCATCGCCCTGATCCTTGCTGGCAAGGAAGGTGTAGAACATCGGGACCACGAACAGGGTGAACATGGTGCCGATGAGAACACCGGAGAAGATCACCAGACCCATCGAGTGACGGGCAGCGGCACCCGCTCCCTGCGCCATGATCAGCGGCACGACGCCAAGCGCCATGGCTGCCGTGGTCATCAGGATCGGGCGCAGGCGCACCTTGGCGGAAGCGATGATGCCCTCGCGCCGCGACAGACCCTGCTCGCCGCGAAGCTGGTTCGCGAACTCCACAAGCAGAATACCATGTTTGGTGATCAGGCCTATCAGCGTGATCAGGCCTACCTGCGTGTAGATGTTGAGCGTTCCAAGCCCCAGATTGAGCGGCACGATTGCCCCGAAGATCGAAAGCGGCACCGACATCATGATGATGAGCGGATCGCGGAAGCTTTCGAACTGTGCGGCCAGCACCAGATAGATGACCACCACCGCAGCCGCGAAAGCGATCATGATGGTGTTGCCCTGCTCCTTCTCCAGACGCGTCTGACCGGAGTAATCGACGAAGAAGCCGTCCGGAAGTGCCGCGCGCGTGATCTGCTCGATGGTCTCCACACCCGTGCCTGTGGTGACCCCCGGAACCGGCAGCGCCGAGATCGTTGCCGAGTTCAGCTGGTTGAACTGGTCGATCGAGGCGGGCGACGAGTTGGTCTTGATGGTGATCACCGCCGAAAGCGGCACCATCTCCCCGGTCGTCGCGCGGACGTAGAAGTCACCCAGACGTTCTGGGTTGTTGCGATACTCCTGCGGCACCTGCGGAATGATGTCATAGGACTTGGAGTCGCGGTCGAACTGCGCCACTTCAGCACCGCCGACCAGAAGACCCAGCGTCTGACCGATGGCGCTGATGGGGATGTTCATGGCCGCGGCCCGATCGCGGTCGACCGTGACCGTCACCTGCGGCGCATCGAAGGACAGCGAGTTCTGCACGATGATGAACCGGCCCGAGGCCTGGGCCTCCTGCCTGATCTTCTCGGCAACCTCATAGACCTGGCTGGCCTCGCCCGTAGACTGGATGACGACGGAGATCGGCAGACCGCCACCGGCACCCGGCAACGAGGGCGGCGCGAACACCAGCGCTTCGACGCCGGCGACCTTGCCCAGACGCCCCTGAATGTCCGCCTGAATGTCCTTTTGCGAGCGGGTGCGCTGCGCCCAGTCCTTGAACGCCCAGATGGCGAAACCGCTGTTGGTGCCGCCACCGATGCCGACCACCGAGAAGGCGGCCCGCAGTTCGGGCAGATCCTTCGTGACCTCGTAGATCTGATCAAGATAAAGGCTGGTGTAATCCGAGGTCGCGTAGCGCGGTGCGGTGACCAGAGAGAACAGCGCGCCGACATCTTCCTCCGGCGCCAGCTCGCTCGACGTCTTCATGAACATGAAGCCGGTGACCGACACCAGTGCGACGACCACCATCAGCGTCACCGGACGGTAGTTCAGCGAACCGGCAACGAGGCGCTCATAGCGATTGGCGATGCGATCGAAGGTTCTGTCGATGAAGGCCGCGAACCGGCTGTGGCTGCCGGACTTCAGCAGCCGCGCCGACATCATCGGCGTGACCGTGATGGCGACCACGCCGGAAATGACCACCGCCCCCGCCAGTGTCAGCGCGAACTCGCGGAACAGCGAGCCGGTGAGGCCGCCGGTGAAGGCGAGCGGCGCGAACACGGCAGCCAGCGTGATCGTCATGGAGACGACCGGGCCGGTGATCTCGCGCATGCCGACGAACGCGGCATCCATCGGACTGAGCCCCTCCTCCATGTGACGGTGGATGTTCTCCACCACCACGATGGCGTCGTCGACGACGAGGCCGATGGCCAGAACCATGGCCAGCAGCGACAGAAGGTTGATCGAATAACCGGCAAGGAAAAGCAGGAAGCCGACACCGATCAGCGACAGCGGAATGGTGATGACCGGCATCACAACCGAGCGCAGCGACCCGAGGAACAGCAGGATCACCAGAATAACGATGATCACCGCTTCGCCGATGGTCTTGAAAACCTCCTTGATCGACGCGCTGATCTGCTCGGTCGCGTCATAGACCAGGGTGATGTTCATGTCCTGCGGCAGGGTTTCCTGAATGGCAGGCAGTTCCTTTTCCACGGCAGACGCGGTGTCGAGCGGGTTGGCCGACGGCGTCGGGAAGATACCGATGAAGGTGCCCGGCTCACCGTTGAAGACAACGCGCGTATCGGTGCTTTGCGCGGCCAGATCGATTTTCGCGACATCGCGCAAGCGAACGATGCCGTCGCCATTGCTCTTCAGCGGCAGCGCACCGAATGTTTCGGGCGTCTGCAGCGTCGATTCCATGGTGATCGACTGCGCGACATATTCGTTTTCGGTCTTGCCCGGCGCGGCGAGGAAGTTCGAATTGTTGATCGCGCCCAGCACTTCGGCCGCGGTCAGACCATGGGCGGCGAGCCGGATCGGGTCGATCCACACGCGCATGGAGTAGTTCGCCGCGCCCAGCACCTGCACCTGCGCAACGCCCTCAATCGTGGACATGCGCGGGCGCAGCACCCGGTCGATATATTCCGTCACCTGCTCGGAGGTCATGTGCGGGCTTTGCACCGCCAGATACATGATCGCGAACTGCTGTCCGGTACCCTTGACGATGGTGGGGTCCTTAGCGCCGCTGGGCAGTTTGCTGCGCACTTCCTGCACCTTGGACATCACTTCGGTCAGGGCGGTGTCAGGGTCGGAGCCGAGCTTCATCTGCACGGTCACCACCGACGAGGACGGCATGCTCTGGGAGCTGACGTAGTCGATGTTTTCCGTGGTCGCCACCGCTTCCGCGATGGGCGCGGTGATGAACCCCTGAATCAGATCCGGGCTGGCGCCGGCATAGACCGTGGTGACGGTGATGACCGTCTCGTCGACCTTCGGATATTCACGCACCGACAGGTTGAACAGGCCCTGAAAGCCAAGCAGCAGGATCAGCAGCGCGACAACGGTGGAAAGGACCGGTCGCCTGATGAAAAGTGCGGAGAAATTCATTCGCTCTTGCTCCCGGGCTGTCCGCCCTTGGACGGATCGACCGCGTTGTCGATGAAGACGGCTGAGCCATTGTTGAGGCGGTTCTGGCCGGCAGTCACGACCTCATCGCCGGCGGAGATACCCTTGATGATCTCGACACGGCCGTCGCTGCGGCGGCCGATGGTCACGAACACCTGATTGGCGACCAGAGACTGCTTGTCATCCGCCTTGGCCGGTTCGGCAGGCTTGGCGGCGTCAGCTGGGGCGGCCTCTTCCTTGGCAGGCTCCGTTCCGGCAGCGGCAGCACCGGCCTTCCGCTCCGCGGCAGGGCGCACCACATAGACATAGTCGCCATAGAGGCTGGTGATAACGGCCGTCTGCGGCACGGCGATGATGTTTTCCTCGCTTGGCAGAACCACACGCACCTGCACGAACTGGCCGGGGCTCAGCTTGCCGTCTGGATTGGAGATTCCAGCGCGGGCCGAGGCCAGACGGCTGGCGGGATCGATCTTGGGATCTATGCCGGTGATGGCGCCCTTATAGGGCATCTCATCGCCATCCAGCCCGAACAGGACGTCACGCCCGATCTGAAGGTCGGGGAAACGCTGCTCGGCAACGCTGAAATCGGCGCGCATGGTGTCGAGGTCCTGAAGCGTCGTCACCGCGTTGCCCGGAGCCACATACTGGCCTACCTCGATGCGCGGAATGCCGATGGTGCCGGAGAAAGGCGCCTTCAGCAGCTTCTGGTCGAGAACGGCCTGCAGCTTAACAACCTGCGACGTAGAGGTCTGCCAGGCGGCGCGCGCGTTATCGAGGGTGGCATCGGTGCCGACGCCGCGCTTCTGCAGCGCCACGGCGCGGTCGAGCGCCTGCTTGTCGAGCGCTTCCTGCGTCTTCGCAGCTTCGAGGTCAGCCTTCTGAACGGCATCGTCGAGCCGCACCAGCACCTGACCCTGCTCGACCTTGTCATTGGCCTTGAACAGGATTTCCTTGACGATGCCCGTCGTTTCCACGGTCAGGTCGACGCCCTGCGCGGCCGCGACCGTGCCGATGGCCTCAAGCTTCGGCGTCCAGGTGATCGGTTCGACCTTGAAGGTCGACACAGCCACGGGATTGACCGGCATGTTGGCGAAGAAATCCTGAATCGCCTTGTCGCGGAACAGGTTGAATCCGACTATGCCGCCGCAGACGACCACAAGCAGGATGAATGCGATGATGAAGCGCTTGATCAAGGTAGTCCCTCTCGGTCGGCTGGTCTGGAACAGGCTTTCGGACAGCGTGGGGTAAATTCGGGGATCTCTACTGTACCGTCCGGACGGTATTGTCAATTGGGTTCAGGCTTCGTATGGGAAAGCTCATGAAACCCAGAAAGTCCAATTCACGCGATAAAATCCTTGCTGCAGCAGCGGATGTAGCGCGAGAAGCCGGCCCCGGCAATCTCTCGCTCGACGCTGTTGCCAGCCGTGCGGGTATATCGAAAGGCGGGCTGCTTTACAATTTCCCGAGCAAGGCAAAACTCATGCAGGCGCTTGTGGAGCAGCATTTGCAGGACTTTCAGGCTTCTCTGGAAGATGCTCACGCTGCCGATTCGCAAAAAAATCTGCTGCGCGCCTATATCCGGCTTTCGATGGAGGAATGTCGGGAGACTGAAGCTTCAGCCTCCTGGATTTTCTCCGCAATCGCCCAGGATCCTGAATTCCTGACGCCAATCAAATCCTTCAAGCGCCAGCTTTTCGAACGGCTGAAGACGAAAACGCCGGATCTGCAAGCCCTGCTTGTCGTCTATCTGGCAATCGAGGGCCTGCGCAGCATGACGCTGTTTGAATTTCACACGCTCAGCGAAGACGAGCGGCAGATCCTTCTCGATGCGCTCATCGCCATGGCGGACAGCGCCCCGAATCAAATTGGCGTGAAGGATGCTCCGGAACTGCCTCCGGCCGAATAGATCCGGGCCGATCCTTTTCCGAAATCTCCGATGGTGTCAGCCAGCGACCTTTTCGGCTGCCGGGGGCGGACGGATATGTGCGGCGGCCTCGACGACCAGATTGTCGAAACCCGCATCTCCGGCCCTGATGAGCTCGAAGAACTGGCGGCGCATGCGCGGCTCCCAGAACTTGTTGATGTGCTCGGCGATGCCGGCCACCCCCTCTTCATGCGGCTTTGAGTGAAAGAACCGGGCGATTTGATTGGCCTGGTAGACGAGCTTGTCAGGCGACATGCCGGGCACCTCCGGTAACGACGCGATCGGGATGGGTGAAGATGTCGAAATCGTCGCCGCGCACCAGCGCGATCAGCGTCATGCCAGCGGCTTCGGCGGTTCTTATGGCGAGCGCCGTCGGCGCGGAGACGGCGATGATGAAGGGCGCGCCGATGGCAGCGGTTTTCTGCACCATTTCGACGGAAACGCGCGAGGTCACGACCACCGCACCACCCTGCCCGGAAATGCCTTCCCGTGACAGCGCACCGGCCAGCTTGTCCAGCGCGTTGTGGCGACCCACATCCTCGCGGGCCATGACCACGCCCTTGCCCGGCAGATAGAAGCCCGCCGCATGAACGGCGCCCGTTTGCCGATGCATCGGCTGCAGGCCCGACAGAAGCCGCACCGCGCGCGTGACGTCGTCCGGCGTCAGCCTGAGTTGCGAGGCATCCACCTCGTCCACGCTGCGCATCGCCTCCTCGATCGATTCGATGCCGCACAGGCCGCAGCCAACCGGGCCGGCGAGCCGGCGACGCCGGGCTTCGAAGCGCCTGTTGGCGCTGTCACGCAGGCGGATCTGGATGTCGATGCCAGCCCCCAGATCCTGAACCTCCACCGCCTCGATCTCGCCGGCCGCCGCGACAATGCCTTCGGTTATGGAAAAGCCGAGCGCGAAATCCTCGAAATCGGCGGGCGAAGCCATCATCACCGCATGGGTGGTGCCGCCATAGGAGAGCGCGATCGGCGTCTCCTCCGGCACCATGCGGTCGGCGGCGGCGATACCCTCGCCACGATGGGTGATGCGCCGCGTCGCGGTGACGACAGGGCGCGGGTCTTCAACGCCATCGGACGTGGCGGGAGAACAGGCGGGGGAAAGCACAGCGTCAGAACGTGTCATGGCGCAACCATAGCATCATGCACCGTCCTGCGTCTTCCCTGCCCCGCCACACCTGTTCACCCGCTTTTTCACTCGGCAGCCGCCAGCGGCGCGATACGCCGGCTGCGGCGGGCCTGCTCCTCATACTCGACCTGCCAGTCGCTCGGACCGTTGGACGGCATGATCTGCACGGCAGTGACCTTGTATTCGGGACAGTTGGTCGCCCAGTCCGAATAGTCGGTGGTGACGACATTGGCCTGTGTCAGCGGATGGTGGAATGTGGTGTAGACCACGCCCGGTGAGACCCGGTCCGTGATCAGCGCCCGCAGCGTCGTCTCGCCGGCGCGGCTTGCCACGCGCACCCAGTCGCCGTTGCGGATGCCGCGATGCTCGGCATCGTGAGGATGGATTTCCAGCCGGTCCTCGTCATGCCACACGACATTGTCCGTGCGCCGCGTCTGCGCGCCGACATTATATTGCGACAGAATGCGGCCGGTGGTGAGCAGCAGCGGGAAGCGCGGTCCCGTCTTCTCGTCGGTCGCCACATATTCGGTGCGGATGAACCTGCCCTTGCCGCGCACGAAGCCGTCGAGGTGCATGATCGGCGTGCCTTCAGGCGCGCTGTCGTTGCAGGGCCACTGCACCGAGCCCATCTTCTCCAGCAACTCGTAGGACACATTGGCAAAGCTCGGCGTCGTGGCCGCGATTTCATCCATGATCTGCGAAGGGTGGGTGTAGTTCCAGTCGAAGCCGAGGGCGCGCGCCAGTTCCTGCGTCGCCTCCCAGTCCGCATAGCGAGCCTTCGGTTCCATCACCTTGCGCACGCGGTTGATGCGGCGTTCGGCATTGGTGAAGGTGCCGTCCTTCTCCATGAAGGTCGAACCCGGCAGGAACACATGGGCATAGTTGGCGGTCTCGTTCAGGAACAGGTCCTGAACCACCACGCATTCCATGGCCGCGAGGCCTGCGGCGACGTGGTGCGTGTCGGGATCGGACTGGAGAATGTCCTCACCCTGCACATAGATGCCCTTGAAGGTGCCGTCGACGGCGGCATCCAGCATGTTGGGAATGCGCAGGCCCGGTTCGTTGTCGAGCTTGACGCCCCACAGCTCCTCGAAGATGGCGCGGGTGGCATCGCCGGAGATGTGGCGATAGCCCGGCAATTCGTGCGGGAACGAACCCATGTCGCAGGAGCCCTGCACATTGTTCTGACCGCGCAGCGGGTTCACGCCGACGCCGCGGCGGCCGATATTGCCGGTCGCCATGGCGAGATTGGCGATGGCCATCACCGAGGTCGAGCCCTGGCTGTGCTCGGTCACGCCGAGGCCGTAATAGATCGCGCCGTTGCCGCCGGTGGCGTAGAGGCGCGCGGCCCCACGGATGTCTTCGGCAGACACACCGATATAGTCGGCAATTGCTTCAGGGCTGTTGGCTTCGTCGGCGACGAATTCGGCCCAGTCCTGAAAAGCATCCCATTCGCAGCGCTCGCGTACGAACTGCTCGTTCACCAGACCTTCGGTGACGATGACATGGGCAATCGCGGTGAGCATGGCGACATTGGTGCCGGGCCGCAGGGCCAGATGGTAATCCGCCATGATATGCGGGCTCTTGACGAGATCGGTGCGGCGCGGATCGATGACGATCAGCCGCGCGCCCTCGCGGATGCGCTTCTTCATGCGCGAGCCAAACACGGGATGCGCATCGGTCGGATTGGCGCCGATGACGACGATGACATCGCTTTCCTCGACCGAATCGAAATCCTGCGTTCCGGCCGAGGTGCCGTAGGCCTGACCGAGGCCATAGCCGGTCGGCGAATGGCAGACGCGGGCGCAGGTGTCGACATTGTTGTTGCCGAAGCCCTGACGCACCAGCTTCTGGACGAGATAGGTTTCTTCGTTCGTGCAGCGCGAGGAAGTGATGCCGCCGATGGAGGCGCGGCCGTACTGGTACTGGATGCGGCGGAACTCGCTCGCCGCGTGGCTGATTGCCTCCTCCCAGCTCACCTCGCGCCACGGATCGGAAATCCGCTCGCGGATCATCGGCTTCAGAATGCGGTCCCTGTGCGTGGCATAGCCATAGGCGAAGCGGCCCTTGACGCAGCTGTGGCCATGATTGGCCTCGCCGCCCTTGTAGGGGACCATGCGCAGCACCTCATCGCCCTTGACCTCTGCCTTGAACGAACAGCCGACACCGCAATAGGCACAGGTGGTGACCACGGAGCGCTCGGGCATGCCGTGTTCGAGAACGGTTTTTTCGCGCAGTGCATCGGTGGGGCAGGCCTGCACGCAGGCGCCGCAGGACACGCATTCGGACTCCACGAAGTCCTCGTGCATGCCGGGGGTGATGCGGGAATCGAAGCCCCGGCCATCGATGGTCAGCGCGAAGGTGCCCTGCACGTCCTCGCAGGCCCGCACGCAGCGCGAGCAGACGATGCATTGGGAAGGGTCATAGGTGAAATAGGGGTTGGTTTCGTCGCGGACCAGATAGTCGATGTTGAGCGAGCCATTGCCGGGCGCGACGTGGTTGCGCCCGTCCAGACCGTAGCGATTCTGTTCAAGCCCGACGGTGGCCGCCACCTTGTCGAACTCGCTCTGGCCGGTGCCGCGCTGTTCATTCCAGCCACTGGGATGATCGGAAACGTAAAGCTCCATCACACCCTTGCGGATGGCATCGAGCCGGTCGGAACGGGTGTGGACGACCATGCCTTCGCCCACCGGCGTGGTGCAGGAAGCGGGCGTTCCGTTGCGGCCCTCGATCTCCACCAGGCAGATGCGGCAGGAGCCGAAGGAGTCCAGCATGTCGGTGGCGCACAGCTTCGGAATCTCGACCCCCGCCTCCATCGAGGCGCGCATGATCGAGGTTCCTTCCGGAACCGTGACCGGCTTGCCGTCGACAATCAGCGTGACCTGCTTTTCGGCCCGCGATTCAGGTGTGCCGTAGTCGGTTTCGTGAACGAGACCCATGTCGAGACTCCCCTTGAAAGCAGCGCTCTTCCGGCGCCGGTTCAGTCTTTGCCTTTGCGTGCCGCGAGCGTATCAGCGACCAGCGCGTTGGCGTGGCCATGGCCGAGGCCATGCGTTTCCTTCAGCCATGCGACAAGCTCCATGTGCTTCTTGCCGGTCTGGCTTTCGATAAGGTCTTTCCAGTGTGAGATCGGCTTTCCGTACTTCTGCTCGATCGACGGAAAGTAGGAAGCCGGACCCCTGACCTTATCCTGCGTCGTCATTCAGCGGCCTCCCGCATCGGCGCCGGCCTGAAATCTTCAGGGAAGTGGGTCAGCGCACTCATCACCGGATAGGGCGTGAAACCACCGAGCGCGCAGAGCGAGCCGAACTTCATGGTGTTGCACAGGTCGGTGACGAGCTCGATCTGGGTGTCCGGCGCAATGCCGGCGGCCAGCTTGTCCAGCACCTCGACACCGCGCGTGGAACCGATCCGGCAGGGCGTGCACTTGCCGCAGCTCTCGATCGCGCAGAACTCCATGGCGAAGCGCGCCTGCTTCAGCATATCGGCACTGTCGTCGAAGACCGTGATGCCGGCATGGCCGATCAGCCCGTCCTTCGCCGCGAAAGCCTCGTAGTCGAACGGTGTATCGAACAGATCGCGCGGAAAATAGGCGCCGAGCGGTCCGCCCACCTGCACGGCCTTGACCGGGCGGCCGGTTGCGGTGCCGCCGCCGATGTCGTCGACGATCTCGCCGAGCGTCAGGCCGAAGGCGGTTTCGAACAGGCCGGGATAACGGATGTTGCCGGCGATCTGGATCGGGATGGTGCCGCGCGAGCGGCCCATGCCGAAGTCCTTATAATAGGCGGCGCCCTTGTCGAGGATGATCGGCACGGAGGCGAGACTTATGACGTTGTTGATCACCGTCGGCTTGCCGAACAGGCCCTTGTGGGCCGGCAGCGGCGGCTTGGCGCGCACCATGCCGCGCTTGCCCTCGAGACTGTCGAGCAGCGCCGTTTCCTCGCCGCAGACATAGGCGCCGGCGCCCTCGCGCACTTCCATGTCGAAGGCGCGGCCCGAGCCCATCACATCCGGCCCCAGGATTTTCGCGCGCCGCGCGATTTCCACGGCCCGGCGCATGGCGGCTATGGCATGCGGATATTCGGAACGGGTGTAGAGGAAGCCTTTGGTCGCGCCGGTGGCAAGGCCGGCGATCGCCATGCCCTCGATCAGCACGAAGGGGTCGCCCTCCATGATCATGCGATCGGCAAAGGTGCCGGAATCGCCTTCGTCGGCATTGCAGACGATGTATTTGCGCACATCATCCGTATCGAGCACCGTTTTCCACTTGATGCCGGTGGGGAAGCCGGCGCCGCCGCGCCCGCGCAGGCCCGATTCCGTCACCTCGGTCACGATCTCGAGCGGAGCCATCGCGGCAGCCTTGCGCAGGCCGGCTAGCCCGCCATGGCGCTCATAGTCCTCCAGCGAGAACGGATCGATGATGCCGCAGCGGGCGAAGGTCAGCCGCGTCTGGCGCGCGAAGAACGGGATTTTTTCCGGGTCGCCCAGCGCCAGCTCATGTGCGCCGCCGGTCAGGAAACCGGCATCGAACAGGCTCTTTACCTGAGACGGACGCACCGGACCGTAAGCGACACGGCCCGCATCGGTCCCGACCTCGACCATGGGCTCCAGAAAATAAGCGCCCCGCGAACCGTTGCGCACGATCTTCGCCTCGATGCCGCGCTCCTTCAGCTCGGCGGAAATGGCTGCCGCGACCTTGTCGGCTCCGAGTGCCAGCGCGCCTGAATCGCCGGGAATGTAGATGACTGGCTTCACCGGCGCACCTCCGCGATGATCTCGTCGACGCGCGCGGCATCGATGCGGCCGATGACCTCGCCGTCGAGCATGGCGGCGGGTGAGCAGGCGCACATGCCGAGGCAATAGACCGGCTCCAGCGTCACCCGCCCATCGGGGGTGGTCTGGTGAAAGCCGATGCCGAGCGCCTGTTTGAAACGCGCGGCGACCTCGTCAGAGCCCATCGACTGGCAGGATTCGGCCTGGCAGACCTTCAGCACATGGCGGCCGGCCGGCTCCTTGCGGTAATCGTGATAGAAGGAAACGACGCCATAAACCTCGGCGCGCGACAGGTTGAGGGCTTTGGCGATAACCGGAAGGGCTTCCTGCGGCACATAGCCGAACTCCTCCTGCACCTCGTGCAGGATGGGCAGAAGCGGCCCCTCCATGTATCTCATGCCATCGACGATCGACGCAACCTGCGCCTCGATCCCGGTACCTGCGCTCTGCATGACCATGCAGCGCCCTCCCTGAACAACAGCGATATCTCCTCGCCAGACCGTTATGCAATCAGAGAATAACGCTCTGATCAATAGTCACTTTCCGTCGAGTGATAGAAGTTTCCTATCAACAGTCAGTGAAATAACATAACTACAAGGAAATACTAGGCTATCTTTCGCGCTGAAAAAACCGGGCCAGCGCCCTCGCCTCGTCCAGCAAGCCCGAAACCAGAGGCGTGTGCGGCAGGCGTGGCCCCACGACGAGACCGACAATGTGGCTGGCATCCGGTTCCACGATGGGAATCGCCCGGATCGGCTCGGCGAAGCCAAGGGTTTCGGTGAGGGTGAGCGGCATGATCGACGACCACTTGCCGGTGCGGATATGCGAGAACAGCACGATCATGGAATTCGATTCCAGCGTGGGCCGCATCTGCACCCCGGCCTCGGCCAGATGCTGGTCGATGATGCGGCGGTTCTGCATATCGGGCGTCAGCAGACAGAGCGGCAACCGGCTAATTTCCTTCCACGTCACCTTCTCCCGCTCGGCCAGCGGATTGCCGGCCGAGGTGATGAGCTGATAGCGCTCATGATAAAGCGGCACGCTGGTCACGCGGCCAAGCGGCTCGTTGTCGAGATAGGTGATGCCGGCGTCGATCTCGAAATTGCCGAGCAGCGACAGGATTTCGATCGACGTGCGCGACATGATCGAGAACGTCACGCCCGGATGCTTTTCGCGGAACGGCGTCGTCAGGCGCGGCATCATCGCCAGCGCGGTCGGGATGGCGGCTATGCGGATGCGCCCCGACAGGCCGTGCCGTGCCGCGCGCATCTCCTCGCGCATGGCGTGTGCGTCGCCAACGATGCGGCGGGCCCACACCAACACCTGATCGCCCTCCGCCGTCAGCCCCTGGAAGCGCGAACCGCGCTTGACCAGCATGACGCCGAGCTGGTCCTCAAGCTGCTTGATCGCCGCCGACAGGGTCGGCTGTGTGACGCCGCAGATTTCAGCCGCGCGGCCGAAATGCTCCTCACGGGCAAGGGCGATGAAGAATTCCAGCTTGTCGATCATGCGAACCCGGAGCCTGACTGGCGATCTGTGCCTCTAGGGTCTGTGAAATTGCCCGGCTTCGCAAGTCACCCGGCAAAAGACGAAATTTGAGCCGAACTTCCACATTTTTCAGCCGACTATGTGTTTGCGTTCCGGCAAACCGGCGTTAAGGGGAAACATCGATAACCGACGAAAGATCCGACATGCTTGGCTGGTTCCGGAAAATGCTTCCGCGCGAGGACAAGTTCTTCGATCTCTTTGAACGTCATTCCCATGCCGTTGTCGGGGCCGCCGAAGCCCTGCAGCAACTGCTTGCCGGAAAAGATGTCGACAGGAATGCCGACGAGATCGTGCGTCTGGAGAAAGAGGCCGACCTGATCACTGCCGAGGTGATGCTGGCCGTGCGCCGCTCCTTCATCACACCTTTCGACCGCAGCGATATTCAGGATCTGATCCAGTCGATGGATGACGCCATCGACATGATGCACAAGACGGTCAAGACCGTACGCCGCTTCGAGCAGACCGAGTTCGATCCGCTGATGCAGGAAATGGGCGTCGCCGTTGTCGAAGCCGCCAGGCTCGTCGCGGAAGCCGTTCCCCTGCTCAACAAGGTCGGCCAGAACGTGCATCGCCTCAGCGAGATCGCCGAGGAAGTGGTGAAGGTGGAAGAGCGCTCAGACGATCTGTACGAGCGCGGATTGCGCGACCTCTACCGCCGCCACGCGAAGGGGGACGCACTGGCTTATTTCGTCGGCTCGGAACTCTACAACCAGCTTGAAAAGGTCGTGGACCGCTTCGAGGACGTGGCGAGCGAGATTTCCGGCATCGTTGTCGAAAACGTCTGATCCGACATGGATGCCACAATCGCCCTTCCGCTGCTGATCGGCCTGATCGGCGTCGCCCTGTTCTTCGATTTCCTCAACGGGCTGCACGATGCCGCGAACTCCATCGCGACCATCGTCTCCACGCGGGTGCTGCGGCCGCAATATGCGGTGATGTGGGCCGCCTTCTTCAACTTCATCGCCTTCCTGTTCTTCGGCCTGCATGTGGCCGAGACGCTGGGCACCGGCATCGTCGATGCCGACATCGTGACGCCCGGCGTGATCTTCGCGGCCCTTGCGGGGGCGATTGCCTGGAACATCATCACATGGCTGGCCGGCATTCCCTCGAGCAGTTCGCATGCGCTGATCGGCGGCCTGCTGGGGGCGGGCATCGCCAAGGCCGGAACCGGCGCCGTGGTGTGGACGGGTGTTCTGAAGACCACGTCCGCCATCGTGCTGTCGCCGCTCACCGGCTTCGTGCTCGCTCTTGTGCTGATCCTGATCGTGTCATGGCTGTTCGTGCGCCAGACCCCGTTCGCGGTCGACCGCTCGTTCCGCGTGCTGCAATTCATATCCGCCTCGCTCTACTCACTCGGCCATGGCGGCAACGACGCGCAGAAGACGATGGGCATCATCGCCGTACTGCTCTACTCGCAGGGCATGCTGGGCGACACCTTCTACGTGCCGCTGTGGGTGGTGCTGAGTTGCCAGGCGGTTCTGGCGCTGGGCACGCTGTTCGGCGGCTGGCGCATCGTGCACACGATGGGCTCCAAGATCACCCGGCTGAACCCGATGCAGGGGTTCTGCGCCGAGACCGGCGGGGCGATCACCCTGTTCGGCGCCACCTGGCTCGGCATTCCGGTTTCGACCACCCACACCATCACCGGCGCCATCATCGGCGTGGGTGCGGCGCGCCGCGTTTCGGCGGTGCGCTGGGGCATTGCCGGCAACATCGTGATTGCCTGGGTGGTCACGCTTCCGGCAACCGCCATCATTTCGGCCGTCACCTACTATCTGATACAGCTGGCAGGATGACGCAGCCGGCAGCGCTTGGAGCGAGCCGGCTTATGCAGTATCTCATCACTGGCTAGAGCATCGGACCGAAAAGTGGAATCCGGTTTTCGGCTATACCGATGCTCCATCAATAATTCAGATCGTCCTTTGTGCGTCCGAACGGACGCACGGCGATCTGGCGGCAACAGGCCCCAGGCATGAGGTACAAGCAATGTCCGTCACCAAGGAAGTTGTCACCGAGCGGCTGAGAAGCGTGAGCGGGCCGGATTTTTCCGGCAACATCGTCGATCTCAGCATGCTGTCGGAGATTTTCATCGCCGACGGCAAGGTGTTTTTCTCCATCACCGTTCCGGCCGAACGTGCGGACCACATGGAACCGCTGCGGGCCGCGGCTGAGCGCGTGGTGAAGGCCATTCCCGGCGTCAACGGCGCCGTGGTGACGCTGACGGCGGAGAAGAAGGGCGGCGGCATGGAAGCCGCGCCGCCTGCACGTCCGACGCTACAACCTCGCCCGACACCTTCTTCAGCGCGCGCGCCGCAGCCGGCGCCGCCGTCACGCAGCCCGGGCAAGCGCGGCGTTCCCGGCATCGAGGCCATCGTCGCCGTCGCCTCAGGCAAGGGCGGGGTCGGCAAATCGACCACGTCGGTGAACCTCGCGCTCGGCCTTGCCGCCAACGGGCTGAAGGTCGGCGTGCTCGATGCCGACATCTATGGCCCGTCCATGCCCAAACTGCTGGGAATCCACGGTCGCCCCGAGAGCGCCGACGGCAAGATCCTGAAGCCAATGCAGAATTACTGCCTCAAGGTCATGTCGATGGGTTTCCTCGTCGACGAGGAAACGCCGATGATCTGGCGCGGGCCGATGGTCGTCTCGGCGCTGACCCAGATGCTGCGCGAGGTGGAATGGGGCCAGCTCGACGTGCTGGTGGTGGACATGCCCCCCGGCACCGGCGACGCCCAGCTCACCATGGCCCAGCAGGTGCCGCTGGCCGGCGCCGTCATCGTCTCGACGCCGCAGGACCTTGCCCTGATCGACGCCCGCAAGGGCCTCAACATGTTCCGGAAAGTGGACGTGCCGCTGCTCGGCATCGTCGAGAACATGAGCTATTTCATCGCGCCCGATACCGGCAAGCGCTACGATATTTTCGGCCATGGCGGCGCGCGGCGCGAAGCGGAGCGGCTTGGTGTCGCCTTCCTCGGCGAGGTGCCGCTCGAAATGGGCATCCGCGAAAGCTCGGACGCCGGAAAGCCTGTCACCGTCAGCCGGCCGGAC
The DNA here is from genome assembly GCF_022359935.1 of Aquamicrobium sp. NLF2-7. Taxonomy (NCBI): domain Bacteria; kingdom Pseudomonadati; phylum Pseudomonadota; class Alphaproteobacteria; order Hyphomicrobiales; family Phyllobacteriaceae; genus Aquamicrobium; species Aquamicrobium sp. NLF2-7. The sequence continues at coordinate 2,365,469 of NZ_JAKSED010000001.1, read as the reverse complement.
GGGCCGGAAGCACGCATCTACCGTGACATCGCCGCAAAGGTCTGGCAGCGCCTGCAGGAGGAAAAGAACGCCGGCTCCGGCGGCCCCGCCATCGTCTTCGAATAAAAAGTAAGCTTTTGCTTACCTAGAAAAGGCTTACGGACCTCAGTAGAAGCCGACCGGGAAATAGCGCAGGTAGAGTTCGGCAAAAGTGCCTTTCGCCGCAATGTCCTGCAATGCGTAATCCAGAGCCGCAGGCAGCAGCGCATCGCCGGCGCGGGTGGCAATCGCCAGCCCCGTGCCGAGATATTCGGGCGAGATCAGCGGGCCACCGGCAAAGCGGCAGCATTTTTCCGAAGCCGCATCGCCCAGCCAGAACGACAGGCGCATGCCGTCGCCAAAGGCGGCATCGATGCGCCCGGCCTTCAGTTCAGCCTGCAGGGCATCCTCATCCGGCAGGGCAACGACCGTGACCGCTCCAAAATAATCGCGCAGCATGCGCTCATGCGCGGAGCCCGCCACAACGCCGACCGGCCTGCCCCTGAGACTGTCCTGCACAGGCTCCGACGGAGCCCGCGACTTCTGCACCGCAAACCGCGCAGGAAACTGCAGATAGGGGCGCGAGAAGGCGTAGGCGGCTCGTGTTTCCGCTGTCGCGGCCAGCCCTGCGATGATGGCCTCGCCCTCGCCCAGTTCCAGCGCGCCCTGCAATTCGTCCCACGGAACAGCCTGTATCTGGCATTTGTCGGCAAGCTCCAGACGGGCGCAGATGGCGCGGGCAAGATCGACATGAAAACCCGACAGCCGGCCCTGACCATCGAGAAAATTGAACGGCGGAAAATCCGTCGTGGTCAGAAACCGCAGCCGCGGCAATGCGGACAGATCCGGCTTCGGCAGCCGTTCCTTTGCATCCCACAATTGCGGAATGACAGGGTCCTGCGCCTTTGCAGCCGGGAGCAAGGCGGCAAGAAAAACGACGACAACTGCGGCAAGCCGGAAACGCACGATTCGACATCCGATCGATCTGGAACTCTGCGCTTTTCCTATGAAAACGCCACGGCCACAAGTTTTGCTACGATTATGGCTGTAATTGGCATGGTTCATGCGCAGTGATGCCACAATTTACTTTAACATGAGGCCCGTACGTGATCTGTTGCAGCCAAAGCGCGGCGACATTCAGGTACATCCAGGACCGCTGCACAGGAGGACGGGGCTCTTGTGCGGACGGCCGGTTCTTTGGAGTCTGCGAAGTGAGAGGTCTACCGGTTTTCGGCAAACCGAGACGGCAGCGTTCGGTTCAGTATGGGTATAGTGCACCGCCATCCGGCTGGCACCAGATCAAGGAGCATTCGCATCTCGTCATTGCCGGGATCGGCAGCCTTGTCTTCATCGCCATTGCCGTCACTGCTTTCTGGTTCACGCTGCCCCGCGCCGAAAAGCCGGTTCTGGCCCGGGCCGCGCCGCAGGAAATAGCAGCGGAAGCAGCGCCCGTGGCCGCGCAGAACCCTGCAGCGCCGGATCCTGCCCCGCTGGCCCCCGTTGCGGTGGCCGACACGGCCCCCGAGCCCGAAATCCAGCCGCTGGCCCTGATGCCGGAGCCGAAGGTTCCCGAGATCGACCAGCAGGCCGCCGCTGCCATCATCGTCCCCGATGCCGGCCAGGACCCGGCCACGCCCCCCGAATCGGAGAGCGCCGGCACGCAGACAGCCGCTATTCCGGCAGCCCGGCCGAGCCCGCCGGCTCAGAAGGCCGCCGCTCAGAAAACGGCTGCCGGCAATGGCCGCATCATCCGCGGCGTCACCTTCCGCGCCGGCCCCGGCGGCGATGCCATCGGCACCATTCCCGGGGGAACCGAGGTCAAGGTGATCTCCTGCGATTCATGGTGCGAGATCATCCATAAGGATCAGCGCGGCTTCATCTACAAGGACTTTCTGGACCGCGACTGAGCAGGGCGACCGGCATCCATTCAAATGCCTTTTGGTGTCCGGGCTGAGATGTTTCAGACGCAGCGGCCGCCATCGACCTCCAGCGCCACGCCGGTAATCAAGGCCGCCTCGTCGGAAGCGAGCCACAGCGCGGCATTGGCGACATCGAGCGGCGTCGACAACCGTCCCAGCGGCACCGAAGCACGAAACTTCTCGCGCAGCTCCGGTGTGTCGGAGCCCATGAAGCGCTCCAGCATCGCCGTGTCACCCGCCACCGGGCACAGGCAGTTGACGCGGATATTATGCGGCGCAAGCTCCACCGCCATCGACTTGGTGGCAGTGATCGCCCAGCCCTTGGAAGCGTTGTACCATGTCAGTCCCGGACGCGGCCGCAGGCCGGCCGTCGATGCCGTGGTGAGGATGACGCCGCCACCCTGCCGCTGCATGGTCGGCACCACCGCCAGCGTGCTGTAGTAAATCGCCTTCATGTTGACCGCCGTGATCAGATCGAAGGTCGGCTCGTCGACATTCAGAAGATCGCCGTTGCGATGGGTGAAGCCGGCATTGTTGACGACGATGTCGACCCGGCCGAAGGCGTTCTTGGCAGCATAGATCATCTGCTCGACATCGGCGCGCTTGGAAACGTCGGTGGTGACGGCGATCGCGTCGTTCCCGATGTCATCGGCCAGTTCCGCCGCGCCGCGCGCATTGAGATCGGCGACAACGACTTTCGCGCCCTCTTGCGCAAACCGCCGGGCGATGCCCTCGCCAAATCCTGCTGCTGCCCCGGTCACCACCGCGACCTTGTCCTTCAATCTCATGTCCTGTTCTTTCATTCTGCCTGACGATTATTCATCGACTGCTGCACGCTGCCAATGGCGCCATGTCGCGCGTTCTCTCTGGTTCCGGCCTTGCCGCACCCTGGAATAACGGGATGACCGGATCGCGCCGGCATCCGCTATCATCGAATCCGCTCAGTGGGATTCGTAACAATCGCAGCAATGCGACGCCATGGCACTGGCCAAATTAAATCGATTAGATTATATCAGCGTCATCGCCCGACGCGAGACAGAACGGATACGTCATGACAAGTCAGATCATCCCCGTCGATCCCTTCGATTTCATCATCTTCGGCGGCACCGGCGACCTGTCGGAGCGCAAGCTGCTGCCCTCGCTCTATCACCGGCAGCGCGACCACCAGTTTTCCGAGCCGACGCGGATCATCGGCACCTCGCGCACAAAGATGAGCGACGACGAGTTCCGCACCTTCGCCCGCAAGGCCATTGAAGAGCATGTCGCGCCCGAATATATCGACAAGGCGGAGTTGGACGAGTTTCTTGCCCGCCTCTCCTATGTGGCGGCTGATGCGGTCAGCGGCGACGGCTTCGACGACCTGAAGACTGCGATCGGGGACAGCAAGACCATCCGCGCCTTCTATCTTGCGGTGGCGCCGTCCCTGTTCGGCGACATCTCGCGCAACCTGAAATCACACGACCTCATCACTCCCGCCTCGCGCATCGTGCTGGAAAAGCCGCTCGGACGCGACCTCGATTCGGCGCGGGAGCTCAACGACCTCGTCGGCGAGAACTTCCGCGAAAGCCAGATCTTCCGCATCGACCACTATCTCGGCAAGGAGACGGTCCAGAACCTGATGGCGCTGCGCTTCGCCAATGCGCTCTACGAGCCCCTGTGGAACTCGGCCCATATCGACCATGTGCAGATCACCGTGGCCGAGACGGTGGGGCTTGAGGACCGGGTCACCTATTACGACAAGGCGGGCGCGCTGCGCGACATGGTGCAGAACCATCTGCTGCAGTTGCTCTGCCTTGTCGCCATGGAGGCGCCCGCCTCGATGGAGGCCAATGCCGTGCGCGACGAGAAGCTGAAAGTGCTGCGCGCGCTGAAGCGCATCAACGGCAACGAGGCCCCAAGGCACACGGTGCGCGGACAGTACCGCGCCGGAGCTTCCGCCGGCGGCCCGGTGAAAGGCTATGTCGAGGAGCTGGGCAGCGAGAGCGGCACCGAAACCTTCGTTGCCATCCGTGCCGAGATCGAGAACTGGCGCTGGGCGGGCGTGCCCTTCTATCTCCGAACCGGCAAGCGGCTGGCCACCCGCGTCTCCGAGATCGTCATCGAGTTCAAGCCGATCCCGCATTCCATCTTCGGAGAAGGGGCGGGACCGATCTTCGCAAACCAGCTCGTCATCCGCCTGCAGCCGGACGAGGGCGTCAAGCAGTTCATCATGATCAAGGACCCGGGTCCGGGCGGCATGCGTCTGCGCCAGATTCCCCTCGACATGAGCTTCGCCCAATCCTTCAAGGGCCGCGCCCCGGACGCCTATGAGCGCCTCATCATGGATGTTGTGCGCGGCAACCAGACCCTGTTCATGCGCCGCGACGAGGTCGAGGCGGCGTGGAGCTGGATCGATCCGATCCAGCAGGCATGGGAAGGCTCGCGGCAGGAGGTGCAGGGCTACACCGCCGGCACCTGGGGTCCGTCCGCCTCCATCGCGCTGATCGAGCGCGATGGGCGCACCTGGCATGAAAGCACCTGACGATGACGGCGCAGGAGATAGCACAAGCGGCGACACAGGGCTACGACTGGACCGCCTTTTCGGACCGCGAGGCACTGGCCGAAACTCTGGCCGATCGGGTGGCGCAAACACTTAGCGCAGCCATCGAACGCCGGGGGGCTGGCTTTCTCGCCGTCTCCGGAGGCACCACGCCGGGGCGCTTTTTCGCATCGCTTTCCAGCCGCCCGATCGCATGGGACAATGTGACGGTGACGCTGGTAGACGAGCGCTTCGTGCCGCCCTCCTCGTCGCGCTCCAATGCGGCGCTGGTGGCCGATACGCTCCTGCGGAATGCGGCCTCCGCCGCCCGCTTCGCGCCGCTTTATCATGCGGCAGACAGTGCGGCCGATGCGGCAATTGCCGCCGAAGCGGAGCTCGGCCGGCTGCCATGGCCGCTTGACGCGGCCGTTCTCGGCATGGGAACGGACGGCCACACCGCGTCGTTCTTCCCCGACGCCGACACGCTTGACGACCTGCTCGACCCGCACAATGCGCGCATCGTGCTGCCGGTCGAAGCAGCCAGTGCGGGCGAGCCGCGCCTGACATTGTCCATGCCCCGGCTGACCGGCGCAGGCTTTCTCGCCCTGCACATCGAGGGCGCCGAAAAGCGCGCGGTCTTCGAAGCGGCCATGCAGGCGGCCATTCAGGGCGACGACAGAAAACCGATCCGGGCGGTGATCGAGGCATCGCCGCGCCCGGTCAACGTGTTCTGGGCCCCCTGACCGCGACAAGGGCCAGGTGCATGCCGCCGGCACAGGGCGGCCCACGAAAGGATCAATCCGATGACAGCCAGAAGCGACATCCAAGCCATCACGGACCGGATGAGGGAGCGCTCGCGCGCCAGCCGCGAGGCCTATCTCGGCCGTATCTCCGACGCAGCCGGCAAGGCCGCCAACCGTTCGGTGCTCTCGTGCGGCAACCTTGCCCACGGCTTCGCCGTCTGCAGCCCGCAGGAAAAGACTGCGCTTTCGGGCAATGCCGTTCCCAATCTCGGCATCATCACCGCCTATAACGACATGCTCTCCGCCCACCAGCCTTTCGAGACCTTTCCCGCGCTGATCAAGCAGGCGGCGCGCGAGGCCGGCGGCATTGCACAGGTGGCGGGCGGCGTGCCGGCCATGTGCGATGGCGTGACACAGGGCATGCCCGGCATGGAGCTGTCGCTGTTCTCGCGCGATGTCATCGCCATGGCAGCGGCCGTCGGCCTGTCGCACAACATGTTCGACGCCGCCGTCTTCCTCGGCGTCTGCGACAAGATCGTGCCCGGCCTGCTGATCGCGGCACTCACCTTCGGCCATCTGCCAGCCGTGTTCATTCCGGCCGGACCGATGACCTCGGGCCTGCCCAATGACGAGAAGGCACGCGTGCGCCAGCTCTACGCCGAAGGCAAAGTCGGCCGCGCCGAGCTGCTGGAAGCCGAATCGAAATCTTATCACGGGCCCGGCACCTGCACCTTCTACGGCACCGCCAATTCCAACCAGATGCTGATGGAGATCATGGGCCTGCACACGCCGGGCGCCTCCTTCGTCAATCCGGGCACGCCGCTGCGCGACGCGCTGACCAGGGAAGCGGCCAGGCGGGCGCTCGCCATCACCCGGCTCGGCAACGACTACATTCCCGCCGGGCGCATGATCGACGAGCGCGCCATCGTCAACGGCGTGGTCGGGCTGCACGCCACCGGCGGCTCGACCAACCACACCATCCATCTCATCGCCATGGCGGCGGCAGCCGGCATCCGGCTGACATGGCAGGACATTTCCGAACTTTCCGAAGCCGTGCCGCTGCTGGCCCGGGTCTATCCGAACGGGCTTGCCGACGTGAACCATTTCGCGGCCGCCGGCGGCATGGGCTTCCTGATCCGCGAGCTGCTCGACGCCGGCCTGCTGCACGAGGACGTGCAGACCGTGTGGGGCGAGGGCCTGCGCGCCTATACGGTGGAAGCGAAGCTCGGTCCCGACGGCTCGGTGGTGCGCGATCCCGCCCCGCGCGACAGCGGCGACGAAAAGGTGCTGGCCCCCTTCGCCAGGGCATTCCAGCCGACCGGCGGCCTCAAGGTTCTGGCCGGCAATATCGGCCATGCCATCATCAAGACCTCTGCGGTCAAGCCGGAGCGGCATGTGATCGAGGCGCCGGCGCGCGTCTTCGACAGCCAGCAGGGCCTCAACGACGCCTTCAAGGCCGGCGAGTTGACCGGCGATTTCATCGCCGTCATTCGCTTCCAGGGCCCGAAGGCCAACGGCATGCCGGAACTGCACCGGCTCACCACCGTGCTCGGCATATTGCAGGACCGCGGCCAGCGCGTCGCGCTCGTCACCGACGGGCGCATGTCGGGTGCTTCCGGCAAGGTGCCGGCGGCCATCCACGTCACGCCCGAGGCGCTGGAAGGCGGGGTGATCGGCAAGATCCGCGACGGCGACGTGGTGCGGCTCGACGCGACCACTGGCACGCTGGAGCTTCTGGTGTCCGCCGCCGATCTGGCACTGCGACCCGAACCGCATCCGGACCTGTCCGAAAACGAATTCGGCTTTGGGCGCGAGCTGTTTGCCGGCTTCCGGCATCTGGCCGGACGCGCCGACCACGGAGCCAGCGCCTTCGGAAACGCGGCCTGATCGGACAGATCAGAACTCCGGCCGGGCAAGCCCCGCAGCGAGACAGGCCGACACCACCGTGTTGGCCATCAGCATGGCGATGGTCATCGGGCCGACGCCGCCCGGAACCGGCGTGATCGCGCCCGCGACTTCTGCGGCTTGCGCATAGTCGACGTCGCCGACCAGACGCGTCTTGCCCTCCCCCTTTTCGGGCGCGGGAATGCGGTTGATGCCGACATCGATCACCGTGGCGCCGGGCTTCACCCAGTCGCCCTTCACCATTTCCGGCCGCCCGACCGCCGCCACCAGTATGTCGGCCGTGCGGGCAAGTGCTGCCAGATCCTTCGTGCGCGAATGTGCGACCGTCACCGTGCAATTGGCCGCCAGCAGCAGATTGGCCATCGGCTTGCCGACGATGTTGGAGCGACCGATGACGACCGCGTTCAGGCCCGACAGATCCCGGCCGCGCACGCGCTCGATCAGCAGCATCGAGCCGGCCGGGGTGCAGGGCACGAAGGCGGTCGCCGCTTCGCCGGCACCAAGCTTGCCGACATTGACGTAGGTGAAGCCGTCGACGTCCTTTTCCGGCGCGATGGCCTGAATGACCTTGCCGCTGTCGATATGGCCGGGCAGCGGGAGCTGCACCAGTATGCCGTGGATGGCCGGATCGGCGTTCAACTCGCCGATCAGCTTCAGCAGATCAGCCTCGCCCGTGTCGGCGGCCAGCGTGTGCTGCACGGAATGAAAGCCGCATTCCTTCGCGGTGCGCGACTTGTTGGCGACATAGACCTGACTGGCGGGGTCTTCGCCGACGATCACCACCGCAAGACCGGGCACCACGCCAAGACCGGGCGCGGAAAACCCTTTCGCGGCGAGATCGGCAGTCAGCGCCTTCACCTTTTCGACCACCTCGGCCGCCGTTTTCCTGCCATCGATGACTGTGCTCATGCCCTTCTCCACTGGTTCGGCCGCCGGTCGCGCCAGGATGCGGCGCGACGCAGTGCCGATGCGTCGGGGGATGCGTAAACCCGAAAGGCGTGTTTCGGAAGACCGGAAATCAGCGCGGGTCGCGCCGGCGGGCCAGATCCTGCGTCGCTGCGCGGAACTGGCGCAGGCTGGCACGGATTTCTTCCACGGAAGGCGGTTGTGCCGCGGCGTAGGCGGTCCTGCCGGATGCGTAAGGTTCGTCACCGGCCGGCTGACGGCGGAAAGCGCCCGCCAGGCCGGATGATTCGTCGTCGCCAAGAGGCAGTGGCGGCACAGATCCGGGGGAGGACGGCATGGCGGGCGCGGGCGACACGCTCAAAGGCTCTGCCTCTTTTTGCATGCCGCGCACGATTGCAAGCAGGAGCCCGGCGGCAAGGCCGATGATCACGCCCAGCAGAGGCAGAAACGCCATCAGCGCTCCATATTGCTTCCACAGCAGCACAGCACAGGTCACGCCGAGCACGGCTCCCAGCAGCGTCAGCCGATAGATTGCCGGCTTCGAGCGGGAAATGCCCTCCCTGAGGCCGATGCGCCGCACGCTCTCCGCCTGCGCCGGCGGTGGAGCGGCAGGCTCCCGAGGGGCATCGCGGTCCCCGGAATTCGGGTTTTCCGGCGCCACCCCGTCGGCGCTCTGCAGTTCGGCAACGGAGGCTTCGGAAAAAGGCTGCTTAGGAACAACTGCACCTGCGCGAAACGGTGGGACGGGCGCTTCGTGATGATGAGAACGAATCGGCTCTTCGGCATCCGCCACCGGCTGCCCGGCCTCGCTGCGGCCGGCCTCGCGCCGCAGGCGCGCCAGACGATGGCGTTCGGCAGCCATCGCGCGCCACTCGGCATCGTCTTCCATGGCCGTTTTCGCCGCCTCCGCAGGCGGAGCCATCGACAGAAGCGAACCCTTCGACAGAGGCTGCCCCTTCGACAGAACCGAACGCTCGGGGCGATCATCGTCCTCGCCACGCATGGCGCGTGCCAGCGCCGCCAGGGCGCGCTCGCGTCTCCAGTCCTCGGGGCTCAGTCGGTCACTCATCGCGCTTGCCAGTTCACGACCGTCCGCAGCGGCCGGCCAAAGGTTAAGACACGCTAAATGTACAGGGCAAATAAAAGGTTAATTTTTGACGGAACATGCTCAGGGCACCACATTCCGATGCCTGACCGGACAATCGCAGCCGACTTTGCGCATCCTTCCATCCATGTCACCGGCTAAATCTCGCCAAGGTCGAAAAAGCGCGTTGACAGGATCATCCGGCCCGCTTACATGAGCGCCACCAGCCCAGATGGCGGAATTGGTAGACGCGCACGGTTCAGGTCCGTGTGCCGCGAGGCGTGGAGGTTCGAGTCCTCTTCTGGGCACCATTCCCTTTTCAACCGAAAGGTGCGGAACTGCACCTTGAAGTGGTTGAATGTTTCTCCCGATCTTAGTTCTGAAAGACGACTGAAGGTTTCTGCCCCATAAGGGGAAAGCATTTCAGCCGAATCGCAAAGCCTTCATCCTTACAGGTGGGGATTGCGCGAGCGGTATCGCGCGATGAGGCTTTCGTTGACTTCCATCGCGCCGGGCATGTTGGCGCTGAGATAAACGGGTGCTGCCGCCTGCGCGGATTGCAGGCGCACGGAAACTTCCGCGAATACCGCATTCAGAAGCCCCGCGCCGATGGACGTGGAGATCGGCCCGACACGCAGCTTCGAGCCGGGGACGCCGACGACGGCATCGCCGGGCGGTGCGCCATTGTCGAGCACGATGTCGGCAATGTCGGCAACGCGCACGCGCCCATTTGCCGCCTGCCGGGAATAGTCCTGCGAGGTTATGGCAATGACGGTTGCCCCGCGCGCCTTGCCAATCTGGGCCGCCTCGATGGTTGCCGCGTTGACGCCGCTGTTCGACACGATGAACAGAACATCCTTCGCACCGATCGGATAGCGGCTCAGAACGGGCGCGACCGCGCCCGGCAAACGCTCCAGCGCCGTGCTGGCAACGGCCCCTTCATGCAGCATCATCGATGACGACAGGATCGGCACCGTCAGGGCAAGACCGCCCGCGCGGTAATGCGCCTCCTCGGCCAGCATATGGCTGTGGCCGGTGCCGAAAATATAGGCGAGCCCATCGGCCATCGCGGTGCGCTCCACGGCATCGGCGGCAGCTTCTATGGCATCGGCATTGAGACGCATGAGCTGCGCCATGCGCTGGGCAAGCTCGGTAAGATAGGCGGCGGCAGTCGGCGTGTTGCTCATGAAATTTCCGCGTCCGGCATTTCACGGCATAGTGTGCTGAATGGCACACGCCATCAAGAGGCGGGCGAAATCAGTTTCGCCATCTGGAGCCGGAAAAAGCAGCGGGACGGCACGGCCTCCTGAACCATCCTTCCTTGCCGGAGTTGCGCCATCACCGGAAAGGAAGCCGGCTTCCGGGCGATGATCTGCGCAAAAACAACAGCCTACGGCGTGAAGAGCGGATCTGAAGAACCGCGGGATGCTTCGATAAAAGAGAGGACGACCTGCCGGCAGCCTCTGTCATGGGAGACACAAAATAACCGGAGCGTATTCATATTTTACTGGTTTCTAATACGACTTCCGTCACATAAGCCGTTTCCGATGGCGGCTGCCGCCTTCATCCTCCCCTCACGAGGTGATTCATGCGCAAGACACTCGCCATCTGCATCGCCTTCTGCTTCGGGCTTCTGGCCTCCCCGCTTATCACTTCTGGACAATCCATGCAGGAAACTGAACTTTTCATCGCCGCCGCCGGCAACGACACGGACACCATCGACCGGCTGCTCGGACAGGACGTCGACATCGATGCGCGCGACAGCGAAGGGCGCACCGCGCTGCTGGCCGCGACCCATGCCAACGCCATCGAGGCTGCACAGGTGCTGATCGAGGCGGGCGCCGACGTCAACGCAAAGGACCGGATCGACGACAGCCCCTATCTCTATGCCGGCGCGCGCGGTCATCTGGAGATCCTCAAGATGACGCTGGTGCACGGAGCTGACCTGAAAAGCACCAACCGCTTTGGCGGCACAGCGCTTATTCCGGCGGCCGAGCGCGGTCATGTCGAAACGGTTCGCACCCTGATCGAGGCCGGCGTCGATGTCGACCATGTCAACAATCTCGGCTGGACCGCCTTGCTGGAGGCGATCATTCTCGGAGACGGAGGTCCGCGTCACCAGCAGATCCTCGACCTGCTGGTCAAGGCAGGCGCCGATGTCAACCTCGCGGACGGAAACGGCGTGACGCCGCTGCAACATGCCCGCAACGCCGGCTACCGGGAGATGGAGCAGGCGCTCGCCGCGGCGGGCGCGCGGTAGGGCAACATTGCGACTGAGGAAAAGGCCGGGACCGGCGCTTCAATTCCCGCTGTCGCGCAGATAGTTGTAGACGGTCGCCCGGCCCATCTGCAGCACCCGCGAGATATAGGCGGCCGCATGCTTGCCGCTGAAGGCGCCGTCCTGAGCCAATTCGCGCACAAGCTGCTGCTTCTGCATGCGGGTCATGTCCGCGATGGCGACGCCATGGCGGCGCGTCCAGCCGCTGACATATTCGTTGATGCGCTCGTGCCAGTCGTCCTTGAACAGCGCCGTGGGCTTGCCCTGATCGGTCGCCACGCCGGAAAATGTGCTCAGCATCTCGATGGCGGCGTGAATGTGCGACACGTCCATGTTGATGCACAAAACGCCGACCGGCCTGCCTTCCGGCGACCGCAGGACCGCGCTGATCGACTTGATGCGCCTGCCGTCCCAGTTGACCTTCTCATAGGGGCCGATCATCCGGTCTTCCGGGCGAAAGTCGATTTCCTGCAACAGTGACGGCTCGCCCAGCGCACGGCGGGAGAAGTTGTTGGCGATGTAGGCGACGGTCTCGGTGGCCAGATCATGCAGAACCACTTCGGCATGCGGCTGAAGCAGCAGCGCAAAGGCATCGCAGACAGGATGGAAGATGGCGAGATGCCCGGCCGCGTCGGAAGAAGGTCGTGGCGCTTGCGGCATGGTTCTCGTCCTGAATTCGCCCTTGCCCGCCCCGAAAGCGCTATGACATGCGGCCATAGCGGGATGGCGGACGATGCAGGCATCGGCTTGGATTTTGTACCCGTATATGCAAATTGGACAGAAAAGTACATCCGGAGTTCTTCCCGTGTCTCACCCGCCCATGTCTCACCCGCTTGCCGAAGATCGTGAAAAACTGGTCGCCATCCGCCATGCGCTTCACGCCCATCCGGAGGTCGCGCGCGAAGAGGCATGGACCGCCGCCTATGTGGCCGACAGGCTGCGTGAAGCGGGCATTCCGTTCGAGGCGAACATCGGCGGCCACGGCATCGTCGCGACGATCGAAGGACAGGGCGAAGGGCAGGCAGTGTCCCTGCGCGCCGACATGGACGCGCTGGAAATCACCGAACTGTCACAACTGCCCTATGCCTCGCAACAGGCAGGAAAGATGCATGCCTGCGGGCATGACGGCCACATGACCATATTGCTGGCGGCCGGCATGCATCTGGCGCGCAGCCGCGCCTTTGCCGGCAAGGTGCATCTGGTCTTCCAGCCCGCCGAAGAGCGTTACGGAGGCGCGCGCGAAATGGTTGCGGCCGGCATGCTCGACCGTTTTCCGGTGCAGCGCATTTTCGGGCTGCACAACTGGCCGGGGCTGACGGCTGGCGAAGTCGTGGTGCATGACGGTCCGGTCATGGCCGGCACGTCCGAGTTCACCGTCACCTTCCGGGGTGAAGGCGCGCATGGCGCGATGCCACACATGGCGGGCGACCCGCTGCTTGCCGGCGGCCACTTCATGACCGGCATCCAGCAGGCGGTGGCACGCGCCGTCGATCCGCATGAGAGCGCTGTGGCAACCGTGGGCTCGTTCCAGGGCGGCCATGCCCAGAACATCATCCCGCAGGAAGCGCGGCTGACCGGAACGCTGCGCGCCTATCGTACCGAAACGCTCAAACTTCTGCGCTCGCGCGTCGAAAGCGTCGCCGCCGCTGCCGCCGCCATTGCCGGCTGCCGCAGCGCGGTCGAATTCGATGAATTCCTGTGCCCGCCCGTGGTCAACACTGCGGCCGAGCGCGACATCATGCGGCAGGCGGCCAGCGCGGCAGGCCTCACCCTTGCACCCGGCGACACGCGCCCCAGCATGGCGGGTGACGATTTCGGCGACTTCCTCGTCCATCTGCCCGGCGCCTATGCGTGGATCGGCAACGGGCCGCTCAGACAGGATGCCGGCCTGCACCAGCCGCTCTACGACTTCAATGACGATATCATTTTGCCCGCGGCCATGCTTCTGGCGCGCTCGGCCGAACTTGCCCTGGCGCAGGCCAGATAATGGACTGAAAAATTTATTATAGACAACTCAGTCCAAGACTTGCTAGAAACTGCGTGCAAGGGAGGCATGGGCTCTGCAAGAGCCGATTTTTCAATCATCCGGGACCATCATGATCCAGCTTTCGCGCGCCGAAATCGAACACCTCGTCACGGTCGATGAAGGGGCCGTCGCCGCCGTGCGCGACGCCTATGTCGCCATCACCGACGGGCGCGGCAACGTTCCTCCTGTCGGCCACATCGCCTTCCCCGCCACCAATGGCGATTGCCACATCAAGTATGGGCACATTGCCGGCGACCCGATCTTTGCGGTGAAGATTGCCGCCGGCTTCTACGACAATCCGGCCAAAGGCCTGCCCTCCTCGACCGGCATCATCCTCGCCATCTCGGCCGAGACCGGCGAAGTGCGCGCCATCCTCAACGACGAGGGCTACCTGACCGATCTGCGCACCGGCATCGGCGGCGCGGTGGCCACGCTGGCGCTGGCGCGCGCCGATGCCGGCAACGTGCTGATCGTCGGAACCGGCATACAGGCGCGCTACCAGAGCCGTGCGCTGGCAGCCCTTGCCGGCCGGCCGCTCTCCTTCCGCATCTGGGGCCGGTCGCCCGAGAAAACCGCTGCGATCGTTGCCGAGCTGGCGCAGGACGGGCTCGATGCCGCGCCTGCCGCCGACCTCGAAGCCGCCTGCCGCGCGGCCGACATCATCGTCACCACAACCCCGTCGACCGAACCGCTGGTCAGGTCGGACTGGGTGCGGCCGGGCACCCACATCACCGCCATGGGCGCCGACGGCCCCGGCAAGCAGGAGCTGGAGACCGCGCTCGTCGCGCGCGCCGACATCCGCGCCTCCGACATGAAGACGCAGAGCCTCGGGCACGGTGAGTTTTCGCATGCCTGTTCTGCGGGTTTGATCGGCCGTGACGATTGCATCGAGCTCGGCGCCGTATTAGCAGGAACGACAGCGGGACGCCGCTCGGCAGAAGACATCACCATTGCCGACCTCACCGGCGTCGCCACACAGGATATCGCCATGGCCCGGACCGTTCTGGAACGAGCCACGGCGACGCAGCACGGTCGGAGCTGACCGACGTTTCAACAGGAACCAGATCATGAAGACGCTTGCCCTTTCTTCCCTTCTCGCCTGCCTGCTTGCCGGCACCGCGATGGCGGACAATCTGCGCGTCGGCACCAGCGCCGACTTCCCGCCATGGGAATCGGTCAATGAGGCCGGCGACGTCATCGGCTTCGACCGCGACGTGATCGATGAAGTGTGCAAGCGCATCGAAGCCGAGTGCACCGTGACCAACCAGGCGTTCGACGGCCTGCTGCCGGCCCTCCAGGTCGGCAAGTTCGACATGGTCATCTCCGGCATGTCGATCACCGAGGAGCGCGCCGAACAGGTCGATTTCTCCAGCGCCTATGCCGAGCCGCCTTACCGCTTCGCCGTTGCCGCCGGCAGCGACCTCGCCAAGATCGAAAAGCGCGAAGACCTTGAAGCAGCACTTGAAGGCAAGGTCATCGGCGTGCAGACCGGCTCGACCCACGAAGCCGTGGTGCGCACCAATCTGCCGAAGTCGGAGCCGCGCCTCTACGAGCGCAACGAGCAGATCGCCGACGACCTCAATGCCGGCCGCATCGACGCCGGCCTGCTGGAGCAGTCCGTCTGGGAACAGCTGATGGAAGCGCGCAAGGACCAGCTCTCGCTTGCCGGTCCTCTGCTGTCGAGCGCCGACTACGCCGAGTTCGGCAACGGCACTGCCATCGCCATGCGCAAGGGCAGCGACGAGCTGAAGAAGCGCGTCGATGATGCCGTGACCTCCATGCTGGCAGACGGCAAGATCGCCGAGCTGTCCAGCAAGTGGTTCGGTTACGACCTCTCCTACAAGGCCAAGTAATCCTTGCTGCCTGCGCCGCTTTCACGGCGGCGCAGGCACGGGACAGGAGCGCCGATGTCCGTCATCCTCACCTATCTGCCGCATCTTCTACAGGGCCTCGTGGTGACCCTGCAGGTTGCCGCCGGCAGCTTCGTGATCGGCCTGCTGATCGCAGTTCTCGCGGTGTTCGGCTGGAATTTCGGCCCGCGCCCGCTCAGATGGTTCATCTCCGCCTATGTCACCATTGTGCGTGGCCTGCCGGAGCTGCTGATCATCTTTCTGGTTTTCTACGGCGGCACGGTTCTGCTGAGCGGCGCCTTCGGCACCTATGTCGAGGTCAATGCGCTCACCGCCGGCATCTGTGCGCTGTCGGTGGTGTCCGGCGCCTACCTCACCGAAATCCTGCGCGGGGCGCTGCTGACGGTGCCGCAAGGCCAGTGGGAAGCCGCCACCAGCCTTGGCCTCGGCCGCATGACCGCCTTCCGCGACGTGGTGCTGCCGCAGATGCTCTCCTACGCGGTTCCGGGACTTGGCAACCAGTGGCTGGTGATCCTGAAGGAAAGCGCGCTGGTGTCGATCATCGGGCTGGAGGAACTGATGCGCAAGGGCGTGGTCGCCGCCGGCGCAACCCATTCGCCGATGACCTTCTATCTGACGGTCGGCGCGCTCTATGTCGCCATCACCGGCGTTTCCACACTGATCATCGGCGCCGCCGACCGGCGCGCGGCGAGAGGCAGGTAGACGATGTCGCCGGATATTTTCATCAAGGCCGCGCCGGTCGTCCTGCAGGGGCTGCAGCTCACCCTGATCATAACGATCGCCTCGTTCCTGCTCGGCCAACTCCTCGCCCTGCCGCTGGGGCTTGCGCGTCAGGCCAGCTCGCCGCTGCTGCGCTGGCCGGCCGCCATCTACACATTTCTCATCCGCGGCAGCCCGCTGCTGGTACAACTCTTCATCATCTATTACGGGCTCGGCCAGATTCCGGCGATCCGCAACAGCATTCTGTGGCCGATCCTGCGCGAACCGCTCTATTGCGGCATCATCGCCATCAGCCTGAACTCGGCCGCCTACATGGCCGAAGTCGTTGCCGGTGCGCTGCGCCGCGTACCCAAAGGCCAGACCGAGGCCTGCATTTCGCTCGGCATTTCACGCCGGCATCGCTTTACCGACGTGCTGCTGCCGCAGGTCTACCGGGAACTTCTGCCCAATATCGGCAATGAAATCATTCTGGTTCTGAAATCCTCGTCGCTGGCAAGCGCTGTCACCATCATGGAGATCACCGGCGTGGCGCGGGCGTTTACCGCGCGCACCTTCGCGCCGTTCGAGGTGTTCATCACCGCCGGCATTCTCTATCTCGCCATCGGCTTCGCCTTCACCTTCCTCTTCCGCCTGCTCGAACGCCGCTACGGCATAACCGGCACACGCACCCCCGCACCGGAGGCCAGCGCATGATCAAGGTCCGCAACCTCGTCAAATATTACGGGCAGACAAAGGTGCTGGACGGCATCAGCCTCGACGTCGCCAAGGGCGAGCGCATCGTGCTGTGCGGCCCCTCCGGCTCGGGCAAGTCGACACTGGTTCGCTGCATCAACGGGCTGGAACAGCGCAGCGCCGGCGACATCGAGATCGCCGGGCACGTGCTGAAGCCGGATTGCTCCAACGTGCTGGAACTCGGTGGTGATGTCGGCATGGTGTTCCAGCAGTTCAACCTGTTTCCGCACATGAACGTGCTCGACAATCTCACTCTGGCCATGCGCCGGGTGCGCGGAACACCGCGCGCGGAAGCCGAAGCGCAGGCCATGGCGATGCTGGAGCGCATGCAGCTCGGCGCGAAGGCGAAATCCTATCCGCGCGAACTGTCGGGCGGGCAGCAGCAACGCGTCGCCATCGCGCGCGCGCTGTGCATGAAGCCGAAGGTGATGCTGTTCGACGAACCCACCTCGGCCCTCGATCCGGAAATGGTGCAGGAGGTGCTGGACGTGATGACCGCCCTCTCGCGCGAAGGACTGACCATGATCGTCGTGACCCACGAAATGGGCTTCGCCCGCAACGTGGCCGACCGCATCGTGTTCATGGATGGCGGCGTGATCCTTGAGGAGGCGGCTCCCGATGCCTTCTTCGATCATCCGCAACACAACCGTACCCGCGAATTCCTCCGTCAGATCGGGCCGCGGACACACTGAAGGACCATTGAAATGACCGACATCGTTTTCGCCTCGGCGGCACGATCCATGCAGGCGCGCGCCCGCATACGCGACCACGTCTACCGCACCCCGCTGATTCCGGCGCGTGGCAGCTATGGCCCCGAAGGCACGCAGCTTCTGTTCAAGGCGGAGAATTTCCAGCTGACCGGCTCGTTCAAGATCCGTGGTGCCGCCTCGGTGATGACCGCCGCCGCGCCCGGCCAGAAGCTGGTCACCGCCTCCTCCGGCAATCACGGCATCGGCGCTTCCCGCGCCGCCCGCTCGCTCGGTCAGGAACTCGTGGTGGTGCTGCCGGAATCGGTGGTGCCGTCCAAGCTTGAGAAGATCCGCTCCTACGGCGTCGAGGTCATCCTGCACGGCGCCGAGACCGGCCTTGCGGAACTGCACGCGCAGAAACTGGCTGCCGAAAAGGGCTGGCGCTACATCTCGCCCTACAATGACGCCGACGTCATCGCCGGTCAGGGCACGATCGGCATCGAGCTGCTCGAACAATGCGCCGGCGTCGACAACGTCTTCATCGCCATGGGCGGCGGCGGCCTGATCAGCGGCATCGGCGCTGTGCTGAAAGCCTTCAGCCCGCGCACCCGCGTGTGGGGCGTGGCAGCAACCCATTCGCAGGCGCTGGCCCTTTCGATGGCGGCGGGACGCGTGGTCGAATGCGAGCATCTCGACACGCTGGCCGACGCGGTTGCCGGCGGCATCGACGACGACACGCTGACCCTGCCGATGGCGACAGCCGTGGTGGACGAGGTCGTCGCCTGCTCGGAGGACGAGATCGCGGCCGCCCTGCGCGTCATGGCACAGGAAGAAAACATGCTGGTCGAAGGCTCGGCGGCGCTGGCGCTGGCAGGCTTCAGCAAGGTGGCGGAACGCTGCGCCGGCCAGACCAGCGTGGTGCTGCTGTGCGGTGCGAATTTCGATCGCCAGACCATCCATCGTGTCGCGCTTGGCTGACCCGGACGGGATGCCGCGACGGCAGCCCGCCTGAGCATCGCAAACGTCAACCTTTTCCGAACTTGCCGGCGACGAGGCGGGCCTGACTGGCCCGCCTCTTCTGCATTTCGTGGCGGCTTGTCCCCAATCGGGACGGTCTGAGCGTCAGGACCGTCGATATTTTGCGACTGCGGGCCTCTCAGGAAGGACCTGTTAACCATCGGTTCCTATTGCTTGGGGTGCAGTCAATCGGCGAGTCTTGAAATGTCATCCATGCGTCTATCCCGGGCTAACTTTTCGAACATGGTTTCGCAGGATGAAGATCCGCAGCCCGTTCGGCAGGAACAGCGCGCGCCCGCATATCAGCAGGCCGCCCCGCAGCCGCAGGCGCCGCGCATGACCAGTCTGCACGGCACCGGCACCAGCTACGTTCAGGCGCGCGGCAACGGAGAGGTGTTCCCGACCTTCGGCGCAGCCGATGGCGAATTCGCCCGCCCCACCTATCAGAACTATTTCTTCCTCGCCCCAAATGTGCGCTTCACCCGCACGCCGGATCGTGAAATCCGGAAGATTCGCGATGACGAGGACCGCACGTACCCTGAAGCCCCCACGGCGGAGGCCCGGCAGGCCGCACCCGTCGCGGCAGCACGTGCGCCGGAGCCCCGGCCCGCACCGCAACCTTCCGCTGCGACACCTGCCGTGAACACCCGTCAGGCCGTGGCCGCCGGTCGGATCGTCGAGCCGATTCCGGACATGGCCCCGGCGCCGCAAACGGTCGCGGTGGAGCCGCAGACGCGGACTGAGCCGGAACCCACGCAGGCCAGTGTCTGGACCCATCTGTCTGACCACGCCTTCTTCGAGTTCGCAGCCGAATTCCCCGCGGGCGAAAGCACCGGCGGCACGGCAAGACCCCACGCGGCCGCACCGGCCGCGGCATCCGCTGCCCCGTTCACGCCGATGGCGCGCAGACAGCAGCCCGAACGGGCCCACATCACCGCTTCCGCGCTGCGCAATGCCGACATCACGACGCTTTATCGGGTGATCGAATGTGCGGTGACGGCCAACACGTTCAATGTTCAGTTCCAGCCGGCCGAAGCACCGGTGGAACAGGTTGCGACCCCTGCCCCGGTGGCTGTGTCCGCCGAACCCACTGCCGCGGCTCCCGCCACTGTGGAAGCGGCACCCGCATCTCCGGCCGAAGCAGCGTCGGAGCCCGCCGCGACGGCTGCCCCGCAGCCCGCAGCACCGGTGCCGGAAGCGCCGGCCCGCACACCGCGCTCGGTCGAGATCACCATGCCGGCCCCGCGCGCGCCGACGCTGCCGATGGCCGGGCGCGTGGCGCAGGCGATATCCGGCGATGTCTATGAGTTCCCTTCCGAGGATCTGCTGCAGGAAGCACCCGAGGGTCAGGGCTTCTACATGTCGCAGGAGCGTCTGGAGCAGAATGCCGATCTTCTCGAAAGCGTGCTGGAGGATTTCGGCGTGCGCGGCGAGATCATCCATGTCCGCCCCGGCCCGGTCGTCACGCTTTATGAGTTCGAACCTGCGCCGGGCGTGAAATCCTCCCGGGTGATCAATCTCGCCGAGGATATCGCGCGTTCGATGTCGGCCATTTCTGCGCGCGTCGCCGTGGTTCCCGGCCGCAACGTGATCGGCATCGAGCTGCCCAACGAAACCCGCGAGACGGTCTATTTCCGCGAAATGATCGAATCGGAAAGCTTTCGCGAGAGCAGCGCCAGGCTGGCGGTCTGCCTCGGCAAGACCATCGGCGGCGAACCGGTGATCGCCGAGCTTGCCAAGATGCCGCATCTGCTGGTCGCCGGCACCACCGGCTCGGGCAAGTCGGTGGCCATCAACACCATGATCCTGTCGCTGCTCTACCGGCTGAAGCCGGAGGAATGCCGTCTCATCATGGTCGATCCCAAGATGCTGGAACTGTCGGTCTATGATGGCATCCCGCATCTGCTGACCCCGGTCGTGACCGATCCGAAGAAGGCGGTTACGGCGCTGAAATGGGCCGTGCGCGAGATGGAAGACCGCTATCGCAAGATGGCGAAGCTCGGCGTGCGCAACATCGACGGCTACAACCAGCGTGCTGCCGCTGCCCGTGACAAGGGCGAAAGCGTGGTCATGCAGGTGCAGACCGGTTTCGAGAAGGGCACAGGCGAGCCGACCTTCGAGGAGCAGGAGATCGACCTGTCGCCAATGCCCTACATCGTCGTCATCGTCGACGAGATGGCAGACCTGATGATGGTCGCCGGCAAGGAGATCGAAGGCGCGATCCAGCGCCTCGCCCAGATGGCGCGCGCCGCCGGCATCCACCTGATCATGGCCACCCAGCGCCCCTCGGTGGACGTCATCACCGGCACCATCAAGGCGAACTTCCCGACCCGCATCTCCTTCCAGGTCACCTCGAAGATCGACAGCCGCACCATTCTCGGCGAACAGGGCGCGGAGCAGCTGCTCGGACAGGGCGACATGCTGCACATGGCCGGCGGCGGGCGCATCGCGCGCGTGCACGGCCCCTTCGTCTCCGACGACGAGGTGGAGCAGGTCGTGGCGCATCTGAAGACGCAGGGCCGTCCGGAATATCTGGAGACGGTGACCGCCGACGAAGACGAGGAAGAGCCCGAGGTCGATGAGGGCGCCGTCTTCGACAAGAGCGCCATGGGTGCGGAAGATGGCGACAGCCTGTTCGAAGAGGCGGTGAAGGTGGTGATGCGCGACAAGAAGTGCTCCACCTCCTATATCCAGCGCCGCCTCGGCGTCGGCTACAACCGCGCCGCCTCGCTGGTCGAACGCATGGAAAAGGAAGGGCTTGTCGGTGCGCCGAACCATGTCGGCAAGCGCGAGATCCTGATGGGCAAGCGTGACCATGCCGATCAGGGCGGCTTCGACTGATCCGCAACACGCTGCGAGAAACAGTTCGGCCGGCAGCGTTTCACCGCTGCCGGCCGAATTGCTTTCAGAGCATTTTGCAGTCGGACGGAAGCGTCTGACGTCGCACAAATGCGGCGGGAGAAAACAAGCTGGAGCAGCGGGGTTGCGTTCGTCAGAACGCCCGCTGCTCTAGCGGGCCGCGAGGATCATGTCGGACGCCTTTTCGGCGATCATCACCGTTGGCGCATGGGTGTTGCCGGAAACGATGGTGGGCATGATCGAGGCATCCACGACGCGCAGCCGTTCCAGCCCCCGCACCTTCAGCTGTGGATCGACCACGGCGTCGTCATCGCTGCCCATGCGCGCCGTGCCGACCGGATGGAAGATGGTGGTGGCGATGTCGCCAGCGGCGCGCCACAATTCCTCCGGCGTCGAGATATGCGCGCCGGGCTTGAACTCCTGCGGCCGGAATTCGCTCATGCGTTTCGTCGCCATCAGCCTTCGCGCCTGCTGCACGCATTGCACCGCCACTTCGCGGTCGCCATCGGTGGACAGATAGTTCGGCGCGATCCGCGGCGGCTGGCGCGGATCGGCGGAACTGATGCGCACATGGCCGCGTGATTCCGGGCGCAGATTGCACACCGAAACGGTGACCGCCGGGAAATCGTGCAACGGCTCGCCGAAGGTTTCCAGCGACAGCGGCTGGATGTGGAATTCGATGTTGGGCGTGTCGAAGCGCGGATCGGAGCGCATGAAGATGCCGTACTGGCTGGGGGCCATCGCCATTGGCCCCGAGCGCTTCAGCGCATATTCCAGCGCGATGCCGGCCTTGCCCCACAGGCTCGCCTGCCGTTCGTTCAGCGTGCGCGCGCCCTCGATGCGGAAGGCCGTGCGGATTTGCAGATGGTCCTGCAGATTTTCGCCGACGCCCGCCATCTCGTGACACACCTCGATGCCGTTGGCCTTCAGCAGCCCCGCCGGGCCGACGCCGGACAGTTGCAGAAGCTGCGGCGAGTTGATCGCGCCCGCCGACAGAAGCAGCTCGCGCCCGATGCGGGCGCTGCAAAGCCGCCCGTCGCGCCCCCGATAGAGGAGCGCCGTTGCCTTCTTGCCATCGAAGAGGATGCGCTCGGCGGCTGCATGGGTGACGATGCGCAGATTGGGCCGCTTGCGGATGGGTTTCAGGAAGGCGCGGGCGGCACTGAAGCGCACGCCGTTCTTCTGGTTGACCTCGAAATAGCCGGCGCCTTCATTGTCGCCGGCATTGAAATCGTCGCTTGCCGGAATACCGAGTTCGGCGGCGGCTTCAGTCACCGCATCGAGGATCGGCCAGCTCAGACGCTGGCGCTCGACGCGCAACGGCCCGCCACGGCCGTGGCTTGCATTGTCGTGGAGATAGTGATCCTCCGAGCGGCGAAACAGCGGCAGCACATCGTCCCAGCCCCAGCCGGAATTGCCCATCTGGCGCCAGCGGTCGTAGTCGCGCGCCTGCCCGCGCATGTAGATCATGCCGTTGATGGATGAACAGCCGCCCAGAACCTTGCCGCGCGGGTAGAGCAGCGAGCGGCCATTGAGGCCTGCCTCTTCCGCCGTGCGATAGCACCAGTCGGTGCGCGGATTGCCGATGCAGTAGAGATAGCCCACCGGGATATGCACCCAATGGTAATTGTCGCTGCCGCCGGCCTCCAGCAGCAGCACCCGGTTTTTCGGATCCGCGCTCAGCCGGTTGGCGAGCACGCAGCCGGCCGAGCCGGCGCCGACCACGATGTAATCCCATTCTCCCTGGTCGGCAGCATCGAGGCCGCCCGGCATGCGATCTGTTCCCATGCCGAATTCTTGGTCGAGAACCGATCATCGCGCAAGCCGAAGCGCAATGGAATTCAGCCGCTGGCCTACAACGGGCACCGTCTTCCGGCACCTTCATTTCTGTCCGGAGAGCAGCTTCCATATTATTTTACTTTTGGATGGTAAAATTACCATAAGGTAAGTAAACTGCGCTGAATGGCCGAAACGAGCGCGGAATTCCAGCGATCAGAAAGACCGCTCACGGCTCATATTCCACGATGCGGAATTAAATTCCGCAATATTGACGAAAAGCCGGTTCGTTTCTATAGAACCGTCTGAAGCCACAGGGAGAAGGCGAACAGCCATGGATAATCCGGTCAGTTTCGAGCGCCGCGCGCGCGTCGGCATCATCACCATCGACAGCCCGCCCGTGAACGCGCTTGGACATGCGGTGCGCGTGGGACTGGTCGCCGCGCTGGAAGAAGCCGAACGCGACCCGCAGGTCGAAGCCATCGTGCTCAACTCGGCCGGACGCATCTTCACTGCCGGGGCCGACATCCGCGAGTTCGGCAAGCCTTCGCAGACGCCGACCCTTCCCGAGGTGATCGCCGCTTTCGACCGGAGCGCGAAGCCGGTCGTGGCCGCGCTGCACGGAACGGCCTTCGGCGGCGGGCTGGAACTGCCCATGGGGTGCCACTATCGCGTGGCGCTTGCCGGCACCAAAATCGGCCTGCCCGAAGTCAAGCTCGGCCTGCTGCCGGGCGCAGGCGGCACGCAGCGCCTGCCGCGTCTGACCGGCGCGGAGCGGGCGCTGGACATGATCGTCACCGGCAATCCGGTGGAAGCGGCAGAAGCTCTTGAGCTTGGCATCGTCGATGCGGTCTATCCGGGCGGCACCGCTCTGGATGCAGCGCTCGATTTCATCGAAAAGACCGGCGTGGACAAGCTGACCGCCACGCCGGTCAGCAGCCGCACCGACAGGATCGCCAACACCGATCCGGCCGTGTTTGCCGCCGCCCGCGCAAAGCTTGCGAAGGAAAAGCCCAACCTGTTCTCGCCGCAGCGCTGCGTCGATGCCGTCGAGGCAGCCGTGCAGCTTCCCTTCACCGAGGGCCTCGCCCGCGAACGCGCCCTGTTTCAGGAATGCATGGCCTCGCCGCAACGCGCCGGCCTCATCCACGCCTTCTTCGGCGAGCGCGAAGTGGCCAAGATCCCCTCGCTGCCGGCCGGCACGCCGCTGCGCAAGGTGGAAAAGGTCGGCGTCATCGGCGCCGGCACCATGGGCAGCGGCATCGCCATGTGCTTCGCCAGCGCCGGCATTCCCGTCACGCTGGTCGATGCCAAGCCGGAAGCGCTTCAGGCCGGCCTTGCTAATGTGCGCCGCACCTATGAGGGCAACGCCAAAAAGGGCCGCATCAGTGCCGAAGAGGCGGAGCGCCGCATTGCACTGGTGCAGCCGGCGGAATCGGTCGATGCGCTGTCAGACGCGGATCTGGTGATCGAGGCCGTGTTCGAGGATATGGAGCTGAAGAAGAAAATCTTCGCCGCGCTCGACAGGGTCTGCAAGCAGGGAGCGATCCTGGCCACCAACACCTCGACGCTCGACGTCGACGCCATCGCCGAAGCCACCTCGCGTCCGCAGGACGTGTGCGGCATGCACTTCTTCAGCCCGGCCAACATCATGCGCCTTCTGGAGAACGTGCGCGGCGAAAAGACCAGCGACGACGTGATCGCCACGATCATGGACGTGGCCCGCCGCATCGGCAAGGTCGGCGTTCTGGTCGGCGTCTGCTACGGCTTCGTCGGCAACCGCATGCTGCACCAGCGCGGCCGCGAGGCGATGGCGCTGGTCGAGGAAGGTGCGGCACCCGAGCAGGTCGATGCCGTGCTCAAGGGCTTCGGCTTCCCCATGGGCCATTTCGCCATGAGCGATCTTGCCGGTGTCGATGTCGGCTGGCGCATAAGGCAGGAGCGCCGCAAGGCCGGCGCACCGGACGCCATCGCCCCCAACTGGCTGGACCGCATCGCCGAACTCGGCCGCTATGGCCAGAAGACCGGAGCCGGCATCTACCGCTACGAGCAGGGCGACCGCACGCCGCGCCCCGACCCTCAAGTGGCGAAGATATTGGAAGACTACCGCCGCGAAGCCGGCATTGCGCCGCGCCCGATCGACGATCAGGAAATTCTCGAACGCTGCCTCTACGCCATGGTCAACGAGGGGGCACGCATCCTTGAGGAAGGCGTCGCCCTGCGGGCGGTCGACATCGACGTCATCTGGCTGCACGGCTACGGCTTCCCGGCCTATCGCGGCGGACCGATGTTCTGGGCCGATCAGGTGGGTCTCGGCAAGATCCACGACACGCTTGTGGCGCTGCATGAGAAGACCGGCGAGCCGCACTGGAAGCCTTCGCCCCTGCTGGAGCGGCTTGCCAAGGCCGGCCAGACCTTCGCCTCGCTGTAACCCTCGCCGGAGCCGCATATCATGACCGAAGCCGTCATCGTTTCCACCGCCCGCACCCCGCTCGCCAAGTCGTTCCGGGGCGCGTTCAACAACACCCACAGCCTCGAACTGGGCGCGCATGTCGTCAGCAATGCCGTGGCCCGCGCCGGCATCGACAAGGATGAGGTCGAGGACCTCGTTCTCGGCGCCACCTTCCATGAGGGGCCGCAGGGCAAGAACATGGCGCGCCTGTGCGCCCTGCGCGCCGGGCTGCCCGATACCGTTGCCGGGCTCAGCATCAACCGGTTCTGCTCGTCGGGCCTGCAGGCCATCGCCATCGCCGCCCAGCGCATCATCGTCGACAAGGTGCCGGTGATGGTCGCCGGCGGCCTGGACTCGATCAGCCTCATCCAGAATGATGTCAACAAGCATCTCGGCATCGAACCGTGGCTCGGCGAACACCGGCCGGACGTCTATCTGCCGATGATCGAGACCGCCGACATCGTGGCCGAGCGCTATGGCGTGAGCCGGCAGGCGCAGGACGAATACGCCCTCGTCAGCCAGCAGCGCACGGCAGCCGCGCAGCAGGCCGGGCGCTTCGACGACGAGATCGTGCCGCTCGCCACCACCAAACTGGTGTTCGACAAGGCGAGCGGGACGACGTCGCAGCAGGAAGTCATGCTCCATCAGGACGAGTGCAACCGGCCCGACACGACCATCGAGGGTCTCGCAAAGCTGGAGCCGGTGCGAGGGCCCGAAAAATTCGTCACCGCCGGCAATGCCAGCCAGCTGTCCGATGGTGCCTCGGCCTGCGTGGTGATGGACGCGAAGCTTGCCGAGAAGCGCGGCCTGCAGCCGCTCGGCATCTTCCGCGGCTTCGCCGTCGCCGGCTGCAAGCCGGATGAAATGGGCATCGGCCCCGTCTATGCGGTCCCCCGCCTTCTGGAGCGCAACGGCCTGACGATCGACGACATCGACCTGTGGGAACTGAACGAAGCCTTCGCCAGCCAGGTCGTCTACTGCCGCGATACGCTCGGCATTCCGATGGAAAAGCTCAACGTCAATGGCGGCTCCATCGCCATCGGCCATCCCTACGGCGCCACCGGCTCGCGTCAGGTCGGCCATGTGCTGATCGAGGGCAGGCGGCGCAAGGCCCGCTATGCGGTCGTCACCATGTGCGTGGGTGGCGGCATGGGCGCGGCCGGCCTGTTCGAAGTCGCATGACAGCCGGCTAATCATGTGGGCAGGCTTACGGCCTGCCCCTTCTTCCCAAGCGACGATCCGGAACCCGAACTCGCGCCAAGGTGCGCCAGCGAGACCCTTCATGGCCCTTCAGGAAAATGCGCTGGCCGTCATGGCCGATGAACTCGAATTCCTGCTGTTCGATCTGCTCGACGTGCAGAAGCTGACGGAACGGCCGCGCTTTGCCGACCATTCGCGCGAAACCTTCGCTGCCGTGCTGCGCACCGCGCGGGATGTGGCCGGCCAGCACTTCGCCCCTCATGCCCGCAAGAGCGACGAGAACGAGCCGCGTTTCGAGAACGGCAAGGCGGTGGTGATCCCGGAAGTGAAGGAGGCGCTGCGCCATTTCGCCGAAGCCGGCTTTTCCGCCGCGACCGCCGATTACGAGGACGGCGGCATGCAATTGCCGTTCGCGGTGCATATGGGCGCCGGGGCGCTGTTCGCCGCCTCCAACATCGCCACCAAGAGCTACACCTCGCTGACGGCGGCAGCCGCCAACATCATCGCTTCCTTTGGCACGCCCGATCAGAAGCGGCTGTTCGAGCGGCCAATGCGCGAGGGCCGCTATTTCGGCACCATGGTGCTGACCGAGCCGCAGGCCGGCTCCTCGCTGGCCGATGTGCGCACCACGGCGACGCCGGCCGGTGACGGCACCTACCGGATCAGCGGCAACAAGATCTTCATCTCCGGCGGCGACCACGAGATGGGCGAGAACATCGTCCATCTGGTGCTGGCGCGCCTTCCCGATGCGCCCGCCGGCGTGCGTGGCATCTCGCTGTTCATCGTGCCGAAGACTCTGGTCAATCAGGACGGCACGCCGGGCGAACGCAACGATGTTGCGCTGGCCGGGCTGATCCACAAGATGGGCTGGCGCGGCACCACTTCGGCGATGCTGAACTTCGGCGAGAAGGGCGGAGCGACCGGCTATCTCGTCGGCGAGCCCAATCGCGGCCTCGTCTACATGTTCCACATGATGAACGAGGCCCGCATCAACGTCGGCAGCGGCGCGGCCGCTCTCGGCTATGCCGCCTACCGCCATGCGCTGGATTATGCGCGCGAACGCCGGCAGGGACGGCCGGTCGAGGCGAAGGACGCAACCCAGCCGCAGGTGCCGATCATCGCGCATGCCGACATACGCCGCATGCTGCTGGCCCAGAAGGCCTATGCCGAAGGTGCTGTAGCGCTTTGCATGTTTGCAGCGACGCTGATCGACGACAAGCACACGGCAACCTCGGAAGCTGCACGAAAGGACGCCGACGACCTGCTCGAAATCCTGACCCCGATCGTCAAGAGCTGGCCAAGCCAATGGTCGCAGGAAACCATCTCGCTGGCGATACAGGTGCATGGCGGCTACGGCTACACCCGCGAATATCCGGTCGAGCAGCTTTACCGGGAGAACCGACTCAACGCCATCCACGAAGGCACGCACGGCATTCAGGGCTTGGACCTGCTCGGGCGCAAGGTCGTGATGAATGACGGCCGGTCCTTCGAGCTTCTGTGCGCGCGCATTTCCGCAAGCGCCAACCGCGCCATTGGCACCCCGTCACTGGCGGAGGAAGGCCGGGCGCTGGTGGAGGCACTGGCGCGCGTGCGCGCCGTAACCGCGCAGCTCACCCGGCAGATGGCCGATGGCAGGCGTGCCGAAGTGCTCGCCAATGCCTCGGTCTATCTGGAGGCGCTGGGCCATGTGGTTGTCGCATGGATCTGGCTCGATCAGGCGCTCTGTGCCCGGAAGCTTCTGGATGCGGGCGATCCCCGGCAGGCGGCTCTCAACGGCAAGCTGCATGCCTGCCGGTACTTCATGCGATGGGAATTGCCGCGCATCGGCCCGCAGCTCGACAGGCTCGAAGCGGGTGACGACACATGGTCGGCCATGCCCGACGACTGGTTCCACTGACCCCGAAAACGCTTCTCACGGGAGACCCCGATGGCTCTGGACAACGAAACACTCGACCAGCTGCTCGAAACGATCAGGCGCTTCGTGCGCGAGCGGCTGGTGCCGCTCGAACATCAGGTGGCCGAGAATGATGCCATTCCCGCCGAAATCGTCAGCGCGATGCGCGAGATGGGCCTGTTCGGCCTGTCGATCCCGGAAGAGCATGGCGGCCTCGGGCTGACCATGGAAGAGGAGGTGCGCGTCGCCTTCGAACTCGGTCGCACTTCGCCGGCGTTCCGTTCGCTGATCGGTACCAACAACGGCATCGGCTCGCAGGGCATCGTCATCGACGGCACCGGAGAGCAGAAGCGCAAATATCTGCCGCGGCTGGCAAGCGGGGAACTGGTCGGCTCCTTCGCACTCACGGAACCGGAGGCCGGCTCCGACGCGGGCTCTCTGCGCACCTCGGCGCGTCGTGACGGCGACTTCTATGTGCTGAACGGCACCAAGCGCTTCATCACCAATGCGCCGGTGGCCGGGCTGTTCACGGTCTTTGCCCGCACCGATCCCGCCAGCACGGATGCGCGCGGCGTCAGCGCCTTTCTCGTCGAGGCCGGAACGCCCGGCCTGTCCTTCGGCCCGCCCGACCGCAAGATGGGCCAGAAGGGCGCACATACCTGCGACGTCATCTTCGAGGATTGCCGCATTCCGGCCGACGCCATTCTGGGCGGCAGGGAAGGACAGGGCTTCAAGACCGCCATGAAAGTGCTCGACCGCGGGCGCCTGCACATCTCGGCGGTCTGCGTGGGGGCCTCCAAACGCCTTATCGACGACAGCCTGCGCTATGCGGCCGAGCGGCGCCAGTTCGGCAAGCCGATCGCTGAATTCCAGCTCGTGCAGGCGATGCTTGCCGACAGCCGGGCCGAATCCTACGCCGCCGAGTGCATGGTGATGGAAACGGCGCGCCGAAAGGATGCCGGGCAGGACGTCTCCACCGATGCGGCCTGCTGCAAGATGTTTGCCTCGGAAATGGTGGGTCGCGTGGCCGACCGCGCCGTGCAGGTGCATGGCGGCGCCGGCTATATTGCGGACTACGGCATCGAGCGCTTCTATCGCGACGTGCGCCTGTTCCGCATCTATGAGGGCACGACGCAGATCCAGCAGATCGTCATCGCCCGCAACATGGTTCGTGAACTGACGCAATAATTCAGCGGGCAGGCGCAAAGGGAAAGGGCAGGAGATGAACTCCTGCCCTTTCTTTTGGCACTGCAACCCGGATTATTTGCCGGCTATCATGTCGGCAGCGGTTCTGGCCAGAACCTTGCGGCGGCCGGCAACGGAGATGGCATTGGCCGAGCTGGCATTGCCCTGCAGCGCGCGTGCATAGACACCCTGCAGAATGGCGATCAGGCGAAACAGCGAAAAGACGAGGTAGAAGGTCCAGTCGTCGATGGCGCTTCGCCCTGTCGCCACGCCATACGTAGCCAGCAGTTCCTCCTCATGGGGAATGCCAAGCACCTTCAGGTCCAGTCCGAGCAGACCCTTGGCATTTTCTCCATCGGCCGGCAGGTGATAAGGCAGGCAGCAATAGGCAAGATCGCCAAGCGGATCGCCAAGCGTCGAAAGCTCCCAGTCGAGCACGGCGCGCACAACCGGCTCCTGCCGGTCGAACACCAGATTGCCCAGCCGGAAGTCGCCGTGGGCCAGCGTGGTTCTCGCCTCCGCCGGCAGGTTCTTTTCCAGCCAGGCGATGATGTCCTCGACCAGCGGATCGGCATCATCGCTGGCGGAATCGCGATATTGTTTCGACCACCTGTCGAGCTGGCGCACGATGTAATTGCCCGGCCGGCCGAAATCGGCCAGCCCCGCGGCCGCCCAGTCGACATTGTGAAGAGCGGCCATTGTGGAAATCATCGCCTGATAGCAGGCGGTGCGCTCATGTGGTGCACTGTCGGGCATATGCGGCATGTCGAAGACACGACCCTCGACATAGTCCATCAGGTAGAAGGGCGTGCCGATGACCCCTTCATCCTCACACAGCAGGAAACTGCGCGGCACCGGCACAGCCGAGCCTTGCAGGGCGCTGATGACGCGGTACTCGCGCTCCACCTGATGCGCCGATTTCAACAGCGTGCCGGACGGCTTCTTGCGCAGCACCATGCGCCAGCTCTCGCCTTCCAGCAGAAAGGTCGGGTTGGACTGGCCACCCTGAAATTGCCGAACACGGAACGGGCCGGAGGCTTCAGGGAGGTTTGCGGCAAGATAGTCCTGCAGCGCAGCCTCGTCGAAGCGATGAGAGGGCAGTGGATCAACAAGCAATGACATGGTCAGGACGCCATTTCGCCGCCATCAGCCACCAGAACCTGCCCCGTGACATAGGATGACAGGTCGGAGGCGAGGAACAGAGCGACGCCGGCTATTTCTTCCGGGCGGCCGATGCGGCGCAGCGGCGTGCGGCTCTCGACCCGCGCCAGCCGCTCCGGATCCTCGATCAGCGCCTTGGCGAAATCGGTGGCGATCAGCCCCGGCGCGATGGCGTTGACGCGGACATTCGACGGCCCCCATTCCAGCGCCAGATTGCGCGCCAGTGCTGCCTCCGCCGCCTTGGACATGCCGTAGCAGCCGATAGTGGTGGTGCCACGCAGACCGGCAATGCTCGACAGCAGGATGACAGATCCGCCGCCGCGCTGCGCCATCTGCGGGATGACCATATTGCACAGCCAGAACGTGCCCTTCACATTGGCATCCATAATCTTGTCGAAAGCCTCATCGGTCAGCTCCGCCATGGTGCCGTAGACGGGATTGACCGCTGCATTGCAGACGAGAATGTCGATCGGTCCGAAATGCGCCTCGGTTGCGTCTACCAGACCCTGCAGATCCTCCTTGCGTCCGATATGACACGCATGGGCAAACGCCTTATGGCCATCAGCACGCAGCGCAGCCGCCACCTCCTCGCATGCATCGGCCTTGCGGCTGGAGACCACAACGGAAGCTCCAGCCTTCGCATACGCCTCTGCGATCGCCTTGCCAATGCCACGGCTCGACCCCGTGATGACGGCAACTTTCCCATTCAGATCAATCATGATGTTCCTGCATCGTTGGGGTGTGCTTTATCCATCGGCGCTCGGCGCGCCGCTTCAACCCGGATAAAAATCAGTGTCTTACTTAGCCGGCGTTTTATTTTCAGATTTTCCGGAAGACGATTTCCGTCCCGCCGGCGGAGCAGTGTCGGCCTTATCCGGCTTTTGCTGCGCAGCGCCTTCATCCCCCATGGAAGCGGCAAAGCCGTCGATCAGCCTGTGGCGGTCACGCTCGAATGCGCCCTGCAATTCCCTGACCTGCTCGTTCAGCGCATCCAGGCGGGCAGCCGTCTCGGCCATGGCGTCGGTGGTTTCCGCATATCGGGGCCAGGCACCCACGCGCCTGCTGCCGTCATCGATGAAACCGCGTTCCAGAATCTCGCAGACCGCTCCGGTGATTTCGTCCTTCGGGAACGGGGCGAACTTTATCCAGTGATGGACGTAGTTGCACATGCCGAACAGCGACAGCACCATGAGGCGCGTCGGCATCGGCTTGAACAGGCCGGACGCCTGACCTTCGCGCACCACAGCCTCGAATTTCTTTTCAAAGGCCCGCTTGCGGCGCAGCGTTGCCTCGTAGCTGGCGGCAGGCAGCGCATTCTGCTGGAAGTGGATCAGCGACCACATATCGGCCTGCTCGATCATCAGCCCGATATAACTGGAAACCATGCGACGCAGCCGCTCGTCGGGCGAGAAGGGCTCATCCGCGATCGGCAGCACCTCGGCCTCGGCCTTCGTGAGCATCCGGTCGTAGATCTCGACCAGTATGTCCTCCTTGCTGCGGACATAGTGATAGAGCGCAGCCTTCTGGATGCCGAGCCGCTCGCCGATATCGTCGAGCGAAGCCCCGTGATAGCCCTTGGACGAAAAAAGCTCGGCAGAGACAGTGAGGATCTGCTCCCATCGTTCCTCAGCCCTGAGGCGACGCCTTGGCTTTGGAGTCGGCTGCTCTGCCTTCCCGGCGTTTGTGGCCATGTTCCTGGTTCCCGACCTTCCGGCAGCCCCTCAGCGGGGCTGCTTCTTCCTGTGAACCGGCACAGTATCCACAGTGAAAGACTATGAACAGAACCGGCCGGTTTTTATGGGCACTTTCCCCATCGAAGGAAAGGCTCAGCGGGCAGCGTAACGCGACGGACGGCGCTCCGCCCAGGCCTTGGCACCCTCCGTCGAATCCTCGGTCAGATGGATGAGCTTGTTCAGCTCACGATAGATGCGCAGACCATCGTTGAGAGGCAGTTCGCGACCGCGCAGAACGATCTCCTTGGTCATGCGCACCGCCAGCGGCCCGTTGCGGCAGATCTCGTCGGCCAGATCGTCGACCGTCTTCTGAAGATCGGCGACCGGAACCACCCGGTTGACGATGCCAAGCCGATAGGCCTCCTGCGCATCGAAGCGGCGGCCCGTCATCAGCAGCTCCATCACCGCTCCAAGCGGCGCCGAGCGTGGCATCACCAGCGCGCCGAAGCCATGCAGCACGCTCCATTTCACCTCCGGCGCGGCAAACATTGCATTGTCGGCGGCGATGCGGATGTCGCAGCTCATCGCCAGCTCCATGCCGCCGGCGAGACAGAAGCCATGCACAGCGGCGATCACCGGCTTGGACACCTGCAGCCCCATGTCGAAGCGGTCTGCCTTGAACGGCTTCCATTCAAATGGACCCGTCGTCAGCGAGCCATGCAGGAGCTCAAGATCCGCACCCGCTGAGAACGCGCGATCGCCCGCGCCGCGCACCACGATCACCCAGATGTCGTCGTCCGCATCATATTCCTGCAAGCCGGCCGAAATCTCCTGATACATCTTGCGGGGCATGGCGTTCAGCTTGTCCGGCCGGTTGAGAGTCACATAGCCGACGCGGTCGCGCCGCTCCATCGTGATGTAGGTCTTGTCCGACATGGTCTTTCTGTCTCCGTTGGTCTGATGCCTGAGAACGCCCGCCCGCTGCCCGGGTCGCGAAGCGTCTCAAATTCTGGAAAATCACTGGAGCTATATGAAAAGCCTCTGCGCACGGAGCGCCTGGCCCCCCCACTCCTCCCGGTTAATTATTCACCTCATTAACTTACCGAATGGTAGAATAAACAAAAGCCTCAATCAACCAGCTTTTTGATAAAACCCAAATTTAAAGGATTTTTTCCGTATTCAGAGTTCTCGCAAGAGTTCTTAAATTATACAAATTACCTATCGGTAGATAATTCATGGATTTCATGCAAGGCCGAGGCCATGCCGAAGAGCCCCGCGCAACAGCCGGGATGGAACAGGACCACAGGTGCCGGTTCGCCCTTACGCGCCGGCTTTTCCCCGGCCAGCAGCCCACCCAGCTCATGATCGATCGGGAAAACGCCGGGCACCCTGCGGACCTCGATCATCTGCCGGGCCTGAAGGGCATCATCGGCGATCACCAGCAACTCGCGCGCACCTCGCCATGGCCGCAGCATGTCGACCGAGGAAAGCAGGGCATCGGGCTTCAGCCATCCGGTATCCAGAAAAGGCTCGACACCGAAGGATTCCGAGATCGAGGAAACGACGATGTCGCCGCCGCGCACCGCTTCCTGCGGATCATCGCAGATGACCGTCGCAATGCCCCGCGCGGCGGCATAGTCAGCCAGCGCCTGCGACGAACTGCGCGAGCGCGAATGCGAAAAGATCCGCTTCAGCGGAAACATCGCTGTCAGCGCATCGAGATGAAGCCTTGCCTGCAATCCCGCACCGATGAAGGAAACAGCCTCCACGGTCTCCGGCGCGAATTTCTGCGCGGCGATCAGGGTCATCACCACCGGCAGCACGCTGCTCATCATGTTGCCGTGGATGGCCAGCAGAGGCATCGCATCGCTGGACCGGAACAGCACCTGCGCCGAGCGATAGGTGGAGCGTGCGCCTTTGACCGGCTCGCGGTCCAGACCGACCAGATTGTGAAAGAAGGCGCGGTCCTGTTGTTGCCACAAGCCATGCGTGCCGATGGCATAGGCCCCGGAACCGGCCAACTGCATCCGCTTCGGTTCGACCAGCATTTCACCCAGCGCATGGGCGGCCAGCGCACGGGACACCGGCCCCGCCAGATCGATTGCCCGCACGCCAAGCGCGGCAATCGCCGCATCGTCCATCACAAGCATGTTCAAACCTCCCTCTGCGGTCCCCTGCAGTGGCCGCGCGGCCCTCGGGCCTATTTCATGTAGCGGTCGTAGACGCGGTAAAGACGGATGGCCGCGCCCAGCAGCGCCGGCCGCCTCTGCCATGCCGGCATGGAGGGCAGCGGAAGCCGGAACACGGTATCGGCGTCCGCCGCGCCCAGAATCTGACGCGCAATCTTGTGGCCGAGATAGCTCGACATGGTGATGCCGGTGCCGCAGCAGCCGATCATCCAGTGAATCCGGTCGCTGTTGCCCGTATGGGGGATGAGATCCGCCGTGATGGCAAAGCGCCCGGACCAGAAGAAGTCCATGGCGAGGCCCCGCGTTTGCGGAAACCGTCGTTCAAAGGCTTCCATGATGCGTCGTGCCTTTTCGGCGGTGCTGCCTTCCTGAAATCCGGCGCGGGCGCTGTAGACCAGTCTGGTTCCACAGGGCGACAGCGCCATGTAGTTCAGCACCTTGCGCGTATCGCCGAAGATCTCCGCCCCGCGGATCACCTTTTCCAGACGATCGGGCGGCAGCTTCTCAGTAACCACGCAGAAGGCCGGCACCGCCGCGACCGATCTTGCCAGTTGCGCCGACAGGGGCGTATCGGGCCCGGTCTCGGCATTCGTCGCCAGAACGACATGGGCAGCCGTCACCGTGCCCAGAGTTTCAAGCTCCACCTCGACACCTTCGGCAACCGGCTTCAGGCCGGTCATTCTGGTGTTCTGCAACAGCCTGGCCCCATGGGCCCGCGCCACCCGAGCAAGCCCGTACTGATAGGCGGCCGGATTGACGGTGGCCGAATCCGGAACCAGCATGCCGCCACGATAGACGTCGCTGCCGATGAAGCCGCGCAGTTCCTGTGCCGAAAGCAGCCGCGCTTCGGGAATGCGCGCCTTCATGGCCGGAAATTCCGATTGCAGGCGCCGCATCGACTTGTCGCTGTGAGCGGCCATGACGCGCGTACAGCGGCGAAGATCGCAGCCGATCGCATGGTCGGCGATGATGCGCTCGGTATGGGCGCGCGCCAGAACGGCTTCGCGATAGACGGCTTGCGCCGTCTCCTGCCCATAGCTGCCGGCAAGCTCATGCAGCCGCGCCTTCGGAACATTGGCAAGCGAGCCTGCTGCCCGCGAGGAAGCCCCGTCACCGATGCGGCGCGCCTCGACGACGAGCACATGCATCCCCTGCCGCGACAGTTCGAGCGCAGCGCTCAGGCCGCCATAACCGGCTCCCACCACCACGGCATCGAAGGCCTCGCCGGGAGAGACCGCATCGTTTTCGAGAGGATCGAAACCGGCGGACCAGAACAGGCGCTCGCGTTCAGCCATTGTCATAGCGCACCGCCTTTTCTCCTGGATGGAGCACGCGTTGCAGGAAGTCGCGGGTGCGCTCGTTCTGCGGCCGCCGGAGCAATTCGGATGGCGGGCCTTCCTCCAGAATTTCGCCGCGATCGAGGAACAGGACGCGGTTCGCCACCTCGGCCGCAAACCCCATCTCATGGGTCACCACCAGCATGGTCATGCCATCACGCGCCAGATCCTCCATGACCACCAGAACGTCGCCGACCGTTTCTGGGTCGAGTGCGCTGGTCGGCTCGTCGAACAGCATGGCCCTCGGCTTCATGGCCAGCGCGCGTGCGATGGCAATGCGCTGCTGCTGCCCGCCGGAAAGCTGGGAAGGGTAGCTGTCGGCCTTGTCTGCCAGTCCCACTTTGTGCAGCAGGGCCATGGCTTCTTCCTTTGCCGCCGCCTTCGGGCGCCTGCGCACCTGCACGGGACCTTCAATGATGTTGCCCAGCGCGGTCATGTGCGGGAACAGGTTGAAGCGCTGGAACACCATGCCGACCTCGGCCCGCACGGAACCGATCGTCTTCGATGTCGTGTCCACGGTCATGCCGTCGATGGAGATGGTGCCGGAATCGTGGCGTTCGAGCCCGTTCACGCAGCGCAGCATGGTCGATTTCCCCGAGCCCGACGGCCCGATCAGGCAAACCACCTCGCCGCGCGCCACGGTGAAGGACATGGACTTCAGGACCTTCAGCGCCCCGAAGCATTTTGAAACCTCTTTGACTTCGATCATCCGGTTTCGCCCCTCACTTCGCTGCAAATCGACGTTCCAGCCATGCGTTCAGCGCTGTCAGCGGCAAGCTCATGACCAGATAGATGAAGGCGACCAGCGTGAAGACCGTCATGTTCTTGAAGGTCGATGAAGCGATGAGCTGGCCGGCGCGGGTGATCTCCGAAACCGTGATAGTGGAGGCAAGCGACGAGTCCTTCAGCATCATGATGGTGATGTTGCCATAGGGCGGCAGCACGATACGCACCGCCTGCGGCAGGATGATGCGGCGCATGAGCTGCGCCTTGCCCATGCCGATGCTCATCGCCGCCTCATACTGGCCCTTGTCCACTGCAAGGATGGCGGCCCGGAAATTCTCGGCGTGATAGGCGCTGTAGGCGACACCGAGGCCGATCACGCTGGCCGTGAAGGCGCTGAGATCGATGCCGATCTCGGGCAGCACGAAATAGATGTACATCAGCTGCACGATGATCGGGATGCCGCGCAGACCGGTGATGATGGTCACCGCCGGTATATAGAGGACGGGCAGGCTCGACATGCGCATCAGCGCCAGCGCCAGTCCCAGCACCGATGACAGAGCAAGCGACAGGAAAGCCACCTGAATGGTGACATAGGCGCCCTGCATGAGGATCGGCATGAACTGCCATGCATCTTCAAAAAACTGTGTCATCCCCTGCCCCTTTCGCCAAGCGAATCCCAAAGCTGTTCCTGCCGGACCTCATCCTTCAGCCTGAATTTCTGCGGCTTGCCGGTGGGTGTCTTGGGCACGGCATCGATGACGGTGAGATAGCGGGGCACCATGAACTTCGGCAGCAGCGCCGCGATGCGCGCATGCAGTTCCTCCATGGCCAGATGCTGCCCCGGGCGGAAGACCACGCAGGCAAGCACCTCCTGCTCGGTGAGTTCGGAAGGCACGGCGACAACGGCCGATTCCAGAACTTCGGGAATGGCGTTGATGGCGTTCTCGACCTCTACCGAGGAGATATTCTCCCCGCGGCGGCGGATGGAATCCTTCAGCCGGTCGACGAAATAGTAGTAGCCGTCGGCGTCGCGCCGAAAGAGATCGCCGCTGTGGAGCCACAGATTGCGCCAGGCCGCCTGCGTTTCGGCCGGCCTGTTCCAGTAGCCGACCATCACGATCCAAGGCAGTTTCGGCCGCACCACGAGTTCGCCGACCTCGCCGACCGGCACCTCCTCGTCCAGTTCATCCACCAGCCGCACGTCATAGCGGTCCGTCCGTACCATGCCGCATGTCGAGGCGTTGGGTGGAGACAAGCCGGTGCCGATGACGCCATTGACCTCGGTGGAGGCATAGGAGGTACATACCTGCACCCCGAACTTGTCGCAGAACTGCACATATTCAGGGATGAGCGGCGACATCAGCACCTTCTTCAGCGATGTCCGCTTTTCGCCGGGAGTGGTGCGGAACAGCATGCTGCCCATGGCGCCGAGCATGAAGGTGGTGGTCACGCCAAACCGCTCCACGTCCGACCAGAAATCAGTGATGCTGAATTTCGGCTTCAGAACCGCCGTCGCCTCGCGAATGAGGCAGTTGTAGATGACCGCCCACTGGCCGGCGATGTGGAACAGCGGCAGGGGCGCGTAGTAGACGTCGCCCGGGCCGAGCTGGAGCGAATTGCCGCCCGCCGCATACTGATAGGCGTGCGCATGCGTCACCATCACCCCTTTCGAGGCGCCGGTGGTGCCCGACGTGTACATGATCGAGGCGACGCTGTTGTAGGCCGGGGCGGCTTCGTCCTTCAGCGGCGATCTGTCCGCCTCCTGAAGCAAGGATGCGTAGTCGATCAGCTGAGCATTGCCGGATGGCTCAGAAGCTTCCTTGCCAACCACGATCAGCGTGTCCAGCTTCGAGCCGGCCGCGCCGAGCGCTTCGGTCACGGCGTGGCGAAAGCTTTCATGGACGATGATGCGGGTGGCCCCGGAATCGCGCACCAGATGCTCCAGCATCGCGCCGAAATAGGCCGTGTTCACCGGCACCTGAATGGCCCGCAGCTTCGCCAGCGCCAGCCAGCAATCGATGAATTCGATGCAGTTCGGCAGCATCACCAGAACCGTATCGCCCGCCGAGACGCCAAGGCCGGACAGGCCGCGCGCCAGCACCGACGAGCGCCTGTCCATGTCGGCGACCGAAAACCGGCTTTCTTCCGTGACGATCCAGACGCGCTGCGGGTCTTTCGACAACTGGTCGCGCAGGACATGAACCACATTGCATTCCGAGCCGTAATAATCGGCCATTCTGAAAAACCCCGAAGAGAAAAATCTGATGCAGGCCGCGTCAGGCGCGGCAGGCGACGAGCGGAAGATCAGCCGTTGACCTGAGCCCCGGCGCGGCGGCGGCGAGCGGCCCGATGCTGTTGACCATGCGCGCCGAACTGCTGGTCATCGAGCCGGCGCCGGTCAGCACATCGCCGCTGATCTCGACCCGCATGCTGGAATTGCCGCTGAGTTCCGTCACCATTCCCGGCTCTTCTTCCGGGCCGGACGGATCAAGATAGCCGTCGACCCCCAGCGTGAGCCGGCGCTCCTCTTCGCAGATCAGCGTGACGCGGTGGCTGAAGCCGCCGACGGTTCCGGCCGCCACCCGCACATGGCGGCCCTGCCGGTCGCGTGTGGAGATGATGGGGCGCTTGTCCTCATGCTGGTCGGTCACCGCCCAGCGAAGCTCGCGGGCAACGAACCAGGCAGACTGCCACAGCGCCTTGAACAAGGTGATCTGTCCGGCCTGATTTGCCTGATCGAACGCCTGCTGGGTGAGCCCGAAGCCGTAGCGCTTCATCACGTCCGGGCCCCAGACGCTGTAGTCGGCCCGGCGCCTGAAATCGATCGAGCGCACCTGCGCGCAGCAGCCCGTCAGCATCAGCGGAACGATATCGCTGAAAAAGCCGGGAATGGCGCCAACGCCCAGAACCCGGATGCCGGCGGCACCGGCAAGAGCCCCGATTTCGGCATGAAGCTGCGGCTGCAGCTTTTCGGTGTCGACAATGCCGTTGATGGTGATCAGATTGGCGCCGGCGGAAGCTGCCGCCCGGACCACGTCGACCATATTGCCGGCATCGAACGTGGTTGCCTGAAGAATGACGTCGGGCTTCGTCTGAGAAAGACACGCCACCAGATCGGTAGCCAGTACCGGCGGTGCGGCTTGCGCGAAATCAAATTCGCCGAGATCGATGGCGTCGATCACGTCCTGCGTATCGACAATGCCCACGACCTGATGGCGCTTGTGGAGGAGCTGGCGCACATTCTCGCGCCCCACCGCCCCGAATCCAAGCTGCAGAACTCTCATGATCAACCTCTTGCGCTGTCACATTCCATAGGGGGAGCACGGTGCCGGAACTGCCTGCCTGCACCTGCCGCGGTGCGCCCGGATCAGTTGACGGGCCTCGTGAGAAAAGCCCTCATGCCAACTCCGGCCACGTGCGGGTGCCGCCAGACGCGCGCGTCCGGCGGCTGGAGGTGCTAGCGCAAGCCCCACTTGGTCTGCAGCTCCTCAAGCTTGCCGCTTTCCTTGATCTTCGCGATCCCGGCATTCAGCTTTTCGAGGAGTTCCGAATTGCCCTTCTTCACGGCCAGCGCGACCTGCCCGACATAGAAGGGCTCATAGGTCGGGACGAGCTTGATGGTCGCTGCATCGTTCTTGCTCAGCCGGTGTCGCATGATCGGTTCATCCGCAAAGCCGGCTGCGATGCGCCCCAGCTCCACGTCGCGCATGATGTCGGCAATGGCGGTATAGGTCTTGATTTCGGTGAAGCCGCCGAGCTTTTCCAGATAGTCGTAGAATGCCGTTCCACCCTGGACGCCGATGGTCTTGCCGGCGAAATCGGCCGCCTTCGTGTAAGGCGTATCATCATCCTTTTTCACGATGACGGCATCGGTGTAGGGAAAGATGGGGTCGGAGAAATCGACGATCTCGGCGCGCACCGGCGTGATGGTCACGGCGGCCGACATGATATCGATCTTGCCCCCCTGAAGGGAAGGTATCAGCGCCTCGAACGGCACCGGCTGAATGTCGACCTTGATGCCCTGATCTTCAGCGATCGCATTCATCATGTCGACCATCATGCCGTCGATCTTGTTGGTGCTGACATCGAGGAAGGTAAAGGGATTTCCGGTTGTGGTGGAACCGACCTTGTAAACAGGCTCTGCAGCCGATGCACAGACATGCAAAAGCGAAGCCAGGATCGCACCAATGAAGGCTTTTTTGGCAAACACGTCCATTCTCCCATGTTGTTTTTGTGACTGTTCAGGACGTGCGACGGCTGTCCGGCTCGCCGGAAGATCCCGCACGCTTCCCCTTGCCGCTTTGGACGGCTTTTTATCATGACCGGCGAAGCGCATCGCGCTTCAGGCGATCAGCTTCCTGCTGATGCCGGGTGCAGGCAACATCGCCCGCAACGATGTCGGGGCCTCCCTCCCGACCAGCCATCTCTCTGCCCGATGCAGCAAGTTAACTTACCAAATGGTTGGTGAAAAGCGGTTTCCTGTCAACCAGATTCTTCACATATTTGGCGAAATAATGCGATATTGGCCTAAAATTATGATTCCTCGGCGAAATCCTTCTTGTTGTTAAATTACCATATGGTAGCTTAATGCAAGCAGCAATTGCTGCGACACCAGGATCACATCGCCTATGCGCAGCAAGCAGATTTTCCATGAGAATTTCATATCCCGCCCCTATTGGTGGGACGCGGCACCACCTGTGAAGCGCAACGTCCCGCCGCCGGAAACGACGGATATCGCCGTGGTGGGCGGAGGCTATGCGGGCCTTTCGGCCGCCCTGCAGCTGGCAGGCGGCGGCACGCGGGTCGCTGTTCTGGAAGCCGGAGATTTCGGCACCGGCGCCTCCAGCCGCAATGCGGGACTTGTAAGCGGCGGCAACTATCTGGGCAAAGGGCTGAAAGGCCTTTCCGAGGCAGAGGCGGCGGCCCTGATGGGCGAGGCCTCCCGGGCGCTCGACCTCGTCGAGGAGATCATCGCCGCAGAGCGCATCGAATGCCACTATGAGCGCACCGGCCGCGTCGTCGCGGCAGCGGTGCCGGCCCACTATACGGCGCTTGCCGGCACGCTCGACCGGCTGAACCGCTTCGCCGGTTCGCAGGCCTCCATGCTGCCGCGGGAAAAACAGCGCTCGGAAATCGCAACCGAAGCCTATAGCGGCGGCATGATCGTCAACCGTACCGGCAAGCTGCACCCGGCGCTTTATCTGCATGGCTTGCTGCGCGCGGCGGAAGCGGCCGGCGCCAGCCTGCATTCGGATGTCACGGTTCAGACCATCGAAGGCAGCCGCGGCCATTTCGAGCTCTCCACGAGCCGCGGCAAGATCAGGGCGCGCGAGGTTATTATCGCCACAAACGGCTATACGGGCACGCTGACGCCGTGGCTGCGCCGGCGCGTCATTCCCGTGGCAAGCTACATGATCGCCACCGAGGCCCTTCCGCCCGATCTGGCGGCTTCGCTGCTGCCCAATGGCCGGACCCTGACGGACTCGCGGCGGGTGTTGCGGTTCGCGCGCATGTCGCCGGATGGCAGCCGGATGCTGTTCGGAGGCCGCGCCAGATTTACGCCGCAGGCACCGCAAGAAGCAGCGCCCGTCCTGTACCGCTTCATGAGCGAGGTCTTTCCCCAGCTCAAAGACTTCCGCGTCTCCCATGCCTGGTGCGGAAACGTCGCCTTCACCTTCGACTTCCTCCCCCATGCGGGGGAGCAGGACGGGCTCCACTATTGCCTTGGCTGCAATGGCAGCGGCGTGGCGATGATGACCATGCTCGGGCGCAAGGTCGCCGAGCGCATACTCGGCGCCACAAGCGCAGGTGCCTTCGAACGCCCCTCTTTCCCGACCCGACCGCTCTACCGAGGCGATCCGCGCCTGTTCCTGCCGCTGGTCGGCGGCGTCTACAAGCTCGGGGACTGGCTGGACCGGAAGCAGGCCCGCTGAAATCGGCAAGCCGCGCCCGAACGGGCGCAGACTGGCTGGATAGAGGACACTGGCTG
The DNA here is from genome assembly GCF_022359935.1 of Aquamicrobium sp. NLF2-7. Lineage (NCBI taxonomy): Bacteria > Pseudomonadati > Pseudomonadota > Alphaproteobacteria > Hyphomicrobiales > Phyllobacteriaceae > Aquamicrobium > Aquamicrobium sp. NLF2-7. The sequence continues at coordinate 2,322,602 of NZ_JAKSED010000001.1, read as the reverse complement.
TCTGCGAGTGTCCCTGCACCATCCTGCTATTGCGCCTCCCGCGCAGCTCTCGAATAGACGAAGGCGGCGGCGGGGTCGAAACGGATCACCGCCGGCCCCGGCCGGGCCGCTTCGAAGCCCTGCCCGGCAGGAAGCTTGCAGATCATGCTGTGGGGGCCGACCCGCAAGGTGACGCGCTGGTGATCACCCATGAACACCGCATCGCTGATGTCCACTCTGAGGCGGTTTTCATCGGCATGGGCAGCCGCGCCGTTGTTGTCTGCGGCAATCCGCAGCGCCTCCGGGCGCACCGTCAGCACGGCTTCATCGCCGGGGGCGATGCTGCAGCGCGCATTGCCGCGCACGGTCTGGCCGTCATCCAGCTGCGCCTGAGCCACGCCCTCGCTGAGCTGCGAAATGCGCACGTCGAGAGAATTGGTTTCGCCGATGAAGGTGGCGACAAAATGCGAGGCGGGGTCATTGTAGAGCGCTTCGGGATCCGCCACCTGCAACAGCCGGCCGGAATTGAACACCGCGACGCGATCCGACATCGACAGCGCCTCACCCTGATCATGGGTGACATAGACCATGGTGACGCCCAGCTCGCGCTGCAGGCGCTTGATCTCGAACTGCATGTGATGGCGCAGGTTCTTGTCCAGCGCCGCCAGCGGCTCGTCCATCAGCACCAGCCTCGGATCGAACACCAGCGCCCGTGCCAGAGCCACGCGCTGCTGCTGGCCACCGGAAAGCTGAGCCGGGTAACGTTCCGCATATTGCTCAAGCCGCACCAGTTGCAGCGCATTGCGCACACGCCCGGCAATGTCGGCCGAGGCGCATTTTCGCGCCTTCAGCGGAAAGGCCACATTCTGCGCCACGGTGAGATGCGGAAACAGGGCATAGTTCTGGAAGACGACCCCAAAATTACGGCGGTTGGCCGGCACGCTTTCGATCGACCTGCCCTGATACAGGATCGAGCCGCCACTTGGCTTGTCGAAGCCCGCCAGCAACATAAGCGCCGTGGTCTTGCCGGATCCCGAAGGGCCGAGCAGCGTCAGGAACTCGCCATTGCCGATTTCGAGGTCGATCCCGCTCAGTGCGGTAAAGGCACCATATCGCTTGGCCACATCGCGGAATTCGACAAGTGGCGTGGCCGCAGCAACCATCAGTCCTCCAGACAAACATTGAAAAGCACAACCACCCGCAACGACGGGCGCGGATCCTGTTTCCGGCTCCGGATTTTGCGCAGCGCGGATACTTGCATCTCGCATAAAGCTGCTATACGGTCAAGCCATTATCAAAATATGGGACATAATCCCAAAATACAGGACAATGAAAAATGGGTGCAGGTCTTTCGCTCAAAACCTCCGCTGCTCTTTATGAGCAGGCAAAATCCGTCCTGCCCGGCGGTTCGACGCGCGCCACCCTGTTCCGCAAGCCTCACCCGTTTTATGTCAGCCATGGCGAAGGGGCTTACATCTGGGATGCCGACGGCAACCGCTATCTGGATCTGGCCAACAACTTCATGTCGCTGATCCACGGCCATGCGAATCCCCGCATCATCGAAGCGGTTTCGGCGCAGCTGGCGCGCGGCACATGCTTCTCGATGTCGACCGAGTCCGAGATTGCGATGAGCGCGGCCCTGCAGGAGCGCGCGCCCAGCTTCGAGCGCATCTGCTTTGCCAACACCGGCACCGAGGCGGTGCTGTTCGCCCTGAAGGCGGCGCGCGCCTATACCGGCCGCACGCTCGTGGCCAAAGTGGAGGGCTGCTATCACGGCCTGTCCGATTTTGCCGAGGTCAGCGTCGCGCCGGAACCCGACGCCTGGGGCGAAACGGCACCCGCCTCGGTTCCCTACAGCATCGGCGCCCCGCAGGCGGTTCTGGACAATGTGGTGGTGCTGCCCTTCAACGATCTGGAAAAGGCCCTGTCGGTCCTCAACGAAGTCGGTGACCGGCTCGCCTGCGTTCTCGTCGACCCGGTGCCGAGCCGTGCCGGCCTGGCGCCGGCTCAGGCCGACTATCTGCAGGGGCTGCGCGATTTCTGCACCCGCTCCGGAGCCTTGCTGATCTTCGATCAGGTGATGTCCTTCCGCCTCGCCTATGGCGGTGTCGAGGAATATTTCGGCATCACACCCGACCTTTCGTGCCTCGGCAAGATCATCGGCGGCGGCTTCCCTATCGGCGCGCTTGCCGGACGCGTCGATGTGATGGACGTCTTCAATCCCGAAAGCGGCCGCCCGAAGGTGTTCTTTGGCGGCACGTTTGCCGCCAATCCGATCAGCATGACGGCGGGTCTGGTCGCGCTTGATCTCTATGGACGGCAGGAAGTCGCCCACACCAATGCGCTTGGCGACAGGCTTCGCGACGAGATGAACGAGTGGATGCGCGCCAGCGGCATCGAGGCCTGCGTGACCGGCGCCGGTTCGCTGTTCAAGTTCCATCTGGGGCGCAGCGAAGTCCGCGACTACCGGTCGGCCTGGGTGGACGTGGCGCAACGCAAGGTCACCGCAGATTTCGTCGATGCACTGGCCACGCGCGGCTTCCACATCATTCCTTCCGGGCTCGGCTGCCTGTCCACGGCCGTCACGCCGGAAGACATCGATGCGATGATCGAAGCCAGCAAGGAAGCGCTCAGGTCAATGCACTGAAACCGGATTGTCCACGCCGCACACAAGGAGGCCCGTTGGAAAAGCGATCCGCCACTTTCCATGCCCCGCCAGAGGCCTGCGATCCGGCGGAGTCGTTGCCGAGGCGCGGAGGCATGGGTTTTTGCCACCGCCTGCGGGTCCGCTTTTCGGAAGTGGATGCCCAGAAGGTCGTCTTCTTCGGCAACTATTTCACTTATTTCGATGTCGCGCTGACCGAATTCAGCCGGGCGCACGGCATCCGGTCCCTGCTCCCGCAGGACCATGAGTTTCACGTCGTGCATGCCAGCACGGATTATGTCCGGCCGATCCGGTATGATGAGGAGATCGACGTCGCCATCCAGCCGGAGCGCGTTGGAACGTCTTCCATCACCTTCCGGGCGGTCATTTCCGGCAGCAGCCGGCAGGACGTGAGAGCCCGGGGTCTGATCGTCTGGGTTCTGACCGATCAGTCTTCCGGGCGCGGGGCGCCCTTGCCTCAGCCCATAAGGCAGGCGCTGCCCGCTTCCCATCCCGCCCCTGAGCAGAGCACCGAGGGAGCAGGGCGGGATGTCCGCACTTGAAAGATAACTTTCCAAATAGTATTAAAATCAACCGAACGGTAGAAAATGGCAAAAGCCCACGTTCACCCACTCAGGGAGGAAGTCATGAAGTTCTCACTCGCAAGCTGGCTCACAGCCGCCATTGCCGGCATCACCGCTGTTTCGGCCCTGCCGGCCGCGGCCCAGCAGCAGCTCACCATCGCCTCATGGGGCGGCACGTATCAGGAAAACCAGAAGGAAGTTCTGTTCACCCCCTTCACTGCCGAAACGGGCATCGCCATCCGTGAAGACAACTACCTTGGCGGCTGGGCTCCTTTTCAGGCCATGGCTGACACCGGCACCTACAAGTGGGATGTGGTGCAGACGGAAGGCCCCGAATTGCTGCGTGGCTGCGAGGAAGGTGTCTTTCTGAAACTCGACTGGTCGAAGATCCCGAATTCGGACAAGCTTATCCCTGAAGCGAAAGGCGAATGCGGCCTCGGCGTCGTCACCATCGGCTCCATCATCATCTACAACACCGGCGCGTTCGCCACACCGCCACAAAAGATGACGGACTTCTTCGATCTGGAAAAATTCCCCGGCAAGCGTGGCATCCGCAAGGGACCGAAGATCAATCTCGAATATGCGCTGATGGCGGCAGGCGTCGACCTCAACGACATCTACAAGACGCTGAGCACGCCCGAAGGGCTGGATCTCGCATTCAGCAAGCTGGACGAGATCAAGAGCGAGCTTGTTACCTGGGAAGCGGGCGCGCAGCCAATCGACATGGTTTCCGGCGGCTCCGTCGTCATGTCCATCGCCTATAACGGACGCTTCGCCGTCGCCAAGGAAGACGGCCGCCCGATCGATGCGATCTGGGACAAGGGCACCTATTCGATGGATTACTGGGCAGTCCCGGCCGGAACGAAGGACGCGGAAGCGGCATACAGCTTCCTCAACTTCTATGCCGATGACGAGCGGCAGGCGGAGTTCGTGAAGAGGACCAATTACGGGCCGACCGCACGCGGTGCGGAAGATCTGCTCACACCGGAAAAGCGTGAGATGGTTCCGACGGTCGGCAGGCTGAAGACACATCTCTTCTCCTCCAACACGGAAGCCCTGAATTTCTGGCTCGACAACTATCCATCGCTGCTCGAACGCTGGAACGCCTGGATTTCCTCCAACTGAAATCAACTGGGACGATCGCGATGAACGGCCACCGCTCGCCATTTTCCGCCAACCCGCTGGCGGCGACCGGCTTCCTCATTCCCGCGATCGTCGCCGCGCTGCTGCTGGCGGCCCTGCCGCTCGCTCTGGTGCTGTCAAAAGCCTTCTACGACACCCAGGTGCGTGATGCATTTCCACAAACGCTTGAGGCGCTGGCCGGCTGGGAGGCTTCGGCACCGCTTCCGGACAGTGCGCCCGACGCCCTCGCTCACGACCTGAAGAGCGCCTATGCGGACCAGACGCTTGCCGGCGCCGCCACCAAGCTCAACGAACGCAGCAGTGGCCTGCGCTCGGTGATCATGGGCACCGCCCGGCGTCTGGCGCGCGAGGACGGCACGGACATCGCGGCAACCCTTCAGCAAAGCTCGCCGCTGTGGGCGGAGCCACAAATCTGGGGGACCATACAGGCGGCAGGCAAGCCGTTCAGCCTCGTCAATCTCGGTCGCGTCTTTGCCCCTTCAGTCTCAGCTGCCGACGGCGCGGCGCGGACCATCGGCGTTTACGGGGACATGCTGGTGCGCACGCTCGCCATCAGTCTCGGCGTCACCCTGCTGACCATTCTGATCGGCTATCCGCTGGCCTATACGCTGACCTTCGCCCCGCCCGGCCTCAAACGTCCGTTGTTCCTGCTCAGCTTCATTCCGCTGTGGATGTCGCTGCTCGGGCGCGCGGCGGCATGGGTCATTCTGCTGCAGAAAAACGGCGTGGTGGACACGGTGGCGCAGACGCTCGGCCTCGCCAGCGAGCCGCTCGGCCTGCTTTATTCGCGCGCCGGCGTCTACATCGCCATGACCCATGTGCTGCTGCCGTGCTTTGTCTATCCGTGCTACTCGGCCATGGCCAACATCCCGCGCAACCACGTCACCGCCGCCCTGTCGCTCGGGGCTTCCGGCTGGCGCAGCTTCCGCATCGTGTTCCTGCCGCAAACCCTTGGCGGGGTCGCGGCCGGAGCCACTCTGGTCTTCGTCCTGTCGATGGGCTTCTACCTCACGCCCGCGCTGGTCGGCGGGCCGGCGGACCAGATGCTGAGCTACATGGTTTCCGAAATCACCCTCAAGATCGGCGATGCGGGCATGGCAAGCACGCTCGCCGCGCTGCTCATCCTGACCATGCTGGTCGGCGCCCTTGCCATCCATCTGGCCGTGCATCTGCTGCGCCGCCTGCTGCTTCTGGGGGCCTGAGCACCATGAAGAGCCATACAATCATGAAACAGAGCGGTCGCAACATTCCCAAAATTGGACTTCATGGACGGCGCCCATGAAACAGGTCAACGCCATCATGGGGCTGCTTGCCGCCGGCGCCCTGCTTTTCCTGCTGATGCCGATCGTCACCATCCTGCCGATCGCGCTGTCGTCCGGCGATTACATCAGCTACCCGCTGCCCGGCCTGTCGCTGCGCTGGCTGAAGCAGGTAGCCCTTCATCCGGGGTGGCGTGAAGCGCTGGGCAACAGCATCTTCATCGCGCTGGGTTCGGCCATGCTCGCAACCCTTTTCGGCACGCTCGCCGCCGTCGGCCTTGTGCAGGCAGCGCCGCGACAGGCACGCGCCCTGCGCGGTCTGCTGATGCTGCCGGTTGCCATTCCCTCGGTCGTTTTGGGACTGGGGCTCTATTTCCTCCTCGCCCGCGCCGGGCTGCTTTCGACCTATACGGGCCTTATCCTCGCCCATGCCACTATCTCCTTCCCGCTGGTGATGGTGGTCGTCGGGGCAAGTCTGGCCACCACCGATCTGGTCGTCATCCGCGCCGCCCAGAGCCTTGGTGCGGGATGGCGGATGATCTTTCTGAACGTGCTGGTGCCGATGCTCTATCCGGCCATCCTTGCCGGCTTCATCCTGGCGTTCCTGAATTCGTTCGATGAAGTGATCGTCACGATGTTCATTGCCGGGCCGGAACAGAACACCGTGCCGCGGGTGCTGTTCGCCAATCTGCGTGACCGGCTCGATCCCTCGGTGGTCGCCGTCACCGTGCTTATGCTGCTGCTGTCGGCGTTGCTTGGCCTGTTGCTCCAGTTGCTTGCCCGCTGGACGCAACGGCGCCCCGCCGATCAATAAATCACGAGGAGGAAACATGTTCGACTATACCGAGAGGACCGCCGAGCTTCGCCAGCGCCTGCTGGCTTTCATGGATGAACATATCTACCCGAACGAGGCGGCGCTGCTCGCCCACGAGCATGGTCCGGAGCGCTGGCAGACAGCCCCCCTCATCGAAACGCTGAAGGAAAAGGCGAAGCAGCAGGGCCTGTGGAACCTGTTCCTGCCCGAAAGCGAGCTCGGCGCCGGGCTCTCCAATCTCGACTACGCGCATCTGTGCGAGATCATGGGCCGCTCGCCCTTCGCACCGGAAGTCTTCAACTGCGCCGCCCCCGACACCGGCAACATGGAAGTGCTGGCCCGCTACGGCACGGAGGAGCAGAAGCAGCGCTGGCTACTGCCCCTGCTGGCCGGCGAGATCCGTTCCTGTTTTTCCATGACCGAGCCGGCAGTGGCCTCGTCCGACGCCACCAACATCGAATGCTCGATCCGCCGCGACGGCGACGACTATGTCATCAACGGCCGCAAATGGTGGTCATCCGGGGCCATGGATCCGCGCTGCCGCATCGCCATCGTCATGGGCAAGACCGATCCTTCCGAGAAGCGTCACCGGCAGCAATCGATGATCCTCGTGCCGCTCGACACGCCCGGCGTGAAGATCGAACGGGCGCTGACCGTGTTCGGCTACGATCACGCGCCCCATGGCCATGCGGAAATCAGCTACGACAATGTGCGCGTGCCGGCATCGAACATCCTGCTTGGCGAAGGACGCGGTTTCGAGATCGCGCAGGGCCGTCTCGGGCCCGGCCGCATCCATCATTGCATGCGCACCATCGGCATTGCCGAGCGCGCGCTGGAGACGATGGTGGAGCGCGCCCGCTCACGCACCGCCTTCGGCCGCACGCTGCTGGAAATGGGGTCCGTGCGCGAGCAGATCGCACAGTCCCGCATCGAGATCGAGCAGACCCGCCTTCTCACGCTCAGGGCCGCCGACATGATGGACAGGGCCGGCAACAAGGTCGCGCGTCTGGAAATCGCCATGATCAAGGCGGTGGCGCCGGCCATGGCCTGCCGCGTCATCGACAGGGCCATTCAGGTGCATGGCGCGGCCGGCGTTTCGCAGGACACCTTCCTGGCTTCGGCTTATGCACGCGTGCGCTCCTTGCGGCTTGCCGACGGGCCAGACGAGGTTCACCTCGAAACCATCGCCAAGCTCGAAATCGGCAAGAACGCCGAACGCGCAGCCTGAGGCAACATCGCTCCCGGATTCACGCCCGGCGCTCCTGCATGTTCAGGAGTGCCGTGAGCGTTCAGGACCACACATGGCACATCTCACTCCCCCGCAAGACACCGCCCATGCAAGCTGGCTTCGCCACTGGCCGCCCGGATTGCCAGCGGATCTGCACGTTCCCGAAACGACCGTCCACTACAATCTGGAAGTATCTGCGAAGCGCTATCCCGACCTCGACTGCCTGATCTTCTGCGGTGTTCATCTCACCTATGGCGACGTGCAGCGGAAGGTGGAGAGCCTCGCCGGCTTCCTGCAGAGCGAATTTCATCTGGCGCGGGGCGAGCGGGTGCTGCTGTGCCTGCAGAACAGCCCGCAATTCGTGATCGGCTATTACGGCATATTGCGCGCCGACGCCGTGGTGGTTCCGGTCAACCCGATGAGCAAGGCGTTCGAGATCGAGCATCTGGTGGGCGACACCGGGGCCCGCATTGCCGTTGTCGCGCGCGATCTCGTGCCGGTGATCCGGCCGCTGGTCGAGGCCGGGCTGATCGACCATGTGGTGGTCGCCGACTATGCGGACTATGTGGCGCCGGGCTTCGACCTGCCGCTGCCTTTTGCCGCCGCGCCCGACCCGGCCCCGCTTCCCGAACGCATGACGGCATGGCGCGATGCGCTTTCGGCCGGCCACTTTGCCGCCCCTTCGCTTGCCGGACCCGACGATCTGGCCCTTTTGCCCTACACGTCCGGCACCACCGGCAACCCGAAGGGCTGCATGCACACGCACCGCACCGTGATGGTCACGCTGGTCGGCGGGGTGCGCTGGATGCCGGCTTCGGTCGGCGCGGTGAACCTCGCCACCCTGCCCCATTTCCACGTCACCGGCATGCAGAACTCCATGAACATCCCGATCTATGCAGCCGGAACGCTGGTCATCATGCCAAGATGGGATCGCAAGGTGGCGGCCGAGCTGGTGCGCCGTCACCGGGTCGAGCGATGGCGGCTGATCAGCACCATGGCGATCGATCTGGTCAACGATCCTGATTTCGACGGTTACGACCTTTCCAGCCTTCGCTATATCGGCGGCGGTGGCGCACCCATGCCGGAAACCGTGGCGACGAAGCTGCGCGAAAAGACGGGGCTTGCCTATATCGAAGGCTATGGCCTCTCGGAAGCCATGGCAGCCACCCACATCAACCCGACCCAGCGCCCCAAACCCCGCTGCCTCGGCATCCCGGTGTGGGGCGTCGATTGCCGCATTCTCGATGTGGACGGCGGCGCATTTCTGCCCGATGGCGAAGTCGGCGAGATCGTCATGGACGCGCCGCAGCTTTTCAAAGGCTACTGGCAGAACCCGCAGGCGACGCAGGCGGCTTTCATCGAAGCCGGCGGCAAGCGCTTCTTCCGCACCGGAGACATCGGCTATCGGGACGAGGACGGCTATTTCTTCATTGTCGACCGTTCCAAGCGAATGATCAATGCATCCGGCTTCAAGGTATGGCCCTCGGAAGTGGAAACGCTGATGCTGCGCCATCCGGCCATCGCCGAAGCCTGCATCATCTCCATGCCGGACGAAAGGCGCGGTGAAAGCGTAAAGGCGCTTGTCGTCCTGCGCCGCGATCATCATGGCAAAACGAGTGCACAGGAGATTTCGGACTGGTGCCGCCAGAACATGGCGAGCTACAAATGCCCGCGCCATATCGAGTTTCTCGACGCACTGCCGCGCTCTTCAACGGGCAAGATATTGTGGCGGGAGCTTCAGGCGCAGGAATGGGAAGGGCGCTGAAGCCGGCGCCGCGGCTCATCCCTTGTCTTGAAAGACAGCGTCCTTCGTGGGAAACGCATTGTGCAAGGTCACGCAAGGGGAACAGCCGGCCATGAACCGGTGCGCAGATGAACGCTAAGGCAGACAGGCCAGACAGATCCGTAGCCACTTCGCTGCGCAAGGCGCTGGCCATCCTCGAAGAGGTGGCAGACGCCGACGGGCCGCTGACCGGCCAGCAGATCGCCGTGCAGGTGGGCCTTTCCCGGTCGACCGCCTCGCGGCTAGCGCTGGACCTGTGCGAGCTGGGTTATCTTGCCCCCCTTTCCAACGGCCAGGGTTTCGAGCTGGGGACGGCGGCACTCAGGCTCGGCCTGCGCAAGTTCTCCAGCATCGACATTCGCAGGGTCGCGGCGCCCTTCATGCGCACCATCAGCGACGACACCGGCCTGATGGTCGATCTCGCGCTCGCCCATGGCGACGAGATGCTCTATTTCGAGGTGTCGCGCAAAAGCGGGTCCGTGGTGCTGGCGACCGAGCTGGGCAGCCGCATGCCGATCGAGAAGACCGCCGGCGGCCTTGCCGCGATCTCCGCCTTCATGCCGTTGGAGCGCGAGCAGGTGCTGGCGCGGCTGAAGATGAAATATGGCGCAGACTGGCCGCAGGTCGAAGCCAGAATCCAGCGTGCGATGGAAGAGATCGCCACATATGGCTTCTGCACCGCGATCGGCACATGGCGGCCGGATGTTTCCGCCGTCGGCCTGCCCTTTATCGACCCCAGAACCGGACGGACCTTCAGCTTCAGTTGCTCGGGCATCGGCTACACGATAGAGGAAGATCGTCTCCGTAGGGAGATCGGCCCGCGCATGGTCGAGCTGGTCCATAACGTCGCTTCTGCCATGGGAACAGCCCCAAGGCCCTGAGGCCGCAGGGACAAAGGCTCTTCCGCATCGCGCGGTCGGGGGCGGGTTCAGCCCCGCGGCAGGCAGCTTGCCGCCCTCAGCGGGCGGGTTCGTGGAGAGATAGTTGAAGAAGCGCGCCAAACAGACGGATGCCGGCACCGAGACTGATGCCTCCGCCTCCGGGGATCGCCAGTTCGTGACCGCGCTGCAGCGCGGGCTGGATATTCTGCGCTGCTTTCGTCCCACCGACGGCGCGCTCGGCAATCAGGAGCTTGCACAGCGTTGCGGCCTGCCCAACTCCACCGTCTCGCGCCTGACCTATACGCTGTCGAAGCTCGGCTATCTCGTTTATCTGGAAGACATCGGCAAATATCGTGTGGGCGTACCGGTGCTCGGCCTCGGCTATGCCTGCCTCAGCGGCCTGAAGGTGCGCGAAGTGGCACAGCCCTATCTGGACGAGCTGGCACAGCACGCCGGAAACGGCCTGCTGGTCGCCATGGGCGGGCGCGATCAGTTCAGCATGATATATGTCGCGTGCGCACGTTCGGAAGGCATCGTATCGCTGCAGCTGAATGTCGGCTCACGCATTTCACTGGCCCGTTCCAGCATGGGCCGCGCCTATCTCGCGGCGACCGCCCCGCAGGAGCGGGAGGCAATCCTGCGCGGCATCGAGGCCCGCACAGACAAGGAGCGATGGCCCCAGCTTCAGTCCGAGATCCTGCGGGCGATCGAGGAAATCAACATGCGCGGTTTCTGCCTGAATTCCGGCGAGTGGCAAGCCGATGTCAATTCGGTGGGCGTGCCGCTGGCCCCCCTGCATGGCAGCGGGCCGGTCCTTGCCCTGAACTGCGGTGGGCCGGCCTATCTGCTGCCGCGGGAGAGGCTGGAAAACGACATCGGTCCGCGCATGGTCGAGGCGGTGCGAAAAATCCGCTATGCGGGCGAAGGTGGAGGCAGGTAAGCGCATCGGTTCTGTAACCACCGCCAAGCGCATACGGAAATAACTCGGCTCATCCCCACAAAAACGGAGAGCTTCCGGCCGCAAGTCCCGAAATAAAGGTGACTGAAGACAAGAAACGGCGCTGATTGGCGCCGTCTGTCATTTCGCTTTCACGGATGGCCTGCGCTTCTTTTGCGCCACCGCATTTTCTTCCGGCTTCCCCGCCTCGATGGCCTCCATCTCCAGACGTGCGGCCTTCAGGCGCTCTGTCTTGGCATTTCGCTTCGCAACCTCGGTGTCAATGATCTGGCGCGCCACGCGGGCCGAGATATCTGCCTTCGTCTCCATCTTCGTGAGAGCGGGCCTGAAAACAGCGTTGACCGCATCATGGTTCATTTCGGTACTCCTTTACGAAAACGAAAAAGGCCGGGAAATCCCGACCTTCTCCTGTCCGCCTCAATGGTCAGTGCCAGTACATCCGTGGTCAAAGACCAGAGGCGTCATTCATCAGGCAGCCTGCAGGTTTTCAGCCGCGCTCTTGCCGCTGCGATTGTCTCTCACAACGTCGAAGCTCAGCTTCTGGCCTTCGGCGATGGTATGCATGCCGGCGCGTTCGACGGCAGAGATATGGACGAACACATCCGTGCTGCCATCCTCAGGTGCAATAAACCCGTAGCCCTTGGTGCTGTTGAAGAACTTTACGGTTCCAGTGGTCATGACGATCTCCTTATCAATCGGCACAGAAATCCAACGCCCGGCCGCATGCCGAACGTCGCAGTCGTCGAAATTGAGAGGGGAATATCGTCGGAGCGCTTCTGCGCGGAAACAAAGTTCGTCAGCAAGATCGATGCTCAATACATATGATGCAATTGTGATGAATGCAAGGCGCCACGCCAACAATTTATTTTAAGGCGAGTTAAATCCGGAACAGCCGGCAAAAGAGGCAGTTTTTATCTATCTGTACTTACCCATATCCAGATAATATTCGCAGTCATAAATCATTTGCCGAAGCGCAACCGTATCGAACCCGGTCAGTCCGTCAGTACTGCCATCCTGCCAACGGAAAAGAGATAGCAGGATGAAGACGGTGCCACCGCAGATGCGCGACCGGATTTCCCTCTCCCGACATGGAACCGAAGCCTGCGCCCCGGCCGAATCGAATTGATGCAAGAGCGGTTTCCTCATGCCATTATGTGTGCGTGCTGTGACTGAAGGAGGAGTCGGTCATGCTCGACAAAGCGCTTTTATACGACATGGCGGGGCGGCCGATCGTCCAGCATGGACGCACCACGTCTCAGGACTGGGACGAGGTGCAGGATTTTTGCCGCCGCGTTTACATGCCCTACCGGGTCAGGCCGCTGGGTCATCTGCTCAACCCCGACGCGACGATGCGGCGCGCCAATATAAGGCGCATCACGCTCACGCGTTTTTCCTATGGCGTGCCGATCCATCTCGATGAGTTCGATCCCGCCGCCGGCAATATTCTGGTGCTGAACACGCTGCGCGGTGCGCTGCGTCACAAATATACGGCTGAGGCGGATGCCATGACGGGTCCCGGCGAAAGTTTCGTCGTGGATTGCAGCCGCACCGAATACTGGCTGGACGGCGATGCCGAACACATGCAGCTCAACCTCACCATTCCCCATGACGTGATGGCGGAGGTGGCGCATCGCTGGTTCGGCTTCATTCCCGACGACCGGCTGTGGACCCGGCGCGTCGCCTTCGGGGGGGATGGATCGCGCTGGCAGGCGCTGCTCCACTATGCCTGCCAGTCGATACAGGCCAACGGGCAGGTCGCGGACAACGGCATCATGGGGCGGCATCTGGAAGAGCTGATATGTGCCGAACTACTGATGCTGTGGGCGCAGGGTGCCGGTGTGTCGCTGAAGGACGGCGCACGATCCGCCGCGCCGCACTATGTGCGCGAGGCCGAGGCCATCATGACCGAGATGGCGCAGGATCCGCCCACCATCGGCGAAATTGCCAGCCGGCTTGGCGTGTCGGTGCGCACGCTTTCGGGTGGTTTCAGGCAGTTCCGCGGCATCGCCCCGCGGGATTTTCTGCGCGAGCGGCGACTGGAAGGTTTGCGCAATGCGCTGCGCAATGCCCGGCCCGAAGAGACCGTCACCTCCATCGCCGCCGAATGGGGCTATGTGAATTTCGGAGCCATGGCCGGAACCTACAGGGAAAGGTTCGGAGAATTGCCCTCGCAGACGCTTGCCTTCGCCAGATCGCGCCACTGATCCGCTTCCGATTGCGGACAACCAATGCCGATGGCGGATAGCAGGCGCTTTCGGCAGGCCGCATTCTCGCGATAATATTCGTGTTGCCAGGGAGGATAGGCATGGGTGAGTTGAAATCGGCCTGTGATGCGGTGCTGTCGCGGGTCACGCAGGGCGACAGCCGTGTTCCGGGCGTCGTCGCCATGGTCACGGACCGCAAGCAGGACATCTATTCGGGCGCGGCAGGCGACCGGCGCCTCGGCGACGGGGCGATGAGCGAGGACACGGTTTTCGCCATTTTCTCGACCACCAAGGCGATCGCCGGAACCACCGCTCTGCAATGCGTGGAAGAAGGCCTTCTCGATCTCGATGCGCCAGCGCGCGACTATGTTCCGGCCATCGGCAAGCTGCAGGTTCTCGATGGCTTCGACAACGCCGGCAAGCCCATGCTGCGGGCGCCGAAATCGGATGTGACCACCCGCCAGCTGATGCTGCACACGGGCGGCTTCGGCTATGACTTCTTCAACGAGAAATACAGGCGCATGGCCGAGGAACATGGCCAGCCAAGCATCGTCGCCGCCACACGCGCCGCCATCGAAACACCGCTTCTGTTCGATCCGGGCGAGAAGTGGGAATATGGTTCGAACATCGACTGGGTGGGTCAGGTGGTCGAGGCCATTCGCGGCAAGCGTCTTGGCGAGGTTATGCGCGAGCGCATCTTTGCGCAGCTCGGCATGCAGGAGATCGCCTTCACCCGCACGCCTTCGATGAAGGAGCGTTCGGCCACCATCCATGCCCGCACCGCCGATGGCGACCTCAGCCCCATGGACGGCTTCGAACTGCCCGACAATCCCGAAGTCGACATGGGCGGGCACGGCCTCTATGCGACGATCCCGGAATACATGAAGTTCATCCGCATGTGGCTGAACGACGGCGACGGCCCCAATGGCCGCGTGCTGAAGCCGGAAACCGTGGCCTGGGCGGTCAAAAACGGCCTGCAGGAGCACCAGACAGTGGGCATGCTGCCAGGCGTCATCGCTTCCCTGTCGAACGATGCGGAGTTCTTCCCCGGCCTCAAAAAATCGTGGTCCTACACTTTCATGGTCAATGACGAGGAGGCGCCGACGGGTCGCCCGGCGGGCGCCATCGGCTGGGCGGGACTGGCCAACAGCTTCTACTGGATCGATCGCCAGAATGGCGTCGGCGGCTACTGGGCAACGCAGATCCTGCCCTTTGGCGACCCGGTCTCCTTCGGCGGCTATCTCGACTTCGAGACCGCTGTCTATCAGACCGTGGCCTCCGCGCGGGCGGCCTGACAGGCAGGCCCGCAACCGCTGACGCACTGACGTGCCGGGGCATTCCGCCCCGGCCCTTTCGGCACCGAAAGGAGTTGATGCAATGACGGAGCTTGTGCCTCCCGAACAGTTGCCCGACTGGGTGCCGGGACGCATCCTGCTGGCCAGCGACAAGCTTGGCTGGCGTCATGTGGCCCTGCGCGCCTATCACTACCATGGTCAGGACGTGATCGTTCCGGCCATGCGCGATTTCATGCTGGTCGGCTATCAGGCCGGCGACACGCCCATGCAGCGCCGCTTCGAGGGGCGCTGGAGCCGCGACCGGCTGGGTCCCGGCGCGGCCTCGCTGCTCACCCGGGCGCAGAAGGCGCACTGGACATGGACCGAGCCGATCGACGTCACCCATGTCTATCTGTCCGGCGCACTGGTGGCTTCCGTCGCCTCGGAGGTTATGGACTGCCACGTTTCCGACGTTCAGCTCGCCGACGTGCTGCGCACCGACGACCCGGTGATGACGGCGGCCATGCACGCCATTTCCGAAGAAGCCCGCCATCAGGCGATGGGCGGAGCGCTCTATGTGGAATCGGTGGCGCGGGCGCTCAGCGTTCACCTTCTGCGCCGCTACGCCTCGATCCGCACCAGACCGGTGTCACCTTCCAGCGGACTGGCGCCCGGCCAGATGCGCCGTATCGAGGATTTCATCGCCTCCAACCTCGGGCAATCGCTCGATCTCAGCCAGATGGCTGCGGAACTCGGGCTGACGCCCTGCCTGTTCGCACGCCAGTTCCGGCACAGTTTCGGCAAGCCGCCCTATGCCCATGTCATCGACAGGCGGCTTGCCTGCGCGCGCCATATGCTGGCCACCACGACGCTGCCGATCAAGGAGATCGCGGCCTCCTGCGGCTTCACCGATCAGGCGCATCTGACCCGGCTTTTCGCGCGCTCCTGTGGAACCACCCCCGCCGCTTTCCGCCGCAGCGCTCAATAGGGTGCCGCGCAAAAAGGGGGCCGCAGACGCAAGTCCGCGACCCCCTGTTTCAATCAGAAACGCATCACGCCATCTGCACGCCCTGATAGCCGGAGGCTGCAAGCTCGTCGCATTTCTGGCGATAGGTGCCGACACCGCCCGTATAGGACAGAACCCTGCGCGGCTTGCCCGGAATGTTGGAGCCGACATACCAGGAATTGGTGCGGGCGATCAGCGTGGCATTGGCCGTTTCGTCATGGTGCTGAACCCATTCCTCCTCCAGCTCCGCTGACGCCTCCATAACCGTCTTGCCGGAGGCGCGCATGTGCGACACCAGCGCCGAAATCCACTCGGTCTGCTGTTGCAGGCAGGTCGTCATGTTGCACAGCGCGGCCGAGGGCGAGAGCGGCGAGCCGGTGATCAGCAGGTTCGGATAGCCGTGCACCATCGTGCCGTAGGCGGTGCGGATATCGCGGCTCCAGTCATCCTTCAGCGTGCGGCCGCCCTTGCCCTTGATGTCGATGCGCGTCAGCGCACCGGAGCCCGCATCGAAGCCGGTTGCCAGAATGATGACGTCCAGCTCGTGCACGGTTCCGTCTTCCAGCCGGATGCCTTCCGGCACGACCTCGGCGATCGGATTGTCGCGCACGCTGACCGGCTCGACATTGTCGCGATGATAGACCTCCAGATAGTTGGTCTCCAGCGGCACGCGGTGGGTACCGAAGCCATAGTCGTCGGCGTTGGGAACCAGAAGGTCGATCAGCTTCGGGTCCTTCAGGCGGGCGATCATCTTGCCGCGCACGAACTCCGAAATCTCGCGCGACACATCCTCCTCGAAGAACATTTCGGAGAAGGAGGCCAGCCACAGCTTGAGCGAGCCGTCGGCATAAATTTCCTCCAGCACGGCAAGGCGTTCGTCCGGGGTCAGCTCCGCCCATTTCTTCGTGAAGTCATATTCGAAACCGCTGAAGGTGTGGGGCAGGTTCTGGCGCAGCTCGTCAAAACGCGCCTTGTAGGCCTTCGCTTCCTCGGGGCCGTATTTCGGATTCTTCATCGGCAGCACATATTGCGGGGTGCGGATGAAGACTTTCAGCTCGCCAACCCTGTCGGCGATGGTCTGAATGACCTGAATGCCGGTGGCGCCGATGCCGACCACGCCGACACGCTTGCCTTCCAGATCAAGATGCTCGCGCGGCCACCGCGCCGTGTGGAAGATCCGGCCCCGGAAACTGGACTGGCCGGGGAAACGGTTTTCCAGCGGTGCCGAGAGCATGCCGCAGCAGCCGATCAGGAACTGCGTGTCGAAATTGTCGCCGCGATCCGTGCGCACCGTCCAGCGGCCGCGTGCCTCGTCATATTCGGCGGACGTCACCGTCGTGCCGAACAGGATGTCCGGGCGCAGCTCCAGCCGGTCGGCGATGTAGTGCATCCAGCGCTCGATCTCGGGCTGGGCGGGAAAGCGCTCGCTCCACGTCCAGTCCTTGTAGAGGGCTTCGTCGAACAGATACTGGTAGATGTAGCTCTCGGAATCGAATTTGGCGCCGGGATAACGGTTCCAGTACCAGGTTCCGCCCACATCGGTGGCGGCGTCCACGGCCTGAACCTTCAGTCCCTGTTTGCGCAGCTGGTGAAGCTGATACATGCCGGCCACGCCGGCGCCGATGACCAGTGCATCCAGCACTTCCGGTTTATCTGACGGCGCGCGGCGAAGCGCGCCCTGAACGGCGATATTCATAGTGGCATTCCTCCCTTTCGGATCGCGAGGGTTCCTCCTCCCCGCCGGGGAGCCTGCGCTCCCTCGCAGAAAAGCTAGGAGAAGGGTGCCGTCACGGTCTTGTACGATCCGGAAGGAAGTCTTGTATGATCCTGACGCCGGCGCGGGCGGCCGCTGCTCAGTGCCCCCCCGCCGCCGCCAACCGTTGCGGGCGGCTTGCGGATGAACAGGGCGAAGATGGCCAGCGAGGCAAACAGCACCGTCAGCAGGTAGAACACATCCATGAAGGAGAGCAGTGCCGCCTGCTGGTGCACCATCGCCGAAAGCCTTGCAAGGGCTGCCGCCGAGCCGTCGATGCCGCCATGCGTCTCGAAATTCCGGGACAGGCTTTCGAGCTTTTCGGTGGCGGCAGGATTGCCCCACTGCACATGTTCCGACAGGCGCGCATAGTGGAAGGCGTTGCGGTGCGTGAGCATGGTGTTGATGATGGCAAGTCCCACCGCGCCCCCCAGATTGCGCGTCAGATTGAACAGGCCGGACGCATTCTTCAGCCTCTCGGGCGGCAGGGTGCCGAGCGCGATGTTGTTGATCGGCACCATGCACAGCATCATCGACACGCCGCGCAGGATCTGCGGCACGAACAGCTCCCAGAAATCCCAGTCCGCCGTCAGGTTCGTCATCTGCCAGGTGCCTGCGGCAAAACCGAGAAACCCGATCATCATCATCACCCTCGGGTCCATCCTGCGCGACAGCATGCCCGAGATCGGCGCGGTGAAGAACATGGCCAGTCCGCTGACGAACAGCGCTTCGCCGATCATCATGGAATCATAGCCGCGAATGCGTCCCAGATAGATCGGATAGAGATAGGTCAGCCCGTAAAGGCCAATGCCAATGACGAAGGAAAACAGCGAGCCGAAGGCGAAATTGACGTTGGTGAAGGCTCGCAGATCGACGATCGGCTCTTCCGCCCTGAAGGCGCGCCAGAAGAACAGCACCGCGCCCACCACCATCACCACGGTGAAGACGAACACCGTCTCATCCTGCATCCAGTCGTTGCCGGGGCCCTCCTCCAGAACATATTCGAGCGAGCCGAGAAAAGCGGCCATGCCGGCAAGCCCCCACCAGTCGAACTTCTTCCACAGGGACAGGTTGGGCTTGTCGAAATCGATCAGCGTCCAGGCGGCGCTTGCCACCAGAATGCCGGGCACGATGTTGACGAGGAACAGCCAGTGCCACGACATCGCATGGCTGATATAGCCGCCGACCGTCGGGCCGATGGTGGGCGCCAGCGTCGCCACCAGACCGATCATCGGCGAGACGACCGCGCGACGCGATGGCGGGAAGATGGTGAAGGCGGCTGCGAACACGCTGGGGATCATGCCGCCGCCGATGAACCCCTGTATCGCCCGATAGACGATCATCTGGTCGATATTGGTGGCGGTGGCGGCCAGCGCCGAGGCGGCGGTGAAACCGGCGGCCGCCGTGGTGAACAGAACCCGCGTCGACAGCATCCGCGACAGGAAGCCCGACAGAGGGATCATGATGACCTCCGCGATCAGATAGGAGGTCTGAACCCACGGAATTTCGTCGGAACTGGCGCCAAGACCCGCCTGAATCTCGGCCAGGGACGCTGACACGATCTGAATGTCCAGGATGGCCATGAACATGCCGAACACCATTGCCAGAAAGGCGATGATGCGGCGCGGCTCTATATGATCGGCGGGCCTTTCGCCGGCGGTGATCGCTGCACCTGACATCTGGAAGGCTCCCGCCGGAGCATCGGGTCGAAAAGTGAATTCCGGCTTTCGGACCGATGCTCCATCAATAGTTCAGATTGCGACTTGTGCGGCCGAACGGACGCATGGCGATCCCGTGCACGGCGCGGCTCAGCTTGCCGGGGCGGTGCGGCTGTCGACGTCCACCACCACCGAGAGCCCCGCGCGCAACTTGCCGCCTTCCAGCACCTGCGCGGGCAGATCGATGCGCACCGGCACGCGCTGCACCACCTTGGTGAAGTTGCCGGTGGCGTTTTCCGGCGGCAGCATGGAGAATACCGCGCCTGAAGCCGGCGCCAGCGACGACACCGATCCCTCGAAACCTTCGCCGCCCATCGCGTCAACGGCGATGTGGACTTTCTGGCCGGGCACCAGTGCGGCGAGCTGGGTTTCCTTGAAATTGGCGATGATATGGAGACGGTTCACCGGCACGACCACGGCGAGCTTCTGGCCGGGGCTGACGAGATCTCCCTTTTCGACCGAACGATTGCCGACCACGCCGTCATAGGGCGCGCGCATGACGGTGAAGCCAAGGTCGCGCCCGGCCTTTTGCCGGGCAAGTTCCAGCGAGGCGAGCGTGCTCGCCGTTTCGGCCTTCTGGGCTTCGAGAACGCCGACATTGGCTTTTGCGGCGGCAATCTGCGCCTCTGATCCGGCCAGGGCGGCTTTGGCCTGTTCCGCTGCGGCGCTGGCGTCGTCGAGCTGTGCCTGCGTGGCCACACGGGTCCTGAGCAGTTGCGTGGCGCGATCCTGCGTGCGCACCGCATTGTCGAAGGCTGCCTGCGCAGAGGCTTTTTGCGCTTCGGCCTGCTGAAGGGAGGCGTGAGCGGCCACGATCTGCGCGTCGATGCGCTCCAGCGTCCGCGAATGGGTGGCGATCTCGGCCTCCGCCTGCGCGACAGCGATTTTATAGTCGCCGTCATCGACCACGAAGAGCGGATCGCCTGCCTTCACATGCTGGTTCTCGGCGACCTTCACCTCGGCGATATAGCCCGAAATCTTCGGCGATATGAACGCCATGTCCGCCTGCACATAGGCATCGTCGGTCGAGATCATGAAGCGGCCGTCCGTCCAGTAGCCATAGCCGTACCAGGCGCCAGCGCCGAGAAGCAGCGCACCGATGATCGGCAACAGCATGGAACGAGCCGAGCGCCTGCGCGGCGCAGCAGAAGGCTGCGCCTGCGCCGGGGCCTCCGCGTGATGCGGCGCTTCGGCCGCAGGTGTGGCGCGGGTGGTTGGGAAAGGATGAACTTCAGCCTCGGAGGATGCTGAGCTGGACGACATGGATCATCTCTCCAAATAGAACTGAACCGTTCGGTTCGATGTTGACTTAGCGCTCCCAAAAGCCCATATCAAGAGAAAATCGAACTCATCGGTTCGATTTCTTATCATGCGCCGGCAAACGGCCGAGACGGCATAAGGGACATTCACGCGAAGAGATGAGCGGGGCCACCTCGAACAAGGACAGAACCGGGCAGTATAGTTCTGATGCCCCGACGAGCCGTCGCCGTCCCTCGGCGGGAAACGATCCGGTCAAGCGCCAGCAGATCATCGACGGCGCGCGGCGCGTGTTCATGAGGCTGGGCTTCGATGCCGCCTCGATGAACGACATCACCCGCGAGGCAGGCGTTTCCAAGGGCACGATCTATGTCTACTTCATCAGCAAGGAAGAGCTGTTCGAAGCGCTGGTCGAGGAAGAACGCACGGCCATCTTCCGCAATCTCTATGAGACGCTGGACAATCCGGGCGATCTGCGCAGCACGCTGACGCGTTTCGGAACCGGGCTCGCGCTCAGGATCACCTCCAAAAAGGTGATCCTCGCCCAGCGTGTCGTCATCGGCGCGGCCGACCGCATTCCCGAGCTGGGCCGGCGTTTTTACGAGAGAGGCCCCAAGCACGGACATGAGCGTCTGGTCGCCTTCCTGTCGAAGGCGGTGGAGCGGGAGTTGCTCGACATCAGGGACGTCACTCTGGCAGCCTATCAGTTGACCGAGCTGTGTCTGGCGGGCCTCGCGCGGCAGCGTCTGTTCGGCTTCCGCCCCGATGCCCCCGCACAGGAAGAGGTCGAGCGGATCGCAAGTGCCGGCGTCGACATGTTCCTCAAGGCCTATGGCACGGCGAAACTGGCCGCGCTGGAGCGGGCACGTGAAAGCTGACGACCCGCCCTTGCCCGGCTCCGGGAACTCAGGCTTCCCCACTCATCCTTTCATCCTGCGCCGGCGCCAAAGTGCTGCGGCTTCATCTCGCAGGTCATCGAAGGCCGTGTGTTGCGGGCGCATGCTCAGCAGAGCGGCAGCGGCGGTGTCGATGACAATTTGCCGGGGCCGCTCATCCCGCACCCGGTTTTCCCAAACGCCCTGCCAGTATTCCAGACTGGTCAGTCCGGTCGAACCATCGAGCCGGGGCTCGGGAATGGATGGAACGAAAACTTCTGAAGGCTTGCCATCGACAAGCCGGTATATCGTCGTTGGCCTGTAAGGATTGAACTCGCCGACATCACGAACACTGCCGAGAATGGCGAGATTCCGCAATCCGGCGGCATGCGCCGTATCGCGATGCAGCAACTGGTTGGCCGGTTGCGCCACGCCGAGCAGGCTGGCAGGGGCTCCAAGCGGATTGAGAAGATGCAGCATCAGGTTGACCGGCGTGCGCATCTGGAAAAGCCGGTAAAGCAAAGGCAGATGCGGCATGCGCTGCGCCATGGCCGTCAAAGGCATAAAGCCGATGCCATGCGTGTCGAGCGCCTGCGGCGCCGCCTCCATGGATGTGCAGACAGGAATGCCGATGCCATTGGCGGCAGCTTCCAGCTTGCCCTGATCAGTTTCTTTGCCAAAGCCGTGCAGCAGAACGCGAATGCCCGATTGCGCGAGCAGCTTTCCCGCCTGCATGAGCCAGGGCATGGCTGTGGAGCGCGGCGACAAATAGATCGGCAGATCCAGATCCACGATACCGGCGCCCACATCGGGCGCCTCGATATGCTGGCGACTGGCCCGCACGAAACCTGCCAGTTCTCCGGCGGTCAGGCCGCGATAGTGCATCGTTGCCAGCAGCGCGCCCGTCTGGGCCGGGTCCGCGTTACCCTCAAGGATAATGGAAAACGCTTCCTGCGCCTCGTCAGCGTCAAGGGGACGTGAACTTCCGATGCCTGCCGCAGTCGTGGCGATATGCTTGGCCAGTCTTTGCATCGGATCGGCGTTATGCCCGATACTCGCCAGCCGGCGGGCATGGTGGATGGGCAGGGGCTGGCCTTCCAGAGGGTTTTTCGGCCGATAGCCGAGAGGAACTACATCGACGATCGGCCCGGCTTTCCACTCCGGGATCTGCCGCGACAGGCGTTCCGTGACAGGGCTGGTCAGGTCTTCCGCCTCGGAAGCGACAGCCCGCACCCGCAGGCGCAGCGATTCCGCGAAAGGCGTGGGGATCATGCCCTGCGCCGTCCTGACAAGGATCTGGTCGCCATACAGCTCGCGAATCTGCTTGAGCAGCCGGCTCATGGCCGGCGCGCCCAGCCCGAGGCGCGCAGCCGCCCCGTTCACGGATTTTTCAACAAGCAGCGCATCGAGCGCAAGGATCAGCCGCAACCTGCCGAGAGGCGCCTCGGCCTGTACTTCCTTTGCGGAAGACGTCCGGCTGCCCGGAGGGTGCCCAATTTTAGCCGGTTTTGTCGTTGAATTTCCTATGATCCTGCTCCTGCAAGCGCCCGTATTTGCGCACGTCCGCGCCTTCCCTCCCCAAATTGCGTTTTTCTGAATTTAGTATCGTTCAAAAACATCGGCATTGACCCTGTGAGCGCCAGTTCTGAATAGGACTATTAAGCTCATATTTTATAAAGGGGTTATCCGCATGTGGCGAGAGGGTTCGACAGAACGCAGTTGCGAGGGCAATGCTGCGGGCTCGGTGATGCGCTGGAAACGGGCTCTTGCAGCGTGTTCCTGCCTTGTCGCGGCAGGCGCACTCAGTGCTCCAGGCACCGCTTTCGCACAGACTGCGGAAGATGAGGAGAACGGCGTTACGGTCCTCAAGCAGATCGTGATCACGGCCACCGGCTTCGAGCAGAACGTCAAGGACGCTCCTGCAAGCATCACCGTGGTTTCCCGCGAAGAACTGGAAAAAGGCTCGTTCCGCGACCTGACCGATGCGCTGCGCGAGGTTCAGGGCGTGGCGGTGACTGGCGCTGCCAATGAGAAGGACATTTTCATTCGCGGTCTTCCGGGCAGCTACACGCTTATTCTCGTGGATGGAAAGCGCCAGAGCACACGTGACGCGCGCACAAACGGCAATTCCGGTTTCGAACAGAACTTCATTCCTCCGATCAGCGCCATCGAGCGCATCGAGGTCGTGCGCGGTCCGATGTCATCGCTTTACGGATCGGATGCGATGGGCGGCGTGATTAACATTATCACGCGCAAGGTCTCGGATGTATGGTCCGGTTCCGTCACCGTTGACGGCACACTTCAGCAGCATTCCGAATACGGAAACTCTGGACAGGTTTCCTTTTACGGCAGCGGTCCGCTCATTCAGGATAAGCTCGGCCTGCAGATCTGGGGTCGCGGCCTGAAACGTGAGGAGGACAACCTTCTGGCCTCTACCAGAGGCAACCGTGAAGGTGATCTGTCAGCAAAGCTTACGTTTACTCCGAACGAAGATCATGATTTCCTCCTCGAAGGCGGGCGTACACGCGTCAAGCAGGAATCCAATCCAGGTTACACTCTGGCGGACGGCACGAACGGCACCTACAATCACAATGATCGCGATCACTGGTCTCTGACCCATGTTGGACGCTGGGGCTGGACAACATCGGAGATTTCATTCTCACAGGAATGGTCCAAGCGCAGCAGCTTCAACTGGACACCCGGACAGAATGCCTTCGTTGAACAGGCCCGCTCACCGGAAATCCGCAACTCGGTTCTGGATGCCAAGTTCACGACGCCGTTCGAACTCGGCGGCCTGCATACCATGGTCGTGGGCGGTCAGTATTTCGACGCGACGCTGACCGACCAGAACCCCGGACGCCGTACGGGTGAGGACGAGAAGTTCCAGATCGAACAGTGGGCCCTTTTCGTCGAGGACGAGTGGAAGATCAGCGATACCTTCGCCCTGACGGGCGGTCTGCGCATGGACCATCATGAAATCTATGGCGCACATTACAGCCCCCGTCTCTACGGCGTGTGGAACGCGACCGAGCAACTGACAGTCAAGGGCGGTGTTTCTACCGGCTTTCGTGCTCCTGACATTCGCTCGATTGTACCAGGATACGCGTACACAACAGGCGGAAGCGGGTGTTATTATGGTGATCAGAGTCAGCGTCCAAGTGACAAGTCTCCATGCGGTGTCATTATCGGTGGCCCCGATCTGAAGCCCGAAAAGAGCACAAGCTATGAAATTGGCGCAATCTGGGACAACTACAGCGGCTTGTCTCTTGGCGCGACCTACTTCTACACCGACTTTAAGGATAAGATTTCCAATGCGCGCGCATACGATGCGAATGGCGAATATGTACTGTGGGACGAAGACCCGTACTACACAGTATTTTACAACTATAACATCGATGACGCAGTTATGCAGGGTATCGAGCTTACAGGCGAGTGGGAGGCCACGGATACGCTGACGTTCCGTGGAAGCTATACATACACCAATTCCAAGCAAAAGACTGGTGAATACGAAGGTTTCCCGCTGGCACGTACGCCTAAGCACATGGCCAACTTGCGTGCTGACTGGAGAACTCCTATCGATGGTCTCGCGACCTGGGCGTCAATAAACTACCATGGCTCCGAAATTATTGGCGGTCTAAGAATCGGCACGAACGGCACACCTGTCGTCATAAACGGCAAAACCGGCCGCAAGTATGGCGACTACGCCACGGTCGATTTTGGTGCATCCTATGCCTTCAATGAGAATGTTGTTCTGAAGGGCGCGGTCTATAACCTCTTCGACAAGAAAGTGGATGCGACCGATTACAACACAACCATGGACGGCCGCCGCCTGTGGGTCAGCCTGACCACGAACTTCTGAGCGTCGGGGCTCTGAAACGGCTGCTTTTGCGGCAGTGAAGACACATGGTCCGGGCACGAAACCGTGTCCGGGCCAGCTTTGTATCATTTGAACGGGAACTCGGGATGAAGCTGGACAGACGCTCTATATTGTTCTCACTCGCGCTTGGTGCGCTTTCCCTGCAAATGGCTCCTGTGGTTGCCGTTGCGCAGGACATCACCGTGAAGCACACGCAGGGCGAGATTTCGCTGCCCGCGGCCCCGAAGACGGTTCTCGTCTTCGACATGGCCTCGATCGATACGCTCGATGCGCTGGGTGTGGAGATCGCGGGCGTTCCGGCGTCCAACTTCCCGCGCTATCTGGCGAAGTATGCGGGCGACGAATATGCGAAGATCGGATCGCTGTTCGAGCCCGATCTGGAAGCCGTCAATGCCGCCGATGCCGACCTGATCATCGTCGGCGGCCGTTCCAGCGCCAAATTCGCCGAACTGTCGAAGATCGCGCCGACCATCGACCTGACCGTCGACAACACCAACCTTGTCGACAGCGTGAAGTCGAACGTATCACTGCTGGGCGAAGTGTTCGGCAGGGAAAAGGAAGCCGCGGACAAGATCGCAGCGCTCGATGCGTCCATCGCCGCCGCGCGCGAGGCGGCCAGCGGCGCCGGCAAGGGCCTGCTGATCCTGACCACCGGCGGCAAGATGAGCGCCTATGGTCCGGGCTCGCGTTTCGGCATGCTGCATTCGGTGTTCGGCGTCGAGCCGGCGCGCGCAGACCTGCAGGCCGGCAACCATGGTCAGGCGATTTCCTTCGAGTTCATCCTCGAGGCCAATCCCGACTGGCTGTTCGTCATCGACCGCGACGCGGCGATCGGCCGCGAAGGATCGGCCGCACAGCAGATGCTCGACAATGATCTCGTCGGCCAGACCAATGCGTGGAAGAACGGGCATGTCGTCTATCTCGACCCCGTGAACTGGTATCTGGTCGGCGGCGGCATCACCGCGCTGAGCGCCAGCGCCGATCAGATTGCAAAGGCGTTGCGCAAGGAATAAGCCCCCGCAACAGGTTTTTTGCCCTTCATCCTGTCGATGCAGCGCTTCATTTGTTTGGGGCGCTGCATCGTCCGTTTTACAAGTTCTGTGCCATGAAAGCCTCCGGCCTCGCATTTTCCGCGCTTCTGGTCCTCGTGCTCGCCGTTGCCAGCCTGTTCGTCGGCGTCAGCGATGTTTCGCTGGCGACGCTTTTTTCGGGCGAAGCCGATGGCAGGGCGCTGCATGTGCTGCTGGCAAGCCGCCTGCCGCGCACGGTTGCGCTCATTCTGGCAGGGTCCGCCATGGCGGTGTGCGGAACCATCATGCAGATGCTGGTGCGCAACCGCTTCGTCGAACCTTCGACGGCGGGCACGGTCGAATCGGCCAGCCTCGGCTTTCTCATCATCGTGCTGGTGGCGCCCGGCCTGCCGGTGATCGGGCGCATGGCGGTAGCGGCCCTGTTCGCGCTGGCCGGCACGATGCTGTTTCTCGCCATCCTGCGCCGCATTCCACTGCGCTCCACCCTGATGGTGCCGCTGGTCGGCATCATGCTTGGCGGGGTGATCAGCGCCGTCACCTCCTTCCTTGCCTACCGCTTCGACATGCTGCAATCGCTGGGCGCATGGACCACCGGCGATTTCTCCGCCGTGCTCAGGGGCCGCTATGAGCTCCTGTGGATCGCCTTCGGCCTCACCTGTCTGGCCTATTTCGCCGCCGATCGCCTGACGGTCGCCGGCATGGGCGAGGATTTCACCACCAATGTCGGGCTGAACTATCGTCGCATCGCGCTGTTCGGGCTGTCGATCGTCTCGGTGGTCACGGCAGTTGTCGTGGTCACCGTGGGCATGATCCCGTTTCTGGGGCTGATCGTGCCCAACATCGTCTCCATGATCGTCGGCGACAATCTGAGGCGTTCGTTGCCATGGGTGGCCGTACTCGGCTCCGGCATCGTGCTGGCCTGCGACATCATCGGGCGCATCGTGCTCTATCCGTTCGAGATCCCGATCGGAACGGTGGTCGGCGTGTTCGGCAGCGCGGCATTCCTCTACCTGCTGCTGAGGAGAAACGCCCGTGTCTTCTGAGCGGCTTTCCCGGCGCAATCTTTTTGTCCTGCTCGCCCTCGCCGGAGTGATGTGCGCGGCCATCGCCGTGTTCATGACCATCGGCGCAAGGGGCCGCTGGGATTTCGTGCTGCCGTTCCGGGGCCGTAAACTCGCCGCACTGGTGCTGGTCGCCTATGCCATCGGCGTGTCGACGGTGCTGTTCCAGACCGTTGCCGCAAACCGCATCCTCACCCCGTCGATCATGGGTTTCGATGCCTTCTACGTCCTGATCCAGACAGTGCTCGTCTTCACGCTGGGCGCCGCCCGCGTCTCCACTCTCGACCCGCGACTGATGTTCCTGATCGAGGTCGGACTGATGGTGGCGTTTTCGGTGGCGCTTTATCGCTGGCTGTTTGCCAGAACCGCGCGCAGCCTGCATCTGCTGATGCTGGTCGGCGTGGTGTTCGGCGTGCTGTTCCGCAGCCTCTCAAACTTCATGCAGCGCATCATCGATCCCAACGAATTCGTGGTGCTGCAGGACCGCTTGTTCGCCTCCTTCAATATCGTCGACCAGCATTTGCTGATCAGCTCGGCAATCCTCGTCCTTATTGCCTCGGTGATCGGCTGGCGCATGCTGCCGAAGCTCGACGTGCTGGCGCTCGGCCACGACATCGCCGTCAATCTCGGCGTCGATTATCGCAGGACCGTGTCTGCGGTGCTCATCGTCGTCGCCATTCTGGTTTCGGTTTCGACCGCGCTGGTTGGTCCCGTCACCTTCTTCGGCCTGCTCGTCGCCAACCTTGCCTACCAGCTGGTGCCGGGCGGACGGCATGTCATCGTGCTGCCCGTGGCCGTGATGCTCGGCATCATCTTTCTGGTCGCCGGCCAAACCATTCTGGAACGGGTCTTCTCCTTCAACTCCGCCCTCAGCATCGTCATCGAATTCGTCGGCGGGCTGGTGTTCCTGTTCCTGCTCGTCAAAGGTGTGAAGCGATGATCGAGATCCGCGACGTTTCCAAGGACTATGGCGGCAAGCTGGTGGTGGACGGCGTGACGCTGTCGCTTCCCGCCGGTGGCATCGTGTCGGTGATCGGGCCGAACGGCGCCGGCAAGTCGACGCTGCTGTCCATGATCAGCCGGCTGATGCCGATGAGCGCCGGCTCGGTGACGGTCGACGGCATGGACGTCACAAGAACGCCGAGCGACGTTCTGGCCAAGCGC
This sequence comes from Aquamicrobium sp. NLF2-7, assembly GCF_022359935.1. Taxonomy (NCBI): domain Bacteria; kingdom Pseudomonadati; phylum Pseudomonadota; class Alphaproteobacteria; order Hyphomicrobiales; family Phyllobacteriaceae; genus Aquamicrobium; species Aquamicrobium sp. NLF2-7. The sequence continues at coordinate 2,294,109 of NZ_JAKSED010000001.1, read as the reverse complement.
CTGTCGGTGCTGCGGCAGGACAATCAGCTGATGGTCAAGCTGACCGTGCGCGATCTGGTCGCCTTCGGCCGCTTTCCCCATTCGCGCGGCAGGATCACCGCCGAGGACGACCGACACATCCGGCAGGCGCTTGAGTTTCTGGATCTGGAAGCGCTTTCCGACCGCTTTCTCGACGAGCTTTCCGGTGGGCAGCGCCAGCGCGCCTTCGTCGCCATGGTGCTGTGTCAGGACACCGATTATGTGCTGCTGGACGAGCCGCTCAACAATCTGGACATGAAACATGCCGCAGGCATGATGCGGCTGTTGCGGCGCGCCGCGGACGAACTGGGCAAGACCGTCGTGGTGGTGCTGCACGACATCAATTTCGCGTCCTGCTATTCCGATCACATCGTCGCCATGCGCGACGGCAGGGTGGCTGCACAGGGCGCTCCCGAAGAGATCATGGAAAGCGGCATCATCCGCAGCATTTTCGGCATCGACGTTTCGATCTTCCGGGAAGAAACCGGCATCTACGCCCTGTATTACAGATGACGTCCTGCAGCTGACGCAGCGCGCTGTGTGAGCCGGGCGATATACCTTCGTATATCCGCGCGATGCCAGAATATACCAATCCCGCCCCTGAGCCTTGTAGCGTTTCAGAGCTGCTGCGGCTAATCAGACACCTGTCGGCCGCAGAGCTCAATCAGCCCGCGCCCGCACCAGAAGGAACCCCGAAACATGCCGAGCGACAGTAGTCGACAGAGAAGGCCGTCGCGGCCACAGGAACGGGTCTGACCTTGCCGTCTCACCCGTGACACGCTGCGGCGGCGTCAGTGAGGTGAGATATGAACATCACGAAATTCTTCCGTTTTCGCGCCGGAGCCCTTCCGGCCGTGCCCGCCCGCAGCGCGCAGATCGTGCGCTTCCAGCGTAAGGCAAAGCCCCATGATCCCTTTCGCCCGGTTGTGCGCTGGCGGGTCAATCCGGCAACCGGCCGGCTGGAATGCCGCTGGACGGTGATTGCCAACACGCCGGAAGCAGCTTGTGCAGCGGCGAGCGACACTACGCCTGCCCCACTCCATGAAATACAGCGGGGCTGACACGATGTCCGCGCAACGCCCGCCGGGCTGAAAATAAGCAGCGACGGACGCGCTCCGTCGCCGCCAGCCAGCCGTCCATTTTTTCGATTCAACCAACCGGCCCCGGACAGTGCATGGCGCGGGCGGCCTCGTGCGCCGCCTCGCCATTGCCGGGGCGCTCATTGAGGACCACAGGCGATGAACATGATCAACAAGCGGCCACCGGCCGCGACCACGCGGAAGGAAGACAGGAAACTGTCGATGCGGGCGGTGCGCGAGGCACAGAACAGCATCGAGACCACGCTCGCCAACACCAGAGGCAATCTGCAGGGGCTGACGGAAGCCGAAGCCCGCATCCGCCTTGTCGAGGATGGGCTGAACCAGGTTGCGCATGACAAGCGGCCATCGGCGCTCATTCAGTTCCTGCAGGCATTTCAGAACCCGTTCATCGCCGTTCTCGCCGTTCTGGCGGCAGTCAGCGCTGTCACCGACATCGTATTGCCGCTGCGCGACGGCGAGGCCGCCGACTACACCGGCGTCGGCATCATCGTCACCATGGTGGTGCTGAGCGCCCTGCTGCGGTTCTGGCAGGAATACCGGTCCGGCCGCGCCGCCGATGCGCTCAGGGCCATGGTCCGCACCACGGCCACCGTGCAGCGGCGCGCGGAGCCGGCGGCAGCGCCCACCCTGCAGGAGGTGCCGATGGCCGGGATCGTGGTGGGCGATGTCATCAGGCTTTCGGCCGGCGACATGATCCCCGCCGACATCAGGCTGCTGGAATCGCGCGACCTGTTCGTCAGCCAGGCCGCCCTGACCGGCGAAGCCTTGCCGGTCGAGAAATACGACACGCTGGGCTCCGTCGCCGGAAAATCGGCAGACGCCGTGGCAGGTGACCAGATGGACCTTCTGGAGCTGCCCAATATCTGCTTCATGGGCACCAATGTCGTCAGCGGCACCGCCACCGCCGTGGTGGTGGCCACCGGCGCACGCACCTATTTCGGCTCGCTGGCGAAAGCGATCGTCGGCTCTCGCGCCGAAACCTCCTTCGACCGTGGCGTCAACAGCGTCAGCTGGCTGCTCATCCGCTTCATGCTGGTGATGGTGCCGATTGTGCTGTTCATCAACGGCTTCACCAAGGGAGACTGGACGGAAGCGTTCCTGTTCGCACTGGCGGTGGCGGTCGGCCTGACCCCCGAAATGCTGCCGATGATCGTCTCCTCCAACCTGGCCAAGGGCGCGGTGGCGATGGCGCGACACAAGGTCGTGGTCAAGCGCCTCAACGCCATCCAGAATTTTGGCGCGATGGATGTTCTGTGCACCGACAAGACCGGAACCCTGACGCAGGACCGCATCATTCTGGAGCGTCACCTCGATCCCACCGGCACGCCCGATGAAAGGGTGCTGCGGCTGGCATGGCTGAACAGCCATCACCAGAGCGGCGTCAGAAACCTGATGGATCAGGCCGTCATCCAGTTCGCGGCGGGTACGCCCGATGTGGTGCGGCAGGCCGCCTCGTTCAGCAAGATCGACGAGCTTCCGTTCGACTTCGTGCGCCGGCGGCTCTCGGTCGTGGTCGAAGGCGATGGTGGCGAGCACCTGCTCATCTGCAAGGGCGCGGTGGAGGAGATGCTGGCCATATCCACCCATGTGCGGGAGGGAGACGCCGTGCGCGAACTGGACGAAAACGGCCGCGCCCGCCTCGCCCATCTGGCCCGGGGCTGCAATGCCGATGGCTTCCGCGTCCTCGTCGTCGCAACCCGCGAGATACCGGGCGTCCAGTCGCGAGCCAGCTATGGCGTCGCCGACGAGCGCGATCTGGTGGTGCAGGGTTTCCTCACCTTCCTCGATCCGCCCAAGGAAACCGCGCGAGCAGCCATCGCGGCACTTGCCGACTATGGCGTGGCGGTCAAGGTTCTGACCGGCGACAATGAGGTGATCACCGCCAGAATCTGCCGCGAAGTCGGCCTCGAACCCGGTCTGCCGGTGCTTGGGCGCGACATCGAGGCGATGGACGATGAGGTTCTACGCGAACTGGTCGAGGAACGCACCGTCTTCGCCAAGCTCACACCGTTGCAGAAATCGCGGGTGCTGAAAGCGTTGCAGGCGAACGGCCACACGGTCGGTTTTCTCGGCGACGGCATCAACGATGCACCAGCCCTGCGCGACGCCGATGTCGGCATCTCCGTCGACAGCGGCACCGACATCGCCAGGGAATCCGCCGACATCATCCTGCTCGAAAAGAGCCTGATGGTTCTGGAAGAAGGCGTGATCAGGGGCCGCGAAACCTTCGGCAACATCATCAAGTACCTGAACATGACTGCAAGCTCGAACTTCGGCAATGTGTTCTCGGTGCTGGTGGCAAGCGCCTTCATCCCCTTCCTGCCGATGATGGCCATCCATCTGCTCATCCAGAACCTGATGTACGATATCTCGCAGCTTGCCCTGCCATGGGACAGGATGGACAAGGAGTTCCTGCGCAAGCCACGCAAATGGGATGCGAAGAACATCGGCCGCTTCATGATCTGGATCGGGCCGACCTCCTCCATCTTCGACATCACCACCTTCGCGCTGATGTGGTACGTGTTCGGGGCCAATTCGCCGGATCAGCAGTCGCTGTTCCATTCGGGCTGGTTCATCGAGGGGCTGCTGTCGCAGACGCTGGTCGTGCACATGCTGCGCACCCAGAAAATCCCCTTCATCCAGAGCACCGCCTCGTTGCCGGTCATGGTGATGACCGTGCTGGTGTGCGTGACCGGCATCTACATCCCCTTCTCGGCCTTTGGAGCGATGGTCGGCCTGCAGCCGCTGCCGTGGGAGTACTTCCCCTGGCTGGTCGCCACGCTGCTTGCCTACTGCGTCGTCGCACAGGGCATGAAGACCATCTACATCCGCCGCTTCGGGCAGTGGTTCTGACGGGCGCGGCACAACGCTGACGCGCTCCCCGCAACCTGCAACTCAGACGGGCGGCACAAGCCGCCCGTCCTTGGTCCCCAAGACAGGAGAAACGCCATGCCCCGCAATGAACTTCCGATCCTGTTCTTCGCCCCCGATGGCCGTTTCGGTACGTCCGGTCCAGCCCGCCGCCAGAGTGGAATGCCCGGACGACGCAGAAACCCGAAACTACGCGGCCTGCCGCTGAGGCTCCTGTGCCTGTGTCTCGTGTTGCTTGGCGCCCTCATCCTGCGGCAAGCCTCGACGCTGGCCCGGCGTGGCTTCATCAACCGCCGGCAATGGTGCGCGCTTGCCCGCCGCTCTTCGGCGCTTCACGCCCGTGCGTCACGGCTCCTGCGGCGAGGGCAATGGTGAGCTCCCCGCCGCACCTGTCGGGAAACCGTCATGCTGGCGCAGGGTTTCGCTGCTAAGGCATATCGTGCGAGTACATGAACCGGCTTCATTGCCGGCACGATCCAACAGAGAATGCGCAGATGAAAGCCCTGGCCACATTCGAGCTGACAGCCTTTGCCGACACCTTTGTGGCCTTTGCGGCGGCTTTCATTCTGGGAACGCTGATCGGCGCCGAGCGGCAATATCGCCAGCGGACTGCGGGCCTTCGCACCAATGTGCTGGTGGCGGTGGGCGCGGCTGCCTTCGTCGATCTCGGCCAGCGTGTGGCGGGCGATGCGGAAGCGGTGCGGGTAATCTCCTATGTGGTGTCCGGCATCGGCTTTCTGGGCGCCGGCGTCATCATGAAGGAAGGCATGAACGTGCGCGGCCTCAACACCGCGGCAACCCTGTGGTGCTCCGCTGCCGTGGGCGCCTGCACCGGAACCGGCATGGTGGCCGAGGCCACGCTGCTGACCTGCTTCGTTCTGGCCGGCAACACATTGCTGCGGCCGCTGGTCAACATGATCAACCGCATTCCCATCGATGACCGCTCCACCGAGGCCACCTATGAGGTCAGCGTCATTTCCAGCCGCGAGGCCATGCCCCAGATGCGCGATCTTCTGGTGGAACGGCTGGAGGCTGCCGACTACCCGGTCAGCGATGTGGAGATAACCGACCGGGGCAACAACACAGTCGAGATCGTGGCGACGCTGGTTTCAACCGCCGTCGATCCGCACGAGATAGAAGCTGTGACCACCTATCTGGAACAGCAAAAGGGGGTTTCCGACGCAAGCTGGGATGGCAGCACCCGCGACTGACCGCCACCCGCCGGACAAGCCATGCGCTTTGCCCTGCGGCGTGTATAATGGGCTGGCCTCGGATCATTTCTGCTTTTCTCTGAACGGCAGGAAACGTTCTGACACATTGTTTCGACGCAAATCCAAACGCAAAGCCGCTGTGCACTTTTGCCGGAATTGCCTTAGCCACCGGATGACATGACGTTCAGGCTCTCCACCCCGCTCCGCTACAGCCAGACCCTTACCCTTGCCGCCCTTGCGGGGGTGATGGTGGCAATCTTCATTGGCGATACGGTCACGGATTACGCCATTGCCGCGGCGGTCTTCCACACCGCCGTCATTCTCATCGCCGCCCGCATCCTGCCGCCGCGTCTGGTCGTCATTCTGGCCGTCGCCTGCGTGGCGCTGACGGTGCTGAGCTTTGCGCTGACCCGCTCCGGCAGCTACGATGTCGGCATCGTCAACACCGGCATCAGCATCGTTGCCATCGGGGTCACCACCTATCTGTCGCTGAGACTGGTGGCGGCGGAAGCGGCCGCCCATGAAAGCCGCGAGCGGCTTCTGCGCATGGCGCGCGTCACCAGCCTCGGCGAGCTGACCGCCTCGATCGCCCACGAAGTGAACCAGCCGCTGGCAGCTGCTGCGACCAGCGCCGGGGCCTGTCGCAGATGGCTGGAGCAGGAACCGCCGGCAATCGACAAGGCCATCCGCGCCGCTGACCGGATGGTGGAACAGACAGAACGCGCCAGCGCGGTGATCGCGCGCGTGCGCGGACTGGCCAGCGGCAAGCCACCCCAGAAGAGCGCCTTCGATTTCAACGCGCTGGTGCATGAAATCGTCGCCATGGCGCGCGACCAGATCGAGCGCCACGACATCCATCTCAGGCTCTGTCTTCAGGAAAGCCTGCCGCTGGTGATGGCGGATCGCGTCCAGATCGGGCAGGTGGTGGGGAACCTGCTCATCAACGCCATCGAGGCGATGGCCGTCTCCACCGGGAAAGCGCGCGAACTGGACCTCATCGCCGAGGTGGACGGGCCGGGATTTATCCGCTTCTGTGTCGCCGACAAGGGGCCGGGCTTTCGTCCGGGCGAAGCGGACCATCTGTTCGATGCCTTCTGGACGACCAAGAAGGACGGGGTCGGCCTTGGTCTCACCATCTGCCGTTCCATCGTGGAAACCAATGGCGGGCGCATCTGGTCGCAGAACAACGAAGAGGGTGGCGCCATGTTTCTGGTGAGCCTGCCCGCCGCTGCGGAGACCGTTTCATGAACAGGCAAAACAGCGACGGCGAACAGGAAAAAGCCGTCGTCTATGTTATCGACGATGACCGCTCGGTGCGCGAGGCCGTGGAGGATCTTCTGTCCTCCGTGGCGCTTGAGGCCCGCGTTTTCGGCTCGGTGCAGGAATTTCTCGATCAGGATGTGGCGGATGCTCCCGCCTGCATGGTTCTGGATGTGCGCATGCCCGGCCAGAGCGGCATGGATTTCCTGTCCCATATGCAGGAGCTCGGCCTGCATATGCCCACCATCATGATCACCGGACATGGCGACATCGCCATGGGCGTGAAGGCCATGAAGGACGGCGCGATCGAGTTTCTCACCAAGCCGTTCCGCGATCAGGACCTGCTCGACGCCATCCATCACGGCATCGAAACCGACCGCGCGCGCCGAGCGCTGGAGGCCCAAGCATCGGAACTGCAAAAGCGGTGGGCGAGGCTTTCGCAGGGCGAGCGCGATGTCGCGCGGCTGGTGGCGCAGGGGCTTCTCAACAAGCAGATCGCCGGCGAACTCGGCCTCAGCGAAATCACCGTCAAGGTGCGGCGCGGCCATGCCATGCGCAAGCTGGAGGTGCGCACTCTGGCCGAGCTGGTGCGTGTGGCGGACCGCATCGAAGCCGCCACCCGCAGTCATCAGAAGCCCGCTTCATTGTGAAGCCCGCCGGCCCCGCCTGCTATCGGCGGATCAGGGAGCCGATCGCCATGACGAGGGCTGTGCACATGGCGCAGGCGACGAGCACAAGATCCAGCCTCTGGCCAAACCCGGCAGCCCCCAGCCCCAGCCCAAGCAGGTTGTAATAGAGCAGGCTGAGCACTGCCCCCGCGGTTCCGGGGCGATCCGTGTAATTGCGCAAGGCTCCCGCAAGGATGTTCGGGATCGCAAGAGCATAGGCCGTGGCGATCACCGCCATCCCGACCATGAAAACCGGGCTGGACGACCAGATGAACACGGTCCCCGCGCCGGCGGCCAGAAGGAACACCCCAAGCCTGACGAGATGACCAGCGCTCCATCCCCGTCGCAGCAAGGCGGAGTTTACCAGCGCGCCGGCCAGAGATGCGGCGGCAAGAACGAGGCCGCTTTCCCCGAATTCAAACCAGCGCGTCTTCAGCCCTTCAAACAGGAAGGGCCCCATCTGGTAATAAGCGAAAATGGTGAGGTTGAAGATCGCAATCAGCGCCGCGTTGAGCCAGATATCGCGATCCCGCAACATGTCATTCAGCGTCGGCAGAAGGCGTGCCGCCCGAGTGCCGGCGGGACGCGTCTCCGGCCAGAATACAAGGCTGAGCCCCAGAAGAGCGATCGCCAGCAGGCCAAGAGCCGCGAAAACGCCCTGATGACCGGCAAGCTTTGCGATCTCCTGCCCGGCGAACATGCCAATGGCCGGACTGATCGCCAGCGCCATTCCAAGCAAGGAAAAAACGCGGGCGAGGTCCGGTCCCCGATAGCTGTCGCGCAGCGCCGTCTGCGTGACGATCGAGCCGACTGCCGCGCCGAAGGCTGAAATCAGCCGCGCCATGAGAAGCTGGCCAAAATCCCCGGCGATCATCGCCCAGAAAGAGCCCACCGCATAAAGCGCCAGACCGCCAAGAAGTGCCGGACGACGCCCGGCAATATCGCAAAGGCGTCCCCAGGCCACCACGCCGAAGGCGAATGCGACAAACCACAGGGAGAGCGTCTGTGCCGCCTGCTGCGGCGTGGCGCGGTAGGCTGAGGCGATCATCGGCAGGGCCGGGCTGTAGATGGTTTCCACGATCTGAGGGAAACTCAGCAGCAGAATGACGAGCGGAAGGGGTGGGTGGCGGAACATGGATGCCTCAGCTTTCTGGTGAGGCTCCTGCTCTATCGCTGTCCCGTTTTGCCTGTTACAAACATAATGACAATTTATATCGAAAATCGGACAATCGGGATGAACTGTGGTCTGGCTCGCTCCCTCCGATCCCTTTGATGCCGACCTGATGGAGGCGCCGGTCGTGGGGATTGCCTCGCGACTGGTGCAACACGATTCCGGCTGGCACCGCCATGGGCGCGGGCAGTTGCTCTTTGCCTATTCCGGGTCGATCCGGATCACGCTGCCGGGCGCCATCTCGATCCTGCCTCCAATCCGCGTGGCATGGATTCCGCCCCAAACCCTGCATCGCGTCCGCATCCGCGGCGAGGTGGAGTATCGGTCGATCTATCTCGACCAGACACGCATTGCGCCACCCTTTCACGCCTCCGCCATCGTCACCATGACGCCTCTGCTGCGCGAGGTCTTCGAACGCATCAGCTTCCAGCCTTTCGATACCGATTGGACGCAAGGGCCCGCGCGTAACATGCTGGCGGTGTGCATGGATGAACTGCGGGCCGCACCGCACGAACCGATGTTGCTGCCAGTGCCGTCGGACCCGCGCCTCGCCCGGCTTGATCCCGAAGAGCTTCCTCCCGATCTCGAAACCTTGTCGCACAATGTTGGCGCCAGCACCCGCACGATCACGCGCATCTTCCGGCGCGAGACCGGCATGACCTACCAGACATGGCGGCAAAGCTGGCGGCTTTTGCGGGCGGTGGACCTGCTGGCCTGCGGGCAAAGCGCAACCAGCGTCGCCTTCGATCTCGGTTTCGCCAGCGACAGTGCCTTCGTCGCGTTCTTTCGGCAGATGACGGGCCAGACACCCCGACGGTACATAGCCGGCTCCCGCTCAACAGGCGGCAACCACGGCTGATTGGCAAACCGATTTGCGCTGGCTATGCATGCAACATGGGACTGAAGCACCCGGGTAAAAAGTCCCGAATGGTAATTTCAGCGCGATGGCATTAAAGGGCCGATATCAGCTCGATTCCCGCTGATCCGGCAGCATGCCGGCTTTCGGAAGCGGGACGCAGGCCGAACAATGTGGCAAGCGCCACCAGACCATAAAAAGGAACAAGCCGGTGAGCGAAGCGACCGTGGAAGACATCACCAACCGCATCTATGAATCACTCAAGGCCGACAATCTCGATCTCGATATTCATATCGCGGACCTCAAGGCGGCACTGAAGCGGGAAGACCTGAAGGAAGCCGTGTTCGACCCGGCCAGACTGGCGCAGAACAATCGCTCCGGAAGAAAGCTCATGCAGGCATATTTTCGCCAGCGTGGCGTATCGGTGAAATACTCGGCTTCGTAGAGCCCTCCTGCCAGTTTGCCACATTCCCGGCAAACTGGCCGCCAGCCCCTCATTAAGGTGCGGCTGGCACTCCTTCCTGCGCGACAGTTTCGGCCGTCCCGCCAAAGAGAAGTTTTCTTCTGTCGGCTGCGCGCAGGCCCCGCGCTTGCTGGCCGCAGATTTCCGTGAGCGCTCAGCCGAACCGATATTGTCCCTCAGGACGCCTCCCTGTCAGCTGCCCCGGATCGGGTCGTCGCCAACGGTACAGCTGACAGGGTCGGCTCATGTGCGCGGCGTTCAGGCAGGCGTGCATGTCGCGGCACCCCATGAAAAGCACCGGTTCCCGGCTTGCCCTGCCTATTGCAGAGGACATAAGGCCCTGCTAGGAAAAGTTGAGCCAACCGAACAGGCTCCACGCAAGCGGCCTCCTTTGCCCGAATGGACGCTGAGCGTGGTCGAAGCCTTCGATGTTACGCCGCGCATGCGCCGTGTGGTGTTCACGGGCGACAATCTGGACGAGATGACGTACCGGCCGGGCCAGGCGCTGGTGCTAGCCATGCCTCTCCCGGAGGGCGGCACCGGTCGGCGCGATTACACCATCCGCAGCTTCGACAGGAAAAAACGACAGCTTGCGATGGACTTCGTGCTGCATGGCACCACGCCTTCCCCGGAGTGGGCACGTCGCGCGGCAGCGGGCGACGAGCTGCAGGTGCGCGGCCCGCGCGGGCGCACGGTGATAGACGAAACCGCCGACTGGCATCTGTTCTGCGGCGACGAAACCTGCCTGCCCGCCATCCTGCATATGCTGGAAAGCCTGCCGGGAAACGCGAAGGTGCATGTTTTCCTTGAGGTTGGCGGCCCCGACGATCTCCAGAAGGTGCCGGAGGCGTTCGCGGCATCCGTGACATGGGTCGATCGCGGCAGCAAGGAAGCAGGGCCGAACACGCTGCTGCTCGACCGGCTGGCCGCTTTCGAACTGCCGCAAGGCCGTGGCCATGCCTACATCATCGGCGAGACCAGCAATGTGCGGGCGCAGCGCCGTCACCTTGTCGAGCGCGGCCTGGAAAAATCACAGATCTCGTCCGAAGGCTACTGGCGCCCCGGCCGCATCGGCGGTCACGATCACGTCGACGACTGAGCGGAAGGCCGAAACCTCAAACTCGCAGCGCGGAAAGTAGCTGTCCTTCATATTGCTCGTTCAGACACGCTTGCGGATCTGAACGAGCGATCTGGTCTGGCTGCAGCGACGACCACGAAGTTGCGGCAGGAGACTCTGGCCGCAGAGCAGGGTCTCTTCAGAATGAACCGCCCGTGTTCCCGCACACTGGCGTTGGCAATTCGCCTCTCCCGAGGGTGAATTGCGATGACGGCTTCTCGTTGAGCCGATCTCCGTGAACAGGGTGCCGTTTGTTGAGGAAGGCGCGCTATGCCATGCGATGCCTGCGCATGGCACACCACACAGGCCCTCTGATGGGGGAAGGTCGGCAATCGGGTTTTCATGACGGGTTTGCGGGAGAAGATTTGAAATGCCGGTAATGCCAAGACGCTGGACAGACCTGCTGGCGGTCCTGACCCTTGCCACGCTCTGGGGGCTGAACTGGCCGGCGGTGAGAGTTTCTCTCTTTGCATTTCCGCCATGGACCTTTCGCGCCATCGGAATGGGATCAGGTGCGCTTTTTCTGTTCTTCATGGCCCGTCTGTTCGGACAGCGGCTCCTGCTGAAGAGATCAGAGATGCTTCCGGTCTTCGCCGCCGGCTTCTTCACCATAACCGCGTTCAATCTCCTGCTGGCATTCGCCCAGCTGGCCGCGCCAACCTCCCGCGCGGTCATCGTTACTTTCACGCTTCCCATATGGACCGTCATCCTTGCGCGTATATTTCTGGGCGAGCAGCTGAACAGGCAACGCCTGATCGGTCTCGGATTCGGCATTGCGGGACTGGTGTCGCTGGGGTGGCCGCTGATCGTGGAAGGCACATTCTCCTTTGGCCTGTTCCTGGCTCTGCTTGCCGGTATCTCGTGGGCGTTCGGTACGATTGTCATCAAACGATTTCCCACTTCCGCACCGCCGATGAGCATCGCTGGCTGGCAGCTCGCGGCCGGTGCGCTGGCATCAGCCGTCGGGATGCTGATTTTTGAACCCTGGGTTCTGGCTCAGGGTCTGCCCGTGCAGAATTTCCAGCCACGGATATGGGTTGCTCTGACTTATCACATCGTGTTTTCGCAGGGTGTCGCTTACCTGATGTGGTACCGCATGCTGGCTCGCCTGCCGGCGGGTACGGTCAGCCTGTCAACGCTGATGGTGCCTGCAATCGGGGTTTTCAGCTCTGTTATTTTCCTTGGGGAGACGCCTTCGCTTGCCGATTTCATCGGCCTTGCGCTGATGACCGCAGCGGCCTGCGTGGTGGCGCTGCCACAGCGCAGGAGATAGGCTGGTTTTCATGGATGCTTGCGGTTCATGATTTCCGCAATCATTCACGCCGTGCAGGTGACGGCCTACAGCCCCGGCGCGTGCAACCGTAAAACCGCGTCTATAAGCGCGCCAGACGCACGAAATGGCCAGGGCTGATCTCCACCAGTTCCGAAGGTTCCGGCGCCACGGTCACATCGGGTGCGGATGAGCCGTCATCGGCGAAGATCCAGCCTGCCGGGGCCTGCGCGGGACCCTCCACGACAGCTTCCCGGCTCAGGCCCAGCACCGCACCGGGATCGGGGATGGTGCCGATCAGGCGGCGCGTGTAGGGATGGACCGGATCGGAGAAGATCGCCGACCATGGACCTGTCTCCACGATCTGGCCGAAGAACATGACCGCAACCCGGTCGCTCATATGTTCCACCACGCTCAGATCGTGGCTGATCATCAGATAGGAAAGGCCGAACTCCTCCTGAAGGTCGAGCAGAAGGTTGATGATCTGGGCGCGGATCGAGACGTCGAGCGCCGAGACGGGCTCGTCGAGCACGACGATCTCGGGTTGCAGGATGAGCGCGCGCGCAATGCCGATGCGCTGGCGCTGGCCGCCGGAAAATTCATGCGGATAGCGCTCCGCCTGCTCGGGCGTAAGCCCCACGCTGCGCATCACGCGCTCGATCCGATCCGACAGTTCCGAACGGGCCGTGACGTTGTGGAGCCGGAGCGGCTGAGCCAACGAGTGCCACACCGTCTGGCGCGGATTGAGCGAGGCATAGGGATCCTGAAACACCATCTGTGCCGCCATTGCGCGCTCCATGCGCGATGGCGCCTGCGACCCTGAAAACGGCTTGCCGCGAAACAGGATCGATCCTTCCGACGGCTCCTGCAATCCCATCACGGAGAGAGCCGTCGTTGATTTTCCGCAGCCGGATTCGCCCACGATCGACAGGCATTCGCCCTTTGCCAGATCGAGGCTCAGCCCGTTGACGGCATGCAGCATCTTTCGCCCGCGCCCGAACCAGCTACCTGAAAGCGGAAAGCGCACATGCAGGTTTTCGACAGACAGAAGCGGTGCGTCCATCATCCTGCCTCGCCGGATACCGGGTTTCGGGGGGCAATGAAACGCGTCTGGGTCAGTCGCGAGCGATCGGCGATGAAGCTGTCGATGTCGACCAGCCGCTGGCGCCCGTGCAGCCGGCGCGACCCGAGTTTCGGCAGTGCTCCCAGAAGACCGCGCGTATATTCATGCTGCGGGCTGACGAACAGGTCCCGGGTGGCGTTCTCTTCCACCAAACAGCCCGCATACATCACACCCACCCGCTGGCACATGGTGGCGATGACGCCGAGGTCGTGGCTGATGAACAGCACGGCCGTGCCCCGTTCGGCGCACAGTTCCCTGATCAGCTTCAGCACCTCCGCCTGCACGGTAACGTCGAGCGCGGTGGTTGGTTCGTCGGCGATCAGCAGGGCCGGATCGCAGGCAAGGGCCATCGCGATCATCACCCGCTGGCGCAGGCCTCCCGACATCTGGTGCGGATAGTCACGCGCGCGACGCTCGGGCGTTGGCACCCGCACGCTGGCCAGCGCCTCCACCGCCATCTTCTCCGCCTGCGCCCAGCTCCTGCCCTGATGCTGAACATACATTTCGGCGATCTGCCGCCCCACCGTCTGCAACGGGTTGAGCGCGCTCATCGGCTCCTGAAACACCATGGCGATGCGGTTGCCGCGCAGGCTGCGCATCTCGCGTCTGGGCAGTGCAAGCAGGTTGCGGCCTTCGAAGAATATCTCGCCGCCCAGTGTCTGAAGCGGCTTCTTCAGAAGCCCGATGATGGCCAGCGAGGTGACCGATTTTCCGGAGCCGGATTCGCCGACCAGCCCATAGGTCTCGCCGGGCATGATCTGGAACGAAACGCCTTTGAGGATGCGATGGGCCTGACCGCCATGACGCAGCCCCAGTTCCAGATTCCTGACGTCGAGCAGCGGTTTCACAGCTTGCGGGTCCTCATATGCGGATCGAGCATGTCGCGAAGGCCGTCGCCCAGAAGGTTGAAGCCAAGTACGGCAAAGAAGATCGCCATGCCGGGAAAGATGGCGGTCCACGGTGCGATCTGGATCATCTGGCGCGCATCGGTGAGCATCGAGCCCCAGCTTGGGAACGGCGGCTGGATGCCGAGCCCGAGAAAGGAAAGGGCAGCCTCCGACAACACCGCCGAGCCCATGCCGAGTGTTGCCATGACCAGAACCGGGCCCATGATGTTGGGCAGGATCTGCGTGAACATGATGCGCGGGTCGCTGTAGCCGAGCGTCTGCGCGGCCTGCACATAGCCGAGCGATTTCAGCGACAGCGTGGAAGAGCGCGCGATGCGGCAGGTCCAGCTCCAGTTGGTGAGGCCAAGCGCGATCAGCAGCGAAACGAGGCCGGGGCCGAGAACAGCCATAACGGCAAGCGCAAAGATCAGCGAGGGAATGGCGAGCATCACATTGGTGAGGCCGTTGACGAGGTCGTCCCACCAGCCGCCCCAATAGGCCGCCGACATGCCGAGCGCGACGCCGATGATGGTGTTGATGATCTGCGAAACGATGCCGACGGTGAGCGAAATCTGCGCCCCGTAGAGAATACGCGAATAGACGTCGCGTCCCTGCGCGTCGGTTCCGAACCAGAAGGTGGAATCGGGAGGCAGTTCCGCGCTCATCAGGTCGGCGTCGAGCACCGGATCGAAATGGGCAAGCCATGGCGCCAGCAGCCCGGCCAGAATGACCAGCGCGGTAAGCGCCCCGCCGAGAATGAGGTTGAAGCCCAGCTTCATGCCGCTCACTCCTGCTTGATGCGCGGATCGACCAGCGCATAGACGATATCGACCGCCGTATTGATGACCAGAAACCATACGACGATGACGAGGATGGTGCCCTGCACCACGGGGATGTCGCGCATCGCAACGCTGTCGACGAGCAGCGAGCCGATGCCCGGCCATGCGAAGAGCTTTTCGATCACCACAGCCTGCCCGATCAGCGAGCCGAACAGCAGGCCGACGGTGGTGATGATGAGAACCAGCGCGTTGCGAGCAACGTGCCGGCGCACCACCTGCGCCTCGCTCAGTCCCTTGGCATGGGCCGTGCGCACGAAGTCTCCGTTGAGCACGTCGAGCACCCCGGCCCGCGTCGTGCGCGCCAGAAGCGCCAGCGGCGTGACGCCCAGCGTGATGGCCGGCAAAATAAGATTGCGCAGCGAACCGTCGCCATAGCCGAAGGAAGGCAGCCAGTTCAGTTGCAGCGCAAACACATACATCAGCAGAAGGCCAAGCCAGAACTGGGGCAGCGACAGGCCGGAAACCGCCCCCACCATGGTGACGGTGTCGAGGATCGAGCCGGGCCGCAGCGCAGCCAGAAACCCCAGCGGCACGGCCACGACCACAGCAAAAATCATGGCCGCCACCGCAAGCTGGAGCGAGGCCCAGATGCGCTCGTTGATCAGTTCCAGCACCGGCCGCCGCGTTCGGAACGATGTGCCGAGATCAAGCTGCGCAAGGTCACCCACATAGGTGATGAAACGCTGATGCACCGGCTTGTCAAGGCCAAGCTGCTCGTTGAGCCGGGCCATGAGCTGCGGGTCCGGAGCCGTCTTTCCGTCGGAAAGCAGACTGGTGGCGAAACTGCCCGGCACGACTGAAAATATGACGAAGATCAGCAATGCCACGACGACGATGGTGGGAATGATCTGCAGCACCCTGCGGATGGTGAACCGAAGCATCGCTGGTCCCGATTGGTGTGAGGCTGATCCCGGATATGTCAGCCATATCCGGGAAAAGCTCTTTCGGCGGGCCGCAACCCGACCGGCGGATTACCTGCGCATCGCTATTTGCGATTGTCGGGGGCGCTGTCGTCGATCCAGATATCCTCATAAGGCTGAAGCGCCAGCTCGTTTGCATTCGGCGCCAGCCCATGCACCCATGGCTGGTAGGCCATCACCGCCTTGTTGTAGTTGAAGAACCACACCGGCGCGTCATCCTGCACAAGGTTGTTCGCCTGCCGCAGAAGATCCGTCTGCTTTGCCGGGTCGCGCTCGTCGCGCGCCGCCTCATAGAGCTTGTCGAACTCCGGGTTCGAGTAGCTTGTGTAGTTGCAGGCCGACTGTGCGGTCTTCGACCAGTAGCAGCGCATGGCCGCCAGCGGATCCGGGCCGGTCTGGTTCGACCAGATGAAGGCCTCGAAATTGTTGGTGGTCACCGCCTCGCCCAGCGCCGAGCTTTCCACCGGCTTCGGCTTGACCGTGATGCCGACCTTCTGGAGCATCGGCAGGATCGCCTCGACGATCGGCACGCCCCAGCTTTCGTTGGGGCTTGCGGTGACCTCGAACGTGAAGCCGTTTTCGTAGCCGGCCTCCTTGAGCAGTTCCTTCGCCTTGTCCGGATCGAAGGCATAAGGCGCCTTGTCCTTGTCGAAGGCGGGCGAGGAGATCGGCAGCCAGCCGCTTGCCGGATAGGCCTTGTTCTTGACGAGGCGTTCAACGATCAGCGGCGTGTTGATCGCATGGTTGATGGCCTGACGCACGCGCTTGTCCCTGAGCGCTTCCACCTTTGGATTGAAGCCGATATTGCGCGTGAAGACTTCCGCCACTTCAAGCAGGTGATCCTTCAGCGCATCGTCCTGCTGATAGGCCTGATACTGCGTGGGGCCAAGAACCGAGACGTCGATCTCCTTGTTGCGGAAGGCAACGTCACGAGCGCTGTCCTCGCTCATCAGGATGATGTTGACGCGATCCAGATAGGGTTTGCCTTCTTCGTAGAAGTCCCCGAACTTCTCAACCACAAGCTGTGAGCCGGGGATGTGTTCCTTGAAAACGAACGGACCAAGGCCAACGGGCGCCGTCGCGAAGGTCGCCTCATCCTCCACGTTGGATGGATAGATCGCCGTTGTATTCTGCATCAGGGAAAAGCCCGGATTCACCGGCGAAGCAAAGGTGATCTCCAGCGTGTTGTCGTCGACCTTCTTCAGGCCGGATATGTCTTCGCTCTTGCCGGCGGCGAAGTCGTCGACCCCCTTGATGATGGCGACATAGCTGGCGCCGGGGAAGGCGTTCTTCGGATCGGCGATGCGCTTGTAGCTATAGATGATGTCGTCAGCCGTCAGTGTCTTGCCATTGTGAAATTTCGCGTCCTTGCGCAGATGATAGGTGTAGACCAGACCATCCTCGGATTCATCAACGCTGGTCGCCAGTTCAGGAACAGGTGCGTTGTTGTTGGAATCCCAGGCGTAGAGCGAGCGGTGGATCGCCTGCGTTATGAACTCTTCCTGAATGTTGGGGCTGGCATGCGTATCGAGCGTTGCGAAGCTCGATCCATAAGGCGCGGTGAAGTTGAAAGTACCGCCCTGTCTGGGCTCCTCGGCCAGTGCAAGGCCCGAAACGCTGGCGCAAAGAAAGGCCGCGAGTGTGAATCTCCTGAACATGATGATTTTCCCCTTGTTGCATGCGCCGCCTTGAATGGTGGCCGCGTTTTTATGAGTTTTCAGCCCTCAGCCACTTCAGCTGCGGCTGTCGAAGACCACCTTTCCACCCAGAATTGTCAGAACGCAGTGTGTGTCGTTGAGTATGGTGTGCGGTGCGGCTTCCAGCAAGTTTTGATTGAAAACGGCGATGTCGGCCAGCTGGCCCGGCACCAGCCGGCCCTTCACATGCTCTGCCTTTTCCATGAAGGCGCCACCTTCCGTGTAGGCCTGCAAGACCTCGTCCGGGGCAAGGCGCTCGGCCTCGTCCATCACCGTGCCTTTCCACGTCTGGCGGGTGATCATCGCATGGATGTTCGGGAAGGGGTTGGGCGAGCAGACCGGTGAATCCGACCCCGTCGATGCGCCCAGCCCCATGCGTTTCCATGTGGCGGAAGGATAGCAGGAGCGTGCACGTTCCTCATCCATGACGCTGATGTAGCTGTCGCCGAAATCATGCACGAAAGCGAGCTGCGGGGCCGGATAGATGCCCGCCGCCTTCATGCGCTCATTGAGGCCGTCAGCCAGAAAGCCGCAATGCTCGACGCGGTGGCGGCGGTCCGGATCGGGCATCTGCGCCAGCGCCTTTTCATAGGCGGTGACGAGCTGGTCGATCGCCGCGTCGCCGATGGCGTGGCAGGCCAGCGAATAGCCGCAGCGGTGCCATTGCATGACCAGCCGCCCGACTTCCTGCGTGGGCAGCATCTGCACGCCGATATTGTCCGGCTCGTCCTTGTAGGGCCTGCTCATCCAGGCAGTACGCCCGCCCGCCGATCCGTCGAGGAACAGCTTCACGCCGCCAATGCGCATCATGTCGTCGCCCGTGCCGGTGACGAGGCCGGCGCGCCAGCAATCCTCCACGATGGAGACGCCGGGATCGCCCATCAGCGTGAGCCACACGCGCACCGGAAGCCGCCCCGCAAGCTTTGCCAGCTGGTATGCCTTCATCTCGTCGAAGCCGGTGACATGGCCGAGCGCGGCTTCCATGCAGCTTGTGATGCCGAAGGAAAGCAGATGCCTGCCGCCGCGTTCGATCGCCTCGACCAGTTCCTCCACCGTGGGGTGGGGTATGATTTTCGTGATGAGGTTCTGCGCGTTTTCGGCCAGAAAACCGTCGAGCCTGCCGTTCGCCTTGCCGATGACGCCGCCATCCGGCGCTTCCGTCCCGTCGCTTACGCCGGCCAGCGAAAACGCCATGGAATTCGCCACCGAGACGTGGCCGCAGGCGCGCGTGACGAGAACCGGATGGCCGGGAACGGCGCGGTCAAGCTCCTCGCGCGTCGGATGGCGGCCAACGTCGAGCTTGGTCTGGTCGTAGCCGCGCGCGCGGATCCATGCGCCCGGCGGCACCGCCGCGGCCCGTTCGGAAAGGCGGTCGAGCAGCACCTGCAATGTCGGCGCGGCCGCAGGCGTGACGTCCACCCAGCCCATGGTCAGGCCGGTCGAGATCAGGTGAAGGTGATTGTCGTTGAGACCCGGGCAGGCAAAGCGCCCCTTAAGGTCTATCGTTTTCGTACCGGGCCCCTTCAATGCCATCATTTCGGCATCCCGGCCGGCTGCAAGTACCTTGCCCTGCCAGACAGCAACTGCATCTGCCCAGCCATCGGTGTAGCCGCACCAGATCCGACCATTGTGAAGGATCAGATCGGCCACCGGTAGAGATGTCATTCAACCTCCCCTACACTTCTGCTCAGCCCTGCCGGCATGCAGGATCACATTGAGCGTCGTTTTCCCAAGGTGCTGGTTGAAAACCGACATGGCCAATACGGTTTTGGCAAGGTATTATGCATAATTTGCATAATACATGAAAAGTATAGAACTATACGGCTTGATGTCTGTCCGCAGACACAAGGGAAGGTACCCGGCGTGGAAATAAAGTGGCTTGAGGATTTCGTCGCGCTTGCCGATACATCAAGTTTCTCGCGCGCAGCCGAAATACGCAATGTCACGCAGCCGGCATTTAGCCGGCGCATCCGTCAACTGGAAGCATGGGTGGGCGCGCCACTGATCAACCGTGCCACGATGCCGGCAGAGCTTACACCTGCCGGGCGCAATCTTCTGCCGCTTGCCCAGGACACCATCCGCATGTTCAGCTCGGTTCGCGAAACACTGCGCCCGCCGGCCGAGCAGGGGCTGGTGCGCTTTGCCGCCCTGCACACGCTCACCGTCACCTTCTTTCCTGACTGGCTGCAGAGCCTGCAAACCCGCGCGCGCCATTTTGGCACGTCCTTCATCGCGGACCGCGGTGGCATCGAGGCCAATCTGCAGGCGCTGACGGACGGCGAGACGGATTTCTTTCTCACCTACACCCATCGTGAAGTTCCCTTTCACCTCGATCGCGAGAAGTTCGCGTCGATCGCCATCGGAACCGACCGGCTCATCCCGGTCGCCTCACCTGAATTGCGCATAGACAGGAAAATCACCCCGATGGCCGGCCTGCTGGACCGCTCCGGTTCGTCGAAGCTGGCGGTGCCGTATCTGGGTTACGGATACAGTTCCTTTTTCGGTGTCGCTCTGTGCCGCATGTTCGCGAAGAACCCTCCATTCCGGCGCTCCACCGTCCATGAAAGCACGATCAGTGCCAGCCTCAAGGAACTGGCGCTGACCGGGGCCGGCCTGTGCTGGCTGCCCCAGAGCCTCGTCGAGAAGGAGCTGGAACAGGGGCTGCTTGTGCTGTGCGCGGCAGACCCGGCATGGTCGCTCGATCTCGAAATCCGCCTTTACCGCAGCACCGGAAAGTCAGGCCCCATGGTGGAAGCGCTGTGGCGGGCGGCCGGCGAGCCGGCACTCAGGAATTCATGAAACGCAATGCCCGCTGGATCTCGAAGAAATCGGCGGAGCTGAAAGCCACCGCACGCGGGCCGCTGGGCTTCGCGCCCGGATACCAGGACGCGCGATAGGCATCGACAGGATTGTTGAACTCGATGACGACCTCGCAGCTTTGCGGAAGCGCCGGAAGATCCGGCAGGCTGGCAGCACTGAGTGCCTTTTCCACTCCCTCCGCGATTGCCGTCCGCGCAGCTGCCGGGCTCAGCGACAAGGACGCAGCGCCGAAGCCCTGAAGCGTTTCCACAGTGGCAATTCTCGGCACCATGGCGCGCGCATCGGCACAGATGCCGGCATCTCCGGAAATGAAGGCCACCGGCACGCCATGGCGCGCCGCGCACAGCGCATTGACGGTGAATTCGGAAGCAACTTCACCGTTCAGGATCAGGCGGGAAATGCGCAGGTTGGATGTGTGGGCGAGTGGATTGTCTTCCGTGCCGGCCTTGGAATGATAGCCCGTGCAGAGCGCGGCGCGGAAACCGGAATCCAGCCCGAACATCATGGAATCGGGATGGCCCGGCCAGCCCCTGACGATGCGTGCGCAGGCAGGCAAACGGTCGAGAATGATGTTGCGGCCGCTGTCATGCGCATCCTTGATGAGGATTTCGGTTGCGCCGGCGGCGCGCGCACCCTCGCAGGCTGCCACGACCTCTGCGGTCATCAGCGCGCGAAACTCGGCGTAGTCGGCATGGCTGCGCTCCGCCTCGCTCCACGTCAGAATGCCGGCAGTGCCTTCAATATCGGCCGAGATGAAGATTTTCATGGTTCCGGAACCCCTCCTGCAGACGAAATTACCATCGCATGTCAGCTTACGGGCCTATGCGTCCGGGGCAAATGCCGCAAGCCAGTCAGCGAGGGAAGGGAAGCTCCTGCCATCGCGCCCGACCGTCGCCCTGGCTGCGCACATGGCGTTGAGCACGGCTTCGGAAGTCGCTTCGGCCGCCGCCTGAAACAGCTTGTCGATCTGGTCGTCATCCAGACGCCTGATGGACTGGAAAGGCTCTTTCGGCTTGTGCGCCACATGATCTGCCGTGGTGAAGGCAATGGCAATATCGCCGCTGCCATGACCCCAGAACGAGCCCAGCGAGGCGATGCCCGCCCCTGCCCTGCGGGCCACCCGCTGCAATTGCCTGTCGCCGAGCGGAATGTCGGTGGCGAGAACGACGATGATCGATCCCTTTTCAGCCTGCGGCAGACGTTGAGGATCAGGCCGGCGCCCGTCGGGCAGGATCAGGTCGCCCGCCCTCCCGAAATTGGACAACACCAGCGCCCCGAGCACAAAGGAAGCGTCTGCGATCCCGATCTGCCGCGACGCGCTGCCGATGCCGGCCCTGAAGCCGAAGGAGGTCATGCCGCATCCCGCGCCGACGCTGCCCTGCTCCACCGGGCCGGATGCCGCGCCATCCAGCGCCGCGAAGGCATCCTGCGGCGTCACCGCCATGGCCTGAATGTCGTTGATCGCTCCGTCATTGCATTCGCAGACCAGCGCATTGACCGTGGAGGTTTCCCGCCCGATGGCCGGGTTCGCCCCGACAGCCCGCCTGATCAGCGCCTCCATGCAAGGGGCCACGGAAAAGGTGTTGGTCAGCAGAATGGGCGTTTCGATGAGCCCGAGTTCGGCCACCTGCATCAGCCCGGCCGACTTGCCGAAGCCGTTGATGATCTCCACGGCGGCCCGGACCTTGGTGCGAAACAGATCACCGCCATGCGGAAGGACCGCTGTCACGCCCGTTGCCAGACCATTGCCGGACAGCGTTCTGTGACCGACCATGACACCGGCGACGTCGGTGATGGCATTGTGCGGACCGGTGGGCAACTGCCCGACCGTAAGGCCAAAATGCCGTGCTGAGCTCATCGTGGTGACCATCCCCAATGCCGCGCCTGACAAAATGCGCGGCAGATCCGGTTCAGGCACGCGCGACCTGACCGCTGTCGTCCAGCGCAATATCGACGTAGATTTTCTGGAGACGCCGTGTCAATGGACCGGGGCTGCCCTCCCCCACCAGCTTCTCGCCGATCCTCACCACCGGCGTCACGAAGCTCGACGCCGAAGTCAGAAACGCCTCCGCCGCACCATATGCCTCATCGGGGGAGAATGCGCGCTCCTCCATCCGGATATTCTGTTCCTCGCAAAGACGCAGGACCGCGCGGCGCGTGCAGCCCGGCAAAATCGCCTGCGAGTTCGGACGGGTGACGACAGTGCCGTCATGCGTGATGATGAAGGCGCTGGCCGATGCGCCTTCGGTGATCAGCCCGTCCTCGACCAGCCAGACATCATCATAACCTTCCGCGCGCGCGGCCTGCTTGACCATGACCTGCCCGAGCAGCATCACGGTCTTGATGTCGCGGCGCACCCAGCGCGGGTCGGGAGCGAGCATGACAGCAATACCATCGGTCTGCGCTTTCGTTCCGGTCAGCTTGCGTGCGGAGGTAAAGGCAAACAGATTGGGCTTAAGATCATCGGCGTAAAGGAAGTCGCGCTTTGCAACGCCCCGCGACACCTGCATGTAAATGGTTCCCTCATCCAGCGCGTTGCGCAAAATGAGCTCGTTCTGGATGGCTTCGATGTCTTCCAGCGGCATGGGCAGCGGAATGCCGATTTCTCCCAGCGAACGGCTGAGACGCTGCAGGTGCAGATCATTGTCGACCATGCGCCCGCCGATGACGGCGGTAACTTCATAGATTGCGTCGGCGAACAGCAGCCCGCGGTCAAATATGCTGATCCTGGCTTCGCCTTCAGGCACGAAACGCTGATCACAATAGACATAGGCCATCACGGACGCTCCCAGAGAACTGCCGCGCCACCACACGGGCGCAAGGCCGAGTGATGACAATCGGCGCGCGAAAAGGCCAATTCCATTTCTGCAACTCGCGATGCCAAAATTGATATCGGAGGGCCGCTCAGTTCCCAAACAGGAGAGAACAAGCCGCGTCATCGGCAATAGCGCGGCACGAGATCAGGAATAGAGCGCTTCGTAAACTTTCGCTGCTTTTCGGTCGATCGTCTCGACAAGGCGGTCGTAGCCGGATCGGGGGATATTCTGCGCGGGGCGGATTGTCGCGCCTGCCTCTTCCAGAAGCTGCTGGAAATCTTCGACACATCGCTTTCCCATGGCATCGGTCGAGCCGATCTCGTCAAGCAACGCTTCCTCAACCGAAGTCAAAACGGCACTGTCATTTTTCGCTGTTCGTCTGTGCTGGCCGGGAAGCGTTCCGAAAAGGTCGAACAGCAACCGCAGACCATTGTACAACCGGTCATTTTTCAACAGTTGGCTCAGGCTGCTCTCAGCCTCTGTGCAAGTCGCGCCGCAAGATTGCCAGTGCCGGAAAACCGAGACGACAAATGCCTCGTCATCCGTCAGATCGGAAAATCCGAGCGGGATAAAATCACTGGCTTTCATAATTCCGGTCCGGCACCCATGCAGGCCCTTTCTAACCGCCCGAACCCGAATCCAAAGTACTATTTTTCAACCCACGGAAGACCTTGTCCGCAGGCTTGCGTTGGCGTACTCGGAAGCCATCGGATTTTTGGGCTGACTGGAGGTCCCGGTAAATGGGACCGATCATCAGCTTCACACAGTTCATGACGTTGGGGATGAGATGAAACTCTACGCGGATTATCTGGCCGAAATCAGCAACCGGAAAGATCAGGGGCTGGCCCCCAAGCCGATCGACGACGGTGCGCTCACCAGCGAGATCATCGCCCTGATCGAGGATGGCGGGAACCCGCACCGCGACGACGCCCTGAAATTCTTCATCTACAATACGCTGCCGGGCACGACCAGCGCGGCCGGCGTCAAGGCGGCCTACCTGAAGAAGATCGTGCTTCGCGAAACCGTCGTGCCGGAGATCACTCCCGACTTCGCGCTCGAACTGCTCTCGCACATGAAGGGCGGGCCTTCGGTTGCCGTGCTGCTCGACATCGCTCTCGGCGATGACGCGACCATCGCCGCCAAGGCCGGCGACGTGCTGAAGACGCAGGTCTTCCTTTACGACGCCGACATGTTCCGCCTGCGCGATGCCTTCAAGGCCGGCAATGCCGTCGCCACCGACATCCTCGAAAGCTATGCGAAGGCCGAGTTCTTCACCAAGCTTCCCGATGTCGAGGACGAGATCAAGGTCGTGACCTTCATCGCCGCCGAAGGCGACATCTCGACCGATCTTCTGTCCCCCGGCAATCAGGCGCATTCGCGCTCGGACCGCGAACTGCACGGCCAGTGCATGATCTCGCCCGAAGCGCAGCAGGAAATCGTCGCGCTGCAAAAGCAGCACCCGGACAAGCGCGTGATGATGATCGCCGAGAAGGGAACGATGGGCGTCGGCTCCTCGCGCATGTCGGGCGTGAACAACGTGGCGCTGTGGACCGGCAAGCAGGCCAGCCCCTATGTGCCCTTCGTCAACTACGCGCCGATCGTGGCCGGCACCAACGGCATTTCGCCGATCTTCGCGACCACGGTCGACGTGACCGGCGGCATCGGCATCAACCTGAAGAACTGGACCAAGAAGCTCGGCGACGACGGCAAGCCGATCCTCAACAACGACGGCAACCCCGTACTCGAGCAGCAGTTCTCGGTCGAAACGGGAACTGTCCTCAAGATCGACACGAAGAACCGGAAGCTGCGCGATGAGGACGGCACCGAGCTCGTCGACGTCGCCTCCGCCTTCACGCCCCAGAAGATGGAGTTCATGAAGGCCGGCAGTTCCTACGCCATCGTCTTCGGCAAGAAGCTGCAGACCTTCGCTGCCGCCACGCTGGGCATCGAGGCGACGCCGGTCTTCGCCCCCAACAAGGAAATCTCCGTCGAGGGCCAGGGCCTGACGGCGGTGGAGAAGATCTTCAACCGCAATGCCGTCGGTGTCACCCCCGGCAAGATCCTGCATGCCGGCTCGGACGTGCGCGTCAAGGTCAACATCGTCGGATCGCAGGACACCACCGGCCTGATGACCGCGCAGGAGCTGGAGGCGATGGCGGCGACCGTCATTTCGCCGCTGGTCGACGGCGCCTATCAGTCCGGCTGCCACACGGCTTCCGTCTGGGACAAGAAGGCGCAGGTGAATATCCCGAAGCTCATGTCGTTCATGAACAATTTCGGTGTGATCACCGCGCGTGACCCGAAGGGCGTCTATCACTCGATGACCGACGTCATCCACAAGGTGCTGAACGACATCACCGTGGACGACTGGGACATCATCATCGGCGGCGACAGCCACACCCGCATGTCCAAGGGCGTGGCCTTCGGCGCGGACTCCGGCACCGTGGCGCTGGCGCTGGCCACCGGCGAGGCGACCATGCCGATCCCGCAATCGGTCAAGGTCACGTTCACGGGCAGGATGAAGCCGTGGATGGACTTCCGCGACGTGGTCCATGCAACACAGGCGCAGATGCTCAAGCAGCACGGCGACAACGTGTTCCAGGGCCGCATCATCGAAGTGCACATCGGCACGCTGCTGGCCGACCAGGCCTTCACCTTCACCGACTGGACCGCCGAAATGAAGGCCAAGGCCTCGATCTGCATCAGTCAGGACGAGACGCTGATCGAGTCGCTGGAGATCGCCAAGTCGCGCATCCAGATCATGATCGACAAGGGCATGGACAACGCCGCCCAGACTCTCAAGGGCCTGATCGCCAAGGCCGATGCCCGCATCACCGAGATCCGCCTCGGCGAAAAGCCGGCGCTCGCCCCCGACGAGAATGCGAAATATTTCGCCGAGGTCGTCGTCGATCTCGACCTGATCGACGAGCCCATGATCGCCGATCCCGACGTCAACAATGCCGATGTGTCGCGGCGCTATACTCACGACACGATCCGCCCGATTTCCTACTATGGCGGAACCAAGAAGGTCGATCTCGGCTTCGTCGGCTCGTGCATGGTGCACAAGGGCGACATGAAGATCGTCGCCCAGATGCTGAAGAACATCGAGAAGGCCGAAGGCAAGGTCGAGTTCAGGGCGCCGCTGGTTGTCGCCGCCCCGACCTACAACATCATCGACGAGCTGAAGGAAGAAGGCGACTGGGAAATCCTGCAGCGCTATTCCGGCTTCGAGTTCGACGACCTGATGCCGAAGAGCCAGGCGCGCACCGAATACGAGAACATCCTCTATCTGGAGCGCCCCGGCTGCAATCTGTGCATGGGCAATCAGGAAAAGGCGGAGAAGGGCGATACCGTGCTTGCCACCTCGACGCGCCTGTTTCAGGGGCGCGTGGTCGAGGACACCGCCGAGAAGAAGGGCGAGTCGCTTCTGGCTTCCACTCCGGTCGTCGTGCTTTCCGCCATTCTTGGCCGCACGCCGAGCGCCGAGGAATACAGGACCGCAGTCGAGGGGATCGACCTGACGAAATTCGCGCCGCCGAAAACCACTCCGATCGATTCCCTTTCGGTCCATTTCTAGGATTCCGTCTCGTTGACCATCAAAGCAGCCTGCCGACGTGGCGGGCTGCTTCCCGTGCCTGCGCAAGTCCCTCAAAAGCTGACGGTTGTGGTTCCGCCCTTCGTCGGCCTTGTGCCTTGCGGAATCATCGGCCGGTCACCTTCGCACCGGCCGATGGTTGCATCGGCAGCCGCAGGACTATATCCGGAGGAAAAGCCAGCCACGACCTGCCTCTGTCACATCGGCCGGTCTCAGCCGTTTCTCTCAGACCCGGTTCCAGGAAGCGTAGCAGATGCATGGTGAGTAC
This sequence comes from Aquamicrobium sp. NLF2-7, assembly GCF_022359935.1. Taxonomy (NCBI): domain Bacteria; kingdom Pseudomonadati; phylum Pseudomonadota; class Alphaproteobacteria; order Hyphomicrobiales; family Phyllobacteriaceae; genus Aquamicrobium; species Aquamicrobium sp. NLF2-7. The sequence goes on along the minus strand of NZ_JAKSED010000001.1, from coordinate 2,267,139 downwards.
AAGGTTCCCGGCGGCAAGCTGATCGTCGCGGACATCGAAACGGCGCAGGAGCGGATCGCCTCCGCGCAGATTTCCGGCGATTTCTTCCTTGAACCCGAGGAAGCTCTCGGCGCCCTTTCGCAGGCGCTGATTGGCCTTTCCGGAACAGCTTCCGTGCAGGAGATCGCCGCCGCGATCCGTGCGGCTCTGCCGGAAGGCGCCCAGCTTTTCGGCTTCACGCCTGAAGCCGTGGCCATCGCCGTGCGCCGCGCCCTTGGTATCGCCAAGACCTGGCAGGATTTTGAGTGGAACATCATCGACGCCAAGGCGGTGACACCCGCCATGCATGTGGCGCTGGACGAGGTTCTGGCGCGTGAGGTTGCCAGCGGCAGGCGGGCGCCGACGCTGCGGTTCTGGACATGGGAGAGGTCCGCGATCATCATCGGATCGTTCCAGTCGCTGAAGAACGAGGTCGATCTGGAGGCGGCGAAAGAGCTGGGCGTCGAGGTCGTGCGCCGTGCCACGGGTGGCGGTGCGATGTTCGTCGAGCCGGGCTCCGCGATCACCTATTCGCTCTACGCGCCCGTGGATCTTGTGGCGGACATGGGGTTTGCCGATTCCTACGCCTTCCTCGACAACTGGGTGCTGAAGGCGCTGAACGCCATCGGCATCGAAGCGGTCTACAAGCCGCTCAACGACATCAGCAGCCCGAACGGCAAGATCGGCGGTGCCGCACAGAAGCGTTTTGGCAGCACCACCGTGCTGCACCACGTGACCATGGCCTATGACATGGACGCCGACAAGATGATGCGGGTGCTGCGGATCGGCCGCGAAAAGCTGTCGGACAAGGGAACGGCAAGTGCGGGCAAGCGCGTCGACCCAGTGCGCAGCCAGAGCGGCCTGTCGCGCGACGACGTCATCGCCGCGATGAAGAACACCTTCGTGGAGCTGAACGGCGGTGTTGCGGGCGATATCACCGAGGCCGAGTATCAGGCGGCAGCGGCGCTGGTGGAATCGAAATACGGCACTGAGGAATGGCTTTACAAGCTGCCCTGAGAAGAAAGCCGCACAGGGCTCTGCCCCGGGCGGCTTCTGCGCTTCATCCGAAGCGGCGGAACGCTACCGCGCCGGAACAGAAGCCCAGCCGTAGTTCTGCTTCAGGAATTCAGCCGCCGCGTCCGAGCGCAGCGCCTGCACCACAGCTTTTGTCTTCGGGTCGTCCAGATCCTTTGCATTCACCGCAAAGCTGATCGCGTAGGCATCGGTAATCCCGTTGCGCTCTTCGACATAAAGACGCTCGGCATCGCCTTCGAGTTCAAGCGAGCGGGCGAAGGTCGGATACATGACCGCAAGCTTGCGCCCCGCCTCGTCATAGGCGCCGGCAGTGGCCGTAAGAGGCGTCTGGACGAATTTCAGGTTCCGGGGATTGGCGGTGATATCGGCAGGTGAGGCTTCATAGATCGCGCCCTCGCCCAGTTCGACAAGACCCGCGCTCTGCAGCAGCAGCAGGGCGCGGGCCGTGTTCACGCCATCATTGGGAATGAAGACCGTCTCACCGTCGGGAATGGCGTCCAGACTGGAATAGGCCCCGGAATAGAGTGCAAAGGTCGCGTGATAGACCGGCTGGGCGATCGCCAGCTTCGCGCCTGTGCGGTCGTTGAATATGTCCATGTAGAGCTTGTGCTGGATCAGATTTCCGTCGATCTCCCCATTGGCCAGCGCCGGGTTGGCCTCCGCATAATTGAGAAAAACGGTCTTCTCGACCTTGTAACCCGCGGTCTCAATTTCCGGCGCGATGGCGGTGAGAATGTCCGGTTTCGTGTCGTCGGCCGAATGGAACGGAAAGAAGGACACGCCCAGCCTGATTGTCTCCTGCGCCTGCGCAGCGACTGTAAGCAGAGATAATGCGGCCAGCACGGTTGCGGCTAGTGTTGCTATGTTTTTCATGAATTCCGGGCCTTCCCTTTTCCATCGAATTTTCTGGCGAGGGCGGACCCTGAAAGCTGGATAAGTTGCACGAACAGGGTCATCAGGAGAATGATGACCCACATGAGCTGCTGGTTCCACATATAGAAACCTTCCTGCAAAGCCAGGTAGCCGATTCCACCGCCGGCAATAACCCCCACCACCGTCGAATAGGCGATCAGGCTGATGATCGCGGACGTGTAGCCCAGGATCAGCGCCGCGCGCGCTTCGACGAGAACGAATTCCGTTATCAGCTGCCAGCGGTTCGCGGAAAGGGCGTGCGCCGTGTGGTAGAGCTGCGGATTGATGTCTGCGACAGCCTGCTCGACCAGCCGTGTGACGACGGCAACCCCTACGATCGTCAGCGACACCATCGAGGCGTAGATCCCGTAGGCCGTTCCGACCAGAAACCGCGCCAGCGGGGCCACAATGATCAGCAGCAGGATGAACGGCACCGAGCGTATGAGGTTGACCGCCACCGACAGCGGAGCGGCAAGGACCGGGCTTTCCCAGATGGCGTCGCGCTGACTGAGCGACAGGAATATCCCTGCTGCCGTGCCAAGCACCGCGGCGATCGCGAAGGACACCGCGACCATGTAGAAGGTCTCGACAAACCCAGTAGCGATCTGGCCGCCGAACCGGGTCCAGGTCTGCGTGAACCAGTCAAACATCGTGCGGCGTGCCCCACAGCGCCTCGATCGGATCGACGCGGAAATCCACGGAATTTCTGATCGGGCCCATGCGCCGGACCGCACCGTCTTCAAGGTGCAGCACCCGGTCGCACATGTAGCGAACAACGTCCAGATGATGGGCCACCAGTATCATGGCCATGGAATAGTTGCGCTGCGCCTTTTTCAGAAGGTCCAGTATTTCCCTGCTGGTCTGAGCATCGAGGGCCGAGGTCGGCTCGTCCAGAAACAGCACCTGCGGATCCGTGACCAAAGCGCGGGCAATGGCCACGCGCTGCGCCTCGCCGCCGGAGAGGGTGATGGGATAAGCTTCTGCCTTCGCTTTGAGGCCGACGAAATCCAGCATCTCACGCGCCTTCTGCGTGCGTTCCGTGCGCCTCACCTTCCGCAGCTTCAAAGGCAGCGCAACATTTTCCAGAACGCTGCGATTGTAGAGCAGGCTGAACCCCTGAAATACGGTGGAGGTCCTTCGCGTTACATCGCGCACGACCGACCTGGGGGTGCTGTCTTCAATTGTGGTGGCGCCGAAATTCAGGGTGCCGCTGTCGGGGGGCATCTGCAGGCTGAGCACGCGCAGGAGCGTCGTCTTGCCCGCGCCACTCTTGCCGACGACGCCGAGAACTTCGCGCGGGCCCACCCGGAAACTGATGTCTGAGAGCGCCGCAGTCCGGCCGCCCTTGCCGGGGGCGTGGAACGTCTTTGTGAGGTTGTGAACCTCGATGACCGGATTATCGTTCAGCATCGTTACCGCTTCGGCTTTGCGCTGTATCCATCAGACCACAAGCAGATGCGGGCCGGTCGTGCCATCGTGCCTGACCTCGCGGGGAACCCCGCAGGAATGCCGGCGACCGAAATCCAGTGCGAGCGCCATCAGTTCCTCATCCATCTCGCCTTCGGTAAGATCGAGCAGGAAATCGTTGCCTGCCTCGACATGGTTCCTGCGCAACTGATGCAGGAGCAGGAGCAGCAGTCTCTCGTCGCGGGTCACCTCGGCCGCATGGGCGGTGTCTGCCATGCCCAGCGTCTGAAGCCTGTCGCCCTTCACCCGCAAAAGCGCGTCCGAAATATGGGCAAGGCCATAAGCCAGCGGAAGACCTGTTCGCACCCCCCAGCGGGCTGCAGCGGCGCGGTAGGCGAAATTCCACGAACCTCGCCCGGGATTACGACACGTTTCCACAAGTCCCCTCAAAAGCGGCAAAAGCGCCTGCTCGAACGCATCACAGCCGATGACATCGAGAGGCAGCAATTCGGCATCGCTGGGATCATGATGACAGCTGATGCCTTTTTCTCGCAGCATGGCTGGCTCCGGCTTCGGTGCAATTGTGAATAATATTCCCTTACCTTGCGATCCGGACGGCTGTCGCCTGCGGGCACGAAGCCCGGCATCTGCGCTGGGTAAAGTGGTTATAGTCCGAAACAGCGCGCGGCCATACTCCTTAAAGGCACGGCCAGACGTTTTCCGGAGTGATCCCCCCTCACGCTACTCCTCTTTCAAGTCTTCGTTCTTTGGAAACCTTCTGAAATGGGCGCTGTCCGACTCATCGGCCTCACTGATTTTCTGTCCTGATGCCTTGGGCCTGAAAGTCAGAAACCAAAAGCATTCGCGCAAACTGCAGCCATGGTGGTCATAAGCCTGTCCGTTCAAATGCCGTTTTCATCCCGGCACGATCTTTGAAATCCCATTCCTCCGGTGCCGGTCCATACGCGAAGTACGTTCTCGACCCGTGCGAGCCGCATACTCTACTAAATCCATAGATTTCAGCAGCGCAAACTGTGCAGCCGGCGCGCGCGAGGTAACGGACAATGGCTTTCACACCCCTTGAACTACGCCCTGTTGATAAGCTGGGCGCGCGCCGCCGCGCGCTGTTGCGTGGCCGCATAATTTGGGTGATTGCGCTGCTGGTCCTGACTTATGTCGTGGCCGGCATTGCCCTCAACCCTGCCATGCGCTGGGATGTGATTGCCGAGTACATTACCGCGCCGCTGATCCTGCGCGGTCTGTGGCTGACGATCTCGATCACAGCCGGCGCGGCTGCCATCGGTCTGGCGGGCGGGCTGATTGTGGCCATGGGCCGCATGTCGGAAAACCCGCTGATCCGGGTCATCGCGACCGGTTATGTCAATCTGTTTCGTGCACTTCCGCTGCTGGTCCAGATACTTATCTGGTACAATCTGGGCACATTCCTGCCGGAACTCGGCATTGGCATACCCTTTACCGACATCGGTTTCTATGCGCCGACGAATGATGTCCTGTCACCTATGGCGGCCTGCCTTGTGGCACTCGGACTGAACCAATCCGCCTATATGGGTGAGATCATCCGGGGCGGACTTCTTTCAGTCCAGCATGGGCAGATCGAGGCGGCGGTAGCGCTGGGCATGACGCGGACGAAGGTGCTCTGGCGCGTGGTGGCGCCGCAGGCGGCGCGCTCGATCATCCCGCCCATGGGCAACGACATCATCAATCTGCTGAAGGCAACCTCGCTTGTTTCCGTTGTCGGGGTCGGCGACCTGATGACCCGGGCACAAGGCATCTATGCTGCAACCTATCAGGTCATTCCGCTGCTGCTGGTCGCCAGCTTCTGGTATCTCGTGCTGACGGCACTGCTGGCATTCGCACAAAATGCCCTTGAGCGCCGCTTCTCCGCCGGCACGCAACCAGATCACCATGACACGCGCAGAAATCCGAAAGCCGAGCCGCTGCGGCTGCAGATTTCAGCGCGGGAGGCTGTGTGATGGCCGTGCCTGTGTCATTGCCGGCTGCGCAGGAAGGCTCCGCGCTCATCCGCGTTCGCTCTGTTTCGAAATTCTATGGTGGCGCAAAGGTCCTCGATGAGGTCTCGATGGATGTCCGCAGTGGAGAGGTCCGCTGCATCATCGGGCCCTCCGGTTCCGGCAAGAGCACTTTGCTGCGCTGCCTGAATGCGCTGACGGGCTTCGACAGCGGCGCCATCGTCGTTGGCGATACACGGGTCGGCTACACAGAGCGTGACGGCCGGCTGCTTCCCTGGCCCCCTCGCCAGGCTGCGGCCTTTCGCAGCCGTGTCGGTCTTGTTTCACAGCATGTGAATTTGTTCTCTCATCGTACCGTGATCGAGAACGTCATCGAAGGTCCGAAGCATGTTCTGGGTGTGCCGGCTCGCGAAGCACGCGAGCGGGCGGCGGAATTGCTGGCACGTGTCGGTCTTTCGGACAAGCATGACAGCTACCCGATCCAGCTCTCCGGCGGACAGCAGCAGCGCGCCGCCATCGCCCGCGCGCTGGCTATGCAGCCACATGTGATCCTGTTCGATGAAGCCACCAGTGCGCTGGATCCCGAGCTTGTGGGCGAAGTTCTTGCCGTCATCCGCCAGCTTGCCGCCGATGGCATGACGATGGTGCTCGTCACCCATGAAATGCGTTTCGCCGCAGAAGTGGCGGATCGTGTCGCAGTGCTGGACCGCGGCCGCCTCATTGAGGACGGCACCGCACGGCAGGTGTTTTCTGCGCCGCGCAGCGTTCGCACGGCCGAATTTCTTTCAAGTCATCTTGATCCGGGTGGCAGCCGGGCCGCCCGAAGCGCCTGATTCCTCCGGCAGCAATTGTGGAGAAACCATGAGCATGTTCACACAAATCACCCGGCGTGCGGCCTTTGCGCTCGCCCTGTTGCCCGTTTTTGTGTCGCCATCACCGGCGCAGGACCCGGCGGAGGCTGCAAGGGCGCTTCTGCCGGCAAAGTACCGCGACGCCGGCGTCATCAAAGTACAGGCCTCGACGGTGTACGCGCCGCATTCCTACTTCAAACCCGGCACCACCGAATGGGCCGGATACGAGATCGATCTTTTCAGCGAGGTGGCCGATATACTTGGTGTGAAGGTCGAATATACCGAAGCGCCGTTCCAGCAGCTTATTGCAGGCGTGAAGTCGGGTCGCGCCGATCTCTCGCTTGGCGATCTTGGCGACAATTCCCTGCGCCGCCAGGAGGTCGATTTCATCGATCATTCCCAGCTCACCTTCAACCTGCACATCAACGAGGATGACAAGGATGAGATCAAGTCCGTGTTCGATCTGTGTGGCCGGGAACTCGGCATCGTGCAGGGCACGACGAACATCGTGGCGGGAGCGCTCAGCAAATGCGAGGAAAAGGGCTTCAGGCCGGCGGTCTTCGTCGAGTTCCCCGACATCACCACCAAGGATCAGGCCATCCAGTCCGGCCGGCTGCCACGGGTCGACATAACGGCAACCGCCGTCGGCCGCTACCGTGAGGCCAATGGCTTGTCGGCCGGTCTCGTTCTGGTCCCGGCTCCCGAGATCGGCAACCTCTACATCGGCTTCATCGTTGACAAGGGCAATGACGGACTGGCGCAGGCCGTGAAGGCCGCTCTTCAGGTGCTGTGGGAGAATGGCAAATATCACGAAATCCTGGCGCGCCACCTGATCCCGGATCTCGCCATCACGGCTCCGGGTATCAACATTGGTGAAGAGGCAACCAACTGGCAGCAAGCCAGGCCGCGGTCCTGAGGCGACATGGCGGCGGCCCGGCCGCCGCCGGCCTACCATCAGATAACGAAAGTCATAAGCATGCCAGTTCCTGACCGCCAGATGCACCTTGCCGTTCTCGTTGCCGCCAATGGCAACCATCGTGGCGCCTGGCGGCGTTCGGGCAGCAACATCGAATACGCACTGACGCCGCAGTTCTATGTTGACTTCGCACGCAAGGCCGAAGCAGCGAAGCTTGACGCGATCTTCTTTGCCGACGTGCCGGTGCTCGATCCCAAGACGCTTGCCGTCGATCCTCCCTCGAATGTGCCTGAACCCATAGTTCTGAGCGCCTTCCTGGCTGCCGTAACCAGCCGGATCGGCATCGTCTCCAGTGTCTCGACCTCGTTCAGCGAGCCCTACAACGTGGCCAGACAGTTTGCCCTGCTGGACCATGTGACGGGCGGACGCGCGGGCTGGAATATCGTAACGTCGGCCATCGGGGAGAAGAACTATGGTGGCCAGCCTCTGCCGGATCAGGAAACACGCTACGCACAGGCTGCCGAGTTCGTGGAAGTGACCAAGCGCTTGTGGGACGGCTGGGCCGCCGAGACGCTGATTATCGACCGGGCGACAGGGCGTTTTGCCGATTCATCGGATATCAGGGAGACCGCGTTCCACGGCCGCTTCTTCCATGTCGACGGTCCGCTCAACATCCAGCGCCCGCCACAGGGCTGGCCGGTTCTGTTTCAGGCCGGCGCCTCGCCGATCGGAAAGCGCTTCGCTGCCGCAACGGCGGAAGCGATTTTTACAGCGGATCAGACGCTCGAGGGCAGCGTAGCGTTCAATCGCGATATGCGCCGGCTGATCGCGGCTGCCGGCCGGGACCCTTCGCGCGTCAGGATTTTGCCGGGCATCACGCCGATCATCGGCGCGACTGAGGCCGAAGCAAAAGCGGTGGAGCGCGAGTTGTCCGGCTATATTGACTTCGAAGCATCGTTGCGCCGGCTCAACTCATACATTCCCGGCGTCGACCTCAGGCAGTTCGATGTCGATAAGCCGCTGCCGCGCGAAGCGCTGCCGGAAATATCATCGGTGCAGGGACGACAGAGCCGCTATGCGATCTTCGCCGATCTTACGTGGAACCATGGATGGACGCTGCGTCAGCTGGTCGAGCTGACCGGGCGCTCCGATGGCCACTGGACGGTGACCGGCAGTCCCGAGTTCATAGCCGATCAGATGGAGCATCGTTTCCGCGCCGGAGCGGGTGACGGCTTCGTGGTGATGCCAACCTATCACCCTGAGGGTTCCGACCTCTTCTTTGAGGAAGTGGTGCCAATCCTTCGCGTACGTGGATTGTTTCGCACCGAATACGAGGGCTCTACCCTGCGGGATCATTTCGGACTGGAGATTCCTGCGCGCGGCGCACGTACTGTGAACGCCGAACCGTTCACGCAGAGCGCATGAGCGCCCTGATCGGGAACAGCCGGCTCAGGGAGTCGATCGCGGTCCGGCAGGATCATTTTCTATTCGGGACGGTGTTGCCGGACAAATGATGCTGGCGGTGAGCTCCGCAGGCCAGTTCCCAACAGCCCGATGAAACGCTATGCCTTGGCAAGGCGCTATGGAAAACAATGGCGTCGGGAGTTTGATTTCGGGGAAGTGTCTTGTCTGATCATGAGCGCGGAGCTGTCGGTCTGAAAAATAAGTTCCCGGACACGATTGTCCGTGGATCTACATTGACCGAGCAAGTCTATTTGCAGCTGCGCGAAGGACTTCTGCTGGGAATGTGGAAGCCCGGCGAGAAGCTTACCGCCCGTGGGCTGAGCCGCACACTTGGTGTCAGCCTGACACCTGCCCGCGAGGCCATAACCCGCCTGGCGACGGAAGGAGCGATCACCGTTTCCGAAACGAGGATGTATTCCATTCCCGAGCTTGACCGGGCTCAGTACGAGGAAATCACCCGGGTTCGGCTCCAGCTGGAGCCGCTGGCGACATCCCTTGCCGTGAAACATGCAAAGGCAGATTTCGCGGATCATCTCGACCATATCAACGAGAACCTCAAAGCCCGTATTCTCGCCGAGGATTTCGATGAGGGTTTGCGTCTGGATTCCGAATTTCACCTGACAATCTATGATGCCGCCGGCTCCACCGTTCTTAGGCGCATGATCGACACGTTGTGGCTGCAGATTGGCCCGACCCGCAATCTGCTGTCCGCGCCTTACCGGAAGCGACTGGTTGGATTCCAGAATCATCGCCGCGTGATAGCTGCATTTCGTGACAGGAACGAAGCAGAGGCTCATGAGGCGATGAAAGAGGATCTCACGCAGGGCGCGGCTGCGCTCATGGCCATCCTGCCATAAGGAGCATCAACCGATATTGACTGCCTCCAAAAATGATATATCATCGCTCAAATAACAAAACTAATAACGGGAACATTGAGGAGATTGTGATGATGCAACTCACGCGACGTGAGGCATTGAAGGCTGGCGCGAATCTCGGGCTGGCGACCTTCGCGGTTTCGACCGCCGGCGTTGGACCGCTGTTCGCGCAGGAAAAGAAAGCGGTGCTTGGCCATTTCGCTTCCGCGAACCAGCAGAATTACGCCAAGGCGACCGGCTCGATGCAAAAGGCAATGGGCGAAGGGGTCACCACCGAGTTCATCGGCGTGTCGAGCGGACCGCAGATACTGACCGCAATGGCCGCCGATGCGATGGACCTTTGCAACATGGGCTCCAGTCCCATGCTGGTGGGCTTCGCCCAGGACCTGCCTGTGTCGATGGTGTATGTTCACAAGATCGTCCGTGACGGCGAGGCGCTGGTGGTGCGCAATGGTTCGGGCATCGAAAAGCTGGCCGACCTGAAAGGCAGGAAGATCGGGTGCCCGTTCAACACCTCTGTTCATTTCGCGATGATGGCGGCATTGCAGCTGGCAGGTCTTTCCCCGTCGGATGTCGAGCTGGTCAACCTTCGTGCCGATGCGACGCTTGCAGCCTGGCAGCAGGAAGCAATCGACGCGGCCTACATCTGGCATCCCGTGCTCGGATCGCTGATCGAGAGCGGCGGCAGCGTCATCTTCACCACCGGAGAACTGTCATCCGAGGGCGTGCTGATCTTCGATGCCATTGTATGCCGCAACAAATTCAGGGATGAACATCCCGAACTCGTGCTCGCCTATCTGAAGGAACTGGCGCGGATCAACGAGATATACCGAAACGATCCCGGTCTGGTGGCTGACACCATGGCCCCGTTTCTTCAGATACCGCGCGAGACGGCCCTTCTGGTCGCAGAAACCACACATACAATAACTCCGCAGGAAATGATTTCCGCAGCATGGATGGGGGCACCGAGCGCGACGGATTCGGGGGTGATCACTGCGCTCGGCAAGCAGATGGATTTCCTTGTCGAGAGCGGACAGATGCCCAGGGCCATTTCGGATCTGACAAAGTTCATCGACAGCTCTTTCGTCAGCCAGCTCGCATAACAGCCGCAGATTTTGCAGACAAAGAACCAGCAATCCTAACGGCGGACGGGGGAAATTCCCCCGTTTCGGATCGGGAATTCACATGCTCGTGCCAACATCTCTCGAAACATCTCATGCAGGCCAGCGGCCGAAACTGGAGATCAGGGGTCTTTCCAAGGCTTTCAGCAGCCCTTCCGGCCCGGTTCAGGCGCTGGCCCCTTTCAGTCTTTGTCTGAACAAAGGAGATTTTCTCTGTGTGGTCGGGCCATCTGGATGCGGCAAGACAACCCTTCTCAATGTGGTGGCCGGTTTCGAAACCCCGACGACCGGCACCGCGACACTTGATGGCAAGCTCATTCGTGGCCCCGGCGCAGAGCGCGGTGTCGTTTTTCAGCAGGGCGCGCTGTTCAACTGGATGAGCGTTCTGGAAAATGTCGCTTTCGGCCCAAGATCATGCGGCATCAACGCCGCCGAGGCACGCGGGCGTGCAATGGAACTGCTGGAGCTTGTCGGCCTCGGGGCCTTTGCCGCGAAATATCCCTACCAGCTTTCAGGCGGAATGCAGCAGCGCGTGGGCATCGCGCGCGCCCTTGCCAACGACCCTGACATTCTTCTGATGGATGAGCCGTTCGCCGCGCTTGACCAGCAAACCCGCGAGTTGCTGCAGGAAGAAATACGCCGCATCTGGAAAACCACCGGCAAGACAGTGATGTGGATCACGCACTCGATCGAGGAGGCCTTGTTTCTGGCCACGCACATCATCGTCATGACATCGCGCCCCGGCCGCACCAAGGCGGCGTTTACATCGTCATTTACCCACAGCGACGATCCCTACATCGCCTCATCGCCGGAGTTTGCTGCCGCCAAACGGGTCATCGTCGGGTTGTTGCGCTCGGAGGCAAAGGAAGCCCAGCGCCTGGAGGTTGCCGAATGACCAGCGCCACACGCGATGCCCCTGCGGATATGTCGCTCCCCTCTCCCGACAGCAATCGCGAGGGTTACATGGACAGGGGTCTGTCAATACTTACCTTCGCGGTTATCCTCGCCATCTGGACGGGAGCTACGGGCTCAGGATTGTGGGAACCTCTCATAAGGCCGGTGTTCCTGCCTTCTCCGGTCACCGTGGTGAATACGTTCCTGAGCCTTGTCGAAAATGGCTATCAGGGGCGCTCACTCGCTCATCATGTGGGGGTCAGCCTCTATCGTTTCGGAGTGGCATTCTCGCTTTGCATCGCAATCGGCGTGCCGCTCGGCCTTTTCATGGGCACAAACCGGCGCATTCGGGCAATCGTGGAGCCGCCTATCCAGGCCGTGCGTCCGATTCCCAAGCTGGCCCTGCTGCCGCTGTTCCTCATCTGGTTCGGCATCGGCAACCTTTCGAAAATCGTCGTGATAGCTGCACCTGTGTTTCCGCTCATTGCAATCAGCTCAATGCAGGCGGTCCGTTCAATCAGCACCAGGAAGATTCAGGCAGCGCAGTCATTGGGGGCCTCTTCGTGGACCATCTTCTGGCGCATCCTGCTGCCGGCAAGCCTGCCGGGCATCTTCACCGGTATCCGCGTGTCGATCTCGATAGGCGTAACCATGCTTGTAGGCGCTGAACTGACCGCCACCTCTGACGGCATAGCCTGGCTGGCACTGACGGCAGCCGAATACATGCAGACGGATCTGGTTCTTGTAGGGGTGCTGATCATGGCTGCTGTGGGATATGCGCTCGATCGCGCTTTCCTGTATCTGGAAACCAGTCTCGTGCATTGGACCGGCAAGGACTGATCCAACCCTTCACAAGCGGACAATCGCCGTCTGACCAGAGGTCAGGCATGCGTCCTGTCCTTGTTTAAATCGCAACGATATATGATATAGCATTATTGCATCAGGAGGCTGACTTGACCTTACACAAGCGCAGGCAGTTCCCATCTCACGGACAGAAATGGGACGATCTGCAATCAAGGATGCGCGAGGTCACCCGCGCCGACACCGACTGGCGTCGCGGCAGGACACCGCTTTTCGTGTTCTTCAACGACCAGGAAACCTATGAGGTCGGTCGAAATGCCTTCTTCAATTTCTTCACCGAAAACGCGCTGGGCGGTGGCCGTGCCTTTTTCGGCATCGGCCAGATGGAAAAAGAAGTCATCGATTGCGGGTTGGACCTGTTTCACGCTCCCTCGGATGCCGGCGGAGCATTCACCAATGGCGGAACCGAGAGCATCTTTCTGGCCGTAAAGGCAGCGCGCGACTTCCACCGGGCGCGTCACGGCCGGCAGCGGGGCAGGCAACTCAACATCGTCATGCCGGACACGGCACATGCAGCGTTCGACAAGTCGGCAGATGTCATGGATCTCGAACTGCGCCGTGCACCGCTGGATGCCAGCCGGCGCGCCGACGTCGAGGCGATGCGCAGGCTGATAGACGACAACACCATGCTTCTGGTCGGTTCTGCCCCCTGCTATCCACATGGTGTCACGGATCCTGTGGAGGCCATATCCGATCTCGCCATGGAAACCGGTATATGGCTGCATGTCGACGCGTGCGTCGGTGGATGGATCCTGCCCTTCTTCAAGCGCAACGGGAGAGATGTTCCCGATTTTGACTTCCGCTTTCCCGGTGTCCGCTCGATTTCCGCCGACCTTCACAAATTTGGTTTCTGTCCGAAGCCGGCATCCACCGTGTTTTATCGCGACCAGACGGATATCGAACGTGCCATGTTCGTCGCCGATGCATGGCCCTCGGGCACATTCCGCACAAAAACACTGGCGGGAACCCGCCCCGCCGGCAGTGTAGCGGCAGCATGGGCAGTGCTGCACCATCTCGGAGACGAGGGCTATCGACAGGCAGCTCACAGGCTGGCCAGCATGACCGACGCCTATGTGAAAGACATCGAGAGCATCGGGGGAATGAAGCTCTGGGCCAGGCCTGATATGTCGATCATCAATTTCGGATCGGATGATTATGACATGAACGCGGTCGCCGGGCGGATGGCCGGGCGCGGCTGGCTCCCGGCACTCACCCGCAGGCCGAAGGGGATGCATCTGATGATGTCGCTTCTGCACGAACCTGTCCAGGCAGATTTCATGGCAGACCTACGCACCAGCGTCAGCGAGGTGAAAAACGGGCAGACGCCGCAGACGCAGGTGCAGGCGACATACGGCTAGAATTTCGGGTCGGAAGCAGGCGGGAGAGGCATTATGGAACTTCCACTGGAGGGGATCAGGGTTCTTGATCTTTCGCGCGTGCTAGCGGGTCCGTGGTTGACCATGTCACTCGTGGACCTGGGCGCGGATGTATGGAAAATCGAGAACACCGAAGGCGGAGATGACACCCGTGCCTGGTCGGTACCGAGCTGGAATGGCATCAGCACCTATTTGTTTGATCCCACGGTTTAATGGTGCGATCCTTTCTCTGGAATGGAGGGAAGCCCTATGGGACAAATTCGTCACGGCAGCGCCACGACCACGCACGCTGTCCGAGCAGCAATACAGCGATCGCAAGCTTCGCTCGCGCAACTGAGCAGGGAGTTGGGTATCAACCCCAAGACCGTTGCGAAATGGCGCAAGCGCGCGACGGTAGAGGATATGAAGACGGGGCCGTCAGAGCCGCGGTCCACCGTCCTCACCGAAGCCGAGGAGGCGATGGTTGTGGCGTTCAGGCGCCATACGCTTCTACCATTAGATGATTGTCTTTACGCCCTGCAGCCCTCGATCCCGCACCTGACACGATCCGCACTGCACCGGTGCCTGCAACGGCATGGCATCTCGCGCTTGCCGGATGTGGAGGGCGACAAACCTAAGCGGTCGAAGTTCAAGCGCTACCCCATAGGGTTCTTCCATATCGACATCGCCGAGGTGCAGACCGCTGAAGGCAAACTATATTTGTTCGTCGGTATCGACCGCACGAGCAAGTTCGCCGTGACCCAACTCGTCGACAAGGCCGACAGGAAGACCGCCTGGGAATTCCTTCAGCATATGCTCGAAGCCGTGCCCTACCAGGTCCATACCATTCTCACCGACAACGGTATTCAGTTCGCAGAGCAGCCTCGGAACCGGAATACCATCTACTCCCGGCCGATGCGCTTTGACATGATCTGCGAGGCCAACGGGATCGAGCACAGGCTGACCAAACCCAACCATCCATGGACCAATGGCCAAGTCGAACGGATGAACCGCACGATCAAGGAGGCCACCGTCAAGCGCTTCCATTACGACAGCCACGAGCAGTTGCATACACACCTCGCCGACTTCATGGCGGCCTACAACTTCGCACGAAGGCTCAAGACCCTCGGCGGTCTCACGCCCTACGAATACATCTGCAAGATCTGGACATCAGACCCGGATCGATTCATCCTCAATCCGATCCACCAGATGCCGGGACTGAACAACTAGGCTGATCGGTCAGTATGACAACGCGGTGCAGTTCGGTCAGCGCCGCGTGCTGCTCGCCTGGAACCGCCTCATCATGCCTAACGGGCGCTCGATTGTTCTCGAGCGCCAGCCAGGCGCCGACACGCAAGGCTATGCCGGACTGGAGGATGGCGTCGATTATCACTGGTGGGATCTCGCCAAGGCTGCCGCGCTCTCGACGCTGCTCGGCGTCGGCGCGGAACTCGCCACCGACGATAACGACCGCCTGATCCGCGCCATCCGCGACGGCGCGCAGGACACCATCAATCAGGCCGGTCAGCAGATCGTCCAGCGCCAGTTGCAGGTTGCGCCGACGCTCACCATCCGGCCGGGCTTTCCGGTCAGGATCATCGTTACCCGCGATCTTGTGTTCGAGCCGGCAGGAGATTGACCATGACCAAGCTGAAACTCGGCCCGCTACCCGACGACAAGCCGGTGAAGGTGACGGTGGAAATGCCTGCACCGCTTCAACGTGATCTCATCGCCTATGCCGAAGTGCTGGCCCGCAAGAGCGGCCAGCCCGCCGCTGATCCCGTCAGGCTCATCGTGCCTATGCTTCAACACTTCATAGCATTGGATCTCGGTTTTACCAAAGCACGGCGAAATTGATCTTACCTATAAAAACTTTTTATTTCTGCCGTTACTGAGATGTATTTATAGTTAGCTGCTCAGGCGGATCATAAAGGCTGGACCTTTTTATCTCAGATTTATATCCGAGAGATTTTATAGCTTCTATATATGATCTACGGAGATCTTCACTCATTCGTGGATCAAATAGAACTCTATCAATAGTTTTCGATACATCGATCTGGAATTCAAAAATATCTCTCTCACACTCTCCGTCTTTTCCGGAATATATTATTCTCACTTCTCTTTCATGCGAGAATTCTTTCCGTTTATAAAGAAGAGATTCTGCAATTCCAGAGCCGTCTGTTGAAAATATATTAATATTCTCAAATTTTTCCTTCATATCTTTTTTGTATATGTATTTAACTCCACCGATGAAGCACTGAACATCGGAAAATTTTCCGCATGACTTTTTTAATGACTCCAGTAATTTTCTCGGCGTCGATTTTACACGGACACCATCTTTGTTTGGAGAATAAATTCTCCACATTGCGTCGGTTTCCCTGTGCCAAGTCCAGCATTGACCATAGACCGAGTCTCTTGCTGAAACTTCAGCCAATTCTCTTCCTATCTTGAATTTTGATGATAATAGTATATTTTCAAAAGGATCGTCCCATTTTTTGGGCTTCACAAGGGTTAGATTCCCTGTTGTCAAAATCTGAATAAACCTTCCCACCGGAAATATTCGGTATATTGGTGTATCTTTTTGTTTTTCGCTTAAGTTAATATAATTCCTGTAAGTCATCGCTCCCCCCACCGACTTTCGCACAGACAGAAATCCTAAATTTAACTTGGATGATGATCAAGGGGGGGCCGCCAGCGCATAGGCGCAAACGCGGCACGCTACAGGCCGCCGACCTCGCTGCATGGTTCGCCTAGTTTCGGGAGCCTCCAGTTGCCCGGAATCCCGTTGAACATGGCTACCGAGGTTATGAAGATGAGTGATCCGACATTTGCGCCGGGTAAACGGACGATTCGCAGGCATCAACTTCGAGAACTCGTTCCCCTTGCTGACACTACAATCTACGATATGGAGCAACGGGGTGAATTTCCCCAACGGTTCTATCTGACGGCCCGGTGCGTGGTTTGGGACTTGGCCGAGGTGGAGGCTTGGCTTGAAGAACGTCGCCAAGCCTCCAGAGACAAAGCTATCAAACGTGCTCCGTCTCCTGATGTGAAGCTCAGGAAATTCCGGCCCGTCAAAGGTTAGGCTCCGGGGCCAGAAGGTCGATAGAGACCGGATAGAGCGCTGGGGTGTATTTCTGACCGCCGACCCATGCGTCGATCAGATTGCCCCATTCCTGCATCATGTGGCGGCGCTGGTGCTCATACTCGGCCTTGTTATAGACGCCGCGCGAAGAACGCCCGTCCTCGTGCGCCAGGCACTTCTCGATCCAGTCGCTGTTGAAGCCCAGTTCATTGAGCAGCGTGGAGCCCGTGCGGCGAAGATCATGCACGGTGAACGGCTCCAGCGGCAGACCTGCCTTCTTGGCTTGCACGACGACCGCCGTGGTGACGCGGTTGAAGGTCGCGCGCGACATCGGCGCATCCGCATCGTAGCGCGAGGGCAGCAGGTAGCGCGAATTGCCCGCACAGGTCTTGAGCGCGACGAGGATGTCCAGCGACTGTTCGCACAGATAGACGTTGTGCGGCTTGGAGCGTTTCATGCGGTCCTTCGGGATCGACCACACGGCATTCTCGAAGTCGACCTCATCCCACACCGCGTCCTGCAGCTCGCTCTTGCGGACCATGGTGAGCAGGATCAGCTTCAGGCCGAGCCGGATCGTCGGCAGCGTCGCCACATGCTCAAGCTGGCCGAGCATGACCCGGATTTCGGCGGGCGAGAGCGAACGGTCCTTCGGAACGAACGTCGCGATCGAGGCAGGCCCGACCTCTTCGGCGGGGTTCGACACCTTCTCCCCGTGCAGCTTCGCGAAGGCGAAAACCAGCTTCACGATGTCGCGGACATGGACCGCCGTGGCCGGCGCTCCTCGCTTCTTCACCTTGTCGCACATCGCGCGGAGATCTTCGGGCGTGATTTCCGTCAGCAGCCGATTGCGGAACGTCGGCAGGATGTCCCGCTCGTAGATCGAGCGGCGCATCGCGCGGGTGCTTTCGGCCATCCGGTGCTCTTGCAGCCAGCGTTCGCCAAACTCGCCGAAGCTCTTTGCTTCCTTGATGCGGCGCTTCTCGCGCTGTTTCTCCTGGGCGGGTGACCGCCCTTCCTGAATCGAACGCTGCGCGTCGATCAGCTTCTTCCGCGCACGGGCCAGTGAGAGGCCCGCCGGTCCGTATCGGCCGAGGGTCAAGGTCTCGCGTCGACCGTGCATACGGTAGTCATAGCGGAACACGACGGCACCCGACGGGTTCACGACGACATACATACCGTCACGGTCAGAGACCTTATATAATTTGTCCTTTGGTTTCAGTGCCTTGATTACCGCATCAGTAAGCATCGGACCCTCCTAGATCGTTCAAAAGACGCCAGAGAGCCCCTAAAAATACCGTCAGACCAAAATCGACCAATCATGACGACGAATTATCCTTTATTCTCAACGGAATAAGGTCCAAAAAAATACCGTCACGAGCTCTCTAAGCCATGACGGTATATGCAATTTTGCGATGTCACAAGACGCTCCATACCGTCAGCTCCGCCGTCGATCGCGAGGCTTGCCCGGCGATTGACGGCGAAAGACGGCGGAGAGAAATTTCTTTATTTTCAGTGTGTTATGGAGGGTAATCGGCGGTTATCGGCGGCGTTTGGCGGGGGCTGAATTATTCCCACTCGATGGTGCCGGGCGGCTTGCTTGTCACGTCGTAGACCACACGGTTGATGCCGCGGACTTCGTTGATGATGCGGGTGGCGGCGTTGGCGAGGAAGCTCATGTCATAGGGATAGAAGTCGGCGGTCATGCCGTCGACCGACGTGACGGCGCGCAGGGCGCAGACATATTCGTAGGTGCGGCCGTCGCCCATGACGCCCACCGTCTGCACCGGCAGAAGCACGGCAAAGGCCTGCCAGATGGCGTCGTACAGGCCGGCCTTGCGGATCTCGTCCAGATAGACGGCGTCGGCTTCGCGCAGGATTTCCAGCTTCTCGCGGGTCACGCCGCCGGGGCAGCGGATGGCGAGGCCGGGACCGGGGAAGGGATGGCGGCCGATGAAACTTTCCGGCAGGCCGAGCTCCTTGCCGAGCACCCGCACCTCATCCTTGAACAGCTCACGCAACGGCTCGACGAGCTGCATGTTCATGCGCTCCGGCAGGCCGCCGACATTGTGGTGCGACTTGATCGTGACGGAAGGGCCACCGGTGAAGGATACGCTTTCGATGACATCCGGATAGAGCGTGCCCTGGGCGAGGAAATCGGCGCCGCCGAGCTTCTTCGCCTCTTCCTCGAACACCTCGATGAACAGGCGGCCGATGGTCTTGCGCTTGGTTTCGGGGTCGCTCTCGCCTTCCAGCGCGCCGATGAAGCGATCTGCGGCATCGACGAGGATCAGCGGCAGATTGTAATGCTGGCGGAACATGGCCACCACATCCGCAGCTTCGTTCTTGCGCATCAGGCCATGGTCGACAAGGATGCAGGTGAGCTGATCGCCAACCGCCTCATGAACCAGCAGCGCGGCCACGGAGGAATCCACGCCGCCTGAGAGCGCGCAGATCACCTTCTTGTCGCCAACCTGCTTGCGGATCGCCTCCACGGCCTGCTGGCGGTAGGCGGACATGGTCCACTCGCCCTGCAGCCCGACGATGTTGCGCACGAAATTGGAAAGCAGGCGCGCCCCGTCCGGCGTATGGACCACCTCGGGATGGAACTGCACGGCGTAGAAGCGGCGCTTCTCATCGGCGATGGCCGCGAAGGGCGCACCACGCGAGGTGCCGACGACCCGGAAGCCATCGGGCAGGCCGGTGACGCGGTCGCCATGGCTCATCCATACCTGATGGCGGGTGCCTTTGGCCCAGATGCCGTCGAACAGCGCGCAATCGGCTTCGATCTCAAGAAAGGCGCGGCCGAATTCGCGCTCATGGCCGGCCTCGACCTGACCGCCAAGCTGGGCGCACATGGTCTGCTCGCCATAGCAGATGCCGAGCACCGGGATGCCGGCCTCGAAGACCTGCTGCGGCGCACGCGGGCTGCCGATGTCGACGGCCGAATGCGGGCTGCCGGAGAGAATAACGCCCTTCGGCCGGATGCGGTCGAAGGCTTCGCCGGCGGACTGGAAGGGCACGATCTCGCAATAGGCGCCGGCCTCGCGCACGCGCCTGGCAATGAGCTGCGTGACCTGACTGCCGAAATCGATGATGAGGATGGTGTCGGAATGATGGTTCGTCGTCATGTCGGGCCTTTAAAGAAGAACGTCTGCCGGCGCAATGGGTTTGTATGGCGTGAGATCCAATGCCGCAACAGGGCCTTTACGCGAGCGTGACAGAACCGTCCCGCAATGCCTCCTCAAGCCTCATCACGGCATGGCTGAGCTTTTCGTCGATGATGTGGAGATAAGCCGTCCAGTCATCAACATGTTTCAGCTCCGCCGCGCCGTCGGAAATGCCGCGCAGCGCCACCAGCGGCACCCCGAACAGATGGCAGGCGCGCAGGCAGGCAAAGGTTTCCATGTCCACCATGTCCTCGGCGACCGGGTCATAAGCCGCCCCTGAGACGATGGACGCGCCGGTCGAGAGGGTGGCTTCCTTCACGCCCGGAATGCGCAGCGGCAGGGGCAGCGTTGCGGGCAGGTCGAGGAAGGGCGTCACGCCTCTGGGAAAGCCAAGCGGCGAAGCATCCATATCGCGATAGGAGACCGAGACAGCCTGATAGACCTCCGCCTGCTCCAGCCTGCGTGAACCGGCAGAGCCGAGGGATACGACGAGATCGGGAAGTTCGTCGGAACATACGAGCCGCGCCAGTTCCGCGCCGAGCCGTATGCCAGCCTCGACAGGACCGACGCCAGTCATGAACGGCTTGAACAGTTTTTTCAGTGCCGGTCCGTATTCGGCCTCCGCCGCCATGACGAACAGAACCCGCCGGCCGGCAAGGGTGGCGGGGTGGGACGAAGGTCCGGTGCGTGTCACGTCATGCACCCCGACCCGAGATCCGCGCCTGAGCAACCTGCTGGCGCCCGCAGCCTTTCATCATGCCGGGTGTGGTGAATCCGCTGCGCCGGCCGGCTTTTCATCCTTCGATCCCGTCACGTCCGGCAACCGTCATCATGGTGCCGGTCATGGTGGCGATCAGGCGCGCCTCGCCGTCGGCGCCATAGGCATAGGCCTGACCGTCGGCCACGGTGATGGTGCGGCCGGGCTTGGTGACGGAGCCGCGGAACAGGAAGCGCTCGCCCCTGCCGGGCGCCAAGAGGTTCACCTTGAACTCAATGGTGAGCACGCCGGTGCTTTCCGGCATCAGCGAAAAGGCAGCATAGCCGCAGGCCGAATCCAGCGCCGTGGAAATGACGCCTGCATGCAGGAAGCCGTGCTGCTGGGCGAGCCGCCCATCGTAGGGCATCTCGATCTCGACGATGCCCGGCGTCACCAGCGTCAGCTCCGCCCCTATCGTGGCCATGACCTGCTGGCGCGCGAACGACGCACGCACGCGTTCCTCATAGTCCGGGGGCGGCACGATCTTGGCTCCCATCGCCACTGTCTCCATTGGGCTTGCCGCTTATCGCAAAGCCGTGTGCAGCAGGCAATCAGGGAAAAGAATTTAGCCGGTGCTAAAATCCCAGCTGGTGACGAAGCTCTTCGGCCGAGTTCACAACGATCGCACCGGGAGGTCCCTCCATAGGCCGCTCGGGCCAGAAGATGGTGCGCATGCCGGCGGCAAGCCCGGCGGTAGCTCCCGTCCAGCTGTCTTCGACGGCGGCGGCCTCGGTGGGATCGACGCCAACGAGATAGGCCGCGCGCAGGAACGGTTCAGCGGCGGGCTTCGGATTGAGGACATCGTTGCGGCTGATGCTGCGCATGCCGGGATGAGAAAGGCCGACCGCTCTCAGATTGGCATCCACCACCAGCCGGTCGGAATTCGACACCACGGCCTGATGAATGCCCCTCACCCGCAAATCGCCATAAATCTCCAGCGCGCCGGGGCGCGGCACCAGATCGGCGACCATCGGCATATAGTGACCGTATTTGTGCAGGATCCACTCCTCGAAGGGAAGCGATAGCCCCTTTTCGATACGCAGCATCTCGTAGAGCGGCGCAGCAGCGAGGCCTATCGCGCGCTCCTGAAGGTCTGCAGGCGGCTCGATGTTCAGTTCGCGCAGGGCTGCTTCCAGTGCCGCGTGATGCAGAGGCTCACTGTCTACGAGCGTGCCGTCCATGTCCCAGAAAACGGCCTTTTGGCGCATCGAAACCTTCCCTCGTTGCATTCCCGCGGGGACAATTGGACAGATACGCGCCGATGGCAACCCCTGCGGCAGGCCTCTGGAACCGGCTGGATCAATCGACGGAAATGGCGAGCCTCTTGCCTTGCACCGCACGTGAAGGCAAAAAGCAGCATGATTCCGGGACATTTCTCCCGGAATGCTCGTGCGGCTTCCGGACCCGGTCCGACGCGCCGCGATCGGAAAGAACAACAATGACCGCCATCGAAGCGGATGCGCAGGCATCCGGAAAACTCTGGCGCGAGGAAATCAGGGCAACGCTGGCACTGGCCTGGCCGCTGGTATTGACCAATCTCGCGCAGACGGCGATGACCGCCACCGACGTCATGATCCTCGGCCGGGTGGGGCCTTCCACCCTTGCCGCAAGCGCGCTCGGCGCCAACCTCTATTTTGCGCCGCTGATATTCGGCCTCGGCCTGATGCTGGCGACAGTGCCGATGATGGCGCGCGAGGTCGGGCGGCGGCGCAATTCGGTGCGCGACCTGCGCCGCACCGTGCGGCAGGGTCTGTGGGTGGCCGTGCTCGTTGCACTGCCGATCTGGGCGCTGTTGTGGAACGGCGAACACATTCTGCTGGCCATGGGCCAGGAACCTGCGCTCGCTGCCGATGCGGGGCACTATCTGCGCACCCTGCAAT
The DNA here is from genome assembly GCF_022359935.1 of Aquamicrobium sp. NLF2-7. Classification (NCBI taxonomy): domain Bacteria; kingdom Pseudomonadati; phylum Pseudomonadota; class Alphaproteobacteria; order Hyphomicrobiales; family Phyllobacteriaceae; genus Aquamicrobium; species Aquamicrobium sp. NLF2-7. Next base: position 2,244,550 of record NZ_JAKSED010000001.1, on the reverse strand, counting down.
GGGGGCTTCTGCCCTTCTTCTTCTATGTGGTGCTGCGCTCCTTCATCGCCTCGCTGGAGCGGCCGGGCTGGGCCACGGTGGTCGCCTTCATCGGCGTCATCATCAATCTCGTCGGCAATCTGGTGCTGGTGTTCGGCCATCTGGGCTTTCCGGAAATGGGCATCGTCGGCTCGGGTCTGGCCACCAGCATCGCCAATTTCTCCATGTTCATCGGCATGATCCTGGTGGTGACGCTGGACCGCAGGTTCAGGCGCTACCGCCTGTTCGGACGCTTCTGGCGCGCCGATTGGCAGCGCCTGCGCCAGCTTCTGTGGCTCGGCCTGCCGATCGCGGCCATGATGGCCTTCGAGACGACCCTGTTCAACGCCGCCGCCCTGATGATGGGCCTGATCGGAGCCTCTTCGCTCGCGGCCTATGCGGTGGTGATCCAGCTCTGCTCGGTCTCCTTCATGATCCCGCTCGGCATCAATCAGGCCGCAACCGTGCGCGTCGGCATCGCCTACGGCTCCCACAACCCGGAAGCGATCGCCCGCGCTGGGTGGACCTCCTATGCCATGGGCGTCGGCTTCATGGCGCTCTCCGCGCTGGTGATGATGACGCTGCCGCGCCTTTTGCTCAGCGCCTTCATCGATGTCGACAGCCCGGCCAATGCCGAGGTGGTGATGCTGGCCACCGGCTTCCTCGCCGTGGCCGCCCTGTTCCAGATCGTCGACGGCGCACAGGCGGTTTCCGCCGGCATGCTGCGCGGGCTGCAGGACACCACCATCCCGATGATCTATGCCGCGCTCGGCTACTGGGGCATCGGCCTGCCGCTCGGCGTGGCGCTGGCATTCCATTTCGGCTTCGATGGCGTGGGCGTCTGGATCGGCCTGTGTGCGGGTCTGGCCGTCGTTGCCGTGCTGCTTCTGGCGCGCTGGCTGCGGCGCCGGCACCTGCCGGCCTTCCGCGCCATGCCCTGAGGCGGAGGACCCTGAGGCGAAATTTCGCGCTGCACGCGCGATGCGTGCAGCGCGCCCTGAAAATAGGTGCTATAGCAATTCCAGCAAAAGTGCGAAGCGGTTTTGCGTTCGGGATTGCGTGAAAACAAAAGGTTAGAGCGTTATTTTCTCCGAATCGCAGAAGCCCTCCAGGAGACGCGGCGCGGCATCTTTTCATCCGGAAGCGAAGGCAAAGCTTCAAGCACATGACCAAAACCGATATAGCGCGGCGCGTCTACAATCATACGTGGAAGCTCGATCCGATCATCCGCAGCCTGCTCGACACGGATTTCTACAAGCTGCTGATGCTGCAGATGATCTGGGGCATGTACCCAAAGGTGGACGCCACCTTCACGCTGATCAACCGCACCACCTCGGTTCGCCTCGCCGACGAGATCGACGAAGGGGCGCTGCGCGAGCAGCTCGACCATGCCCGCTCGCTGCGTTTTTCCAAGAAGGAGATGATCTGGCTGGGCGGCAACACCTTCTATGGCCGCAAGCAGATCTTCGAGCCGGAATTCCTTGCCTGGCTGGAGAATTTCCAGCTTCCCGACTACCATGTCGAAAAGCGCGACGGCCAGTATGAGCTGACTTTCGCGGGCCCGTGGATGTACACGACGCTGTGGGAAATCCCGGTGCTTGCCATCATCAACGAGTTGCGCTCGCGTGCGGCGCTGCGCGAATATGGTCCCTTCGCGCTCGACGTGCTCTATGCCCGCGCCAAGGCCAAGATGTGGGCCAAGACGGAACTGCTCAAGCAGCTTCCCGACATCAACATTTCCGATTTCGGCACCCGCCGCCGCCACTCCTTCCTGTGGCAGCGCTGGTGCGTGGAGGCGCTGAAGGAGGGCATCGGCAAATCCTTCACCGGCACCTCCAACGTCAAGCTCGCCATGGACACGGACCTGGAGGCTGTCGGCACCAACGCGCACGAACTGCCCATGGTGCTGGCCGCGCTCGCCGGCAACGAGGCGGAACTGCGGGAGGCTCCCTACCGGGTCCTGAAGGACTGGCAGCGCTACTATGGCGGCAATCTGCTGATCGTGCTGCCCGATGCCTTCGGCACGGCAGCCTTCCTGCACGACGCACCGGACTGGGTGGCCGACTGGACGGGCTTCCGCCCTGACAGCGCCCCCCCCATCGAAGGCGGCGAGCGCATCATTTCGTGGTGGCGGGACAAGGGCAAGGACCCGCGCCAGAAGATGCTGATCTTCTCGGACGGACTGGAAGCTCAAACCATCGTCGACACCTACCGGCATTTCCACGGCAAGGTGCGCATGGCCTTCGGCTGGGGCACCAACCTGACCAATGATTTCGAAGGCTGCGCGCCGGTTCCCACCACCCGGCTAAACCCGATTTCGCTGGTGTGCAAGGTCACGGAGGCCAATGGCAGGCCGGCCGTGAAACTCTCGGACAATCCCGCCAAGGCGACGGGCGACGTGGACGAGATCAACCGCTATCTGCGCATCTTCGGCAATGAGGAGCGGGTCGAGCAACTGGTCAAGGTCTGAAGTCCGCCGATGAACGCATCGGCCCGCCGGATCGCAAAAATCGCCGCCCTGCCCGCGCTGCTGGGGGCATTCATGCCGGGCGAAGCGCTGGCGCACGCATCGGAGCGCGGCCATGTGCTGCTCTTGCCGACAGGCTACTATTCCATCGGCGGCGCATTGGCGGTGGCGGCTTCCTTCCTCGTTCTGGCGCTGGTGCCGCCCCGGCTGCTGACCGGCATCTGGTCGAAAGAGCTGGTCCTGTTCCCGCTTCGCGATGAGGCGAAGATCGTGACCAGCCTGCTGTCCTTCCTTTTTTTCGCGATCCTTGTCGCCGCCGGCTTCTGGGGCAGCCGGGATCCGCTCTCCAACCCGCTGCCGCTGACCATATGGACGCTGCTGTGGGTGGCCATGGCGCTGGTGCAGGGTCTGCTCGGCGACGCATGGGCATGGCTCAACCCATGGTACGGACCGTGCAGGCTCGTGGCGCGTTTCAGGCGCAACGACGCCGTTCTCGCTTTGCCGCAACGCCTCGGCATGTGGCCGGCGGTCGTGCTTCTTCTTGCCTTTGCATGGTTCGAACTGGTCTATCCCGCCCCGGACGATCCCGAACGTCTGGCGCGCGCGGCCGGCCTCTACTGGCTGGCGACCTTTATCGCCATGCTGGTCTTCGGCCATGACCAATGGAGCCGGCGCGGCGAATTCCTGACCGTCTTTTTCCGGGTGCTGTCGCACTTCGCGCTTCTCGGACGTGACAAGCAGGGACGCCTGACCCTGAGATGGCCGGGCGCGCGGCTGCTGGAGACCGGGCCCTTGCCGAAAAGCGGCGTCGCCTTCGTGCTTCTGGCGCTGTCCAGCGTATCCTTCGATGGGCTCACGCACACCTTCTTCTGGATGGGCATTCTTGGCGTCAACCCGCTCGATTTTCCCGGCCGCACGGCCGTGATGGCGCCAAATACGATCGGCCTGCTGGCAAGCTTCGCCGTGCTCGGAGCGGTGTTCATGCTGGCGGTCCGGCTGGGCGATGCGCTCGCCGGCCACACAGGCAGGGACGACAGCGCCGGCCTTCTGGTCTGGTCTATCGTGCCGATCGCGCTCGCCTATCATCTGGCGCACTACCTCGCCGCGCTGATGGTCGACAGCCAGTATGCGCTGGTGGCCCTCTCCGATCCGTTCGCGCTGGGGTGGAACCTTTTCGGCACCGCCGACCTGCATGTCGAGGCCGCCATCACCTCCGGCGCGGGCGCGGCGTGGGTTTTGTGGAACATACAGGCCGGCGCCATCGTGGCCGGACATGTTCTGGCGGTGCTCGTCGCCCATGCTCTGGCCTGCCGCCTCTACGGCGATGCCCGGCGCGCGACCTTCAGCCAGCTGCCCCTCACCCTGCTGATGATCGGCTATACCGTGTTCGGCCTGTGGCTGCTGGCGACGCCTTCGGCAGGCTAGCTGCACCGGAACTGGCCTGCACGCTCCTTACGCAACGTAAACACGGTCTTGCATCAGCGTGCCTTTGATGATTTAGCTTGCGCGCCTAAAATTCCGTCCGAAGCAGCGAGCATGCCCCCACACGGCTCGCTATTTAGCCCCACGCAAGAACAGGAATTTCTCCATGACCGATCGGAAGACCTTTTCCGCTACCGGAACGGCTCCGCTTACCCGCCGCACAGCCCTGAAGGGCCTTGCCGCGGCAGGCGGACTGATAACGGCCCCCGGTTTCGTGCGCTATGCGCAGGCCCAGAGCTCGGCTCCGATCCGCATCGGTTTCCAGTGCCATCGCACCGGCATCGGCGCCTCCTATGGCCGCTGGTACGAGCGCACCACCGCCGCCGCCGTGAAGCTGATCAACGAGGCCGGCGGCATCAACGGCCGCCCGGTCGAGATCGTCATCGAGGATGATGGCACCGACGCCGGCCGCGGCGCCGAAGTGGTGGCCAAGCTCGCCAACCAGCATAAGGTCGACATCGTCTACGGCACCCTGTTCTCGCATGTGGTGATCGGCTCGGCACCCACCGCCGAGGAGCTGAAGATCCCCTATTACGTGGTCAGCGAGGGCTACCATGTGGCATCCGGCCAGCTGAACCGCTGGTGCCTGCAGCCCGGCATCACCGACGTGCGCGCGCAGGTTACGTCCGTCGCGCCATGGATCGCGGCGAACGCCGGCAAGAAAGTGACGATGATCTATCCCGATTACGCTTTCGGCTACGATCACCGCGACTACCTGCCGCCGGCCCTGCAACAGGCCGGAGCCGAAGTCGTGGCGAAGATCGCCATTCCGCCGACGGAAACCTCCTTCACCAAGTACTTCCCGCAGATCCCGTCCAGCACCGATGTGCTCTATCACGTCATGGTCGGTCCGGCTGTGCTCACCTTCGTCAAGGAACTGGGCGAGTTCTACGGAGCCAACGGCCCGCAGCTGTTCGGCTTCATCGATTCGCTGGAAGCCGTCGACCTCAACAGCCCCGGTCTCGACTATCTGGACGGCAGCCATTTCTGGGAAGGCTTCGCGCGTTATGCGCAGCCCACCGACACCGACGCCCAGAAGGCCTACCGCGCCGCCGTCGGCATCGATGACAACGGCGCCTCCGTCAACGATCCGCGCGACGTGTCGACCGCCGGCCACATGTTCGGTTGCTGGGAGACGCTCTACGTCATCAAGCAGGCGATGGAAGCCTGCAATTATCAGGGGCCGGAAGACCGGGCAAAGCTGGTCGAGGCGACCGAGGCGATCACCACCCTGCCGGAAGGCCCCGAGCACCCGCAGGGCGACAAGGTGTTCGACGGCAGGATCCATCAGGTCTTCGGCCATCAGTACATCTCGAAGATGGAAGGCGGCCGCCTCAACGTGGTTCACAAGACCTCCATCGAGGACAGCCGCTACGAACCGGAGGCGGACTACACGACGCAGCCGCTGTGATGCGCACATGCGGTGCGGGCAGGTAGCAGAGCATGGCTTTCGGACCTCACCTGCTGCTGGCGGTTCTTGAAGGGCTGGTCACCTCGGCAGTTCTGGCGCTGACGGCGCTCGGGCTGTCGCTGGTGTTCGGTGTCATGCGCGTCGTCAACGTCGCGCATGGCGAGTTCTTCATGCTGGGCGCGGTGCTGGCATGGGCCGTGGCCACGACGGTCGGCGCAAGCCCCGCATCCGGCTTTGCCGCGGCACTGGTCATCGCGCCGCTGATCGTGGGCGTGGTGGCTCTGCTGGCGGAGCGGCTGGTGCTGCGCCGGGTGAACTACGATCCCGAAGCCACCATCGTCGCCACCATCGGCCTGCTCTACATCCTCCAGCAGCTCGCCCTCACCTTCTACGGCGCCGACGCACGGCCGGTGCCGCCGCCGTTCAACCTGCGCATCTCGCTGCCATGGTTCGGCTATTCGGCCTACAAGCTGTCGATCATCGCGACGTCGGCCACCCTGCTCCTGCTGTCATGGCTGGTGCTGACGCGCACGCGCGCCGGCCTGATCATGCGCGCCACCCAGTACGACCGCGAGACGGCGCAGGCCTTCGGCATTCCGGTCGGGCGCGTCTATGCCGCCGTGTTCGCCATCGGCGCCATGCTTGCCGCCATTGCCGCCGTGCTGATCGTTCCGATCAGCCAGGCGCATTACCTGATGGGGCAGGACCCGCTGCTTCTGTCCTTCGCCGTGGTCATCATCGGCGGGCTGGGTTCGCTCCGCGGCACCGTGGTCGCGGCGCTGCTCATCGGCATCTCAGACGGCGTGATCTCCATGTTCTTCTCGCCGACGCTCGCCAAGCTGATCGCCACGCTGGCGGTCGCGATGGTGCTCGTGTTCCGCCCGCAGGGCCTGTTCGGCAAGGTGGCGCGGTGAAGGCGGGCGCAAGACTCTACGCCCTGCATGGCGCGGTGATCGCGGTGCTTCTGGCCCTGAACTTCCTGCTGCCTGCCTATCACCACGGGCTGATGGCGCGCATCCTCGTGCTCGCCACCTTCGCCATGGGCTACAACCTCACCTTCGGCTATGGCGGGCTGCTCTCGCTCGGCCACGCCATGTTCTTCGCCGCCGGCCTGTACGGCGCGGGGCTCTCCATCCAGCATCTGGGCTTCGGCGTGCCCGAGGCGTTCCTTGCCGCGCTTGCCTGCGGCGCCCTGCTCGCACTTGTTGTCGGCGTGCTGGCGCTGCGCACCACCGGTGTCGCCTTCATGATCGTGACGCTGATGTTCTCGCAGGCCGTCCATCTCGCCATCATCTATTTCTCCGCCTTCACCGGCGGCGATCAGGGTTTGATGCTGAGGCCGCAGCAGCGCCGCGTGGAAACGGTGCTAGGCACGCTCAATCTCACCGATCCGAACACCCGCTACCTTGTGGCGCTCGCTTTGTTCACGGTCGTGCTGTTCCTCATGCTCGCCCTCGTGCGCTCTGGTTTCGGCCGCGTCCTCGTCGCCATCCGTGAAAACGAGGAGCGCACGCGCATGCTGGGTTACGACACCTTTTCCGGCAGGCTGGCCGCGCTGGTGGTTTCGGGCACGGTGTGCGCCGCGGCCGGGGCCGCCTACGGCATTCTGTTCGGCTATGTCGGCGCGAACTTCGCTTCGGTGCAATATTCCATCCTGCCGCTGTTGTGGGTGCTGCTGGGTGGGGCCGCAACGACGCTCGGACCGCTGTTCGGCACCGTCTTCATGTATTACGTGGTCGACATCGCCAGCGGCTACACCTCCGCCTACATGCTGGTGGTGGGCGTCGTCCTCATCCTGCTGGTGCTGTTCTTCCGCAAGGGACTTTTGGGCACGGTGCGCGAGCGCTGGCTGAGGTGGTTGCCATGAGCCCCCTTCCGGAAATGAGCCCGCTTCTGGAAACACGGGCGCTGTCGCGCGATTTCGGCGGCTTACGCGCTGTCGACCGCGTCGATTTCTCCGTCGATCCGGGAGAGATCCGCGCCATCATCGGCCCCAATGGCGCGGGCAAGACAACCTTCGTCAGCCTCGTCTGCGGCCGTCTCGCGCCCTCCTCCGGCACCATCATCTTCGACGGGGCGGACATAACCGCCCTGCCCGCGCACCGGCGCGTGCGGCTCGGCATCGCCTACACGTTCCAGATCACCAGCGTCTATGCCCAGCTCAGCGTCTTCGACAACGTCGCGCTTGCCGTACAGCGCACGCTGGCGGATGGCCGCTCTCAGGACCCCTCTCGGGGCCGGCTGCGGACCGGGGTGACGGAAGCGCTGGAGCGGGTCGGGCTGGCGGACCGCGCGTCCCTGCCCGCCGGCCAGCTCGCCTACGGCCACCAGCGCCTGCTGGAAGTGGCGATGGGGCTGGCGCTCAAACCCCGCCTGATGATCCTCGATGAGCCGACGCAGGGGCTCGGCGACGGCGAGATCGAAAACTTCGTCGCGCTGGCGCGCGAGATCGCCGCGAATGCCACCGTGCTGCTCATCGAGCACAATATGGACGTCGTCATGCAGCTTGCCGATCGCATCACCGTGCTGGAGGCAGGCAGGGTGCTGGCCGAAGGCACGCCCGATGCCATCCGCGCCAACGAGGCCGTGCAGCGCGCCTATCTGGGAGGCGGCGCATGAGCGCGCTTCTGACCGTCTCCGGGCTCGACTGCTTCTATGGCGAGGTGCAGGTGCTGCACGGGCTGGAGCTTGCGCTGCACAAGGGCGAGGTGCTGTGCCTGATGGGGCGCAACGGCGCCGGCAAGACGACCACGCTGAAAGCCATCATGGGACTGTTGCGGCCCCGCTCCGGCTCCATCGTCATGAACGGCCCCGAAAACGGCCCCACGGGCAGCATCGAGCTGACGGAGCTTGCCGCGCATGAGGTGCCGAAGCGCGGCATCGGCTACGTGCCGCAGGGAAGGCGGCTGTTCGCCGAAATGACGGTGCGGGAAAATCTGGAGATCGGCCTCAACACGCGCAGAAAGGGCACCGACACGCTGGAAAGCGTGCTCGATCTCTTTCCGTTGCTGCGCGAGCGGCTGAAGCAGCAGTCCGGCACGCTTTCCGGCGGCGAGCAGCAGATGCTGGCCATGGCGCGCGCGCTTTGCCTCGAACCCGAAATCCTGTTGCTGGACGAGCCGACCGAGGGGCTGATGCCGTCGATGATCCAGAAGATCCGCGAGACGGTTCTGGCGCTGCGGCACCGCGGCGTGTCGACCATACTGGTCGAGCAGCGGGCCGAGGCCGTGCTTGCACTGGCCGACCGCGTGACCTTCGTCGAAAACGGTCACAGCCGCGAGACGGTGGCGATCGCGGAGCTGAACGCCGACCCTTCGGCGCTCAGGCGCTATGTGGGGATCGGCTGACGTGCCCGGTCGCGCCTTCAGCGCGGAACGGCTTCCCCTTCGGCATCCTCTTCGACGAACTGCTTTTGCCCGGCATCATATGCATAGCAGGTCGCCAGCGCTGAACAGACGTCCTGATAGCGCGCGCAATATTGCGCGACGACACACAGAAGGTTGCCTCTGGCCGTCATCCTTGCCGGCGGTTTGTCCTGAATGCCGCTGAACAGAAGCTGCGTCCTCTCCCCGTCATCGCGCCATGAGACCATGATTTCCGTCTCGAAATGATCGTAGCCGACACTGGCGTAACCGATGCTGTAGTCGATGGCCCCCACCGGGGCGAACTCCATCGTTCCCGAGCTCGTATCCGGCCATGTCCGGCTTTCCTGCGCGAACGACATCGTTGCCGAAACGGCAAGAACACCGGCCAGAACTGCCGCGACCGGCGATGACCGGCGCAGTTTCACCTTTCTTCCGGAAATGCCCCTACCCAAAGAAGATGAAGCTCGACAGGACGAAGATGGGCAGCAGCACCACGCCTGACCACATCATGTAGCCGAAGAAGCCCGGCATGCGGACACCCTGGTTGCGGGCGATGGCATAGACCATGAAGTTCGGCGCATTGCCGATATAGGTGTTTGCGCCCATGAACACCGCGCCGGCCGAGATCGCCGCCAGCGTGGTGGCGAAGGTGGTCATCAGCTCCTGCGGATTGCCGCCGGCCAGCTCGAAGAACACCAGATAGGTCGGCGCATTGTCGAGGAAGGACGACAGTATGCCGGTCATCCAGAAATAGGCCATGTCGTTGGGCTGGCCCGAAGCCGTCGTCACCAGCGCGACAAGCGGGGCGAGCGCTCCGTCCATGCCGGCGCGCAGGATCGCCACCACCGGCACGATGCAGATGAAGATCGCCGCGAACAGCTTCGCCACCTCGAGGATCGGCTCCCAGTTGAAGCCGTTGGCGGAGCGGTATTTTTTTGGCGACACGACCAGCGAAATCAACGCCAGCGCCACAATGATGGCGTCGCGCACGAGGTTCTGCAGCTCGACATGCACGCCCTGAACGGTGAACTCGACGCCCGGCTTCCACGCCGCCGACATGAGGATGGCGCCGATGACGCCGGCCAGCAGCGGAATATTGACGAGGCCGAGGATGCGCACTTTCGAATCCGGCGTCGGGTCCCTGATCTCCGGCGCACCCTGCTCGCGCCGGTAGAGGATGGTGTCGAGCACGAAGAAGATGGCGAGCACCAGACCGCCGACGAACAGCGTGTCGGGCAACAGATGCACGGTCGTCCAGAAGAAATCGACGCCGCGCAGGAAGCCGACGAACAGCGGCGGGTCGCCCAGCGGCGTCAGCGAGCCGCCGATGTTGGAAACGAGAAAGATGAAGAACACCACGACATGGGCGTTGAAGGACCGGTTGTCGTTCGCACGGATGATCGGCCGGATCAGGATCATTGAAGCGCCGGTGGTGCCGATCACCGAGGCGAGGATGGAGCCGACCAGAAGCAGGCCGGAGTTGAACAGCGGCGTGCCGTGGATGTTGCCGGAAATCAGGATACCGCCCGAAATGGTGAACAGCGCAAACAGGAGTATAATGAACGACATGTACTCCAGCAGCATGGCATGCAGCACCGCCTCGCCTGCCGCTGCAACGCCATAGGAAGCCGCCAGCGGTACGATCACCAGGGCGGCCCAGACGGCAGCGATCTTGCCATAGTGATGCTCCCAGAAATGGTGGAACAGCAGCGGCCCGGTGGCGATGCACAGGAGCAGGCCGGCGAAGGGCAGCGCCCACCACAGCGACATCTGCGCGCCCGGCAGCGCTTCCGCCGCAAGGGCGGGAGTGGCGGAAAGTCCCGCCAGCACGAGGACGGTCATTCGCACTGCAGCAGCGTTCACCCGGTTCTCCTTGTTCGGTGTCGGATCTGTCGGATTTCAAGCGTCAGAGCAGGGTGACGCCGGCGTCGCGCATCCTGCCGGTCATGGCGTCGAGCGAGCCATTGAGATCGATGCCACGGCATGCGGCGAGCCGCACCGTGGCGGAAAAGCCGAGCTTGACCGCATCCAGCGCCGAATAGGCGACGCAGAAATCCGTGGCGAGGCCGGCGAGCGTGATCGAGCCGATGCCCCGTTCGCGCAGATAGCCGGCAAGGCCGGTCGGCGTGGTGTGGTCGTTCTCGAAGAAGGCCGAATAGCTGTCGATGGCCGGGCGGAAACCCTTGCGGATGACAAGCTCGGCCTTTGCCCAGGCAAGGCCGGTATGGAATTCCGCGCCGCGGCTGCCCTGGATGCAGTGATCGGGCCACAGCGTCTGCTCGCCATACGGCATGGTGACGCTCTGGTAGGGCTGATGCCCCGGATGGCTGGAGGCGAAGCTGGAATGCCCGGCCGGGTGCCAGTCCTGCGTCATGATGACGTGATCGGCGCCGCGAATGAGATCGTTGACCAGCGGCACGATCTCGTCCCCGCCGGCAACCGCCAGCGCTCCACCCGGGCAGAAATCGTTCTGCAGATCGATGACGACAAGCGCTTCGTCAGCCATGGTGCCTCCTGAAACGACGGAATTCGCGAGAGCCGTAACATGACCACATGGCCACGCCCGTCAACCGAAATCGGACCTGCGGCGGTCAATTCCGGTAGAGCAGACCCTCGGTGTCGATCTCAGGCGAACGCCCGGCAACCAGATCCGCCAGCAGCCGGCCGGAGCCCGCGGCAAGTGTCCAGCCGAGATGACCGTGTCCAGTATCGAGGTAGAGGTTGCGGTAGCGCGCCCGACCCAAAACCGGAACGGATTTCGGCATCATCGGGCGCAGACCCGCCCACAGTTCGGCTTTCGCTTCATCGAAGGCACCGGGGAACAGCTCGTGCGCGGTGCGGAACATGGGCGCGAAATCCTGCTTCCGGAACGTCCGGTCGAAGCCGGTGAATTCGGCCGTGCAGGATAGCCGCAGCCGGTTGCCGAGGCGCGAATAGGCAACGTAGCGGTCCTCGTCCGCGCCGCCCATGGTCGGGCCCTTGCCCTCGTCCTCCAGCGGAATGGTCGCCGCATAGCCCTTGACCGGATAGATCGGCAGGTCGAGCCCGTGACGGCGGCCGAGCAACCCGCTTTCCGGCCCCATGGCAAGAACCACGCTGTCGGCGGTGAACGGCCCGGCATCGGTGCGCACCGCCCTCACCGCATCACCCTCAGTATCGAGCCCTTCGACCGTGGTGTTGAAGCGGAAATCGACGCCGAGTTTCTCAGTCGCATAGGTTGCCAGCCGCGTCGCGAACAGACGCGAATCGCCGGTCTGGTCGGTGGGGGAATAGACGGCGCCGACAAAATGATGCCGCGCCCCGGCAAGGCCCGGATCGATCCCGGCCATCCGCTCCGGATCGACGACCTCGATCGGCAGGCCGTGATCGGCGAGGAACCCATAGTTTCGCGCCGCCGCGTCGAGGCTTTCGCGGCTGCGCGACAGATAGAGGATGCCCTTGCGCCGGTCGTCATAGGTGATGCCGGTTTCGTCCGAGAGGGCATTGATGCTGTCGCGCGAGTAGAGGGCGAGCCGCAGCTTCGGCAGGGTGTTGGCGCGTTTGCGGGCCTGCGTGCACTGGCGCAGGAAACGCAGCCCCCAGGCGAAAAGATAAGGATCGCGGCCAAGCCGCACCCGGATGCCGAGATCGTGGTTGAATATGCCGCGCACGAAGGTCTTCAGCGCTTCCGGCGAAGCCCACGCGGTGGCGTCGCCCGGCGAGACCAGCCCGCCATTGGCGTAGCTGGTGCCGGAGGCCGGCCCGGCATGGCGCTCGATCACCGTCACCTCATGGCCGTCTCTGGCGAGATAATATGCCGCCGCCGTACCGACCGCGCCCGCCCCCAGAACCAGTATCCTCATGCCCGCACCTCTTTGGCCGCGCCCGTCACCGCAGGCGTGGCATTTTGACCGAACGGCTTGCGTGGACGCCAAAGGCCGCCGGCATTATGATCGCATCAACCTGAGCAGTCCGCTTTCCTTGAAATTGCGACACTGCCTTCCTCATTGTCATGCGCAATTCCGTACGGAAAGCCGTTTCGTTCGTTTCCCGGAATTGCTCCAACGGGACCCGAAAATGAACTATCAAAGGTTCTTCGAAGACGCCATCGACCAGTTGCATGCCGAGCGCCGCTACCGCGTGTTCGCCGATCTGGAACGCATGGTCGGCAAGTTTCCGCGCGCCCTGTGGCGCACCGGCTCCGACACGCGCGAGATCACGGTCTGGTGCTCGAACGATTATCTGGGCATGGGCCAGCATCCGGCCGTGGTCAGCGCCTTCCAGGACGCTGCCGGCCGCATGGGCTCGGGCGCCGGCGGCACCCGCAACATTTCCGGCACCAGCAATCCGCTGGTCGAGCTGGAACGGGAACTGGCCGACCTGCACGGCAAGGAAGCCGGGCTCGTCTTCACCTCCGGTTTCGTCTCCAACGAGGCGGCGATCTCCACCATCGCGCGGCTTCTGCCCAACTGCCTGATCCTGTCGGACGAGCTCAACCACGCCTCGATGATCGAGGGCGTGCGCCGCTCGGGCGCCGAAAAGCGCATCTTCCGCCATAACGACGTCGGCCATCTGGAAAGCCTGCTTCAGGCGGCCGGGCGCGAGCGCGCCAAGCTGATCGTGTTCGAAAGCGTCTATTCCATGGACGGTGATATCGCGCCGATCCGGGAGATCGCCGACCTCGCCGACAAGTACAACGCCATGACCTATATCGACGAGGTCCATGCGGTGGGCATGTACGGCCCGCGCGGCGGCGGCATCACAGAGCGCGAGGGACTGGCCGACCGCATCGACATCATCGAGGGCACGCTCGCCAAGGCGTTCGGCACGCTGGGCGGCTACATCACCGGCACCAGCGCGGTGATCGACGCCGTGCGCTCCTATGCGCCGGGCTTCATCTTCACCACCGCCCTGCCGCCGGCACTGGCGGCGGCCGCGACCGCCTCGATCCGCCATCTCAAATCCTCGCAGGAAGAGCGCGACGCCCAGCAGCGGCAGGCGGCGCGCGCCAAGCAGATCCTCGGCGATGCCGGCCTGCCGGTGATGCCGTCCGTGACCCATATCGTGCCGGTACTGGTGGGCGACCCGGAGCTGTGCAAGATGGCGAGCGACCGGCTGCTCGGCGTCCACGGCATCTACATCCAGCCGATCAACTACCCGACCGTGCCGCGCGGCACCGAGCGCCTGCGCATCACGCCGACGCCGTTCCATTCCGATGAGCTGATCCTTCAGCTGCGCGACGCGCTGGTGGAAACCTGGAATGCGCTGGGCATTCCCTATGGCACGGCCCGGAGCCCGCAGGTCAGCACCAGCGAACGCATCGTGCCGCTTCTGGTGCCCCAGTCCGGCGGTTGAAGGTCCGGCGGTTGAAGGTCTGGCGGCTGAACGTCGGGCCGTCGGGCGTCAACCGCCTTTCCAGCCGAAGCTGGCCGGGTTAAGAACGCGGGTCAGTTCGGAGGATCAGGATGACTGCAAAGCTTGTTCTCGTCGGCTGCGGCCATATGGGCCGCGCCATGTTGTCGGGCTGGATCAGTTCCGGCCGGATCGCGCCAGCTGAAGTCGTGGTGGTCGAGCCGAACGAAGAGCTGCGCAACAAGGCCACGGAACTGGGCTGCGCCACCGTGTCCGGCGCTGAAGCCTTGCCGGCAAACATCACCCCCGGGATCGTGGTAATCGCGGTCAAGCCGCAGGCGATCCGCGATGTTCTGGCCGGCTATGCGCGCTTCGGCAATGGTGCGACCACCTTCGTCAGCATCGCCGCCGGCACCAGCGTCGCCACCTTCGAGAGCATCCTCGGCGAAAAGACCCCCGTCATCCGCTGCATGCCCAACCTGCCGGCCGCCATCGGCAAGGGCATGATGGTGGTGTTCGCCAACGGCCTTGTCAGTGACAAGGCACGCGATTTCGTGGCCGGCCTGCTGGCCGCCAGCGGCGAGGTTGCCACGGTCGACGACGAGAAGCTGATGGATGCGGTGACAGCCGTTTCCGGCTCGGGTCCCGGCTATGTGTTCCACTTCATCGAAGCGCTGACCGCCGCGGCCAGAACCGCCGGCCTGCCGGCGGAAACGGCGGCACGGCTTGCTGTGCAGACCGTCTATGGCGCGGCGACCATGGCTGCGACGAGCAGCGAGGAGCCTGGTGTGCTTCGCCAGCAGGTGACGAGCCACAAGGGCACGACCGCCGCCGGGCTCGATGTGCTGATGGGCGACGAAGCCCTCACCCGCCTGATGACTGAAACTGTCGATGCCGCGCGCAGGCGTTCCATCGAGCTTGGAAGCTGATCGGAGCATCGGATCGAAAACCAGAATCCGGTTTTCGTTTATTCCGATGCTCTCGCAATAATTCAGATCGTCCTTTGCGCATCCGGATGGACGCACTGCGATCTAAAGCAGCCCGGCCTGCTCTGCCTCTTCGCGCAGGTTCTGGCGTGGGCGTGGGCCGACCTGCTGAATGACGAGCCCGGCGGCGAGCGATCCCAGCCTGCCGCTGTCTTCCAGAGACCGCCCCTGCGTGTAGCCGAACAGGAAGCCGGCGGCATAAAGATCACCGGCGCCGGTGGTGTCCACCAGTTCGCGGATCGCAATGGCATCGATCTTTACGGTTTCGTCGCCACGCACGATCACCGAACCCTGTTCGGAACGGGTGACGGCGGCGAGCCTGCAATCCCTGCGCAGGGCCTCCAGCGCGGTGTCGAAGGAGGAGGTCTGGTAAAGCGCCTTGATCTCATGGTCGTTGGCCAGAACGATGTCGACCGTGCCGCCGCGCATCAGCTCCAGAAACTCGTCGCGGTAGCGGTCGACGCAGAAGCTGTCGGAGAGCGTCATCGCCACTTCCCGCCCGGCTTCATGGGCAATCCGCGCCGCCTCGCGCATCGCTTCCTTGGCGCGCGGCGGGTCCCACAGATAGCCTTCGAAATAGACGACTTTCGAACCAGAGAGCTTTTCAGGCTCGATATCCTCCGGCCCGAACTCCACGCAGGCGCCGAGATAGGTGTTCATCGAACGCTCGCCATCGGGCGTCACGAAGATCATGCAGCGCGCCGTGGGCGGCGTGCCGGCAAGCGGCGCGGTGTCGAAGGCCACGCCAAGCGCGTGGATGTCATGCGCATAGATGCCGCCGAGATGATCGTCGGCCACCTTGCCGGAGAAGGCCGCCCTGCCGCCGAAGCTGGCAATGCCCGCCGCCGTGTTGCCGGCCGATCCGCCGGAGGCTTCCACCGCCGGCCCCATGCGTGCATAGAGCTGTTCGGCGCGTTCGGCATCGATGAGGTTCATCGCGCCCTTGATGATGCCGTTCTCGGTGAGGAAGTTCTCGTCGCTCTGGGCAATGATATCGACAATGGCATTGCCGATGCACAACACGTCATAGTCCGGCATGCAGTCCTCTCCGATGCGGGCAGATTTGTCTTCAGGCAGCCAAAGGGCTGGCCGGTGGTAGATCATCAGGATGGGTTTGCATAGCGGGTGGGGCGATCAATCGAGCGGCTGGAACATTTCCTGCAGACGGTCGAAGTCCATGGCCTCGCGGACGAAGGCGAAGGTGCCGCTTTCCAGAATTTCTCTTGCCGCCCTTTCCACAGCGCCGAAAGCGCAGGTGGTGAGCTTCGAGCCGAGCGAAATGCGTTTTGCGCCGGCATCGGCGAGAGCGGCAACGGTGAAGGCGGGATTTGCCAGCACGTTGACCGGCTTCTCCAGAGCGGCGCACAGCGTGCGCACCTGGCCGATGTCGGCGAGCCCCGGCGCGTAGAGAACATCGGCTCCCGCCTTCCCGAAAGCCTGAAGGCGCCTGATCGTATCGTCGAGATCGGGAACGCCGTGCAGGAAATTCTCGGCGCGGGCGGTGAACACGAAATCGCTTTTGAGTGCGCGCGCTGCTTCCACCGCGGCCGCCACACGCTCGACCGCATGGGAGAACTCATAGATCGGCCTGTCTTCGTCGCCGGAAAAGTCCTCCAGCGAACAGCCCGCAAGCCCCGCCGCTGCCGCCGCAAACACCGTTTCAGCGGCACTTTCGGGGCTGTTGCCCTTGCCCTTCTCCAGATCCGCCGAGACCGGCAGGTCCGTCGCCCCGACAATCTCCCGGCAGTGGGCAATCATGGCCTCGAAGCTGACGCCGCCATCCGGCAGGCCCCGCGAGAAGGCGAAGCCCGCGCTGGTCGTTGCCAGCGCCCGGAAGCCCAGCGATTGCAGAAGCGTTGCCGTCCCCACATCCCACGGATTGGGGATTACGAAGGTTGAAGCGTGCAGTTCGCGAAAAACCGCGCCCTTGTCGGAGGTATTTTCCATAGCAACGCTCGCCCGGACATGATCGGTTCAAATCGATCCTAACGGGTGAAAAACGGCACTGCAAATCAGAATTGCACTTCCTGCAACGAACGTTCTGATGCCGGCATTTCGAGCCACCGGCCTTCACCATTTAGCCGAACTCACCCAGGCTCCGGAACAGGCGGGATGCGTGTCCCCCGTTTTATGGCGAGACAAAACATATATTATATTCAGATGCTTAATCCTGATTTCATTTCGAGAAAATCCGGATTTTCCGCAACGGCAATATCCGGTTGACATCGGGGTGGCCTTGTGACCTGATTGCATCATATGAAATGTTTTTTCTTAAAATGAATCAAGAATGGAAAAACAACTTCATCCGACACATAGCGGTTCTTCGATTCATTACCCGTGGTTTGTCGAAGGGGAGGAATGAATTACGGATCGGAAGCGGACATCCGGAACCTGCCTGAAAAGGCCGTCGCACACCTTCGCGCGCAGCCCCTTTGAAAGCAGGTGAAACGGGAGCGTTCCCTTAAGGGAACCTCCGTCTGAGATCCGCCCACGGTCACATCTGCATGGCGCGTATTGCCCTGGCTGTCCAATGCCGGGATCGTATTGTTGCGACACCGGCAAGGTCGTGTTCGCGTCAGAACACGCAGACAACCAATCCGATCGGGCCGATGCATGGGAATGCCGGACTTCGCAGCTGCCAGGCGCGCTCGCAACCACGTTGGAGCGCGGGGGGCTTTTTTGCTTCGAAAACCGGTGCGGGGGCTGTGACCGGCAGCCCGGCAGACGTGTTTCTGGAGTCCCGGACCGCAGGCGCGGGAGCGCCGAACTCCAGCAGAGCAGGCAGGTAGGAACAGAAGAAAACGACCACGTACAAGTCAGGAGGAGGAGGACACTCGATGACTTTTACCGATCCACAGCATGCCATCTTCATCGCGATGGCCGGACCCATGGCGACCGCCGGATACCCGGCTCACACCAGCCCGTCGATGCGACGCCCGGACGTGAGGGAGGACGCAAGATGAGCCCGAGCGGAGGAGCCACCGACGTCCTTGAATACGAGCAGGGCAATCTTCAGACCGGCACGAACTGGTGGGGTGCCTTTGTCATCGGTCTTGCCGGAACCATCCTTGTAACCGGTGCTGCGCCGGCCTTCCTGACCGTATTCGGCGCATCCTACATTCCCTTCATCACCTTCTTCACGCTGACCGGCGTTCTGCTGTGCCTTCTGTTGGCGGAACTGTCGGCGATGATGCCGGGCCGCACCGGCGGGTCTCCATCCTATGCCTATCCGGCCTACAGGAACCGCTGGCCGCGGCTGGCGCCACATGTCAACGGCGTCACTGCCTGGATGTACTGGGTGGGATGGATGCCTGTAGCACCGCTCAACATGATCCTTGCCTCGTTCTACATCACCCACCTGTTCGGGCTGGACGCGACGCAGGGGATCACGCCGATCAGCACCTTCATTCCGTACTGGACGCTGGGCATCACGGCCGTCGGGCTGATCATCCTGTCGATTCCCGCCTATCTCGGCATCCGCTTCGGCACTTCGATGGCAACTATACTGGCGGTTCTGTCGATGATCCCGCTCACCTTCCTGTCGATCGGCTTCATCTTCAACCTTGATGCCGCCAACTGGAGCGAGCTTGCCGGTTTCCCGCATCTCGACGGATCGAGCTTCTTCGATCCCGTCGGCGGGTATCCGGCATGGATCATGTACATCGCCTATGCCTTCCCTCTGTTGTGGACCGTGATCGCCTATGAGGCGGCAGCCTGCTACATCGGCGAGTGCAGGAACCCCGGCCGCGATGCCCGCATCGCCATGACGCTCGAGGGCGGATACGGCGTGTTCGTCTACACGATGCTGCCGGTTTCGTTCGTCGTCGTGCTGGGCGCACAGGCCATCTCGGACCCTGCCCTTGTCGATCCGAAGACGATGTTCGTCACCTTCGCCAGCAACATCTTCCCCGGCGTGGCCGGAGCGGTGATGGAATGGCTGATGGCGATCATGCTGATCATCGCTCTGGTGCTGTCGGCCCTGAACTCGCTGATGGGCTGTTCACGCTCGCTCTATCAGATGTCGCTGGACGGGCAGTTTCCGCGCTTCTACCAGCATCTGAACAGGTACCACGTGCCGGACCGCGCCATGATGACCAATGTCGGCGCCAGCCTGCTTATCGCCTTCATGGGCGGGGCGATCGAGATCTATTCCTTCTCCAACGTCGGATATCTCGGTTCGTTCGTGCCGGTCCTGATCGCCTATTATCTGCTGCGCAAGGACCGTCCCAACGTGCATCGTCCGTTCCGGCTTCCGGAGTATTTCAAATACATCGCTCTGGCGCTGGCAGCGCTGTATTTCTTCGTGTGGCTGTGTGGAGGTGTCATCTACTCCTACATCGGCGGGCAGGCGATCTACTACTTCCTCGGCATAGCGGCGACGTTCATGTACCTGCCGCTCTACTGGTACCGGAAATGGGAAGACGCCCGAAACGGCTACTCAGCCGCAGAAATGGCCACCTCGGGAAGCTGAGGAGCGCAGCGCATGATCCGCACCCTTTTCAGGCGCTCGCCACAGGCGTGCGATCCGCAGGTCGCACAGCGGGTGCTGATTGCCTCGGAAGGGCGGCGGTTCAGCGCGGATGTCATCGAAACGGCCGTCCGCATGCTTCGGGATGGGGGCGGCCAGGCGCGGGTTCTGACCATTGCGCGCCTGTGGGGCACCAGCTTCGGCCTGCCCAATCCGGGCCTGCGCCCCAGCAAAAGCGAGATGGCCGAGCAGCAGGACAATGTCCACTGGGCCATCGGCGAGCTCGAGAAAGCGGGTGTGGATGCCGATGGCCACATCGTCACCACCCGCAATCCCGGCAAGAGCATCCTGAACGAGGCAAGGCGACAGAACTGCCGGGCCATCATCATGGGCACGGACCCGAAAAGGCCTTGGCTCATCCGCAGCATGATGTGGAGCCAGGAACCGTATCGCGTTTTGGCGCGGGCGCATATCCCCGTGCATCTGATCGGCCCGTCAGGGCCGATCTGAGGCTTTTTCTACAAAGCTCGCTCCGGCAATCGAACCCGGATGGCTCAGGCTGTTCCGGTGGAGCCAAACCCGCCGGAGCCGCGCGATGTATAGCTGGCCAGCGTGCGCTCCTCGGTGCGCACCTGCGTGACGGGTGCGAAGATGATCTGGGCGATGCGCATGCCGCGGCTGACGGAGAAATCCTCATCGCCGAGATTGACCAGCAGCACCTGCACCTCGCCGCGATAGTCGCTGTCGATGGTGCCGGGCGTGTTCAGGCAGGTGATGCCGTGCTTCAGCGCCAGGCCAGAGCGCGGGCGGACCTGACCTTCCATGCCCTCGGGGATTTCCATGATCAGGCCGGTCGGCACCAGCGCCCGCTTGCCGGGCAGGATAAGGATGGACCGATCCTCGGGGATCGCCGCGCGCAGATCCATGCCGGCCGCGCCCCTGCTTTCATAGGCGGGCAACGGCAGATCGGCGGCATGCGGCAGGCGCACGAAGCCAACGGTGGGGCCAATCACGGAAGCGGGCTGGGAGGAGGACATGGCGCAAATCCTATCGAGACTGATCGGGCAGGGCAGGGGTGCCGCCTCAACGGCGATACGCCCCGGCGGTTCCGCTTACAGCAGGCCTTGCGAATAGACCAGTGCCGCATATGCAGTCTACCCGAACCATTTATGTTCGACAGCCTTCTCCGTTATTGCTAGAAGCCCGCCACCAGACGGGATTCCTGACATGGCAGAGACAATTCAAGAGGCGGTGAAGCGCCGTCGGACCTTCGCGATCATCGCGCACCCGGACGCGGGCAAGACGACGCTGACGGAAAAGCTGCTGCTCTTCGGCGGCGCCATCCAGCTTGCCGGCGAAGTCAAGGCCAAGAAGGACAAGATCCAGACCCGCTCCGACTGGATGAAGATCGAACGCGAGCGCGGCATTTCGGTCGTCACCTCGGTGATGACCTTCGAATATGGCGACAACGTCTTCAACCTGCTCGACACGCCGGGCCACGAGGACTTCGCCGACGATACTTACAGAACCCTGTCGGCCGTCGATGCGGCGGTGATGGTCATCGACGCGGCGCGCGGTATCGAGCCACGGACGCTAAAACTGTTCGAGGTCTGCCGCCTGCGCGACATTCCCATCATCACCTTCGTCAACAAGATGGACCGCGAGGCCCGCGACACGTTCGAGATTCTCGACGAGATCGAGGAGAAGCTGGCCCTCGACACAGCACCCGTGACCTGGCCGATCGGGCAGGGCAAGACTTTTGCGGGCACTTATCATCTGGCGGAAAACGCGGTGCGCCGCGGCGATGCGGAAACCGAGCGCACGGCCGTGCATGGCCCGGATTCCAACCGCGCCGCCGGCCTGTTGCCGGAGAACGACCGCGCCACCTTCATCGAGGAAACGGAACTCGCGCGCGAAGCCTGCCGTCCCTTCGATCGCGACGCTTTCCTTGAAGGCCACCTCACGCCCGTCTATTTCGGCTCGGCGCTGCGCAATTTCGGCGTGCGCGACCTGATCGAGGCGCTCGGCGCCTTCGGCCCTCCGCCGCGCGCACAGGAAGCCGACACCCGCACGGTTGAGGCCACCGAAGACAAGATGACCTCATTCGTCTTCAAGATTCAGGCCAATATGGACCCGAACCACCGCGACCGCATCGCTTTCGTGCGCGTGTGCTCGGGCGTGCTTCAGCGCGGCATGAAGGCCAAGCTGGTGCGCACCGGCAAGCCGATGTCGCTGTCGGCGCCGCAGTTCTTCTTCGCGCGATCGCGCATCACCGCCGACGAGGCCTATGCCGGCGACGTGGTGGGCATTCCCAACCACGGCACGCTGCGCATCGGCGACACGCTGACCGAGGGCGAGGACATATTGTTCCGCGGCGTGCCGAACTTCGCGCCGGAAATCCTGCGCCGCGTGCGCCTTGGCGACGCCATGAAGGCGAAGAAGCTGAAAGATGCGCTTCACCAGATGGCGGAAGAGGGCGTCGTGCAGCTTTTTTCGCCGGAAGACGGCTCGCCGGCAATCGTCGGCGTGGTCGGCGCACTGCAGCTCGACGTGCTGAAGGAGCGGCTCAACATCGAATACGGCCTGCCGGTCGATTTCGAGATTTCGCGCTTTTCGGTCTGCCGCTGGATCGACGCCGATGAAAAGGCAGAGCTGAACCGCTTCGTCGAGGCGCATCGCGGCGACATCGCCCGCGACCTAGATGACGATCCGGTGTTCCTCGCCCAGCACGAGTTTTCGCTCAATTATGAGGCCGAACGCTGGAAGGCGATCCGCTTCACGGTGGTGAAGGACTATCAGATCCGCGACGCCTGATTTCCCGACCGCCAGCCGGGCGGCTGTTTACCGGCGGCGCGCCAGAACCTCGCGGATGCGGGCGGTGATGGCGCGCAGTTCCGCCTCGTCCATGCGGGCAATGTTTTCCGCCAGCAGGTTGGCGAGCTCGGTGGCGGCCGGTGACAGGCCGGAGGTGTCGACCTTCACACGCGGATGCGAAGCCTGCGCGATGCGCTGGAACTCCTCCGCTTCATCCCAGATGATGTTGAAATAGCCGATGATCTTCTGGATCAGGGTCCAGCTCGCCGCGCCGCGCCGCCCATGCTCCAGCGCCGACAGATAGGCGGGGCTGACCCCGATGGCCGCCGCCATCTCCTTCTGGCTGGCGCCGCGCTCCTGCCGCAGCTCGCGGATTTTTTCGCCCAGCGGCGTCATCTGCCCTTACCTTGTCCTGCGCAGGCGCACATAGATCGCACCCGAGCCACCATGATGACGCGCCGCATGCTCATGGCTCGACACGAACATGCGAAAGGCCGGCGTTGCCAGCCATGCCGGAACAGAACGGCGCAGCACGCCGTCGCCGCCGGACGATGACCCCTTGCCGGTGATGACCAGAACATAGCGCAGCCCTCCCGCATGGGCGCGGTGGAGGAAGGAGAACAGCAGCGAGTAGGCCTCGTCCTGCGTCATGCCATGAAGATCGACGCGCGCCTCGATCGGCAGACGCCCCCTGGCGAGCTTGTCGAGGGTGGGACGGTCGAGGCTGCGCGGTGCCGCAGGGAGGCTGGCCTTGGCCTGCGGCTGAGAAATGGGACCGGAAGGTGAGGGCACGGGAGGTGCAATCGCCGCCGGTTCCGCCACATCCATGGGCGGCGGCGCCCGGCCTTTCAGCGGCACGGCCGAGCGCGCCACCAGGCTCCACAGAACCCGGTCCTCGTCGCTCAATGTCTTTTGCGGCCGTCGCGTCATCGATTCGCATCCGTAATGGATGAGAAATGATCTGCAAGCGGCCGCGGCACAAGAGCATAAAAATCGGCCTGATGGCGCACGACCCCGGCTATCTCGCCCGCCGCATGTCCGGAACCTGTGAAAAGATCGCCTCGCGCCGGTCCGACGATGGCCGATCCGGTATCCTGCGCGATCATCAGCCGCCGGAACGGCTTTCCGTCGAAAACGGTCAGTTTCGGTGCATCGATGAAGAATGGGGTCCCGAACGTATGCAGCAGGCGGTCCACCGCGACAGAACGGCCGGGCGTCAGCGGCACCTTGGCCGCAGCGACGGGGCCGAGCTCCGGGTCGTCCACCGAAGCCTCACGGAAGAAGATATAGGAGCGGTTTTGCCACAATATCTCGTCCACCCGGCCGGGATTGCGGCGGAACCACCCACGGATCGACTGCATGGTGACTTCGGAAAGCGGAATTTCGCCGAGATCGGCCAGCACACGGCCCGCACCGGTGAAGCGCTGGCCGGATTTGGCCGCATAGGTGACGCGGACAGTGCGCCCATCCGTCATGGCAAGCCGCGCCGCGCCCTGCACATGGATGAAGAAGGCATCGACCTTGTCCTCCAGCCAGGCGATCTCGAGCCCGCGCCCCGCCAGCGCGCCCTGCTCGATTGCCGCACGGTCATGATATTCGACCGGCCCGGCCCCGGTGTCGCGCGCAAAGGCCAGATAGGTGTCCATGCCGGGCGGGCGATTGGCGTCATCGATGTCGATCAGGTCGGGCGGACGCGACAGCAGCGGCACGGTGAAGCGTCCGGTCCTGATCGGCGATGCTTCGACCTGCGGCTCATAGAAGCCGGTGACGAATCCGCGATCGCCCCCATGCCCACCGGGGTCAGGCTGCACATGAAAGGGCACGAAATGGCGCTCGAAAAAGGCGCGCGCCGCGCTGGGGCCTTCCGGTGAAAACGTGCGCGCTTCCCCGTAGGCGTCGGCGAAAGCCTCGAAGCGGATGCCGAGCGATCCGTTGCGGTAGGGCCGTGTCAGAACATGGTGGGCTGAACGGCGGAAAGCGTCGAAAGCGGCCAGATGATCGTCGGTTTGCCAGCCGGGGATTGTCCCGAAACCGGCGGGGCAGAACGAAGAGGCTTTCCTGTCGGCCACCGGACGAAATCGTCCAGCCGGTCAGTCTTCGGCTTCGGTGGCGACCAGCTTCCAGTTCGGATCGCGCGAGCGGGTGTCGCGGGCGAAGGTCCACACATCCTTGACTTCGGCAACCGTTTCCGGATCGCCATCGATGATTTCGCCGGCCTTGTCGCGCGTGGCTGAAATCAGCTCGCTGACGATGCGCAGCGTAACGTGGGCTTCGCTGCCCTTCATCTCGGCGGAAACGATCTCGGCCTTGTCGATGCCAACGAAGGAAGACTGAATCTTCTCGCCCCGTGCCTCGCGATCGGAAATGGCGGCAACGAAACCATCATAGACCTCGCGCGACAGAAGGTTCTTCAGCGCCTTGCGGTCGCCGTCGGCATAGGCCATCACGATCATCTCGTAGGCCATCCTGGCGCCGTCGACGAAGCCCTTCGGATCGAAACCGGCATCGTTGTCGCGAATTGCCCTCATGCCACGGTTCAGCTCGCTGCCGGGAGCGGCGACCGCGTCGATGGAGGCATAGGCTTCGGGAGCTGCTTCGCCGCGCTTGCGCGGCAGCGCCACCACATTGTCCCCATCGGCGGCAGCAGGCTTTTCTGCCTTGCGGGAGGAATAGGGATCGAAGGGGGGACGTTCACTGCCGGTACGGCGACCGAGCACATTGCGCAGCTGGAAGAAGATCACCACTGCCGCGATCATGAAGAAAATCGTGCCGAAGTCGAAGAATTCCATGCGCGCGCCAATCAATCCCATTTTCGGCTGTAACCAACGCACAGCACCCGTCTGGCGTCATTCTATCAAAACATATAGAACGCGAGACACAATCATTCAAATCAAAGGCACGCATACCTATGTGTAGGGTCCAGTGCCAGCGGCAAATGATGCCGCCAGCGTAAACGACCAGCAAACGGTTACAAATTTGCGTGTTTCTCTCTTTCCTCTGCTCTTTCTGTTGCTGCCGCTGGCGGAGATCGCAGGCTTTGTCGTTGTCGGCAAGCAGGTCGGAGCGCTGGCTACCGTCGGCCTTGTCATCGCGTCCACACTCGCCGGCAGCATATTGCTTCGCTATCAGGGCCTCGGCGCCATGAACAAGGTGCGCTCGGCAGTGGAAGCAGGCAAGGATCCCGGCCTGCAGCTGGCAAACAGCGCCATGGGCGTGCTCGCCGCCATCCTGCTCATCATCCCGGGCTTCATCACCTCGATCATCGGTCTTCTGGTGCTTCTGCCGCCGGTACGCGCGCTTTTCTGGCGCCTTCTGGGGCGCCGCGTCGTTGTTGCCGGCCAGTTCGGCGGGGGCCAGTTCAGCGGGGGCGGTTTCCGGCGCGAACAGGACGATCATACGATCGATCTCGACAGCGAAGACTTCAGAAGAAACGGCAAGCCGGATGAGAATTCGCCATGGCGGCGACTTCCTGACGAATAACCGCTTCGTTCCCGTTAAAAAGCCAAAACCTTGTCTTGGCTGCCCTGCCGTGATAGCCAACCCCGCGAATCCACCTCGGGGCCACACGGTCCGAAAACAGGAACAGGGCTCATGGCCGACGAGAATGAAAAGAAAGCCGGCAACGGCAATGGCACCGCAACCCAGCAGCAGCCGACGCTCAATGTGCTGGCTCAGTATGTGAAGGATCTGTCCTTCGAGAGCCCCGGTGCGCCGAATTCGCTGCGCGGCCGCGACAAGGCTCCGGGCATTGCCATCAACGTCAACGTCAACGCCAATCCGCTTTCGGAGAAGCAGTTCGACGTGCACCTGTCGCTGACCGCGAAGGCTACCGTCGACAAGGACGTGCTGTTCAATGTCGAGCTTCTCTACGGCGGCGTCTTCAACATCGACGGCTTCCCGCAGGAGCACATGCTGCCGCTGCTGTTCATCGAATGCCCGCGCCTGCTGTTCCCCTTCGCGCGCCAGATCATTGCCGACGCAACCCGCAATGGCGGCTTCCCGCCGCTGATGCTCGACCCGATCGATTTCGCGCAGATGTTCCAGCAGAAGATCGCCGAGGACCAGGCTGCTTCCAAGGTTCAGGTGAGCTAAGCCACTGCCAGAACGGAACTATCAAAAACCCGGCCTCGCGCCGGGTTTTTTTTTGTTTGCTTCACTTTTTAATTAATTAAATAAAATCAATAAGATATATGTTTTATCAGTGCATGCCGATCATGATGCGCTTCGATCCGCGGCCTGAAGCCAGAGAGCCTTTTCACCCATCGATTCAACCAGCGCGGCATGGGCGGCACGTTCGGCCTCGCTCAGCCGCGGCGGCAGGGGCGAGGGGCGGGCGCTTATCTTCACTTCGGTGGTTTCAGCGCGGACCTGCTCGACACCCGTCTTGACGGCCGTATCCAGCACGAGTGCTGCCTGCTTGCCGCCGATCAGTTCGATATAGACTTCCGCCAGCAGCTCGGAGTCGAGCAGCGCGCCGTGCTTGGTGCGGTGGCTGTTGTCGATGCCGTAGCGGCGGCACAGCGCATCCAGAGAATTCGGGCCCATCGGATGCTTGCGCTTGGCAAGCGCCAGCGTGTCGACAACCAGATCGGGCGCTACCGGCGGCTGACCGATGCGGGCCAGTTCGGCGTTGATGAAATTGATATCGAAACTGGCGTTGTGGGCCACCAGCCGCGCGCCTTCGAAAAAACCTATGAATTCGTCCGCAATGTCGGCAAAGCCGGGCTTGCCCACCAGATCCTCGGCACTGATGCCATGCACGGCCTGCGCATCAGGGTGAATCTGACGGCCCTGCGGATTGATGTAGTGGTGAAAGGTGCGCCCGGTCGGAAACCGGTTCAGCAGCTCGATACCACCGATCTCGATGATGCGATCCTCGCGTGAATCGAGCCCCGTGGTTTCCGTATCGAATATGATTTCACGCACTGTTTTGCTCTCCTGAGCCAATCCATCAAAATAGCCGGTTCGCCGACCTGTTCAGCGATCAGCCTGCCCGGCCCTGTCTCCCGCCAGTTCGTCAATGATGCGGCGGATATGGGCGCGGGTGACATCGAAACCGCTGCCGGTATCGACAACATAATCCGCAAGACGGCGTTTTTCAGCATCCGGCATCTGCTTTGCCAGAATGGACTCGAATTTTTCCGGGCGCATGCCGGGCCGCGCCAGCACCCGTTCGCGCTGGGCTTCGGCGGGTGCGGAAACGACGACAACTTTATCGACCCGCTCCCTGCCGCCGGTTTCGAACAGAAGCGGTATGTCGAGCACCGCAAGCTGCGCTCCGGCAGCACGCTGTTCGGCCAGAAACCGGTCGGCATCGGCGCGCACCAGCGGATGGACGATTTCTTCCAACCGCTTCAGGGCCGCGGGGTTGCCCAGAACCCGCTTGCCGAGTTCGGCGCGGTCGACGACACCCTTCACCGTGGTGCCCGAAAAGGCAGCCTCCACCAGAGGAGCAGCAGCCCCGGCATAGAGACGATGAACGGCCTCATCGGAATCGTGGACCGGAACGCCTTCCTCCTGAAAAATCCGCGCCGTCGCGGATTTTCCCATGCCGATCGATCCGGTCAGGCCGAGCACGATCATCGGTGGCCCGCCAGATCGGCAAGGATGAGGTTGCGCAATTCGGCCGTGACCTCGGGGCGACGGCCGAACCAGTGCTCGAAGCCCGGCACCGCCTGATGCAGCAGCATGCCGAGCCCGTCCACGCATTTCAGGCCTTGTGCCCGCGCGGTGGCCAACAGTGGCGTTTCCAGCGGAACATAGACGATATCGGTAACGATGGCCTTTTCAGGCAGACCGGCGGGATCGGCGGGCAGTCCTTCATTGCCATGCATGCCAAGCGCCGTGGTGTTCACCAGCAGGCCGGCATCATCCAGCAATTCGCTCTCCGCTGCCATTTCATGGGCGGTGATGCCGGCTCCAAAACGATCCCGCAGCTCCTGCCCACGCGACAGGGTACGGTTGACGATGCGGATATCGCGCACGCCCCGTTCCTTCAGAGCATGAATGATGGCACGCGCCGCGCCGCCGGCTCCGAGGACGACCGCAGGACCGTTTTCGGCCCAGCCCGGTGCAAATTCATCGAGATTCGCCGCAAAGCCATGCGCATCGGTGTTGCCGCCGACAAGGGTCTCACCTTCGAACCACAGCGTGTTGACCGCGCCGATCTGTTCCGCGGCAGGATCGATCCGGTCGACCAGCGCAAACACGGCCTCCTTGTGCGGAATGGTGACATTGCCTCCGCGAAACCCGTTCTTGCGCAGGCCGGCAACAAATTCCGGCAGATCGGCCGGGGCGACATCTATCGCCTCATAGCTGCCGGCAAGATCATGAGCCTTCAGCCAGTGGCCGTGAATTTTAGGCGACCGCGAATGCGCGATGGGATGGCCGATGACAAAGGCCTTGTTCATTGCTTCAGCCATCGATCGCTCCCTGCCGGCGCAGTTCGCTCAGCAGCGGCAGCAGCGGCAAGCCGACAATGGTGAAGTGATCGCCCTCGACCTTCTCGAAAAGCTGAATACCCTCGCCCTCGATCTGATAGGCCCCAACACTGGACAGGGCCTTGTCGCCGACACGCGCCAGATGCCTTCCGATAAAGGCAGGCTCCAGCTTGCGCATGGTGAGATTGGCAATGCCGACATGGCGCCACAGAACCTCGCCGTTGCGGACCAGAACCGCCGCGCTGTTCAGCTGATGGATTTTTCCAGACAGCGCCAGAAGATGACGGCGCGCGCCTTCCATGTCCGCCGGTTTGTGAAACACCTCATCGCCCAGCGAAAGCGTCTGGTCGCAACCCAGAACCAGCGCACCGGGCCGACGCTCGCTCACTTCCAGTGCCTTGGCTTCGGCAAGGATGACGGCGACGTCTTCCGGAGAAACACCGCTGTCCTGCAAAGGGGCTTCCACGGCGCGCTCATCGATCTCGGCCGGAACCGCTTCCACATCCACTCCGGCACTGACCAGCATGGCCTTGCGGAAAGGGCTGCCTGAGGCAAGAACGAGTTTTTCCGTCATCTGGATAGTCCGGCTTCGGTTTTGACGCTTCGGTTCACTATGCCAGCGATTACCGGCTCTTGTTGCGCAGGGCAAGAATGGCGGCCGCCGTCTCCTCGATCGAACGGCGGCTGACGTCGATCATCGGCCAGTTGTAGCGGGTGCAGATCTTGCGCGCATAGGCCAGTTCCTCGGTGATTGACGCCCTGTCGACATAGGTGCCGCCCTCGAAACCGGTCGTGTTGCCGAGCGTCCGGTTCTGGCGGATATGGGATATGCGCTCGGCGGTGGCGATCAGGCCCACGATCAGCGGCTTTCTGGCCTTGATCAGACTGTCAGGCACGGGAACATCCAGAACAACGGGGATATTGGCGGTCTTGATGCCGCGATTGGCCAGATAGATGCTGGTCGGGGTCTTTGACGTGCGCGAGATGCCGATCAGCACCACATCCGCATCATCCATATCGACCGGCAACTGGCCGTCATCATGCTCCATGGTGAAATTGAGCGCGTCGATGCGGCGGAAATAATCGGCATCCAGAACATGCTGAGCGCCCACCCTTCGTCCGGCCGGCGTGCCGAGATAGGACTGGAACACGGTCAGCACCGGTTCGAGTACCGAAACGCAGGGCAACCCCATCGAGGCGCAACGATCATCTATGATGCGTGCGAGCTTCTGGTCCACGACCGTATAGAGGATGATGCCCGGCTCCTCCTCGATCTCCTCGAACACCTTCATCAGCTGCTTTTCGTTGCGGATCAGCGGATAGATGTGCTCGATCGCCCGTGCATCCTTGTATTGCGCGGATGCAGCGCGGCCCGCAGCCAGAAGAGTCTCGCCCGTCGCGTCAGAAATCATGTGCAGATGAAAGAAACTTTGTGGCTTGTTCACACCATACATCCGGCTCTGTGGGCGACTGTGGACAAGAGGGGATGAATTCCGCCTCTCAGGCCGGGCGACTGTATCAGATGCCTGTTTGTCCACAATTCATGCCTGCGTGCATTTCGTTTTAGCGCTGGGGACAAAAGCGTGGAACATTCCGGAAATGAGTCTGAAATCCACAAGCCGCTGAATCATGAAACATCTGCAACAGGCTTGATTCAGCAGAATTTTCTTTTCCGATCCCCAGGCTTTTCCCGTCTGGACAAGTTTGGTCGCGACAAAATGCTGGATGGCTTTCAAATCAGGAAAACGGGAAAGATCACAATCACCGATTCCAACAGACTCATAGAATCAAAAGATTCTCTCATAAGAGAGATTTGTTTTTAGATTCAGATCCTGAAAGCGAGACGCAATGAGCGCCGACCGGAAGATGATGCGGGTTCTGAAAGGCGAGGCCGTTTTCCCGCCTCCGCTATGGATGATGCGCCAGGCAGGGCGCTATCTGCCCGAATACCGGAATTCCCGGAAGCAGGCAGGCTCCTTTCTCGACCTCTGCTACAATCCCGACCGGGCTGTCGAAGTGACCCTGCAGCCAATCGAACGCTTCGGCTTTGATGCGTCCATTCTGTTCTCCGATATTCTCGTGGTGCCTCATGCGTTGGGTCGCGATCTGCGCTTTGAAGAGGGCCGGGGACCGCTGATGACACCGATCACGGCGGCCGAAATCGAGGCGCTCGATACGCAAACGTTTCACGTGAATCTGGAACCCGTCTACGAAACGGTGCGGCGTCTGCGTCGTCAGCTGCCGGATGAAACGACGCTGATCGGTTTTTGTGGCGCGCCCTGGACCGTTGCCACCTATATGGTCGCCGGCCATGGAACCCCCGATCAGGCGCCGGCACGGCTGTTTTCCTATCGGGAGCCGGAAGCTTTCAGGAAACTGCTGGCCGTTCTCGCAGATCAGTCGGCCGCCTATCTCATCCACCAGATCGAAGCCGGTGCCGATACGGTGCAGATCTTCGATTCCTGGTCCGGCGTTCTGGACGAGGCTTCTTTTGAAGCTTTCTGCATTGAACCGGTCGCACGTATCGTACGCAAGGTTCATGAGGTTTATCCCGACATCCCGGTCATCGGTTTCCCCAAGGGCGCCGGCGCCAACTACAGCTCATATCGCCGCAAGACCGGCGTAACGGGTCTCGGGCTCGACTGGTCCGTGCCTTTGTCGCAGGCAATCGAATTGCAGAAGGGTGGAGCCGTGCAGGGCAATCTCGACCCCTTGCGTCTGGTGGCAGGCGGCACGGCGCTTTCCGAGGGCGTTTCGGCGATCCTGGACGCCATGAAGGATGGACCGTTCATCTTCAATCTCGGCCATGGCATCGTTCCCGAAACGCCAATTGCCCATGTCGAGGCGATGGTGCGTCAGGTTCGCGGAGAAACGGGCAGATGAGTGGACCCGTTCAGGCAAGCAACCGCAACGCCGCCGTGCGGGCATTGGTTGCGGTCGTCATCCTTATTGCCCTGACGGCCGTGCTTTTTTTCTATGCTTCGGAAGAGGCCTATAACTGGATCAAGGCGTTTCACGTCATCGCGGTGATTTCGTGGATGGCCGGGATGCTCTATCTGCCGCGCCTGTTCGTCTATCATGCCGATACGCAAAAGGGCTCCGCGCAGTCCGAGACCTTCAAGGTCATGGAACGGCGCCTGCTGCGTGCCATCATCAACCCGGCTATGATCGCAAGCTGGGTGTTTGGCCTGTGGCTCGCCTGGAAGGGTTTCGGATTTCAGGGGGGCTGGCTGCACGGCAAGATCGCTGCCGTCGTGGCGATGTCCGGTGTGCATGGTTATCTTTCCGGAGCGGTGCGCAGGTTTGCCGAGGACCGTAACACCAAACCGGCCAGGCACTGGCGAATCGTCAATGAAGTTCCGACCGTTTTGATGATCGTGATCGTCATTCTGGTGATCGTGAAGCCTTTCTGAGAGCCTAAAAGGCGTCTTGCTCTTTGGTGGTGGCGGCGGTAAAAGGAAGGCCCTCCTTTTAGCCATGCGCCGTTTGTTTTCTTCAGATCGACCGCGTCCGGCATCTTCATAGCATTCGCTTATTCCCCGCCAAGCACACCCAGAGTCCCGCCATGCAGGAAATGAAACTCGCAGAGTTCAAGAACAAGAAGCCGCCTGAGCTGATCGCTTACGCCGAATCGCTCGAAGTGGAGAACGCCAGCGTCATGCGCAAGCAGGAGCTGATGTTTGCCATTCTGAAAAAGCTGGCGGCGCAGGACATCGAAATCATCGGCGATGGTGTGGTGGAAGTCCTGCAGGATGGCTTCGGCTTCCTGCGTTCGGCCAACGCCAACTATCTGCCGGGTCCGGACGATATCTATATCTCGCCCTCGCAGATACGCCGTTTTTCGTTGAAGACTGGTGATACCGTCGAAGGTCCGATCCGCAGCCCGAAGGAAGGCGAGCGCTACTTCGCGCTTCTCAAGGTCAATACGATCAACTTCGACGATCCGGAGAAAATCCGCCACAAGATCCATTTCGACAATCTGACGCCGCTCTATCCGAATGAGCGGCTGAAGATGGAAATGGAAGTGCCGACAGGCAAGGATATTTCGGCGCGTGTGATCGATCTGGTCGCACCGCTGGGCAAGGGTCAGCGCGGGCTGATCGTGGCGCCGCCGCGCACCGGTAAAACCGTTCTCCTGCAGAATATCGCCCATTCGATCACTACCAATCATCCCGAGTGCTATCTGATCGTTCTGCTGATCGACGAGCGCCCGGAGGAAGTGACCGATATGCAGCGCTCGGTGAAGGGCGAGGTTGTCTCCTCGACCTTCGATGAACCGGCCGTGCGTCACGTTCAGGTGGCCGAGATGGTCATCGAGAAGGCCAAGCGCCTGGTCGAGCACGGCCGCGACGTGGTTATCCTGCTCGATTCGATCACCCGCCTTGGCCGCGCCTACAACACTGTCGTGCCGTCTTCCGGCAAGGTGCTGACCGGCGGTGTTGACGCCAACGCTCTGCAGCGTCCGAAGCGTTTCTTTGGTGCAGCACGCAACATCGAAGAGGGCGGTTCGCTCACCATCATCGCCACCGCGCTGATTGATACCGGCAGCCGTATGGACGAAGTGATCTTCGAAGAGTTCAAGGGCACCGGCAACTCCGAGATCGTGCTT
The DNA here is from genome assembly GCF_022359935.1 of Aquamicrobium sp. NLF2-7. Taxonomy (NCBI): domain Bacteria; kingdom Pseudomonadati; phylum Pseudomonadota; class Alphaproteobacteria; order Hyphomicrobiales; family Phyllobacteriaceae; genus Aquamicrobium; species Aquamicrobium sp. NLF2-7. The sequence goes on along the minus strand of NZ_JAKSED010000001.1, from coordinate 2,211,159 downwards.
GACCGCAAGGTTGCTGACAAGCGCATCTTCCCCGCCATGGACATTCTCAAGTCTGGCACCCGTAAGGAAGACCTGCTCGTCGCCCGTCAGGATCTGCAGAAGATCTTCGTGCTGCGCCGCATTCTGGCTCCGATGGGCACGACAGATGCCATTGAGTTCCTCATCGACAAGCTCAAGCAGACCAAGACCAATTCCGATTTCTTCGATTCGATGAACACCTGATCAGTCGGCAGTTTCCGCAATATCAAACGCCCGGAATGCGGATCGCTTCCGGGCGTTTTCGTTGAGAGCCGTATTTCGTGTTCGCGCGGAGCTGACTATGCCGAGTCAGTTTGTTTTCAGAGCCTGTTCCAGCTCTTCACTATCTTCTACCGGCGGAAGGCAGGTCTGTCCCTTGCACAGATAGGCGCCCGCCTCATGGGGGCTGGGAGAGATTCCTCCGGGAAGACTGATGTCTATTGGATCACCCTGGCGAATGAGGATATCCACCCGACGGGGATCGGCATGTCGATTCGCTACCGGAACGAACTGCGATTTCCGCTGACTTTCTACCATGACCAGCTTGTGCGGATCACGAAGAATTTCACAGGCATTGATGATGCCCGCCTGCCCATAAGCCTGTCTGGCAATACGGCCAGTCGCATGCTCTCCAACTTTCCATGCTTTATCATGGAGGGTAGTGTCCCCGGTTATGGACGAGAGGCGTGTCAGTGCTTCTATGATCTGACTGGTGGCTGATGGGATGGCTTCATCGACATCACCGCGAATGCGGATTGGAACATCTGCGGAGTCGGATGCACTGAGATAATAGCCGGTTTTGTCCTGATCCGCGTGCCATAACTCCAGTTGATCAACGAAATGGCGGGCGTGTTCGATGAAAGTCGCATCCCACGTTGCCTCGTAGAGCGAGATTGCGGCATTCGCCATGGCTGCATAGTCGCTGGACATGGCGGGAAATTGCGCCTTGTCACCCAGTGTGGAGTGGGGCAGGCGGCAGTTGCGAGCAGAGCAAAGAATATGGTCGAAGGCCGCGCGTGCCGCATCGATCCAGTCCTGACGTGCGAAAGAACGTCCGCATTCAGCAAGTGCCATTATGGTCAGGCCATTCCAGTCCGTCAGGATCTTGTCATCGCGACCCGGGCGGATTCTTTTTTCACTTGCGATGAACAGCTTCTGTAGCGACGGCCTTAACTCTGCGTGGCAGTTCCCGAAGCTTTTTGCCTGTTCGGCAGACTGATGCAGAATGGGCTTTCCGTGCCAGGAAGTCGGTTTGCTCAGGGTGTAGTGCCTGAAGAAGGAGGCCGAGTTTTCACCGAGAATGGCTTTAATCTCATTTTGTTCCCATGTGTAGAACAGCCCTTCTTCGCCATCGCTGTCCGCGTCGAGGCTCGACGCAAAAGCTCCGCTGTCAACGCGCATTTCGCGGAGCAGAAACCCGATCGTTTCTTCGATTCGGATCCGGAATATTTCTGTCCCGGTTTCGCCATAGGCCCAGTTTGCAAGTCTCAGCAGTTGGGCGTTGTCATAGAGCATCTTTTCAAAATGCGGCACAAGCCATTGCGCGTCGGTCGAGTACCGGGTGAGACCGCCACCGACGTGATCGTAGATACCGCCGGCAAGCATGTGGCACAGACCAGCAACGACAGCCTCCTTGTGAGCTGTATTGCCGGAGTTCAGATAGGACAGCCACAATGTGTGCATGAACGGGGCGTTTGGAAACTTCGGCGCGCCCTTGATGCCCCCCTGGTCATGGTCGATCATCCTGTAGATGTTATTTGCCAGACCGGGCAGCGCATTTGCGTCTATCATCTGGCTTGGGAGCGAGGCGCCGAGCTTGCTCTGCACATGAGCGTTCAGCGTATCGGCGCCGTGCAGAATATCAGCGCGCTTGTTGTTCCAGGCACCGGCCACCGCTTCCAGAATCTGAACGAATCCGTGACGCCCATACTGGGCGCGAGGCGGGAAGTAGGTTCCGCCCCAGAAAGGTTTTGCGTCCGGCGTCAGAAACATGGTCAGCGGCCAGCCGCCCTGATCGCCCATGGCAGTTAAGGCAGCCATATAGATCTGATCGATATCCGGTCGTTCTTCGCGGTCCACCTTGATATTGATGAACAGGCGGTTCATGACCCCTGCAATATCGGCATCCTCGAAGCTCTCATGGGCCATGACATGGCACCAGTGACAGGCGGCGTAGCCGACGGAAAGCAGGATAGGCCGCTCCAGTTGCCGGGCTTCCTCTAGTGCTGCTGTCGACCACGGCCGCCAGTGAACCGGGTTTTCGGCATGTTGCCGGAGATAGGGGCTGGCTTCTCCGGAAAGCAGATTCTGAGGCGGCAGGACCATGGCATCGCCTTTGATTGGAAGGCTCTGTGCGAGTGGTAAAGAGGAAACAGGCAGGGATCAAATGATATTCGGGGATACCATCGTCGCATTGTCCAGCGGACGCCTGCCTTCTGGGGTGGCTGTAATCCGGATTTCCGGCCATCAGACTCGATTCGTTATCGAAACGATTTGCGAACTTGTCCCGGATCCCCGCGTGGCGTCATTACAGACGCTACGGCGAGGAAAGGAAATTCTGGACCGCGGACTGGTGTTGTTTTTTCCCGCGCCGAACAGTTTCACAGGTGAGGATGTTGCCGAGTTCCAGGTGCACGGCGGCCGGGCGACAGTGTCATCCATTCTGCATGAAATAACAAGGCTGCCGAAGGTACGTCTGGCCGAAGCAGGGGAATTCACCCGGCGCGCATTCATGAACGGCAAATTGGACCTCGTCCAGACAGAAGCGCTGGCTGATCTCATCAACGCCGAAACCGAGGCGCAACGCCGATTGGCGCAGCGCAATTCCGACGGTGCGCAAAGCAGGCTCTATGCGGAATGGCGAAACAGGTTGGTCAATGCCCGGGCGCTGATCGAAGCAGACATCGATTTTTCGGACGAGGGCGATGTTCCCGGCTCTGTGGCTGATCGGGTATGGACCGATGTAGCTGCTCTGGCTGATCAGATTTCTGAACACATAAGCGGGTATTCTGCCGCCGAAATCATTCAGGACGGATTTCATGTGGTGATTTTGGGTGCGCCGAACGCTGGAAAATCGAGCCTCCTGAACGCACTTGCCCGGCGGGATGCAGCGATCGTCACGGAAGAACCCGGAACAACGCGGGATGTTCTGGAGGTTGTTCTGGACATCAACGGCCTGAAAGTCATTGTTGCGGATACAGCTGGAATTCGGGATGGCGTCGGAAAAGTTGAAAGCATCGGTATTGAAAAAGCCAAAGCACGTGGGCGGGATGCGGATCTGGTTCTGAAGCTGGAGGATCTTACCGATCCTCATCCAGTTGATACGAGCTGGGCTGCCGGCGACGTCATCAGAATAGGAACCAAGCTGGATCTGATTTCGACCTCGCACGCGCGGGCATTTGGCTACGACCATTGTATTTCAACAGTTACCGGCGAGGGCGTGGCACCCCTCGTTCAAATCGTCGGTGACATCGCTGACCGAAAAATCCGGGAGGCCGGCGACGTTCTCCCTTCCCGATTGCGACACGTTGAACTGCTTCAGGACGCACTTTCTCACATCGGCAATACACTCAGGGATGCTCATGCACCACTGGAAATCAGGGCCGAGGAGCTTCGACTTGCCACGGATCGGCTGGGCCGGATCACGGGCGCTGTAGATGTCGAGGAACTTCTCGGCGTGATATTCTCGCAGTTCTGCATTGGCAAGTGACTCAGGTGAAACACAGGCCAGCCATGACTCACGTGAAACATCGCACACTTTACCCGTGAAGGGACAACGACAACGTTTCACGTGAAACACAGAAATGATCTCTTGACATCGGCAGATTGGTTTTCGATGTGTCTTCAATGAACCCACTGTCCCCGATCACAAACACTTATGATGTCATCGTCGTTGGCGGTGGCCATGCCGGATGCGAGGCGGCGAGCGCTTCGGCACGAAGTGGCGCGCTTACCGCATTGATTACATTGGATGCCAGCAAGATTGGTGTGATGTCCTGCAATCCCGCGATTGGTGGATTGGGAAAGGGCCAGCTGGTCAGGGAAGTCGATGCCTTTGACGGCCTGATGGGCAAAGCGGCAGATCAGGCGGGCATCCAGTTTCGGATGCTCAACAGGCGCAAGGGGCCCGCAGTCAGGGGACCCCGCACTCAGGCTGACCGAAAGCTGTATCGGCTCGCTGTTCAGGACCTGCTCCGGGAGCAGGACAATCTCCATATAGTTGCCGGCGAGGTTTATGATCTGGAGATCGATAACGGCCGGGTCAGTGGCGTCATCATGGCGGATGGGGCACGCCATGCATGCGGCGCTGTTGTTCTGACCACCGGTACCTTTCTCCGCGGCCTGATTCATATTGGCGACAGAAAAATAGTAGCCGGACGCATGAACGAGCAGGCGACCAACGGACTGTCTGTGACGATGGCGCGCGAGGGCTTTGTGCTGGGGCGGCTCAAGACCGGGACGCCATCGCGGCTTGATGGGCGTACCATCGACTGGGCGTCGCTGGATATGCAAAAAGCGGACGACGATCTGGTTCCGTTTTCGTCTCTGACGGAGAAGATTACGGTACAGCAGATCGAATGTGGGATCACCCGAACCACTGCAGCTACGCATGACCTGATCCGGGCCAATCTCGACCGGTCGGCGATGTATTCGGGTTCCATTGAGGGCATTGGACCGCGCTATTGCCCGTCGATCGAGGATAAGATCGTCAAATTCGGCGATCGGGATACGCACCAGATATTCCTGGAGCCGGAGGGTCTCGATGACCATACTGTCTATCCGAATGGTATCTCGACCTCATTGCCGGAGGATGTTCAGCTCGAAATTCTGAAAACCATTCCCGGTCTTGAGAAGGCTGTCATGCTCCAGCCGGGTTACGCCATCGAATACGATCACGTCGACCCTCGCGAGCTCGAAGCAACGCTTGAAACAAGGCGCCTGAGCGGTCTTTTTCTCGCCGGACAGATCAACGGAACAACCGGCTATGAAGAGGCTGCAGGGCAGGGACTTCTGGCCGGTATCAATGCGGCGCGAAAGGCTTCCGGCTGTGAACTGCTGACGATCAGCCGTACGGAGGCGTATATTGGCGTCATGATCGATGACCTGATCAGGCGAGGCGTTACCGAGCCTTATCGGATGTTTACATCACGGGCAGAGTTCCGACTGTCGCTGCGCGCCGACAATGCGGATGAACGTCTGACTCCGCTCGCGATCCGGCTTGGCATCGTTTCTTCGCAGCGACACGTACATTTCGAGCAGTCGGTGGGCGCGCTGAATGCCGCCCGTGAGCTGGCGAAAAGTATAGAGCTGACGCCGCGTGAAGCTGCCCGCTACGGCCTCACCATCAATCAGGATGGAGTTCGGCGTTCGGCCTATGATCTTCTGAGTTATGCAGACGTTGATATATCATGGCTGCAACGCGTCGATCCGAGGTTCGGCTCGATTGATAGGAAGGCCGCAGAAGCTCTGGAAATAGAGGCGAAATATGCAGTGTATATGGAGCGGCAGAAGGTGGATGCTGCCCGGATCAAGGGGGAAGAGGCGCGGCTGATCCCTGAGGACATTGATTTCAGCAATGTCTCCGGCTTGTCCAATGAGCTGAAGCAGAAGATGCTTCAGCGGCAGCCCAGATCTGTTGCGGATGCGGAACGGATCGAAGGTATGACCCCAGCGGCACTGGCGATTATCATCGCACATATTCGCAATCATGAAAGTTCAGCCCGTAGGGGCGCAGCATGACAGATACCCGTCTGGCCTCACTTCAGAATGCAGCAGGACCCGTTTCACGTGAAACGTTTGAGGTGCTGCTCCGCTTCGAGACTGTTTTTCAGAAATGGAATCAGAGGATCAATCTTGCCGCTCCGTCTACTCTGGGAGACGTCTGGTCCCGCCATATAGTTGATAGCGCCCAACTGGCTTCACATGCTCCGGAAGCACGCAAGTGGCTGGATCTGGGATCTGGCGGAGGATTTCCCGGACTGGTGCTGGCGTTCCTGATGAAGGAAAGAGGGGGGCACATCGATCTTGTCGAAAGCAATCGCAAGAAGGCCGGTTTTCTTCAGGCAATGGTTGGCGAGTTCGGTCTGCCGGCGAGGGTTGTTCCGCGGCGTATTGAAGATGCCGCAGGAATTGTCGGTCAGCCGGATGTAGTGACCGCAAGAGCACTTGCTCCGTTGCCTCTCCTGCTGGAGCTGGCTTCGCCCTGGCTGCTGGGAGGCGCGACGGCTTTCTTTCACAAAGGTCGGGATTACCGCTCCGAAGTTGAAGAAAGCTGTAAACGTTGGTCCTTCCGTCTGGTAGAACATAGAAGTTCGACAGATTCTGAAGGGGTCCTGCTCGAGATAAGCAGTTTGAGTCATCTCTGAACGTGCCCCTCTATCGGAGTGAATTTCCGGCAGGAAAACATGATCAACAGCAAACCCCGCATCATCACCGTAGCGAATCAGAAGGGCGGCGTCGGTAAAACGACGACGACGATCAATCTTGCGACCGCGCTCGCCGCGATCGGAGAAAAGGTTTTGATTGTTGACCTCGATCCGCAGGGCAATGCCAGTACAGGCCTCGGCATCGATCGTAAGGACCGGCTGGTTTCGTCCTACGATGTACTCACCGGAGAAGCGGGCATCGATGCTGCAGCCATGCAGACAGCCGTACCTGGCCTTTCCATCGTTCCGTCGACGCTTGACCTGCTTGGCGTGGAGATGGAGATCGCTGCGGCACCGGATCGTGTAACCCGGTTGCGTGATGCGCTGCTTCACGCTTCGGGGCGCACAAACACTTTCAGCTATGTTCTGATCGATTGCCCACCCTCGCTCAATCTGCTGACGCTGAATTCCATGGCAGCGGCGGACTCGGTTCTCGTTCCGCTTCAATGCGAGTTCTTCGCGCTGGAAGGTCTGAGTCAGCTTCTGGAAACGGTTCAGCAGGTCAGAGGGTCGATCAATCCGCATCTGGAAATCCAGGGTATTGTGCTGACCATGTATGATGGTCGCAACAATCTGGCCAATCAGGTGGTGCAGGACGTGCGCGCTCATATGGGTGAGACGGTTTATGAAACCGTCATTCCGCGCAATGTGCGTGTGTCGGAGGCGCCGTCTTATGGGAAGCCGGCAATCTTGTATGATCTGAAGTGTTCGGGCAGTCAGGCCTATCTTCAGCTTGCGTCGGAGGTGATCCGCCGCGAACGTCGCCTGCGGGCTGCATGATCCGGATTGTGTCCGGGTTGATTCGGTAGTGAAACGATTCTGGTGAATGATGAGCGAAGATCCTTCAAGAAAGCGGCTGGGCCGGGGACTGGCAGCACTGATCGGTGAGATCGATCGCCCCGCGGAGCCGGAAAAGGCGGCTGCGCTGGCGGACGGCAAGGTGCCGATCGAGTTCGTTTCTCCCAATCCGCGCAACCCCCGTCGTCATTTTGGCGAAGCGGAGCTGACCGATCTGGCGCAGTCGATCCGTGAGCACGGCATTGTCCAGCCTGTCGTGGTGAGACCATCGCCGCAGCATCAGGGACACTATGAGATCATTGCCGGGGAACGGCGCTGGCGCGCCGCCCAGCGCGCCGGGCTGGTCGAAATTCCTGTCATTGTACGGGACGTGAGTGACCGGACGGCACTGGAACTGGCGATCATCGAGAACGTGCAGCGCGCCGATCTCAACCCGATCGAAGAAGCACTGGGCTATGAGCAGCTGATCGAAGAGCACAGCTATAGCCAGGCTGATCTGGGACAGGTGATCGGCAAGAGCCGCAGCCATGTTGCCAATACGCTGCGGCTGCTGAAGCTGCCGGATGCCATCCGCGAACTGGTGGTGGACGGCTCGCTGTCGGCGGGCCATGCCCGCACGCTGGTCACGGCGGAAGACCCGGCCGGCCTCGCCAGACGCATCATCGAGGAAGGGCTCTCGGTGCGGCAGGCCGAGGCGCTGGCGCAGGCTCCTGCAGCGCCGGCACGTGAATCGCGTTCGTCTGGTCCGGCGGAAAAGGATGCTGATACATTGGCGTTGGAGAAGCTTTTGACCGACACGATCGGCATGAAGGTCGCCATCGCACATAAGGAGCGCGGCGGTGAGTTGCGTATCGCGTACAAGACACTCGACCAGCTCGACGAATTGTGCCGCAAGCTGAAGCTTTGAGGAGCAGACTGATCAGAACTGAAAGGCCTGCATCATGCGGGCCTTTTTCTTATCATATTGTTTTCAAACACTTTTCCGGTTCAGAAACACGCCAAACCAAAGACCTGGAGCCGCTCAGCGATTCCGTGAAACACCGGCCGGCTCTAAGGATTTCAACGTTTCAGCGCCGCGACAGACGGGCGCTTTCCACTGCCACGCCAAGCAAAGCCTGTCGCACCAGAGCCGAACCCAGTTCCGGCCGACGCCGTGATTGCAAAACCGCTGACTGAAGACGTGCCAGAACACGTTCTACGGATTGCCGGTTCCAGCGTTCCAGTGTGCGCTCGATGAGCTTGCGACGCGAAAAGAACACCGGAGGCCGGGCGCCTGCCACCACCGAGGCGGCGGTGCGGCCGCTTTCGTCCATGTTGCCACGCATGACGTGGATGGCATGGAACTGCCGCATGGCGCCGGAAAGAGCAAGAAAGGGAGGGCTTCCGGCCTGACAGTGGCGGGCGAATGCGGTGTCGAAATCGCCGATACGCCCGTCAAGAACGGCATCGATGATGTCGTCGAGCGACTGTCCCGACACGTCTCCGGTCAGCTCGCGTACATCCTCCAGCGAGATTTCCGTCTGTCCCTGTGCGTAGAGGACAAGCTTCTGCAACTCGGCGCGGGTCGCGAGGCGATCGCCGCCGAGATTGCGGCGAAGCGCTTGCCGGGCTTCCAATGCCATGGTCATGCCCGCCTTGCGCAACTCGTCATCGATCACCGCCTCAATGTCGCGACCCTCATCCGCATAGCTCGGCAGGGCGATGGCGCCGTCGGATGTTTCGACGACAGAGCGCAACGGCGCTCCTTTTTTCAGCTCACCCGCCTCTATCAGGATGATCGCATCGCGCGGCGGTGCAGAAAGCAAGGCCTTGACCTGATCTGCCAGCCCTTTCTGGCCGGAGGCGTTGCGCACCCACAGAAGGCGGCGGTCCGAGAACATGGGAACGGTATGGGCTTCCTCAAGCAGACGGCTTTCACCGCGCTCGACTTCAGCGCCGTCCATCTTCACGACGCTGAAGGGGTCGTCCAGTGGCAGTCCCGTACGTTCCGCGAACGCCTTTCCGCGTTCCGCCACGAGCCCGCGATCGGGACCGTATATCAGGACGAGAAAGGTTTGCGGATCGGGCCGTGCCAGCCAGGAATCGACTTCGTGAGCTTTCTTCTGTGCCATGCGGTCGTTCTAAAGCATTTTGCTGGCCAACGGAAACGTCTGGCGCATGTGTCCATGCGGATGTCCCACAGAACCGCTTGGCATGCCTGATGCGGGCGGCGCGTCGGGGATTTCGCGTGAAGGTACGTTTAAGGCGAGGATGACCGCGCGGGGAGAAAAATATCCTTGCGCAGCATTCCTTAACGGAACCCGCCTGCGGCATTCGCTTTATTACTGCAGAGAGGGCTTCAAAAACGGGAAATTGCTCTGATTTCCTGCCAGTATCGCCGCATCGTCGCTGTTGATCCGCGCCGCCGCTGGTCATGTGGCGGGAATGTGCGAAGATCGGACGTGGCGACAGGAGGAGAGGTCATGACCGATACCGGAATGTTGCGTTTTCACGTGCCCGAGCCGGAAGTAAGACCGGGCGGGACACCGGATTTTTCAAATGTGACGATCCCCAAAGCGGGATCCGTGCTGCGCCCGGAGGTCGATGTCGATCCGCGCGAGATCCGCGACCTCGCCTTTTCGATCATCCGTGTCCTGAACCGGGCCGGGGAAGCCGTCGGGCCATGGGCGGGATTGCTGACCGACGAGGAACTGCTCGACGGCCTGCGTCACATGATGACGCTGCGCGCCTTCGATGCACGCATGCAGATGGCGCAGCGGCAGGGCAAGACCTCCTTCTACATGCAGCATCTGGGCGAGGAAGCCGTGAGCTGCGCCTTCCGCAAGGCGCTGGCGCCGGGCGACATGAACTTCCCGACCTATCGTCAGGCCGGCCTGCTGATCGCTGGCGGCTATCCGATGGTCACCATGATGAACCAGATCTATTCCAACGAGGCCGATCCGCTGAAGGGCCGGCAGCTGCCGATCATGTATTCCTCGAAGGAGCACGGCTTCTTCTCGATCTCCGGCAATCTGGCCACGCAGTATATTCAGGCGGTCGGCTGGGCCATGGCGTCGGCGATCAGCAGCGATTCGCGCATCGCGGCTGCGTGGATCGGGGATGGCTCCACGGCCGAATCCGACTTTCACGCTGCACTTGTGTTCGCCTCGACCTACAAGGCCCCCGTGGTGCTCAATGTGGTGAACAACCAGTGGGCGATCTCGACCTTCCAGGGCATCGCCCGTGGCGGTTCGGGCACGTTCGCGGCACGCGGCCTCGGCTTCGGCATCCCGGCGCTGCGGGTCGACGGAAACGATTACCTCGCCGTGCATGCGGTGGCGAAATGGGCGATCGAGCGGGCGCGGCGCAATCTTGGCCCGACGCTGATCGAGCACGTCACCTATCGGGCCGGCGCGCATTCGACATCGGATGACCCGTCGGCCTACCGGCCAAAGGCGGAATCGGACGCCTGGCCGCTCGGCGATCCTGTTATCCGGCTCAGGAACCATCTCATTTTGAAGGGAGTGTGGTCGGAGGAACGCCATGCGCAGGCAGAGGCCGAAATCCTCGATACGGTGATTACGGCCCAGAAACAGGCCGAGGACAACGGCACGCTGCATTCCGGCAACAAGCCTTCGACGCGCGATATGTTCGAAGGGGTCTATGAACAGATGCCGCCGCATTTGCGGCGCCAGCGCCAGCAGGCGGGGGTGTAAGCCATGGCGCGCAAAACCATGATCGAGGCCATTCGCGACGCCATGGACGTTTCCATGGGGCGCGACGAACGCGTCATCGTTTTCGGTGAGGATGTCGGCTTTTTCGGCGGCGTGTTTCGCTGTACGGCCGGCCTGCAGGCCAAATACGGCAAGAGCCGGTGCTTCGACGCGCCGATCAATGAATCCGGCATCGTGGGTGCTGCCATCGGCATGGCCGCTTATGGCCTGCGCCCTTGCGTTGAAGTTCAGTTTGCCGACTATGTTTATCCGGGCTACGATCAGATCGTGTCGGAAGCCGCGCGACTGCGCTATCGCTCCAATGGCGATTTCACCTGTCCGATCGTCATCCGCATGCCGTCCGGTGGCGGCATCTTCGGCGGCCAGACCCACAGCCAGAGCCCCGAGGCGCTGTTCACGCACGTCTCCGGCCTCAAGGTGGTGGTGCCATCCAATCCGCGCGACGCCAAGGGCCTGCTGATCGCGGCCATCGAAGATCCCGATCCGGTGATCTTTTTTGAGCCCAAGCGGCTCTATAACGGTCCGTTCGACGGGCATCATGAACGTCCGGTCACACCGTGGTCGAAGCATGAACTGGGTGAGGTTCCGGACGGGCATTACACCGTGCCGCTCGGCAAGGCGGAAATCCGCCGCGAAGGAAGCGATCTCACCGTGCTCGCCTATGGCACCATGGTCTATGTGGCGGAGGCTGCGGCGGCCGAAACCGGCATCGACGCGGAGATCATCGATCTGCGCACGCTGTTGCCGCTCGATCTCGACACCATCGTTGCCTCGGTGAACAAGACCGGGCGCTGCGTTGTCGTGCACGAGGCGACACAGACCTCCGGCTTCGGCGCCGAGCTGACGACGCTGGTGCAGGAGAACTGCTTCTATCGGCTGGAGGCGCCGGTGGCGCGCGTGGCCGGCTGGGACACGCCCTATCCGCATGCACAGGAGTGGGATTACTTCCCCGGACCGGCGCGAGTCGGCCGGGCGCTCATTGAGACGATGGAGGCTTGAGATGGGCGAGCATGTCATCAGGCTCCCGGATGTGGGCGAAGGCGTTGCCGAGGCCGAACTGGTCGAATGGCACGTCAAGGTCGGCGATATGGTCCGCGAGGACGCGGTTCTGGCCGCCGTCATGACCGACAAGGCGACGGTCGAGATCCCGTCGCCGGTGGAGGGCGAGATTCTGTGGCTGGGCGCCGAAATTGGCGAAACGGTCGCCATCGGTTCGCCCATCGTGCGGCTCAAGGTGGCCGGTGAAGGCAATGTCGGGCAAGGCGATGTCGGCCAGAGCGATGGTGGCGAGCGCGACGCCGTGGCGAAGCCGCAGGCCGCACCTGAAGCGCCTGCGCAGCCCCGCCAGCCGGCTGTCGCCGTGCAAAAACCGGCGACGCCCGCCACTGTTGTGGAGAGCAGGAAAGAAGCCGCTTCCGCACCGACAAGGCCGTCAGGCGTGCGCGGCTCCACAGGCGCGCCGCGCAAGGAAGGCGAGAGGCCGCTGGCTTCGCCGGCCGTGCGTCTGCGCGCCAGGGAAGCTGGTATCGATCTCAGGCAGGTATCCGGGAGCGGCCCGGCCGGACGCATCGGCCATGACGATCTCGGCGCCTTCATCGCGCGCGGGCCTCAGGCCGGCAAGGTGTCGGGCCTCGCGCGCAACACCAAGGTCGACGAGATCAAGGTCGTCGGGCTGCGGCGCAAGATCGCCGAAAAGATGCAGCTTGCCAAAGCGCGCATCCCCCACATCACCTATGTGGAAGAGGTTGACGTCACGGCGCTGGAAGAATTGCGCACCGGCCTCAACAAGCAGAAGCCCGCGGGCGGCGGCGTGGGAACGGAACGGCCGAAGCTGACGCTGCTGCCCTTCCTCATGCGCGCCATGGTCAGGGCTATAGCCGAGCAACCGCAGCTCAACGCGCTCTACGACGACGATGCCGGCATCATCCGCCAATATGGCGGCGTGCATATCGGCATCGCGGCGCAGACCGCAAATGGCCTCGTCGTGCCGGTGGTGAAGCACGCGGAGGCGCTCGACCTGTGGGAAAGCGGAGCGGAGCTCAACCGTCTGGCCGAGGCGGCGAAATCCGGCACCGCCACGCGCGAGGAACTTTCCGGCTCCACCATCACCATCACCTCGCTCGGTGCCATGGGCGGCGTGGTGACGACGCCGGTGATCAACTATCCCGAAGTGGCCATCATCGGCGTCAACAAGATGACGGTCCGCCCGATGTGGGACGGATCGCAGTTCGTGCCGCGCAAGATGATGAACCTGTCGTCTTCCTTCGACCACCGGGTCATCGATGGCTGGGATGCCGCGGTTTTTGTCCAGCGCATCAAGGCGCTGCTCGAAACACCCGCCATGATTTTCGTGGAGGGATGATCGTGAAAATCGCTTTAAAAAGCCGGCTAATAAAAATTATGAAGGGCGGCGCGAAATGAAGGATATTTCCTGCAAGCTTCTGGTTATCGGAGCCGGTCCGGGCGGCTATGTCTGCGCCATCCGGGCCGGCCAGCTTGGCATCGATACGGTGATCGTCGAGGTCGCAAAACCCGGCGGAACCTGCCTCAACGTCGGCTGCATCCCCTCAAAAGCGCTGATTCATGCTGCCGAAGAGTTCGAGAAGGCAAAGCTGTGGGCGGGCTCTGATGATCCGCTTGGCATTTCCGTGAAGGAGCCGGCGCTCGATTTCGGCCGCACGATCGGCTGGAAGGATAATATAGTTGGTCGGCTTAACAGTGGCGTTGCCGGGCTGCTGAAGAAAGCCCGGGTTAAATATGTGCAGGGGCGCGCCCGCTTCCGCGACGGCAAGACGGTCGAGGTCGAGACGGAGATTGGCCAGCAGATCATCCGCGCGGAAAATGTCGTCATCGCCACCGGCTCGGCGCCGGTCGAACTGCCTTCGCTGCCATTCGGGGGGCAGGTGATTTCGTCTACGGAGGCTTTGTCGCTGAGGAACGTGCCGCAGAAGCTGGCGGTCGTCGGCGGCGGCTATATCGGGCTGGAACTTGGAACTGCCTTCGCGAAGCTGGGGGCGAAGGTCACCATCGTGGAGGCGCTGCCGCGCATCCTTGCCCAGTATGATGCCGAGCTGGTGCGGCCGGTCTCCAAACGGCTTGCTGCCCTTGGCATCGACGTTCTGGTCGGCGCGAAGGCCAAGGGAATGTCTTCGAAGGGCGATGCACTGCTGGTGGAGACCGCCGAGGGCAAGGACAGGAAGATCGCTGCCGACAAGGTGCTCGTCACCGTCGGGCGCAGGCCGGTAACGGAAGGCTGGGGCCTTGAGGAGATCGACCTCGACATGAACGGCCGCTTCATCCGCATCGACGACCGCTGCCGCACCTCCATGCGCGGCATCTATGCCATCGGCGATGTCACCGGCGAACCCATGCTGGCGCACCGGGCCATGGCACAGGGCGAGATGGTTGCCGAGATCGTGGCCGGCCACCGGCGCAGCTGGGACAAGCGCGCCATTCCCGCCATCTGCTTCACAGATCCGGAGCTGGTAATGGCTGGCCTGTCCCCGGATGAGGCAAAGGCGCAGGGCGAGATCAAGATCGGCCAGTTCCCGTTCTCGGCCAATGGCCGCGCCATGACGCGGCAGGGCGAGGATGGTTTCGTGCGCGTCGTGGCGCGTGCCGACAATCATCTGGTTCTGGGCATTCAGGCGGTGGGGCAGGGCGTGTCGGAACTCTCGGCGGCCTTCGGCCTCGCGCTGGAAATGGGCGCGCGGCTGGAAGACATCGCCGGCACCATCCACGCGCATCCCACGCAGGGCGAGGCTTTCCAGGAAGCAGCACTCAAGGCGCTCGGTCTGGCGTTGCACGCCTGAACCGCCGTGGCAGTTCAGGCGTGATGAGGTTCAGGCTTTGCCGGCGTCGTAGTCGGCGGCAGCCCTGACCAGCGCGTCGATGTCGTCCGCGCACAGAACCGGTCGCAGGGCATCGAATTTTTCGCGCTCCCATGTGTAGATGCCGAGCGCCAGCAGGGCATCGGTGGTCGCATCCGGGAAACGCCGGCGCACGGGCGTGGCCGGATTGCCGGCAACGATGGTGTAGGGCGCCACGTCCTTCGTCACCATCGCGCCGGAAGCGACGATGGCGCCTTCACCAATGGTGAGGCCCGGCATGATCATGGCGCGCATACCGATCCAGGCACCGTCTGCAATGATGGTGTCACCTTTTGCCTTGTAGGCGTCGAGAATGATATCAGCGAAGGGATAAAGGCTGAACCAGTCGGTGCGGTGGGTATGGTTGCCGCCCATAAGGATGACGGCCTCGGCCCCGATGCACACATAATCGCCGATATGGAGCTGGTCGATTTCCCACTGTGGCTCCCACGCGCTCAGGCTGTAGGCGTCGCCATAGAGATAGCGCACCACGCTGTCCTCGAAGGAGCCGGTCCACGCGTTGCTATAATAGCTGTTGCGGCCGCGAATGTGGATGTTGGGATTTTTCACGGTCTCATGGAGATATTCCACGACCGACCAGTGCTTTTGCGGCAGGGTTTGGTTCGACATTGCGGTTCTGGCTTTCCTTATCGGTTCGCACCGGAACCGGCCTTCTGGTTGCGCGCCGATACGCATGCCGAACGCAAACAGTTCAGGGCATCGGGGCTGATGAGGTGGTGATCCCGGCAGGAATCGAACCTGCGACCTACAGATTAGGAATCTGCCGCTCTATCCTACTGAGCTACGGGACCACTGGCGCAGACACATAACGGTTTCAGGCCGGCTCGCCAAGGCTGGAAGCCTTCAAAAAAGCCGCGCCGGCCTGCAAAAATGCGCGAAGCCTCCGGTTTCAGCCGGCGAGGGCCTGTTCGGCCAGCTTCACCCAGTAACTGACGCCATAGGGAATGGCTTCGTCATTGAAATCATAGGCAGGGTGGTGAAGGCCGGCGCTGTCGCCATTGCCGATGAAGATGAAGGCGCCGGGACGCGCTTCCAGCATGTAGGAAAAATCCTCGCCCGCCATCAGCGGCTGCATGGCGCGGTCGACCTGGCTTTCGCCGGCAACACCGATGGCGACCGTGCCGGCGAAATCCGTTTCCTGCGCATGGTTGAAGGTCACCGGATAGTTCTGTCGGAAATCCAGCTCGATCTCGACGCCGAAGGTTGCGGCAATTCCATTGCAGACAGCTTGCAGACGCTGCTCGACCAGCGTTGCGGTCTCGCCCTTCAGCGTGCGCACGGTGCCGGCGAGCGCGACCTTTTCCGGAATGATGTTGTGGGCATCGCCGGCATGGAATTTCGTGATCGACACCACGCCCGCTTCCAGCGGGTCGACATTGCGCCCGACGATCGACTGGGTGGCGGCAACCAGATGGCTGGCGGCGACGATGGGGTCGTTGGAACGGTGCGGCATGGCCGCGTGCCCGCCGCGGCCCGAAACCCTGATGTCGAATTCGGCGGTGGCGGCAAGGATCGGCCCCTGCCGGATCGAAAACCGGCCGACGGGCAGGCCCGGCAGATTGTGCATGCCGAACACCTGTTCGATGCCGAAACGATCCATGAGGCCGTCCCTGACCATCTCGCGGCCGCCGCCGCCGGATTCCTCGGCCGGCTGGAAGATGACGACGACGGTGCCGGCGAAGTTGCGGGTCTCGGCCAGATAGGCGGCAGCACCCAGCAGCATGGCGGTGTGGCCGTCATGGCCGCAGGCGTGCATCCGCCCTTCATGGGTCGAGGCGTAAGGCTTGCCGGTGATCTCGGTGATCGGCAAGGCGTCCATGTCGGCACGCAGGCCGACGACGCGGCCATCGCCCAGCTTGCCGCGTATGACGCCGACAAGGCCGGTGCGGCCGATCCCGGTCACCACCTCGTCGCAGCCGAAGGCGCGCAGCTTGCCGGCGACGAAATCCGCGGTGGCTAGCACGTCGAAGCCGATTTCGGGGTTGCTGTGCAGATGGCGGCGCCAGCCGGCGACCTCTTCCTGCATTTCGGCGGCGCGGTTCAGAATTGGCATGACGGATATCTGCTCCAGATGGACATGTGGCACGGGCATGATGAACATCTGCCTTTTGCCATGTTGATGTCATATAGGTTAAATAGCACCGGCTGAAGCGGCCGGGGAAGAGCGCTGTCGCCATTGTTTGCGGACCTGTTTGCGGTTCCTCTGGAGCCAGACTGGCTGCGGTACAGGATATTCGGATAGAGATGATACCCACGCGTTTCGTGAAACTGGCGCTTTTTGGCGCAATCGGGCTTGCCGCCTCGTCGATGACTGCCGCCGCGAGCCCGACGCTTCTTTTCGAGCTGAACACCGGCAGGATCATTTCGCATGAGGATGCGTTCAAGCGCTGGTACCCGGCTTCGCTGACCAAGATGATGACCGCCTATGTCGCCTTCCGTGCTATCGAGGCGGGAGAGGCGGCGCTCGATTCGCCGATCCGGATGACGCGCAATGCCGTCAACCAGCCGCCCAGCAAGATGGGCTTCAAGACCGGGCAGGTGATGCGGCTCGACAATGCGCTGAAGATGATGATGATCAAGTCGGCCAACGATGTCGCCATGGCCATCGGCGAGAATATCGGCGGCACGCAGGCGGACTTTGCAAAGCGCATGAATGCCGAAGCCGCCCGTCTGGGCATGACCGGCACGCATTTCGTCAACCCCAACGGCCTGTTCTCGCCCGAGCAATATACGACCGCGCGTGACATGGCCTTGCTTGTGGCGGCCCTGCGCCGTGATTTCCCGCAGTACAATTCCTGGTACAGCATCGAGGGACTGGCCTTCGGCAAGACCAAAATTCCCAATTACAACCTTCTGGTCGGCCGTTATCCGGGCGCGGATGGCATGAAGACGGGCTTTGTCTGCGAATCGGGTTTCAATCTGGTCGGCACCGCCACCCGCAACGGCCGCACGCTGGCGGCTGTGGTGCTTGGTGAAAAGAATGGGCTGACGCGCGCCGAAGCGGTCGCCAAGCTGCTCGACATCGGCTTTGCCACGCCGGCGCAGGGAACCACCACGATCGCGACGCTCGCGCCTTATGGCGACACGCAGACATCGACCAATCTGCGCCCCGTGGTGTGCAAGCCGGCCGAGGCGAACGCCCAGTCGGAGGCCTCCACCGGGCCGAAGGAAGAAGGGCCGAAATCGATCTACCAGCAAAAGCTCACCGATCCGAAGCTGGTGGTGGTGGATCTGGGCGGGGCAACCGGGCCGGTGCCGAAAGCCATGATCGGTCGTGCGGAATTTGCCGACGTGCCGGTGCCGGGCTGGCGTCCGGACCTGCCGCCGCCGACATTCGCTACCTCGGCGCAGGGCGGCTGATCGCGTGTTCATGTCCGGCTTTCCCATTCCGGTCACGGTGCTCACCGGCTTTCTCGGCTCCGGCAAGACGACATTGCTCAATCGTCTGCTGAAGAACCCCGAGCTGAAAGACACCGCTGTCATCATCAACGAATTCGGTGACGTCGCCATCGACCATCTTCTGGTCGAGCAGGCATCCGACGGCATCATCGAATTGTCGGACGGCTGCCTGTGCTGCACGGTGCGCGGCGAGCTGGTCGACACGCTGGCCGAACTGGTCGACCGGGTGCAGACCGGCCGCATCGCGTCGCTGTCGCGCGTCGTCATCGAGACGACCGGCCTTGCCGATCCGGCGCCCGTGCTCCAGTCGATCATGGCGCATCCGGTGCTCGTTCAGGCCTTCCGGCTGGACGGCGTGCTGACGCTGGTCGATGCGGTCAACGGCGCGGCCACGCTGGACGCCCATATGGAAGCGGTGAAGCAGGCGGCGGTCGCCGACCGCATCATCGTGTCGAAACTGGATATGGTGCCGGACGAGGCGGTGCCGGCGGGGCTTCTGGCGCGGCTCGGCCGCCTCAATCCCTCCGCGCCAATCCTCGACGTCCGCAATGCAGGGCTTGCGGAGCTGTTCGGCTGCGGCCTCTACGACCCCGAAACCAAGATCGCCGATGTGCGCCGCTGGCTGGGCGAGGCGGGACATGATCATCACGATCATGGTCACCATCATCATGATGATGGCGAGCACGGCCATGCGCATCACCATCATGATTCGCGTATCCGCACTGACACGCTGGTTCATGACGGGCCGGTGCCGTTCGCTGCCATCGAGATGTTCCTCGATCTTCTGCGCTCAGGCCATGGCGAGAACCTTCTGCGCATGAAGGGCATCGTGGAACTGGCCGAGGATCCGTCGCGGCCGCTGGTGGTACACGGCGTGCAGAAGATCCTGCATCCGCCGGCACGCCTGCCAGCCTGGCCCGACGACAGGCGCGGGACGCGGCTGGTGCTGATCACGCTCGACATGCCGGGCGATTATGTGAAGCGCCTGTTCGCGGCGATCACCAACACGCCGCAGATCGACATGCCGGACCGTGCGGCACTCGAAGACAATCCGCTGGCAATACCCGGCACCTGACGCGCCGCATTCCAATCCGCGAGATGTCTTGAGCCTTCAAGCTATTGTTTTAGCATGATTTTTCAGGCTTCTGTTTTTAGGTTGGCGCTCGGCTATCTGCCACGCTCGATGAGGAAGCGATGGCCGCCGTCAATTGCGGCGGTTTCGATGACAATGTGGCCTGCTTCGTTGCAGAAAGCGGGAATATCGAGAACGGCCAGCGGGTCGGTGGTTTCCAGCCACAGGCGCGCTCCGGCTGGCAGACCCTGAAGGCGCTTGCGCGCCTTCAGCACCGGCAGGGGACAGTTGAGACCTTTCAGGTCATAGACATCCGTACTGTCGGCCAAGACGCCATCAGCCGCCGAACATGCCAAGCAGGCGCTTCTTCAGCTTCGCGGCGGCGCCGTCGTTAGCGGGAGCGCCGGACTGAGCCGCCTGAATCTCCAGCGCCTGTTGCGGCGTCTGCGCTGCAATTTCAGCAGCTTTCGCGGCCGCGGCGGTTTCCACCTTCTGCGCTTCGGCGGCCGCCTTCGCAGCGGCGACGGCCCTTGCCTTCTCTTCGGCAGCCTTCTTCTTCGCGTCCTGCTCGGCGTCGATGGCGGCCATGCGGCGGCCTTCCGCCGAATCGATGCGGCCCATGCGCTCGGTCTGGGTAATGGTCCCATCAGCGTTCAGGGATGGCGGCTCGACCGGCACGCGTTCGCCGCGGGCGCGCTTGCGCGTCCATTCCGAGACGATATGGGCTTCCTTGAGGCCGGCGATGGTCGGCTTCGGCGCGGGGGTGGAGGATTTCAGTGCGCTGTTGAAGGCTGCCTCATAGGTGCTCTGGTAGCTGGTATAGGCGACCTTCAGCGAATCGGGCTGCGAGCTGGCCGGGCAGGCGCCGGTCGGGTTGAAGGGCTGGCCGTCGACCGGAATCTGGTTGAACACATAGCGCCGCTCGCACACGTCCACCTTCGGCGGCACCTTGGTCAGCTCAAAATGATCGTAGCCGACCTTCAGCATCTTCCAGAACTCGTAGTTCGGGTCGTTGCGGTAGCGGGCCATGTTGGCGGCGGTCATGCGGAAGGGGAAGGCCTGCACCTGAAACTCGGTCTGGCCGCCCTGGAAGGCGTCACGACCGAAGGCGTAGATCTCCTCGATCTGCTGGTCGGTCATCGAATAGCAGCCGGCCGAGGAGCAGGCGCCATGGACCATCAGGTTGGACCCGGTACGCCCGTTGGCGCGGTCATAGCTGTTCGGGTAGCCGATGTTGAAAGCAAGATGATATTGCGAGTTCGGCTTCATCTGCGACGGCCGCACCGTGTAGAAGCCTTCCGGCGCCTGACGGTCGCCCTCGGTGAACTTCGGCCCGAGCTTGCCAGACCATTTGCAGATGTCATAGCTGGCGATCAGGTCGTAGCGGCCGTTGGTCTTCTGCTTCCAGATCTCCAGCTTGCCTTCTTCCTTGAAGACGCGGGCCATGACCGGCGCGGTCTTGTTCATGCCCTTGGCCTTCATGGCCTGCTGGATCTTGGGCGGAAGCTGGCGGTTGGCGTGCTGGGGCGCGAAGTCACCGATGGAGGAATCGGTACAGCCGGCAAGCGCTATGGCGCCTCCAATGGCGCCGATGAGAAGTCCGGCCCTGGCGAATCTGGTCAGCATGGACACGCTCTTCGTCTTTCTGCATTGGCCCGCCTTCCGGCGGCCTGAACGTCGATACAGGCGGAAGAGAACATTTCGCGCCATTCTCTCACGAATGGCATGGCCGCTCAATTCCACCGGAAATGGCCCCTGCGATATGCAGATCGCGGGCCTTTTCCTCAATTTGCTATAAACTCGTTAACCTTGCGAAATCCTTACCACAAGCCACCACCGCACTCCTCATGCACGCAACAGCCTTCACGGTTGCGTTATTGCGGGATGCGGCGGCATCTTTATGGCGAAAATGCGGTGGCAGCCGCAACGATCAGAGGTTGCGGCCCATTGCGAGATATTTTTCGCGACGCTGCTCGCGGAAATCGACGTTTCCTTCGCCGAATTCCTTCATGGTGCGCGCGATCAGGTCGCCGGTGGCGCTGATGACGGCTTCGGGGCCGCGATGGGCTCCGCCCAGAGGCTCGGGAATCACCGCATCGATGATCCTGAGATTGAGCAGATCCTGCGCGGTTATCTTCATGTTGGTCGCCGCATCCTTCGAGCGCGTCGTGTCGCGCCACAGGATCGAGGCGGCACCCTCCGGCGAGATCACCGAATAGATGGCGTGTTCCAGCATGTAGACCCGGTTGGCCGTCGCGATGGCGATCGCACCGCCCGATCCGCCCTCGCCGATGATGATGGAGATGGACGGCACCTTGAGGCCAAGGCCGGTCGAGGTCGAACGGGCGATGGCTTCGGCCTGGCCGCGTTCCTCGGCGCCAACGCCGGGATAGGCGCCCGCCGTATCGACCAAAGAAATGACGGGAATGCCGAAACGGTCGGCAAGCTCCATGATGCGCACCGCCTTGCGGTAGCCTTCAGGACGTGCGGAGCCGAAATTGTGCTTCAGGCGGCTGGTCGTATCGGAGCCTTTTTCCTGACCGAGGATCGCCACCGGCTCGCCGCGAAAACGGGCGAAGCCACCGATCAGCGCCTGATCCTCGCCGAAAGTGCGGTCGCCAGCCAGCGGGGTGAAGTCGGTGAACAGGCCGCGCACATACTCCAGACAGTGCGGACGGTCGGGATGGCGCGCCACCTGCACCTTCTGCCATGGCGTCAGGGCCTTGTAGAGGTCGCGCAGCGCGTCGCGGGAGCGCTTTTCAAGCCGTGCGATCTCATCGGCAACATCCACGGACTCGCCGCCTTCAGCGAGCTTTTTCAGTTCCAGGATCTTGCCTTCGAGATCGGCAACCGGTTTTTCGAAGTCGAGATAATTGTACATTCGTGATCGGACCAGTGCGCCGGAAATGGCGTTGATTGATGCCTGCGCAACCCTGAACAGAAGGTTATCAGACGCGAAATGTCGCCCTCACATAACGATATGAGGCCTAGTCGGCAAGCGGATGGTGGTCATTGACAAGGCGCATAAGCCGCTCTTCCAGAACATGGGTGTAAATCTGGGTGGTGGAGATGTCTGCATGGCCGAGAAGCTGCTGGACAGCTCTCAGATCCGCACCGTTCTGAAGCAGATGGCTGGCGAAAGCATGGCGAAGCACGTGAGGCGATATTTTTTCGGCTGAAATGCCGGCCCGGGCGGCCAGCGCCTTGAGATCGCGGGCGAAGACCTGCCGGGCCAGATAGCCGCTTTCGGATGCCGCCGGGAACAGGAACGGGTTTTCAGCGAAGGCCGGAATTTTGTTGCGTGCGGCGAGCCATGCCTGCATGGCCGCCCGCGCCTTGGGTGAAAGCGGCACCATGCGTTCCTTGTTGCCCTTGCCCCGGACCACGAAGAAGCGCTCGTCCCGCAAGGCCACCGCAACCGGCAGACCGACCAGCTCGCTCACGCGCAGGCCCGTCGCATAAAGCACCTCGACCAGCGCATGCAGGCGCAGGGCGGCAACCGCGTCGCCACCGGCGCGCAAAGGGGTAACCGCGTCGCCATCGGCGCCCAGGGCGGCAACCGCGTCGCCGCCGGCGAGTGCCGGATCGGCAGCTTCCAGCGCGGCGCGGTCGAGCAGGCGGCCGGTCTCGGCCTCGCTCATGATCTTCGGCAGCGTGGCCGCTTTCTTCGGGCTGTCCAGCGTGCCGGTGGGGTCGTCATCGCGCAGACCTTCGGCATAGAGAAAGGCGAAGAACTGGCGCAGCGCCGAAAGCCTTCGGGCCTGGGAGGAGGCCGCGAAGCCGCGCGCGGCAACGCCGTCCAGATAGCTGCGCAAGGCTGCCGTGTCGGCCTGCGCCAGCCCGGTTGTAATGATCTCGGAAGCATCTTCGAGGTCGCGGCGGTAGGACTCCAGCGTGTTCAGCGCCGCGCCGCGTTCGGCGCTCATCATTTCGAGAAAAGCCTCGATGCGGGCCGCATCCTTCATGGCTTTTGCGGGTTCAGCTTTTCGGCCGGAATGCGCACGCTGAGCTCCGCCTGCTTCGGCTCCACGAACATCACCAGTGCCACCATGGCGCCGTAAACGATGCCGGCCAGAACGGCGAGCGTGACAATGAAGCGGAAGAGTGTCGGCATGAATTTTCGCTGGTTCTTTCTCGCCGGCCCGGATTTGTTTCCTTATGAGGTGGTGTTGCGGCCATTTCAAGGGCATGCAGATGGCACCGCTGCTTGACGCAACACGCCTTTTCATGTGGATACGCCACGATGACCCAACAGCAGGCACCCGAATTGCAGCATGGCCGCGCCGCCCTCCTCGACAGGCTGGGCAAACGCTGCGTCGTGCTTGTCGGCTTGATGGGGGCCGGCAAGACCTCGATCGGGCGCAAGGTGGCGGCGGCGCTCGGACTGCCTTTCGTCGACAGCGATCTCGAAATCGAGGATGTGTCGCGCATGACCATCCCGGAACTGTTCGAAGCCTATGGCGAGCCCGAGTTCAGGGCGCTTGAACAGCGCGTCATTGCCCGCATTCTCGAAGGGGGGCCGAAGGTGCTGTCAACCGGCGGCGGCGCCTATATGAACGAGCAGACGCGCGCGGCCATCGCCAGCCATGGCGTGTCGGTCTGGCTCAAAGCCGATCTGGATCTGCTCATGGAGCGGGTGGCGAAGAAGCAGAACCGGCCGCTCCTGCGCGATCCCGATCCGCGCGGCGTTCTTCGCCGGCTGATGGATGAGCGCTATCCGGTCTATGCCCTGGCCGACGCGACGGTGGTGACGCGCGACGAGACCAAGGAGGTGATCGCCGCCGAGGTGATCGAGGCGATCAGCCGCCATATGGAACTTTCCGGCGAGGTGAACAAGTGAGCGAAGACGTAAAGGTCGAGGTCGGGCTTGGCGAGCGGGCCTATGACATATTGATCGGGCCGGGGCTGATCGCGCGTGCCGGCGAAGAGATCGGCAGGCGGCTTCCGGGCGTTCGCGTCGCCATCGTCACCGACGAGAATGTCGCGGCCACCCATCTCGAAACGCTGAAGGCGGGTCTCGATGAAGGCGGTATCGCGTCTTCCTCCGTGGTGCTGCCGGCCGGCGAAAAGACCAAGAATTTTACGGCGCTTCAGGAAGTCGTCGATGCGGTTCTGGCCGCAAGGCTGGAGCGCGGCGATGCGGTGATCGCTTTCGGCGGCGGCGTTATCGGCGACCTTTCCGGCTTTGCGGCCGGCATCGTGCGGCGCGGCATGCATTTCGTGCAGATGCCAACCTCGCTGCTGGCGCAGGTCGACTCTTCCGTCGGCGGCAAGACCGGTATCAACAGTGCGCGCGGCAAGAACCTCATCGGTGTCTTTCATCAGCCGAAGCTGGTGCTGGCCGATACCGCCGTGCTCGACACGCTGCCGGTGCGCGAGTTCCGTGCCGGCTATGCCGAGGTCGCCAAATACGGACTGATCGACAGGCCTGATTTCTTCGCCTGGCTGGAGAAGAACTGGCAGGAGGTTTTTGCAGGCGGGCCGGCCCGCATCGAGGCGATCGCGCAATCCTGCAGTGCCAAGGCCGACGTGGTGGCGCGCGACGAGTTCGAGACCGGCGATCGGGCGCTGCTCAATCTCGGCCACACCTTTGGTCATGCGCTGGAGGCGGCGGTCGCCTATGACGGCGCCCGTCTCGTGCATGGCGAAGGCGTCGCCATCGGCATGGCGCTGGCGCATCGGTTCTCGGCGCGCATGAACCTTGCCAGCCCCGACGACGCGGCGCGCGTCGAGGCGCATCTGAATGCTGTCGGCCTGCCATGGCGCATGGCCGACGTTCCGGGCGGCCTGCCGGATGCGGAGGCCCTGCTTTCCTTCATCGCGCAGGACAAGAAGGTCAGCCGCGGTGCGCTCACCTTTATTCTCACCCGCGGCATCGGCCAGTCCTTCATCGCACGTGATGTGCCGACTTCGGAGGTGCTGGCCTTCCTGAAGGAGAACCACCCCGGATGATGCAGGCCGGCTGGATCGTTGCCCTTGTGCTGGCGGTGCTTGGTGCCGCGGCACTTCTGCTGCGCCACAGGCTGGCTGAAGCCATGGGCTATGTCCGCGCCGGAGATAATGGCGGCGAGGAACTGCAGCGCGGCAACGGAACGCGCTCCGACCGGCAGTGGCTGGGCGAACGCTTCGAACTGGATGAACTCGAAGTCTCGGACGTGATGGTCCACCGCATGAATATGCGCTCGCTCAATGCGGACAACACGCCCGAGGTGATCGTGCGGGAAATCCTGCAGAGCCAGAATACGCGCATGCCCTTATGGCGCGGTTCGCTGGATAATATCGTTGGCGTGCTGCACGCCAAGGACGTGTTGCGCGCGCTCGACGAGGCGGGCAACGACCTTGCGCGCGTCGACCTCATGAAGTTCGCCGAAAAGCCGTGGTTCGTTCCCGACACCACGACCTTGCAGGAGCAGCTCAACGCCTTTCTGCGCCGCAAGGCGCATTTCGCCATCGTGGTGGACGAGTATGGCGAGGTCGAGGGACTGGTGACGCTGGGCGACATCATCGAGGAGATCGTCGGCGAGATCGCGGATGAAACCGACATCGATCTGGCCGGCGTCAAGAAGGAAGCCGACGGCTCGGTGGTGGTGGACGGCACCGTGCCGATCCGCGATCTCAACCGCGCGCTCGACTGGGACCTTCCCGATGAGGAGGCGACGACCATCGCCGGGCTCGTCATCCACGAAACGCAGTCGATTCCGGAAGAGAAGCAGGCCTTCACCTTCCACGGCAAGCGCTTCGTGGTGATGAAACGCGACAAGAACCGCATCGCGCGGCTCAGGATCAGGCCGGTTGATGAAGCGCAGGCTCTGATCGCCGTTCCGCCTGCTCTCCCACCCCGCCAGTAGGTCCGCCAGTAGAATTGGCCGCTGCACCAACGGTTCAGTGCCGCAGGCTTGCGGACATGAGGGACGCGCGCCTGTAGCATCCGGCCGGATGGCCATGGGAGTGTGCTTTGGGATTGTTTGACGGACTTTCGGCTTTTCCGCCCACGCCGGCCGATGCGCAGGGGCACGTGCAGGAGAAGCTGCTTGCCGCCCTCATCGGGCGCATCGCGGCCACGGAAGCGGATTCGATCGGGCTGCTCGGCAGCACGGGCGGCTATGCCTATCTCACGCCTTCAGAGCGGCAGCGCGCGGTTCGTGTCGCGGTCGAATGTCTGGGTGGCAAGCGTCCTCTTTTTGTCGGGGTGGGTGCGCTGCGGACCGACGACGCGCAGGCGCTGGCAATGGATGCCCGCAAAGCGGGCGCCGACGGGTTGCTGGTCGCGCCCATGTCCTACACGCCGCTGACGGAGGAAGAGGTTTTTCAGCACGTGGTGGCGGTGGCGGAGGCCGGCGAACTGCCCCTGTGCATCTACAACAATCCCGGCACCACGAAATTCACCTTCAGCGAAGACCTCATCGCCCGGCTGGCGAAGGTGCCGCACATCGTGGCCGTCAAGATGCCCTTGCCGGCCGACGGCGGTTTTGCCGGAGAGCTGGTGCGCCTGCGGGCCCGCCTGCCGCAGGATTTCACGATCGGTTACAGCGGGGACTGGGGTGCCGCCGATGCTATGCTTGCAGGCTGTGACGCATGGTTCAGTGTCATTGCCGGGCTGCTGCCTGCACCTGCACTGGCGCTGATGCGTGCGGCTCAGGCGCAGGATGAGGCCGAAGTTCGCCGGATCGATGCAAGGTTCCGGCCGCTATGGGCGCTGTTTCAGGAATTCGGCAGCTTTCGCGTCATGTATGCGGTGGCCGACAGCATCGGGCTTTATAGCCTGGCACCGCCGCGCCCGATCCTTCCGATTTCGGGCGAGGCCCGGACAAGGGTGGAAGCAGCGCTGGAGGCGCTCGGAACGCCATAGTTTCCGGGCAAGCTACCAGCGGGTTTTTTCGCCCGGTGCCGCAGGTTCCACGGCCAGCGCATGGAGGCCGCCGGCGATCTCGTCGGCCAGCGCCTCGTTGACGGCCCGGTGGCGTTCGATCCGGTTCATGCCGGCGAAGGCGGGAGAAACGATGCGCACGCGAAAATGGGTTTCGCCGGTGCCGTCGAAGGTGGCATGATGGTCGGAATCATGGTGGTGATGACCGGCATGGAGATGGCTTTCGTTGATGACGACAAGCCGCTCGGGCGCGAAAGCGCCCGTCAGCTTCTTCTCGATCCGATCCTGTCTGGACATCCACGCGGCTCCTTACCATATGGGCTCTGCTTTCCGGGATATGGCTGCCCGCCGCGGGAATTTCCATCGCGGACATCATTGCCACAGAATGCGCAAAATCGCGCGTGATCAGCCCTCTCGACGGGTTAGGGACACGAAAGCGTAAATGTCAATTCTTGTTTCGCGGCGGCGAAGGCCCCATAGAACGGTCAAATGAAAGCGTATCCCAAATATTTCGACAAGATTCGCATCCGCCGCGAGAAGGATGCGGAGGCCAAGACCACGGCGCCCGTGTGCCAGTGGGACGGCTGCTGCGAGCCCGGCACCCATCGCGCGCCGGTGGGGCGGATGCGCGAAGGCGAGTATTTCCGCTTCTGCTTCGATCATGTGCGCGAGTACAACAAGGGCTTCAACTATTTTTCCGGCGTGTCGGACTCCGAGGTCGCCCGTTTCCAGAAGGAAGCGATGACCGGCCATCGCCCGACATGGAAGATGGGCGTCAACAGCTCGGCCCGTTCGGCGCCGGATTTCGCGCAGGCCCGCTCAGGCCGCGCCGGCTATTACAACCGCGTGCGCGACCCCTTCAACATGTTCGGGACCGATCCGAACAATCCGCCGCGTCAGCGCAAGGCGCGGCCGCTGGAAACCAAGGCGCTGGAGACTCTGGGGCTGACGCCGCAGGCGACCGCCACGGACATCAAGACCCGCTACAAGGAACTGGTCAAACGCCATCACCCCGACGCGAACGGCGGCGACCGGGGATCGGAAGACAGGTTCAGGGATGTTTTGCAGGCTTACCGGGTGCTCAAGCAGGCAGGCCTGTGCTGATAAGTGACAGGGCCAGAGCGCTTTTCCAACTTTCATCCGGCCGGAAAAGGCTTTAAGACCGCCCCGGACAAACCATCATAACCGGCGAAATATAGTTTTTTCGCCTGCGGAGACGTTGGAAGCATCATGAACAAGGTGGATCGAGACATCGCCAACCTGCCGGATACGACGGTTTCGGTGAAGGACACTTTCGGTTTTGAATCGAAAATGGTCGTGCCGGCCTATGCCGAGACGAGCGAACATGTACCGGAAGTCGATCCCGACTACCTTTTCGACAGGAACACCACCCTCGCCATTCTGGCAGGCTTTGCCTACAACCGCCGTGTGATGGTTTCGGGCTATCACGGCACCGGCAAGTCGACCCATATCGAGCAGGTCGCAGCCCGCCTCAACTGGCCCTGCGTGCGTGTCAACCTCGACAGCCATGTCAGCCGTATCGATCTGGTCGGCAAGGACGCCATCGTCCTGCAGGACGGCAAGCAGGTCACGGAATTCCGGGACGGCATCCTGCCCTGGGCCTATCAGCGCAATGTGGCGCTCTGCTTCGACGAATATGATGCCGGCCGTCCCGACGTGATGTTCGTGATCCAGCGCGTGCTGGAATCGTCCGGCCGCCTGACCCTGCTGGACCAGAGCCGCGTCATCCGTCCGCACGCCGCTTTCCGCCTGTTTGCAACGGCCAACACGGTTGGTCTGGGCGACACCACGGGTCTCTATCACGGCACCCAGCAGATCAACCAGGCGCAGATGGACCGCTGGTCCATCGTTACCACGCTGAACTATCTGCCGCACGACAACGAGGTGAACATCGTCGTCGCCAAGGCCAAGCACTATCGCGACGAAAAGGGCCGCGAGATCGTCAACAAGATGGTGCGTGTCGCCGACATGACGCGCTCGGCCTTCATCAATGGCGACCTCTCCACGGTCATGAGCCCGCGCACCGTGATCACCTGGGCCGAAAACGCCGAGATCTTCGAGGATGTGGGCATGGCCTTCCGCCTGACCTTCCTCAACAAGTGCGACGAGCTGGAGCGTTCGGTGGTGGCTGAATTCTACCAGCGCGTGTTCGGCGAGGATCTGCCGGAGAGCGCGGCGAACGTCGTTCTGGGGTGAGGATCGGGAGGACGGCGTGACCTATCAGGGCGGGTGCCATTGCGGTAAGGTGCGGTTCAGCGTCGAAATCGACCTGTCGAGCCCCATCACCTGCAATTGCTCCTACTGCTCCAAACGGGGCAGCATCCTGGCCTTCACGCCGGCCGACAGCTTCTCGCTGGAAAGCGGTGCGGCTGATCTCACCGAATACCGGTTCAATTCGAAGACAATCGAGCATCTGTTCTGTAACGCCTGCGGCATGGAATCCTTTGCGCGCGGTCAGATGCCGGATGGCAGGAAGATGGTGGCGGTCAATGTCCGCTGCCTCGACGGTGTCGACCTCGATGCGCTTCAGCCGCATCAGGTTGACGGCCGCTCGCGCTGACAGGCGACAGGATCATGGCAGGCCCCGGCGACAACACACGAAACAAACCGAAGTCAGGCGCTGAGACCGATGGTTTCAAGCGCGCCATGACGGTTTGCATGCGCGCCATTTCCAATGACAGGGAAATGGAAATCTCCTTTGCCAAGGACAAGCCGGCGATGGCCGGCAACCGGGCAAGGCTTCCCGAACTGCCGAAGAAGCCGACGCTGGCCGACATCGCGGTCACCCGTGGCATCGGCGATTCCATGGCTCTGCGGCGCGCCTGTCACGATCAGCGCATCCACACAAGGCTGGCGCCCGAGGGCAAGCAAGCTCGCGCCATCTATGATGCGGTCGAGCAGGCGCGTGTCGAGGCGATCGGCGCGCGCGCCATGGCAGGCGTTGCCGGCAATCTCGACGCCATGCTGGAAGACAAATACGCCAAGGCCAATCTGGCCGAGGTGCGCGACCGGGAAGAGGCGCCGCTTGAGGAAGCCGTCGCATTGCTGGTGCGCGAACGCCTGACCGGCCAGAAGGTGCCGCCGAGCGCCGAACGCCTGGTCGATCTGTGGCGCGGCTGGATCGAGGAAAAGGCCAGCGCCGAGATTGACGGGCTGGACGGCAAGCTGGAGGACCAGCAGGCTTTCGGCCGCATCGTGCGCGACATGCTCGCCTCCATGAACATGGCCGAGGAGTTCGAGGAAGAAGAAGAGACCGAGGACTCCGAGGACGATCAGGAAGAGGAGCCGCAGGGCGGCGACGATTCCGAGGATGGCGGCGAGGAGGATTCCGGTTCCGAGGATGCGCAGGCCGAGGAAGCGGCTGCCTCCGAGGACGATGATTCACAGGCCGAGGCGGAAGCTGACGACGCCATGTCGGAAGACCTTTCCGATGATGACGACGCCGATGCCGACAATCCCGGCGAGGCGCGGCGCGGCGAAAATCCCTTCTCCAATCTGGCGAAGGAGATGGACTACAAGGTCTATACGACCCAGTTCGACGAGACCGTCGGGGCCGAGGAACTGTGCGAGGAAGAAGAGCTCGATCGCCTGCGCGCTTTCCTCGACAAGCAGCTCGCCAATCTGCAGGGCGTGGTCGGCCGGCTTGCCAACCGCCTCCAGCGCCGCCTGATGGCGCAGCAGAACCGTTCGTGGGACTTCGATCTGGAGGAAGGCTATCTCGATCCGGCGCGTCTGGTGCGCGTGGTGATCGATCCGATGCAGGCGCTGTCCTTCAAGCAGGAGCGCGACACCAAATTCCGCGACACGGTGGTGACGCTGGTGCTCGACAATTCCGGCTCGATGCGCGGCCGTCCGATCACGGTTGCCGCAACCTGCGCTGATATTCTGGCGCGCACGCTGGAGCGCTGCGGCGTTTCGGTGGAAATCCTCGGCTTCACCACCCGCGCTTGGAAGGGCGGGCAGGCGCGCGAGAAGTGGCTGAAGGATGGCAAGCCCGCCAATCCCGGCCGCCTCAACGATCTGCGCCACATTGTCTACAAGTCCGCCGATGCGCCGTGGCGGCGCGCGCGCCGCAATCTCGGCCTGATGATGCGCGAGGGCCTGCTCAAGGAAAACATCGACGGCGAGGCGCTGTTGTGGGCGCATCAGCGGCTGATGGCCCGGCCGGAGCAGCGCAAGATCATGATGATGATCTCGGACGGCGCGCCGGTCGACGACTCCACGCTCTCGGTCAATCCCGGCAACTATCTGGAACGACATCTGCGCGGCGTCATTGACCTGATCGAGACTCGCTCGCCGGTCGAGCTTCTGGCCATCGGCATCGGCCATGACGTCACCCGCTATTACCGCCGTGCCGTCACCATCGTCGATGCCGAGGAACTGGCCGGTGCCATGACCGAGCAGCTCGCCTCGCTGTTCGAGGAAGAAAGCTCCCACGGACGCGGATCGCGACGGGCATCCTGATGCCCGTCTGCGCGGCTGGAGGGTGGCCGCCTTTCCCGCAACCGCGGCAAGGCTCCGGTGATCTGACCGGCAGAAGTTTCGCTGCGCGCGTTCGCCGGAATTTTTCGATGAATCTGTGGCGTGGACTGCTGTTCGCGCTTGTCTGCCTGCTGGCATCCCCCGCCCTTGCCGAGCCGGCACCCGTCCAGCAGGCCGAGGTGTCGTCCCGCCAGATCGGCTATTTCCATATCGGCCGCAGCGCGCAGCGCTTCGGACAGTTGGAGTTCGTCGGCGGACTTGAAATGTCCTCGCCGGCGCGCGACTTCGGCGGCATTTCGTCCATGCGCTTCCTGACCCCCGGCCGCGATTTCATCGCCGTCTCGGATGTCGGCATCTGGCTGTTCGGGCGGATCGCGCGCGACGAGGCAGGCCGGCCTGCAGGCATCGAGCAGATGCGCCTGCAACAGATGGTCGATGCGACCGGCAACGCTGTCGTCGACAAGTGGGACGTCGATGCCGAAGGGCTTTCGGTGAAGAATGGCGAGGTTTTTGTCGGCTTCGAACGGCGGCACCGCATCAGCCGTTTTCGCCTCGATCCGGAGGGCATGAAGGCGGCCATCGGCACTATCGATTTTCTCGTGCCGGTCCATGAGCTGCGTCAGAACCGCGGCTTCGAGACCGTTTCCCACGCGCCGGAGGACGGGCCGCTCGCCGGGGCGCTGGTCGTCGTGACCGAAAAGAGCATCGACCGTCAGGGCAACATCTTTGCCGCGGTGACCGAAGGGCCGCGCAAAGGCATCTTCACCGTGCGGCGTTATGACGGTTTCGACATCACCGATGGCGCTTTCCTGCCCGGCGGCGATCTGCTGTTGCTGGAGCGCAGCTATACGCTGATGGGCGGAGTGCGCATGCGGCTGCGCCGCATTGCCGGCGACAGCATCGGCAAGGGCGCGCTGGTCGACGGCCCGGTGCTGCTGCAGGCCGACATGACCTTTCAGATCGACAATATGGAAGCGCTCGATGTGTGGCGGCGCGAGGACGGCGCCACCATGATCTCGATGATGTCGGACGACAATTACTCGATCCTGCAGCGCAATCTCTATCTCGAATTCGTGCTGCACGATGACTGACGTACAGATCTGTCAGATCACGTTGAGCTCGCGGAACACGCGGCCTTCCACGATCCGCTCATAGGAAAACGCCCGGCAGTCGATGGTGCGGTATTGGCCATGCACGATCAGTTCGGCCAGCGCCTTGCCGGCGGCAGGCGCCTGCTGCAAGCCATGCCCGGAAAAGCCGTTGGCGAAGATGAAGTTCGCCACCTGCGGGTGCGGGCCGATCACCGCGTTCTGGTCGAGCACGTTGTAGTCGTAGTGGCCGACCCAGGCGCGCGTCATCCTGATCGCCTCGAAGGCGGGAATGCGGGTGGCCAGAACCGGCCAGATCTCGTTCTCGAACAGGCTCCAGTCCGGCTCGAAATCGGTGGGGTCGGCCGCCTGTTCGCCGGCCTCGTCCTCGGCCCCGCCGGTGATGTAGACCGAGCCTTCCGGGCGCACATAGATGCCGGAGGGGTCGACCAGAAGCGGCATGTCCTCATAGCGCTCGCGCGCCTCGAACACGAAAACGTTGCGCTTGCGCGGCTCTACCGGCAGGTCGATGCCGGCAAGCGCCGCGACCTTGCCCGCGTTCGGACCGGCAGCGTTGACCACAAGTCCTGCGTCCAGCGTCTCGCCAGTGTCGAGCGTGACCGAGGCGATCCTGTCGCCCTGCCGGTCGATGGCCGTGACCGAGGCGGTGACAAGATCGACCTTCATGCCGCGCAGGGCCTTGCGGAAGAGGTGCAGATAGGCATGCGCGTCGAACCAGCCCTCGCCGCTCACGCCATAGGCGCCAGCGGCCACCCCCTCGCCCGACAGCCACGGGAACCGCTTCACCAGCGCGGCGGCATCCTCCAGCACGATGTCGGCGCCTTCGGCCGCCTGCACCGCATGATTGGCCTGCAGGACCGGCAGCCCCTCCTCCGTCGCCAGAATGAGATAGCCGCCTTCGCGAAAGCCGATATCGGCCTCGTCGCCGAACTCCTGCTTCAGCCGCCGGAACAGGTCGAGGGTAAAGCGCGAGAGGCGGATGTTTTCAGGTTGCGAAAACTGCTGGCGGATGGAGGCCGCCGAAAGCGTCGTGGCCGAATGGGTGAAATTCGGATCGCGTTCGACCACGGCGAGCGATCCCGAAAAGCCTTCCTTGCGCAGATAGTAGGCGAGCGACGCACCCATGATTGCGCCGCCGATGATGACGATGTCGTATTTCGCCATGATGCGATTCCCGATTTTCCTGTTCTGGTCATGATGGCTGTCGCCATCCTGCGCGCATTGCCCAACAACGCGTCTCTGATCTGATATCCGGGCGATGCCGGATACGTTTTGTCTGGCCGAAAAAAGGTCTTGCCGCAAGCTCTTGCAAGGGCCAGCCTGCCGGGTCACAAAGGCCAGATGACCGATATGCAGAACCGCCCCCGTCGCTCCGTGCTTTATGTCCCTGCCGTCAACGACAAGGCGCTGGCCAAAATCGGGCAGTTGCCCTGCGATGCGATCGTGGTGGATCTGGAAGATTCGGTTTCGCCGGACCAGAAGGTAGCGGCGCGGCAGAAGCTGGCCGGCATTTTCGCCGCCCGTCCGCAGCGCGCGCAGATGGTGGTGCGCATCAATGCGCTGTCCAGCGAATGGGGCGAGGATGATCTCGCGGCGGTCGTTGCCTGTAAACCGGATGCCATCCTGCTGCCCAAGGTCGATACGGCGCGCGATGTGCTGGAGGCAAACGACCGTCTGGACGAACTCGACGAGGATGCCGCCATCACCCTGTGGGCGATGATCGAGACGCCCCGGGGGCTGATGAACAGCGGCGCCATCGCCGAGCTCGGGCGCGATCCCGCCTCGCGGCTTTCCTGCTTCGTGATCGGAACCAACGACATCGCCAAGGAAACCGGCGTTTCGCTCACACCCGACCGGCGTTATGTGATGCCGTGGCTGATGCAGATATTGCTCGCCGCGCGCGCCGGCGGGCTCGATATGCTCGACGGCGTCTACAATGATTTCCGCGATGCCGAAGGATTTCTCGAGGAATGCGCGGAAGCGGCCAGTATGGGCTTCGACGGCAAGACGCTGATCCACCCTTCCCAGATCGAGGCCGCCAATGCTGCCTTTTCGCCGGAGCCTGCCGCCCTTGCCGCGGCGCAGGCCATCGTCGATGCCTTTGCGCATCCCGAAAACCGGGACAAGGGCGTGATCGCTCTCGACGGGCGCATGGTGGAGCGCCTGCATCTGGCGCAGGCCGAAAAACTGCTGGCGAAAGCGGCCGCCATCGCTGCATGATGGCGCCTCTGTTTCTCACAGGAAGATACGATGCGACTCTACCGTTTTCTGACCGCCGTCGATGACGCCACCTTCTGCCACAAGGTGACGGCTGCCCTGAACAAGGGCTGGCATCTCTACGGCTCGCCCACCTATGCCTATGACAAAAAGGAAAAGGTCATGCGCTGCGGGCAGGCGGTGGTGAAGGATGTCGAGGGGCAGGAGTATGAGCCCGGCGAAACGAAGCTCAGTGACTGGTAAAGGGCCCGGAGCAGCGGGCGTTCTGACGAATGCTGCTCTGGTCTTTTTCTTTGCCGTATTTATGCGACGTCAGACGATTCGGTCTGACTGCAACATGATCTAAACACCCAGCCGGGTTTTGAGCGCCTCATATTGCGCGGAAGAGGTATCCGCCATCGCCTCTTCGCGGCTTGAGGGCAGGTCCTCGAACGGGGTCGGCCGATCGAACTCGCTGATGGTGAAATCCCACTTTATCCCGCCGATCCGGTTGTAGAAGTGCGTGCCGTCCGGTGTCCGGGTCTTGAGAATGTCGCCGCCCAGCATATCCTGCGCCACAAGTGCGGTGACGCTGCACTGGCCTGTGGCTGGATTATCCGCTCGCCACCGGCTGGAACTCTCCGCGCTCCATGCCGCCATGAGCCTTGCATATAGTTCCAGTGGTGTGATTTCGCTGCCTTTCGTCATTCCGACGACGCTTCGATGCGCTCCATGTCGTCGTCGGAAAGGCCGAAATGGTGGCCGATCTCGTGGATCAGCACATGGGTGACGATGTCGCTCAGCGTTTCCTCGTTCTCGGCCCAGTAATCGAGGATGGCGCGCCGGTAGAGGGTGACGCGGTTCGGTCCCTCGCCCGTGGCCGGGTTCCAGCGTTCGGCGATGCCGCGCCCCTCGAACAGCCCGAGCAGGTCGAAAGGTGTTTCCAGCGCCAGATCATCCATGATCTCGTCGGTCGGGAACTCCGCCACCTGGATGATGATCTCGCCGGTCAGCGTGCGAAATTCCTCGGGCAGATGCGCATAGGCCTCCAGCGCCAGCATCTCCATTTCCTCCAGCGAGGGGGAGAGTTCTCCGTGCCAGGTGCGTGTCTTGTAGATGCGGGCCATGCTTCGTCCTTCTTTCCCGCGGCATATAGGCTTTTGCGCGCGGCTGGGCAAACGCTGATGCACAGGCAGGATCTTTCAAAGGAATAAATTCTTATCATGTCTGCTTGACTCCTGAGTTCGGCTCTGGAATCTATAAGAACATAACAGGAACAAATAAGAGAGATCGACCGCCATGGCGAATCGCGCCGTAGCGCGGGACGCCGTTTTTGCCCTGCGCCGGGAAATTGCGAGAATTGAAGGTGCGCTGCCGCAGCGCCTTGAAATGCCTGCGGGAGCGGAAGGCGAAGGGGAGGCCCCGCGCCTGCCCATCGGCGTCGGCAGTCTCGACAGGCTGCTCGGCGGCGGGCTCATTCGGGCGGCGCTGACCGAGATCCATGGTCGTGAAACGCGCGATGCCGGCGCGGTCGCCGGTTTTGCGCTGGCTCTGGCCGGTCTGCTGCTGGGGCAGGCGAAGGAACCGGGCCTCGTGCTGTGGGTCGGCATGTCGGGTGTGTTGCATGAGGCCGGCCTTCCCCATGCCGTGGGCGCGCAGGCGCTGTCAGGTCTTGCGCCGGAGCGGCTTCTGCTGGCGCAGGCACCGAAGCTTGCCGATGCGCTATGGGTGGCGGAGGAGGCAATTCCGCTGCAGAAGCTGGCCGCCGTGGTGGTGGAAGTGCACGGCAACCCCGAAAAGCTCGACCTCACCGCCACGCGCCGCCTGCATCGCCGCGCGCAGGCAGCCGGCCGGCCGGTGCTGCTCCTGCGTCAGGCGGCACGGCCTGAAGCCACCGCAGCTCCCGTGCGCCTTGTCGTCTCGCCGGCATCGTCCGGCATGCGCAGCACGCTTGCCGGCCCGCTCGAAGGCTCCATCGGCCTGCCTGCCTTCACCGTCTCGCTCGACAAATCCCCTGCCGCCCTGCCGGGCCTGTTCACACTGGAGTGGAATTCCGATGTTTGCCGTTTCACCGAAAGAGCAAATCCGCAAATCGGAACAGCGGATCCTGTCGCTGTGGTTTCCCTATCTGGCCGCGGAGCGGGTGCTGCGTCGGCGTCTGGGCAGGTCGTGGCGTTCCGCAGACAAGGCGCATCTGCCGCTGGTGCTGAGCCTGCAGCGTCACAACACGGTGCAGGTCGCGGCCCTCGACGCACGGGCTGAGGCGCTGGGCCTGAAGCGCGGCATGGGCCTTGCCGATGCGCGGGCCATGCATCCGGCCCTCGATGTGGTCGAAGCCGATCCGGCAGGCGAGCGCCGCCTGCTGGAAGCGCTTGCCGACTGGTGTGACCGCTACACGCCGCTGGTGGCGCTGGACGGCGAGAACGGGCTGTTTCTCGACGTCACCGGCTGCACCGCGCTGTTCGGCGGCGAGAAGCCGATGCTGGAGATGGTGCTGGCGCAATTCTTCGATCAGGGTTTTGACGTGCGCGCCGGCTTTGCCTCGACGCCCGGGGCCGCATGGGTGGCGGCGCGGTTTCAGGGAAGGCTGGTGGTCGCACCGGGAGGTGAGGCAGACCTGCTGGCACGGCTGCCGCCGCAGGCGCTGCGCCTTGACGCGCAGCTCTGCACGGGGCTCGACAGTGTCGGCCTGCGCAGCATTGGCGAGATCATGGCCGCACCGCGCGCGCCGCTTGCCCGCCGCTTCGGCCGGCACCTGATGCTGCGTCTCGACCAGGCGCTTGGCCGCATCGACGAAGCGGTGTCGCCGCGCCTGCCGGTGCCGGCGCTGGTCGTGGAACGGCAGCTGGCCGAGCCGGTCGTGCTCACCGAGGACATCGAACGGCTGGTGCAGATGCTGGCCGTTTCGCTGAAAGGCGATCTGGAGCGGCGCGGCGAAGGTGCAAGGCAGCTTGGCCTGTCGCTGTTCAGGGTCGATGGCGCGGTCAGCCGCATCGCTGTCGCCGCATCGCTGCCGCTGCGCGATCCGGACAGGATCCACAAGCTGTTTCGCGAAAGGCTGGCCGTAGCCGGCGGCGATTTCGACGCCGGCTACGGCTTCGATCTCGTGCGCCTTGCCGCCTTTTCGACCGCGCCCTTCGACATGCGCCAGACGGACCTTTCCGGCGTAGCCGACAGGGGGGATGAGGATCTCGCCCTGTTCGCGGACCGCGTGCGGGCAAGGCTGGGACGCGGGGTCGTGATGCAGCCGGTGGCGGTCGAGAGCCATGTTCCCGAGCGGGCCGTCGCCCTGCACCCCTTTGCCGGG
This sequence comes from Aquamicrobium sp. NLF2-7, assembly GCF_022359935.1. Taxonomy (NCBI): domain Bacteria; kingdom Pseudomonadati; phylum Pseudomonadota; class Alphaproteobacteria; order Hyphomicrobiales; family Phyllobacteriaceae; genus Aquamicrobium; species Aquamicrobium sp. NLF2-7. The sequence continues at coordinate 2,172,862 of NZ_JAKSED010000001.1, read as the reverse complement.
AAGCTTCCCGAGCCCGGCTCCGCAGGCGTGTCTCGGCCCGCGCTGCCGGAGCGGCCGGTGCGCCTGTTCGGCCGGCCCGAGCCAGTCGAGGTGCCGGCCACCGAATTGCCGGAAGGCCCGCCGATGCGGTTTCGCTGGCGGCGTGCCCTGCACAGCGTGGTGTGCGCCGAAGGGCCGGAGCGCATCGCCCCCGAATGGTGGCGCAATGGCGAAGAGGTGCCGGAGCGCGACTATTACCGGGTCGAGGACAGTGAAGGCCGCCGCTACTGGCTCTACCGGCTCGGCCATCATGAAGCCGGCCAGCCGCCGCCGCGCTGGTTCATGCACGGGCTGTTCGCATGAACGCTTCTGCTGCCGGAAGCGGCGCGCCCGCCTATATCGAGTTCGGCGTGCAGTCGAATTTCTCGCTGCTGCGCGGGGCCTCGCGGCCGGAAGAACTCGTGGTGACGGCCTGCGCGCTGGGCCATGCCGGCATGGGGCTGGCGGATCGCAACACGGTGTCGGGCGTGGTGCGGGCGTGGAGCCAGTCGAAGGCGATCCGGTTTTCGGAAAAAGGCGAAGCGCATGTGCTGCCCTATCATCCCGGCTGCCGGCTGGCCTTCGCCGATGACACGCCCGACGTGCTCGCCTATCCGCAGAACCGCAGGGGCTGGGGACACCTGTGCCGGCTGCTGACGACGGGCAATCTGCGCGAGCAGAGCGAAAAGGGAGTTTCGCTGCTTTATCTGGACGATCTGCTGGACTGGGGTGACGACATTTCGCTGGCCATCCTGCCCGATCCGCTGGGGCCGGCCGCCGAAACCCTTGCCTTGCTTGCCCGGCTGAAAGAACGTTTCGGCAGCAATCTTTGGCTGGCCGTCGCGCCCGACTATCGCGGCAATGACCGCTTCCGGCTGGCGCAGGCTGAGGCCCTTGCCGATCAGGCCGGCCTGCCGCTGATGGCGACCAATGACGTGCTTTATCATGCTGCCGAACGGCGGCCCCTGCAGGACGTGCTCACGGCCATCCGGCTCAGGACGACGGTTGCTGAGGCCGGCTTCGCGCTTGATGCCAATGCCGAGCGATATCTGAAGGAACCGGCCGAGATGGCGCGGCTGTTCAGGCTGCATCCGCAGACGCTGGCCGAGACATGGCGCTTTGCCGCGACGCTGTCCTTCTCGCTGTCGGAGTTGCAGCATAACTATCCCGACGAGCCGACGCGCGACGGCGCCACCCCGCAGCAGGAGCTGGAGCGGCTGACATGGGAGGGCGCCGCCCGTTTCTACTCCGAGGGCGTGCCGGCGCATCTGGCAGCGCGAATCGGCAAGGAGCTGGCGCTGATCGAAAGGATGAATTACGCGCGCTATTTCCTCACCGTGCAGGACATCGTCCAGTTCGCACGCAGCAGGGACATATTGTGCCAGGGGCGCGGTTCGGCCGCCAATTCGGTGGTCTGCTTCCTGCTCGGCATCACCGCCGTCGCGCCGGAGCAGATCGATTCTTTGTTCGAGCGCTTCATTTCTGAAAAACGCAACGAGCCGCCCGACATCGACGTCGACTTCGAGCACCAGCGGCGCGAAGAGGTCATGGCCTATATCTATGAGAAATATCAGGAAAAGCACACGGCTCTGGCCTGTGCGGTGATCAGCTACCGGGGCCGCTCGGCGCTGCGCGAGGTGGCGAAGGCCATGGGCCTGTCGCAGGATGTGCAGGGCGCCTTGTCCGGCTCGATCTGGGGCTGGTGGACCTCCTCCATCGGCTCCGAGCAGGCGAAGGCCGGCGGGCTCGATACGTCCGATCCGGTGACGCGCCATGTGCTGGCCCGCGCCGGCGAGCTGGTGACGACCGAATGCCCGCGCCATTTGTCTCAGCATGTCGGCGGCTTCGTCATCACCCGCGACCGGCTGGACGAGATCGTGCCTATCGTCAGGACGGGCATGGAAAGCCGCAAAATGGTGGAGTGGAACAAGGACGATCTCGACGCCGTCGGCATCCTGAAGGTCGACGTGCTGGCGCTCGGCATGCTGAGCTGCATGAAGCGCGCCTTTACCTTGCTGGAGGACCACTATCGGGTGCGCGATGCGCATGGCAGGCCGATCACGCTGGCCACCATGCCGAAGGAGGACCGGATCGTCTACGACATGATCTGCCGGGCCGATACGCTGGGCGTCTTTCAGATCGAATCGCGCGCCCAGATGTCGATGCTGCCGCGCCTGAAGCCGCGCTCATTCTACGATCTCGTTATCGAGGTGGCGATCGTGCGCCCCGGCCCGATACAGGGCGACATGGTTCACCCCTATCTGCGCCGGCGCGAGGGCAAGGAAAAGGTCGAGTATTACAAACCCGAGCTGGAGGAAATTCTCGGCAAGACATTGGGCGTTCCGCTGTTTCAGGAACAGGCGATGAAGATCGCCATCAGGGCGGGCGGTTTCTCGCCGGACGAAGCGGACCTGCTGCGCCGCGCCATGGCGACTTTCCGGCGCACCGGCAAGGTCAGCCTCTATCAGGACCGCATGGTCAGCGGCATGGTTCGTAAAGGTTACCCGAAGGAATTTGCCGAGCGCTGCTTCCGACAGATCGAGGGCTTCGGCGAATATGGCTTTCCCGAAAGCCACGCCGCGTCCTTCGCCCTGCTGGTCTATGCCTCCTGCTGGTTCAAGGCTTTCTACCCGGACGTTTTTTGCGCGGCGATCCTCAACTCGCAACCGATGGGTTTTTATAAGCCCGCCCAACTCATACGCGATGCGGCCGAGCATGGCGTCGAGATCCGGCCCGTCGACATCAACGCTTCCGCATGGGAGTGCACACTGGAGAAGGCGGCTTTCGATCCGGCCCGCGTCTCGGAGCGCCATGTCGATATGCGTCGCACCATCCGCACCATGCATGCGATGCGGATGGGCTTCAACCAGATCAGGGGGCTTGCAGAAAAACGCATGCAGACTTTCGTTGCCCGCCGTGGTGACGGCTATGTCTCGGTGCGCGACGTGTGGCTGCGTTCCGGGCTGGATACGGGCGAAATCGGCAGGCTTGCCGATGCCGACGCCTTCCGTTCGATCGGGCTCGACCGGCGCGAGGCGCTCTGGGCCGTGCGCGCGCTCGATGCGAAAAGTGCGGTCGAATCCCTGCCGCTGTTCGACAGGCCGGAACTGGACCTGCCGGATCCGGAGCCCGTCACCCATCTTCCCGCCATGCAGCCGGGCGAGCATGTTGTTCACGACTATCGCAGCCTTGGCCTGTCGCTGAAGGCGCATCCGGTGGGCTTCCTGCGCGCCCGGCTCGATCGGGCCGGGGTGACGCCCAATGTGCGGCTTGGCGCGCTGGCCGATGGCGCGCGCGTCACCGTGGCAGGGCTGGTGCTGGTGCGCCAGCGGCCGGGCAAGGGCAAGGCCGTTTTCCTGACGCTGGAGGATGAAGGGGCGATCGCCAACATCATCTTCTGGCTGGGCACGTTCAACCGCTACCGGCCTGCCATCATGGGCGGGCGCTTCGTGCGCGTTACCGGCAGGCTGCAGTCCCAGTCGGGCGTCCTTCACATCGTTGCCGAACGGATAGAGGACCTTTCCTCATGGCTGGGCGATTTGCTCGATGCGCCCCAGAAACTGGTGGAGGAAAAAGGCATGCCCGGCATCCCTGCGGAAAACAGCCAGCACATGCTTGCCCGAAGCGCGCGTTCGGTCATGCCAAAGGGCAGGAATTTTCATTAGAGCATTCTACCGCTGAATGGAGACATTCGGCATCGCATGAATGATGTAAAAATAGTCACGCAAAGCATTTCAGCGGGTTGCACAAACGTGCCATCCCTCTGTGTTACGCAGTTGCACCCGCAAAACCGCGCCGCACTTTGCCGGAATCGCTGCAGCGCTTCTGACTGGAAAGCGAACCCGGCTTCCGGTCATCCGATGATGACTCAAAGTTCGGTATTCGTCGTGGTGCGCCCGAAAGAATGCGTTGCAGAGACCACCGCAGACCGGAGGCCATAGAGTCGCGCGGCTTCAGCTTTCGTCGGCGCCCAGCGCGCGCGCTTCCGAAGGCAGCATGATGGGAATGCCGCCGCGGACCGGATAGGCGAGCTTTGCCAGTCGCGAGACCAGTTCGCCGCGCTCCGGGTCCCAGCTCAGCGGCGCCTTCGTCAGCGGGCAGGCGAGAAGCTCCAGAAGCTTCGGATCGACCTGAGGTTCGTTCTTGCCGCGCTCGTTCGCCATCTGGCCGCCTTTCCCCTGTTATCGGAGTGCCCGTATTCCTGCTCTACTTGTGTCCCTGCTTTACTGGAGGCTGGTGCCGAAATCGTCATTGTCGCGCGCCAGCGCCATTTCGGTAATGGCGATCAGCGTCTCGGCGCGGGTGCGCAGGTCCGGCGCTTCCAGCAAAGCCTGTTTTTCCGCCGGGCCGTAAGGCGCCATCATCGACAGGGCGTTGACGAGCATGGCGTCGTCGGCGCGGCTGACACCTTCCCAGTCGGCCTGCAACTCATTGGCCTGCAGATAGGCGCGGAACACTTTCAGCAGGGCCGGCCGGTCGATGGCGCCGGCATCGTTGCCGCTGTCATCGAGATCGGCGAGAAAGGGCGTGATCCTTGCCTGCCGGAACGGCGTCTTTACGGTCAGCTCCTCGCCAAGGCGGAAGCGGCAAACGCCCTGCAGCGCGATCAGGTAGCGTCCGTCTCCGGTCTCGGTCATGGATGTGATGCGGCCGAAGCAGCCAACCTCGCACAGTCCGGGCTCCCCATCGGCGCGGGTGGCGCCGTCGAGGCTCGGCTGGATGAGCCCGATCAGCCGGTTCGATGCGATGGCGTGATCCACCATCTGCAGGTAGCGCGGCTCGAAAATGTTGAGCGGAAGACGGCTGCCCGGCAGAAGCAGGGCCCCCTCCAGAGGAAACAGGGCAACAGTGTGCGGCAGATCCGACTCCTGCCGATAATGAGCGTTTCCTGCCTGCATTTCCTTATTCCGTGCCCTTGTTCCCTGCGCCCGTTGTCGGGAGCCTATGCCGCCTCCTCATGAAAACAGCAGCGAGGAGAGCTTGCGCCGCGCCATGAGCGTGGCCTCGTCGGTCATGCCCCATGCCTCGAAGAACTGCAGCAATTGCGTGCGCGCCGCCTCGTCGTTCCAGCCCCGGTCGGCCCTGATGATGGCGAGCAGATTGTCGGCGGCCTCCGTCCGTTCGCCGCGGGCATTCTGGATCATGGCGAGGTCGAAGCGCGCCTGATGGTCGGCCGGATTTTGCGCCAGCCTCTTTTCCAGCTCGCCCGCATCGCCGAGTTCGGCGGCCTGCGCGGCCAGCGACAATCTGGTGCGCACGGCGGCGATCGCCGCATGGTCGCGCTTGTCCTCGGGAACGCCGTCAAGGATCGCACTGGCGCCCTCGTGATCGCCCGCCTCGAACAAAAGGTCGGCCAGTCCCGCCGCGGCTTCGGCCGAATCGGGCGCCTGCTGGAGAATGGCGCCGTAAATGTCGGCCGCCGTCTGTGAATCGCCGTGCGTGCGTGCGTCGGCAGCTGCGGCGAGGGCCTCTTCAATGGCTGCCTTGCCGTCGTCCTTGCCGCCCAGCTTGGCGATGAATTCGCTGATCTGGCTCTCGGGCACGGCGCCCATGAAGCCGTCCACCGGCTGGCCGTCGCGGAAGGCGATGACGGCCGGAATGGACTGGATTCCGAGCTGGCCGGCGATGGCCGGATGCTCGTCGATGTTCATCTTGACCATCTTCACCCGTCCGCCGGCGGCCATGACCGCCTTTTCCAGCATCGGGCCAAGCTGCCGGCAGGGACCGCACCACGGCGCCCAGAAATCCACCAGAACCGGCTGGTTGCGCGATTCCTGTATCACGTCCGCACTGAAGCTGGCCGTCGTCGTGTCCTTGATGACATCGGCCGGCGCGGGTGTCGTCGCATCGGCGCCATTGCCGAACTGGACGGTGGTTGCATACTGGCTGCCCGAGCCGAACGGATTGCTGTCACTCATTTTCTTGGTCCCAGATGTTGGAGTGCGGGGGCGAGCTGCGTGGATTTCCAGCAAGGTCTTCCCGCGTGGTCTTCCCGCGTGGTCTTCAATGTGGCGATCAGGCCGTGACTTTCAAGATAACAGGATCATGGCCCGTTGCCTTGATAAATCTGACGAGATCGGATGAACGGATCGAGGTTGTGGCCTCGTTGGTCAGTGGATGCGCGTTTATGATCTCGTTTTCCATCAGGCGCTCATCGAGAACGACCTTCACCCTGGCACCAGTGTCGTTGATCAGGCCAAAGACGGTGACCGCACCGGGAATGACGCCGAGCAGCTCCATCAGCATTTCCGGCCTGCCGAACGACACCCGGCTGGCGGCGCCGATGAGGTGGTGAACCTGCTTCAGGTCCACCTCCGCGTCCTCGTCCACCGTGACTAGAAAGAAATTGTCTTTCTTGTCTTTCAGGAAGAGGTTCTTGGTATGCGCACCGGCAATGTTGCCGCGCAGGGCCTGCGAATCGGCGACGGTGAACAGGGGCGGGTGACGCGCGGTCGAGGCATCGATGCCCATATCGGCGAGAAATGCGTGCAGATCGGTCTCGGTTTTCGGCATGTCCCCACCCGGTTCTTTCCGTTGCGGTATGGTTTAGGACCATTGGCGCGGCCAGCACAAGGGCCGCACGGTCGCGGGCGAACCGTTTCGGCTTCGCAACGGCCACACCATCGAAGCGCCGGCAGATGCTGTACATGCCTGCCTGTCGCGGGCGGCGAAAGGCTGCGGAAGCGCGTATTTGCGGCAGATATGCAAAGCGCAAAAAAAGACGCGATTTCCCTGTTGCATTCGCCTCGGTCTTCGGCCATATAGGCGCGGCTGCGGCGAGAGCCGCGCAGAGCGGGTGTAGCTCAGGGGTAGAGCACAACCTTGCCAAGGTTGGGGTCGGGCGTTCGAATCGCCTCACCCGCTCCAAGATATCCCCACCGAAAAGCCGCGGGAAACCGCGGCTTTCGTGTTTTCCGGGTGGGTGAAACCGCAAGTCACGAGAATCGCTGAAACGGCCCCGGTTATACGCAGGTTAACACTTCGTGGGATCGACGGGGTGTGAAATCGCGGCATCGAAGGGGTATGGTACTACGACGTAGGTCGCTTATCTGATGTTTAACGTCATTGTGCTACCCACAGCAGATGACTGCGACTTCACATGAAACGATATCGCCGCTGCAATCGATCGACTGGAATGTGATCTTTTCCGAGGTCAATTCTTGGCGCGGTGCGTGCATGCATCATTTCTCGATGGTTGAGTCGGCCGTGACCGAGACGCTATTTGCGTTGAGTACAGCGGCACCGAGTCAGGCAGTCGTTCGCCTGCGTCATCTCATTGGGCAAAGGTTCGAGGGCTTGGCTGCGGCGATCGGTCCGGGCGGCCCCTTTGAGAATGCGGGCAAACATGCCCTCTTGGAGCTTAGACAGTTTCGCGAAAATCACGAGGCTTTCCGCACGCTAATATGTCACGGGACGGTTAAGGTGACGGTAGAACACAATGGTCGGTGGCTCCTGCTCATCCGGACGCTCTCGATACGTTCCCGTCAGCCTGATCGTACCGTGCTGGCGCTGGAGCAATCCGAGGCCGAAACCAAGTTGGCGGCTCTAAAACGTGACGGGATCAAACTCGGGTCGCTCCTCGGTCAACTCCGCAAGGTCGTAGCCACATCAAGTCTGTAAGCGGCGATTTTACTGCCGGAAAGATATCCTCTAAGGGATTCTTAGTCCGGAATTTCGGGGAGCATCTTTTATGCCTGTTTATGAATTTACTCGCACTCAAATTGTGCCGCTTCAAAAAACCACGTTTGGTCAGATGCAGCTTCAGGAACGCCGCGATCTTCAGCGTCTCCTGCGCGAGAGCATTGATGTAATTGCACCGGATACACTGGTAATCGCAGAAGAGTTCGGCGAATGGGATGAATCTCGACGGCGCATCGATCTGCTTGGCGTTGATCGAAAGGCCAATCTGGTCGTGATCGAGTTGAAGCGGACCGAGGATGGTGGGCACATGGAGCTTCAGGCGCTCCGATATGCCGCAATGGTCTCGACCATGACCTTCGATCAGGCAGTTGATGTTTTTGCCCGCTATCTCGCCCAAATGGGCCGGGATGGACACGATGCAAGTGCCGAGCTGTTGGACCACCTTGGATGGGTCGAACCCGATCACGACCAGTTTGGTCAAGATGTGAAGATCGTTCTTGCCTCGGCGGAGTTTTCCCGGGAGCTTACAACGTCTGTGTTGTGGTTGCTCAGCCGGGACATCGACATACGATGTGTACGGCTCCAGCCCTACGATCATGGCGGTCGGGTTCTGGTCGATGTTCAGCAGATCATCCCCCTGCCGGAAGCAGCAGAGTACCAGATTCAGGTTCGTGAAAAGGCTCGGAAGGAGCGTGAGTTCGTACGCGGCAGCAACGCAGACTTCACCCGCTTCGATCTCGTGCTCGGTTCGTTAAAATATCCTGCCGTGCCGAAACGCTCGGCGCTCTATCTGACCTTCCGGCACCTCGTTGAAATGGGCCATGATCCATCAGAACTGGCAGAGCATTGCGGTCCTCGCAAAGGCAGGGCGGTTTACCACGTTGAAGGTGAGATAGGACGCGAAGATTTTTTGCGGCTCGCAGAATCCGCGATGGCATCCGGTGGGCGGACGTTCAGAGCGAAGCGGTTCTTCTGTGACGAAGAAGAGTTGTTTCGGAAAAATGGAAGGACCTACGCTTTTTCGAACCAGTGGGGCGGAGAAGACTGGCTTACAGCAATGACAAATTTGCAGACCATCTACCCAGAGGGCCATATTACCTTTACCCCAGCCCTGTAGCGTTTCCGCGTTCAACTGTGAGCTTAATGGCAAGGAAACTGTTCGCCCTATCATTTCCCCTTGTAGGTTTGAAAAAGGTAGGCGGCTCCACATCCAGCGTGGTTATCAGTCGGGCCAGAACCATCACCGTAGGATCCGGACCCCGCGCTCCACGCCGGAAACATAGGTCCGATCGAGGTTTGATCGGAAGCCAAGCTCCTCCTGCGAGATCCCGAGTTGTTCTCTTAGGCGCCTACATTTCTCCCAATGACCCGCGGGGGTTCCTCATCCGGAAAACCGCGACGCATGCCAGCAATCGCTTTCCATCAATCTTCTACTTGCAATTCATTCTCAAATGCAGAATAAAGGAAAGGGCGCGCTCGGCGACCCTTTTTGCAACTCATTTGCAATTGCAATGTTGCGGAGGGCATTCACGGGCTGCGATCGGGACAGAATCGCAAAAAGGGAATTCGCATGTTCGACAAACTCAGGCGCTCGGTTCTTGCCGGAATGGCAGGCGGTGCGCTCGCCGCACTGATGATGGCCATGCCGGCTCAGGCGGCGGAAAAATTCAAGGCGGTGACGACCTTCACCGTGATCGCCGACATGGCAAAAAATGTCGCCGGCGATGCGGCCATCGTGGAATCCATCACCAAGCCGGGCGCCGAGATCCATGAATATCAGCCGACGCCGGGCGACATTCAGCGCGCGCAGGGCGCCGACCTGATCCTGTGGAACGGTCTCAACCTCGAACTGTGGTTCGAGAAATTCTTCCAGAATCTGAAGGATGTTCCGGGCGTTGTGGTCTCCGACGGCGTCGAGCCGATGGGCATCACCGAGGGCCCCTACAGCGGCAAACCGAACCCGCACGCCTGGATGTCGCCGACATCGGCGCTGATCTATGTCGACAATATCCGTGACGCCTTCGTCAAGCACGATCCGGACAATGCCGACATCTACAAGGCCAATGCCGAGGCCTACAAGGACAAGATCAAGGCCGTGATCGATCCGATCAAGGCCGAGCTCGACGCGGTTCCCGAAGACAAGCGCTGGCTGGTCACCAGCGAGGGGGCCTTCTCCTATCTCGCCCGCGATTTCGGCCTGAAGGAGCTTTATCTGTGGCCGATCAACGCCGACCAGCAGGGCACGCCCCAGCAGGTGCGCAAGGTCATCGACGCCGTGCGTGAGAACGGCATCACGGTGGTCTTCTCCGAAAGCACCATCTCCGACAAGCCAGCCAGGCAGGTGGCGCGCGAGACTGGTGCCCGTTATGGCGGCGTGCTCTATGTGGATTCCCTGACGGAAGCCGACGGTGAGGTTCCGACCTATATCGGTCTGCTGCGGGTAACGTCCGACACCATCGCCAAGGGGCTCACTCAGGGCGACTGACCTCGAAGGAAATGATGACGTGACTACCCACATGAAAGACCTGGCCCGCCGCCCCGCATCTTCGGATGCGGGGTCCGGCATCGTGGTCCGGGAGGCAACCGTCACCTATCGCAACGGGCACACGGCACTGCGAAACGCCAGCTTCGAAATACCGACCGGCACCATCGCCGCGCTGGTCGGCGTCAACGGGTCCGGCAAATCCACGCTGTTCAAGGCCATCATGGGCTTCGTGCGGCTGGCCAAAGGCGAGATCTCGGTGCTGGGCATGCCGGTGAAGCAGGCGTTGCGCCGCAACCTCGTCGCCTATGTGCCGCAGGCCGAGGAGGTGGACTGGAACTTTCCGGTTCTGGTCGAGGATGTGGTGATGATGGGCCGCTACGGCCATATGGGCATGATGCGCATTCCGCGCCGTGCCGATCACGAGGCGGTGGCGGCCGCCCTTGCCCGCGTCAACATGGGCGAGTTCCGCAAGCGCCAGATCGGCGAGTTGTCCGGCGGACAGAAGAAGCGCGTGTTCCTTGCCCGCGCGCTGGCGCAGGACAGCCGCGTCATCCTGCTCGACGAGCCCTTCACCGGCGTCGACGTGAAGACCGAGGACCAGATCATCGCGCTTTTGCGCGAGTTGCGCGACGAAGGGCGGGTGATGCTGGTTTCCACCCATAATCTCGGCTCGGTGCCAGAGTTCTGCGACCGCACCGTTCTCATCAAGGGCACGGTGCTCGACTACGGCCTGACCAGCGAGGTGTTCACGCAGGCCAATCTGGAGCGCGCCTTTGGTGGCGTCCTGCGCCACTTCGTGCTCGGTGGCGACCATCTGCACGAGGATAACGATCGCCGCCGGCTTTCCGTCTTCACCGACGACGAGCGCCCGCTGGTCTTCTACGGCGAAAAGGACAGCATGGAGCACAAGCTGAGCGGGAGCCGCAAATGAGCCTGCTGCTCGAACCCTTCTCCTATCACTACATGGTCAACGCCATGTGGGTATCGGCGCTGGTGGGAGGCGTGTGCGCCTTCCTGTCGTGCTACCTGATGCTCAAGGGGTGGTCGCTGATCGGCGATGCGCTCTCGCATTCCATCGTGCCGGGGGTGGCGGGCGCCTACATGCTGGGCCTGCCCTTCTCGATCGGCGCCTTCTTCTCTGGCGGGCTGGCGGCGGCGGCCATGCTGTTCCTCAACCAGCGCACGAAGCTGAAGGAAGACGCCATCATAGGCCTCACCTTCTCGGCCTTTTTCGGGCTCGGGCTGTTCATGGTGTCGATCTCGCCGACCTCGGTCTCCATCCAGACCATCGTGCTTGGCAACATCCTCGCCATCACGCCGGAAGATACGCTGCAGCTCGCCATCATCGGCTTCGTGTCGCTGGCCGTGCTCATGGTGATCTGGAAGGATCTGATGGTCACCTTCTTCGACGAGAGCCATGCCCGCACCATCGGCCTGAACCCGACTTTGCTCAAGATCATCTTCTTCACGCTTCTGTCGGCCTCGACGGTCGCGGCCATGCAGACGGTCGGCGCTTTCCTCGTCATCTGCATGGTGGTGACGCCGGGCGCCACGGCCTATCTGCTGACCGACCGCTTTCCGAGGCTTCTGGCGCTGGCCGTCGCCATCGGTGCGCTGACCAGCTTCATCGGCGCCTATGTGAGCTATTTCCTCGATGGCGCCACCGGCGGCATCATCGTGGTGTTGCAAACGGCGGTGTTCCTCGTCGTGTTCCTGTTTGCGCCCAAGCACGGCATGCTGGCGGCCCGCCGCAAGGCTGCGGCCGCCCTGCGGGAGGCCGCGCCATGACCATCATGGAAACGCTCGCCTCGCCCTTCCAGTTCGACTTCATGGTCAATGCCATGGTCATCTCGGTGCTGGTGGCGATCCCGATGGCGCTGCTGTCGTGCTTCCTCGTGCTCAAGGGCTGGTCGCTGATGGGCGATGCCATCAGCCATGCCGTGTTCCCGGGCGTGGTGGTGGCCTACATCGTGGGCTTTCCCTACGCCATCGGCGCCTTCGCGGCGGGCATGTTCGCCGCCGTCGCCACCGGCTTCCTCAAGGACAACAGCCGCATCAAGCAGGATACTGTGATGGGCATCGTCTTTTCCGGCATGTTCGGGCTCGGACTGGTGCTCTACGTCAAGATCCAGTCGGACGTGCATCTCGACCACATATTGTTCGGCGACATGCTGGGTGTCTCGTGGAACGATATCGCCATGTCGGCCACCATCGCCGCGGTCACGGCAGGCATCATTCTGGTGAAGTGGCGTGACTTCCTGCTGCATGCCTTCGATCCGGCGCAGGCGCAGGCGGTGGGGCTGCATGTCAGGCTGCTGCACTACGGGCTGCTGGCGCTGATCTCGCTGACCATCGTCGGCGCGCTGCAGGCCGTCGGCATCATCCTCGCCATCGCCATGCTGATCGCGCCCGGCGCCATCGCCTTCCTGCTGGCGCGCACCTTCTCAGGCATGCTGGCGGTGTCGGTGCTGGTCGCCGTGGCGTCGTCCTTCCTCGGGGTCTATGCGTCCTTCTTCATCGACAGCGCGCCGGCGCCCACCATCGTGCTTCTGATGTCAGCCGCATTTCTTGTCGCCTTCGTTCTTGCCACACGCCGGGCCGCTCGTACGGAAGCCAGCGAGCAGGCCTGAGCGCGCACCGACATGCGTCCCGCGTCGCATGGCGGTGCTTTTTTTCAGGGTATTGGCCTGAAACAAAAATCAGCGGCGGCGCGGAACCAGAAGCCACGCCAGTCCGCCGAGAATGACGGCTATTCCAAGCAGTGCCGTAACCGGGATGCCGAACAGGGCCGGGCCGAAATCCAGCAGGCGCGGCGCAAGACCCAGCGCGAAGGCTGCGGTGACGATGGCAACCGCGATGCGCGTGGCGGCCCAGCGAATGTCGGCACCGATCCGGTCGAGACCCTTCAGCTCCACTTCGGCCGCGATCCGGCCCTGCCGCAGGCGCAGCGCCAGCAGTCGCAGCAGCGAGGGCGCTTCCGCGGCCAGTCCGGCGAAATCAAGCGCCAGCGACTTCCCCTTGCCCATGAGGGCGCCCGGCCTGTAGCGACGGATCATCTCTTCCTGGACGATCGGGCCGGCGACCGCCAGCGCGTCGAAATCGGGGTCGAGGCTGCGCATCACGCCGTCGGCGGTGATCAGCGCCTTGAACAGCAACGCAAGGTCAGCGGGCAGGGCAAGGTCGTGCTCGCGCGCCAGCGCCATGAAATCGGTGATCGCCTCGCCCAGCCGCAGCGGCGGCACGCCATGGCGGGCGACGAAGGTGTCGCAGGCGGCCTCCAGCCGCGGCAGGTCGATGTCGGCCGCCCCCGACCATTCCATGAGAAGGGCGGCAACCCGCTCGCCGCTGGTTTCCACGATGGCCGCCACCAGAATCAGCAACTGTTCGCGACGGCGCGTGCCCAACCGGCCGACCATGCCGAAATCGATGAACGCGACGCGGTTTCCGGGCAGGGCGCGCAGATTGCCGGGGTGCGGATCGGCGTGGAACAGGCCGTCGACAAGCGCCATGCGCAGGAAGGCGGCGGTGCCGGTCCGGGCAAGCTCGCGCCCGTCCAGTCCGGCGGCCTCCAGCGCTGCATGGTCGTTCGGAACGATGCCGTCGATATATTCCTGCACCAGAAGCCGCTCGGAACTCCATTCGGAGAAGATGCGCGGGATCTTTATGCGCCCCATGGGCTGGAGGTTCTGCGCCACGGCTTCGCAATTGCGGCCCTCAGCGGCGAGGTCGAGTTCCTCGCCCATCGCCGTGCCCAGATGGTGAAGGATTTCGCGCGGCCGGTAGCGGGCGAATTCCGGCCATTGCGCCTCGACCAGCCCCGCCGCATGCGACAGCAATCTGAGATCGGCCTCGACGAGTGGCCGCAGCCCCGCCCGCCGCACCTTGACGACGACATCGGTGCCGTCCTGCAGCGTGGCGCGGTGGACCTGCGCGATGGAGCCGGCGGCGAGCGCCGTGTGTGAGAAGCTCAGGAAGACGGTGTCGGGCGGTGCGCCGAGGTCTTCCTCCACCTGCGCCCGGATCGCCTTCCACGGCTCGGGCGCGACCTGGCTTTGCAGCTTCTCCAGCTCGGTGATCCACTCCGGCGACAGAAGATCTGCGCGTGTCGACAGGATCTGTCCGAGCTTGATGAAGGTCGGCCCGAGCGATTCGATGGCAAGCCGCAGCCGCTCCGGCTGCGACAGACTTTCGGAGTCCGCATGCGATCTGCGCGTGCGCCGTTTCGGCAGGAGGCCGCCGAGGCCAAGTCTGATGGCGATGTCGTCGACGCCGAAGCGCACCAGAACGGTGGCGATCTCGGCGATGCGTTTGTGGTCGCGGGCGGCGGCGAAGGTGGTTTCGAGAACGGTCATCGCGCTACCCCGCAAGCCAGCGATAGATGAGGTAGAGCAGAACCGCCCAGATGACGACGAGAATGCCCAGAATGACCGCCGCCGCCAGCAGCGGACGTTTGAACCAGCGCGCGATCCAGCGGTCGGCTTTTTCGCCGGCTTCCTGATGGACTGCGGCCGGAAGCCGCTTCGATATGAAGCCGACAGCCGCCGGCACGATGATCAGATCGTCGACGACGCCGAGCAGCGGGATGGTGAAGGGGATCAGGTCGATCGGATTGAGCAGGTACAATCCCGTGGCAAGGCTGGCGAACCGCAGCCAGCGTGGCGTGCGCGGATCGCGAAACGCATACCAGAGCACCACGGCGTCGCGGCGGAATGCAAGAAAGCGCCGCTTGAGAATGCCGAAAACAGCCAATCAGAAACCCTCCAAGCCGAGACGGAATAAGATAGGCGTCTTCACGCGATGCTCAAGGTTTTGCAGCGCGGTCTTGCCGGCGCCACGGACAGCCCTATCTGGAAACGGAATCCCGACATCGGCCCGGCCTGTTTTCCGCAGTCGGCCTTGACGGGACCGATATGGAACATATAGTGAACAAAATCATGAAGAGAACGCTGCAGCAACGTCTCGCCATTCTTTCCGACGCCGCCAAATATGACGCCTCCTGCGCATCGTCCGGCGGCCAGCGCCGGGATTCTCGGGCGGGCGGGCTGGGATCGGCCGGAGGCTCGGGCATATGCCACGCCTATGCGCCGGACGGGCGCTGCATCTCGCTGCTCAAGATCCTGCTGACCAATTTCTGCATCTACGACTGCGCCTATTGCATCAACCGCTCGTCCAGTAATGTCGAGCGGGCGCGCTTCACGCCGCAGGAGGTGGTGTGGCTGACGCTGGAGTTCTACCGGCGCAACTATATCGAAGGCCTGTTCCTGTCCTCCGGCATCATCCGCTCTTCCGACCATACGATGGAGCAGATGGTGTGC
This sequence comes from Aquamicrobium sp. NLF2-7, assembly GCF_022359935.1. NCBI lineage: Bacteria > Pseudomonadati > Pseudomonadota > Alphaproteobacteria > Hyphomicrobiales > Phyllobacteriaceae > Aquamicrobium > Aquamicrobium sp. NLF2-7. The sequence continues at coordinate 2,157,403 of NZ_JAKSED010000001.1, read as the reverse complement.
GTGGCGCGTGACCTGCGCACGGTTCACAATTTCAACGGCTACATTCACCTCAAGACGATTCCCGAGGCGTCGCCGGTCCTTGTCGAGGAGGCGGGGCTCTATGCCGACCGGCTTTCCATCAATATCGAGCTGCCGACGGAAACCGGCATGACCGAGCTTGCGCCGGAAAAGCAGACCGCCGTCATTCGCCGCGCCATGGCGGATGTGCGCCTTGGCATCGAGGATGCCGCAGACCGGACGCTGGGCGGCCGCCCGCGCCGGAAATTCGCGCCGGCGGGACAGTCGACGCAGATGATCGTCGGTGCCGATGGCGCCGACGATTCCACCATTCTCGCCAGCAGTGCCGGCCTTTACGGCAGCTACGGGCTGAAGCGGGTCTATTACTCGGCGTTCAGCCCGATCCCCGACGCCTCGTCGCGCCTGCCGCCCAAGAAGCCGCCTTTGATGCGCGAGCACCGGCTCTATCAGGCCGACTGGCTCTATCGCTTCTACGGTTTCGAGGTGGCCGAGATCACCGCGGCGAGGAGCGACGGCATGCTCGATCTCGACATCGATCCGAAGCTCGCCTGGGCGCTGGCGCATCGCGATCGCTTCCCGGTCGACGTCAACCGGGCGGGGCGGGAAATGCTGCTGAGGGTGCCGGGGTTCGGGGTGCGCACGGTGGATGCGCTCATTGCCGCGCGCCGCCATCGCCGTGTGCGGCTTGAAGATCTCGGCCGGCTGAAGGTGTCGCTGCGCAAGGTCAGGCCGTTCATCGTTGCCGAAGGGTGGACGCCGCTGCGGCTCATCGACCGGCAGGATCTGCGCGCGCTGTTCGAGCCGCCGCCCATGCAGATGTCGCTGCTGTGATGCCGGGCCTGTGATGTCGAGGTTGTGATGTACAGGATCTGCCTTTCCCGCAGGGGCAATTTTGGTGAATGGCGCGACGCGGCGCGCAGGCTGCTGCAGGCGGGCATCGCGCCTCATGAGGTGGACTGGTGCCTCGAAGGCGAGGGCGGGCTGTTTGCCGCTCCGGATCGGGCTTTGCCCGTGGCGACGCCGGCCATGCCGCGGCCCGTGGTGCCCGCGTCCTTTCCGGAACTGGCCGAAGCCATCGTCTGCCACAGCGATCCGGGATCTTTCGCGCTGCTCTACCGCCTGCTCCACCGGCTGCAGGGCGAACGGCATCTTCTGTCCGTGGCTTCCGATGAAGATGTGGTGCAGGCGTTAAGGCTGGCGAAATCCGTGCGGCGCGCCTGCCACAAGATGACGGCCTTCGTGCGCTTCCGCGAGCTTGCGCATCCGGGCGAGGGCGGCCGGCGGCGGTTTGCGGCCTGGTTCGAGCCGGATCATTTCATCGTTGCGCGCATCGCGCCCTTCTTCGCGGCGCGCTTTGCCGACATGGACTGGACGATCCTCACGCCGAAAGGGTCCGCGACCTTCGAGGCCGGCAGGTTGCGGGTGTCGGACGAGCCGGCGGCAAAGCCCGACCTTGCCGATCCGGCCGATGCGCTGTGGCTGACCTATTATGCCTCGATCTTCAATCCGGCCCGGGTGAAGGTGAAGGCGATGCAGGCCGAGATGCCGAAGAAATACTGGAAGAACCTGCCCGAAGCCGCCCTGATTCCGGAGCTGGTCGCCAGCGCGCAGGCGCGCGTGGCGGACATGGCCCGGCAGGAGGCGCTTGCGCCGCCGGCCTTTCATGCCCGGGTTCAGTCCCTGCATGAGGCGCGGCAAGCCGCCACGCCTGCCACGCCGCTGGCGGTCCTGCGCCGGCAGGCCAGCGCCTGCACCCGCTGCCCCCTGCACTGCCATGCCACGCAGACCGTGTTCGGCGAAGGGCCGGACGCGGCCGACCTGATGTTCGTGGGCGAGCAGCCGGGCGACCGGGAGGACCTTTCCGGCAGGCCTTTCGTCGGCCCCGCAGGGCAATTGTTCGACAGGACGCTGGGGGAAGTGGGCATCGATCGGGGAAGGGCCTATGTCACCAATGCGGTGAAGCATTTCAAGTTCGAGCCGCGTGGCAAGCGCCGTATCCACCGCACGCCCAATGCCGGCGAAGTCGAGCGTTGCCGCTGGTGGCTGGAGCAGGAGATCGAGGCCGTGAAGCCTCGCCTCGTGGTTGCGATGGGAGCGACCGCGCTCGGCGCGCTGACCGGCCGCAAGCAGCGGCTGGGCGATGTGCGCGGCAGGCTGCTGCCGTTCGGCAGTGGCCGGTCCCTGTTCGTAACGGTCCACCCCTCCTATCTGCTGCGCATTCCGGATCCGGTTCGCGCCGCCGGGGAGATGACGCAATTTCGCAACGATCTGGCAACCATTGCTTCCAAAACCACTGGTTGAACCGTTACAAACCCCATTCCGGCTTGCACAGAGGTGGAGAAACTGTTTTCCTCGCGGATAAAGGCCCGGCTGAAACAAATAGTGACCAACGGGGTCTGAGCAGGCAATCGCAGGAGGCTCCCGATGCCGGCTTCATTGACCACCTCTTTCGGCAAGCAATTGCCCGCGGGAATCGTTGCAAACCGGATGCTGGGCGAAGCCCTTGCTTTCGACTGGTCGAAGACAGCCGCCGGCGCCATGGATGACTGGCCCATGGCGTTGCGCGTCATGGCCCGCACCGTTCTGGGTGCATCGGCGCCGATGTCTATCCTGATCGGACGCGACGGGCTGGTTCTCTACAATGATACGGTCAGCGAGATTTTCGGCGATACCTATCTGGGGTCGATCGGCAGGCCGATCACGGAAGTGCTCACCGAAGCCGCCGATTTCTACAGACGCACGATCGATGATTGCTATTGCGGCAAGTCGCACAGCTACAAGGATCAGCCGCTGAAACTGCGGCGCAATGGCAATCTTGAAACCGCATGGTTCAATCTGGATTTCTCGCCGATCCGTGACGAATTCGGCATGCCTTGCGGAGTGTTGCTGCACTCCTTCGAAACCACGGAGCGGGTTACGGCCCTGCGGGCCAGACGCCGCGCCGACGAACGCCTGAGCATTGCGATCTCGGCGTCCGGGCTGGTCGGCATCTGGGATCTCGATGTCGCGACCCTGTCCTGTACCGGAGATCAGGGATTTGCGCTCATCTACGGGGTGGAACCGGAAGTTGCCGTGGCGGGGGTCGAAAAGGAAAGGATGACATCGGCCATCCATGCCGAGGACAGGCACGCCGTTCTGGAGACGCTGTATGAGGCGATCGAGCTGAAGCGGGAGTTCCGGTGCCAGTATCGCGTGGTCTCGCCTTGCGGCAAGGTGCGATGGGTGATGGCCTCGGGACGCCTGACCAAAGGGACATGCGGGCTCGAAACGCACATGATCGGCGTCGTTCTCGACGTCACGGAGCAGATGGAGACCGCCGCCGCGCTCGCCGAAAGCGAATTCCGGTTCGATACGCTGACCGACACGCTGCCGCAGATCGTGTGGAGCGCCACGGCGGAAGGTGTTCACGACTATTTCAGCAAGCGCTGGTTCGAGTTTACCGGCATTCCCGAAGAAGAAGCCCTGAACACCGAGAACTGGGTCGACCTTCTGCATCCCGATGACCAGGACCGGGTGATGGAAGTCTGGCGGCGCTGCCTGACGAGCGGCGATGTCTATGACATCGAATACCGGTTCCGCAGCCAGAGCGGCGAATATCGCTGGATGCGGGTGATGGCGCTGCCGCAGCGCGACGGCAGAGGCCGGCTCAAACGCTGGTTCGGCACCGCCACGGACATTCATGAATCCCGCATGGGGGTGGAGCAGCGCGATCTGATCGCCCGCGAACTCAACCACCGCATCAAGAACATCTTTTCCATTGTCGGCGGCATGATCGGCCTGTCGATGCGCGAGCGGCCGGACATGAAGGAGTTCGCGGAGGAACTGCGCGGGCGGCTGCTGGCGCTCAACGATGCACATGACTTCATCCGGCCGGACGACCGTGCGCGCACCGCGCAGCGTGTTTCTCATTCCTTCCAGAAATTGCTGCAGCGGCTGTTGAAGCCTTACGATGACGAAAACGGCCAGCGCATCTCTATAGAAGGCCCGGATGCGCGCATCGATGCCGGGGCCGCGACGCCTCTCGCGCTGGTCTTTCACGAACTGGCGACCAATTCCGCCAAATATGGCGCGCTCTCAACGCCAGGGGGCAACATTCGCGTGCGGTTCAGCCGTACGCCGGAGAGCGTCTCCATCGAATGGGCGGAGCGTGGCGGCATGGTGCGCGCGGAAGCGCCGGACCATGCCGGTTTTGGCACAAGGCTGCTGACATTGTCGGTCGAGGCACAGCTGCGCGGCAGCTTCCGCCGCCACTGGGAGCCGGACGGTGTTCGCGTCGAGATCGAGTTCCCGCTCCACATGCTGGACCGGACGGCGTGAGGAAGAGCGGCTTCTAAGGTCCGTACTCAATCATTGCTTTGATTAGGCGTTGGAATATGATTTTCTCCTGACAAAGGAGGGCATGATATGGCCAACGAGTTCTGGTTGAGCGACAAGCAGTGGGCGGCGATAGAGCCCTGCCTTCCAAGGAACCAGCCGGGCGCTCGGCGGGTTGATGACCGTCGGGTAATCTCTGGCATTGTTCACGTTCTGCGTTCGGGCTGCCGCTGGCGCGACTGCCCGCCTGTCTACGGCCCCTATACCACCGTCTACAATCGCTGGAACCGATGGTCTCGGCGCAAGGTCTGGCAGAAGCTCTTTGAAGCCTTGCGCTCGGTGTCGCCCGATGAGGACTTTCAGGCCATCGCTTCCACGACCGCCAAGGCACACCGTTCGGCCGCAGGTGGAAAAGGGGGGGCGGATGCGCAGGCGATCGGCCGCTCGCGCGGTGGCAGAATGACCAAGATCCATGCGGTCTGTGACGGCGCCGGCAGGGCCATCGCGTTCGAAGTGACGCCCGGCCAACGCGGCGATGTCCGCGTGGCCGCCGCCCTGCCCGGCCCGCTGGCGCCACCAAAGGTCTGAGCCGCCGATACGGCATATGATGCCAATGGCTTGCGTCAGTTCATGATCGAGCGCGCTACAGTGCCGGTCATTCCCAACAACCCGACCCGTAAGCGCCATCATCCTTTCGACATCGTGCTCTACAAACGCAGAAACCTCGTCGAACGCATGTTCTGCCGGCTGAAGGACTGGAGACGCATCGCGACACGATACGACAAGCTTGCCAGAAACTTCCTATCGGCCGTCACTCTCGCTGCAACAATCATATGGTGGACTGATTGAGTCCGAACCTTAGAGCGATGCCTGTTTTGATGGAATCGTCAAAAACGCTCTATCCATTTGTTTTGCCGCATTCCCGGATGCAAAGCTGCTTCGCACCTTTGCTGGGAATGCTCTACTCCGCCGCTTCGACCTTCGGGCCGGGGATGTAGTTAAGGATGGGTCCGAGCCAGCGCTCGGCGTCCTCGACGCTCATGTCCTTGCGCTGCGCGTAGTCCTCGACCTGATCGCGCTCGACCTTGGCAACGCCGAAATAGAAGCTTTCCGGGTGCGAGAAATAGAGGCCGGAAACGGAGGAGCCCGGCCACATCGCCATGCCTTCGGTGAGGCTGACGCCGGCCTGCTTTTCCGCGTCGAGCAGCCGGAAAAGCGTTACCTTTTCCGTATGGTCGGGCTGGGCGGGATAGCCCGGTGCGGGACGGATGCCCTGATAGGGCTCGCCGATGAGGTCGTCGGGCGACAGGTTCTCGTCGGGAGCATAGCCCCAGAACTCCTGCCGCACCTTCTCATGCATGCGCTCGGCAAAGGCTTCGGCAAAGCGGTCGGCGAGCGCCTTGACGAGGATCGAGGAGTAGTCGTCATTGGCGCGCTCGAAGCGCTCGGCAATCGCCACTTCCTCGATGCCGGCCGTCACCACGAAACCGCCCAGCCAGTCCGCCTTGCCGCTCTCCACAGGCGCTACGAAATCGGACAGGGCGAGGTTCGCCTTGCCGTCGCGTCTCGGCAATTGCTGGCGCAGCGTGAAGAAGGTGGCCAGTTCCTGGCTGCGGCTCTCGTCGGTGAACAGGCGAATGTCGTCGCCGACGGCGTTGGCGGGCCAGAAACCGATGACGGCTTTCGGTGCGAACCATTTTTCGTCGATGATCTTCTTCAGCATGGCCTGCGCGTCCTCGAACAGCTGGCGCGCAACGGCCCCCTGCTTTTCGTCTTCGAGGATTTTCGGGTAGCGGCCCTTCAGCTCCCATGTCTGGAAGAAAGGGGTCCAGTCGATGTAGCGCGCCAGTTCGGCCAGATCCCATGTCTCGAACACGCGAATGCCGGTGAAGGAGGGTTTTGGCGGCTCATAGGTCGCCCAGTCGATGCGATGGAGATTGGCGCGCGCCTTCGCCAGCGGCAGGCGCTGCTTCTCGCGCTCGGAGCGTTCATGCGCATCCGTGACCTTGCGGTATTCGGCGCGCAGGGCATCGACATAGCCGGGCTTGAGATCCTGCGACAACAGGCTGGAGACGACGCCAACCGCCCGGCTGGCATCCGTGACATAGACGGCCTGTCCGCGTTCGTAGCGCGGATGGATCTTCACCGCCGTGTGCACGCGGCTGGTGGTGGCCCCGCCGATCAGCAGCGGAATGTCGAAGCCTTCGCGCTCCATCTCCGCTGCCACATGCACCATCTCATCGAGCGAAGGCGTGATCAGGCCGGACAGACCGATGATGTCGACCTTTTCCGCCCGGGCCGTTTCGAGGATCTTCGCCGCGGGCACCATGACGCCGAGGTCGATGATCTCGTAATTGTTGCAGGCAAGGACCACGCCGACAATGTTCTTGCCGATGTCGTGGACGTCGCCCTTGACGGTCGCCATCAGGATCTTGCCGGCACTTTCGCGTTCGCCGCCGTCAATCCCGTTCTCGGCATTGGCGAGCTTCTCGGCTTCCATGTAGGGCAGCAGGACAGCCACCGCCTGCTTCATGACGCGCGCAGACTTGACCACCTGCGGCAGGAACATCTTGCCCGCGCCGAACAGGTCGCCGACCACGTTCATGCCGGCCATCAGCGGACCTTCGATGACATGCAGCGGACGCTCCGCAGCAAGCCGCGCCTCTTCCGTGTCGGCCTCGACGAATTCGGTTATGCCGTTCACCAGCGCATGTTCGAGCCGCTTTTCCACCGGCCATTCGCGCCATTTCAGGTCGCGTTCCTTGGCTTCCCTGGCGCCGGTGCCCTTGAAGCGCTCGGCAAGCTCCAGCAGGCGCTCCGTGGCAGAACCGCCCGCCTGCGGCTGGCGGTTGAGCACCACGTCTTCGCAGGCTTCGCGCAATTCCGGGTCGATCGTGTCATAGACCGCAAGCTGCCCGGCATTGACGATGCCCATGTCCATGCCCGCCTGAATGGCGTGGTAGAGGAACACGGCATGCATCGCCTCGCGCACCGGCTCGTTGCCGCGGAAGGAGAAGGACAGGTTGGAGACGCCGCCGGATATATGAACATGCGGCAGGGTGGACGTGATCTGGCGTGTCGCCTCGATGAAGTCGACGCCGTAATTGTCGTGCTCCTCGATGCCGGTGGCGACGGCGAACACGTTGGGATCGAAGATGATGTCCTCGGGCGCGAGCCCGGCCTTTTCCGTCAGCAGCTTGTAGGCGCGCGTGCAGATTTCAACCTTGCGCGCCTGCGTGTCGGCCTGACCCACCTCGTCGAAGGCCATGACGACGACAGCCGCGCCATACATGCGGCACAGATTCGCGTGATGCAGGAACGCCTCTTCGCCTTCCTTCATGGAGATCGAGTTGACGATCGGCTTGCCCTGCACGCATTTCAGCCCGGCCTCGATCACCTCCCATTTGGAGCTGTCGATCATCACCGGAACGCGGGCGATGTCGGGCTCGGCGGCGATCAGGTTGAGATACTCGACCATCGCCTTCTTCGAATCGATCAGGCCCTCGTCCATGTTGATGTCGATGACCTGCGCGCCATTGGCGACCTGATCGCGGGCGACGTCGAGGGCAGCGGCATAGTCACCTGAGGTGATCAGCTTGCGGAAACGGGCCGAGCCGGTGATGTTGGTGCGCTCGCCGACATTGACGAAGGGAATGTCCTTGGTGAGCGTAAAGGGTTCGAGACCCGACAGCCGCATCAGCGGCTTCACATTCGGGACGGTGCGCGGCTTGTGCCGTGAAACCGCCTCGGCGATCGCGGCAATGTGCTCGGGCGTCGAGCCGCAGCAGCCGCCCACCACATTGACCAGCCCCTCGCGTGCGAAGTCCTCGACCTGCTTCGCCATGAATTCCGGCGATTCGTCATACTGGCCGAAAGCGTTGGGCAGGCCGGCATTGGGGTAGGCGCAGGTGAAGGTATCGGCGACGACGGACAGTTCGGCCAGATGCGGGCGCATGGCGGCTGCGCCCAGCGCGCAGTTGAGGCCCACGGTGAACGGTTTGGCGTGGCGTATGGAGTGCCAGAAGGCTGTCGGCGTCTGGCCGGAAAGGGTGCGGCCCGAAAGGTCGGTGATGGTGCCGGAGATCATCACCGGCAGGTGAATGCCCTTCTCAACGAAGATTTCTTCCGCCGCGAAGATCGCCGCCTTGGCGTTCAGCGTATCGAAGATGGTCTCGATCAGGACAATATCGATGCCGCCGTCGATCAGGCCGCGCAACTGCTCGCCATAGGCGATGCGCAAATCGTCGAAGGTGACGGCGCGGTATCCGGGATTGTTGACGTCGGGCGAGAGCGAGGCGGTGCGGTTGGTGGGTCCCAGCGCGCCGGCGACGAAGCGGCGGCGGCCATCTTCCTGTTCGGCGCGGATCATGGCGCGGCGGGCAAGACGGGCGCCGTCGCGGTTCAGCTCATAGACCATCTCCTCCATGCCGTAGTCGCCCTGCGCGATCGAGGTGGAGGAGAAGGTGTTGGTTTCGACGATGTCGGCGCCTGCTTTGGCGTAGGCGTAATGGATATCTTCGATGGCCTTCGGCTGGGAAAGGATGAGCAGGTCGTTGTTGCCCTGCTGGTGACAGGCACAGCCGGTGAAGCGGTCGCCGCGGAAATGATCCTCATCGAAGCCGAGGCCCTGAATCTGGGTGCCCATGGCACCGTCGAGAACGAGAATGCGCTCACGCGCCGCGGCCTTCAGAGCGGCAAGGATTTCCGATCCGTCAGCCTTGCGGCCGACAGGTCCGAACAGGCCGTCCAGCGTTTGCGAATTCTGCGACATATCCCGGTCCCGATGTGAAGCATGCGAAATCGCATAAAGATATCTTTATGTCAACATATACAATTGCGAGCGCCCTGCTGTTCGGGAAATGAAAAACCCATCCCGTCACGCCTGGTGACGGGATGGGTGGCACGGTGCCCGAGGGGCAGGAAGGGGCAGGGGAGCGACACCTGCCCGGGCCGAAGCGCTGGCCGCCCCGGGTAAAATGACGGGGAAAGGGCGCAGGCTTTGGCGCGAGGCTCCGTGCTTCAGGGTCAGGAGCGACCCTGAATATGTGCGGCCACGAGCACGCCGATCGCGGGCGCCAGTGCGAACAGGGCGCAGACCCAGAAGGCTGCGGACGCCGCTCCCTCGACGCCGCCCGGCGTGCCGATGCCGGCGGTGTTGGAGATCATTCCGGCCAGCGCCGTGCCCATGGCGATGGCGAAGAGCTGCACCGTGGTCATGCCGCCGGTCGCCAGATCCTGCTCGTCGGCCGGGGCGCTGCGATAGACCTCGGTGACGAGGTTCGGCCAGGCGATGCCGATGCCGAGGCCCACGAGGATCAGCGCGAGGCAGATCGGGCCAAGCCACATCCAGGATCCGTTGCCCTGAACCGGCAGGCAGATGGCGAGGATGACCAGCCCGATGAAGGTGAGCGCGGGGCCAATCGTCAGCATGCCCTTGCCGCCGGACTGGCGGCGGGCGGAGAGCAGCGAGCCCAGCGTCCAGCCCATCGACATCATGGCAGCCAGATAGCCGGCCCACAGCGGCGTCTGCGCATGAAGCTGCTGGAGCATGTAGGGAACGTAGATCTCCGGCTGCATGGACAGCATCAGCAGCGCCACGCTGAGATAGAGGGGCGCGAGCGCCGAGGAGAAGCGGAACGAGCGGCGCGGCAGCAGGCGGGCGCCGGCGATCGCGTCGGTGCGCGCGATCAGCACGATCAGCACGAGCGCGCCGATCAGGCTTGCCGCGGCCCATTGCGTTTCGCTGGAGAGGCCGCCTGCCGAAACCGCCAGAACCGCCAGCGTCAGCAGGATGAGCTGGAGCACCGGCACGGGCGCGCGCTCGTTCCTGTCGCTGCTATGGCGCGGGAAGGCGAACAGCGCCAGCAGCGCGAAGCCGACGGCGAAGGGCATCAGCGACCAGAAGGCAGTGCGCCACGAGCCGCCATCGGCAAAGATGCCGCCGATGGCCGGACCGATCAGCGTGGCGATGCCGAACACGGCCGAGATGAGCCCGATCGCCCGGCCCCAGACCCGCTCTGGCAGCACGATGCGGGTCAGCGCATAGGCCAGCGCATAGAGGAAGCCACCGCCGAGGCCCTGAAGCGTACGGCCGATGAGCATGACCGACATGGTCGGCGCCATGGCGCAGGTCAGCGTGCCGGCGGCGAACAGCACCGAGGCGATGAAATAGGCACCGCGCGGACCCCACTGGCGCAGGAGATTGGCCGCCAGTGCTGCCCCCAGAATGGAGCCGACCACGAACAGCGTCATGGTCCAGGCATAGAAGTCGAGCCCGCCGATCTCCTGCACCACCGAAGGCATGACGGTGATGGCGATGTACATGTTGACGGAATAGAGCGTCACCCCGCCCGCCAGAACCAGCATCGGCATGGCGTTGCCGCCGGAAAACAGATCACCCCAGCCGGCCGGCGCCGGGGGCGAAAGGGCGGTATCGATCGAATCCTGCATTGTCGACTCCTGTTTTGGTCGACATGCCTTGTAGGACCTCAACCTTGGTTGAGGTCAAGCGCCTTTATCGCAGCTTCAGCCGGCGGGGTCCGGCCCCTTCGTCGCCCAGCACATCGTCGGGGTTGCGCAGCGGGCACTCCTCCAGAGACAGGCAGCCGCAGCCGATGCAACTGGCGATCTGATCGCGAAGCTGGAGCAGGCGGGTGATGCGGTCGTCGAGCATGCCGCGCCACTCGTCGGTGAACTTCTGCCAGTCGCGGGCATTCGGCACATGATCGTGCGGCAGATCGGTCAGCGCCTCGCGGATGCGCGCCAGCGGAATGCCGGCGCGCTGCGCGATGCGGATGATGGCGATGCGGCGCAGCACCGCGCGATGATAGCGGCGCTGGTTGCCCTGCGTGCGCCAGCCCTCGATCAGACCCTTGGTTTCGTAAAAATGCACGGTCGAGACGGCTATGCCGGAGCGCCGCGCGACCTCGCCCACCGTGAGAACGGCGGCCGGCTTTTTGGGCATGATCAAACCTCAACTATTGATGAGGTAATCATGGTATGCCGTAACGCTCAATGCAAGCCGCACTCCATGCGGCGACATGCGCGGGCGAAAGCCCTTTCCATAGACGGGTTTGATCGTCTAGAGCAGCCGGGAGCGTGCGTCAGCTCTCTTCCGAGCCGATGCGTCGCCTTCGATTTCGCAATTCCTCGACACCGGCTATGGAACGGGATGGCATGATGTATCCGCAGACAGAACTCTTCATCGATGGCGCGTGGAGCGCGGCTTCGGACGGCAGGACGATGGATGTGCTCAACCCGGCGACGGGTGAGGTGATCGGCACGGTGGCCTGCGCCACGCCGGCGGATCTCGACCGGGCACTTGCGGCTGCCGAGCGTGGTTTCCGCACATGGCGCAAGGTTTCGCCTTTCGAGCGCAGCAAGGTGCTGCGCGAGGCCGCACGCCTGATGCGCGAGCGCGCGCCGCGCATTGCCGGGCTTCTGACGATGGAGCAGGGCAAGCCGCTGGCCGAAGCGCTGACCGAGATCCACGGTTCCGCCGACATCATCGACTGGTGCGCCGAGGAAGGCCGCCGCACCTATGGCCGGGTCGTGCCGGCGCGCGCCGAAGGCATTTATCAGCTCGTGGTGAAGGAGCCGGTCGGCCCGGTTGCCGCCTTCACGCCGTGGAACTTCCCTGTCTCGCAGGCGGTGCGCAAGATTGCCGCGGCGCTGGCCACCGGCTGCTCCATCATCGTCAAGCCGCCGGAGGAAACGCCGGCCTCGCCGGCCGCCCTGGCCGATATCTTCAGGGATGCCGGCCTGCCGGACGGCGTGCTCAACCTTGTCTACGGCAACCCGCCCGACATATCGGGCTATCTGGTTCCGCATCCGGTCATCCGCAAGGTCTCGTTCACGGGCTCGGTGCCGGTCGGCAAGCATCTGGCCGCACTCGCCGGACAGCATATGAAGCGGGCGACGATGGAGCTCGGCGGTCACGCGCCGGCCATCGTGTTCGACGATGCCGATCTCGACAGGGCGGCCGACCTGCTGGCGGCATCGAAATTCCGCAATGCCGGGCAGGTGTGCGTGTCGCCCACGCGCTTCCTCATTCAGGAGCAGGCCTATCAGCCATTTCTCGACAAGTTCGTGGACCGCGTGAAATCCATCAAGGTCGGCGACGGTCTGGCCGAGGGCACGAAAATGGGCCCGCTGGTCAACGAGCGCCGGGTGCAGGCGGTCGACACGCTGATCTCCGAAGCGGTCAGCCAGGGCGCGAAGCTGGAAACCGGCGGCAAGCGCATCGGCAACAAGGGCAGCTTCTACGAGCCGACCGTGCTGTCGGGCGTGACCAGCGACATGCGTATCATGAACGAGGAGCCGTTCGGGCCGGTGGCGCTGGTCGCACCGTTCAGCGGTTTCGATGACGTCATCGCCGAGGCCAACCGCCTGCCTTACGGGCTTGCCGCCTATGCCTTCACTTCCTCGGCAAAGACGGCAACCGCGCTCGGCCAGGAACTGGAAACCGGCATGCTGACCCTAAATCATCTGGGCCTGGCGCTGCCGGAAGTGCCCTTCGGCGGCATCAAGGACAGCGGCTATGGTTCGGAAGGCGGCACCGAGGCGCTCGAAGCCTATCTCGTGACCAAATTCGTCAGCCAGTCCGGCGTGTAGGACGCTTTACCATGCATCGAAGGCCGGGTTCGTCCCGGCCTTTTCTGTTGTGAAGCCGGGGATGCCGGTCCCCCGCGTGGACCAATGCACTGACATTGACAATGCATCTGCCCGAAAACATGATGCATCAAATACCATAATGGCAGCGCTTTTCCCTGCCTGCCTGCCTGAACCCGAATGCAAGGAGCCGTCATGACAGCCCAGCCGAACTCAGTCGAAGCCCGCGATATAAGCTACCACATGCATTCCTACACCAATGCCCGCAGGCATGAGGAAATCGGGCCGCTGGTCATCGAAAAGGGCGACGGCATCTATGTCGAGGATGCATCGGGCAAGCGTTACATCGAAGCGATGGCGGGGCTGTGGAGCGTGGCGGTCGGCTTCTCCGAACAGCGTCTCGTCGATGCCGCCACGCGGCAGATGAAACAGTTGCCTTTCTATCATAATTTCACGCACAAAAGTCATGCGCCGGTGATCGATCTGGCCGAGAAGCTGGTGTCGATCGCGCCCGTGCCGATGAGCAAGGTGTTCTTCACCAACTCCGGCTCGGAAGCCAACGACACGGCCATGAAGATGATCTGGTATCGCTCCAATGCGCTGGGCCAGCCGCAGAAGAAGAAGATCATTTCGCGCAAGCGCGGCTATCACGGCGTCACCATTGCCTCGGCCAGCCTGACCGGCCTGCCCAACAACCACATTTCCTTCGACCTGCCGATCGCCAATGTGATCCACACCGGCACGCCGCATCACTATCGCGATGCGCAGCCCGGCGAGAGCGAGGAGGCTTTCGCCACCCGCCTCGCCGATGAGCTCGAACAGCTCATCCTCGCGGAAGGTCCGGATACGGTTGCCGCCTTCATCGGCGAGCCGGTGATGGGCGCAGGCGGCGTCGTCGTTCCGCCGGCCACCTACTGGGAGAAGATCCAGGCGGTTCTGGCGAAATACGACATCCTGCTGGTCGCCGACGAGGTCATCTGCGGTTTCGGCCGCACCGGCAGCATGTTCGGCTGCGAGACCTTCGGCATCAGGCCCGACATCCTCGTGATGTCGAAGCAGCTGTCCTCGTCCTATCTGCCGATCTCCGCCCTGCTCATCAACGATCGCGTCTACCAGCCGCTGGCCGACGAGAGCAACCGCATCGGCACGTTCGGCCATGGCTATACCGCCGGTGGCCATCCGGTTCCGGCGGCTGTCGCGCTCGAGAACCTCAGGATCATCGAGGAGAACGATCTGGTCGGCAATGCAAAGCGGGTCGGCGCCCACATGCAGAAGCGCCTGCGCGAGCTGGCGGATCATGAACTGGTTGGCGAAGTGCGTGGCGTCGGCCTGATCGCCGGAGTCGAGCTGGTGGCCGACAAGGCCACCAGGGCACCGTGGAAGAACGCCGGCGCGCTCGGCCTGCTGGTCAATGGCCATCTGCAGGAAAACGGCGTCATCTCGCGCAACATGGGCGATACGCTGGGCTTCTGCCCGCCGCTGATCATCACCGAGAGCCAGGTCGACGACATGGTCGCGGCGGTGAAAAAAGCTCTCGACGCCTCGCTGCCTGAAGTAAGGGGCTGACCCCCCTTCATTACGGGCCCTGCCCGTCGTGCGACTTATGGAAGCCGGCCGCCTCGAAAAGAGGGCGGCCGGTTTGCCTTTTCAGGGCCTTGCAGCGACCGGCAGGTTGCCTGCCTTTTCCATGCGCACGCCGATGCCCGCACCATCTGTGTCGAACAGCAGCTCGACGCCGCAGCGCGTGAACGCCCTGATGACCAGCTCTTCGGAGCCGCGCTGAAGCGCGTGGCGGTGGCATTCAAAATCCTTGATCGTGCTGCGCGAAACGCCGGCAGCGCTGGCGAGCCGGTCCTGTGTCCAGTTCAGAAGGCCACGCGCGGCCCGACACTGTTCGGGAAATATTTGCATCGATCAGCCCTTGCAGTACGGCGGTAGATTCAACCATAATGGATGAAATCAGGCAATATCGTCTCGACTCTATCCAAGGATCACCGCATGCTGGGCGGCGCGTCTCTCATCTGGATGATTGTGCTGCCGTTCGTGGCGAGCGCTGTCGCCGCGCTGCTGCCGTCCAATGCACGCAATGCCGAAGCATGGCTGGCCGGCGGTGTGATGCTCGTCATTTTCATCGTGGTGATGATGTCTTATCCGGACATCGCCGCGGGCAATGCGGTTCGTCAGGAAATCAGCTGGGTGCCGGAGCTGGGACTGGAGCTGGTCTTCCGTCTCGACGGCTTTGCCTGGATGTTCGCCATGCTGATTTCCGGCATCGGCTTCCTGGTGGTGATCTACACCCGCTACTACATGTCGCCGGAAGATCCCATTCCGCGCTTCTACATGTTTTTCCTTGCCTTTGCGGGGTCGATGCTGGGCGTCGTTCTGTCCGGAAACCTCATCCAGCTGGTGATCTTCTGGGAGATGACGAGCGTCTTCTCCTTCCTGCTGATCGGCTACTGGCATCACAATCCGGCGGCGCGCGATGGGGCGCGCATGTCGCTGACCGTCACCGGCATCGGCGGGCTGGCGCTGCTGGCCGGCATGCTACTGATCGGGCATGTGGTCGGCAGCTATGATCTGGACGAGGTGCTGGCCTCCGGAAATCTGTTGCGCGAGCATGATCTCTACACGCCGATCCTGATCCTCGTGCTGCTCGGCGCCTTCACCAAGAGCGCGCAGTTTCCGTTCCAGTTCTGGCTGCCGAACGCCATGGCCGCGCCGACGCCGGTTTCGGCGTTTCTGCACTCGGCCACCATGGTCAAGGCCGGCGTCTTCCTGATGACACGGATGTGGCCGGTGCTGGCGGGAACCTATGAGTGGTTCTTCATCGTCGGTCTGGCCGGCATGATCACGCTGGTTCTGGGAGCCTTCTTCTCGATCTTCCAGCAGGACATCAAGGGCCTGCTCGCCTATTCGACGATCAGCCATCTCGGCCTCATCACCATGCTGCTCAGCCTGGGAAGTCCGCTGGGCGCGGTCGCGGCGATCTTCCACATGATGAACCATGCCACCTTCAAGGCATCGCTGTTCATGGCCGCCGGCATCATCGATCATGAAACGGGAACGCGCGACATGCGCCGTCTCGGCGGGCTGCTCAGCGCCATGCCGATCACGGCGACGCTCGCCATGGTGGCGAGCGCGGCGATGGCGGGCGTGCCGCTGCTCAACGGCTTCCTGTCCAAGGAGATGTTCTTCGCCGAGGCGATCGAGCATCATGCCGATTCGTGGCTGGACACCATCGCGCCCTATGCCGCCGTCATCGCCAGCACCTTCGCCGTCACCTATTCGATCCGCTTCATTCACAGCGTCTTCTTCGGCAAGGCGCCCGAACCCCTGCCGCATGAGCCGCACGAACCGCCCTTCTTCATGCGCCTGCCGGTGCTCCTGCTGGTGCTGATCTGCCTCATCGTCGGCATCGTTCCGGGGCGCACCATCGGCCCCTACCTGCACAGCGCGGTGGTTTCGGTGCTCGGCGATTCCACGCCCTATTACAGCCTTTCCGTGTGGCACGGCTTCAACCTGCCGCTGATGATGAGCATCGTGGCGCTGGTCGCCGGCGTCCTGATGTTCCTCGTCATCCGCACCTATCTGGCGACCAGCGAAGAGGGGCCGCCCTTCTTCCGGCGGATCAACGGCCAGCGCATCTTCGAGCAGGTCATGGTCACGGTTTCCTGGCGCTGGGCGCGTTTCCTCGAAGGGTGGCTCGGAACCCGCCGTCTGCAGCCTCAGCTTCGCCTGCTGGTCGTCATCGCCTTCATTGCCGGCATCCTGTCGCTGTGGCGGGGGCCGATGCTGCCGGATGTCAAGCTGCCTGCCAGCAGCGATCTGGTCTTCTCCGCGCTGTGGCTGCTTGGAATGGCCTGCGCCATCGGGGCTGCCTATCAGGCGAAGTTCCACCGTCTGGTCGCTCTCATGCTGCTGAGCGGGGCAGGGCTGATCACCTGCATCACCTTCGTGTGGCTCTCCGCGCCCGATCTGGCGCTGACCCAGCTTCTGGTGGAAGTCGTCACCACGGTGCTGATCCTGCTTGGCCTGCGCTGGCTGCCGCAGCGTTTTCAGGAAGTCGAGACGCCGGTGCAGGCGTTCTGGGCGCAACTGCGCCGCTACCGCGACTTTGCGATGGCGATTGCCTGCGGGCTCGGCATGGCGATCATCTCCTATGCGGTGATGGCGCGCCGGCCGCCGCAGACCATTGCCGACTATTTCGTGGAGAATGCCTATACGCTGGGCGGCGGCACCAATGTCGTCAACGTGATCCTCGTCGATTTCCGCGGCTTCGACACGTTCGGCGAGATCACCGTTCTCGGCATCGTCGCCATCACCGTCTTCGTGCTGCTGCGCCGCTTCCGCCCCGCACCGGAGAGTGTCGGCTCGACCGACCAGCAGCGCAGACAGTCGGCGGATGATCCGGCCGCCAAGCCGGGCGCCGGCACCATTGCCAGCGACTATCTGTATGTGCCTTCCGTCATCATGCAATGGATGTTCCCGGTCATCATCGTTCTGTCGGCCTATCTGTTCCTGCGCGGACATGATCTGCCGGGCGGTGGTTTCGTGGCGGGCATTGCGCTGGCCTCGGCGTTCATCCTGCAATATCTGGCTGCCGGAACGCGCTGGGTGGAGGAGCGGCTGAGAGTGCTGCCGGTCAAGTGGATCGGCTGGGGGCTGCTGATCGCCGCCGCCACAGGCATGGGCTCCTGGGCACTGGGCTATCCCTTCCTGACGTCGCACGCGCAATATGTGGACCTGCCCGTGATCGGAAAAGTACCGGCCGCGACGGCCCTGTTCTTCGATCTCGGCGTCTTCGCGCTGGTTCTCGGCGCCACGGTCCTGATGCTGATCGCGCTGGCGCACCAGTCCATCCGCAAGCTCAGGGTGGCGAAGACGGCGACCCTTGCCGAGCAGGAGGTGCAATGACCGAACTGACCCTCTCGCTCGCCATCGGCGTTCTGGTCGGCTCCGGCGTCTGGCTGCTTCTGCGGCCGCGCACCTATCAGGTGATCGTCGGCCTGTCGCTGATCGCCTATGGCGTCAACCTGTTCATCTTTTCCATGGGGCGGCTGCGCAGCGGCGTGCCGCCGGTGCTGGATACGGGCGGCGTGGTTGACCCGACAGCCTATACAGACCCGGTCCCGCAGGCGCTGGTGCTGACCGCCATCGTCATCGGCTTCGCCACCACAGCGCTGTTTCTGGTGGTGATGCTCGTGGCCCGCGGTTTGACCGGAAGCGACCATGTCGACGGCAGGGAGCCGTGATGCAGCTGGCCAATCATCTCGATATAGCGCCCATCATCCTGCCGCTGGTCACAGGCGCATTCCTGCTCCTGTTCGACGAAAGGCGGCATACCTTCAAGTCGCTGGTCAATATCGCGGCCACGCTCGGCCTGCTTCTTATTGCCGGCACTCTGGTGGCTCAGGCTGATGTCGAAGGTTCGGTGGCCAGCGTCTACCTGCTGGGCAACTGGGCCGCACCTTACGGCATCGTGCTGGTGGTTGACCGGCTTTCGGCAATGATGCTTTTGCTGACCGCCCTGCTGGCGACTGCGGCGCTGGTGTTCTCGCTGGCGCGCTGGCACAAGGCCGGCCCGCATTTCCATTCGCTGTTCCAGTTCCTGCTCATGGGCCTGAACGGCGCCTTCCTCACCGGCGACCTGTTCAATCTGTTCGTCTTCTTCGAGGTTCTGCTGGCCGCATCCTACGGGCTGATGCTGCATGGGCTGGGTGTGACGCGGGTGCGTTTCGGCATGCACTACATCGCCGTCAATCTCGCCGCCTCGATGCTGTTCCTGATCGGCGTCAGCCTCATCTATGGCGTCACCGGAACGCTCAACATGGCAGACCTTGCCGTGCGCATTCCGGCCGTCCCGGCGCAGGACAGGGCGCTTCTGGAGGCCGGAACCGCCATTCTGGGCATCGCCTTCCTCACCAAGGCCGGCATCTGGCCGCTGTGCTTCTGGCTGCCCGGCGCCTATTCGGCGGCGGCGGCACCCGTTGCCGCGATCTTCTCGATCATGACCAAGGTCGGCGTCTATGCGGTGCTGCGCCTGTCGCCGCTGCTGCTCGGCGCGCGCGCCGGCGATTCCGCCAGCTTCGGCGACGTCGGCCTGCTGGTCGCCGGTCTGGTGACGATGGCCTTCGGCACCATCGGCGTTCTGGCCTCGCAGGCCATGGCGCGCCTCGTTTCCTACAGCGTTCTGGTTTCCTCGGGCACGCTGCTGGCGGCGGTGGGCATGGCCGATGCCGGCGTCACCACCGGAGCGCTGTTCTATATGGTCTCCTCCACGCTCACCATCGGCGCGCTGTTCCTGCTGGTCGAACTGGTCGACCGTTCGCAGGACCCCGCCGCCAACGTTCTTGCGGTGACGATGGAGGCCTATGGCGACGATCCGGAAGAAGAGGAGATCGACGAGGAAGTGGGCGTAACCCTGCCGGCAACGCTTGCCATTCTCGGCATCTGCTTCGTGCTGTGCGGGCTGCTCCTGTCCGGGCTGCCGCCGCTGTCGGGCTTCCTCGGCAAGTTCGCGCTGCTGTCGGCGGCGCTGTCGGCCGGCGATGACGGCGCGATTTCCGGCATGGCCTGGGCCTTCTTCGCCGTCCTCATCATCTCGGGCCTGTTTGCCATGGTGGCGATGCTGCGCGTCGGCATCCGCACCTTCTGGGCGCCGCCCATCGAGGGCGTGGTGCCGCGCGTGCTGGTGGTGGAGTTTGCGCCGGTGGCGCTGCTTCTGGCGCTGTGCGTGGTGATGACGGTCAAGGCCGGGCCGGTGATGGCCTATGTCGATGCCACCTCGCAATCGCTGCACTCGCCGGATGCCTATATCGAAGGCGTGCTTTCGGCCCGTCAGGTACCGTCGCCGAAGATGGAGGCCGGCCGATGACACGCCTGCTTCCCTATCCGCTGCTGGCCGTCTCGCTGCTGTTCATGTGGCTGCTGCTCAACGGTTTCACGGCCGGACATTTCCTGCTGGGAGCCGTCATTGCGCTGGTCGCGGCATCGACCATGTCGGCCCTGCAGCCGTCCAAGCCGCGCATCCGCCGCTGGAGCAGCATCGCCACGCTGATGGGCGTCGTCTTCGTCGACATCCTGCGTTCCAACATAGCGGTAGCTCGCATCAACCTCGGCGGCAGGAAGCTGGAGGTCGTCTCCGGCTTCGTGGCTATCCCGCTGGAAATGCGCGATCCGACCGGCCTCGCCTTCCTCGCCTGCATCATCACCAGCACGCCCGGCACCGCCTGGGTGGAATACCGGTCGACTGAAGATCTTCTGCTGATCCATGTGCTGGATCTGGTCAGCGAGGAATCGTGGAGCGAACTGATCAAGGGCCGCTACGAGGCGCTGCTGATGGAGATTTTCGAATGAGCGTCACCATTCTGTTCTGGTCCGTCACGCTGGCGCAGCTCTTCCTTGCGGCAGCGGCCCTGTGCTGCGGCGTGAGGCTGTTCAAGGGACCGCGCGCGCAGGACAGGGTGCTGGCCCTCGACGCGCTCTATGTCTGCGCCATGCTGTTGCTGATCACCTTCGGCATCCGCACCGGCTCGACGCTCTATTTCGAGGGGGCTCTGGTGATCTCCCTGCTCGGTTTCGTCTCGACCTCGGCGCTGGCGAAGTTCCTCATGCGCGGGGAGGTGATCGAATGAGCCACGCCGCCGAACTCCCGCTGTGGGCGGCGCTCATCGTCGCTTTCCTGCTGCTTCTGGGGTCGGGCCTGACGCTGCTCGGCACGATCGGGCTGGTGCGTCTCGACAGCTTCTACAAGCGCGTCCATTCGCCGACGCTCGGCACCACATGGGGCACGGGCGGCATATTGCTGGCTTCGATGCTGTTCTTTTCGGTGATCGAAAGCCGCCCGGTGCTGCACGAGCTGCTGATCGCGGTGTTCGTCACCGTGACGACGCCGGTGACGCTGATGCTGCTGGCGCGCGCGGCGCTGTTCCGCGACCGCACCGAGAAGAATCCCGAGGTTCCGACCTTTACTGCCGTTGCGGAGCGCTCGTCGGAAGTGGTGGCGCGCGGCGTCAACAATGGCGGGACGGTAGAGGGCTGATCGCGCGCGGCGGGTTCCCTGCTCAAAGGGCTCCGGACGCGTGTCGCGATTTTTCCGATGCGCTTCTTATGCTTTAAGCCCCCCTGTTTTCACGCGTGTCATTGTCCCGAAACCGGTTCCCGCTTTCGGGCGACATGCGTTAGCGCTCGATGCGCGTCGACAGGATGATCGAGGACAGGGTTCTCTCAACCCCCTCCATCGCGCCGATCTCGTCCAGAAGCGTGTCGAGATCGCTGATCGAGGGCGACTCGACCACCACGATCATGTCGAAACTGCCGCTCACCGAATGCAGCGCACGCACCGCCGGCTTTGCCCTCAGGTCCCGGACCACCTTGTCGGAGAGTTTCGGGGTGACGGTCAAAAGCACATGGGCGCGCACCAGGCCCTTCTCATAGTCCGGCGATAGCCGCACCCCGTAGCCGGTGATGACGCCGCGCGCTTCCAGCCGTTCGATGCGGCTTTGCACGGTGGTGCGCGAAACACCGAGCCTGCGGGCAAGTTCCGCTGTCGGCGCACGCGCATTCTCGCGCAGAAGGGCGATAAGCTCCTGATCGGTATTTTTCGGCATATCGTCAAACTCACATATCAGACTGCTGAAAATATAGCATCGATCTGCCTGAATGCATCCTTTCTTTCGACGCGGAAGTTGCGATGATTCCTCCCTGATTTCACCAACAGAGGGATTGGCCATGAAGGAAATCGTCGTCATCGGCGCGGGCAAGATCGGCTCCACCATTGCAGGCATGCTGGCGGGGACCGGTGACTACCGGGTCACCATCGTCGACCGTTCCGCAGAGCAGCTTGCAAGGCTGGACCGGGTGGAAGGCGTTTCGGGTCTGGAGCTGGATATCGCCGCGCCCGGCGAGCTGGAAAAGGCGCTGGACGGCAAGTTCGCCGTGCTGAGCGCTGCGCCCTTCAGCCTCACCACGCGCATCGCCGAGGCGGCCGCTGCCGCCGGCGTCCATTATCTCGACCTCACCGAGGACGTCGCTTCGACCCGCCGCGTGAAGGAACTGGCGAAGACGGCGAAAAGCACCTTCATTCCCCAGTGCGGGCTGGCTCCGGGCTTCATCTCCATCGTCGCCGCCGACCTTGCCAGCCGCTTCGACACACTGGACAGCGTGCGCATGCGCGTCGGCGCCCTGCCGCAATATCCGTCCAATGCGCTGAACTACAACCTGACCTGGAGCACGGACGGCGTCATCAACGAATATTGCGAGCCGTGCGAGGCGATCGTCGAGGGCGAACTGGTCGAGGTGCCGCCACTGGAGGAGCGCGAGGAATTCTCGCTCGACGGCGTGACCTATGAGGCCTTCAATACATCGGGCGGGCTGGGCACGCTTTGCGAGACGCTGAAGGGCAACGTGCGCACGCTGAACTACCGCACCATCCGCTATCCCGGCCATGCGGCGATCATGAAGGCGCTGCTCAACGATCTCGGCCTGCGTCACCGCCGCGAGGTGCTGAAGGACATCTTCGAAAGCGCCCTGCCGGCCACCACGCAGGACGTGGTCATCGTTTTCGTGACGGTGTCGGGCCGCAAGGATGGCCGTCTGCTGCAGGAAACCTATGCCAACAAGGTCTACAGCCGCCGCATCAACGGCAAGGTGCTGAGCGCCATCCAGATCACCACGGCCTCCGGCATCTGCGCCGTGCTCGACATGCTGGCCTCCGGCGACCTGCCGCAGCAGGGCTTCGTGCGGCAGGAAGACATCGCGCTCGACACCTTCCTCGCCAACCGTTTCGGCCGTGCCTACGCCCAGCCGGAGAACCATGGTGCTGAAAACCTGACGGGCAAGGCGGCGTAATCGCCACAGACTGCAGGGAAAACCCCGCGCCCCCGCTCCGAATCGGATGCGGGGGCGTATATGCATCAGCGTTTATGTTGCATTGCACAAAACGCAACGCAGCCATGCAAAATTGAGCCTTTCGCCGAAAGGGGGCTGCCTGTATCTATTGATCATCGAATTCCGCGGGGCCTACCTCCTCCCAGACCCAGCGGATATAGGCCAGCCATTATCCTCCTCCCGATAGCTGGCCTTCTCATACGACACCCGCCGGACCTCCTCCCCCGGCGGGTGTTGTTATTTCAGCCCCTGTTTTCTCCCTCATCACTGTTTCGGCGGCCTTGATCCTGCGAGCCGGTCTGCGCGGAAACGCCGGACCGCCGACGGGTGGCCATAGCGCATATGCAAGCCAGACGGACTTTTTAAGCGCCCCTGACAGTGCCAGCAGAGGTGCGAAGCTGCCTTGCGGTCGCAACTGCGCGAAAACAACGAACTGGAGCGTTTCTGCGGGTCGTAGAAAACGGGAATGTTCCGGGGGCGCCATGCGGCGGCGGATTTCCTGCTCCTTCCGGGCCGGATGCACGAATCGGTGAGCGCTTCCGATCCCCGTTGAAATCGATTTCATTTGTCTCTAAACTCATTCCCGAAACTGAGCTCCAGGGAGGATTTCACATGAAGAAGTCGCACATACTCTCCGCCGTTGCGGGCGTTGCACTCGCATTTTCGGCGGTCTCCGCATTCGCGCAGGATTTCAAGATCGGCCTTTCCAACGGCTGGGTCGGCTCTGAGTGGCGCACGCAGATGATCGATGAGGCCAAGGCCGCCGCCGAGGCGTGGAAGGAAAAGGGCGTCAACGTCACCGTCGAAGTGCAGAGCGCCAATGTCGACGTGCCCGGCCAGATCGCCCATGTGCGCAATTTCATCAGCGCCGGCGTCGATGCCATCATCATAAACCCGAACAGCCCGACCGCCTTCGATCCGGTGTTCGCGCAGGCCAAGGAAGCCGGCATCCTCGTCATCGCCACCGATGCCGAAGTCTCCTCGCCGGACGCAATCTATGTCGGCATCGACCAGAAGGCGTGGGGCGCTGCGGGCGCCGAGTGGCTGGCCAGGACGCTCGACGGCAAGGGCAATGTCGTCGCTATCAACGGCGTCGCCGGCCATCCGGCCAACGAGATGCGCGTCGCAGGCTACAAGGAAGTGTTCGCAAAGCATCCCGACATCAAGGTCGTCAACGAAGTGAACGCCAACTGGGATCAGGCGCAGGGCCAGCAGGCCATGCAGAACCTGCTCGCCACCTATCCCGACATCAACGGCGTGTGGGTGCAGGACGGCATGGCCGCCGGCGCCTGGAAGTCGATTATGGATGCGGGCAAGGCCGGTTCCATCGCCGCCACCGGCGAGATCCGCAAGGACTTCATCGATCTCTGGACCAAGGACAAGCTGAACTCCGGCGCGTCGGTGAACCCTCCGGGCGTCATGGCTTCGGCGCTTAACGTTGCCGTGCTGATGCTGCAGGGCAAGGAGCTGAAGGAGCCGGCGGAAGCGGGCCAGTACAAGAACGCGATGTACCTGCCGATCCCGTTCATCGACAGCTCCAATCTGGAGGAAGCAGCCAGGCAGGTCGAAGGCAAGCCCGGCTACTATTCCTACACCAGCGCGCTGTCGATCTCCGACGCAGAGGCGCTGTTCAAGTAAGCGAGCGAGCGTGCAATCCCGGTAAAACAGCATCGCGCTTTTGCCGGGATTGCACAGAACAGAAGGTGAGGGCGTTTCCGTCTTTCGAGGCAAGGCGGAAACGCTCCGGAAACGGCAGGCGGGGCTTGTCCCCCGCCACCGGATGATGACGGCAGGACCATGAGCAGGCTGCAACTCAAGAGCGTCGCCAAGAGCTATGGCGCGACGAAGGCGCTTCGCCATGCCGATCTCGACATCGGGGCCGGCGAGGTGCATGTGCTGATGGGCTCCAACGGCTCCGGCAAGAGCACGCTGTCCAAGATCGTCGCCGGCTCCGTGCGGCCCGATACGGGCGAGATCGTTCTCGACGGAAAGCCGGTTACCATCAGCGGCCCGCAGGCGGCGCGGGCGCTCGGCATTGCCATCTTCTATCAGGAGCTGTCGCTGGCCGCGCACCGCACGGTGGCTGAGAACATCTGCCTTGCCGACCTGCCGTCGCGCGGAGCCTTCGTGGACCGCAGGGCGCTGGAAGCACGGGCTGCGAAATATGCCGCGCTGTTCGAGGGTGTGACCGGCGAGGGCTTTTCGCTGGATGCGGTCGTGCAGGATCTGCGCGCCGATCAGCGCCAGCTCGTCGAGATCATGAAGACGCTGGCGGGCGAGGCGTCGGTGCTCATCTTCGACGAGGCGACCTCTGCGCTCGACCGGGCGCAGGTCGAGCGCTTCTTCGAGATCCTGCGCGATCTGAAGCGCGAAGGCCGCTCCATCATTTTCATCTCGCACCGCATGGACGAGATTTTTGCGATCGGCGACCGGGCCACCGTCATCCGCGACGGCGAGATCGTCGGCACCCGCCAGATCGCGGACACCACGCCGGCCGAGATCATCTCGCTGATGGTGGGCGCGCAGGAAGAAGCGGCAGCGCCTGCCGAAGCTGCCACCGCCCGGGCCGGCGCGGCTTCGGTGCTGTCGGTGAGACATCTCTCCGGTGCCGGCTTCTCGGACGTCAGCTTCGAGGTGCGTGCCGGCGAAATCCTCGGCTTTGGCGGCCTGCACGGGCAGGGCCAGTCGGCCGTGCTGCGGGCGCTGTTCGGCGCGAACCCGCCGGCCTCGGGCCATGTCGAACTCGGCGGCAAAGCGCTCCACCCGAACAACCCGCGCGAGACCATCCGGCAGGGCGTCGCCTATGTGTCGGGCGACCGCTCGCGCGACGGCGTGGTGACGGGCCGTCCGATCCTCGAAAACGTCATGCCGATCCATTATCTGCGCGAGCGCATGGTGCTGGCCAATCCTTCCGCGCTGGCGGCGAAGGCATTGCCCGCTTTGCAGGCGCTGAGGACCAAATTCGCGGGCCTTGGCCATCCGATCTCGTCGCTTTCCGGTGGCAACCAGCAGAAGGTGGTGATCGCGCGCTGGCTGATCGACCGCCCGGCCGTGCTTCTGCTCGACGATCCCACCAAGGGCATCGATCTCTCCGCCAAGACGGACCTGTTCACGCTGATCCGAAAGCTGGCCGCGGAAGGCATGGGCATCGTGCTCTATGCATCCGAGGACGCCGAGCTGCTCGACAATGCCGACCGCATCCTCGTGTTCAACGGAGGCTCGGTCCGGCGCGAGCTGACCGGCGCGGAGCGCACCCGCTTCAACCTCTACCAGGCCGCATACGAGGCTGCATGATGGCAAGCATCGAGGCACCCGCCCGTTCCCGCAGCAGCAGCGCCGTCAAGCGCGCGTTCGAGCGCTACCCGTTCCTGCCGGCCCTGATCATTCTTCTGGTGCTGATCGCGCTGAATGGCTGGTTCCAGCCGCGCAGCGTCTCGCTGATCGGTATGACCGGGCAGATCAAAACCTATCTGGCGCTGATGCTTCTGGCTGTCGCCCAGACCTATGTCATCTATGCCGGCGACATCGATCTTTCGGCAGGCGCGATCGTGTCGCTGGTCAATGTCGTCATCGTCGGCGTCATGGCGCAATGGGGCGGGGATGGTGTCACCATCTTCGTAGCATTGGCCATCGGGCTGGCGACCGGGCTCGCCTGCGGCATCGTCAACGGCCTTGTGGTGGCCGCACTTCGCTTGCAGGCCATCGTCGCCACCTTCGCCACGTCGATCTTCTTCACCGGGCTCGCGCTCTACATCCAGCCGGTGGCGGGAACGCCGGCGCCCACCGCCTTCTGGCGCACCTATGGCGGGCGCATTCTCGAAATTCCCTTCGTCTTCTACATGGCGGTGCTGTTCGCGATCCTGCTTGTGGTGCTGGTGCGCACGCGCCTGTCGCTGCGCTTGCTTGCCGTCGGCGACGGTCAGCAGGAGGCGTTCCAGAGCGGCCTGCCGGTCACCCGCATCCGCATGGGCGGCTATGCGCTGTGCGGCGTGTTCGCGGCACTCGCCGCCTTCTGCATCACCGGTGACACGGCGAGCGGCGATCCGCTGGTCGGCGGCAAGATGACGCTGTTCTCCATCGCCGCCGTCGTTCTGGGCGGCAGCGCCCTGTCCGGCGGCTACGGCACCGTTGTCGGCTCGGTCATCGGCGCGCTGATCATCGGCTTCATCAACTCGCTGGTGTTCTTCGTCGGCACGCCCTCGGAATGGCAGAACCTCGTTCAGGGCGCGGCCATCCTCCTGGCGCTGATGACCGGCGTGCTGGTCGGGCGGAGGGCGCGGGCATGAGCGGCGTGACCACCTTCCTCAGGCAGCCGCTGGTGGTGGCCCTGATCCTGATCGCAGCCCTTCTGTGGCTGGGCGAGACGCTGTCGCCGGGCTTCGCGTCCGGCCAGCAGATATTGCGTCTGCTGATCGTGGCGGCCCTTCTCGGCATCGTCGCGGCCGGCCAGAACCTCGTCATCCTCGGCGGACGCGAGGGCATCGACCTGTCGGTCGGCGGCGTGGTGTCGCTCAGCGCCATCATCGCCGGCAATCTGATGGCGGGCGAGAATGGCGGCATTCCGCTGGCCATCCTTGCCTGTATCGCCACTGGCGCTTTCTTCGGCCTGATCAACGGCATCGGCGTGACTTTGCTGCGCATCCCGCCGCTGGTCATGACGCTCGGCATGCTGGGTGTGTTGCAGGGCCTGCTGGTCGTGGTGCGGCAGGGCATCCCTTCGGGGCGCGCGGCACCGGCGCTGGCCGATTTCGTATCGCGCGACTTCCTGCTCGGCCTGCCCGGCATATTGTGGCTGTGGGTCGCCATCGGCCTCGTCATGGCTTTCCTGCTCAGCCGCACCGTCTTCGGCCACCGCATCTACGCCATCGGCTCCAACGAACAGGCGGCGTTCATGGCCGGCGTGCCGGTGAAGGTGATCCGCATTGCCCTGTTCGTGCTGTCGGGCGTATTCGCGGCGATCGCCGGCATCTGCCTGCTCGGCTATTCGGGCTCGTCCTTCGCCAATGTCGGCGAGCAATATATGCTGGCCTCGATCATCGCCGTGGTGTTCGGCGGCACGCCGCTGTCGGGCGGCAAGGGCGGCTATACCGGCACCATGGCGGGCGCGTTCCTGCTGGTCATCCTGCAAAGCATCCTCACCACCGTCAACATCGACGAATCCGGCCGCCAGATGGTGTTCGGGGCAACGCTTCTGGTGCTGATGCTGTTTTACGGCCGTGGCCGCTCGATGCGCGCGTAATGGGGCGGGCGTGACGAAACCCATGACAAGGCGCCCGAAGATCAAGGACATTGCCGAGCGTCTCGGCGTCTCGCCGGCCACCGTGTCGCGGGCGCTGGCCGATACCGGGCTCGTCGCTGAGCCGACGCTGACGCGCATTCGCGAGGCGGCGAGCGCGCTCGACTACCGGCCCAATGTCAGCGCCCGCAATCTGCGCACCCGCCGTTCCATGGCGGTGCTTCTGGTGGTGCGCGACATCGGCAACCCGTTCTATCTCGACGTGGTCAAAGGCGTGGAGGCGGCGGCGCGCGCCGCCGGCTATGCCGTTCTGATGGGCAATGCCGAGAACGATCCGGGGCGCGAAAGCGAATATTTCGACATGCTGCGCGACGGCCATGCCGACGGCATGATCCTGATGACCGGCTCGCTGCCCTCGACGCCGGAATTTCGCCGGCGCCTGTCGCCGAACCTGCCGGTCGTCGTGGCGCTGGAAATGATCGAGGATGTGGATTTCCCGCATGTGCAGATCGACAATGATGCTGCCGCCCGGCAGGCGATCGCGCATCTTGTCGGGCTGGGCCATGCCCGTATCGCCCATGTCTCCGGGCCCGTGCCGGAGGTGATGAGCATCCGCCGCCGCGACGGCTATCGCGCTGCCATGCATGAAGCCGGCCTGCCGATCCCGGAAGGTTATGAGCAGCGCGGCGATTACCTGCTGCAATCGGGCCGCGATGCCTGCCGCCGGCTGATGGCGTTGCCGGAGCCGCCGACCGCGATCTTTCTGGCCAATGACGAGATGGCCTTCGGCGCCATCCACGAATTGCGCCGCATGGGGCGCGACGTGCCGGGCGACGTTTCCGTGGTCGGCTTCGACGATCTCTATCTGAGCGAAGCCTTCTCCCCGCCGCTGACCACGGTGGCGCAGCCGCGCGCCGAGATCGGCCGGCGGGCGATGGGCATGCTGCTCGACATGTTCGGCGGCGGGTCAGCGCCCAAAGAGCCGGTGATCCTGCCCACCACGCTGAAAGTGCGCGGCACCACCGCCGCGCCCAAGATGTCCTGAACAACGCATTTCCTGAAAGGAGCGACCATGACGGAGTTTCCGAAAGCCACGCTGCGGGTCGGTTTCGTCGGCAGCGGCTTCATTGCCCATTTTCACCTGAAGTCGATGCTGGGCGTGCGCAATGTCGAGGTGACGGGCGTTTACAGCCGCAGCGCCGACAACCGCCAGCGCTTCGTCGATCAGGTCGCGGAACTGGGGCTTGGCGCCTGCACCAGCCATGACAGCCTTGAATCGATGCTGCGTGCCGGCGATGTCGACGCCATCTGGATCCTGTCGCCCAATCACACGCGCCTCGACATCATGCGCACCATCCATGCCGAGGTGAAGGCGGGGCGCTCCAAGGTGTTCGCCGTTGCCTGCGAGAAGCCGCTGGCGCGCACCGTGCGCGAGGCGCGCGAAATGCTGCAGCTGGCAAAAGATGCCGGGCTCAATCACGGCTATCTGGAAAATCAGGTGTTTTCCACGCCGGTGCTGCGCGGCAAGGAAATCATCTGGCGGCGCGCCGCTTCCACCACCGGGCGGCCCTATCTGGCCCGCGCGGCGGAGGAGCATGCCGGCCCGCATGAGCCGTGGTTCTGGCAGGGCGACAAGCAGGGCGGCGGCGTGCTCTCCGACATGATGTGCCATTCGGTCGAGGTCGCGCGCCATCTGCTGACTGCACCCGGCGCGCCGCGCAGCTCTCTCACCATCAAATCGGTCAATGGCACGGTCGCCAATCTGAAATGGACCCGGCCGCACTATGCCGACCAGCTGCGCGCCCGCTTCGGCACCGAGGTCGACTACCGCAACCGGCCCTCGGAGGATTTCGCGCGCGGCACCATCACGCTGGAGGACGAGGACGGCAACGAGCTGGTGATCGAGGCGACCACCTCATGGGCCTATGTAGGGGCCGGCCTGCGCATCCAGCTCGAACTGCTGGGGCCGGAATATGCCATGGAGTTCAACTCGCTTTCGACGGGACTGAAGGTGTTCATGTCGCGCGAGGTGAAGGGCTCGGAAGGCGAGGATCTCGTCGAGAAGCAGAATGCCGAGCAGGGGCTGATGCCGGTGCTGGAGGACGAGCCGGGCGTCTATGGTTACACGGACGAGAACCGCCACATGGTGGAATGCTTCCGCAAGGGCGAGACGCCGCTGGAAACCTTCGAGGACGGGCTGGGCGTGGTGGAGATGCTGATGGGTCTCTACCGCTCGGCCGAAACCGGCGAGACAGTACGTTTTCCGGCTCCGGAGCTGGAAGATTACGTGCCGGTCGTTGCGCGGCGGGGCGCGTAGAACCCGAGGAAAAAGCTTCAGGCCGAACCGGCGATGCGCATGGTGCGCAGGTCCGCCACCGGCCTGAAGCGGATCGCCGCCATCAGCGCGGTGCACAGCATGTCGGTGTCGGCGCGCTCATCCGGCCGCCAGTTGCAGGGGCAGGCGTTCGGCCCGGAGTGGCTGTCGGCGACCTCGCGGTAAACGTCGCCAACGGCGCGCGCGGCAAGACGCATGACAGCCATCGGCGGCAGGCCGCTGCGGCCCATGATCCGACAGAATTCGTTCATGAGCGTCATGCGCAGGTGCTCCTGCGCCTCATCCTGACGCCGCTCGATTTCCGCCATGTTGGTCAAGACACGCAACTCCGCTTTTATCCGATCCCGGCTGCCTTCATATTAAAGTGGATAAAAACAATCAAGATTATATTTGTTCCGGAAGCGTCGGGATCAGCAAAACAGGGCCCGTTCGCGTTCCACCACGCGCGTGATGAAACTTGCCGCCGCCTGCACGCGGCGCAGCGGCCGTACCGTTTCGTGATAGACCAGCCAGTAGGAACGGCGAATGGGAGGGATCACCTCGACCGGCACCAGTTCCGGCATGGAGCGGGCGATGAATGTGTGCAGGATGCCGATGCCGGCGCCAGCGCGCACCGCCTCCGCCTGGCCTAGCGCGGAGGAAATGGCGAAGGCTGAGCGCCAGTCCGGGCTGAACTCGGCCTCATAGTCGAGCGAGGGGCTGACGATCAGGTCCCGCACATAGCCGATCAGCGCATGCTGCGGCAGTTCGGCTGCAGTTTGCGGCAATCCGTGTTCGCGGACATAGTCGCGCGAGGCGAAGAGACCCAGCGTGTAGTCGACCAGCTTTCCCGCCACCAGCCGCCCTTCCTGCGGCCGCTCGACGGTGATGGCGATGTCGGCCTCGCGCCGCGACAGCGAGAAGGAGCGCGGCACCGGAACGAGCTGGATGGTGAGGTCGCGGTGCTGGCGCGTCAGTTCACCAAGATGTCTGGCGAGGAAAGCGACGCCGAAGCCGTCCGGCGCGCCGATGCGGACCGAGCCGGAAATGTCCTCGTCCTCATCGGCGACGGCTGAACGCGCGGCGATCACGTCGGCTTCCATGCGTTCGGCGATTTCGAGAAACCGCTCGCCGGCCGGCGTCAGCTCGCTGCCCGTGGTGAGGCGGCGAAACAGCTTGGCGCGCAACGCCTCCTCAAGCGCACCGATGCGGCGCGAGACCGTTGCGTGGTTCAGTTCCAGCCGCCGCGCTGCACCGAGAATCTGTCCCGAACGCGCCACGGCCAGAAAGATGCGTACGTCGTCCCAGTTCATATGGCTCTCCTCCCGCTGGACCAGTGGCAAGCCTTACTATGCACCAAATGAAGCGCGGTGCGAATTCGTTCTCGTAAATTTGCACAACGGATGCGTTTCCGCTCGCATTGCCAAGCTTGTCGGGACGGTGAACAATCAGGCCCACTGCAAATTCTGGCATCCATCAGGGAGAGAGACGATGATTGAATATGGTCATTTCATCGACGGCAAGCATGTAAAGGGCGCTTCCGGCCGCACGGCCGACGTGTTCCAGCCGCTCGACGGTTCGGTGCGTGCGAAGGTGGCGCTGGCCACCAAGGGCGAACTCGATGCAGCCGTTGCTTCGGCAAAGGCGGCGCAGCCTGCCTGGGCCGCCACCAACCCGCAGCGCCGCGCCCGCGTGCTGTCGAAGTTCCTCGAACTCGTCGCCCGCGACAATGACGAACTGGCCGAGCTGCTGGCCCGCGAGCACGGCAAGACCCTTCCCGACGCCAAGGGCGACATCCAGCGCGGTGTCGAGGTGATCGAGTTCATGCTGGGCGTGCCGCATCTGATGAAGGGCGAGTACACCGAGGGCGCGGGCCCCGGCATCGACCTCTATTCCATGCGCCAGCCGCTCGGCGTCGTCGCCGGCATCACCCCGTTCAACTTCCCGGCCATGATCCCGATGTGGAAGTTTGGCCCGGCCATCGCCTGCGGCAACGCCTTTATCCTCAAGCCCTCGGAGCGCGATCCGGGCGTGCCGATGCGCCTTGCCGAACTGATGATCGAGGCGGGCCTGCCGGCCGGCATCCTCAACGTCGTCAACGGCGACAAGGAATCGGTCGACGCCATTCTCGATCATGATGACATTTCGGCCATCGGCTTCGTCGGCTCGTCGTCGATCGCGCAGTACATCTATTCCCGTGGCTGCGCCAACGGCAAGCGCGTGCAGTGCTTCGGCGGCGCCAAGAACCACATGATCATCATGCCCGACGCCGACATGGACCAGAC
Organism: Aquamicrobium sp. NLF2-7; assembly: GCF_022359935.1. NCBI lineage: Bacteria > Pseudomonadati > Pseudomonadota > Alphaproteobacteria > Hyphomicrobiales > Phyllobacteriaceae > Aquamicrobium > Aquamicrobium sp. NLF2-7. The sequence continues at coordinate 2,124,738 of NZ_JAKSED010000001.1, read as the reverse complement.
GGTCGATGCGCTGGTGGGCGCCGGCTACGGTGCGGCAGGCGAGCGCTGCATGGCCGTTTCGGTGGCTGTTCCGGTTGGCGAGGCAACCGCCAACAAGCTGATGGAGAAGCTGATCCCGCGCGTGGAAAGCCTCAAGATCGGTCCCTCGACCGATCCGAGCGCCGATTTCGGCCCGCTGGTGACGAAGCAGGCGCTGGAGCGCGTGCGCGGCTATGTCGACCTCGGCGTCGAGGAAGGCGCCAAGCTGGTGGTCGATGGCCGTGGTTTCAAGATGCAGGGCTATGAGGACGGCTTCTATCTCGGCGGCTGCCTGTTCGACAATGTCACGCCCGACATGCGCATCTACAAGGAAGAGATCTTCGGGCCGGTGCTGTCGGTGGTGCGCGCGCATGATTTCGAGGAAGCGGTGCGCCTGCCTTCGGAGCATGAATATGGCAACGGCGTCGCCATATTCACCCGCGACGGCGATGCGGCCCGCGAATTCGCCTCCCGCGTCAATGTCGGCATGGTCGGCATCAACGTGCCGATCCCGGTGCCGGTTTCCTACTACACCTTCGGCGGCTGGAAGAAGTCCGGCTTCGGCGACCTCAACCAGTACGGCCCGGATGCGGTGCGCTTCTACACCAAGACCAAGACCGTCACCTCGCGCTGGCCGTCCGGCGTCAAGGAGGGTGCCGAGTTCTCGATGCCCCTGATGAAGTAACGCTTCGTTTCCATCACAAAAAAAGCCGTCGGATCATCCGGCGGCTTTTTTCGTTCGGGGCTGATCTCAGCTCAGGCAGCGGAGGAGGAAATCGCCGGCCCGCTGGATGTGCCCGCTCAGCAATTCTGCGGCCTGGCCGGCATCGCGCCTCGCATAGGCGTCGAACATCTGCCGGTGATCTGTGAGCCATTCATTTCTGGCTTCCGGCAGCTGATCGTAGAGAGCGTTGCAGCGCTCGACCTCGGTGCGCAGCGACATGGCGAGCCGGATCTGGCGCGGCGCGGCGGCCGGCTTGTAAAGCTGCATGTGAAAGGCGCGGTCGGTCCTGATCCACTCCGGGGTGGCGGCGGTGCGCTCGGCCAGCTCAAGCGCTTCGCCAAGGGCTTCCATGTCGCTTTGGTCATGAAGGGTTGCCGCACGTTCGATCAGATCGCACTCCACCAGAATGCGCATGTGAGTAATCTCGCGGATATCCTGCGCCGTCACCTCGATGACGAAGGCTCCGCGATTGGGAAAGACGGCAACCAGCCCGTCGCGCTCCAGCCGGCGCAAAGCTTCGCGCACGGGGATGCGGCTGACGCCAAAACGCGTGGCAAGATCCTCCTGCCGCAACGGTGCGCCGGGCCTGATATCTCCGCGCATGATCTCCGCGTTCAGCTGGTCGGCGATGAGGTCGGCGGTCGTGTTCGATCTGAGCATGGTTGCCACATATCACAGGCGCTGATACATGAACACATGTAAACATGTATCCAATCTGGAGATTGATCGTGGATGGGAAGCTGCACAGATACGAAGTCAAAGTGACATGGACGGGAAATGAGGGAACGGGAACCGGCTCGTATCGCGGCTACAGCCGCAACCATGAAGTAACTGCGGGTGCAAAGCCGGCGATCGCAGGTTCGTCCGATCCTGCTTTCCGGGGAGATCCGGCCCGGTGGAACCCCGAGGATCTTCTCGTCGCCTCGCTCTCTGCCTGCCACAAGCTCTGGTATCTCGGGCTTTGCGCGCAGGCGGGCGTAACCGTGCTCTCCTATGAGGACGATGCGCTGGGCGAGATGGTGGAGGAGGCCGATGGCGCCGGTCAGTTCACGTCGGTGATGCTGCGTCCGAAGATCGTGATCGATGCTCAGTCCGACCCGGATGTTGCCGCCGCCCTGCACCACAAGGCGCACGCCATGTGCTTCATTGCCCGATCTGTCAATTTTCCGGTGGGGAACGAGCCCGAGATCACGGTTCAGGCATAAGGTTCCGAGCGTCCGTGGCTGATTGGTGAGGACGGGGCGCAGACGAGACTTCCGATCAGCGACTTCCGAGCAACCGGCGTGCAGACCGGCGCTCCTTCCGCCCAGCTTCCGGGAGGCTACCTGGTGGCGGCGTCCTCGGCCATGCCGCGCAGGAAATCCATCAACTTGTCGGCATTGACGGCGGCGTCGTTCTCGTCACCCTCAAGCACCGACTGGATCAGCGCCACATGCAGCGCGGCGCAGTCGGCCATTCCCAGATGCGCGCGGAAGCGGAACCAGCAGCGGCGGCTGTGCGATTGCAGGGCTGCCGCTGCACGGGATGCGAACATGTTGTCGGCGGCGGTTGCGAGCGCTTCGTTGATCGCCTTGTCGGCAGCGAGGAAGGCAACGACATCGGTGGCCAGAACGGCCTGCTGGATGGCAAGGGCAGCCTCATGGAACCTGCCGGCGATTTCGCGGGTGACGAAGCGTGCCGCCGATCGGGCGAGCAGTTTTTCGATGCCGCGCCGCGCGTCGATGATGCGCAGCCAGTCGCTGCCATAAAGTGGCGTGACCGTGATGCCGGCGCGGGGTCTGATCTCCAGAAGCCCATCCCACGCCAGCCGCTGAACGGCTTCGCGAACGGGCGTGCGGCCGAGGCCGATTTTCTGGATCAGCGCGCTTTCGGTGACGAAGCTTCCGGGCGCCAGTTCGAGAGTGACGACCATCCGCTCCAGCGCGTTGAAGGCTCTGGTGGTGGCGGGAACTGAGCTGTCGAAAGGTTCGGATATCACGCGCATCTCCATGCTGCGCGAAATCATATATCACCAGTTCATTTTGCAGACCGCTCGCGTCGTCCACAGATATATCTGTCGTATCTCGCTGGAAGAACAAGAGGATGCATGGTTTTTCAGAGATCGCGCGCAGGTGAGAACGACGATGTAATCCGGCAGGGCCGGAGCGTCGTTCTGCTTCACCCAGCTTGCCGAAAGTTGGAAAGTGCGTGCGGGGCAGGCCGGGGGCGGGATTCCTGGGCGCGAGGGCAAAAAGCGTCTGCGGAGGGCCTGTCATCCCGATCTGCGCCGCCTCCAAGTATCGGTGCTGGTCCGGACAAGAAAAATGACGTCAATTCTTCCGTAGCGGAATTGTGATCAGGTCTGCGTGATGGTGCCGGCCGGCATTTGCGGATGGGACTGTCGCTTCTGATATTTGCAAGAATCACCTATTATTTACTGTTATGAAGGTGATTCCTTTTCCATAAAGCTGTAATTACGGCCAAAACATCAATGACATTGCGTTGGTCCGATGATAGGTTCCGCTCTGACCTGCCAACAGGATGCACCTCCCGCGATAATGGACCGATCTCATCCCAAAGTCGCGTAAAAGAACAAAATTTGGAGTTGCAATCCGGACTTGAAACCGTACCACTAGGGGAACTACGAAAAGGAATGCGCCCGAGCCGGCGACATTCCAGGGGAGCGGCATAATATGCAATATTTCATCCAGCAGCTTATCAACGGGCTGACGCTGGGATCGATTTATGGCCTCATCGCCATCGGCTACACGATGGTCTATGGCATCATCGGCATGATCAACTTCGCACATGGCGATATCTTCATGGTCGGTGCTTTCACGGCTCTGATCGTGTTCCTGATCCTTGGTGCCATGTTCTATTCGGTACCGGTCGTTGCCGCGCTTCTGATCATGATGATCGTCTCGATGCTGCTGGTCAGCCTCTACAACTGGGTGATCGAAAAGATCGCCTACCGGCCGCTGCGCGGTTCCTTCCGTCTGGCGCCGCTGATCACTGCCATCGGCATGTCGATCGTGCTGTCGAACTTCGTGCAGGTCACGCAGGGTCCGCGCAACAAGCCGATCCCTCCCATGGTCAGCCAGGTCTACAATGTCTACGGCATCTCGATCTCGCTCAAGCAGATCATAATCGTCGTGGTTACAGCCCTGCTGCTGGTCATCTTCTGGTATGTCGTCAACAAGACCGCTCTGGGCCGCGCCCAGCGTGCCTGTGAGCAGGACCGCAAGATGGCGGCGCTTCTGGGCGTAAATGTCGACCGCACCATCTCAATCACCTTCATCATCGGCGCTTCGCTCGCGGCCGTCGCCGGCACCCTGTTCCTGATGTATTACGGCGTGGTGGTCTTCTCGGATGGCTTCGTGCCGGGCGTTAAGGCATTTACCGCGGCAGTGCTCGGCGGGATCGGCTCCATTCCGGGCGCCGTGATCGGCGGCCTCGCCATCGGCTTCATCGAGAGCATCTGGTCGGCCTATTTCTCCATCGACTACAAGGATGTGGCGGCCTTCTCGATCCTTGCCATCGTGCTCATCTTCATGCCCTCCGGCATTCTCGGCCGGCCAGAAGTCGAAAAGGTCTGACCCATGGCCATGGCTGAAACGAAAAACTCTGCTGGCAGCGCCAACATCGCTGCCGGGCTGCGCGAAGCTGTCTATGCAGCGGTGATCGCCTTCTTCATGTTCGTGCTGTTCATTGGCGTGAAGACCGAACAGAACATTCACAACGAACTGGTGCTGGTCACGCGCTGGGGCCTTCTGGCGACCGTGGTGGTGCTGGCTGCTGTCGTGCGCTTCCTTCAGGTCGTCTATCTCATGCCGTTCCTCGCATCGCAGAAGACGGTCAATGCGAAAACCGGCCTTCTGCCCACCAGCGTTGCGCTGCGCGTGTTCAGCAAGCGCAATCTGATCATCGGCGTGGTTGTGGCCGGCGCGCTGCTCCTGTTCGGCAATGCCATCCAGGAGGCCGTCGGCCCTTACTGGGGCGCCTATGTGGGTCTGCTGCGCGCTGCGGCGATCATCTTCGTGATCGCGTGGGGCATCTTCTACTTTCGCAATTTCATCAGCACCTATTCCTATTCGCTCGGCTTCATCCTGCTGGTGCTCTATCCCGTCGTGATGGTGTCGCTGTTCGGCTTCCAGGGCTCGCTGAAATGGGTCGATAATTTCGGCATCCAGATCCTCATCTATGTGATGCTGGCGTGGGGCCTGAACATCGTCGTCGGGCTCGCCGGCCTGCTCGATCTCGGCTATGTCGCCTTCTACGCTGTCGGCGCCTATTCCTATGCGCTGCTCGGCACCCAGTTCGGCTGGTCGTTCTGGATCCTGCTGCCGGCGGCCGGGGCCATGGCGGCGATGTGGGGCATCATCCTCGGATTTCCGGTGCTGCGCCTGCGCGGCGACTATCTGGCCATCGTTACGCTGGCCTTCGGCGAGATCATCCGCCTGGTGCTGATCAACTGGCGTGAAGTGACCAATGGCGCGGCCGGCATCTCCGGCATCCCGAAGGTCAGCTTCTTCGGCCTGATCTCGTTCAACGTCTCGGACCCGAACTACATCTCGAAGGTGTTCGGCATCGCCCAGTCCGGCTCCTACTACAAGATCTTCCTCTATTACCTGATCCTGGCGCTGTGCATGCTGACCGGCTACGTCACCATCCGCCTGCGCCGCCTGCCCGTGGGACGTGCGTGGGAAGCGCTGCGCGAGGATGAAATCGCCTGCCGCTCGCTCGGCATCAACACCACCACCACCAAGCTCACCGCCTTCGCCATCGGCGCCATGTTCGGCGGCTTCGCCGGCTCCTTCTTCGCCGCGCGGCAGGGATTCGTCAGCCCGGAATCCTTCATCTTCCTGGAATCGGCGATCATCCTCGCCATCGTGGTTCTGGGCGGCATGGGATCGCTTGGCGGCATCGCGGTCGCGGCGGCCGTCATGGTGGGCGGCACCGAGATCCTGCGTGAAATGCAGTTCCTCAAGCAGATCTTCGGACCGGATTTCACGCCTGAACTTTATCGCATGCTGCTGTTCGGCGCGGCGATGGTGATCGTCATGGTGTGGAAGCCGCGCGGGTTTGTCGGCAGTCGCGAGCCGACAGCCTTCCTGAAGGAGAGCAAAGCCGTCTCGGGCTCGTTTACGAAGGAAGGGCACGGCTGATGAGCGCGACGATCACCACAGAGATGCCGATCCTGCGTGTCGAGCATCTGTCGATGAAGTTCGGTGGCCTCGTGGCCATCGGTGACCTGTCCTTCGACGTCAGGCGCGGCGAGATCACGGCGCTGATCGGTCCCAACGGGGCTGGCAAGACCACCGTGTTCAACTGCATCACCGGCTTCTACAAGCCGACCGAAGGCATGATCCGCTTCACCGGGCGCGAGGGCAACGAGTTCCTGCTTGAGCGTCTGCCGGACTTCCAGATCACGGCTAAGGCCAAGGTAGCCCGCACCTTCCAGAACATCCGCCTGTTCTCGGGCATGACGGTTCTGGAAAATCTGCTCGTGGCCCAGCACAACAAGCTGATGAAGGCCTCTGGCTACACCATTCTGGGGCTGCTGGGCATCGGTGGCTATCCAAAGGCCGCCGCCGAATCGATCGAAAAGGCGAAGCACTGGCTTGAGAAGGCCGACCTGACCGATCGGGCCGACGATCCTGCCGGCGACCTGCCCTATGGCGCGCAGCGCCGGCTGGAGATCGCGCGGGCCATGTGCACCGATCCGGAACTGCTGTGCCTCGACGAGCCGGCGGCAGGCCTCAACCCGAAGGAGTCGCTGGCGCTCAACGCCCTTCTCAACGACATCAAGGCCAATACCGGCACCTCGATCCTGCTGATCGAGCACGACATGTCGGTTGTCATGGAGATTTCGGACCATATCGTCGTGCTGGAATATGGCCGCAAGATTTCCGACGGCACGCCGGAAGAGGTGCGCACCGATCCGCGCGTCATCGCAGCCTATCTCGGCGTTGACGACGAAGAGGTCGAGGAGGTGTTGATCGAGGTCGGTGACGAGGACGTCATCGAGCAACTCGATACCGGCCCCGATGCCGATCACGGCCCGGAGGCGTCGTCCTCCATGCTGGCCGGCCCGGTGAACGATACCGTGGTGCATGGCAATGGCGAGCGGGTCACGGTCGAGAAAGGCGCCGGCAAGGCCGCTCAGGTGAAGCCGAAGCAGGCTGTCAGCAGCCCTGCCGCGCGCAAGCCGGCCGCGAAGGCGGCGAAAGCGAAAGCCGAACCGGCCCCGAAGGCCGCAACGCCCGCAAAGCAGGCAGGCGCGGCAAAAGCCGCGAAGGCAAGCCCCGCCTCAAAGGCCGCTCCCGCCAGTGAAAAGCCGACCCCGGCGGCCGGTACGGGCAAGGAGGCAGGCATCTCAAACCGCCTTCCGGCAGCGCGCGGCGGCAAGGCGGACGATCTCCAGCTCATCAAGGGGATCGGACCGGTCAACGAGAAGAAGCTCAACGCCCACGGCATCTATCATTTCGATCAGATCGCAGCCTGGAAGAAGGCCGACATCGCCGCCGCTGAAGCCTATCTGGCCTTCGACGGGCGCATCGCCCGCGAAGACTGGATCAGTCAGGCGAAGGTTCTCGCCCGCAAGGCTGCATCCGCACCGGCAACCAGGCGCGGAGGGCGCAAATAATGTCCACAGCACCGCTTCTCGATGTCAGGAATGTCGAGACCTTCTACGGCAACATTCAGGCGCTCGGCGGCGTTGACGTCAGCGTTCAGCAGGGTGAGATCGTTGCGCTTATCGGCGCCAATGGTGCTGGCAAGTCGACCCTGATGATGACCATTTTCGGCACGCCGCGGGCAAGTTCGGGCAGCATCATCTTCGCGGGCACCGATATCACACGCCTTCCCACGCATGAGATCGCACGGCTGCGTATTGCGCAGTCGCCGGAAGGCCGCCGCATTTTCCCGCGCATGACGGTGCTGGAAAACCTACAGATGGGTGCCAGCCTCGATAACCTCAAATATTTCGATGAGGACGTGGAAAAGGTCTTTACCCTGTTCCCGCGCCTGAAGGAGCGTATCGCTCAGCGTGGCGGCACTCTTTCGGGTGGCGAGCAGCAGATGCTGTCGATCGGGCGCGCACTGATGGCGCGGCCGAAGCTCCTGCTGCTGGATGAGCCTTCCCTTGGCCTTGCGCCGCTGATCGTGAAGCAGATTTTCGATGCGATCCGCGAACTCAACCGGACCGAGGGCCTGACGGTGTTTCTGGTCGAGCAAAACGCCTTCGCCGCGCTCAAGCTCGCCCATCGCGGTTACGTGCTGGTCAACGGAAAGGTGACGATGAGCGGCAGCGGCAAGGATCTGCTGGCCGATCCGGAGGTGCGCGCCGCCTATCTGGAGGGCGGGCGCCATTAGAGCATGTCGTCCAAAAGCGGGAACCGGTTTCGGGACAAAGACATGCGTAAAACAGGGACTTAAAGCGTAAGGAGCGGATCTGATGGATCGCGATGCGCTTTAAGGCAATTCCGGCAGAAGCGCGAAGCGTTTTGCGGTCCGGAATTGAGAGAAACAAGGGGTGGAGCGTTTCTGCGAGTATCAGAAATGCTCCGAGCCGGGATCGGAATGCCGGAGCTTCGGCATTCTGCGGAAACCGGAAGTTTGAACTGCGACCGGAGCCGGCGGGGCTCCGGCAGAGTGCGGAGACATGATCATGCAGGGCATTCTCTACGAGGAACCCTCAATCTGGCAGTTCTTCTTCGTCACCTGTCTGCTGGGTGGCTGGGCGGCCTGGATGACCGGGCGCGCCTGCGCGCAGACCTGGCGACCGCAGCTGGCACTGTTCTTCTATCTGCTTGGGCTGGGGCTCGCCGTCCGCTTCATTCATCATGCGCTGTTCAACGGCACGATGTTCAGCCTGCAATATTACGGCGTCGACACCATCATTTTGATGGTGCTGGGCTTTCTTGGTTATCGCTACACGCGAACCAACCAGATGGTGACGCAATATGGCTGGCTCTATGAAAAGGCATCGCCGCTGAGCTGGCGCTCGAAAGACCGGGCCCAATAGGCGCACAGGACGGGCGGATGCAGCAAAGATCCATGCAGGTTCCGGCAAGGCGGCGCTTCAGGGCACCGGGCCGGAGCATGCAGGATGTCTGTCGCTGGCCGTCTGTCTTCATTGTTTCGGCGACAAGTCGTTGCAAGATGAATCAACGTGACAACTGCCTTGAAATAGGCAAGGTTGGCTTTCTGCGAGATGGGTGGGTATCGCACGAAAGTATAACTGTCGCCCACTCTGAAAAAATGGGAGCGTTTAAATGAAGAAGTCACTCTTGTCCGCAGTATCGCTTGGCGCACTGCTGGTGTTCAGCGGTTCCGCCTGGGCCGACGTGCTGCTGGGCATCGGCGCACCGATCACCGGCCCGAATGCTGCTTTCGGCGCTCAGATTCAAAGGGGTACCGAGCAGGCGGTAGCTGACATCAACGCCGCCGGCGGCATCAACGGCGAGCAGATCAAGGTGTCGATCGGCGACGACGTCTCCGATCCCAAGCAGGGCATTTCGGTTGCCAACAAGTTCGTTGCCGATGGCGTGAAATTCGTCGTCGGCCACTTCAACTCGGGCGTCGCTATCCCGGCGTCGGAAGTCTATGCCGAAAACGGCATCCTCGAAGTCACGCCGGCTGCGACCAACCCGGTCTTCACCGAGCGCGGCCTGTGGAACACGATCCGCGTCTGCGGCCGTGACGACCAGCAGGGCGAGGTTGCCGGTGCCTATATCGCGGAACACTACAAGGACGCCAAGGTTGCCGTCATCCACGACAAGACCCCTTACGGACAGGGCCTTGCCGACGAGACCAAGAAAGCACTCAACGGAGCCGGCCTGACCGAAGTGCTCTATGAAGGCGTCAATGCCGGCGACAAGGACTTCTCGGCCCTGATCGCCAAGATGAAGGAAGCCGGCGTAACCCTCATCTACTGGGGCGGGCTGCACACCGAGGCTGGTCTGATCATCCGTCAGGCCGCAGATCAGGGTCTGAAGGTGCCGCTGTTCTCCGGCGACGGCATCGTTTCCAACGAACTGGCCTCGATTGCCGGCGACGCGGTGCAGGGCACCCTGAACACCTTCGGCCCCGACCCGCGCAAGAACCCCGCCGCCGCGGAAGTGGTGGAGAAGTTCCGTGCTGCCGGCTTCGAGCCGGAAGCCTACACGCTCTATGCCTATGCCTCGACCCAGATCATCGCGCAGGCCGCTGCGGCTGCCGGCTCGAACGACCCTCAGGAAGTGGCCAAGGCGATCAAGGAAAAGGGTCCGTTCAAGACCGTTCTGGGCGAACTCTCCTTCAACGAAAAGGGCGACCGCACCGACGCCGACTATGTCGTCTACGAATGGCGCAAGGCGGACGACGGCAAGTACAACTACTTCCAGCTCGACTAAGGCATTTCGCCAGCCGGACGGCCTCGTCCGGCTGGCGCAAAATGCGCCCGGAGCAGGCTTGCCGCCTGACGAACAAAGGCCCGGCGCCCAGCGCCGGGCCTTTTTGCCTGTTTCGGGCATTTTAGCGCCTCACGCCGCGTCATTCCCGGTTGCGCCGCAGCATTTTCACGCTAATCATTCGCGCGCCTTCTTCCAGACAGCGGAGTATCCCATTGGCCATCACGAAGATCCTCGTCGCCAACCGGTCTGAAATCGCCATCCGCGTGTTCCGCGCGGCCAATGAGTTGGGCCTCAAAACCGTGGCCATCTGGGCGGAAGAAGACAAATATGCCCTGCACCGGTTCAAGGCGGACGAGAGCTATCAAGTCGGGCGCGGACCGCATCTTGCGCGCGATCTGGGGCCCATTGAAAGCTATCTGTCGATCGAAGAAGTGCTGCGCGTCGCGAAGCTTTCGGGCGCCGACGCCATCCATCCGGGCTACGGCCTGCTTTCTGAAAGCCCGGAATTCGTCGAAGCCTGCGAGGCGGCCGGCATCACCTTCATCGGCCCGAAGCCGGCTACAATGCGCCGTCTTGGCAACAAGGTCGATGCGCGCAACCTCGCCATCGAGGTCGGCGTGCCGGTCATCCCGGCCACCGAACCGCTGCCCGACGACATCGAGGCGGTGAAGAAGCTTGCCGCCGAGATCGGCTACCCGCTGATGCTCAAGGCCTCATGGGGCGGCGGCGGGCGCGGCATGCGCGTCATCCGCTCGGAGGCCGATTTGGCCCGCGAGGTCATGGAAGGCAAGCGCGAGGCCAGGGCCGCCTTCGGTAAGGATGAGGTCTATCTCGAAAAGCTGATCGAACGCGCACGCCATGTCGAGGTGCAGATTCTGGGCGACACCCATGGCAATGCGGTACATCTGTTCGAGCGCGACTGCTCGATCCAGCGCCGCAATCAGAAGGTCGTGGAACGTGCGCCCGCCCCCTATCTCAGCGACGCGCTGCGGCAGGAGCTGTGCGGCCATGCACTGAAGATCGCGCATGAGACCGACTATATCGGCGCCGGCACCGTCGAGTTCCTGCAGGATGCGGATACCGGAAAATTCTACTTCATCGAGGTCAATCCGCGCATTCAGGTCGAGCACACGGTGACGGAAGAGGTCACCGGCATCGACATCGTCAAGGCGCAGATCCACATTCTCGACGGTCATGCCATCGGCACGCCGGAATCGGGCGTGCCGGCGCAGCAGGACATCCGCCTGCAGGGCCATGCCCTTCAGTGCCGCATCACCACGGAAGACCCCGAGCAGCACTTCATTCCTGACTATGGCCGCATCACCGGCTATCGTTCGGCCGCCGGCTTCGGCATCCGCCTCGATGGCGGCACGGCCTATTCGGGCGCCATCATCACCCGCTTCTACGATCCGTTGCTGGTCAAGGTGACGGCTTCGGGGCGCACACCTGAGGAGGCGCTGAGCCGCATGCACCGCGCGCTGCGCGAGTTCCGCATCCGCGGCGTCGCCACCAATCTCACCTTCCTCGAAGCCATCATCACGCATCCGAAATTCCGGGACAATTCTTACACCACCAGGTTCATCGACACGACGCCGGAACTGTTCACGCAGGTGCGGCGGCAGGACCGCGCTTCCAAGCTGCTCACCTATCTGGCCGATGTCAGCGTCAACGGTCATCCCGAGACGCGCGGCCGGCCGGCGCCGAAGCAGGATGCCGCAGCTCCGCTGGTGCCGTGGTTCACCGGCCCGATCCCGGACGGCACCAGGCAAAGGCTGGATGCGCTGGGGCCGGAAGGCTTTGCGAAGTGGATGCGTGACCGGAAAGAGGTCCTGATCACCGACACAACCATGCGCGACGGCCACCAGTCGCTGCTGGCGACGCGCGTGCGCACCCATGACATCGCCCGCATTGCCGGCACCTATGCGCGGGCCCTGCCGCAGCTCCTGTCGCTGGAATGCTGGGGCGGCGCGACCTTCGACGTCGCCATGCGCTTCCTCACCGAAGACCCGTGGGAGCGGCTGGCGCTGATCCGCGAGGCGGCCCCCAATATCCTGTTGCAGATGCTGCTGCGCGGCGCCAACGGCGTCGGCTACACCAACTATCCCGACAATGTCGTCCAGCATTTCGTCAAACAGGCGGCCGAAGGCGGCGTAGACCTGTTCCGTGTCTTCGACTGCCTGAACTGGGTTGAGAACATGCGCGTGGCCATGGATGCCGTGATCGCAGAGGGCAAGCTGTGCGAAGCGGCCATGTGCTACACCGGCGACATCCTCGATCCGTCCCGCGCCAAATACGACCTGAAATACTATGTGTCGCTCGCCAAGGAGCTTGAGGCGGCGGGCGCGCACATCATCGCGGTCAAGGACATGGCCGGCCTTCTGAAGCCGGCCGCGGCGTGTGTTCTGTTCAGGGCGCTGCGCGAGGAGACGGACCTGCCGATCCATTTCCACACGCACGACACGTCCGGCCTGTCGGCCGCGACCGTGCTGGCGGCGGTGGAAGCGGGCGTCGATGCCGTCGAGGCGGCGATGGACGCGTTTTCCGGCAACACCTCGCAGCCCTGCCTCGGCTCCATCGTCGAGGCGCTGAAGGGCAGCGAGCGTGATCCGGGGCTGGATTCGGAGTGGATCCGCAAGATCTCCTTCTACTGGGAGGCCGTGCGCAACCAGTATGCGGCCTTCGAAAGCGACCTCAAGGGACCTGCCTCGGAAGTCTACCTGCACGAGATGCCGGGCGGCCAGTTCACCAACCTCAAGGAGCAGGCCCGTTCGCTCGGCCTTGAAACCCGCTGGCACGAGGTGGCGCAGGCCTATCACGACGTCAACCTGATGTTCGGCGACATCGTCAAGGTCACGCCGTCCTCCAAGGTGGTGGGCGACATGGCGCTGATGATGGTCAGCCAGGATCTGACCGTCGCCGATGTCGAGAACCCGGATCGCGACATCGCCTTCCCGGATTCCGTGGTGTCGATGCTGCGCGGTGATCTCGGCCAGTCGCCGGGCGGCTGGCCACAGGCGCTGCAGAAGAAGGCGCTGAAAGGTGCAAGGCCGATCACCGTGCGGCCGGGCTCGCTGCTGGACGCGGCCGATCTGTCTGCTGGCAGGAAGGAGGCCGAGGAGAAGATCGGGCGCACGCTGTCGGAGCCCGAATTCGCCTCCTGGCTGATGTATCCGAAGGTGTTCTCCGACTTCGCCGCCGCACAGGAAACCTATGGGCCCGTCTCGGTGCTGCCGACGCCGAACTATTTCTACGGCATGAAGCCGGAGGACGAGATTTTCGTCGACATCGAGAAGGGCAAGACACTGGTGATCCGCTGCCTTGCCGTCGGCGATGTCGATGAAAACGGCATGGTCACGGTGTTCTTCGAGCTCAATGGCCAGCCGCGCCGCGTTAAGGTGCCGGACCGCGCCCATGGCGCTTCGGCCGCCAGGGCGCGGCGCAAGGCGGAACCCGGCAACGAGGCGCATGTGGCCGCCCCGATGCCCGGCGTGGTCTCCACGGTCTCGGTGACGGCCGGGCAGAGCGTCAGGGCCGGCGACGTGCTCGTATCCATCGAGGCGATGAAGATGGAGACGGCGCTGCATGCAGAGCGCGACGGCACCGTGGCCGAGCTTCTGGTGCGGCCCGGCGACCAGATCGACGCCAAGGACCTGCTCATCGTTTTCGAGTGAGTGTCAGCAGATCGTTTGCGGGGCCTGATGGGCCCCACAAACTGCTTGACCCGCCCGAGCCTGTCGGGCATCGAACCGGGCTGAATTTGCGGCCGGGCTTGCGAGTCGCCGCCACCAACCGGAAAAGATACGGAGAACATCATGGCCGACGAGATCACCGAAACCAGCAATACCGTGGCCGCCGGCCAGCTGCGGGCCTTCATCGAGCGCATCGAGCGCCTCGAGGAGGAGAAGAAGACCATCGCCGACGACATCAAGGAAGTGTTCGCCGAGGCCAAGGGCACCGGCTTCGACACCAAGGCGATGCGCACCATCATCCGCCTGCGCAAGAAGGATCAGGCCGAGCGCGAGGAGGAGGAATCCATCCTCGACCTCTACAAGGCCGCTCTCGGCATGGTGTGATCGCCGCAGCCTGTAACCGGCACCGCTGCTTTCCAAAAGAAATCGCCCTGAAGTGCTGCTTCAGGGCGATTTCTTTTTAAGCGTTGTAATGCGGCTCAGGCGGCCTTCGGCTTCGGCTGGATGAGCCCACGCGCCACCAGCAGTTCGGCGATCTGCACGGTGTTGAGGGCCGCGCCCTTGCGCAGATTGTCGGACACGATCCACAGGTTCAGGCCGTTGTCGATGGTGGAATCCTCGCGGATGCGGGAGATGTAGGTGGCATCCTCGCCAGCGCTCTCGATCGGCGTGATGTAGCCGCCGTCTTCATGCTTGTCGATGACCAGGCAGCCCGGCGCCTCGCGCAGGATGTCGCGGGCCTCGTCGGCGGTGATCGGCTTTTCGAATTCGAGGTTCACGGCTTCCGAATGGCCGATGAACACCGGCACGCGCACGCAGGTGGCGGTGACCTTGATCTTCGGGTCGAGCATCTTCTTGGTTTCGGCCACCATCTTCCATTCTTCCTTGGTGGTGCCGTCTTCCATGAACACGTCGATGTGGGGGATGACGTTGAAGGCTATGCGCTTGGTGAACTTCTTCGCTTCCACCGGGTCAGCCACGAACACGGCGCGGGTCTGCGTGAACAGCTCGTCCATGCCTTCCTTGCCGGCGCCCGACACGGACTGGTAGGTCGAGACAACGACGCGCCTGATGGTTGCGGCATCATGCAGTGGCTTCAGCGCCACCAGCATCTGCGCGGTCGAGCAGTTGGGGTTGGCGATGATGTTCTTCTTCGAGAAGCCGTCGATGGCGTCGGGGTTCACTTCCGGCACGATCAGCGGCACGTCCGGATCGGTGCGGAAAGCGGAGGAATTATCGATGACGACGCAGCCCTGCTTGCCGATCTTCGGCGACCATTCCTTGGAGACGTTGCCGCCGGCAGACATCAGGGCGATGTCGGTGTCGGAAAAATCGTAGGTTTCGAGCGCCTTGACCTTCAGCGTCCTGTCGCCGAAGGACACTTCGGTGCCCTGGCTGCGGCGCGAGGCAAGCGCCACGACTTCGCTGACCGGAAAACCGCGCTCTTCCAGAATGTTGAGCATTTCGCGACCCACATTGCCCGTGGCGCCGACAACCGCAACCTTGAAGCCCATCGAAATCTATCTCCTGTCGCTCTCCGCTTGTTTTGCTTGGAGAAACCCGCCGGCCATTCGCGGGTCCCGCCTCCCTCGGGCCGGACCCGGGGAGAGGGCGAGCAGGCCAAGGGAGGTCAGACCGTGGTGGCGGTCGTTTTTTTGGCCGTGGTTTTGGTCGAAAGCAGCGACGCGATCATGCGCCCGGCGGGAGCCGGGGTCTCGCGGCTGAAAAGACCGCGTGCGAGAAGAGCCATGGTAAGGCCGCGCATGGTGGAAACGTCCTGTTCGGTGGCGCTTTTACGCGTTTTGCGTCAAGAGTCAATTGCGCGCGCTCTGTACAATGGCCGCGTTGCGCAGTAGGAGCAGCGCAGTTTCGTTTCCGGCCGTGCGGGCGTTTGCCCCCAGGAGGCCGGCTTTGCACTTAGTGAAGGCCGCGACAGGCCCTGTATTCCGAAAGACGACGATGATGGTTGATGGTATCGCGCCCGCGCTGGCCGAAGCGCTGGAAAAGCGCGGTTATTCCGAACTGACGCCCGTGCAGAAGGCCGTGCTCGATCCGGCACTGGGGCAGTCCGACGCGCTGGTTTCCGCGCAGACCGGCTCCGGCAAGACGGTGGCCTTCGGGCTGGCGCTGGCTCCGACCTTGCTTGGCGGGGCCGAGCGCTTCGGGGCGGCGGGTGCACCGCTTGGACTGGTGGTCGCCCCGACCCGCGAGCTTGCCCTGCAGGTGGCACGCGAACTTGTCTGGCTCTACGAATTCGCGGGCGCTTCGATCGCCACCTGCGTCGGCGGCATGGACATGCGCACCGAGCGGCGGGCGCTGGAACGCGGCGCCCATATCGTCGTCGGCACGCCCGGCCGTCTGCGCGATCACATCACCCGTGGCGCGCTCGACATTTCCGGCCTCGCAGCCGTGGTGCTGGACGAGGCCGACGAGATGCTCGACCTCGGCTTCCGCGAGGATCTGGAATTCATCCTCGGTTCGTCGCCGGTCGAGCGCCGCACCTTGATGTTCTCGGCCACCGTGCCGCGCGCCATCGCAACGCTGGCGAAGGAATACCAGCGCGATGCCGTGCGCATCGCCGCGGCGGGCGAGCAGAAGCAGCATCACGACATCGAATATCGCGCGCTGTTGGTGTCCCCTTCCGACCGTGACAACGCCATCGTCAACGTGCTGCGCTACTACGAGGCGCGCAACGCCATCGTGTTCTGCAACACACGCGCGGCCGTGAACCATCTCACTGCCCGGCTGAACAACCGCAATTTCTCCGTCGTCGCCATGTCGGGCGAACTCAGCCAGAACGAGCGCACCCATGCCTTGCAGGCCATGCGCGACGGGCGGGCGCGGGTGTGCATCGCCACCGACGTGGCGGCGCGCGGCATCGATCTTCCAGGCCTTGAACTGGTGATCCATGCCGACCTGCCCTCCAATCCCGACACGCTGCTGCATCGCAGCGGCCGTACGGGCCGGGCAGGGCGCAAGGGCATCAGCGCCCTGATCGTGCCGCACCCGGCGCGCCGGCGCTGCGAGCGGGTGCTGCAGGCTGCGCGCATCGAGGCCGAATGGGCGCGGCCGCCGTCCGCTGACGAGGTTGTCGCGCGTGACAATGAGCGCATGCTGGTCGATCCGGCCCTGTCGGAGCCGGTCAGCGAAGGTGAGCGCGATTTCGTTACCACCCTGCTCGACCGCTTCGGTCCAGAGCAGATGGCGGCGGCCTATCTGCGCCTCAGCCGCTCCGGACGCTCCGCGCCGGAATATCTGTCGGAAAGCGGGCCGCTGCCGGCCGCCGGCAAGGCAGGCGGCCATGCCGGAACGCCGTCGAAATCGCGGGACGATTTCGGCGACAGCGTCTGGTTCTCGCTGTCGGTCGGCCGCAAGCAGAATGCCGAGCCGCGCTGGCTGATCCCGATGCTGTGCCGCACCGCCAATCTCACCAAGCGTGAGATCGGCGCCATCCGCATGCAGCCGGAGGAAACCTTCGTCCAGATTTCCGCCGACAGCGCCGATGCATTCGTGGAAGCGCTGGGGCCGCATATGACCATTCAGGGCAACATCCGCGTCGAGGCGGTGGACGGCGAACCGGATTTTGCGCGCAGCGCCTATCGCGCCCCGCGTCCGGAAAAGAAGCCGCACCGCGGCAAGGGCGGATACGACAAAGGCAATGACGATCGTCCGGCGAAGAAGAAATTCGCTGAGGCCGGTGGCAAGCCGTGGGCAGACAAGGCGGCGGGCGATAAGCCGGGAGCTGACAAGCCATGGGCCGGCAAGAAGCCGGCCAAGCCGAAATTCGAGAAGGGCAGCGCCGCAAAGCCGGCAAAGAAGCCGAAGCGGCCGAAATCCGATTGAGGCATCAGCGCCTTCAGTTTGCCCGTCAGCTATCATGACGGGCGCTGCGCCCGTGAAGAAAAAGCCCCGGCATGACCGGGGCTTTTTTGTTCGCACAAAGGCTGCGTGCTTATGCGCGGGGCGCTCAGCCGGCCTTTTCGAGGCTGGCTTCCCACTTGCCCAGCGCTGCAAGCGAGTTCATGCGGGCGCGGTGGGTGAAGGCAGCCTGCGCGGCGGCGACGTTTTCCACCTTGCCGGACCATGCCTTCTGCGGCGCGGCCTGAAGGGCGCGGCCGTAGGAGAAGGTCAGCTTCCACGGATGCGGACCAATGGCGTTGATGGCGTTGAGGTTGGCGGTGGCCTCCTCGTCCGACTGGCCGCCCGACAGGAAGGCGATGCCCGGAACGGCAACCGGAACCGTCTCGCGGAACAGCTTGATGGTCTTTTCGGCCACTTCCTCGGGCGAGTTTTTGGTGCCCGACTTCTTGCCGGCGATGACCATGTTCGGCTTGAGGATCGTGCCTTCCAGAACCACGTCGGCAGCGTTCAGCTCGGCATAGAGCTGGAGCAGCGTGACCTTGGTGACGTCATAGCAGGTGTCGATGTCATGCGAGCCGTCCATCAGCACTTCCGGCTCGACGATCGGCACGATGCCGGCTTCCTGGCACAGCGCCGCATAGCGGGCCAGCGCATGGCAGTTGGCGTCGATGGCGTAGCCGGAGGGAACGGCCTCTTCATCGTTGATGTCGATGACCGCGCGCCACTTGGCGAACCGGGCGCCGAGCTTGTAATACTCGGCTAGGCGCTCGCGCAGGCCGTCGAGGCCTTCGGTGATGGTGTCGCCGGGGAAGCCGGCCAGCGGCTTGGCGCCGGCGTCGACCTTGATGCCGGGGATTGAACCGGCGGCGCGGATGACATCGACCAGCGGCGTGCCGTCGGCGGCCTTCTGGCGGATCGTTTCGTCGAAGAGGATGACGCCGGAGATGTACTTCGTCATCGCTTCTTCCGAGCGGAACATCAGCTCGCGATAGTCGCGGCGATTGTTCTCCGTGGATTCGACATTGATCGCGTCGAAACGCTTCTTGATCGTTCCGGAACTTTCATCGGCTGCAAGAATGCCCTTGCCGTCGGCCACCATGGCCGCCGCGATATCCTCAAGACGTTCGCTCATGTATCACTCCTCAAAAAGGTGCGGGCTGGAAAGCATGCCGGCCGCATAGCAGACCCGGCCCGGCAAAGGAATGCCGCGCCAAAGTCCTAATCGATTGAAAGTTCACCGTTTCCGCCTTTTGGGCGAAAGCTGTGGGTATCAGCGCTTCAGAACCTCGACGCCCGGCAGCGGCTTGCCTTCCATCCACTCCAGGAAGGCGCCGCCCGCGGTGGAGACGTAGGTGAAATCGTCGGCGGCCCCCGCATGGTTGAGCGCGGCCACCGTGTCGCCGCCACCGGCGACCGAGACCAGCCTGCCCTCGCGGGTGCGGCCTGCGGCATGGCGCGCGGCCTCAACCGTGGCGCGGTCGAAGGGCTCGATCTCGAAGGCGCCGAGCGGGCCGTTCCAGACCAGCGTTGCTGCACGGTCGATCCACTGATTGATCACTTCGATGCTCTTCGCGCCTGCGTCGAGGATCATGGCGTCGGCGGGTACGGCATCGATGGCGACGGTTTCGTTCGGGGCATTTGCTTTGAACTCACGGGCCACGACGCCATCGGCGGGCAGGATGACCGCGCAGCCGGCCTCGGCCGCCTCGATCATGATCTGCTTTGCCGTTTTGGCCAGATCATGCTCGGCCAGCGACTTGCCGACCTCAGTGCCGCGCGCGGCAAGGAAGGTGTTGGCCATGCCGCCGCCGATGACCAGCGCGTCGACCTTCTTCACGAGGTTCATGAGCAGGTCGATCTTGGTGGAAACCTTTGCGCCGCCAACGATGGCGACCACCGGCTTGACCGGGTTGCCAAGGCCCTTTTCCAGCGCTTCCAGCTCTGCCTGCATGGTGCGGCCCGCATAGGCCGGCAATATATGCGCCAGCCCCTCGGTGGAGGCATGCGCGCGATGGGCGGCGGAAAAGGCGTCGTTGACATAGATGTCGCCGTTTTCGGCCAGCGCCTTCACGAAATCAGGATCGTTGTTTTCTTCACCCTTGTGGAAACGGGTGTTTTCCAGAAGCAGCACGTCGCCGTCCTTCATGGCGGCAATTGCGCCCGCAGCTTTTTCGCCAATGCAGTCGCCGGCGAAGCCAACGGCGCGGCCGAGCACTTCGGCCGTCGCTTTCGCCACCGGCTCCAGCGAGAAGTCCGCGTTCGCCTCACCTTTGGGGCGGCCGAAATGGGCAAGCAGGATGACCTTCGCGCCCTTGCCGGACAGTTCGGCAATGGTCGGGCCGACGCGTTCGATGCGGGTGGCGTCGGTAACCTTGCCATCCGCCATGGGCACATTGAGATCGACGCGCACGAGCACCCGTTTGCCGGCTATGGAGCCGATGTCATCCAGCGTCTTGAAGCCAGCTGTCATGTGAAAATCACCCTCTCAAGAAATGCGCCGGAGCCCCGAGGCCGGCATTGCCATGCAAGGCTTATGACACAAAGCAAAACGCCCGGCAAAGCCGGGCGTTTCATTACGTTAATGCCGTTCAGGCGATGGTCTTGCCCAGCGCGACGGCCGTGTCGGCCATGCGGTTGGAGAAGCCCCATTCGTTGTCGTACCACGACATGACGCGCACCAGATTGCCTTCGATGACCTTGGTCTGGTCAAGCGCGAAGGTAGAGGACGCCGGGTTGTGGTTGAGGTCGATGGAGACCAGCGGCTCGTCGGTATAGGCAAGAATGCCTTTCAGCGGGCCATCGGCGGCAGCGACCAGAGCGGCATTGACCTCTTCGACGGTGACGTTGCGCTTCGGCACGAACTTGAAGTCGATGACCGAGACGTTCGGGGTCGGCACGCGGATCGACACGCCGTCCAGCTTGCCCTTGAGTTCCGGCAGCACGAGGCCGACGGCCTTGGCTGCACCGGTCGAGGTCGGGATCATGGAGACGGCAGCGGCGCGGGCGCGGTAGAGGTCCTTGTGCATGGTGTCCAGCGTCGGCTGGTCGCCGGTATAGGCGTGCACGGTGGTCATGAAGCCCTTCTCGATGCCGAAGGCGTCGTTGAGCACCTTGGCGACCGGCGCCAGGCAGTTGGTGGTGCACGAGGCGTTGGAAATGACGATATGGTCCTTCGTCAGCTTGTCGTGGTTCACGCCGTAGACGACGGTGAGGTCAGCGCCATCGGCCGGGGCCGAGACGATGACGCGCTTGGCGCCGCCGGCGAGGTGAGCCGAGGCTTTTTCCTTCGAGGTGAAGATGCCGGTGCACTCCAGCACGATGTCGACGCCAAGCTCGCCCCACGGCAGCTTCGACGGATCGCGCTCGGCGAACACCTTGAAGGAGTCGGAGCCGACCGAGATGGTGTCGCCATTGACCTTCACTTCGCTCGGAAAGCGGCCATGCACGGAATCGTAGCGCAGCAGATGCGCATTGGTTTCGACCGGGCCGAGGTCGTTGATGGCGACAACGTCGATATCCTTGCGGCCGCTCTCATAAATGGCGCGCACGATATTGCGGCCGATGCGGCCAAATCCGTTGATGGCAACCTTCAAAGTCATGTCCGTCTCCTGAAGCGGGAAAATCCCTGCCGTTCATAAGGGAGGCGGGCTCCGGAATCCATTGCCCGCCATCTGCTTCAAATCGATTAGCCAGGCTCTGGTCCACAACTTACCAGCGCCTGACTCCCGATTGCGCGAAGATCAGCCGTGCAGCCGGCCTTCCGCAGCCTTCGCCACAGCCTCGGCGGTGATGCCGAAATGCGCGTAGAGCTGCTCGATGGTGCCGCTGGCACCAAAACCGGTCATGCCGACGAAGAGGCCGTCGGTGCCGATCACAGCGTCCCAGCCCTGACGGATGCCGGCCTCGACCGCAACCTTAACCTTTGCCGTGCCGATCGTGGCGGCGCGGTAAGCCTCGTCCTGCTGCCAGAAGATGTCGAGACAGGGGGCCGAGACGACGCGGGTCGGATGGCCGTGGCCCTGCAACAGGTCGCGGGCGTTGAGGGCGATCTCGACCTCGGAGCCGGTGGCGAAGATGGTCACCGCAGCTTCACCGCCTTCGGCGGCGGCCAGCTCGTAGGCACCGCGTGCGGAGAGGTTCTCTTCCACATAGGTGGTGCGCACTGCCGGCAGGTTCTGGCGGGTCAGCGCCAGCGTCGACGGGGTCTTTTCCGTTTCCAGAGCGATCTGCCAGCACTCGGCCGACTCGGTCGCGTCGGCCGGACGGAACACATTGTGGTTGGGAATGGCGCGCAGGGCGGCCAGATGCTCGACCGGCTGGTGGGTCGGGCCGTCTTCGCCGAGACCGATGGAGTCATGGGTCATGACGAAGATGGAACGGATGCCCATCAGCGAGGCCAGACGCATGGCCGGGCGCGCATAGTCGGAGAAGCACATGAAGGTGCCGCCATAGGGAATGACGCCGCCATGCAGGGCAAGGCCATTCATGGCAGCCGCCATGCCAAGCTCGCGAATGCCGTAGTGGATATAGCGCTCGCCGTAGTTATCGGGCGTGATCGCCTTGGTCTGGCTGGTCTTGGTGTTGTTGGAGCCGGTCAGGTCGGCCGAGCCGCCGATGGTTTCCGGCAGCACGCCGTTGATGACTTCCAGCGCCATTTCCGACGATTTGCGGGTGGCGACCTTCGGCTTGTCCTCGGCCAGCTTCTTCTTGTAGTTGGCGATGGCCTTGTCGAGACCGGCCGGCAGCGCGCCTGCCATGCGACGCTCGAATTCGGCGCGCTGGCCGGCATCAACCTTGCCGAGGCGCTCTTCCCATGCAGCACGTGTCTGGGCACCGCGCGCGCCGGCGGCGCGCCAGGCGTCCAGCACGTCGGCCGGAACCTCGAACGGCTCATAGGACCAGCCGAGCGCCTTGCGGGTGGCGGCGATCTCGTCGGCGCCGAGCGGCGAGCCGTGCACCTTGTTGGTGCCTGCCTTGGTCGGGGCGCCGAAGCCGATGGTGGTCTTGGCGGCGATCAGCGTCGGGCGGTCGGATTTCCGCGCGGCTTCGATGGCGGCTGCAATCGCTTCCGGATCATGGCCGTCGATCTTCACCGTGTTCCAGCCCGAAGCGGCGAAGCGGGCCGCCTGATCGGTGTTGTCGGACAGCGTCACCGGGCCGTCGATGGAGATGTTGTTGTCGTCCCAGAAGACGATCAGCTTGTTGAGCTTCAGGTGCCCGGCAAGCGAGATCGCTTCCTGGCTGATGCCTTCCATCAGGCAGCCGTCACCGGCCAGCACATAGGTGTAGTGGTCGACCAGATCGTTGCCGAAGGCCGCATTCATGATGCGCTCGCCGAGCGCGAAGCCGACCGAATTGGCGATGCCCTGGCCGAGCGGACCGGTGGTCGTCTCGATGCCGGCGGCATGGCCGTATTCGGGGTGGCCGGCCGTGCGCGAACCGAGCTGACGGAAATTTTTGATCTCGTCGAGGGTGATATCCTCATAGCCGGTCAGATAGAGCAGCGAGTAAAGCAGCATCGAGCCGTGACCAGCCGACAGGATGAAGCGGTCGCGGTCGGCCCAGTGCGGCTTTTTCGCATCGAACTTCAGGTAGCGGGTAAAAAGCACCGTGGCGATGTCGGCGCAGCCCATCGGAAGCCCCGGATGGCCGGAATTGGCCTTCTCGATCGCATCCATGGAAAGAAAGCGGATCGCATTCGCCATCCGGTCGTGTTGTTCGCGCGAGGGCATGGTTCCTCCAGCAGGATCTGGGCAGGGAAAAGGGGTGGGGCGACACATAGCAGGCGACGCCTTGAAGTCAACAAATCGGTGCGTTTTCATGGCGTTTCGGCCGATTGGACGCAGTCCCGCGCAGCGTTAGCGGGGGACAGGATGAGAGCTTTGTTGACGCATGGTTCACCCGGAGCTTAATGTTTCGGAGATAACGCGTTCTGAACGCGTACGATTCGGTGATGCGCATAATGGGATATGAGCCATGACCGGGGACACCACGCTCAAGGAGGTCATCGCCCGTCTGGGCAAGGCCATGGAAAGCCTCGAGAACGCGGTCGCAGCCCGGCTCGAAAATGAACGCGACTATGCCGAGGCGGAAGCCGAGGTACAGCGGATGAACGCGGACCGTTCGCGGCTGGCGCAGGAACTCGACAATTCGGAAGCCCGCGCCGAGCGGCTCGAAGAAGCCAACAAGGAAGTGTCGCGGCGTCTGGTAACCGCTATGGAAACCATACGCGCGGTACTGGACAGGTAGTTCGGGAGTGTCGCAATGGCCCAGGTGACGGTTTCGATCGACGGCAAGCAATACCGAATGGCTTGCGACGAGGGTCAGGAAGAACACCTGATCGGTCTCGCCGAGCGTTTCGACCGCTATGTCCTCCATCTCAAGGAATCCTTCGGCGAAATCGGCGATCAGCGGCTGACGGTGATGGCCGGCATCATGGTGATGGACGAACTGTCGGAATTGCAGAAGCGTCTCAAAGGCATGGAAAGCGAGATCGTGACATTGCGCAAGACGCGCGATGACGCCCTCAACAAGGCCGACAAGAACGACGCAGCCCTCACCGGTGCGCTGGGCACGCTCGCCGGGCGCATGGAAATGCTGGCCGCCACACTGAACACACGCAAGGAAGAGGTCTGAAATTTCCAATCCCCCTCTATTTGGAAGTTTCTACCTTAAATCGGCGCATTTTGAGTGTGATTTTTCAGAAATCATGACCGCCCGGCATCGGCTTTCTTTCTGAAGCGGG
This sequence comes from Aquamicrobium sp. NLF2-7, assembly GCF_022359935.1. Taxonomy (NCBI): domain Bacteria; kingdom Pseudomonadati; phylum Pseudomonadota; class Alphaproteobacteria; order Hyphomicrobiales; family Phyllobacteriaceae; genus Aquamicrobium; species Aquamicrobium sp. NLF2-7. Next base: position 2,100,327 of record NZ_JAKSED010000001.1, on the reverse strand, counting down.
CCATCGCGCGTTAGACTTCGTCCATCCTATTTTCAGACAACAAGGCAGGGACAAGGTCATGAGCCTTCGCATCAACGACACCGCGCCTGATTTCACGGCCGATACAACGCAGGGCGCAATCCGTTTCCATGAGTGGATCGGCGACGGTTATGCTGTGCTGTTCTCCCATCCGAAGGATTTCACGCCGGTCTGTACCACCGAACTCGGCACCATGGCCGGGCTTGAGGATGAGTTCGCAAAGCGGAATGCGAAGATCGTCGGCATTTCGGTCGATCCGGTGGAAAGCCATGAGCGCTGGAAGGATGACATCCGCACGGTGACCGGCCATGCGGTCAACTACCCCCTCATCGGCGACACCGATCTCAAGGTGGCCAAGCTCTACGACATGCTGCCAGCCGAGGCCGGCGACAGCTGCGAGGGGCGCACGCCCGCCGACAACGCCACGGTGCGCTCGGTGTTCGTCATCGGGCCGGACAAGAAGATCAAGCTGATCCTCACCTATCCGATGTCGACCGGCCGCAATTTCCAGGAGATCCTGCGCGCCATCGATTCCATCCAGCTCACCGCAAAGCATCAGGTGGCGACGCCGGCCGACTGGAAGCAGGGTGACGACGTCATCATCACCGCGGCCGTTTCCAATGAGGACGCGGTCAGGCGTTTCGGCTCCTACGAAACGATCCTGCCCTATATCCGCAAGACGAAGCAGCCGGCCGCCTGACCGGTTCGGCTCATTCTCAAACGCCGCGAAGCCGGACCGGCCTCGCGGCGTTTTTTGTTCCGGATCAAGCGGGCCCGCAAGCAGACGTGCTATGCGTGCCGGGCATCCGGATGCAGGGACATGGCATAATGGGTATTCCGCTCAGCAAGGGCGAATTGCTGAAGGCGATCAATTCGCGCTTCGACCGGGTTTTTGCCGATCTGGCGCTTGTCGATCCGGCAAAAGCCGGGGAGCGCACCATGGAGGGCCATGTGCGGGACACGCTGATGAGCGTCTGCGACCTCGTGGCCTATCTCATCGGATGGAACCAGCTGGTCCTGAAATGGCTGGAGCGGGATGCAGCCGGCCTGCCGGTCGATTTCCCGGAAACGGGTTTCAAATGGAACGAGCTTGGCCGGCTCGCCGGAAAATTCTACGCCGATTATGAAGGCATTCCCTATCCGCAACTTCTGGAGCGGCTGAAAACCGCCAAAGAGGAGATCGTTCACGCCGTCGAATTCCGGGATGACGCCGAGCTTTACGGACGCGCCTGGTATGGCAAGTGGACCATGGGACGGATGATCCAGTTCAATACGTCCTCGCCCTACGCCAATGCGCATGCCCGCCTGCGGAAATGGCGCGCGGCGGGCGGTCAGGCGCATGGCTGACCCATCTTCCCGCAATGTCATCGACCTTTACGACCGCAATGTTGCGGAATGGGAAAGCCTGCGCGGCACGACCCTGACGGAGCAGCCGTGGCTTTCGGCTTTTCTGGCGGCGATGCCCGTGGCTGGCAAGGAAGTGCTGGACATTGGCTGCGGCTCCGGCGTTCCCGTCGCGCGCTGGCTGATCGGGCAGGGGTGCCGGGTGACCGGCGTGGATGGAGCGGCGGCGCTGATCGACCGGGCGAGATCGGCTTTCCCCGATCACCGCTGGATCGTCGAGGATATGCGCACCCTTTCGTTGACGGACAAATTCCATGGGCTGATTGCCTGGCACAGCTTCTTTCACCTTCCGGCGGAAGATCAGCCGGCGATGTTCGGGCATTTTGGCCGGCTCTCGGCGCCGGGGGCGGCACTGATGTTCACCAGCGGCACGACCCATGGCGAGGCAATCGGCAGCTTTGCAGGCGGTCCGCTTTATCACGCCAGCCTCGATGCGGACGAATATCGGGCGCTGCTGGCCCGCAACGGGTTTACCCTTCTGAGGCATGTCGGGAATGATCCGGCCTGCGGTGACGCGACCGTCTGGCTTGCCAGAAGGGAAGGGTGAAGGTGACGGCCTGACTTTTCAGGCCGGTCCTTCCGCACCGGAACATTGGTGTTGTCTTGTGATGGACCGGCGTTCATGACAGGTTTCGTGTCAAAGCCGCCATTCACGCGTACGCAAATCAAAGGCAGATCAATATGGCTTCCGCCGGCTATCGGGTCGTTGCCCGGACCCCTTCCGTCGAAGATTACATGCGCCTGCGCGCCGCCGGGGGCCTGAGCGCCTTTTCCCGTGAAGCTGCCGGTGCCGGGCTGGAAGGCACCTTTTTCGCCGTTCTGGTCATGAAGGGCGACGCGGTCGTCGGCATGGGACGGCTGATCGGCGATGGGGGCTGCTTTTTTCAGATCGTCGATATCGTGGTGGAGCCTGAGCATCAGGGGCATGGGCTCGGCAAAGCCATCATGGCGGCGCTCATGGAGCATGTGAAGGCCGCACTTCCCTCATCGGCCTATGTCAGCCTGATTGCCGACGTCCCGGCAAACAGGCTCTACGAGCAGTTCGGGTTTCGCGAAACCGCGCCACGATCCCTTGGCATGGCCTTCAAGGTGCCCTGACCCGCAGACACCGGGCGGGCTTTTGCGCAAACAAAAACGGCGCTCCGGGGAGCGCCGTCTGCTTTTTCCGAATTCGGGCCGTTAGGCCGCAGGCTGCGCCTCGATAGTGCGCAGGGCCTGCAACTGACGCTTGGCCTCGGCCTTGACCGCGTCCTGCACCTTTTCGAAGGCACGCACTTCGATCTGGCGCACGCGCTCGCGGCTGATGTCGAACTCGCCGGACAGCTCTTCCAGCGTCAGCGGTTCCTCGGCAAGGCGGCGCGCCTCGAAGATGCGCCGCTCGCGGTCGTTCAGAACGGACATGGCGCCCGCCAGCATCTTGCGGCGGTTCTCCAGCTCGTCCTGCTCGATCAGCATCTCTTCCTGGCTTTCGCTGTCGTCGACCAGCCAGTCCTGCCATTCGCCGCTCTCGCCTTCGGTGGCGCGGATTGGCGCGTTGAGCGAGGCGTCGCCCGACAGGCGGCGGTTCATCGAAACCACTTCCTCTTCGGAGACGTTGAGACGCGTGGCGATCTCCGCGATCTGCTCGGGCTTCAGGTCGCCGTCGTCCAGCGCCTGAATCTTGCCCTTCACCTTGCGCAGGTTGAAGAACAGGCGCTTCTGATTGGCGGTGGTGCCCATCTTCACGAGGCTCCACGAACGCAGGATGTATTCCTGGATCGAAGCCTTGATCCACCACATGGCATAGGTGGCCAGCCGGAAGCCGCGCTCCGGCTCGAATTTCTTGACCGCCTGCATCAGGCCGACATTGCCCTCGGAGATGACCTCGCCGATCGGCAGGCCGTAGCCGCGATAGCCCATGGCGATCTTGGCAACGAGACGCAGGTGGCTGGTGACGAGCTTGTGGGCGGCCTCGGTGTCGCCATGCTCATTGTAGCGCTTGGCGAGCATGTACTCTTCCTGCGGCTGGAGCATGGGGAAGCGGCGGATTTCTTCCAGATAGCGGGTCAGGCCGCCTTCGCCGGAAACGATACTGGGTAGTGACTGGGCCATAAAGCACCCTCCTCTCTAGAGCGATGCCCCCGAAACGCGGCGGGCATGTGGCGCGGATGCCGGAATGCGCACATCCGCAGGGACAATCTATACAGGAACAAAACCAGAAACGCACGCATTTGTTCAATGCGAAACAGACTGTCACGACGAAGTGAACAAGGCGAGTCAGGTTTTTTGATGGCAGGTTCAGAGTTGGCGAAAGCCGTTCACCAGAGCGGCCATATCCGCAGGCAGCGGCGCCTCGAACGTCATCATCATATGGGTGGCGGGGTGGCGGAATGCAAGCAGGCGCGCATGCAGCGCCTGCCGCGGAAAGGCCAGAACCGCCGCCTTCAGAGCATCGGGAAGGCGGTTGGCCTTGGTGCGGAAGGCCTGCCCGTAGTCCGGGTCTCCCACCACGGGGTGACCGATATGGGCCATGTGCACCCTGATCTGGTGGGTGCGGCCGGTTTCAAGACGGCATTCGATGAGACTTGCCGGCGCATATTGTGTCTGGCCTTCGCCAAACCGTTCCTCGACCCTGTAATGGGTGATGGCATGACGGGCATCGTCGCGGGTTTGCGGCACCACGGCGCGGCGCACCCGGTCGGCTGCACGGCCGAGCGGGGCATCGACGGTGCCGGACAGGCGTTCGGGAATGCCCCAGACCAGTGCGACATAGGCGCGCTCGAGATCGCCATCGCGGCCATGGTCGGCAAAGGCTTCCGACAGCGCCTTGTGGGCGCGGTCGGTCTTGGCCACCACCAGGACGCCGGAGGTGTCCTTATCGAGGCGGTGGACGATGCCCGGACGCTTCACGCCGCCGATGCCGGAGAGGCTGTCGCCGCAATGGTGGATCAGCGCGTTGACCAGCGTGCCGGTCCAGTTGCCGGCCCCCGGATGCACAACCAGTCCGGCCGGCTTGTTGACGACGATCAGCTCGTCGTCCTCATAAAGAATGTCGAGAGGGATGGCTTCGCCCTGCGGGGTGGCAGGTTCGGGCTCCGGCATGGCGATCTCGACCTGTTCGCCGGCCGCCAGCTTGCGTTTCGGTTCGCCCGCTGCCACGCCGTCGATGAGAACCGCGCCCTGTCTGATCAGGGCCTGCACGCGGCTGCGTGAGAGGTTCGGCGCCAGCCGGGCGGCCAGCCACTGGTCGAGCCTCTGGCCGCTTGCGTCGGCATCCGCGACGAACCGTGCCTGCTCACCCTCTATCAATCCCGCATCCACTTCGTTATGACCGCCCGATCCAGAGAAACAGTTGCGGACCCTGCCATGACCCGGCCTGAAGCCGAAGAAGACGAAGACAAGCCGCTTGACCCTTCCATCGAGAAGGTACGCCGCAAGATGGTCCGCTTCATGGGCGTCAATCTCGGCATTCTGTTTCTCGCCCTTATGGTGGTGATCGCGGCCCTTGTCTACAAATCCCGGACATCCGCACCGCAGGTCGCAGCCCCGGCAGGCGACATACAGGCGCCCGCCGGGCAGGCCACGGAAGGCGACATCGTGCTTCCGGTCGGCGCGCGGATCGTGTCGCAGTCGATTTCCGGTAATCGCATTTCGCTGGATGCAGAGCTGGCCGGCGGCGAGCGCATGCTGTTCGTCTACGACATTGCCGAACAAAGGCTGGTCGGGCGTTTCACCATCAGAAACCGATAAAGCATGTCGCCCGAAAGTGGGAACCGGTTTCGGGGCAACGACATGCGTAAAACAGGAACCTGAAGCGTCGGAAGCGAATCTGAAAGATCGCGACACGCTTCAGCCCGATCACTTCTGCGCGCGCAGCGCCGGGTCGTCTTGAAACTGCAATGCGACTCTGCCTATCTTTCACCTGTCGCCTGATGTGCAGGCGGCATGGTTGTTCTTGTTGCGAAAGGAAAGACACTGAGAACAGCACTTCGGAAGAAGGCCGACATCGCGCCTTCGCCGGCCGGGATAGGCGTCAGCCAGCCCCGCGCCCTCGACATCGTCCTTGCCAGTCTGGAAGACTCCAAGGCCGAAAACATCATCCCCATCGACATTCAGGGCAAATCGAGCCTCGGCGACCACATGGTCATTGCATCGGGCCGGTCGCACCGTCATGTCGCGGCTGTTGCCGATCACCTGCTCACCGCGCTCAAGGATGCCGGCCTCGGCAATGCGCGCGTGGAGGGATTGTCCGGCGCCGACTGGGTGCTGATCGATTCGGGTGATGTCATCGTCCACATTTTCCGTCCGGAAGTTCGTGAGTTCTACAATCTGGAGAAGATGTGGCAGGCGCCGGATCTGGAGGACGGGACGCTCCACTGACAGGGCGCGTCCCGCTTTAGGGCGGGCATGAAACTCATCGTACACGCCGTGGGCCGTATGAAGTCCGGCCCCGAGAAGGAGCTTGGCGACCGCTATTACGAGCGGTTCGCCCGCAGCGGCCCTGCCGTCGGCCTCGAATTCGGCGGCATCACCGAAATTCCCGAAGGGCGCGGCCAGACCGTGGACGAGCGCCAGCGCGAGGAAGGCCATAAGCTGCTTGCCCATGCCAGACAGCCGGGGGGCCTGGCGGGAGGGCAGGCCGGCGCCGCGCTTTTGCTGCTCGACGAGCGAGGAAAAAGCTTTTCGTCGGAAGAACTCGCCCGGCGCATTGGTGCCAAGCGCGACAATGGCCGCAAGGCGCTGGTCGTCGCGATCGGCGGCCCGGACGGCCACAGCGAGGCGTTGCGCAACGAGGCGGAACTGATCGTCTCCTTCGGCGCGCTGACATGGCCGCATCAGCTGGTGCGCGTCATGCTGGGCGAACAGCTCTACCGTATAGCCACCATCCTTGCCGGACACCCCTATCATCGCTCCTGAGAATCACGGCAGATGAGGCGGCTTCGCCCGGATTTTCGCCCCATTCTGCCGTCACCAGCAGAGCCGGGCGCAGGCCGGACTGCGAAACCCGCAAACATGGTTGATGATTCGTTAACGATGCCGCCGCTACTGTCGCTCCCGCATGGATGAGCGCTCGAGACCGCAACCGGGGCCGCATGGTGCCCGCCATCTGCTGGCAGCGCTGACGCTGCTGGCATCCTGCGCTTTTGGCCACGCCGCGCCGGAGGATGCCGCGCAGGAAGCGCCTGAAATCGATGCGAAACGCAGCGAATACGAACAGGTGACGAAGGAAATCAGCCTGTCTTCCGAGCGGCTGGCAAAGCTCGCCGCCGACATCGCTTCCGTGCGCAAGGATTACGCCTCGATCACCGCAGCGCTCATCCAGTCGGCCAAGACCGAGCAGAAGCTGGGCCAGGATATCGAGGATATCGGCACCAAGCTGGAAGACCTGAAGATGCAGGATGCGCGCATCCGCGCTTCGCTGGCCGAGCGGGCCGATGTGCTGGCCGAGGTGCTTGGCGCCCTGCAGCGCATGGGCATCAATCCGCCGCCGGCCATACTGGTCCGGCCGGAAGATGCGCTGGCCTCGGTGCGCAGCGCCATTCTTCTGGGGGCCGTGGTTCCCGAATTGCGCCACGAGACCGAAAAGCTGATGGCGGACCTGAAGGAGCATTCGCGCGTCACCGCCTCCATCGAGGCCGAGCGCGCGCGGCTGACGGCCTCCGTGACCGAGCAATTGGCCGAAAAGCAGCGGCTGAACATGCTTCTGGAAGCGCGCCGGAAGTTCCAGGCCGAAACGCAGGCCGCGATCGAGGCCGAGCAGCAGAACGCGCAGGAACTGGCGGCAAAGGCCCGCAGCCTGAAGGAGCTGGTCGAATCACTCGACAGGCAGGCGAAACGCAGGGCCGAGGAGGAGGCGCGCATCGCTGCTTTGCCTGTTCCGGATGCCAATCGCCTGCTGGAGCGCATTCCATTCCGCTCGCTGCAGGGGCAGATCGCACTGCCGGTGACAGGTCAGGTAAAGCGCCGCTTCGGCGCCAATGACGGTAACGGCTCAGTGATGCAGGGCGACATGGTTGCGACACAATCGGGCGCCATCGTCACGGCCCCGGTCGACGGGGAAATACTGTATGCGGGGCCGTTCCGTTCATATGGACAACTCTTGATCCTCGATGCCGGCGGCGGCTATCATGTCGTTCTGGCGGGGATGAACAGACTGACCGTCGCGTCGGGCCAGTCCGTTCTCGCGGGCGAGCCGATTGGCGCGATGGGTGAAGCAAGGGTGGCAAGCACCTCTGCGACACAGGATGCGAAAGCCACGCGGGAGCTCTATGTCGAGTTCCGCAAGGATGGTAAACCCGTTGACCCGACCCCCTGGTGGGCGGACCGTGTTTCTGGAAGGACGTGAAATGATGCGGAAACTCTCGCTCCTGTTTGCCGGTGCGCTGATGGGCGCTTCCGCCATGAGCCTTGTCTATGGCGTTCCGGGAACGGCGGCGAATGCCGCCGGCGCGGAAACCTACAAGCAACTCGCCATCTTCGGCGACATCTTCGAGCGCGTGCGCGCCCAGTATGTGACGCCGCCCGACGACAAGGCACTGGTCGAGAACGCCATCAACGGCATGCTTACCTCGCTCGACCCGCATTCCTCCTTCATGAACGCGGAAGCCGCGCAGGACATGCGCGTGCAGACCAAGGGTGAGTTCGGCGGTCTCGGCATCGAGGTCACCATGGAAAACGACCTCGTCAAGGTGATCAGCCCGATGGACGACACGCCCGCCGCCAAGGCCGGCGTGCTGGCCGGCGACTTCATCGCCAAGATCGACGGCGAGGAAGTGCGCGGCCTGACCCTCAATGACGCCGTGCAGAAGATGCGCGGACCAGTGTCCACCCCGATCACGCTGACGATCCTGCGCGAGGGCGCCGACAAGCCGCTCGAAATAAAGATCGTGCGCGACATCATCAAGGTGCAGGCGGTGAAGTTCCGCGCCGAGGACGATGTCGGCTACATCAAGATCACCTCCTTCACCGAGAAGACCTATGACGACCTCGAGGCCGCCATTGCCTCGATCAAAAAGGACATCCCGAAGGACAAGCTCAAGGGCTATGTGCTCGACCTGCGCCTCAATCCGGGTGGCCTGCTCGATCAGGCGGTGAGCGTTTCCGACGCCTTCCTCGACCGTGGCGAGATCGTTTCGACCCGTGGCCGCGATCCCAAGGACGTGACCCGCTTCGATGCCAAGCCCGGCGATTCGATCGACGGCAAGCCGGTCGTGGTGCTCATCAATGGCGGTTCGGCCAGCGCCTCGGAAATCGTTGCTGGCGCGCTTCAGGATCTGCGCCGCGCCACCGTTGTCGGCACCCAGTCCTTCGGCAAGGGATCGGTGCAGACCATCATTCCGCTCGGCGAGAATGGCGCGCTCCGGCTGACCACGGCGCTCTATTACACGCCGTCGGGCAAGTCGATCCAGGGCAAGGGCATCGCGCCCGACATCAAGGTTGACCAGCCGTTGCCGCCGGAATTGCAGGGCCGCGACCTGACCCGTGGCGAATCGGACCTCAAGGGCCACATCAAGGGCGCCGATGAAGAGGATGCCGGTTCAGGCTCCGTCGCCTATGTGCCGCCGGAAGCCAAGGACGACATCCAGCTCAACTACGCGCTGGACCTGCTGCGGGGCAAGAAGACCGATCCGGCCTTCCCGCCGAACCCCGACAAGGCCGTCCTCAACCAGTAGGAGCGCCGGCAGTAGGGCCGGGCGGCTTCGCGGACCTGTTCATCCGCGCCATGCAATGTCATCCTGCCGGAACCGCGAGGTTCCGGCAGTTTTGATTCAGGTTTGATTCGGGGGGATGCCGCTTGCCAGATCAGAAGGACATCGACCGGCCGCTCGGGCAGGGGCAGAAACCGCGCGCCGGCGACGATTTCCGAGGCGCTGGCCGGTTCCGCATTCCGGCGGGCAGCGTGCTGGTCGGGCTGGCGGCACTGGTGGTGGTGGGCGCCTCGGCCATGATCGCATTGCGCGAGCAGCCCTTCCGCCAGCCCGAAGTGGTCGCCGTGCCCGAAAATCCGGTTCCGAACGCGCAGCCGCCCCGCACCGAAACACAGGTTACGAGGCAGCCGGGCGGGGCGCAGATCATCCGCGTGCAGCCCCGTGCCGGGGAGGGGGGCACAGCGGAGGGCGGCGGCATTGTCGTGCGCGATCCTTCCGCCCTGCAACAGGATCTGCGGGTCGCCCATCTGCCGGACCGGGCATTGGTGGAGGACAGCGAAACCGGCCCGCTGCCGCAACGCGCGGCGGACGGCAGGCGGCCCTTCGACGTCTATGCGCGGCCATGGTCCGGCGCGCGAGGCGCGCGTGTCGCCATCATCATCGGCGGTCTCGCCGTCTCGCAGACCGGCACGCAGACAGCCATCGCAAAGCTGCCGGCGGAGGTGACGCTGGCTTTCGCCTCGGGGGGCAATTCGGTCGGCCGCTGGATGCAGGAAGGACGCCGCAAGGGGCACGAAATCGTCCTGCAGTTGCCGATGGAGCCGTTCGACTATCCCAATGTCGATCCGGGCCGCAACACGCTGACCGTGGATGCCGCCCCAGACGACAATCTGCAAGCCATGCGCCGCGTGCTGTCGCGCACGACCAATTACACCACGGTGATGAACTATATGGGCGCGCGCTTTACCGCCGACGAGCAGGCACTTGGCCCCGTCATGCGCGAACTGGCCGCGCGCGGTCTCGGCTATCTCGACGACGGCTCTTCCGCCCGCAGCCGCGCGCCGGAGCTTGCCGCGCAGGAACGCATGCCGCTCGCGATTGCCGATACCCAGATCGATGCCGTGCAGGATCGCACCGCGATCCTGAAGAAGCTCGACGAGCTGGAGGCCACCGCCCGGGCCAAGGGCAGCGCCATCGGCATCGGCTCGGCTTTCGACCTGACGGTTGACGCCGTGGCCGCATGGGTCGATGAAGCGAAGATGCGCGGCATCGAGATCGTGCCCGTTTCCGCCGTCGCCAACGATCCGGAGAAACGCTGAGCATGTCGCCCGAAAGTGGGAACCGGTTTCGGGACAGCGACATGCGTAAAAAAGGAATTTGAAGCGCAGGGAGCGAATCGGAAAGATCGCGACACGCTTTAAGCCCGGAGAAAGGCCGCACCATGCCGAAGAAAAAGCTCGTCGATCCCGAAACCCTGCCATACCGCCCCTGTGTGGGCGTCATGGTGCTCAACAGCCGGGGGCTGGTGTGGGCCGGGCACCGGCTCCCTGAGCCCGATGACGAAACCACCGGCTCCGACATGCTGTGGCAGATGCCGCAGGGCGGCATCGACAAGGGCGAGGAGCCGCTGGCGGCGGCGCACCGCGAACTGTTCGAGGAAACCGGCATGAAGAGCGTCTCGCTGCTGGCCGAGGCTCCGGACTGGTTCCGCTACGACCTGCCGCCCGAACTGGTCGGGCTCGCCTTCAAGGGGCGCTATCGCGGGCAGATGCAGCGCTGGTTCGCCTTCCGCTTCGAGGGCGATGAAAGCGAGATCCGCATCAATCCGCCGCCGGCAGGAAACACTGCCGAATTCGACCGCTGGGACTGGCTTCCCATGGTCAGGCTGCCCGAGCTGATCGTGCCCTTCAAGCGCAGGGTCTATGAGGATGTGGTGAGCGCCTTCCGCCATCTGGAGCAGCGGGCGTTCTGACGAACGCAGCCCCGCTGCTCCAGTATGTTTTGCCTGGCCGCATTTGTGCCACGTCAGACGATTCCGTCTGACTGCAAAATGCTCTGGCCGCATAATCATTCCCGTATCCCCGGATGAAGGCCGGAAACCGACAGGTTTTCGGCCTTTTTGGTGAATGCAGCATTTCCGTGCGGAATCGATACTGCACGGCCTTTCTGATCGAATGATCCGCTAATATGATGCATATATTCGCAAGGAATGTGCGCATGATCGGTGTTACAAGCATTTAAGTGCGCTGTCGGCGCATATTTGCGAAAGAATACCGGGTGGAAGACATGAATCAGGTTCCGCGTGGATACAAGGCCGTTGCGACCGATCCGGCGGCCGATGCCGGCTCCGTCCTGACCATCGATCTCGGCGCAATCCGTGAGAATTATCGCCGCCTGAAGGCGAGGCTCGGCAACAGGAAATGTGCTGGCGTCGTCAAGGCTGACGGCTATGGGCTGGGCGCGGACCGTGTCGCCCGCGCCCTGATGCAGGAGGGCTGCGATACCTTCTTCGTGGCCCATGTCGGCGAAGGCATTGCATTGCGCGCCGCCATCGGCACCGGCCCCGCCATCTATGTGCTGAACGGGCTGCCTCCCGGTGCGGAGGCCGATGCGGTTGCCGCAGGCCTGATCGCCGTGCTCAACAGCACCGAACAGCTTGGCGCATGGCGTGAAGCCGCCAAAGCCGCAGGACATTCCCTGCCGGCGGCTCTTCAGGTCGACAGCGGCATGTCGCGGCTCGGCATGTTGCCACGGGAAGTCGAGGCGGTTGCAGCCGATCCAAAGGCGCTGGAGGGCATCGACCTCAGGCTGGTGATGAGCCATCTCGCCTGCGCCGACGAGCCGCATCATCCGGCCAATGAGGCGCAGCGCCGGGAATTCGACCGCCTGCGCGCCATGCTGCCGGACGCGCCTGCCTCGCTTGCCAATTCGTCCGGGATTTTCCTTGGCGAAGGCTATCATCACCAGATCGCGCGGCCGGGTGCGGCTCTCTACGGCATCAACCCGACGCCGGGTGCGGAAAATCCGATGCTGCCGGTGATCCGCCTTCAGTCCAAGGTGATCCAGACGCGCACGGTGGAGCAGGGGGCCGGGATCGGCTACGGCCACACGGCAACCGCCGCTGGCGTGCAGTGCCTCGCCACGATTTCGCTCGGCTATGCCGATGGCTGGCACCGCTGCGCGGCATCCGCCGCCCGCTTCAACAGTATCGAACTGCCTTTTATCGGTCGGGTGTCCATGGACTCGATCATCCTCGACATTTCCACCCTGCCGGAAGGCGCGCTGCGGCCCGGCGATCTGGTGGACATAATCGATGCCGACCAGACCATCGACGATGTGGCCGGCTCCTACGGCACCATCGCCTACGAGGTGCTCACCAGCCTCGGCCACCGTTTCCATCGCATTTATGTCGGCGCGTGATCCAGCCGGGCCACAGATTTTTCGGGAGTAGAGCATGAAAGTACTGGTCCTCGGCAGCGGCGTCATCGGCGTTACCACAGCGTATTTCCTCAGTGAGGCCGGCCATGACGTGACGGTCATCGACCGTCAGAGCGGTCCGGCGCTGGAAACCTCCTTCGCCAATGCGGGCGAGGTTTCGCCCGGCTATTCGTCACCATGGGCAGGGCCGGGTGTGCCGGTCAAGGCGCTGAAATGGCTGACCATGAAGCATGGGCCGCTGGTGCTGAAGCCGACGCTCGACTGGCACATGTATGCCTGGATGATGAAGATGCTGCGCAATTGCACCGATGCGCGCTACGCACTCAACAAGTCGCGCATGGTGCCGATCGCAGAATACAGTCGCGATGTTTTGAAGGATCTGCGCTCGCGCACCAACATCGCCTATGATGAACGCATGCAGGGCACGCTCCAGCTGTTCCGCACCCAGAAGCAGCTCGACGGCATCGGTGGCGATGTCGAGGTGCTGAAGCAGACCGGCGTTCCCTTCGAGGTGCTCGACCCCGAAGGCTGCATCGCCGTCGAACCCGGCCTCGGCAATGTGCGCGGCAAGTTCGTCGGCGGCCTGCGCCTGCCCGGCGACGAGACCGGCGACTGCCAGATGTTCACCGAAAGGCTGGCGGAAATCGCGACCGCAGCCGGTGTGAAGTTCGAATATGGCGTTTCCATCACCGGCATCGAGACGTCCGGCGGGAAGATCACCGGCGTCAACACCAGCGCCGGCAAGCGCAGCGCCGACAGCTATGTCATGGCGCTGGGCTCGTATTCGCCGATCTGGATGCGCAAGCTTGGCCAGCCGATCCCGGTCTATCCGGTCAAGGGCTATTCGATCACCGTGCCGATCGTCGATGCGTCACGCGCCCCGGAATCGACCGTGATGGACGAGACCTACAAGATCGCCATCACCCGTCTCGGCGACCGCATCCGCGTCGGCGGCACGGCGGAGATTTCCGGCTACAATCTCAATCTGAGCGATGCCCGCCGCGATACGCTGGTGCATTCGGTGACCGACCTGTTCCCCGGTGCGGGCGACATCAGCCAGGCGACCTTCTGGACCGGGCAGCGGCCGATGACCCCGGATGGACCGCCGATCATCGGTGCCTCGAAATACGCCAATCTCTACCTCAACACCGGCCACGGAACGCTGGGCTGGACCATGGCCTGCGGCTCGGCGCGGGTGCTGGCCGACATCATGTCCGGCCGCAAGCCCGACATCGACGCCAGCGCGCTGGGACCCCAGCGCTACGCGGCCTGATCCAGCAGGCCCACCTCAGAATCTGAACGCCCTCGCATGATGACAATCGCGGGGGCGTTTCTGCATGAATTTGTGGTCCGTCCGATCTTTGGACGTAAAAATCGTATGGGGAAGGCGCGTTAGCCGCGCAGTCTGGAACCATGAGCGTTCATCCAGCCCGCCAGAGAATCCAGCGTGCTCTGCAATGTCATGGCAAGCTCCGTTACTTCGTATTCCACACGCGGCGGCATCTCCGGATATATCGTTCTCACCACCAACCCCCGCTTTTCGAACAATCGCAGCTGACGGGTCAGCTCTTTTTGCGTGATGGGCGCCACGGCGCGCTGCAATTCGCCAAACCGGATAGGGCCGGCGGTCACGATCAGCCGGTAGAGGATCGGAATTGCCCATTTTCCCGAAACCAGATTGACGAAGTCGACCATCGGGCAGCGCTGGACGGAGTGACCCGGCTGTTCTGTTGCCCGGCTTTCGCGAATTGAATCACTCATCTCGATTTCTCTTCAGTACCGTTTTGGTGCCTACTATCATTAGGGTACCAAGCATGGCAATTCCTCTTTCCCGACAGAGAAAGGACGAACCATGTCACGATTGAAGGATAAATATGCGCTGATAACAGGCGGAACGAGCGGGATCGGGCTGGAAACGGCCCGCCAGTTTCTGGAAGAAGGCGCGACGGTCGCCATCACAGGAAGGAGCTCCGCCGGGCTTGAGCAGGCAGGTCGCGAACTCGGGTCCTCGGTGCACCTCATTCGCAACGATTCCGGCGACATCGCCGGACAAGCGAATCTGCGCAACGAGTTGGAGCGGAGGTGGCCGAGGCTGGATGTTCTCTACATCAATGCCGGAGATGTCACCCACCGCCCTATGGGCGAATGGGATGAGGCGACCTATGACCGGATCATGGCGATCAATCTGAAGGGGCCGTTCTTCCTGATCCAGAACCTTCTGCCGCTGATGCCCAATCCATCGTCGATCATCCTGTGCGGCTCTGTCAGCGCGCATATCGGCTTGCCGCAAAGCAGCATCTATGCTGCCAGCAAGGCGGGGTTGGCATCGCTGGCGCGAACCCTGTCCGGTGAGCTGATCTCACGTGGTATCCGCGTCAACGGCCTGATTCCGGGCCCGACTGAAACACCGGCTCTGGCGAAATTGGGCTTACCGCCCAAAGGGGAGCAGGCACTACGGCAGGAAATCCGCGACCTTGTTCCTGTCGGGCGCATGGGAAAGCCGTGGGAGCTGGCCCGCGCGGCCGTCTTCCTCGCATCAGACGAGTCCGGTTTTGTCGTCGGATCGGAATTGCTGGTCGACGGCGGCGTGGGCAATCTCTGAGCGGGGTGCCGATTGTCGATGCGTCACGCGCACCGGAATCGACCGTGATGGACGAGACCTACAAGATCGCCATCACCCGTCTCGGCGACCGCATCCGCGTCGGCGGCACGGCGGAGATTTCCGGCTACAATCTCAATCTGAGCGATGCCCGCCGCGATACGCTGGTGCATTCGGTGACCGACCTGTTCCCCGGTGCGGGCGACATCAGCCAAGCGACCTTCTGGACCGGGCAGCGGCCGATGACCCCGGATGGACCGCCGATCATCGGTGCCTCGAAATACGCCAATCTCTACCTCAACACCGGCCACGGAACGCTGGGCTGGACCATGGCCTGCGGCTCGGCGCGGGTGCTGGCCGACATCATGTCCGGCCGCAAGCCCGATATCGACGCCAGCGCGCTGGGACCCCAGCGCTACGCGGCCTGATTCACGGGAAACAGGACTGTTGAAATGCCCGGTCTCAGCCGGGCATTTTCATTCGCGGCGTCGTTGGCGGTCAGTCGGCCGACTTGAAGTTCAGCGCTATGCCGTTGATGCAGTAGCGCAGGCCGGTTGGCGGCGGGCCGTCCGGAAAGACGTGGCCGAGATGGCTGCCGCAGGTAGCGCAGTGCACTTCGGTGCGCAGCATGCCGTGGCTGCGGTCGGTGGTGGTGCCGACCGAACCCGGAACAGGATCGTTGAAGCTCGGCCAGCCCGTGCCGCTCTCGAATTTCAGGTTGGCCTCGAACAGTTTCGCATCACAGCCCGCGCAATGGAAGGCGCCGGCACGGTGCTCATGCAGCAGCGCGCAGCTTCCCGGCCGCTCCGTGGCGTGCTGGCGCATGACCGCATATTGTTCCGGCGAAAGCAGCGCGCGCCATTCGGCATCGCTGCGGGTGACGGGGTAGGTGGTGGTTTCCATGAAAATCTCCTGCCGTCGCGGTTCGCTTCATCGATCAGCGCGCTTGTCCTGACGCAATTCCGAACGCAAACCGCTTTGCACTTCTGCTGGAATTTCTCTTAAAGATAGGACCGCGTGGCCGGTCTGACCAGCCGCATCAATGCACGGCGCGGCCAAGCTGCTTTGTCGCCGCTTCCAGCCCGGCCAGCGTGAGCGGGTACATGCGCTGCCCGAACAACTCCTGGATAAGGCCGATCGAATAGGTGTAGCCCCAGTGCTTTTCGGCCGTGGGGTTGAGCCACACGGCGTTTGGCCACTGGGCGAGCGCGCGTTGCAGCCACACCGCCCCGGCTTCCGGGTTCCAGTGCTCGACCGAGCCGCCCGGATGGCTGATCTCGTAAGGACTCATCGCGGCGTCGCCAACAAAGATTGCCTTGTAGTCGGAACCGTATTTGTGGAGCACGTCGAAGGTCGGGATCACTTCGGCATGGCGGCGGCGATTGTCCTTCCACACGCCTTCGTAGAGGCAGTTGTGGAAGTAGAAATATTCGAGCTGCCTGAATTCCGTGCGGGCGGCCGAAAACAGTTCCTCGACCACTTTGATGTGGTCGTCCATCGAGCCGCCGACGTCGAAGAACATCAGAAGCTTCACCGCGTTGCGACGCTCCGGCCGGGTTTTCACGTCGAGATAACCATGCTCGGCGGTGGAGTGGATGGTGCCCGGCAGGTCGAGCTCCTCGGCCGCTCCGTCGCGCACCCAGCGGCGCAGGCGCTTCAGGGCGACCTTGATGTTGCGGGTTCCCAGTTCCACCGAATCGTCGAGATTGCGGAATTCGCGCTTGTCCCAGACCTTCACGGCGCGCCGGTGGCGGCTTTCGTGCTGGCCGATGCGGATGCCTTCGGGATTGTAGCCATAGGCGCCGAAGGGCGAGGTGCCGGCGGTGCCGATCCATTTCGAGCCGCCCTGATGGCGGCCCTTCTGCTCTTCCAGCCGCTCTCTCAGCGTCTCCATCAGCTTCTCGAAGCCGCCGAGTGCTTCCACAAGCCGCTTTTCCTCTTCGGAGAGATGCTTTTCGGCCAGCCGCCGCAGCCATTCCTCCGGCATATCGGTAACATCGATGCCGCCTTCGCCGGAAACCGCCTCGACGCCGCGGAAGACATGCGAAAACACCTGATCGAAGCGGTCGATATGGCGCTCGTCCTTCACCAGCGCGGCGCGCGCCAGATAGTAAAAACCCTCGACATCGTAGTCGACCAGTCCCACGTCCATGCCTTCCAGAAGCGACAGATATTCCCGGAGCGAGACGGGAATTTTTGCGGCCTTCAGTTCGAGGAAGAAGGGAATGAACATGCCGGCTTTGTAGCGTTTTTCACTGCATTGTAAAATGGCGGCAAGGCATGCCCCTTACAGCCGGTATTTGAGGAAACCCGTGTTTGTCGCCACCCGGTCATAGAGCCGGCGGGCCGTGGCGTTGCTCTCATGGGTCAGCCAGTAGACCTCGCCTGCCTGTGCTTCTTCGGCGGCCCTGCGCACCGCTTCGATCAGCGCAGCACCCACCCCGCCGCCGCGCACGGCCGGATCGACGAACAGGTCCTGCAGATAGCATTTGTCGGCCAGAGACCAGCCCGACCGGTGATACATGTAGTGGGTCAGGCCCACCGCCTTGCCATCTGCCAGCGCGAGAAAACCTTTCGGCTCATATATGCCGGGCGAAAACAGCCGCTCCCATGTGGCCGCATAGACCTCCTGCGGCAGCTCGGTCTCGTAGAATTCCAGATAGGCGCGCCACAGCCGGCGCCAGTCGTCGTGGTCGCCCTGCTGCAGCGGCCTGATGGTGATGTCGGTCATGCTCTTCTCCCTTTGCCGGGCCAGCCTAAACGGGCGGGAGGGTCCGTGCCATGGTGCAGGAGCGGGCTGTCGCCTGCGCCATGGAGAGCCCGCGCCTTCCCTTATGCGCCGGCTTTGTGTAAAGCGAAGGCCAGCAACTCCCGCAACGACACTACGGGCACAAGCCATGGACAAATTCACTCAGCTCACCGGCGTTGCAGCGCCCCTGCCGATCGTCAATGTCGACACCGACATGATCATCCCCAAGGATTATCTGAAGACGATCAAGCGCACCGGCCTCGGCAAGGGGCTGTTCGCCGAGATGCGCTACAATGAGGATGGTTCGGAAAACCCCGATTTCGTGCTCAACAAGCCGGCCTACCGCAACGCCCAGATCCTTGTCGCCGGCGACAATTTCGGCTGTGGTTCGAGCCGCGAGCATGCGCCGTGGGCGCTGCTCGACTTCGGCATCCGCTGCGTCATCTCGACCTCGTTCGCCGATATTTTCTACAACAACTGCTTCAAGAACGGCGTTCTGCCGATCACGGTCAGCCAGGAAGATCTCGACAAGCTGATGGACGACGCCTCGCGCGGCGCCAATGCCACGTTGTCGATCGATCTCGAAACCAAGGAAATCCGCGGGCCGGACGGTGGCGTGATCACCTTCGATCTTGACGATTTCCGGCGTCATTGCATGCTCAATGGCCTCGACGACATCGGCCTAACGATGGAGAAGGCAAGCTCCATCAGCACCTTCGAGCAGAAGAACGCCGAAACACGCCCCTGGGCCTGACAGGCTGGGCCTGACAGTCTGGGCCAATCCGGCCAGTCAACGGGATGCGCGCCGCAAGGTTCGCATCCCGTTTTTGTCAGGGGATTGAAATTCGCCGCCCGGTGATGTGGACACTGCGGCGCCAGCTTCCTAGAGCGACGGATGCCCGGATAAATCCGGGCTGTCGCTCTATCTATTTGTTTTAGCCGCATTTATGCGACGTCAAGTGATTCCACTTGACTGCAAAATGCTCTAGTTTTGCATGCTCCTGCCACCCCGATTCGGTTGTTCCGATCAGGCAGCGTCCAGTGCGCAACCGGAGTTTCGCAATCATGAAACTGATATTCCGTCCGTCGCTCGCGGCTCTCCTCGGTCTTGGCCTTTGCGCAAGTGCATTCGCCGAGACGGAGAAGCCGCAATCCATTGCCTTCGCAGGCGGCGCTCTCACCATCACCCAGAAGGAAGAGTATGGCGAAAAGACCCTGTCCTTCGGCGACAAGGAGCTGGCCAGCGCCTATGTGATCTATTTCGACCAGATCGCCAGGCTTGGAGACACCGAGGTCGCGCTGTTCGATGTCGGCGACGGCGGCAATGCCTGTGGCCCGGCCAAGGTTCTGGTGTGGAAGGGCGACAACGACGCCATCCAGCGCGCCAGCATCGGCGAAGAAGATTGCGGCGCGCCGGTGACGGCAGTCGCCAGTGACTGGATCTATTTCGTTCCATGGCTGATGCCGGGCACTTCCGGCGTGGTCAAGCGCTGGACCCCGCAGGATGGTTTTACGACCGCAGGCGAACTCGTCTATGCGCCCGAAGCCGGAACGACGTGGAAAGATTTCAATCCGGAAAGACTCGGCAGCATGCTCGAGGCATTCCAGAACGAGGCCGTCTATGCGCAGGCAAAGGAGCTTCTGGGCGACAGGCTCGAAGAAGTTGCAACCAGCCTTATGGTCAGCGCCGAGCCGGAAAAGACC
This sequence comes from Aquamicrobium sp. NLF2-7, assembly GCF_022359935.1. Lineage (NCBI taxonomy): Bacteria > Pseudomonadati > Pseudomonadota > Alphaproteobacteria > Hyphomicrobiales > Phyllobacteriaceae > Aquamicrobium > Aquamicrobium sp. NLF2-7. Next base: position 2,080,787 of record NZ_JAKSED010000001.1, on the reverse strand, counting down.
GCCTCGGGCCTGATCTACGGCGATGGCTGCATTCCGCATGCCTGTGGCACCTACGATGGTTTCATGGCTGTCGATGCTGCCAGCCAGAAGCTCTATCTGGCTCGCCAGACCGATGGCAAGTCTCCGGAAACATGGCCTGAAGCCGGGACGTGGCCGGCCGAGCTGCGCCAGGCCATGGAAAAGGCGCTGGCAAAGAGCGAATAGCCATGAAGGTCAGGCGCATCATCGCCAACATTGCCGCCGCAGACCTTGCGGCGGCGAAGCGCTTTTATGGCGATGTGCTCGGTCTCGACCTTCTCATGGATCATGGCTGGATCGCCACATGGGGTTCGACCGAACAGATGCCGGTGCAGATTTCCTTTGCCGCGGAGGGCGGCTCCGGCACGCCGGTGCCCGATCTCTCCATCGAGGTGGATGACGTCGGAGCGGCGCTCGCCGGCATGAAGGCAGCGGGATTTGCGATCGAATACGGTCCCGCCGATGAGCCGTGGGGCGTGCGCCGTTTCTACGTGCGCGACCCCTTCGGCAGGCTGGTCAACATTCTCTCGCACCTGTAACGGGCATTCCGGGCGCCTTGTCTCGCCGCTTTCGTCTTGCGCAAGCGCGCCGGCGCGGCTAGCAAAGCTGCGGTTCAAAAATTCCCCGGGGAAATACGCATGGCTTCGAAAAAACTCTTCCTCCTCCCAGGTGACGGCATCGGTCCCGAGGCGATGACGGAGGTGAAGAAACTCATCGCCGTCATGAACGAGAACGGCGCCGCTTTCGAGACCGAGGAAGGTCTGGTTGGCGGCTCGGCCTACGACGCGCACGGACAGGCGATTTCCGAGGCCGACATGGAAAAGGCGCTGGCGGCGGACGCCGTTCTGTTCGGCGCGGTCGGCGGTCCGAAGTGGGATGACGTGCCTTACGAGGTGCGCCCCGAGGCCGGCCTGCTGCGCCTGCGCAAGGATCTCGAGCTGTTCGCCAATCTGCGCCCGGCCATCTGCTATCCGGCGCTGGCCGCGTCCTCCTCGCTCAAGCAGGATGTGGTCGAAGGCCTCGACATCCTCATCGTGCGCGAGCTGACCGGCGGCGTCTATTTTGGTGAGCCCAAGCAGATCATCGATCTCGGCAACGGCCAGAAGCGCGGCATCGATACGCAGATCTACGACACCTTCGAGATCGAGCGGATCGCAGGGGTCGCCTTCGAGCTGGCCCGCACCCGCAACAATCACGTCACCTCCATGGAAAAGCGCAACGTCATGAAGTCTGGCGTGCTGTGGAACGAGGTCGTCACCGCCACGCACAAGGCGAAGTTCAGGGATGTGAAGCTCGACCACATGCTGGCCGACGCCGGCGGCATGCAGCTCGTGCGCTGGCCGAAGCAGTTCGACGTCATCGTCACCGACAACCTGTTCGGCGACATGCTCTCCGACGTGGCCGCAATGCTGACCGGCTCGCTCGGCATGCTGCCCTCCGCCTCGCTCGGCGCGCCGGACGCGAAGACCGGCAAGCGCAAGGCGCTCTACGAGCCGGTGCATGGTTCGGCGCCCGACATTGCCGGAAAGGGCATCGCCAATCCGATCGCCATGATCGCCTCCTTCGCCATGTGCCTGCGCTATTCCTTCAACATGGTCGCGGAAGCCGACCGTCTGGAGAAGGCGATCTCGGCGGTTCTGGACGCAGGCTATCGCACCGGCGACATCATGTCGGAAGGCATGAAGAAGGTCAGCACCGCCGAAATGGGCGATGCCATCGTCGCGCAGTATCGCGCCGGCTGATATCGGTCGTTCAGGGCAAAAAGGCTGCGTGAGAACGGCCTTCAGGGAATTGCAACCCCTCGGTTCGCGGCACCAGCCCGGATCGAGGGGTTTTTGTTGCAGGGCCCGTCGTTTCGGAAACAAGGGAACACGGCGGCGGCTCGCGCATTGTGAAATGAGACAATCACAAGGCGGGAGAGTTCGACCATGCCTCTTACGACCCTTCTCATCATCGTTCTGGTGCTGATCCTGATCGGCGCCATTCCCAGCTGGCCTCATTCGCGCAACTGGGGTTATGGCCCGTCGGGCATTGTCGGCGTCGTGCTCGTCATCCTGCTGATACTGGTGCTGCTGGGCCGGGTCTGACCCGGCCCAGCGCCGGTCCCGTTTATTCGCCGGGATGGTCGGCTGTGTAGTCGGCACGGTGGGCCAGTCCCGACATCAGGAAGACGATGAACAGCAAGCCCGACAGTCCGATAAAAACCGGACCGAAGCCGATATGCTCGGCGATGAAGCCGATGGCGGAGGGCGCGACCAGAATGCCGCAATAGCCCATGGTGGTGACAACGCTCATGCCGATGCCGGAGGGAATTCCCTGCTGGTTGCCGGCGGCGGAAAAGGCGATCGGCACCATGTTGGCGATGCCCACACCGCACAGGGCGAAGCAGGCGATGGCTATCCAGGGCAGGGGCGAGAGCCCGGCACCCAGCATACCGGCGCAGGCCAGCAGCGCGCAGGCGCGCAGCGTGGTCACCGCGCCGAAACGATTGCGAACCGTGTCGCCGGCAAAGCGCATGCAGGCCATGACCCCGGAAAAGGCGGCAAATGCGAGGCTGGCCGTGGCAAGGTCGGCGCCAAGCTCCTGCTGAAGATAAATGGCTGCCCAGTCGAGCACGGCGCCCTCCGGGGTCATGGAAAACAGCGCCATCACGCCGATCAGATAGATGAGGGGGTTGCGCGGCAGGGAAAAGCGTGGGCGCTCCTGCGCGGCTGCCGGCCTGTTTTCGGTAACGACGTGACGCATGGCCAGCGAAACGCCTGCAAGCGCCACCATCGTGATGATGACCGCATGGGCGAGATGGCCGAAGGTCTGGATACCCATGCCGCCAAGGCCACCGCCCACGAAGCCGCCAAGGCTCCAGAAACCATGCGAAGACGACATGATGGCGCGGCCGAGCCGGCGCTCGACCACCACGGCATTGGTGTTCATGGCCACGTCCATCGCCCCGATCAGGCCGCCAAAGATCACCATGGCGACGGCGGCAAGGGTTACGTCCGGCGCCATCGCGACCAGAAGCAGGCCGAAGCTCGCCGCCACTGAAATGCGCCTGAGGGTGACGCCGGATCCGTACCTGGCAATGAAATGGCCGCACCATGACATGGCAACCACGGCACCCGCGCCGAACAGCAGGATCAGCAGGCCGAGGGTGAACTTGCTGATCTCCAGGCGCACGAGCAGCGTAGGGATCTGCGGAGCCCAGCTTCCGGTGATGAAGCCGTTGACGAAGAACATGGCGGCAACCGCCCAGCGGCCGCGCACGGCGATGTCCTTGTGGCCCTGATCAGTCATTGTAGCTGCCTGCAACGATGTGGTCAGCGCCTTTTAAATCGTTTTATATTGCGCGTCCAATCGCAACCTTGAACGAGTTTTGGGCCAGTACGCAACCAATGTGCGCGCTCAATGCGGATGAGCGGGCAGGGAGGCAGAATTCCATGCCTTCCCTGCGAACCCGTCGCTCCCGCTCAAGCAGGCCTCAGTTCGTGCCAATCTTGTCGAGGTCGAAGGAGGTCGACTGGTAGACCTGATTCAGCCAGTTTCCGAACAGCAGATGGGCATGGGAGCGCCAGCGGTTGAGCGGCGGCCGTGCCGGATCGTTGTCCGGATAATAATTGTGCGGCACCTCGATTGCCGTGCCGGCGGCGACATCGCGGTCATACTCCTCCTTCAACGACGTCGAATCATATTCGATGTGGTTGAACATATAGAGCCGGTTGCCCTTCTGCTCCGACAGCAGGCAGGGGCCCGTCACGTCCGATTCCATCAGCAGATCGAGCCCGCTGGATGGCGCAATGTCGGCGCTGCGCACTTCCGTCCAGCGCGACACGGGCACTGCGAAGTCGTCCGAAAACCCGGCGAGATAGGGCGAGGTCGGCGCGTTGTTGCGGTGCCGGTAGACGCCGAAGGCCTTCTTCTCCAGCGTGTATTTCGGGATGCGGTGGAAGTGCCAGGCGGCGGCCATGGCGCCCCAGCAGATGAAGAAGGACGAATGGACGTTGGTGGTCGTCCAGTTGAGTATCTGCTCCAGCTCCTTCCAGTAGTTGACCTCCTCGAAGGGCAGGAGCTCGATCGGCGCGCCGGTGATGATGAAGCCGTCGAACTTCCGGTCCCGCACTTCGTCCCATGTCTGGTAAAAGGAGATCAGATGTTCTTCCGACGTGTTCTTGGCCTTGTGATTGCCGACGCGCACCAGCGTCAGTTCCACCTGAAGGGGCGTGGCGCCCATCAGGCGCGCGAACTGCGTTTCGGTACGGATCTTGTTCGGCATCAGGTTGAGCAGGCCGATCTGGAGCGGGCGAATGTCCTGACGCATCGCGGTGCGTTCGTCCATGATGGATACACCCTCGCGCACGAGGACTTCGCGGGCAGGTAGCTGATCGGGAATCTTGATCGGCATTGCACAAGCTCCAAACAAAAAGACCGGCGGCGAAATCGCGGCCGGTCCCGACGTGCTCGTCAGCCTCGGCCTTTTTAGCGACTTCTTTAACGTGGCTGCAAGCCGACCGGCCAAATCACCACGGAACGGTTTTCTATCTATGGCCGGCTTGTGCCTGCGTCAATGCCAAGGTGCACGGGGTCACAGGGTGTAAGGGGCCAGAGATGTACGAAGCCAGAGATGCCCTGTGCCAAGCCTTCACCCTCGACATTGCTCTTCATGGCGGTTATTTCCGAGCATCTTGCCGGATGTTCCGGCGTTCAACGGATTCTGATCATGACCACGGCACAAGAAAACGCTCGTCCCCAGCCCCGCGCCGGTATTCTGGACATCGAGGCTTATGTGCCGGGTAAAAGCGCTGCTCCTGCCGGTGTGAAGCTGCACAAGCTTTCCGCCAATGAGAACCCGCTGGGTGCCTCGCCAAAGGCGATCGAAGCCGCGCGTGAAGTGGCAGGCCGGCTGGAATTCTACCCCGACGGTTCGTCAACGCGGCTGCGTGAGGCGATCGCCGAGGCGCATGGCCTGAACATGGCCAACATTATGTGCTTCAACGGCTCCGATGAGGCGCTGGCGCTGTTGTCGCGTGTCTATCTGGCTCCGGGCGACGAGGCGATCTATCCGCAATATGGCTTCCTCGCCTACCGCATCGCCATCATGGCGGCGGGAGCAACGCCGATCATCGCGCCTGAAACCAACGAGCGCGTCGATGTCGATGCCATCCTTGCCGGCATCACCGAGAACACGCGCATGGTGTTCCTCGCCAATCCGGCCAATCCGACCGGCACCTACATTCCCTTCGAGGAGGTGCGGCGCCTGCATGCCGGCCTGCCGAAGAATGTCATGCTGATCCTCGATGCGGCCTATGCCGAATATGTGCGCCGCAACGATTACGAGGCGGGCGTCGAGCTGGTGGCGGGTGCGGAGAACGTGGTCATGACCCGCACCTTCTCCAAGGCTTACGGCCTCGGCGGCGCGCGCATCGGCTGGATGTATGCGCCCACGCACATCATCGAGGCCGTCGAGCGCATTCGCGATGCCTTCAACGTGACCGCCACGGCGATCGCGGCCGGTACGGCTGCGGTGCGCGACCGCGCTCATGTCGACACGTCCATTGCTCACAATGAAACCTGGCTGCCCTGGCTGACCAGCGAGCTGACGGCGCTCGGGCTCAGGGTAACGCCCAGCGTCACCAACTTCGTTCTCTTCCATTTTCCGAAGAACGGCAGGCATTCGGCTTCGGCCGCCGACGAGTATCTGACCGCGCGAGGGTATATCCTGCGGCGCGTTGCAGGCTACGGTTTTCCCAACGCGCTGCGGATGACAGTCGGAACCGAAGAAGCCAATCGCGGCGTCGTCGCCGCACTGACCGAATTCCTGAAAAGTTGAGAAAATGTCCGAACCCATGTTTGAGAAGGTCGCCCTCGTCGGCATCGGCCTCATAGGCTCGTCGCTGGCCCGCGCGATCAGGCAGAACCATCTCGCCGGCCATGTGGCCATTTCCACCCGCAGTCCCGAGACGCTGAAGCGCGCCGAACAGCTCGGCCTCGGCGACAGCTACACCACCGATGCGGCAGAAGCCGTGCGCGATGCCGATCTGGTCATCGTTTCCGTGCCGGTGGGCGCTTCGGAAGCCGTGGCGAAGCAGATCGCGCCAGCGCTGAAGCCCGGCGCCATCCTCACCGATGTCGGCTCGACCAAGCTCTCCGTGATTGCCCAGATGCAGCCGCATGTGCCGGCAGGTGTCCACTTCATCCCCGGCCACCCGCTGGCGGGAACCGAGGATTCCGGCCCGGACTCCGGCTTTGCCGACCTGTTTCGCAATCGCTGGTGCATTTTCACCCCGCTGCCGGGAACCGATCCGGAGGCGCTGGAGAGGCTGTCGGAGTTCTGGCGGCGCTGCGGGGCCAACATCGACACGATGGACGCCGACCATCATGACCGCACGCTGGCCATCGTCTCGCACCTGCCGCATATCATCGCCTACAACATTGTCGGCACTGCCGATGATCTGCAGACGGTGACGAAGCAGGAAGTGATCAAATATTCGGCTTCCGGTTTCCGTGACTTTACCCGTCTGGCGGCCTCTGATCCGACCATGTGGCGGGACGTGTGCCTGCACAACAAGGACGCCATCCTCGAAATGCTGGCGCGGTTTTCGGAAGATCTCGCCTCGCTGCAAAGGGCGATCCGCTGGGGCGACGGGGAGAAGCTGTTCGACCTGTTCACCCGCACCCGCGCCATCCGCCGCTCGATCATCGAGGCGGGGCAGGATATCGACGCCCCGAACTTCGGCCGTCAGGTCGCGGAGCAGCCCGCCAAGCCTTGACGCATGTCGCCCGAAAGTGGGAACCGGTTTCGGGATAACGACATGCGTAAGAACAGGAACTTAAAGCGTAAGGCGCGAATCTGAAAGATCGCGACGCGCTTTAAGCGGCCGCGCAGCGGAAAAACCAGACAAGAAAAAGCGGCCGGACCCTCGGGTTCCGGCCGCTTTGCTGTTCTGCGCTTCGGGCGGGGGTCAGGTTCGGGCAGGCGTCAGGGAAGCGGCTTGATGGCGCCGAGCGGGATGAAGCCCATCATGGCATTGCCCTTGACGATCTTCAGCGGCATCGCCGGCTGTTTGCCCATCATGGCGAGTGCACCGAAGCCCTGCCTTATCTTCTTCGCCTCTTCGGGAACGGCAGTCGCCAGAACCTCGGCCACGGCCTGCGGATTGGTCAGGCGGATCATCAGGTCCGCGTCCACCAGCCCCGCTTCATCGACGGAGACAGGCCCGGATACGGAAATGCGGGCTTCGCCGGAGGACAGTTCCAGATTGGTGATGTCGAGCGCCTGCCCGCGCAGGCTTTTCGGCTTCGACTGCACGACCGCGACGCCGTTCTTCAGCCGGGCTTCGCCAAAACCGTCGAGCGATGGCACGTTGCGGCCCTGAAGCGCGTCGGCGGTGATGTCAAGCTCGGCAAAGCTGCCGCGATAGAGGATGTCTTCGCCTTCGGGCCAGAAGTCGAGTGCGATGTCGCTCAGATTGAAAAGCTGTGTGGGCTCGTCGTCCTCCGGGTCGGTCTGGCCCGAAACGCCGTTCGCGGTCAGCGTCACCTGCCGGGGCAGGGGCCAGAACAGCTTGGTGCTGACATCGAGGCTGTCCCAGTCGAGCCACAGCGGCGCCAGTCCCGGCGCCAGTGTCCTCACCGGACCGCGCAGGTTCACATCGGCCACCAAGGGTCGAAAGATGCTGGTGCTGGCCTCCAGGGCACCGGTGGTCGCGGCAATGCCTTTGGCGTCGTCCTGATAGGCGATGCCATTGCACAGGACGGCCAGACGCAGCGGATAGCCTTCGACCCGAAGTCTTGCGCAATCGGAGCGGATACCCTTCCTTGAAAGATCGGCGATGGCCTGCCGGCTCTCATCCCTGATGCGGTCGGCTGCATAGAACCAGCCGGCGCTATAGAGCCCGAACAGCACGGCGAGGAAAAGAAACAGCCATAAAAGACCGCGTCGCTTTCGTGGTTGCGCCTGATGTCTTGACGTCATGCTGCCGCTCTCGTTAACCCGTTGGTGTGAGGGAATGGACCTTCACCATGCTGCCCGGCGCGATTTTTTGCCGTGCCCGACTCTGGTCTTGCGATATGGGCGATTTTTGGGTTTTTGGCTATGGCTCTCTGATCTGGAAGCCCGGCTTCGATTATGCAGAGGCGCGCAGGGCACACCTCTATGGCTATCGCCGGGCGCTGTGCATCTACTCCTTCGTCCATCGTGGTACGCCCGAACGGCCGGGCCTCGTTCTGGGGCTCGACAGGGGCGGTTCGTGCGTGGGCATGGCCTTCAGGGTGGAGGCGGCATCGCGCGAGGCCGTGATCGCCTATCTGCGCGAGCGCGAGCAGGTCAATAACGTCTACATTGAGCGCAGCCTTCCGGTGCGGCTCGACAATGGCGAGCGTGCCGCCGCGATCGCCTATGTGGCGGATCGCAGCCACAGCCAGTATGCGGGCGCGCTGAACGAGACGGCCGCCGCTGCCATGGTGCGCGGGGCTGCCGGCCAGTCGGGCCCGAACGAGGATTATGTGGCGAATACGGTGCGCCATCTGCAGGCGCTCGGCATTCGCGATCACTGGCTGGAAGATGTGGAGCGGCGCATCGGGCTGCAGGCACAGTAACAGCCCCGGCTGGCCGCTGCTTCTCCGAAGGCGTTTTCCGGAAAATCAGCGCATCCGTTTGCTGTTGCGAAACCCGAAAATTTCTCAGCAGAGTGAATGGGAAACCAGCCCCTAAACGGCAGGGCGGTAGAAAATGATCTCCGGATCGCCTTCATCAAGGTTTTCGATGTAGCCGCTCCACCGGAACCCAAGCTTGGCAAACAATTCCTGCATGGGTTTGTTGGACATGTTCGTGGAGCTGAACAATTTCGGTTGGGTGAGTGTCGACCGGAAGTGTCTGATGATCGCCTCGCCCAGCCCCTGACGACGAAACTCCGGGGCCACCATCACCATCTCGATGAACGGCTGGCCGTAGAAATGGTGCGTCAGCACGCCATACCCCGCCACCCGGCCATCTGCCTCGGCAACACAACAGCACGCCGATTCAAGCCAGTTGCGGATCTGGTTGCGTCGCTCCACGCTTGCTCCGGCCACGGAATCGACGGCGCAAAGGGCTTCATGGTCATCGATACTGGCCTGCCGTATGCACATGGTCCGTCCTGCTAAGGTTCAATTTCCGCTGGCTGCCCCGACGTATAAATCCCAGAACCTGCAACAGTTTGTAAGCCCGGTTTTTGCAGCGACGGGGTCATGATGCCTACAAGGACGAATATGGAACCCATAGTCATTGGCAATTTGCATGCCTGCCCTATCTTCGGCGCGGCGCCGGCTTATGCTGCGGGCGATTCCTGAAGGGAGACCGACTTGCAGAAGAGAACACTGGGCCGCACCGGTCTTGAAATTGCCCCGCTGGTTTTCGGCGGCAACGTCTTCGGCTGGACGGCCGACGAAAAAACCTCCTTCGACCTGCTCGACCGTTTCGTCGATGCGGGCTTCAACGCCATCGACACGGCCGATGTCTATTCCCGTTGGGTTCCCGGCAACTCGGGCGGCGAATCCGAAACCATCATCGGCAACTGGCTGAAAGCCCGCGGCAGCCGCGACAAGGTGGTGCTCATCACCAAGGTCGGCTCCGATATCGGGCAGGGCCGGGTGGACCTGTCGCCGCTGCATATCGAGAAGGCGGTGGAGGCTTCCCTGAAGCGCCTGCAGACCGACGTCATCGACCTCTATCTGTCGCACTGGCCCGACCCGACGGTGCCGCACGCCGAGACGCTGGGGGCCTACAAGCGGCTGATCGAGAAGGGAAAGGTCCGCCATATCGGCGCATCCAACCTCGACGCCGGCCAGCTCAAGGCCGCCCTCGATGCCGCCGACCATCACGGTCTTCCCAGATATGAGGCGCTGCAGCCGGCCTACAATCTCTATGACCGCAGCGAATTCGACGGTCCGCTGCGCGACCTGTGCATGGCAAGGGGCATCGGCGTCATCAGCTACTACGGGCTGGCCAAGGGCTTCCTGTCGGGAAAATACCGCAGCAAGGCCGATCTCGGCAAAAGCACGCGCGGCAGCAGCGCCGCCTCGTATCTGAACGAGCGCGGCATGCGCATCCTCGCAGCCCTTGACGAGGTGTCGGCAGCTCACGGCGTCACTCAGGCGCAGGTGGCGCTGGCCTGGATCATGGCCCGGCCCGGAATCACCGCGCCGATCGCTTCGGCCACGTCGCTGGATCAGCTCGACAGCCTGACAGGTGCCGCATCCCTGCACCTTTCCGTCGCTGATATGAAAAGGCTGGATACGGCGAGCGCACCCTGAAAAAGTGTGGCGGCAGAAAGCGGCCTCAGGTGGCCGCGCTGCCGCCGTCCGGTCTGACAATGCCCGTTTCGGCGTCGCCGAAACGGGATGATCCGGCAAAGCGCATGCCGAGGCTCGGCGCGCCCTGTGGCGACAGCACCGGCACGAACACGCGCCGCGAGGCGCGCTGGGCGACCGGAATGCCCTGATAGAGGCGTTTTTGCGCTTCCACGGCGATGACACCTGAAAAGATCGGCCACAATCTGCGTCCGCTGCGCTCCAGCACGCTGTTGAGCTGCATCACGAATTTGCGTCGCGAGGGCGGAAAAAACAGCGCATCCGACCAGGCGGCCGGGGTGAAGTTGGCTTCCCGCAGCAATTCGCCAAGCTGGCTTCGCGAATAGGGCCGGCCGGTGCCGAAGGGGGTGTGCTCGAAGCGCGCCCACACGCCGCGCCGGTTCGGCACCACGATGACGACCCGGCCGGCCGGCGACAGCACCCGCCAGATCTCGTTAAGCGTTTCGCGCGGGTTTTCGACATGCTCCAGCGAGTGTACCAAAAGCATGCGGTCCACCGAGGACTCCATCAGCGGCAGCTCTTCCTCGAACACCAGCGCCGTGGCGGCCTTGCCCTGTGCTGGCCACACCACGGCTCCTTGCGTGGCCGGCATGAAGGCAAAGACACGCTCGGCATCGGCGCCGAAGCGTTCCAGCCATGGCAGCGCATAGCCGAGACCCACCAGCCGCTCGTTCGGCACCGGCGCCCAGATCGACGACAGCGCCATGGAGATCGAGCGCTCAGTAAGGCGGCCGAGCGGCGAGGCGTAGAACGAGCGCAGGTCGACGATGTCGGAATGCATGAAAAGCCTGTTTCGCGAGGTCAGGTCCAAAAGGTAGCCCTTGCCGGGGCTGAGTTCAACGAAGCCTCTGCCAGATCGCCTTGCGTCCACTCGGACACAAGGCGATCTGAATTTTTGACAGAGCATCGGACCGAAAACCGGATTCCGCTTTTCGGTCCGATGCTCCGGGTCGAAGGGGTGACAGGCGCGGGTGTAACTCCTATCTCTGGGGCTCAGAGGAGATTTTGCATGGCCATCGCAGTCGAACAGTTCATGTGCCGTCATGATAATTTCGGCGTGCTGATGCGCGATACGGAAACAGGCACGGTTGCGCTGGTCGATGCGCCGGAGGAAGCGCCGATCCTCGCCGCCATCGAGCGCGCCGGCTGGGTGCCCTCGCTTCTCCTGATCACCCATCACCATGGCGACCATGTCGAGGCCAATCTGGCGCTGAAGGAGCGCTTCGGGCTGCGCATCGTGGGGCCGGACGCGGAGAAGGCGAAAATTCCCGGCATCGACGAGACCGTCGGGCAGGGATCGCAGATCCCGTTCGGCAACTCGACCATCGAGGTGATCTCCACGCCCGGCCACACCGCCGGCCACGTCAGCTACCATCTGCCACGAGAGAAGATCGCATTCACCGCCGACACGCTGTTCGCGCTCGGCTGCGGGCGCCTGTTCGAGTGCCCGCCGCCGGTGATGTTCGAATCGCTGAACAAGCTGGCGGCGCTGCCCGCCGACACGCAGGTTCATTGCGGTCACGAATATACGCTCGCCAATGCCCGTTTTGCGCTGACCATCGATCCCGATAACGCCGCTCTGCAAAAGCGGGTGAAGGAAATCGAGGCGCTGCGTGCTGATGGCAAAGCCACGCTGCCGACCACCATTGGCACCGAGCTTGCCACCAATCCGTTCCTGCGCTGGGCCGATCCGGCGATCCGCAGGCATCTCGGCATGGAGGATGCCGGCAATGTCGAGGTGTTCGCGGAAATCCGCCGCCGCAAGGACAACGCCTGATCCAGATCGTCCGAAAGGGAGAAGGGGCGGATGGCGATACGCCTCAGGCGCGGGCAGGGACCTTTCTTCTGCTGAACAGCAGCGATTTGGCGGCCAGCACCGCCCCGCCGGTGATCAGAACGCAGGCGGCAAGGATGCGCCAGCTGGGTTCCGCGAAGCCGGTGACGATCAGCACCAGCGTCGACAGCAGCGGCGCGGCATAGCTGGCGGCGCCCAGCACCTGAATGTTGCCGCGCTTCACGCCGACGTCCCATGCATAGAAGGCCGCACCCACCGGCATCAGCCCGAGGCCGAGCACGGCCAGCCACTGGCCGGCATTGGCAGGCAGAACCGTTTCCTCAAGCATCAGGTGGCAGGCAAGCGACAGCACGGACGTCGCCGCGCAGAACCATGTGACGATCGTGGTCGGCACCTCCGGAAAGCGCCGCGACAGCAGCGAATAGGCCGACCATACCAGCGCGCAGACGCCGGCCATGGCGTAGCCGAAGGCGTAGTTCGCATCGAAGGACAGCCCACCGCCGCGGGTGACGATCAGGAACGTGCCGGCAAGGCCGAGCAGAGCGCCGGCGACGTGGTTCCAGGCGAGGCGTTCGCCCGGCATCAGCGCCGAGCCGACGACGATCAGCAGCGGCCACAGATAGGCGATGAGGCTTGCCTCCACCGCCGGCGCGTTGCGCAGCGCGGTGAAGTAGAAGAAGTGGTAGCCGAACAGGCCGGCGATGCCGATCACCCACACGAGCGGCGGGATGCGGACCTTCTGTTGCGGCGGTGGCATGAAGATGCGGGCGACAAGGCCGACGCAGGTGCCGATGGCGAAGGTGATGGCCGACAACAGGAACGGCGGCACTGCGCCGGAGGCATCCGTCAGAAGCGCCAGCAGCGCCCACATGGCAACCGCTGAAAAGCCGATCAGTGTCGCGCGTCCCATTCGCCTCCCCTTCCCGTTGCGCCCGCCTGCCACGGTCCGATGTGGAACAGGCAGAACCACCGCGGTCCGCTATCTGGCGGCTTCGAAGCGGTGCGCGCTGACGGTTATGGTGCCGATCTGGGTTCCTACCGTCGCATAGATGGGGGCATATACACCCGTCTCGCCAACCGGGGCAAACGTAACCATGATGCGGCTGCGGTTTTTCAGATAGTCCAGCGCCTTCTTGCCCCTGCGATACCCGGCAACCGGCTGGAAATTCATGCGGCAGGTCACGGTGGGGCCCTTGTAGCCCTTGACCGAGGTTGCGCCGCTGGATGCGAAGCTGAGCCGGAGGTCGGCCCGCAATTCGCCGTCATACATCTTCACCGTGCGCCCGCACACCTTGTCGGGGCTGTCGGCGCGCACCAGTGTTGCGGCGATCGGGTCCACGGCCCGGCGCAGATGGGTTGCATCGAGGCCGATCCAGTCGCTGCCGCGCTTTTTTGGCGCAGGCTTCACCTGCGTCGAGGCGACAGTTCCATTGGCGAACCGGATATCGACCAGAGACGGCTTTTTTGCAGAGACGTAGTCGGCCCGGAAAGAGCTTGGAGCGGGGCTGTCACCGCTAAACTGTCCCACGGCGCGCAACGTGCCCTTCGTGTCGTCGAAGATGCGGGCAAGCCCGGCGCTCGTGACGCTGCCGTCGATGCTGTAGTCATTGCCGTCATAACGGCTCTGGAAAGAGGCGCGGGCCACCGGCAGGCCGAGATAGGAGATCGTATAATCGCCATGGAAGGTTTGCGGTGAGGCAGCCGGGGCCGGAGATGCGGCCGTAAACAGGCCGGAAGCCGACAGGACAAGGGCAGGTGCGGCAAGCCGGATCGCAAGCGGAAAAGGCATGGTCGGATCGTTCCTGATGCTGGTGCGCCAACAAAAAAGTGGCATCATGTCCCTTCGAGGTTGTATATAGGGCGGATTCCGGCCTTTGTGTGAAGCTTCGGCCGCGTGACGTTTTGCCGGGTTTTGCGAGCTTGCGCTTGACGCCTTGGCCAAATGACACTATGGAACGCCGACTTTCCTTTAGGCCGCCCGCTGGAGACCGCGCGCCGTATTGCGCGGGCACATGGGTTTGGCCGGAACAAGAATTGAAGGGTGCATCATGTCCCGCGCTTGCGAACTTACCGGCAAAGGCGTCCAGACTGGCAATAATGTCAGCCACGCCAACAACAAGACCCGTCGCCGCTTTCTGCCCAATCTGGTCAATGTCACGCTCATTTCCGAGGCGCTGAACCAGAATGTGCGTCTGCGCGTTTCCGCAGCCGCCCTGCGCTCGGTCGAGCATCGCGGCGGTCTCGATGCGTTTCTGGCCAAGGCCGACGAGGCCGAGCTGTCGCAGCGCGCCCGCCTGCTGAAGAAGCAGATCGCCAAGAAGACGGCTGAACAGGCCGCCGCCTGAGCCTGATTTTTTTGCGCAGCGCCGCCGCATGGCCGGCGCTGCTCTGGTTCCATCACCCAGGTTAAAAAAATGAACTTCCTGTTTCGCTATTTGCCGTTCGTGGCCGCCATGGCGCTCGTCGTCGTGGCGTCGAACGTGCTTGTGCAGTTCCCGCTGCAGCTTGCCATCGGCGATTTTTCGCTGGCCGACGTGCTCACATGGGGCGCGTTCACCTATCCCTTCGCCTTCCTCGTCACCGATCTCGCCAACCGCCGCTACGGACCTTCCGTGGCCCGGCGCATCGTGTTCGTGGGGTTCATGGCCGCCGTGCTGTGCTCCATCGTCAGCCCGCCGCTTCTCTACAGGCTTGGCCTGATCGAATTCGACGCCGCCGCCGGAAGGCTGGTGCGGATTGCCTGCGCCTCGGGTGCTGCCTTCCTGGCCGCCCAGTTGCTCGATGTCGCCGTGTTCAACCGGCTGCGCCGGCAAAGCTGGTGGCGCGCGCCGATCTTCGGCACGCTGGCCGGTTCGGTGCTCGATACGCTGGTGTTCTTCTCGGTGGCCTTTGCGCCGGCTTTCGCCTTTCTCGGCCCGAACGAGCCCTTCGCGCTGGAGCAGGCGCCGCTGATGGGCATCTTCTCCACCGATGTGGTGCGCTGGCTGTCATGGGCGGCGGGCGACTTCACGGTGAAGCTCGCCATCGCCGTGTTCGCCCTCATCCCCTACCGGCTGATGGTGCTGCGCTGGAGCCGTCCGGCAACCGCCTGAAGCATGTCGCCCGAAAGCGGGAACCGATTTCGGGATAACGACATGCGTAAAAACAGCAACTTAAAGCGCAAGGAGCGAATCTGAAAGATCGCGACACGCTTTAGAGTCCTTCCTTGTTTCACGGAATCGCGGAACGGCTCCAAGCCTTTGGTTTGTCGCGTTTCCTGGAAACGCTCTGGCGGATCAGTTGCTGCGCCGGGCCATGAAGGCAAGGCGCTCGAACAGATGCACGTCCTGCTCGTTCTTCAGGAGCGCGCCGTGGAGGCGCGGCAGGGCCGTCTTGGCGTCGCCGCGCAGGTCTTCGGGCGAAACGTCGTCGGAGACCAGCAGGCGGATCCAGTCGAGCGCTTCCGAAGTCGAAGGCTTCTTCTTCAGTCCGGGCGTTTCGCGGATATCGAAGAATTGCGTAAGGGCGGCCTCGACCAGCCTTTTCTTGATGCCGGGATAATGCACCTCGACGATGCGTGACAGCGTGTCGACATCGGGGAAGCGGATATAGTGAAAGAAGCAGCGGCGCAGGAAGGCGTCCGGCAGTTCCTTCTCGTTGTTGGAGGTGATGATAACGATCGGGCGCTGCACGGCGCGGATCGTCTCGCCGGTCTCGTAGACGAAGAACTCCATGCGATCGAGTTCCTGCAACAGGTCGTTGGGAAACTCGATGTCGGCCTTGTCGATCTCGTCGATGAGCAGCACGACCTTCCTGTCCGAGGCGAAGGCCTCCCACAGCTTGCCGCGGCGGATGTAGTTGGCGATATCGTTGAAGCGG
The DNA here is from genome assembly GCF_022359935.1 of Aquamicrobium sp. NLF2-7. Taxonomy (NCBI): domain Bacteria; kingdom Pseudomonadati; phylum Pseudomonadota; class Alphaproteobacteria; order Hyphomicrobiales; family Phyllobacteriaceae; genus Aquamicrobium; species Aquamicrobium sp. NLF2-7. The sequence continues at coordinate 2,064,775 of NZ_JAKSED010000001.1, read as the reverse complement.
TCGTCGCCGAGCTGGCTGTCGCGCAGGCGGGAGACGGCGTCATATTCGTAAAGTCCCTGCTGGGCCCTGGTGGTCGACTTCACGTTCCATTCGATCAGGTCGAGGCCAAGCGCTTCGGCAACCTGCCGGGCGAGTTCCGTCTTGCCGGTGCCGGGTTCCCCTTTCACCAGAAGAGGACGCTCCAGAGCAATAGCCGCGTTGACCGCCACCATCAGATCCTTGTCGGCGATATAGGCCGAAGTTCCTTCGAAGCGCATGCTCTTCCTTCCCGTTGTGGTCGTGCCGGATCGACGTGGTGCCCCCGTCCGGGTCGTGCAGTTGTGTAGCCAATCCGCATTCGCCTGCCAAGGGAAGGTGCTTTGGGGAAGTTCCCGGCGGAAACTTTGCCGGTTTCGGTGATCAGGCGCATGCCGGTGCTGGCGCGGCGGCGCGGTTCGGCCTATATTGGGGTCGACGGTCTGCGCTTCCCGGCAGGAGAGACATATCCCCGGGGCCTTATCGATCTCGAAGGGAGCTGTCCCTGACCGGACCCGTGGGTCCGGACATATGGCGCCCACCTACTTTGTAGGTTCCCGGGATCGACTTCTTCACCGGTCGTGTGGATCGTCACCCGTGCCCTTTTCGGGCTGTGCCGTGTCCGTGTTACGAACTGTGTGTCCCCGCCACCGGTCTTCGCAACTGATGAAGACCCGCTTCGTTTTTCCGGAACAGACCGAGCATGATTTCTCTGAAGGAGCAGAAGAATTCCGTTCGCCGTGAAGCACTGGCGCGCCGCGATGCGCTGGACCAGACATGGCGTATCGAGATGTCCCTGCGCATTGCCGAGCTTGGCGCGCCGGGGATTGACATCGAGCCGGGTACGGTCGTTGCCGGATTTTTGCCGATCCGCTCTGAAATCGACCTGCGGCCCCTGATGTCGGCCCTGCGCGAAAAGGGGGCGCGGATCTGCGTGCCTGTGGTCCTCGACAAGCAAACCATCGTCTTCCGCGAGCTGGACCGGCGCGCGGAACTGATCGACAGCGGTTTCGGCACCGTGGGGCCGGGGCCTGATGCCGCCGTTCTCGATCCTTCTGTCATGCTCATGCCTCTTGCCGCCTTCGATCAGCGCGGGCATCGGCTGGGCTATGGTGCCGGTTACTATGACCGTGCCATCGCGCGTATGCATGAAAGAGGCCTGAAGCCGCGCCTCATCGGTACGGCCTTTGAATGCCAGAAGGTGGAGCGTGTGCCGGAGGAAAACCACGACGTCGCGCTTGACGAAATCCTGACGGAGCTTGGGCTGAGGCATTTCCGCAAGGCCGACAATCCCGATCTCGCGCCGGCCTGAGCGTTTGGTCTGCGAACAACCCCCGGCCACCGCTCCATGAGTTTGTTTTAGCTGCATTTGTGCGACGTCAGGTGATTCCACTTGCCTGCAAAATGCTCTAAGTAGCCTTCCCATGAGACTTCTTTTTCTTGGCGACATGGTTGGAAAAGCAGGCCGCACGGCGGTCTGGGAGCAGCTTCCCGGCCTGATTTCGGATTACCGGCTCGATTTCGTCATCGTCAATGGCGAGAACGCGGCCGGCGGCTTCGGCATTACCGAGCAGATCTTTCATGCCACCATCGAGGCGGGCGCCGATGTGGTGACCACCGGAAACCATGTCTGGGACCAGCGCGACGCGCTGAATTTCGCGCCGCGCGAGGACCGGTTCCTGCGTCCCGCCAATTTTCCCAAAGGCACGCCCGGCAAGGGCGCGGGGCTCTACGTCGCCCGCAACGGCGCGCGCGTCATGGTCGCCAACATCATGGGGCGGGTGTTCATGCATCCCGAGCTCGACGATCCGTTCCAGGCCGGCGAGCAGGAACTGGCCGCCTGTCCGCTCGGCGAGCAGGCCGATGCGGTGGTCATCGATTTCCACGCCGAAGCGACCAGCGAAAAAATGTGCTTTGCCCATTTCGTCGACGGGCGCGCCTCGCTTGTCGTCGGCACCCACACCCACCAGCCGACCGCCGATCACCAGATCCTCAATGGCGGCACCGCCTATATCTCGGACGCAGGTATGTGCGGCGACTATGATTCCTCGCTGGGGATGGACAAGGAAGAGCCGCTCAACCGCTTTCTCTCAAAGGTGCCGAAAGGGCGCTTCGAGGCCGCGAACGGGCCGGCGACGCTGTGTGGCGTCGGTGTCGATATTTCGGATCGCACGGGGCTCGCCGAGCGCGTTGCGCCATTCCGGCGTGGCCCGCGTCTGGAAGAAACGGTTCCTTCCTTCTGGGCCTGAAAGAAGAAAAAGATGGTCCGGCATTGAAGGCCGTACCTTTGTACCCTAATTTTCGTCTCCACCTTATCTGGAGACCTTAGTCTACAATGTTAGACCTCATCGCCGACCATTTCGACTGGTTGAGCAATCCAACCGCGTGGGTAGCGCTTCTTACCCTTGTCGTCCTTGAGATCGTTCTCGGCATCGACAACCTCATTTTCATCTCCATCCTGACCAACAAGCTCCCGCCGGAACAACGCGCAAAGGCCCGTGTGCTGGGCATAGGAGCTGCTCTGGTGATGCGTCTGGTTTTGCTGGCGACGATTTCCTACATCGTCAAGCTCACCACCCCGCTGTTTACCCTGTTCGATGAACCTTATTCCTGGCGCGACATCATCCTGATCACGGGCGGGTTGTTCCTTGTCTGGAAGGCAACGCGGGAAATTCACCACACCGTCGATCCCGAAACGGACAAGAGCGAAATGATCGGCCGCACGGTACAGCTTTCGCTGGGTGCGGCGATTTTCCAGATTTTGCTGCTCGATCTGGTGTTTTCGATCGACTCCATCATCACCGCCGTGGGCATGACTGATGAGATCGCGATCATGTACATCGCGGTCATCACAGCGGTGGTCGTGATGTTGCTGGCGGTGAACCCGCTCTCCGCCTTCATCGAAAAGAACCCCACCATCGTCATGCTGGCGCTGGGCTTCCTTCTGATGATCGGCATGACGCTGATCGCGGATGGCATGGGCTTCCATGTGCCCAAGGGCTACATTTACACCGCGATGGGCTTCTCGGCGCTGGTCGAGGGGCTCAACATGCTGGCAAGGCGGCGAAAGTCAAAGGTCAGGAGCGGCGGCGGGCACTGAGGCCGCGCCGCCACCCGAAACGTCAGCTGCCGTCCGGGGTCGGCAGCTCGCCGCGCATTTCGCTGGGGTAAAAACCCTCGCGCAGATTGATGCCGTATTCGACATAGGCCTTCATGCAGGACAGCATCTGCGACCAGCCCTCGCAATTGCCGTAGGAGGCCTTGCGCCCGCGTTCGTCCTCGCGCCAGCCGGATTCGGCGATGGTGACGAAAGTGCCGCCGTCCTCCAGTGGCTCGAAGCCCATCTCGATGCGGGTCTTGTAGGCCGGCTTGCCGTCTTGCACCTCGGCATCCCAGCGCAGCACGATGCGCTTGTCCGGCACCACCTCGTCGACCTCGACCGGAACCGTCTTCCACCAGGTCACCGTGGTGCCGGCCACCAGCGGGGCGCTCGCCCCGCCCAGCGTGGTGAAATAGCCGGACAGCTTGTCCGGATTGACCACGGCGTCGAACACTTCGGCGACCGGCTTGCCGATGCGCCCCGAAACGCGAAATCCGATAGCCATATCCACACCTCCTTCCCTTGCAGACAGGCATAATATGTTATAAAAACATAACATGTCAAACGAAGTGGAAGACGACCGTGTTTTCAAGGCTTTGGCGCATCCGCGCCGGCGTTCCATGCTGGATGCGCTCAAGACGGGGCCGAAGACCACCGGCGCGTTGTGCGACACGTTCGACGACATGGACCGCTGCACCGTCATGCAGCATCTCAAGGTGTTGGAAGAGGCCGGGCTGGTGGTCGCGCGGCGCGAGGGGCGCGAGCGCTGGAACCATCTAGATGCGCTGCCGATCAGGCGCATCCACGACCGCTGGATCAGCGAATATGCCGGCCACGCCATGAGCATTCTCGACCGCCTCAAGAGCGATCTCGACGGCTGATCGGTTTCAGACGCCTTTCAGCACGATGATGCTGCGCTGGCGCGGCAGGGTGCGCATCGACACGGTGAGCGAGGGGCTGTCGCGGAATTCGACGGCGAAGCCCGCTCCCATGCGGCCGGTGAAGGCGCCGATCGGCGTGGAGTGCCGGTGCATGGGCAGGACGATGGACGAACTCAGCCGCCCGGCGATCTCGCTCATGCCGTCGAGGGAGAGCGTCATGCCGCCGTCTATGGGGACCATCACCACGTCGAGCCGGCCGATCGCCGCATAGTGGGCGTCGGTCAGCCGGATGTGCAGATGGCCGAGATGGCCGATACACAGGCCCGCCACCTCGAAGATGAAGATGGAATTGGCGTCGCGCTCCAGATCGCCGCCCCATGTGCGGATGTCGGTGGGCACGTTGCGGACATAGACATCGCCGATGCCGAGCGCATGGCTTGCCGGTCCGCCCGCCGGATTCCAGCCGCGCAGCACATGGGCGATGCCTGGATCGGGCGTTTCGGTGTAGTGGGTGCGGTGCGCCTTGTTCATGGTGACCACGTCCGGCAGCGGATCGGAGCCATAGGCGCCGTTGTAGTCGGTGGCGATGCGCACGCCGCCGGGCGTCTCGACGACATAGGTCGAGTGGCCGGCATAGATGATGCGAACCTCGTCCTGCGCCCCGGCCTGCGCCGGGATGAAACTGGCCGGTGCGGGACTGGCCTGTGTGGGACTGGCCTGCGTGGGACTGGCCGGTGTGGAACTGGAAGGCGTGAAACTGGCAAAGGTGACATGCGGCAATGTCTGCGCGATGGCGAGGCAGCGCGAGGGCGCGGCCTGCTCCTGCGCCGTGACGGGGGCAGCCATGAGCCAGAAGAGGCTGAGGCAGATGAGCAGCAAGCGCGGAACCGACATTGCTCCCTCCGGGTTGGACCCTCACCAGACGGGCCCCCTTTCCGGATTGGCCTCTCCATGCAGGGCGACACAAACTACGATTGCCCGCGCCATGACCGCCAGTCACGTTTTCGCGACCGGGCAAGGCGGTTCGTCTGGACGGATTGCGTTGATTTCTTTATAAGCCGGCCATTCCGAGCATCGGTTCCCCAGGCGGAATCAGGCTTGCGGACCACCCGATGCTTTATCACACAATCAGGTCCGATCCCCGGGTACACAGGCCCGCCGCGATCCGGATACCCGAGCATCAAGGAGTCCCATGGCCGGCCATTCACAGTTCAAGAACATCATGCATCGCAAGGGCCGTCAGGACGCGATGCGCTCGAAGCTGTTTTCCAAGCTGGCGCGCGAAATCACCGTCGCCGCCAAGCAGGGCATGCCCGACCCGGCGATGAACCCGCGCCTGCGTCTCGCGATTCAGAACGCCAAGGCTGAATCCATGCCGAAGGACAATATCCAGCGCGCCATCAACAAGGCGTCCGGCGGCGATGGCGACAATTACGAGGAGGTCCGCTACGAGGGCTATGGCCCCGGTGGCGTTGCCGTGATCGTGGAGGCGCTGACCGACAACCGCAATCGCGCTGCGTCCAACGTGCGCGCGGCCTTCACCAAGGCTGGCGGCGCTCTGGGTGAAACCGGATCGGTTTCGTTCATGTGGGATCGCGTGGGCGAAATCGTCTATCCGGCCTCCGCCGGTTCCGCCGATGCGGTGATGGAGGCAGCCATCGAGGCTGGCGCCGAGGATGTGGAGTCCGACGAGGAAACCCACACCATCTATTGTGCGTTCGGGGATATGGGCGAGGTTTCCAAAACGCTCGAAAGCGCCCTTGGTGAAGCCAGCTCCGTCAAGGCGATCTGGAAGCCCCAGAACACCATTCCGGTCGATGAGGACCGTGCCCGCTCGCTGATGAAGCTGGTTGGTGTCCTTGAAGATGACGACGACGTCCAGAACGTCTACGCCAATTTCGAGGTCGACGACGAGACCATGGCCAGGCTCAGCGCCTGATGCAGGCGGATCGCGGCCCCCGCATCGTCATAACCTACTGCATGCAGTGCCAGTGGCTGCTGCGTGCGGGGTGGATGGCGCAGGAGCTGCTGTCCACCTTCGGGCCCGATCTCGGCGAAGTGGCGCTGGTGCCCGGCACCGGCGGCGTCTTTTCGATCACCTGCGGCGACACCCTGATATGGGAGCGCAAGCGCGACGGCGGCTTTCCCGATGCCGCGCGGCTCAAGCAGCTCGTGCGCGACGTCATCGACCCCGAACGCAGCCTCGGTCATTCCGACCGCAAGCCGCAGGACTGACCCAAAAGCTTGTCCCGCCGACCGGCCAATAAAAAACCCGCCTCGAAGGCGGGTTTTTTCGTTCCTGTCCGGCGAACCGGCTCAGATGCCGAGATTGGCGAACTTGTTCTTGAACTTCGACAGACGGCCACCGCGGTCGAGCAGGGTCTGCTGGCCGCCGGTCCAGGCCGGGTGCGTGGTCGGGTCGATGTCGAGGTTCATCGTGTCACCTTCCTTGCCCCAGGTCGAACGGGTCATGTACTCGGTGCCATCGGTCATCACGACCTTGATGGAGTGGTAGTCGGGATGGATATCTGCCTTCATCGCTCTCGTCCTGGCTTGGGGGGACGGCGGCCCTGCGGCGATGCGCCCCTTTTTAAAACTCGAAGCCGCAGCTATTCAAAAGCCGCGGCCTCTAAAACGGTCGGCGTGCCTATACATCAACCGAAATTGAATCACAAGGTCGTGCCGTAGCATAATGGCGGTGGCCGAAGGGCAGGGAGGACCACCGCAGACATGGCGCAACCGGAAAACGCGGAACAGCGCAGGCGTTCTCTCAGGCCGCTGAGGCGGGTCTTCCCTTACATCGGCAGCTATCGCGGCCTCGTTCTGGGCGCCATGGTCTCCCTGATTCTGGCCGCTGTGACGACGCTGGCGCTGCCGCTGGCGGTGCGGCGCATGATCGACCACGGCTTTTCCCACGCCGACACCACTTTGGTGTCCAACTATTTCACCATGCTTCTGGCCATGGCTGCAATGCTCGCGCTTGCCTCCGCCGGGCGCTATTATTTCGTCATCACGCTGGGCGAGCGAGTGGTTTCGGACCTGCGCCGCGACGTGTTTTCGCATCTGACGACGCTGTCGCCCTCCTTCTTCGACCGGGTGCAGTCCGGCGAGATCGTCTCGCGGCTGGCCGCCGACACCACGCAGATCAAGTCGGCCGTCGGTGCCACGGCGTCGGTGGCGCTGCGCAACATCATTCTGGGGTTCGGGGCGCTTGCCATGATGGTGGTGACGAGCCCCAAGCTGTCCGGTCTCGTCATCGCCGCCATTCCGCTGGTGATCGTGCCGCTGGTTGCCTTCGGCCGCTCCGTGCGCGGGCGCTCGCGCGCCGCGCAGGACATGCTGGCTGCCGCCAATGCCTATGCCGGCGAGCAGATCGGCGCGGTGCGCACGCTGCAATCCTTCACCAATGAAGGGCTGGTCACGTCCCGCTTCCGCGCGGCGGTGGAGGCCGCCTTCAACGCCGCCCGCGCCTCCATACTGGCGCGCGCCATGCTCACCTTCGTGGCGATCTTCATCATCTTCGCGTCCGTGGTGGCGGTGCTGTGGTTCGGCTCGCGCGATGTGCTGACCGGTGCGATGACACCCGGCACGCTCGGCCAATTCCTGCTCTATTCGGTGTTCGCCGCCGGCGCGCTGGGCGCGCTGTCGGAGGTCTGGGGCGAGCTTTCTCAAGCCGCGGGCGCTGCCGAGCGGCTGACCGAGCTTCTGGAGGAGGAGCCGGGCATCAAGGCCCCGGCCCATCCAAAGTCGTTGCCGGTTCCAGCACGCGGTGAAATCGCCTTCGAACATGTTTCCTTCGCCTATCCGGCCAGCCCCAATCGCTCTGCGCTGCACGATCTCAGCTTCGCCGTGCGTCCGGGCGAGACGGTGGCGATCGTCGGCCCTTCGGGTGCCGGCAAGAGCACGGTGTTCTCGCTGATCCAGCGTTTTTATGATGTCGCCGGCGGCGCGATCGCGGTCGACGGGATCGATGTGCGCGAAGCGGACCCGCAGGCGCTGCGCGCGCGCATGGCCATCGTGCCGCAGGAGGTGACGATCTTCGCCGCCAGCGTGCGCGACAACATCGCCTTCGGGCGGCCCGATGCCACCGACGCCGAGATCGAGGCTGCGGCACGGGCGGCGCAGGCGGAGGAATTCATCCTCAGGCTGGAGCGCGGCTATGATACGCAGGTGGGCGAACGCGGCGTGACGCTGTCCGGCGGCCAGCGCCAGCGCATCGCCATTGCCCGCGCCATCCTGCGCGATGCGCCGATCCTGCTGCTCGACGAGGCGACCTCGGCGCTCGACGCCGCCAGCGAGACGCTGGTGCAGGAGGCGCTGTCGATGCTGATGCGCGCGCGCACCACGCTGGTCATCGCCCACCGTCTGGCCACCGTGCTGGAAGCCGACCGCATCCTCGTCATGGATGAGGGCCGGATCGTGGAGGAAGGCACGCACCGCAGCCTTGTTGCCAAAGGCGGCCTCTATGCCGAGCTTGCCAGTCTCCAGTTCGATGCCGGTGCGGGTATTCTGGAAGGGGCGGCGGAGTAGCGCGGCCGCTTATCCCAGAAGTGCGCGCGCGGTGCGCATGAAAATCCGCGCGCCGATGGCGATCAGCTCGTCGGGAAAATCGTAATCGGGATTGTGCAGGTTCGGGCGGTCGACGCCGGAGCCGAGATAGAGCATCGCCGATTTCGATGTGTGGCCGAAAATGCCGAAATCCTCGGATGCGCGCATCGGCAGCTCAGCCTCGTCATGGGGCACGTTTTCGGCGTCGAGCGCGGCCGCCAGAAGTGCTGCCGCTTCAGGCTCGTTCAGGCTGGCGACGAAGATCTCGTGATAGTCGAAGCTGCATTGCAGCCCTTCTGCCTTTGCCTCCTCGCGCACCATCGCTTCGGCCGCAGCGCACAGGCCCCCCATGCGTGCATCCTGCCTCGTGCGCAGGGTCACGCGGATCTCAGCATGGCCGGGGGCGACGCCGAAGACGGGCTCGCCCATGCGCAGATGGGTGACGGTGGCCATCGAGAAGTCATCGCTGTCGAAGGAGCCGCCGCCGAGTGCTGCCAGCCGTGGCATCAGCCGGCTTACAGCAAGCATCGGCGAAACGCCGCTTTCCGGCATGGAGGAATGGGCGGTCCTGCCTTCCAGCGTGATGCGCAGGCCGCGCGAGGCGCAGTTGACGACGCCCTCGCGCAGGCGGACGTGCCCCAGCGCAGTGCCGGGCAGATTGTGCAGCGAGAAGGCGAAATCGGGCCGGATCAGCGCATAGCGCGGATCGGCCACCACGCCGGCCGCGCCGTCGCCGGTTTCCTCGGCGGGCTGGAACATCAGCACCACGCGGCCGCTTGCCGGCCGTTGCCGTCCGAAGAGGCGGCCAAGGGCTGCGAGGATCGCCATATGGCCGTCATGGCCGCACATATGGCCCTTGCCCTCGATGGTCGAGCGATGCGGAATGTCCGAAATCTCGGCGATGGGCAGGGCATCCAGTTCGGCGCGGAAGAGAAGTGTGAGGCCGGGTTTTCCGCTGTCATAGACGAGGGCGACGCCATGGCCGCCCAGTCCGGTCAGCATCTCGTCGGCGCCCGTGTCGGCCAGAAAGGCGACCACGCGCTCAGCCGTCTCCTTCTCCTCGTTGGAGATTTCGGGGAAGCGGTGCAGCTCGCGGCGGAAGCCCACGAGGTCTTCGATGTCCTGATTGGTAAGGTCCATTAAGGCTCTCCCTGGCCGCCATAGCGCTTTTGCAGATGGGCGATGAAGTGGCGCGCGTCGAGCTTTTCGCCGGTGGCGCGCTGCATCAGGTCCGGCGTCGACCAGCGCGACCCCTGCGCCCAGATGCGGGTGCGGCGCCATTCGTTGACAGCCGAGAAATCACCTTTGGCGATGGCCTCATCCGTGTCCGGGTGTTCGCGCACAAGGGCTGCCCATTGCTGCGCCGCCATCATCGCGCCCAGCGTGTAGGAGGGGAAATAGCCGAAGGCGCCGCCCGGCCAGTGAACGTCCTGCATCGGTCCGTCGCCCGGATTGTCGATGGTGGAAAGACCAAGATAATCGCGCATGCGCGCATCCCATGCCTGCGGAATGTCGGCGACGTCGAGTTTGCCGGAAATCAGCTCCTGCTCCAGCTCGTAGCGCAGGATGACATGCAGCGGATATGTCACCTCGTCGGCATCGACGCGGATCAGCCCGCGCCCGACCTGATGGACGTGAGGCAGGATGTCGTCCAGCGACCAGCTTTCGCCGAGATGGCTGTCCACCACCGGCAGCGCCCAGCGCCAGAAGGCGGGGTTGCGGCCGATCTGCTTTTCCACGAACAGGCTCTGGCTTTCATGGATGGCCATGCCGCGCGCCTTGCCGAGCGGCCAGTGCGACCAGTCGCGCGGCAGGTTCTGCTCGTAGAGCGCATGGCCGGTCTCGTGCAATATGCCCATCAGCGCCGACAGGAACTCGGTGGTGCGGTAGCGCGTGGTGATGCGCACGTCGCTCGGCACGCCGCCGCAGAACGGGTGGTGCGAGACCGACAGGCTGCCGCGCGTCAGGTCGAAGCCGACCGCCTCCATCATGGCGAGGCCGAGCGCCCGCTGCTTCTCGATCGCATAGGTGCCGGAAAGCGGCTTGAGAGGACGCTTTGCAAGCCGTCCGGCCTGCACATCGAGTGCCTGTGGCACGAAATCCTTCAGGAACGCCTTGAGGTCGGTGAAGACCGGGGTGATGTCGGCGGCGCGGTTGCCGGGATCATATTGCTCCATCAGCGCATCATAGGGGGAAAGGCCCAGCACCTCGGCGCGCATGGCGGCTTCCTCGCGCGCCAGCGCGACGACTCCCTCAAGTGCCGGCTGGAAGCTCGCCCAGTCGCCTTTTGCACGCAGGTCGCGCCACAATTGCTCGCAGCGCAGGCGCGCCGCTGTCTGGCGCTCGACGAATTCGGCCGGCAGGCAGGTGAGGTTGGTGTGGTGGCGCCTGAATTCGCGTAGCGCCGCCGTCTGGTCCTCGTTCAGCGCCTCGGTTTCGGCAGCGGCGATCCAGTCGCCGATTTCGGGTGCGGTCGCCTGTCGGTGATACAGGCCTGAAAGGGTAGCCATGGCCTCGGCGCGCTTTTCGCCGCCGCCCACGGCCATGTGCGTGGCCTCGTCGGCGCCCAGTATGGCCAGCGCATGTTCGAGCGCTTCGAGCCGGCGGCAAAGATCATCGAGCTTCTGAAACGACATTCTGCAGTCCTGATTCTGTAACGAAGGGCAGGGGACAGGAATGCGGCGCGGCTGGCAAGAGGGGACGACATGCGGGCCGTTATGGGCGCTTGCGAATCAGATAAGTGTATGCTTATGTGATGGCATGAACGAGAACGAGATATTCCGCGCGCTGGCCGATCCTACCCGCCGCGCCATCTTCGAGAAGCTGGCGGGCGGCAGCATGAACGCCAGCGCGCTGCGCGAAGGCATGGCGATCAGCCAGCCGGCGATGTCGCAACATCTCGGCGTGCTGCGTGGCGCCCGGCTGGTGCGCGAGGAGCGGCAGGGGCGCTTCGTCAACTATGAGGTCGATCCCGAAGGGTTGATGGCTATGGCGCGCTGGATGGCGAAATACCGCAATTACTGGCCGGCGCGCATCGATGGCCTGCGCGACCTGTTGAAGGATATGGATCAATGAGCGACGCACCGATCGACGAGCAGGATGCCGGCATCGACCAGACTTACGAGCTGGATGCACCGCCGCAAAAGGTCTGGCGGGCGATCAGCCTGTCGCAGTTCCGCGAGCAATGGCTGCCGGGCACGGATCTGGCCGATCCGCAGGCAGAAACCGTCACACCCGGCGCGGAAGTGCGCTACCGCATGCGCGACTCCGCGCCGCCCTTCCTTGAAAGCACGGTGACGTTCCGCATCGCCGCCAATGCGGATGGCGGCACCAGCCTGCGCGTCATCCACCGGCTTGCCGAAGCGCAGCCGGCCAGTCGGACGCAGGCGGCCAACAGCAACGGAATGCCCGTCATGCGCGCCGCCTGACGTTTTCCAGATCGTCTCCCAATCACTGAAAAAATGGAGTTCGCCGATGCGCGAAACGATGCAGCTCGTCCCTATGGTCATAGAGCAGTCGAGCCGCGGAGAGCGGTCGTTCGACATCTTCTCGCGCCTGCTGCGGGAACGGATCATCTTCCTTAATGGCGAGGTCAACGATACGGTTTCGGCTCTGGTTTGCGCGCAGATGCTGTTCCTGGAATCGGAGAACCCGAAGAAGCCGATCCATCTCTACATCAATTCGCCGGGCGGCGTGGTGACCAGTGGCCTCGCCATGTACGACACCATGCGCTACATCCGCGCCCCAGTGCACACGCTGTGCATGGGCACGGCCCGCTCCATGGGTTCGTTCCTGCTGATGGCGGGGGCGCCCGGCCATCGCGCGGCGCTGCCCAATGCCAGCCTGCTCGTCCACCAGCCGTCCGGTGGCTTTCAGGGGCAGGCCTCCGACATCTTCATCCATGCCGAGGAAATCCAGCGGACCAAGCGGCGCATGACGCAGCTTTACGCCGACCATTGCGGGCGCAGCTACGCGGAAGTGGAGCAAGCGCTCGACCGCGATCATTTCATGACGGCGGAGGAAGGACTGGAATGGGGCCTGATCGACCATGTCCTGCATGCACGCGATGAGCGCGCGGATCAGGGAGATGGTGGCTGATCCGGGTTGATATCCGGCAGAGCAGCCAACGAGAGGGACAGTTTCCTCACCGCTCTTTCCGGCATACAATCGCTGACATGGAACCCGCCGCTGCAATCGATGCGATCGTCCGGGAGCTGCGGAGCGAGCCGTCGATAAGGGCCTTGTTCCTTGGCGGCAGCTATGGCGCCGGCCTCGAAGACGCCTACAGCGATATCGATTTCGTCATGGTGGCGTCGGACGGCCCTTCGGACGATGTCGCCGCCTTGTGGAAGAAGGCGGTGAGCCGTACTGGAAAGATCGTCCTTTGGTGGGACCGACAGGTCAGGCCATCGCTGGTCAACGCGATCACGCGGGACTGGCTGCGAACCGATGTGGTGATCCTGAAACCGGACCAGATGGCCGGCCATGCAAAGGACAGCCTCAAAGTTCTGTTCGATCATGACGGGATATTCGCGACATTGCCCGAATCGTTGCCACCAACAGGCCCTGATCCGAAACGCGCACGCTACCAGTTCGAGGAGTTCATCCGCATTCTCGGCCTGCTGCCGCTTGCGCTCGGGCGGGAGGAATATCTCAACGGCGTGCTGGGCGTGTTCCTGCTGCGCAACCTGCTCGTCGACCTGATGATCGGGGAGACCGGCGCGCCACACAGGGGCGGGATTCTGCATCTCAACCGGCTGATCACCGGGGAACAGAAGCAAGTGCTGATCTCGTTGCCGCTGCCGGCGCCCGAAAGGCAGGCGCTGATAGACGCGCATCTTCTTTATGCAGAAGCCTATCTGCCACGCGCCCGCAGGCTCGCACGATTGTGGGGCGAGGAATGGCCGGCAGAGTTCGAGGCCGCGACATGGGAGCGTCTTGCCGCAACGCTGGCGATCAGACCGCCCGGCAGCGCTGACTGACCGGCGTCGATCTCATCGCTCGGTCAGCTTCAGTTCTATGCGACGGTTGCGGTCGCGCGCTTCCTGCGTGGCACCTTCGTCGAGCGGCTGGTACTCGCCGAAGCCCGCGGCGACCAGCCGGTTGGCGGGCACGCCGTTCGCGATCAGGAACTTGACCACGGAGATGGCGCGCGAGGCGGAAAGCTCCCAGTTGTCGCGGAAGCGGCCGGTGCCGGAGAGCGGCCGGTCGTCGGTGTGGCCGTCGACGCGCAGCACCCAGTTGATCTCGGGCGGGATCTCCTTCTGCAACTCGATGATGGCATCGGCGAGCTTCTTCATCTCGCCCTGACCTGCCTCGTTGATCTGGTCCGAACCGAGCGGGAACAGCACTTCCGACTGGAACACGAAGCGGTCGCCGACGATGCGGATATTCTCGCGGTCGGCGAGGATCTCGCGCAGGCGGCCGAAGAAATCGGAACGGTAGCGGTTCAGCTCCTGCACGCGCTGGGCGAGCGCCACGTTCAGCCGCCGGCCGAGATCGGCGATCTTGGTGTTGGATTCGCGGTCGCGCGCTTCCGATGCGTCGAGCGCCTGTTCAAGGGCGGCGATCTGGCGGCGCAGGGCTGAAATCTGCTGGTTGAGCAGCTCCACCTGCGACAGCGCGCGCTGGCTGATCTGGCGCTCGCTGTCGAGCTCGCCCTCCAGCTTGTCAGCGCGGGCGGTGGCGGCACTTCCGGCCCCTGTACCGGCGGCCAGTAATTGCTCAAGCCGGCTCTTTTCGGCTTCCGACGCGGACAGCGAAGCCTGCAGGTTGGCCAGCGCATCCTGCGCGTCCTGCGTGTTGCCCTTTTCCAGAGCGAGCAACTGGGTCAGCTCGTTGATCTGCGCGTTGAGGCGGTTGAGGGCCTCGTCCTTGCCGGAAATCTCGCGGCTGAGCAGGAACTGCGCCAGCACGAACACCGAAAGCAGGAACATGATGGCGAGCAGCAGCGTCGACAGCGCATCGACGAAGCCCGGCCAGTAGTCGATATGGCGATAGCTGCGGCGTCCGCGCCCCAGAGCCACCTCACTTCCCTCCCTTCTGGGTATCGAGGGCGGAGGCGATCTTCTCCAGCGTTTCGCGCATGGCGCGCTGCTCGTCGGACTGGGCTTCCACCCAGTCGCGCATGATCTGCTGTTCGGAGCGCATGTTCTTGACCAGCCCGGCAATGCCGTCGGCCAGATTGGCCATGGCGGCTGCCGTGCGCGGGTTGGAGCCGTTGCTTTCCTGCAAAGAGCGCAGCCGCTCCGACAGGGCGCGAAGCTCGTCGGTGGTGCCGGCGCTGCGTCCGTTTTCGGGGCCGGCGAGGTCGGAGGAGAGGTCCGTGACCGAGGACAGCCAGTTTTCCAGCTCGGTGTAGAAACGGTTCTGCGCGCGGCCGGCCTGAAGGTCGAGGAAGCCCAGAACCAGCGAGCCGGAGAGACCGAACAGCGAGGAGGAAAAGGCCGTGCCCATGCCGGACAGCGGCGCGGACAGCCCCTGCTTCAGCGCTTCCAGAACCGAGGCCGAGTCGCCGGTGCCGGGATCGAGCGACTGGATCGTGTCGCTGATCGAACCGATGGTTTCCAGAAGGCCCCAGAAGGTGCCGAGCAGGCCGAGAAACACCAGAAGGCCGACGAGGTAGCGCGAGGTGTCGCGGGTTTCGTCGAGCCGGGTGGCGATCGAATCCAGCATGGTGCGCATGGAGCTGGTGGAAACGGCGATCGCCGACGAGCGGCCAAGCATCGCCTTCATCGGCGCCAGCAGGACGGGGTCGGTGGCTTCCACGCCGGCGCGGAAGGAGTTCACCCACCGAACCTCGCGAAACAGGCGGCCGACCTGCGCGAAAGCGAGCAATATGCCGACGATGAGCACGCCGAGGATCAGGCCGTTCAGGCCGGGATTGGTGGAAAAGGCCGAGTGGATCTGGCGGGACAGAACGATGGCGATGAAGCCGACCAGCCCCAGAAAGATGACCATGGTGAGCAGGAACACCTGCGGGCTGGAAAGCTTGTGGGGATCATAGCTCAGCACATCCGAGCCGCCGCCTATGCCGAACGATCTGAGCAGGGCCATCCGTCTTCCATTTCGTTTCTGCGCGCTGGCGGCAACTCTAGAGCATCGGACCGAAAAGTGGAATCCGGTTTTCGGTTATTCCGATGCTCCATCAATAATTTAGATCGTCCTTTGTGCGTCCGGATGGACGCGCGGCGATCTAATCGGATTTACGGCGAAATTGGAAGCCGCGCCGTCGAGATGAGAGGATTATGCGGCCGTGCCACACTCTCGCCCATCTCCAAATTATGCTGAAGCAGTCGAATCGGTGATGGCGGGAGGGGCTTTCGAGAGAAAAGACACGGATGCGCGCCGCCACTCATGAATCCAGTAAACACATTCCGCAATAGCCATATCGATGCCCTCAGGGGTGCCGGAATACTTCTTGTCGTCTTCGGACATATGATCGAGGGGCCTTCCTCAGGCTCTGAATTGCTGCAGGCGGTCTATATCGGCATCTACAGTTTTCATATGTCGCTTTTCGTTTTTCTGTCCGGCATGTTCGCCCGTGACAGGCTTGAAGGGCGCGACTATCGCAAGATCGTGTGGACACTGATCCTGCCGCTGGCCGTCTTCCAGCTTGTCTATATCGGCGCCAGCCGGCTGACAGGCTGGTATGAATATTCGCTGCTCACGCCTTACTGGCTGCTGTGGTTCATCGCCAGCATGGTCATCTGGCGTCTTGTGCTGCCGCTGTTCGCCTCCCCTGCGGGGCTGCTGGCAGCCGTGGTGGTGGCGGTGGCGGCCGGATATGACGATGGCATCGGCTATACGCTGAGCCTCTCCCGCACGCTCTATTTCCTGCCCTTCTTCGTGCTCGGCCATCTTTATGGCGCGCAGCTCGTCGCTGCCGCGCGGCGGCATCCGGCTGCCTTCGCGCTGATGTTTGTCGGCTGCGTGGGAGCCGTGCTTTTCTGGTGGAAGCTGGGTCTCAATGCCGGTGCGCTCACCGGCAGCCGCGCCTATGCGAGCGGTGCTGCCGATGCCGATTATCCGGCGATCGCGCGTCTTGGCCTGATGGCGCTGGGCGGTGCGGCGGCTGTGGGTTTCGCGGCTCTCGTGCCGGCGCGGGCAGCGATGCTCGGCTGGCTTGGCGAGCGCTCGCTGGCCATCTATCTGCTCCACGGGCTGGTGGTGATGGCGTTCGTGGCTTCCGGCGCGCCGGCATTCATCCCGCAGGTTCTGCTCCTGCCGGTGCTGGCAACGCTGTCGGTGCTGGTGGCGCTGGTGACCGCGCCGGCAGACGGGCCGATGCGGCGGCTGTTCAGTCCGCCGCAGGCCGCATGGAGCCGGATGGTGTCAGCGTGACGAGACGGGCCTTGAAAGCGTTTTGACTAGCGCGCGGTGGATGGTCTCGTTACCGGCGACGACATTGCCGCTGTCGAGCATGTCCTGACCGCCATCCGGTTCGGAGGCGAAGCCGCCCGCCTCGCGCACCAGCAGAAGGCCGGCGGCGATGTCCCATGCCGAAAGGCCGGTTTCCCAATAGCCGTCCATGCGTCCCGCCGCCACATAGGCAAGGTCGAGGGCGGCAGAGCCCATACGGCGCACGCCCGCCACTTCGTTCATGACGTTTCGCAGCTCGACAAGGAAGTTGCCGTGATGGCCGCGGCCGAGATGCGGAATGCCGCAGCCGACCACGGCATCCGAGAGCTTCGTGCGGGCGGCGACGCGCAGCCGGCGGTCGTTCATGAAGGCCCCGCCGCCGCGCTCGGCGGTGTAGAGCTCATCCATGGCCGGGTTGTAGATGACGGCGGCGACCAGCTGGCCCTGACGCTCCAGCGCGATCGAGATGGAGAAGATTGGGATGCCGTGGAGGAAGTTGGTGGTGCCATCGAGCGGATCGACGATCCAGCGGTGCTGGTCGTCGTCACCGGCCACCGCGCCGCGTTCTTCCATCAGGAAGCCGTAGCCGGGGCGGGCCCTGGAAAGCTCGGTGTAGATGATGTCTTCGGCCTTGCGGTCGGCCTGGCTGACATAGTCACCCGGTCCCTTGAGCGAGACCTGCAGGTTCTGCACCTCGCCGAAATCGCGCGAAAGCGAGCGGCCGGCCTTCATGGCAGCCTGAACCATGACGTTTAATATGGCGGAGCGGGCCATGTCTGTGAGGTCTCCGGATCTGTGGAATGGGCGCCGGCAAAGGGGCGTGCGGTTGGCGTTTCCAAGACCACAAATCGCGTTCCGAAGCAAGAGAAAGGCCGTCGCAGCGGGTGCGTCGCCCGCATCAGGGCCGAATGGCGGGCATCAGGGCAGGCGGTTGGCCTTCTGCACCGCTTCCTTCATCTGCTCGTCGGTCAGGCCTTCGAGATAGTCTTCCATCTCGCGGTCGATGAGCCCGGCGCGGCGTGCAACGATGTACCAGCCAGCGGCGAGGATCGGGTCGGGATCGGTGCCGAGGGCGGCGACATAGAGCTTGGCCAGCCGGTTCTGGGCGGCGACATTGCCGCCGCGCGCAGCCACCTGCATCCAGCCAAAACCTTCCTTGTAGTCGCGCTCGCCGCCGCGACCCTCGATCATCCATTGCGCGAGATCGAGCTGGGCGGTGTCGAAATTCTGACGCGCGGCCTTTTCGAGGAAGCTGCGCGCTTTCGCATCGTCATGCGCCTTGCCGCCCACACCGTTGGCATAGGCCTGCGCCAGCGCATATTGGGCATCGGCAAGGCCGGCTTCCGCGGCACGCTCGTAATAGGTCACCGCGCGGGAGAGATCGCCCGGATTTTCCTTGACCAGAAGCTGGGCGAAATTGAACTGGGCAAGCGCATTGCCGGCCTCGGCTGCCGCCTGCATCAGCGCATGGGCCTGCTTTTCATCCTTCGGAACGAAATCGCCGTCGAGCAGCATCAGCGCATACTGGAACTGCGCCTCCGGGATGCCGCGCTCGGCCGCGGCCGCATACCATTTCGCGGCTTCCTTGGCGTTGAGGGGAACGCCCATTCCGCGTGCCAGCAGTTCCGCCACCAGCGTCTGGGCGGCCGGGTCGCCATTCTGCGCCCGGGGTAGGGCGAGGTTGTAGGCGGTCTGGTAGAGGCCCCGCTGATAGGCGCCATAGGCATCATCGGTCAGCTTGCCGAAGCGAGCCGGATCGAGAGCGGGCAAGACGGCCTTGTCGTCGGCAGGTTGCGGCAGTTGGCGGTCGCCTTTGGCTGTTTCATCCACCTTGCTGGTGGTTTCACGGGTGGAAGCGGCGTCGGCCGGCGTCTCGGCCGCATGCGCGGCGACGTGGCCTGCGCAAAAGATCATCACAGCCAGTGCCACCCGCCTTGCCATGGTTCATTCCCCGAAGCGCGGCGCGTTGGCGTCGAGCAATGCGTTGATTTCTGCGACAGCCGCACGCGGATCAGCGCCTTCGGCGAAGATGGCGGCGGACAGCGCCACGAATTCGGCGCCGGTCGCGGCCACTTCCGTCACCGAGGCGATTTCGGAACCGCCCATCACGATGCAGGGAATTTCCACCATCTCCGCCCACCATGCGCCAAGCCCCAGATTGCGCGGATGAGGCACCGGGTCATTGTCATAGCCGAAACGGCCGAAGAACATGTAATCGGGGCCAGCCTCGCCAAGCTCCAGCGCGGCATCGCGCGTCTTGACCCCGCCCGTGCCGACCATCATGCGCTCCTGCAGGCGTTCGATCGTGTCGGCGAGTTCCGCAGGGGCTGCTTCGACATGGACGCCATCCGCCCTGACCCGGTCGGCCACGCGGCTGTCGCCGGCGATGACGGCGGCCGCACCTGCATTCTGCGCGACTGGCACGAGGTCTGCGGCGACGCGCTGAAATGCGGAATCGTCGAGCGTTCCCTGCACGAAGATCACCGATGCCACATCGCCGCCTTCAAGTGCGGCCTGAAGCCGTCCGGCATCGGTGCCGGGCATGGCGATCAGGACAAGACGGCAGCGTTCGGGAGGCGATTGGGTGTTCATGGCGTTTCCGGTTTCGATCTGCCCTATGCAGGGCGAAATTGGTGGCAATGGGGCATAGAGCAAAGCAGCTGTCTTGAACAGGTCGCTGCCTGAGGCAATGCATAGCGAAGACGCTGAAATACAAGCCTGCTATGCCGCTGCGGAAGGGTTTTTCGAGCAGAAATCGGGCCCCGTTAACCGGGCATTAAGCTTTACAGCTGTTTACTATGTGCATCCAGTGATCTGGATTCTTACCGAGTGGTTGGAGCCACTTTGTTTGACGCCTCCCTGTTAACTTCTGAGAGCCGCCTTACCCGCGGCTCTTTTTTTCTTCTCAGGCCAGGGAATGGCCGGTGTGCCGATTTTGGCACGCAGCCTGTTCATATTAACCCTTTATTAAGTATAAGCTTGCCTTGCGAAGCTCTGAAGCGCATTTTCCGGCTCGGAAGCCTTATAGGGTGGCAGTCATGCTGCAGGGGCGAATCGCTTCTGCAGGTGACCAGGGTGCATCATGAATCGATCTTCACAGGAAAGCGGGAACACGATCAGGCTGGCCGAGCGCCGCATTTTCTCGCAATCCTTCCAGCCGCTGTACAATGAAGGCATGGGGCTGGTTGAACAGGCCGCCGAATATCTGGATTCGCGCGGGCGCACCGAGGCGAAGAAGCTGACCCGGCTGGCGGCGACCCTCTATGCGGCCGAATCGATGCGGCTGACGACGCGCCTCATGCAGATCGCCTCCTGGCTGCTGCTTCAGCGCGCCGCCAATTCCGGCGAGATGACGCGCGATCAGGTGGCGGCCGAAAAGGCCAAGGTGCGTCTCGACACCGTCTCGGCGCATGAGGATGCGGAAGGCTGGAGCGAGCTGCCGGTCGAATTCGTCGATCTGGTGCGCCGTTCGCTGCGTCTGCAATCGCTGGTGCGGCGCATGGACGAGGAAGTCTATGGCGATGCGCTGCCGCAGGGTCTTGAGCGCGGCAGCCCGGTGTTCGACCAGATATCGCTGCTCAACACGGCTTTCGCGCGCGGCTGACGCGCTTTTCGTTTCTGGTTTGTTCACATTTCGCTGGCAAGTCTGCCGCCGGTGAATAGAGTGGGCAATCATGGCGGAAACGATTCGGATCATCGGCATCGACCCGGGGCTGCGGCGCACCGGCTGGGGCATTGTCGAAAGCCTCGGCAATTCGCTGCGCTTCGTCGCCTCCGGTTCCGTGTGCTCGGACGACAAGGCGACGCTCGCGTCGCGTCTGTGCCAGCTTCATGACGGACTGTCGAAGGTGCTGCATGAGGCCATGCCGCATGAGGCGGCGGTGGAGCAGACCTTCGTCAACAAGGACGCGACGGCGACGCTGAAGCTCGGACAGGCGCGCGGCATTGCCATGCTGGTCCCGGCGCTGGCCGGCCTGCCGGTGGCCGAATATGCGCCCAATGCGGTCAAGAAGGCGGTGATCGGCGTCGGCCATGGCGACAAGAAGCAGATCCACATGATGGTCAAGGTGCTGATGCCCAAGGCGGTGTTCGACACCCATGATGCGGCCGATGCGCTCGCCATCGCCATCTGCCATGCCCATCACCGGCAAAGCGTGGCATACAGGCTGAAGCAGATTGCATAGCAGGGACGGGCGGGGATCATGATCGGCAAGCTGAAGGGCACGCTGGACGAGATCGGCGAGGATCATTGCGTCGTCGATGTGCATGGCGTCGGCTATGTCGCCTTCTGCTCGGCGCGGACGCTGGCCTCTATGTCCGGGCCGGGCGAGGCCGTTGTGCTGTTCATCGAAACGGTGGTGCGCGAGGACATGATCCGCCTGTTCGGGTTCAGCTCGGCGCTGGAGCGCGACTGGTTCCGGCTGCTGTCCACGCATGTGCCCGGCGTCGGCGCCAAGGTGGCGATGTCGGTCCTGTCGACGCTCAGCCCTTCGGACCTGGCCAACGCCATCGCGCTGCGCGACATCGCCATGGTCAGCCGTGCCCCCGGCGTCGGCAAGAAGGTGGCCGAGCGCATCGTCACCGAACTGAAGAACAAGGCGCCTGCCTTTGCCGGCGAGGCCGCCGGCACCATCGGGCTCAAGCAGGAACTGGGCGAGGGCGTGGCGCCTGCGCCGATTGCCGACGCGGTTTCGGCGCTGGTCAATCTCGGCTACGGGCGTGACATTGCCGCCAATGCGGTGGCCGCCGCGCTGAAATCCGCCGGCGAAGACGCCGATTCGGCAAAGCTCATCCGTCTTGGCCTGAAGGAACTGGCACGGTGATCGCTGACTTGTTCCCGATATCGCGTCATGGCAGGACGGCACCATGAGTTCCGATGATCGCCTGATCTCCTCCGAAAAGCGGGGCGAGGATGCCGAGCAGACGCTGCGGCCGCAAACGCTTGACGATTTCGTCGGGCAGGCGGCGGCGCGCGCCAACCTGAAAGTGTTCATCGAGGCGGCGAGGGGGCGTGGCGACGCGCTTGACCATGTGCTGTTCGTCGGCCCGCCAGGATTGGGCAAGACCACGCTCGCCCAGATCATGGCGCGCGAGATGGGCGTGAATTTCCGCTCTACCTCCGGCCCTGTGATCGCCAAGGCCGGCGATCTGGCGGCGCTGCTCACCAATCTCGAAGATCGTGACGTGCTGTTCATCGATGAGATCCATCGCCTCAGCCCGGCGGTGGAGGAAATCCTCTATCCGGCGATGGAGGATTTCCAGCTCGACCTGATCATCGGCGAGGGACCGGCGGCGCGCTCGGTCAAGATCGACCTCGCCCGGTTCACGCTGGTGGCCGCGACGACGCGGCTCGGCCTGCTCACCAATCCGCTGCGCGACCGTTTCGGCATTCCGGTGCGGCTCAATTTCTACACGGTCGCTGAGCTGGAGCTGATCGTGCGGCGTGGCGCGCGCCTGCTCACCCTGCCGATGAGCGACGACGGCGCTGTCGAGATCGCGCGCCGGGCGCGGGGCACCCCGCGCATCGCCGGGCGGCTGCTGCGACGGGTGCGCGATTTCGCGACCGTGGCCGGCGCGGAAACGGTCAACCGCAAGATTGCCGACGAGGCCCTGCTGCGGCTGGAGGTCGACAGCCTCGGTCTCGATGCGCTCGACCGCCGCTACCTCACCATGATCGCCGGCAATTTCGGCGGCGGCCCGGTCGGCATCGAAACCATCGCGGCAGCCCTTTCGGAGCCGCGCGACGCCATCGAAGACATTATCGAGCCCTATCTGATCCAGCAGGGCTTCATCCAGCGCACGCCGCGCGGGCGCGTGCTGACGGCCAATGCCTGGCGGCATCTGGGGCTGGAAGCGCCGCGCGACATTGCCCAGCAGCAGATCGGCCTGTTCGAGGACGAATGACCACGGACCCACGCAGGATGGTGACGCTGGACCAAGGCGCCCGGCGGTTCAACTTCAGGGTTGCCGGCGTTGCCCTCCGCGACGGACATCTGCTTGTCCACCGCGCCGAGGCGGACGATTTCTGGGTCCTGCCGGGCGGCCGGGTGGAGATCGGCGAGACGACGGCGGCCGCACTGGCGCGCGAAATGCATGAGGAGCTTGGGGTCGAGCCGGCCATCGGCGCGCTGTTGTGGACAGTGGAGAATTTCTTCGGGCTGTCAGGCAAGGAATGTCATGAACTTGCCTTTTATTACGCCATGGATCTGCCGGAGGCGTTTCCCTTCTCCTGCGCGGAGATCGTGCACCGTGTCGAGGATGGCGGGACAATGCTGGAATTTCGCTGGGTGGAACTGAGCCGGACTGTTCTGGCAGGCCTGCCGCTGCTGCCTGTTTTCCTGCAGGAGAGGCTCTGCGAGCCACTTTCTGCGACGCAGCATGTGGTGTGGTACGGATGAACCAACAGAAAGGTAGGGCAATGACCAGCCAAAGACCGTCACTTGCGGCACAGGAAGCAGCCCTTTCCGGAGAACTCACGGAATTCGGCCACCGGCTGCTGGCGCGCGTCTACTATGCCGATACCGATTTCTCCGGCGTCGTCTATCATGCGCGCTATCTGGAGTTTTTCGAGCGTGGGCGTTCGGACTTCCTGCGACTGGTCGGCGTTCATCACACGGCGCTTGCTGCTGGTGAAGGCGGAGAAAAGATCGTCTGGATCGTGCGGCGCATGGAGATCGATTTCCGCGCGCCCGCCCGCATCGACGACATGCTGACGGTGGAGACCCGCACGGTAGACGTGTCGGGCGCGCGCATCACCATGGCCCAGCAGCTCAGGCGGGGCGAGGAACTGCTGGTGGAGGCGCGGGTGGAGGCCGCCATCATCGGCGAGAACGGCCGTCCGCGCCGGTTTCCGAAGGACTGGATCGCGGCCTTCATGCCGAAATCCTGAAAATTCCGCGGCCGGTGGGCACAAATGTTCCGCCGGCACCACAGAAGATATCGGCTGATCTGCGCAGCGCATCTTGCGGCTGAGAACAACATTCCGAAAACCGGCCGCCATTTCAGGCAAGATCGTGCCGGAAACCCGGCATGAGAAAAAGAGATCCTGTCGCGCCGGAAACGGCGTTGTTCTAACGCATCCTTAACCATAACGGTTCATGAAGGTTTCGATGAAAATCGAAGGAATCGGCGCGCCTTCCTTTTACCAACATT
This sequence comes from Aquamicrobium sp. NLF2-7, assembly GCF_022359935.1. NCBI lineage: Bacteria > Pseudomonadati > Pseudomonadota > Alphaproteobacteria > Hyphomicrobiales > Phyllobacteriaceae > Aquamicrobium > Aquamicrobium sp. NLF2-7. The sequence goes on along the minus strand of NZ_JAKSED010000001.1, from coordinate 2,040,718 downwards.
TGCCGCGACAAGGCCGCAAACGGCGCTGATCGCAGGCATTTGCGGCGAGGTTCGGCGCGCTGGACCATGAAGGGTTAAAGCGTCGTGGGCCGGCGGACGCCCAGCGCCCGTGAAGTTTTAAGGAACGTTTGGATGGAAAATATCGCTCTTGCCGAACCGGCGGCGAATCTGTCGATCTGGGCCCTGTTCATGCAGGCCAACTGGGTGGTCAAGCTGGTCATGATCGGCCTGCTCGGCGCGTCTGTGTGGACGTGGGCGATCATCTTCGAAAAGATCGTCTCCTACGGCCGCATGCGCTCGGCGCTCAATCGTTTCGAGCAGATATTCTGGTCCGGCCAGTCGCTGGAAGAACTCTATCGCACTCTGTCGGACCGCAAGACCAGCGGCATGGGCTCGATCTTCGTCGCCGCCATGCGCGAATGGAAGAAGAGCTTCGAGAAGGGCGCCAAGTCGCCGCACGGCCTGCAGATGCGCATCGACAAGGCCATGGATCTTGCCCTGACCCGTGAGATGGAACGCCTCGAAGGCAATCTCGGCTTCCTCGCCACCATCGGTTCCGCCGCGCCCTTCATCGGCCTGTTCGGCACGGTCATCGGCATCATGACCTCGTTCCAGGCAATCGCCGGCTCCAAATCGACCAGCCTGGCCGTTGTCGCGCCGGGTATCGCGGAAGCGCTGCTGGCAACGGCCATCGGCCTGATGGCGGCCATTCCCGCCGTCATTGCCTACAACAAGCTTTCGTCGGACGCGGGCAAGCTTGCCGGACGCATGGAAGGCTTCGCCGACGAGTTCTCCGCCATACTCTCGCGCCAAATCGATGAGAAGGTCGCCCGGTCCTGACCGGTGAGATCTGATCGCGCAACAGGGCAGTCTGAGGTTTTTTAAATGGGAATGTCAGTAGGTACGGGCGGCGGGGCCAGAGGTGGACGCGGAAGGCGCGGTCGCCGCAACACGCTGATGTCGGAAATCAACGTCACGCCCTTCGTGGACGTGATGCTGGTGCTGCTGATCATCTTCATGGTCGCAGCCCCCCTGCTCACCGTGGGCGTGCCGATCGACCTGCCGGAAACGCAGGCCAGGCCGATGAATTCTGACACCCAGCCGATCACCGTTTCGGTGAACGACAAGGGGCAGGTCTATCTGCAGGAAACCGAGATCGCGGTCGACGAGGTGGTGCCACGGCTCGAAGCCATCGCCAAGACCGGCTATGGGGAACGCATCTATGTGCGCGGCGACAAGACCGCCGACTATGGCACGGTGATGCAGGTCATGGCCCGCATTTCGGCGGCCGGATACAAGAATCTCGGCCTCGTCACGCTTCAGGAACAGGATCGGTAACCTTGAAGGCGAGCCTCACCACATCGTTGGCTCTGCATGCGGCGATGCTGGCTTTCGGGCTGGTGTCGTTGTCGGCGCCTGCCGCCTTCGAAGTGAGCGAAGTGGAATCGCTGCCCGTCGACATCGTGCCGCTGGAGGAGCTGACGCAGATCCAGCAGGGCGACAAAAAGGCGCCGATGAACGAGAAGCCGGCGCCGATGCCCACCAAGCGGCCGGATATCGTCGCCGATGCCCGCGAGGTCGGCGAGAACATGGTCGATACCGACAAGCCTGTCACGCCCGACCCCAAGCCGACCCCGGTCGACAATGCCTCCGCACCCCCACCTGCTCCGACGCCGAACGAGAAGCCGGTTCCGGCCGAGCCGCCCAAGCCTGTTGAGCAGCCGAAGCCCGAGCCCGTCAAGCCGCCTGAGCCGAAGCCGGATCCCAAGCCCGAGCCGGTGAAGGAGCCGGAGCCCGCGCCAAAGCCGGCGGAGCCGAAGCCCGCCGAGGCCAAGCCGGAGCCGGTTACGCCCGATGCCGTTGCCGAAGCGATCGCGGCGGAAGACAAGCCGACGGAACAGTCCGCGCTGCCCGACAGGGCACCCGCTCCGCAGGCGCGGCCGAAGCCGGCTGAAACACAGACAGCGAAAGCTTCGGATAGCAAGCCATCCGAGAAGCCGGCGAAGGACAGCTCGGCAGCACAGAAGTCCGACGAAAAGGACTTCAACGCCGATGAGATCGCCGCGCTGCTCGACAAGCGCAAGCCTTCGGGTGGCGGCGCCAAGCGCTCGACGGAGCAGGCTTCGCTGGGCGGCAAGAAGACAACCAGTGGCAATCGCCTGTCACAGAACGAGATGGATGCCCTGCGCCAGAAGCTCGGCGGCTGCTGGAGCATTCCAGCCGGTGTCGATGATGCGGGCATGCTGAAGGTTTCGGTGCGATTCCGGCTCGACCGCTCCGGCGTTCTGGAAGGCCGTCCGGAAATCATTGCCGGGGGCGCTGCCTCCGGGCCCGGCCGCACGGCGGCCGAATCCGCGGTGCGCGCGGTTCAGAAATGCGCGCCCTTCAACCTGCCTGCCGACAAATATGACAGCTGGTCGGAAGTGGTGGTCAATTTCGACCCGAGCGACATGTTCTGATCGCCGGACTGGAACAAATGAGGCTGAAAGCATGAAGACACTGCTCAAGACGCTCATGATGGTCGCAGCCCTTGCCGGTGCGGCCACAGGGCTCGCCATCGGCCCCGCCAGCGCGCTGGTGGAGATTGACGTCAACAAGGGAACGATCGAACCGCTGCCCGTCGCCATCACCGATTTCGCGGGCGGCGCACTCGGTGCGGAGATTTCCTCCATCGTTCAGGCCGACCTGAAGCGCTCGGGCCTGTTCGCGCCGATCGACAAGGCCGCCTTCATCGAGAAGATCGCCAATCCCGACCAGACGCCGCGCTTCGACGACTGGAAGGTGATCAATGCGCAGGCGCTGGTCACGGGCCGCGTCAGCAAGGAAGGCGATGGCCGCATCCGCGCCGAATACCGGCTGTGGGACACCTTTGCCGGACAGCAGCTTTCAGGCGAACAGTTCTTCGCCAACGGCGCCAATACCCGCCGCGTCGCCCATATCATCGCCGACGCGATCTATGAGCGGCTGACCGGCGAAAAGGGCTATTTCGACACCCGCGTCGTTTTCATCGATGAATCGGGCGCCAAGAATGCGCGCAAGAAGCGGCTGGCGATCATGGATCAGGACGGCGCCAATGCCCGCTTCCTCTCCGATGGACGCTCCATCGTGATGACGCCGCGTTTCTCGCCGAACCGGCAGGAAATCACCTACATGTCCTATGAGAGCGGACAGCCGCGCGTCTATCTGCTGCAGCTTGAGACCGGACAGCGCGAACTCGTCGGCAATTTCCCCGGCATGACCTTCGCGCCGCGCTTCTCGCCGGACGGTCAGCGCGTGATCATGAGCCTGATGCGCGACGATGGTAACTCCAACATCTATTCCATGGATCTGCGGAGCAGGAACACCACGCGCCTCACCAATTCCAATGCCATCGATACCTCGCCCTCCTATTCGCCGGACGGCTCGAAGATCGTCTTCACCTCCGACCGGGGTGGTCGCCCTCACATCTATGTGATGGGAGCCGACGGTTCGGGCCAGACGCGCATCTCTTTTGGTGAGGGTACCTATTCCACGCCGGTGTGGTCGCCGCGCGGAGATCTGGTGGCCTTCACCAAGCAGTCGGGCGGCCAGTTCCAGATCGGCGTGATGCGCACGGACGGTTCTGGTGAACGCATCCTGACCTCCGGCTTCCTCCAGGAAGGCCCGACATGGGCCCCCAACGGCCGGGTGATCATGTATCTGAAGGAAACGCCGGGTGCCGGCGGACCGAAGCTCTATTCGGTCGATCTGACCGGGCGTAACGAGCAGCAGATACCAACCCCGAATTTCGGGTCCGATCCGGCCTGGTCGCCGTTGCTCGACTGAAGCTGATGAGGGATGGAGCGTGGCAATTGCGCTCCATTCGCGGCTTTTTCGGCCGGATACGGGCTTAAAATAGCCCGCGGCAGGGAGGCGGACAAGATTTCGCCTCTTTGTCGTCATCTGGCTGCATGCCAGTGAGAGGGATGCGCATTCAGGGGGCTCGCCGGATGCGTGAACCGAATTTTAACCGTGTTTTTTGAGTGCCGGTTAACCGAGATGTGGTTACTGGCAGATCAACGAAGTCACTCGAATGCGAAGGAGAGGCGGTATGCGCCGTATCGCAAAACTAGCAGCAAACCCCGTGATGGTCGCGCTCGTAGCCTCGTTGGCGCTTGCCGGCTGCGCATCCAAGAAGACCCCCAACAACGCAGCTGATCTCGGCCTCGGCGGCAGCGCGGCAACGCCCGGCTCGGCTCAGGACTTCACCGTGAACGTCGGCGACCGCATCTTCTTCGATCTGGACTCCTCGTCCATCCGTGCTGATGCCCAGCAGACGCTGGCCCGTCAGGCTCAGTGGCTCAACCGTTATCGCCAGTATTCGATCGTTGTCGAAGGCCATGCCGACGAACGCGGCACCCGCGAGTACAACCTTGCGCTCGGCGCCCGCCGCGCTGCCGCGACCCGCGACTATCTCTCGTCGCAGGGCGTTGCCGCCAACCGTATCAAGACCATTTCCTACGGCAAGGAACGTCCGGTCGCCGTCTGCGACGACATCTCCTGCTGGTCGCAGAACCGCCGCGCCGTCACCACGCTGGGTGGCGCCGGCTCCTGATAGGGAAGCACGGGCTTTCAAAGTGACAAAAAGGCGGCTCCCGGAGCCGCCTTTTTCATTGAAATAAGCTTCAAACAAAATTTGGCCGAAGTCTCGCGCCCTGCTAGAAACGGTGCTGTTCCTGCCCTCGACGGGAGAGCAGGACGCGAAACCGGGTTTCACTGTAATGGCGAGAGGCTCATGCATCTAAGATCAATCCTGAGCGGCACGCTGGCTGTGCTGCTTCTGTCCGGCGCGGCCGCCATGGCGAGCGAAGCCGGACCTGCGGCTGCCGAGCGCAGCGGCTTTTCCTTCAGGCTGCCGGGCGTGGAACTGCCCGACCTGTTCGGCACCAAAAAGGATGAAGGCACCGTTCAGCTGGCCCAGAGCGGCGGCATGACGGCGCTGGAAGAGCAGATCCGCTCTCTCAACGGCAAGGTCGAGGAACTCAACTTCCAGATCCTGCAAATGCAGGAGCAAATCCGCAAGCAGCAGGAGGACAATGAGTTTCGCCTCCAGCAGCTGGAAGAAGGGTCACAGGGCGGGCAGAAAAAATCCGACGCGGGCGGTTCAGGCAGTTCCATTGCCGCTGCCCCCGGCGCGACAAATTCCGACCCCGCAACCTCTGGCCCAATAACCTCCGGCCCAGCAACCTCCGGCGACGTCGCCGGAGGGTCCACCGTGGAAGACATCATCGTCGATTCCGGCGATGGTGAGCCCGGCAAGGTCATTCCCGGCACGCCTCCCGGTAATTTCGGCACCATCACCGTCGACAAGGACGGCAATGTCATCGACGCCGGCGCCGGCACGCGCTCGGTAACAGTGACCGATCCCGGTGCTTCGGCCACACCGCCGGCCGATAGCGGGAATACGGTGGTTGCAGCCCTGCCGCGCACCGATAACCCGCAGGAGCTCTACCGGAACTCCTATCAGTTCGTGCTTTCCGGCGACTACAGCACTGCCGAGGCTGGCTTCCGCGAGCATATCGATCGTTTTCCCAAGGATGCGAACGCTGCCGACGCGCATTACTGGCTGGGCGAATCCCTGCTTGGACAGCAGAAATACCGTGATGCCGCCGAAGTCTTCCTTGCCGCCAGCAAGAGCTATCCCAAGGCAAAGAAAGCCCCCGACATGCTGCTCAAGCTCGGCGTTTCGCTGGTGGGTCTCAAGCAGCGCGATGTGGCCTGCGCCACGTTCGGCGAGATCGGCAAGCGCTACCCCAACGCATCGGGTGCTCTGAAGGAACGCGTAAAACAGGAACGGGCGCTCGCGTCGTGCTGACGCTGGAAGCAGAACCGGACCACGAAGCCCGCCTTTTTTTTGATCTCGATCTGTCACGCGGTGCGGTCGTGGCAATTTCGGGTGGCAGCGATTCCACCGCACTTCTCTTTCTTCTCAACGATTTCTGCCGCAGGCACCGGCCGCACGCAAAGCTCGTCGCGGTAACGGTCGACCATGCCCTGCGCCCCGCCTCACATCACGAGGCTTTGAAAGTTGGCGCTCTATGCGCTTCGCTCGGCATTGAACATCGAATTCGCGTGTGGGAGGGCGAGAAGCCCAAGGCAGGCCTTCTCGCCGCCGCGCGTGACGCCCGCTACCGCCTGCTGGCCGGGGTTGCCCGTGACGAAGGCATCCCGATGGTGCTGACAGGCCACACGGCCAACGATCAGGCCGAGACCGTGACCATGCGGCAGGAGCGCCGCGACGTCGTTGACGCAACGGAGCGCGGCCTTGCCGGCATGGCCTCTTTCACCCTGTTTGACGGGGATGTCTGGATCGTGCGGTCTTTGCTTGGCATGCGCCGCGAGGCTCTGCGCGCCGTGTTGCGGACAAGAGGTGTCGGCTGGATGGACGATCCCACCAATGAGGACCACAGCTATGAGCGGCCCCGCGTGCGTGCTGCTCTCGACGAGCCCGGCATCGCTGCCGCCCTGAAGGTGGCAGAGGCGGCGGGCAGGAACCGAGGCGATCTCGACGCGCGCGCGGCCAGTCTGATCCGCCGCCATGCCTCCCGCCCCGCCCGGGGACTATTCAGGCTCGATCCCGCTTTCGCCGAAGAAGAAGATCGCGGTGCCGCTATCCATGCGTTGCGTCTGTTGCTGTCGACCATCGGCGGTCTTCCCATGCTGCCGGACGAAGCGGCTGTGACCTCTTTGCTGGCTGCGCTGCGGAAGGACGGTAAGCATCGCGCGACGCTGGCGCGGGTTCTGGTGGATGCGAGACGGACCGGCATTTTCCTGCTGCGCGAGGCGCGCGGCCTGCCGGCGCCCATGCGTGCAGTGGACGGAATGCTCTGGGATGGACGTTTCAGGGTTAGCATGCGGAAAACGGCCGCTGCTGCGGTCATTCGCACGGGCGCGGTCCTGCGCAGGGGTGAACCTGTCGCCGGAACTCTGCCTGACCCATGTCCACTCCCCGATGTGCCGGAAAGCCTCGTGCGCGCGGCCCTCGCTACCGAGCCGGAGGTGGATTGCGCCGGAGAAAATGTCGCACTCCTGCCGGTGATTGCGCCTTTCGCCCGTTTTTTGCCGGGTTTCGATGTTCAGTCGGCCGGGATTCTGGCAGAACTTGCAATGGCATCGCCGCTTCCTCCGCTGCCTTTGCCGAACGCAGCGGCTTAGAAAGCCGGACAGGGACAATGCGCCGCCTTAACCGATTGTCGTGCTTTTGCTTGGCAATGGAGTATGGGCTGCCTATGTTAGGCGAAGGCTCCTTTCAACGACGCGCGCCTGAAGGCCGCCAACGGGACAATCGATGAATCCGAACTACCGCAACCTTGCGCTCTGGGCGATCATAGCGGTTCTGCTTATCGCTCTCTTCAATCTGTTCCAGACGCCGCAGACGCGCGGAGCCGCGACCGACATTCCCTATTCGCAGTTCCTGCAGGATGTTCAGTCGGGCCGCGTCAAGACCGTGACCATTGCCGGCGATCGCATCAGCGGTTCCTACGGCGACAGCGCTTCCGGTTTCCAGACCTATTCGCCGGGCGATCCGTCGCTGGTTTCGAAGCTTGAGGCCAAGGGCGTCACCATCAATGCGCGCCCGGAGACCGACGGTTCCAACACGCTGTTCGGCTATCTGCTGTCGTGGCTGCCGATGATCCTGATCCTCGGCGTGTGGATTTTCTTCATGCGCCAGATGCAGTCCGGTTCCGGCCGCGCCATGGGTTTCGGCAAGTCCAAGGCCAAGCTTCTGACCGAGGCGCATGGCCGCGTCACCTTCGCCGATGTGGCGGGCGTGGACGAGGCCAAGCAGGATCTTGAGGAAATCGTCGAGTTCCTGCGCGATCCGCAGAAGTTCCAGCGTCTCGGCGGCAAGATTCCGCGCGGCGTGCTGCTCGTCGGCCCTCCCGGCACCGGCAAGACGCTTCTCGCGCGCTCGGTCGCGGGTGAAGCCAATGTGCCGTTCTTCACCATTTCCGGCTCGGATTTCGTTGAAATGTTCGTGGGCGTCGGCGCAAGCCGTGTGCGCGACATGTTCGACCAGGCCAAGAAGAACTCGCCCTGCATCATCTTCATCGACGAAATCGATGCGGTGGGCCGTCATCGCGGCGCCGGCCTCGGCGGCGGCAATGACGAGCGCGAGCAGACGCTGAACCAGCTTCTGGTCGAGATGGACGGTTTTGAGTCCAACGAATCGATCATCCTGATCGCCGCCACCAACCGTCCCGACGTGCTCGACCCGGCCTTGCTGCGTCCCGGCCGTTTCGACCGGCAGGTGGTGGTGCCGAACCCGGACATCGTCGGTCGCGAGAAGATCCTCAAGGTGCATGTGCGCAACGTGCCGCTGGCGCCGAATGTCGATCTCAAGGTTCTCGCACGCGGCACGCCCGGCTTCTCCGGCGCGGACCTGATGAACCTCGTCAACGAAGCGGCGCTGATGGCGGCGCGGCGCAACAAGCGCCTCGTCACCATGGCCGAGTTCGAGGACGCCAAGGACAAGATCATGATGGGCGCCGAGCGCCGCTCTTCGGCTATGACTCAGGCCGAGAAGGAGCTGACCGCCTATCACGAGGCCGGCCACGCCATTCTGGCGCTCAACGTTCCGTCCGCAGACCCGCTGCACAAGGCGACCATCATTCCGCGCGGCCGTGCGCTCGGCATGGTCATGCAGCTGCCCGAGGGCGACCGCTATTCGATGAGCTACAAATACATGATCTCGCGACTGGCGATCATGATGGGTGGCCGCGTGGCGGAAGAACTCAAGTTCGGCAAGGAGAACATTACCTCCGGCGCATCTTCGGACATCGAGCAGGCGACCAAGCTGGCCCGCGCCATGGTCACCCGCTGGGGCTTCTCCGACAAGCTCGGCCATGTTGCCTATGGCGACAATCAGGAAGAGGTCTTCCTCGGCCATTCGGTCGCGCGCACCCAGAATATCTCGGAAGAGACGGCGCAGATCATCGACGCCGAAGTTCGCCGCCTGATCGAGGAAGCCTACACCACCGCGATGAATGTCCTGACCAAGAAGAAGAAGGACTGGATCGCGCTGGCGGAAGGCCTGCTCGAATACGAGACGCTTTCCGGCGACGAGATCAGGGACCTGCTGGCCGGAAACAAGCCTTCGCGTGATCTGGGCGATGACACGCCGACCAGCCGTGGCTCGGCCGTGCCCAAGGCCGGCGGCACCGCGAAAGGCAAGAAGAAGGGTCCGGAGCCGGAAGGCGGCATGGAACCCCAGCCTCAGAACTGAGTTCCCCGGCGACCGCGCCGACACAAGGAAAACGCCGCGCTCAGCGCGGCGTTGCCTTTTGAAGGGGTGTGCGAGACGGCTTTTTCGGGGAGGAAAAGAGCCTTTCGTCAGGAAATCTTATGATTTGGGCGAGATATTTTCCAGATTCCGTTCACCGTTTACCTTGGAATGATGACTTTCGATCATATAATTTGATATCGGGTGCGGGTCTGGGTGTGGCAATAGACGCCACTGTGCGATCGGTAAGGGGAAGCTTTTCATGGCACGTTACTTCGGCACCGACGGTATTCGCGGGCAGGCCAACAAATTTCCGATGACGGCGGAGATTGCCATGCGCGTAGGCATGGCGGCGGGCCTGTCGTTCCAGCGCGGCAGCCATCGCCATCGCGTCGTGCTCGGCAAGGACACGCGCCTTTCCGGCTACATGATCGAAAACGCCATGGTGGCCGGTCTGTGTGCGGCCGGCATGGATGTCTTCCTGCTCGGCCCCATTCCGACACCGGCCGTCGCCATGCTGGTGCGATCCCTGCGCGCCGACATGGGCGTCATGATCTCGGCATCGCACAATCCCTTTCAGGACAACGGCATCAAGCTGTTCGGGCCTGACGGCTACAAGCTTTCCGACAAGATCGAGGGGCGCATCGAATCGCTGCTCGACAATGGTGTCGACATGGCACTCGCCGACCCGGAGGGCCTTGGCCGGGCCAAGCGTGTCGACGGTGTCCATGATCGCTATATCGAATTTGCCAAGCGCACCCTGCCGCGCTCCATGTCCCTGTCGGGCCTGCGCATCGTCATCGACTGCGCCAATGGCGCTGCCTACAAGGTCGCCCCGGCCGCGCTGTGGGAACTGGGCGCCGACGTCATCTCGATCAATGACGATCCCAACGGTTTCAACATCAACAAGGAATGTGGCTCGACTCATCCCGCGGGCCTGCAAAACAAGGTCCACGAAGTGCGCGCCGATATCGGCATCGCGCTCGACGGCGACGCCGACCGGGTGGTGATCGTCGATGAAAAGGGCGAGATCGTCGATGGCGACCAGATCATGGCGCTTATTGCTGAATCCTGGCATCAGAGCGGCCGCCTCACCGGCAACGGCGTGGTTTCCACCATCATGTCCAATCTCGGTCTGGAGCGTTTTCTCACCGGACTGAAACTGGACCTCCACCGCACCAAGGTTGGCGACCGCTATGTGGTCGAGCATATGCGCGCCAACGGCCTGAATGTGGGCGGCGAGCAGTCCGGCCATATTGTTCTGTCCGATTTCTCCACCACCGGCGACGGGCTGGTTTCCGCACTGCAGGTTCTGGCCTGCATCAAGCGGCTGAACAAGCCGGTCAGCGAAGTGGCGAAGAAGTTCGAACCGGTGCCGCAACTGCTCAAGAATGTGCGTATCTCCGGCGGCGCGCCGCTGGAGGAGAAGCAGGTTCAGGAAGCCATCGAAGAAGGACGCAACCGGCTTGGAGAGGGTGGTCGCGTGGTCATCCGGCCATCCGGAACCGAGCCCCTCATCCGCGTCATGGCAGAAGGCGATGACGCGAAGCTGGTGGAATCCGTGGTCGACGACATCGTGCAGGTTCTCTCCCAGGTGCGCAGCGCAGCCTGAAACTTTCCTTGTTTCTTGGGGGGTGCGGCCGGGCAAGTTTTGTCCGGCCCTTCAGGCGATGCGACGACCGCAACCTGTGTGCGATTTTTTTACGTCAGACACGTGGTTAATAGGCAGGGTTAAATCACCCTTAACCGTTACCATTCATTGTCCTTACCGAACGCAATGATTTTCAGACCCTCTTCGGGTCAGGGCATTCAGGGGAAGACAAGGATGTTCAGCTTCGCAAGGAAAGCTGTTTTGGCCGGCGTCGGAGCGGGCCTGGTGGCTGGTTTCGCCGGTCCTTCACTGGCAGCGGACATTACGGACGAGCCGCTGGTGATCCGCGATCCCGCGCCGGTGGTTTATGAAGAGCAGGGCAGCTACAGCGGCTGGTACATCCGCGGCGACGTGGACTACCACTGGTCGAAATTCCGCGGCGCCGATTACATCACCTACGGCGCCAATCCGGGCACAGGCAGCTTCGATCATCATAAGCTCAAAGGCGCCATGTCGGCGGGCATCGGCGCCGGTTATCAGTTCGACAACCGTTTCCGCACCGATCTGACACTCGACTGGCTGGCCAAGTCGAAGTTCCGCGGCGGCACCAGCGGCTGGTGCGGCGCCAGCCAGTGTACCTCTGTCGACACCACTTCCTATTCGGCGCTGCTTCTGCTGGCCAATGCCTATGTCGACCTCGGCACCTGGCACAGGATCACGCCCTATGTGGGCGGCGGCATCGGCGGCGCTCATGTGAAATGGGACAAGCTCGACAACACCATCTGCGACGACCCGAACAATCCGGGTTGCTCCACCACGACGCATGGCGGAAAGAAGGGCTGGCGCTTCGCCTATTCGCTTGCCGCCGGCGCATCCTACTGCCTGACGAAGAATCTCGACCTTGATGTCGGTTATCGCTTCACCCGCATCGAAGGCGGCAAGATGTTCGGCTATGCCGGGCCGGCCGGCGGCATCGGCGCGGGTCCCGGGCACGACAAGGGCCTGAACAACCATGAGGTTCGTGGCGGTCTGCGCTACACCTTCGGCGAGGGATCGGGTCGCTGCGAAGAGCCGCAGACGGTCGTCTACGAGCCGGAGCCGATCTACACCAAGTAGCGTCAGCTTCCAGAACAGCCTGTTTTCCACCGCCCGGCCATGCGCCGGGCGGTTTTGCTTTTTCGCCCGGCAACGCAAACTCTTTTGCCGTGGGTGCTGAAAGGATTGGTTAGCCTTAACGCTGATTTAACCGGTATGGTTAACAATGCTTCATGACAGGCGGCTGGGTTTCCCTTTTTTCGACCAGCGCCAACCTCGGGAGTTGGTGACATGAAGCTGAACACTTGCATCGCGCTGGCGCTGGCAACGGCCCCGCTTGCTCTTCTGACGGCGGCCGCATCGGCGGCCGATTACGATCCGCCGATCTTTGTGGAAGAAGCGCCGGAATATGTTCCCGTCGAGATCGGTTCCGGCTGGTATCTGCGCGGCGACGTGGCCTATCTTCCCGAAGAAAGCTACAAGCACGTCAATTTCGATTCCACGGTTTTCAGCTTTTCCGAAAAGGAAAAGCCCGTCTTCGCCAGCCTCGGCTTCGGCTACCATTTCAACGACTATCTGCGCGGCGACGTGAACATCGGCTGGCTTCCCGGCAACAAGACCGATGCATGGGGCACCGACGGCACCGCCGATCTGACGGCGCGGGTCAAGAACAACGCCTGGACGGCGATGGTCAACGGCTATGTCGATCTCGGCACCTATGTCGGCATCACCCCCTATGTCGGGGCCGGCATCGGGGTGATGCAATCGCGCAGCAGCGCGTCATACAGCTATACCGATCCCACCGGAATACTTGCCGCTTCGGGGAAGAAGAGCGAATATTCTTTCGCCTATTCGCTTAATGCCGGCGCAGCTTACAAGCTGACGGACAATCTGGTTCTGGATGTCGGCTACCAGTATCTGTCTTCGCCCGATGCGGAATATTTCTCGCTTGATGGCACCACCGGCCTTTCCCAGCACAAGGGAATCGACAACCATCAGATCAAGGTCGGCCTGCGCTACGACCTGTGGTGAACGGGGCCTCGAACGGATTCTTACGAGGGCGGGCTCCGGTCCGCCCTTTTCGCATGTGCGGCCTTTTTGCGCGTGCGGATGTGTTCCGCACGCGACATCAACTTTCCTCTTGACGCCTGAGGCATGAAGGCATATCGCCGTCCGTGGGCCACCCCTCCCCAACGAGGGGCTACCTATCTGGAAGGATAGACCACGATGACAGCACTGCCTCTGCCGGACAAGCGTCCGGCCAATTCCCGTTTTTCCTCTGGTCCCTGCGCGAAGCGTCCCGGTTGGTCGCTCGAAGCGCTTGCCGATGCCGCGCTCGGGCGCTCGCATCGTGCAAAGCTTGGCAAGAACAAGCTGGCCGAGGCCATCGATCTTACCCGTGAAATTCTGCAGGTTCCGGCCGATTACCGCATCGGCATCGTGCCTGCTTCCGATACCGGCGCCGTCGAGATGGCGCTGTGGTCGCTGCTCGGCCCGCGCGGTGTCGACATGGTCGCCTGGGAATCTTTCGGCGCCGGCTGGGTGACCGATGTGGTCAAGCAGCTGAAGCTTCCCGACATCCGCAGGATCGAGGCTCCCTATGGCGAGCTGCCGGACCTTGCGCAGATCGACTTCGATCGCGACGTGGTCTTCACATGGAACGGCACCACATCCGGCGTGCGCGTGGCCAATGGCGATTTCATTCCCGCCGACCGTCAGGGCCTGACGATCTGCGATGCCACTTCGGCGGCTTTCGCACAGCGTCTCGATTTCGCGAAGCTCGATGTCGTGACCTTCTCGTGGCAGAAGGTGCTGGGCGGCGAGGGCGCACACGGCATGCTGATCCTGTCGCCCCGCGCTGTCGAGCGGCTGGAAAGCTACGTTCCTGCCTGGCCGATGCCGAAGCTCTTCCGCATGACCAAGGGCGGCAAGCTGATCGAGGGCATCTTCAAGGGCGAGACCATCAACACGCCTTCCATGCTGGCCCTTGAGGACTATCTCGATGCGCTGCGCTGGGCGAAGGAGATCGGCGGGCTGGATGGGCTGGTCGCTCGCGCCGACGCCAATTTCGCCGTTGTCGACCGCTTCGTGGAAAAGTCGGGCTGGCTCGCCAATCTCGCCACCGATCCGGCAACGCGCTCGAACACGTCCGTATGCCTGTCGATCGTCGATCCCGACATCGCAGCACTCGACGCGGATGGCCAGGCGGCCTTCGCCAAGGGGCTGGTGGCGCTGCTCGACAAGCAGGGCGTGGCCTACGACATCGGTCATTACCGCGATGCCCCTCCGGGCCTTCGCATCTGGTGCGGCGCAACCGTCGAGACCTCCGATCTCGAAGCGCTGATGCCCTGGCTCGACTGGGCCTTCGCCCAGCAGAAGGCGACGCTGAAGGCCGCTGCCTGATCGCGATTTCGGGCTGCCTGCTGTCAGGCGGCCCATTCCTCTCCCGAACTTCCAGATTTTCAGACGAAGGAGGCCATCATGGCGCCCCGCGTACTCGTTTCCGACAAGCTTTCTCCTACCGCCGTCCAGATTTTCAAGGATCGCGGCGTCGAGGTCGATTACCTGCCAGATCTCGGCAAGGACAAGGAAAAGCTCCTCGAAGTCATCGGCCAGTATGATGGCCTTGCCATCCGCTCGGCCACCAAGGTGACGGAAAAGCTGATCGCCGCCGCCACCAATTTGAAGGTTGTCGGCCGCGCCGGCATCGGCGTCGATAATGTCGACATTCCGGCCGCCTCGCGTCGCGGTATCATCGTGATGAACACGCCGTTCGGCAACTCCATCACCACCGCCGAGCATGCCGTTGCGCTGATGTTCGCCGTGGCCCGCCAGCTGCCGGAAGCCAATGCCTCGACCCATGCCGGCAAGTGGGAAAAGAACCGCTTCATGGGTGTCGAGATCACCGGCAAGACGCTGGGCATCATCGGCGCCGGCAATATCGGCTCGATCGTGGCGACGCGCGCCGTCGGCCTGAAGATGCATGTGGTGGCCTTCGACCCGTTCCTTTCCGAAAGCCGCGCCGAAGAGCTGGGCGTGGAGAAGGTGGAGCTCGACGAGCTGCTGGCCCGCGCCGACTTCATCACCCTGCACACGCCGCTGACCGACAAGACCCGCAACATCATCAACGCCGAATCCATTGCGAAGATGAAGGACGGCGTGCGCATCATCAATTGCGCCCGCGGCGGCCTGATCGTCGAGGCGGACCTTATCGCCGCGCTGAAGAGCGGCAAGGTGGCGGGCGCCGGCATCGACGTGTTCGAGGTCGAGCCGGCGACGGACAACGAGCTGTTCAACATGGAAAATGTGGTCTGCACGCCGCATCTGGGTGCTTCGACCTCGGAAGCGCAGGAGAATGTCGCCCTGCAGGTGGCCGAGCAGATGTCGGACTATCTGGTCAAGGGCGCGGTTTCCAACGCAATCAACATGCCCTCGATCACCGCCGAGGAAGCGCCGCGCCTCAAGCCGTTCGTGAAGCTTGCAGAAGTGCTGGGCGCGTTCGTCGGTCAGGTCACGGAAGATCCGATCAAGGAAGTCGAGATCCTGTTCGACGGCTCGACCGCGACCATGAACACCAGGGCGCTGATCAGTGCTGCCCTTGCCGGCCTGATCCGCCCGCAGGTGGCCGATGTGAACATGGTGTCGGCACCGATCATGGTGAAGGAGCGCGGCATCATCGTCGCCGAGGTCAAGCGTGACAAGTCCGGCGTCTTCGACGGCTATATCAGGCTGACGGTCAAGACCGAGCATCAGGAGCGTTCGATCGCCGGAACCTGCTTCTCCGACGGCAAGCCGCGCTTCATCCAGATCAAGGGCATCAATCTCGATGCCGAGGTCGGCCAGCACATGCTCTATACGACCAATGCCGACGCGCCCGGCATTATCGGCCTGCTGGGCACGCTGTGCGGCAAGCATGAGGTCAACATCGCCAACTTCGCGCTGGGCCGCAACCGCCCCGGCGGCGATGCGATCGCGCTGCTCTATCTCGATGCGCCGTTCCCGGAAGATGCTCTGGCCGAGGTGCGCGCGCACGAAAAGATCGATTCGGCCAAGCGCCTGCAGTTCGACGTCAACGGTCTGTAGACCACAGCTTCCCATATTCAGAACAAGGCCGGGGACGGGTTCCCCGGCCTTGTTTACGTCCGGGCGCCCGAGGCCCGGCGGCGTCCGTCCCACTCGGCGACGAGCACGCCCGACAGCACCAGAACCAGCGCAATGGCGTGGTAGGCCTGAAATTCCTCGCCGAGGATGACGACCGCCAGCAGCGCGCCCCAGACCGGCAAAAGGTTGATGAACAGGCCGGCGCGGTTGCCGCCGATGATCTCGACGCCGCGTATGTAGAAGATCTGCGACAGCAGCGACGGGAACAGCAGGACATAGGCGATGATCGCCCAGCCCGTGGCATCGGGCAGGATCAGCGCTCCGGCCGCCGCTTCCGCCCAGAGCAGGGGCAGGGCGCTGATGAACGCGCCCGCGCACAGCGCCGCCATCAGGCTCATCCAGTGAAGCTGCGGCTTGCGCCGCAGGGCGGCGGTGTAGAAGCCGTAGGTCAGGATGGCGATGATCATGAGGGCGTCGCCGAAGTTGACGTCGAGCTGCAATATCCGCTCCGGTTCGCCATGCATGGCGGTGAGGATGATGCCCGCGAACGACAGCACGAAGCCGCCGAACTGGGCAAGCGTGGTGCGGGTGCCATAGAGCAGGTAGCTGAAAATGAAGACCAGCAGGGGGATGCCTCCCTGCTCGATGCTGGCATTGGTGGCGGAGGTGTAGAGGAGCGCGCTGTAGAGCGCCGCGCTGAAAATGGTGAACCCGATGGCGCCCATGGCCAGCAGATACCATTTGTGCTGGCGGATGACGG
Organism: Aquamicrobium sp. NLF2-7; assembly: GCF_022359935.1. NCBI lineage: Bacteria > Pseudomonadati > Pseudomonadota > Alphaproteobacteria > Hyphomicrobiales > Phyllobacteriaceae > Aquamicrobium > Aquamicrobium sp. NLF2-7. Next base: position 2,023,990 of record NZ_JAKSED010000001.1, on the reverse strand, counting down.
GCCAGTCCGCCTTGATCTCGCGGCGCCCGGCAACAGCCAGAACAACCAGCACGATGCCCCAGCGGATGGCGTTGAGGAACATCGGCGACACATGGCCGACCGCCATCTTGCCTGCAACGGAATTTCCCGCCCAGAACAATGTGGCGGCGGCCAGCAGGAGATAAGGGTTCTGTTTCATGGGATGGAAACCACCGGGACGGAAGGCAAGTGCGTTCGGGACGTTGTAATGGCTCTTCTTGCCAGATAAACCACTGCCAAGCCAAAATTGTTGTGCTGCCAGCGCCTCCAAACGGCAAACAAAGGTCGCGCGCAGCGTTTGTGGACGCTATAGAGGCCTGTCGTTTTTACGGGCGCGCTGGATTGCGGCCCGATTGAAGGGAAGAAGACATGGCCAATGTGGTGGTCGTCGGCTCGCAATGGGGCGACGAAGGCAAGGGCAAGATCGTGGACTGGCTGTCGGAGCGCGCCGATGTGGTGGTGCGCTTTCAGGGCGGGCACAATGCCGGGCATACGCTCGTCGTCGATGGCAACGTCTACAAGCTGTCACTGCTGCCTTCGGGCGTGGTGCGCAACAAGCTCTCCATCATCGGCAATGGCGTGGTCTTCGATCCGCACGCCTTCGTGGCCGAAGTGGCCAAGCTGCGCGGGCAGGGCGTGGAAATTAATCCCGACAACCTGAAAATCGCCGAAAACACCGCGCTTATTCTTTCCCTGCACAGGGAACTGGACGGTTTCCGCGAAGACGCGGCCTCCAATTCCGGAACGAAGATCGGAACGACGCGGCGCGGCATCGGTCCTGCCTATGAGGACAAGGTCGGTCGCCGTGGCATCAGGGTGATGGATCTGGCGGATATGGAAACACTGCCGGCAAAGGTGGACCGCCTGCTGACGCATCACAATGCGTTGCGCAAGGGGCTGGGCCATGCCGAGGTGGCGCATGAGGCGATCATGCAGGAACTGACGTCGGTGGCCGGCGAGATCCTGCCCTACATGGACAGGGTGTGGAAGGTGCTGGACGACTGCCGCAAGGCGGGCGAGCGCATCCTGTTCGAGGGCGCGCAGGGCACGCTGCTCGACATCGATCACGGCACCTATCCTTTCGTGACATCGTCCAACACGGTGGCCGGGCAGGCCGCCGCCGGCTCCGGCATCGGGCCCGGCGCGCTCAGCTACGTGCTCGGCATCACCAAGGCTTACACCACGCGCGTCGGCGAAGGCCCGTTCCCGACCGAGCAGGTCAACGAGATCGGCGAGTTCCTCGGCACGCGCGGTCATGAATTCGGCGTCGTCACCGGCCGCAAGCGCCGCTGCGGCTGGTTCGATGCCGTGCTGGTGCGCCAGGCCGTGGCCGTCAACGGCATCAAGGGCATCGCGCTCACCAAGCTCGACGTGCTCGACGGTCTCGACGAGATCAAGGTGTGCACCGGCTATATGCTCGACGGCGAGAAGATCGACTATCTGCCGGCCAGCCAGGGTGCGCAGGCTCGTGTGCAGCCCATCTACGAGACGCTGGAGGGCTGGAAGGAAACGACCGCCGGCGCGCGCAGCTGGAACGATCTGCCGGCGCAGGCAGTTAAGTATGTGCGCCACATCGAGGAACTGATCGGCGCCCCGGTGGCGCTGCTTTCCACCAGCCCGGAGCGGGACGACACGATACTTGTGACGGACCCGTTTCAGGATTAACTATGCCCGTTCGGCGGGGCGGGCCGTGGGCTCCGCGCTGCCGATGACAAGGACAGGTCGACTGTAGCATGGCAGATTTCGTTGCGGTTCTGAAGAAGACGCTCGGCGGTCTGGGTGAAACCACGCCCGAGATCCGGGCCAGGGTCTATGACAAGGCCCGTGCGACGATCGCTTCCAAGCTGGCCGCTCTGGACCCGCAGCCGCCGGAAGCGGTGGCCGAACGCCAGAAGAAGATGCTGGAGGACGCCATCGCCACGGTCGAGCGCGATTACGCGCCGCCGCCACCTCCACCGGAACCTGAGATCGACCCGCTGGCCGAGCTGGAGAACATCTTCTCCTCCATCGACCGCAACAAGAACCAGCAGACGCATACGGCTCCTGCCGTGTCTGCTCCGGTCATTGGCCGCACGCCCCCTGCGGCTGCGCTCGCGCAGACGTCGGCTCCAGCCCCGGCTCCGGCAAGATCGGAACCGACGGCGCCGACACCTGCTGCTTTCCCTGCCAAGACGCCTGCTTCTCCTCTCGCGTCGGAAAAGCCGGTGCCGCCTCCACCCGCTCCCGCGCCTGCCGAGGTCATGGGCGCAAAACCCTTTTCGGACCGTGCAGAGCCGGTTTCCCGCGCGGAACCGTTCCGGTCCGAGCCTGAAGTCGATGACGGCAAAGCCGATATCGGGCCAGATCATTCCCCTGCCGGCAACGCATATCCGCAGGATGATGACGATGAGCTGTTCGACATCCCGCCTGAGCCGCCTGTGGACCGCCAGCCCGAACTCGCGTTCGACTTCGAGGAGGAACGCGGCAGCAGAAGCTACCGGGGGCTGATCATCGGCCTGCTGGCACTGGTGGTTCTGGGCGGTGGCGGCTACGCGGCCTGGCTCAACAAGGACGCCCTCGGCACCATGTTCGCAAGCAGCGATGGCGATCCGAAGCCGATTGTCGTCAAGCCGGTCAAGGTGCCCCCGCCTGCCGAGAATACGGCCGATGCGCAGCCGGCAACGCCCGCGCCTGCGCCGGCTCCTGCTGCCCCTCCAGCAACCGGCAATGGCGAAGGTTCGGAAAAATTCACCCAGCGCCTGCTGCCCGACGGCAAGGAAACCGATCCCGGCCCGGCTGGTGGCGGCAGTTCCATCGGCGAGGGTTCCTCGGTCGTGGCGCTGACGACGCCTCCGCCTTCGGCAGCTCCCGATTCCAGCCAGCCGGCCGCACCTTCGCAGGCTCAGCAGGGTCAGACCGGGCAGGCAGGCGTGGCGGTCGGCCAGAAGGCGATCTATTACGAAGAGCGCACCAATGTCGCGCAGGGCTCCGCCGAGCCCGGCAATGTGGTGTGGTCGCTGGTTCAGGAATCACCGGGCGGCGACGAGCCGCCGGAGCCCGCCATCCGTGGCGAGGTCCAGGTTCCGGGCAAGGAGGTGCAGCTTCGCTTCACCATCCGCCGCAATGCTGACGACACCCTTCCCGCCAGCCACATCATCGAGATGATCTTCCTGACGCCCGACGGTTTCGAGGGCGGCGGCATCGACAATGTTCTGCGCATCGCGCTGAAGGCGGCCGAGCAGGAAGCGGGCAATCCGCTGATCGGCATCCCGGCCAAGATCGCGGACGGTTATTTCCTCGTCGCGCTCAACGACACGAAGGCGGATCAGGAAGCCAACCTGTCGCTGCTGCGCAATCAGGAATGGATCGACGTGCCGGTGATCTACAAGTCCGGCCGGCGTGCCCTGCTCACCATGGAAAAGGGCATTCCCGGCGACAAGGTCTTCGACGAGGCGATCAAGGCATGGCAGGCGAAAGCGTCCGGACAATGATGTCCGGGCGGGGCTGACAGCTTAAAGCCGCCGAGGGTTGCCGGGAGGGGCGTCCATGGAAATCGTTGTTCCCAGTGCCGCCAGTCTCGGCCTGTTCGTGGTCTCCGCCATCGCGCTACTCATCATTCCGGGGCCAGCGGTGCTTTACATCGTGGCGCGTTCGGTGGCGCAGGGGCGCAAGGCCGGGCTGGTTTCCGACATGGGCATCCATGTCGCCACGCTGGTTCACGTCGCTGCCGCAGCGCTCGGCCTTTCGGCGCTGCTCGCCTCCTCGGCCGTTGCCTTCTCCATCGTCAAATATGCCGGTGCCGCCTATCTGATCTGGATCGGCCTGCGCAAGATTTTCGGACGCGACGAAGAGGGCGGCGCGGACATGCAGATGAAGCCGCACAGCTATCCGCGCCTGTTTCGCGACGGCTTCGTCGTCAATCTGCTCAATCCCAAGACGGCTCTGTTCTTCCTGGCCTTCCTGCCGCAGTTCGTCGAGGTGGAGCGCGGGCATGTGGCCATGCAGATCGCCTTTCTGGGGCTGGTGTTCACGGCTCTCGGCGTGGTCAGCGACGGATGCTACGCTTTCGCGGCTGGCGCTCTGGGTGAGAGGCTGCGCCAAAGCCGCTCCTATGCCCGTTTCGAGCGCTATGTGAGCGGGGTTCTGTTCATCGGCCTTGGCGTCAGCGCCGCCTTCGCCGGGAACAACCGCAAATAGATCGGCCGTCAGGAATCGGGTCGCCAGCAGCCTGACCGCGTGGCAGGGACCAGCGCGCGGCATTTCTGCTCTGTCTGTTTGTTTTAGCCGCATTCATGCGACGCCCGCTGTTTTCAGCTGGCATGCGAAATGCCCGGGGTGAGACATGACGAAACCAGTTGCGGCAAACCGGCCGATGACCCCGGCGGAATGGGCAACCTTGTTGTGCCTGTCGCTGTTGTGGGGCGGGTCGTTCTTCTTCAATGCCATCGCGGTGCGGGAACTGCCGGTGTCCACCGTCGTGGTGGGGCGCGTGGTGGTGGCGGCGGTGCTGATGCTTGTCCTGTTGAGGGCGACGGGGCAGAAACTGCCGACCGGCCGGCGCATATGGGCGGCCTTTTTCGTCATCGGCCTTGCCAACAACGCCATTCCCTTTTCGCTGATCGTCGGCGGCCAGCAGCATATCGCGGCCGGCGTCGCCTCCATCCTCAACGCGGCGACGCCGCTGTTCACCGTGCTCTTCGCACATTTCCTGACTGCGGACGAAAAGATGACGGGCAACCGCTTCATCGGCGTGGTCATCGGCTTTCTGGGCGTTGCCGTCATGGTCGGCATCGATGCGGTGCAGGATCTGGGCAGCCACGTCACGGCGCAGCTGATGTGTCTGTCGGCCACGGTGTCCTATGCGCTGGCCAGCATTTATGGGCGGCGCTTCCGCACCATGGGCGTGGCGCCGCTGGTGACGGCAACCGGGCAGGTGGTGACCGCCAGCATCCTTTTGGTGCCGGTCATGCTGGTGGTGGACAGGCCGTGGGAACTGCCGATGCCGTCAATTGCAGCAATCGGCGCCGTGGCAGGGCTTGCGGTGCTTTCGACGGCGCTTGCCTATGTGCTGTTCTTCAGATTGCTGGCCTCGGCCGGAGCCAGCAATCTGGCACTGGTCACCTTCCTCGTGCCGGTCAGCGCCATCTTGCTGGGTTTCCTGCTCCTCAATGAGGTGGTGCTGCCGCGCCATCTGGCCGGCATGGCGCTGATCGGCCTCGGCCTCGCCGCGATCGACGGAAGGCTGTGGCGCGCGCTGACCGGATGGCGAGTGCCGCCGCCCGCGGACGGGGCCTGACCGATTTACCCTTCCAGCTCTTCGCGCAGCATTTCCAGTTCCAGCCATTCCTCCTCGAAGGCGGCGAGTGCCGCGCGCTCCTTGTCGAGGGCGGCGATGGTTTTCTGGAAACCTGTCGGGTCGCGGTCGTAGAAGCCCGGATCGGCGATCTGGTCTTCCAGCCGGTTGATCGTGTCGGTCGCGGCCTCGATTTTCTTCGGCAGGTTTTCGAGCGCGAACTTCTGCTTGAAGGACAGTTTTTTCGACGCAGCCTTCGCAGTGTCCTGCGATCTGGCGGCGGGCTTGTCGTCATCGCCTGAGGTGCGCGCGCGCAGCTTGCGGTCGTCAAGCTTTGAGGTTCCGCGCTGCGAGAGCATGTCGGAATAGCCGCCGGCATATTCGATCCAGCGTCCGTTCCCTTCGGGGACGATCACGCTGGTGACGGTCCGATCGAGGAAATCGCGGTCATGGCTGACGAGGATGACCGTGCCGGAAAAGCCCGCAACGAGTTCCTGCAGCAGTTCCAGCGTTTCCATGTCGAGGTCGTTGGTCGGCTCGTCCAGCACCAGAAGATTGGCCGGACGCGACAGCACGCGCGCCAGAAGCAGGCGGGCGCGCTCGCCGCCCGAAAGCTCGCGCACCGGCGTGCGCGCCTGTTCGGGCTTGAACAGGAAATCCTTCATGTAGGAGACAACATGGCGCTGCTCGCCATTGACGATCAGGCTCTCGCCGCGCCCATCAGTGAGATAATGGGCGAGCGTCTCGTTCGGATCGGCGGCCTCGCGCTTCTGGTCGAGGGTCGCGATCTCCAGATTGACGCCGAGGCGCACGCTGCCCGCATCCGGCTTCAATTCGCCGGTCAGCATCTTCAAAAGCGTGGTCTTGCCGGCACCATTGGGGCCGACGAGGCCGATGCGGTCGCCGCGCTGGATGCGGGTGGAGAAATCGCTGACGACGGTGAGCTCGCCAAAGCTCTTCGAGATCGACTTCGCCTCGATCACCAGCTTGCCGGATTCCGCCGCGTCGCTTGCCACCATGGTGGCAGCGCCTTCCGCCCCGCGATAGGTGCGGTGGCGCTGGCGCAGGGTCTGCAATTCGCCGAGGCGGCGCACATTGCGCTTGCGCCGGGCGGTGACGCCATAGCGCAGCCAGTGTTCCTCGCGCGCGATCTGGCGGCCAAGCTTGTGCTGGTCGCGCTCTTCCTCTTCGAGGATCTGGTCGCGCCATTCCTCGAAATGGGCAAAGCCCCGGTCGAGCCGCCTTGTCTGGCCGCGATCCAGCCAGACGGTGGCGCGCGACACGCGCTCGAGAAAGCGGCGGTCGTGCGAGATGATGACCAGCGCCGAGGAGGAACGGATCAGTTCCTCTTCCAGCCATTCGATGACATTGAGGTCGAGATGGTTGGTCGGCTCGTCGAGCAGCAGAATGTCGGGCTCCGGTGCCATGACGCGGGCAAGGGCGGCGCGGCGCGCCTCGCCGCCGGAAAGCTCGCCCGGTGCTTCATCGCCGCTGAGGCCCAGATGTTCGAGCAGATAGGTGGCGCGGTAGGGATCGTCGGCGGGGCCGAGACCTGCCTCGACATAGGCGCGCACCGTGGCGAAGCCGTCCATGTCGGGCGCCTGCGCCAGATAGCGGATGGTGGCTGTCGGCTGGCGGAAGACCTCGCCGTCCTGCGCCTCGGCCAGACCGGCCGCGATCTTCAGCAGCGTCGACTTGCCCGAACCGTTGCGCCCGACCAGCGCGATGCGGTCGCCGGGGGCTACGGTGAGGTCGGCGCCGTCGAGCAGCGGCGTGCCGCCGAAGGTCAGGCGGATGCCGGCGAGATTGAGAAGCGGGGGAGCCATGTCAGCCCTCTTTTGGGGTTGGAGCATTTTGCAGCCAGACTGCATCGTCTGGCGTCGCAGGAATGCGGCTAAACAGATAGCCTGAGAAACGAAACGGCATCAGTCAAAATGCCTGTTGCTGCGGTGGGTGGGCAACGAGCAGGGCGCGGCCCTGTTCAAGCCCCACGCCGAGCCGGCCGCGCACCTCGTTCGACATCGTCAGCGACGAACCGAACGGGACGCGCACGGCTTCAAGCGGCCATTTCGCGCCCTCAACCGTCAGGCCTGTCAGGTCCGAAAAGCCGAGGATCGAGAACAGCGTTCCGTCCGCATAATCGAAGATTGTGGTGCTGCCATGGGGAAGCGGGCGGCCTTCCTGCGTGCCGCTGGTCAGCAGCACCTCTGTTCCCGCCTCTGCCAGCCGCAGCGCCAGCGCAAGATGCAGGAACGCATGGTCGGCGCGTGCGCCGCCGAAAGCGCCGGCCAGCACCAGCGCGGTGGCGCCCTGTTCAAGGGCGATGTCCACCGCCAGTTCGCCGTCGGTGCTGTCCTTGTCGGATGGGAATTTCCGCGTCGGCACTGATGCCATATGCTCAGGCAGGTCCGGCGGCGCGGAATCAAAATCGCCCACCCACAGTTCGGGAACGATACCGAGCGCCTCGGCGTGGCGAATGCCGGAATCGGCGGCGATGACGCGCGTGCCGGCGATCTGGCGGTCAAGGGCGGGGGTGCGGACAAGCTCGCCGCCGAGAAGAATGGTGTATCGGCTCATGGGATCAGGGCATTAGCAGTCCCGCCGGAGGAACGGAAGAGCGGGGCGTCGCTCTTGCTTCCCGCCGCATGGGGGCCTATTTCTGAAGATGCTCTAACGGGGTGCCGGACGCGTCATCGCGGCCCGGCTGAGAGGCGAGACCACGCCAACCCGCTGAACCTGATCCGGTTTGTACCGGCGGAGGGATTAGAAGCTGTCGGAGATCCGGCGCCTCGACCCCCTGAAACGCAACCAAGGAGGCGCCGATGCGCACGATGCTCTTATCCTTTCTGTCAGTCGCGGCCCTGCTGGCCGCCGCGCCCGCTTCGGCGGAAGGCAGGCTCACCATCTACACCTATGACAGCTTCACCGCCGAGTGGGGTCCCGGCCCGCAGGTGAAGACGAATTTCGAGGCCGAATGCGGCTGCGAGGTCGATTTCGTCTCGGTGGCCGATGGGGTCGCCCTGCTCAACAGGGTGAAGCTCGAAGGCGCGTCCACGAAGGCCGACATCGTGCTCGGCCTCGACACCAATCTTACCGCCGAGGCGCGGGGCACAGGCCTGTTTGTCGCCAATGGCGCGACGCCGCAGGTCAACGTTCCGGGCGGCTGGGACGATGACATGTTCGTGCCCTATGACTACGGCTATTTCGCGGTGGTCTATGATACGGAAAAGCTGCCCAACCCGCCGGCCAGCCTCAAGGAACTGGTCGAGGGAGATGCGTCGCAGAAAATTGTCATTCAGGATCCGCGCACTTCGACGCCGGGCCTTGGCCTGCTTCTGTGGGTGCGCTCGGTCTATGGTGACGAGGCTGGTGCAGCATGGGAGAAGCTGAAGGGCCGCGTGCTGACGGTCACGCCGGGCTGGAGCGAGGCCTATGGGCTGTTCACCAAGGGCGAGGCGCCGATGGTGCTCTCTTACACGACGTCGCCCGCCTATCACATGATCGCCGACAAGAGCGACCGTTATCAGGCCGCCGCCTTCGCCGAAGGGCATTATCTCCAGGTCGAGGTGGCCGGCATCACCGTTACCGGAGCGAAGAACCCGCTGGCCGAAAAGTTCCTCGCCTTCATGACAGGTCCGGGTTTTCAGGACGCGGTGCCGGAAACACAGTGGATGTATCCGGCGGCGAAGACCGACAAGCCGCTCGATCCTGCCTTCGACAAGCTCGTGAAGCCGGCAAAGGCCCTGCAATTCAGCTCGCAGGAGGTCGCCGACAACCGCAAGGCATGGGTGGACGAGTGGCTGTCCGTGATGGGCAGGTAAGAAAACTTGGCCGATCGCGCCGCCTCTGCATACAGGGATCCGCGCGTCGCCGCCGGCATCGTAGCGCTGACGGCGATCTCGCTGCTGATCGGCGGCGCCTTCGCCGGGCTGATCGTCGAGGGCGCACGCGATCTTTCCGGCGCGATTGCCGCTTTCGATCCCTACCTGTTCAGGGTGGCCCGATTCACGCTGTGGCAGGCGCTGCTGTCGACGCTTTTGTCGGTTGTGCCGGCGCTGTTCGTGGCGCGGGCTCTGGTGCGCCATCCGGATTTTCCGGGGCGCGGGCTGATCCTTCAGCTTTTCGCCGTGCCGCTGGCGCTGCCGGCTCTGGTGGCCGCTCTCGGGGTGCTGGCGCTCTATGGCCGCGCCGGTTATTTCGCCGACTTTCTTTCGATGCTGGGTGGCGAAACATGGCCGGGCATCTACGGGCTTTCCGGTATTCTCGTGGCGCATGTGTTCTTCAATCTGCCGCTGGCCACGCGCCTGTTCGTCGAGGCCTTGCAGACCGTGCCGGCGGACCAGTGGCGGCTGGCCAGCCAGCTTGGCATGGGCGCGCGCGCCGGCTTCAGGCTGATCGAATGGCCGGTGCTGCGGCAGGCGCTGCCGGGTGTCGCCGGGCTGGTGTTCATGCTGTGCGTGACCTCCTTCACCATCGTTTTGACGCTCGGCGGCGGCCCGCGCGCCACCACACTGGAAGTGGCGATCTATCAGGCGTTGCGCTTCGACTTCGATCCCGCGCGCGCCGTGGCGCTGACCGCTTTGCAGATCGTGCTGACGCTCGCCATCGTCTTCGTTCTCAGCCGTTTCGGGGCCGGCACCGTGGCCGAGGCCAGCCTCTCGGTGGCGCCGCGGCGCTTCGTTTCGGTGAGCGGCGGAGAGACGGCGCTGAACGGTGCGTTGATCGTGCTGGCCCTTCTGTTCGTGGCCGGACCGATGGCGGCCACCGTGGCGGCGGGGCTGCAGGCCGAGCTTGGCCGTCTTGTCATGGAAGCGGCGGTGCAGCGTGCCGCGCTGACCAGTCTCGTCCTGGCGCTGTTGTCGGCCCTGCTCGCGGCAGCCCTCTCCATGGCGCTGGTGATGGCAAGGCAGGCGCTTGCCCTGCGCCGCGCCGGCGCGCGTAGGCCCTTGCTCGAATATCTCACCGATACCGGAGCAGGCTTCGTTCTGGTGGTGCCGCCCATCGTCGTCGGGGCGGGCTGGTTCATCTTGCTGCGCCATGTGGCCGATGTGTTCGCTTTCGCGCCCGTGCTGGTCGTCACCGTCAATGCGGTGATGGCGATGCCCTTTGCGCTGAGGGCATTGCGCCCGGCCTATGATGCGGCCAGCGCCCGTCACGAGCGGCTGTGCGCACAGCTCGGCATCGGCGGCTGGACGCGGTTCCGGCTGATCGACTGGCCTTCGCTGCGCCGGCCTCTGGCTACCGCCGCCGCCTTCGCCATGGCGTTGTCGCTGGGAGATCTGGGCGTCATCGCGCTGTTCGGCTCCGATGCGGTGCAGACGCTGCCCTATCTGCTTCTGGCGCGCATGGGCAGCTACCGCACGGCGGACGCGGCGGGGCTGGCGCTGCTTCTCGGGCTTGCCTGCCTTGCCCTGATGTTCCTGTCCGCCCGGCTGGCGAGGGAGACGAAGCCATGATCCAACCGGCTGCATCCGGCGTGGAGGTCCGTCTGGACAAGGTGGCCTTCAGCTATGGCGACACCGCGTTCGCCTTCAATGTGACGTTCCGGCCGGGCTGCATCACCGCCGTCATGGGGCCGAGCGGATCGGGCAAATCCACCCTTCTCAACCTGGTGGCCGGTTTCGAGATGCCGCAGAGCGGCCGGGTGCTGATCGGTACGCGCGACGTGACCGGCGCTCCGCCGGCGGCCCGGCCGGTCTCCATGGTGTTTCAGGAAAACAATCTGTTCGCGCATCTTTCGGTGGAGCAGAATGTCGGGCTCGGCCGCTCGCCGTCGCTGCGCCTCACCGATGCCGACCGTGCGGCTGTGGCGCAGGCGCTGGAGCGCACCGGGCTTTCCGGCAAGGGGCGACGGCTGCCGCGCGAACTGTCGGGCGGCGAGCGGCAGCGGGTGGCGCTGGCGCGGGTTCTGGTGCGCGAGCGGCCGGTGCTATTGCTCGACGAACCCTTCGCTTCGCTGGGGCCGGCCCTGCGCGAGGACATGCTGGATCTGGTGGCCGGTTTGCAGGCCGAGCGCAACATGACGGTGCTGTTCGTCACCCATCAGCCCGAGGATGCACGACGCATTTCGCACGACATGACCTTCATCGAAGCCGGCAAACCCGTGGCGAGCGGTCCGATCGGCGACTTCTTCGGCGAGGCTGGACCGGAGGCGTTCCGGCGCTATATCGGGCTTTCCTGAGGGTTGGCGCTCAGGTTTGCCCGCATGCGGACATAATTTGCCATCAATGCGACATTAGGGAATATGGCAGGACTGGCCGAATCGTGGCCGTTTGGTGCCTGATCAGGTCCGGGCGGGTGCGGCCGGCGCCACAGCCGTGGAAAGGAAGTTCAACTGTCGTCCGTCGTCAAGCCCGAACGCAAGCAGTTCCCGGCCCGAGCTTTGCTGCTCGGGGGCGTCGCTCTGGCGCTGGCGTCATGTCAGGCCATCGTGCCGCCGGACATGCAGGAATCGGCGTTCCGGCCATCCGCGAAGCCCGTGACGGTGGACAACGTTACCGCCAACAACAAGCTGGCGGAACTGGCGCGCGCGCAGCATCCCAGAATTCTGGCGACCTATGGCGGCGAATATTCCGATCCCAAGCTTGAGCGCATGGTGGCCAAGGTCATCGGCAGCCTGACCACGGTTTCGGCGAATCCGACTCAGAACTACCGCATCACCATTCTCAACTCGCCCAACGTCAACGCCTTCGCACTGCCGGGCGGCTATCTCTACATCACGCGCGGCCTTTTGGCGCTCGCCAATGATTCATCGGAGCTGGCGGCGGTGGTGGCGCACGAGATGGGCCACGTCACCGCCAATCACGGGCTCCAGAGGCAGCGTCTGGAGGCGGAAGAGGGACTGGCCACCAAGGTCGTTTCCGACGTTCTGGGTGACAGCCCGACCGCCAAGGCAGCCCTCATCCGCGGCAAGCTGAGGCTCGCCCAGTTCTCGCGCAATCAGGAACTGGAAGCTGACGTCATCGGCATCCGGTCGGTGGGCGAGGCGGGCTATGATCCTTATGCGGCGAGCCGCTTCCTGCAATCCATGTCGGCCTACACCGATTTCCGCTCGGTCAGCGGAGCGACCGACGCCAGTCTCGATTTCCTCGCGACACATCCGAACACGCCGCAGCGCATCGAACTGGCGTTGCGCCACGCGCGCCAGTTCGGCCAGCCGGGCACCGGCACGCGCGATCGCGACAGCTATCTGGCCGGGATAGACGGTCTGCTCTATGGCGACACGCCTGATGAAGGCTATGTGCGCGGCAACAATTTCCTCCATCCGAAGCTCGGCATCTCCTTCTCCGTGCCGGATGGCTTCATGATCGATAATTCGGCCGCCGCCGTGACCGCTACGGGTCCGGGCGACATGGCGGTGCGTTTCGACGGCGTCTCGCTCGATCCGAACCGGTCGCTGGCCGACTATATCCGCAGCGGCTGGGTGGCGGGCCTCGAAACGGATAGTGTGCGTGAAACGACTATCAACGGCAGCCCGGCGGCAACCGCGCGGGCGCGGGCCGAAGGCTGGCAGTTCGACGTCACCGTGATCCGGGCCGGCAGTCAGGTCTACCGGCTTTTGACCGCGGCACCCGCAGCCAGCACCTCGCTCGACAGCGTGGCCAGGGCGGTCGGCGGCTCCTTCCGGGTTCTTACGCAGGCGGAGAAGGATGCCCTGAAGCCGCTTCGCATCCGGGTTGTGACCGTCAGGCCAGGCCAGACCATGGGCATGCTGGCGGCGCAGATGGTGGGCGTCGATCGCAAGCTCGACCTGTTTCGGGTGCTGAATGCGCTGGCGCCGGGCGCGACGCTTTCAGCCGGAGACAAGGTCAAGATCGTTACCGACAGGTAAGTGCCGCCACGGCGTTCTTCCGTGTCGGCGCGTCGGCTATGCCGTCTGCCTCAGGCGATGATGTCGGGAATGATGCGATCTTCGAGCGTGCGCAGCCTGTCTTTCAGCGCCAGCTTCTTCTTCTTCATGCGCTGAATCTGCAACGGATCACAGCCCGTGGCGATCATGGCGTTTATCGCGGCGTCGAAATCGGCATGGTCCTGCTTCAAACGCGCAAATTCGAGTCGAATCTCGGCCTGTTCCTGCTCGGACATTACCTACCATATATAAAATTCGACGCCCGCCGCGTGCCGCAACGGGTATCCGATTAGGAGGGGGAGAGGCTCGAAAAAAACCGCTCGCTGGCAAATCACTACCACATTTTGGCCAAGGGTGGAATGCAACCCTTATGCGTTCGACAACCGCCGCCGTTGATGGCACAGTGTCATGCAGCCGTCACAAATGTGGACTGGCAACATCGGTGGCGGCCGCAATCGAGGAAACCATGAAAGGGAGAACCAATCATGTCTCTTGCATCCCATCTTGACGAACTCAGCAGGAAGCACAGCGATATCGAGCGGCAGATCAATGCGGCGATGCTGCATCCATCCATCGATGCTCTCGAAATCGCCAACCTGAAGCGACGCAAGCTGGCCCTCAAGGACGAGATTGAGAAACTCAAGTCCCAACCAACCTCTCACTGAATTTCCGCCGGCCTGACAGCCGGAAACAAGGCAGACCCGGTCAGCGGCGTCAGGCTGCTGGCTGGGCAGTCGTTTTGCCGGATCAACGGTCAGCCGCATCATGAGGATGTCTGCGGGCGCCCGCGCCTGATGTGATTTTCCATCACATGGCAGCCGCGTGCATTGGCGGCATTGACAAGATCGGTTGCGTCCTCCACCTCATGACAGAGTTTCGCGTGCCTGATCTGCGCGTGCCGGTGCCTGTTCTGCCGGTCACGGTATCCCGGACCGGTGTGCAGAATGTGTTGCAACAGGGTTTGCGACGCGTCCCGCGGGATGCGGACAAGTCCATGGAATAATGTCAGAGGCAGCCGGTATGACCGGGTATTTTTCCTCTCCGTTCCCGCGTCGCGCCTCGGTCGGCGTCGATGTCGGCGGCGTCATGGTCGGCGGCGATGCGCCTGTCGTGGTGCAGTCGATGACCAATACCGACACGGCCGACATCGACGGCACGGTCGCGCAGGTGGCCGCCCTGCATCGGGCCGGTTCCGAACTGGTGCGCATCACGGTGGACCGCGACGAGAGCGCCGCGGCCGTGCCGAAAATCCGCGACCGGTTGGCGCGGCTCGGCATCAACGTGCCGCTGGTCGGCGATTTCCACTACATCGGCCACAAGCTTCTGGCCGACCATCCCGCCTGCGCCGAAGCGCTGGCGAAGTACCGCATCAATCCCGGCAATGTCGGCTTCAAGGACAAGAAGGACAAGCAGTTCGCCGATATCGTGGAAATGGCGATCCGCTACGACAAGCCGGTGCGCATCGGTGTCAACTGGGGCTCGCTCGATCAGGAACTGCTGACGCGGCTGATGGACGAGAACCAGGCCAACGGCTTTCCGATGACCGCGCAGCAGGTGACGCGCGAGGCGATCGTGCAGTCGGCCATCCTGTCGGCGCATATGGCGGAAGAGATCGGCCTTGGCCGCAACCGCATCATCCTTTCGGCCAAGGTTAGCGGCGTGCAGGACCTGATCGCCGTCTATGCCGAGCTGGCACGGCGCTGCGACCATGCGCTGCATCTTGGCCTCACCGAAGCCGGCATGGGGTCGAAAGGCATTGTCGCCTCCTCGGCATCGATGGGCATCCTGCTCCAGCAGGGCATCGGCGACACCATTCGCATCTCGCTGACGCCCGAGCCCGGCGGCGACCGCACGCGCGAGGTGCAGGTGTCGCAGGAACTGCTCCAGACCATGGGCTTTCGCCAGTTCGTGCCGATCGTCGCCGCCTGTCCGGGCTGCGGGCGCACGACCTCGACCGTGTTTCAGGAACTGGCGCAGAACATCCAGGCGGACATTCGCCGCAACATGCCCGTGTGGCGCACGAAATATCCGGGCGTGGAACAGCTCAAGGTGGCCGTCATGGGCTGCATCGTCAACGGACCGGGCGAATCCAAGCATGCCGATATCGGCATATCTCTGCCCGGCACCGGCGAGACGCCCTCCGCACCCGTGTTCATCGACGGCCAGAAGGCGGCGACGCTGCGCGGACCCAACATCGCCGCCGATTTCGAGAAGATGGTTTCCGAATATATCGAAAACCGTTTCGGCATGGGGATCACGGCCAGAGCCGCCGAGTGACGCCATGCGTCTGGCCGCGCCGCTGATCGCTGTCCTGATCGGCGCCTGTGCCGCCAATGCCGCCTGTGCAGATCCGCCGAGGCCGGCGCGGGAGCGGCTGATAGACCGGGTATGTGACCTCATCGAGTTTCATTCGGAACGCGCCGGGCTGCCGCGTGATTTCTTCGCGCGGCTGATCTGGAAGGAAAGCCGCTTCGATCCCAATGCGGTGAGCCCGGTGGGCGCGGAAGGCATTGCCCAGTTCATGCCGGGCACCGCGAAGATGCGAGGGCTGGCCGATTCCTTCGACATCGAGCAGGCAATCCCGGCCTCGGCCGCCTATCTGGGCGAACTGAAGCGGAGTTTCGGCAATCTGGGACTGGCTGCCGCTGCCTACAATGCCGGCGAGAACCGGGTGGCGCGATGGCTTTCCTCCGGCGGTTTCCTGCCGCTGGAGACGGAAAACTACGTGCTCGACATCATGGGCGAGCCGGCCGATGTGTTTTCGGACAGGGCCTATGCCGGCAAGGTGCAGCCGCTGCATACCGCGCTCGGCTTCGGCCCGGCCTGCCGGCGCCTGCCGGTTTCCGCGCCGTCGACCATCGCCATGGCGACGGTGACGGTCCAGCCATGGGGCGTGCAGGTGGCCGGCGGCTTCAACCGGGCGGCGGTGATCCGGCAGTGGCAGCGCTTGCAGGCGCGCCATTCCAGCGTGCTCGAAGGGCATGATCCGGTGTTGAGCCGGGTGCGCTCGCCGCGCGGACGGCGTGGCATCTATGCGGTGCGCATCGGTGCGGAAAGCCGTTCGCAAGCCGACACGATCTGCCAGAAGCTGCGCGGCTCCGGCGGCTCCTGCGTGGTGCTGCGCAACCGCTGAGGACTGAAGATCAGCCCGTTCTGGCAGTCAGCGTCTCGCCCAGCCAGTTGCCGATCTTGGCGGCCAGCCGGTCGGGCGATACGGGCTTGGGAAGGTAATCGTCCATGCCGGAATCGAGGCATTTTTCGCGGTCGCCCTTGAGGGCGTGTGCCGTCACGCCGATGATCGGGATGCGGTGGCCGCTGACAGCTTCCGAGGCCCGGATGGCGCGGGTTGCCTCATATCCGTTCATGTCGGGCATCGAGACATCCATGAGGATCAGCCTCGGATTCAGCGCCCGGTGCATGTCGATCGCAGTGCGGCCGTTGCCGGCGATGCGATAGCTGAGGCCGAGCCCATTGAGGATCTGGCTGAACACCAGCTGGTTCACCTCATTGTCCTCAGCAATCAGGATGTCGATCGATCCGTCAGCCATATCATTGCCTGAAACCGAAACGAGGACCGGCTTCTCGATCTTCCGCACGGCCTGTAAAGGCCGTGGCGGTTCGCGCACGAACTGTGTCGCACCCGGCTGCATGCGCGCCTTCTGGATGGTCGATATGATGGTTCCCAGGAGCACGACCGAGCGGGCCGGCTTGGTGAGGTGCGCGGCGATGCCGTAATCGATGACCAGACGGCCGAAATCCACCTGATCGACCGATGTCAGGAGCACCACGGGTATGGAGGAGAAGCGGCTGTCGGCGGCAAGCGCGCGCGCCACGTCCGCGCCGTTCATGCCCGGCATCTGGTAGTCGAGGATGATGCAGTCGACGCAGGCGCCGAGCTGGCTCGCCCGTTCGAGGAAGGCGAGGCCGACGGCGCCGCTTTCGGCGGCCGCGCAATCGAAGCCCCAGCTCCGCAGCTGTTCCAGCAAGATGTCGCGGTTGACTGGATTGTCGTCGATGATCAGCACCCGCGCGCCGGTCACGTCTCCGGGGACGTTCTCGTCCTCGACATGGGTGTCGTGGACCGGCATCGGCACCCTGAACCAGAAGATGGAACCGCGGCCCGGCTCGCTGCTCACGCCCATCTCGCCGCCCATCAGCTCCACCAGCCGCGCGCCGATGGCGAGGCCGAGGCCGGTGCCCTCGTGGCGGCGGGTCGAGGAGGCGTCCACCTGCGCGAATTTCTCGAATACGCTTTCCAGCTTTTCCGCGGGAATGCCGATGCCGGTGTCCTCGACGCTGACCTTCAGCATTGCGATGCCGTCCACAACCTCGCCGCTGACATCGACCAGGACATGGCCCTTTTCGGTGAATTTCACGGCATTGCCGAGCAGGTTGGTGATGATCTGGCGCAGGCGGCCGGCATCACCCACCATGAAATGCGGCAGGCGGGGATCGACACGCACGATCAGTTCGAGGTTCTTCTCGGCGACGCGCGCCGAAACCAGCGTGGCCACGTCCTCCACGGCTTCGCTCAGCCGGAAGGGCGCGGGGCTCAGCGTCAGCTGGCCGGCATTGATCTTGGAGAAGTCCAGAATGTCGTTGATGATGGTCAGCAACGCATGGCCGGATTTCACGATCACGTCGGTAAAGGTCTTCTGGCGCGGGGTCAGGTCGGTATTGGCCAGCAGTTCCGCCATGCCGAGAACGCCATTCATCGGCGTACGGATCTCATGGCTCATATTGGCCAGGAACTCGGATTTGGCGCGATCGGCTTCCTCGGCGCGCTTGAGCGATTCCGCCGTGCGGGCGAAGGCGCGCCGGATGGCCTTTTCCATCGGCCGGAAGATCCAGAAGGTGACGCCCGCCAGCGTCAGCGCGAAGACGATCGTTCCCCACATGAGCAGGTTTGATGAGCGGGCATCGGCCAGCCGGCGCTCGCCGTCCAGCGCGACGCGCGCCCGCATCAGCAGGGGCTGCGCAAACAGGGTGTTCTGGTTGAGGATGTCGCGATGGTTCCAGTCGTCGAGGCTTTTTGCCTGCGTCATCAGCGCGAGGTTGCGGGCCATGTCGCGCGCCGACCACATGAGATCGCGATTGACCGAGGCCGCCGCAAGCGCGTCGGTCGTTTTTTGCGTCATCCGGGGCGTAAGTTCCGCCAGATCGTCGGTGATTTCCTCGATGCCCTGCATCAGCTTGCGGGCATGCAGGCCGGCCGACCCGGTGAATTCTTCCTTCGCCGTGACGTGCCATGCGGATGCGGCGTTCTCAGCGAAGTTCGCCGCGTTGTCGAGGCTGGTGCCGAAGCTGGCGATGAGCGCGCTCAGCATGTCGACGCGGTTGCGGTAGGTGTTGATGTGGTTGAGGGTCGCGATGAGGCCGATCACCGACAGCGCCAGCACGGTGAGGCCGGAAAGATATCTGATCCGGACCGACCGGATGAACGACGAATATTCCGGCATGCGCAGTCCCCAGCCCATCTACGCAATTCCAGAGCGTGTCGCGATCTTTCGAATTCGCGCCTTACGCTTCAGGTCTTGTTCTGCGCATGTCGTTGCCCCGAAAGCGGTTCACACTTTCGGGCGACATGCGTGTGGCCGGGATTACGCTCCATATACCATTAACATTCCGTTGCCGGCGGGCCGGCGGGATCACCTGTCGCGATAGGCCACGAAACGGGCTGCCTGCCTGAGGATCGCGGCGTTGTCGCCAAAGGGTTCGAGCAGGCTGGATGCCTGTTCGACAAGGCCGTGAAGCTGACTGCGGGCCCAGTCCGGCCCATGCAGCGCGGCAAGCGTCGCCTTGCCGGCGGCGGCATCCTTGCCTGTCGCCTTGCCAAGCTGGCTGGCGTCGGCGGTCAGGTCGAGCAGATCGTCGGCAAGCTGGAAGGCAAGCCCGATGGCCGAGCCGAATTCGGCCAGCCGCTCGCGGTCGCCTTCGCCAGCGCCGGCCACGATGGCGCCTGCCTCGCAGGCATAGCGGAACAGTGCGCCGGTCTTCATCGCCTGCAGGCGGATGATACCGGTTTCGTCGGGTTTTTCCTGCCCGGCGGAAAGATCGAGCATCTGGCCGCCGACCATGCCGCCGGGGCCCGAGGCGCGGGCAAGGCCGCGCACCAATGCAAGGCGCGCCGCCGGCGGCACGGCTGCCGGGCCACGGTCATGGGCATCGTCGGAGAGGATATCGAAGGCCAGCGTCAGTAGCGCGTCACCGGCCAGAATGGCGGTTGCCTCGTCGAAGGCCTTGTGGACCGTCGGCTGCCCCCGGCGCATGTCGTCGTCATCCATCGCCGGCAGATCGTCATGAACCAGCGAATAGCAATGCACGCATTCGAGCGCGGCCGCCACGCGCAGGGCTTCAGGCTGACGCGCCTTCGCGCCGAACAGGGCGGCACTTTCGATGACAAGGAAGGGCCGCAGGCGCTTGCCGCCGTTGAGCGCGCCGTGGCGCATGGCATCGATCAGGCGTTCCGGGCGCACGATCTCGCCGGGCAGCGGGGTCTGATCGAGAATGCTGCGCAGCAGCGTCCCGACGGCCTGAGCGCGTTCATCGAGCAGGGTTTCGAAGCGAATTCGGGCATCGTTTTCCATGCCGGGAGCGGTAGCCGACGCGCAGACATTGCGCAAGAAGCCAACCACCTTTATGCGGGAAGGGAGAAGGCGGGAGCGGCCGGGTGTCGGAACCGATCATAGAGCAGGAGACCGAGGGGCTGGTCCATCGGCAACGGAGCAGGGCTTCTCGATCCCGGGCGAGAGGCGGTCGTCGGGGATGGATTCGCTCGTTCGTGCGGCTTGCGGTGATCATCGCACTGGTTCCGGTGGTGCTGACCCTGCTTTACCTGCCGTCCTTCGTGCATCCGGTTTCCACGCTGATGCTGAAGGACCTCGCCACGTTTTCCGGCTACGATCGCCGCTGGGTGCCGCTGGACGACATCGCGCCTGTGCTCGCCCATTCCGTGATCATGTCCGAAGACGGGCAGTTCTGCTCGCATCATGGGGTGGATCTGGGCGAATTGCGTGCGGTTGTCACCGATGCGATGTCCGGCGGCGGCGCGCGGGGCGCATCGACGATCACCATGCAGACGGTGAAGAACCTCTATCTGTGGCACAGGCCGCTCACCACTCTGCGCAAGGGCGTCGAACTGCCGCTTGCGGTCTATGTCGATCTGGTGATGTCGAAACGACGCATCATGGAAATTTATCTCAATATCGCCGAATGGGGGCCGGGCATCTATGGCATCGAGGCGGCTGCGCAGCACCATTTCGGCGTGTCCGCCTCCAAGCTGACGCGCCGGCAGGCGGCCCTTCTGGCCGTGACGCTGCCCAATCCCGAGGCCCGCAATCCGGCAAAGCCTGGTCCCGGCCTGCGCCGGCTCGCCAACCTGATAGAGCGGCGCGCGGCCCGCTCCGGCAGCTATGTCGGCTGCCTCAAATCGGCGCGCAGCTAAAAAACTTGGCTCCCCCGCTGGCCAAAAGGCTGCAGGACGTGTATAGGCACGCCACTTTCATCTGGAATTTGGCCCTGCAGGCGGCCCTTCATCAAGGGCGAAGCGGGCTGTCGAACATGAGCGGAGCATATCCATGGCCGTACCGAAGCGAAAAACCTCCCCGTCCAAGCGCGGCATGCGCCGTTCGGCCGACGCGATCAAGGCGCCGACCTATGTCGAGGACAAGAACTCCGGCGAGATGCGTCGTCCGCATCACGTCGACCTGAAGACCGGCATGTATCGCGGTCGTCAGGTTCTGACGCCGAAGGAAGGCTGATCCTTCAGGATCGGCAAGAGCTTTGAAGAGACCGCCTCCGGGCGGTCTTTTCGTTTCTGCAACCTGTCACCACCGCGTGCGCAACCCGCCACTGCCGCGCGGAGAAACGGATCCGGGCCTCAAACGGCCCAGAACTGGTCAAGCCACAGGTTCAGGCTGACGAAGCCATTGTTGCTGACACTGTAGACGCGACGGGTTCCTTCCGCCTGCGCGCTGACCAGCCCGGCGTCCAGAAGCACCTTCAGATGCTGGGAAACGGCCGGCCGCGAGACGGGAAGCCCCGATGCAAGTTCAGTAACGGTTTTCGGGCCACGCCGGAGTTCCTCCAGAATATAGCGCCGGTTCGGATCGGCAATTGCCATGAATGCATCTGCAAGCATCATGATGCTAGTAGTGCGTCAAACTTGCTTAATTCTCAACCGTCGGTTTCATTTTTTGTGCGGGGATCGAGGGTCAGGGACTGCGGCGTAATCGACCGCTCCACCGGAAGGGTGTTGAAAGCCTCACGATCCTCGATCGGGACCGGAGCCCGGCGCCTGATCCGCAGCATGGTGTAGCCCGCGATCAGTAGGTGGGCGAGCGCGGTGGTGAGGAACAGGCCCTCCGGTCGCCACCATTCCATCATGCCCGCCGCCAGCATGGGGCCGATCATGGTGCCGAAGCCGTAGAGAATCAGCAGCCCGCCGGATACCTTGACGAACTCCTCGGCCTTTGCGTGGTCGTTGGCGTGGGCGACCGCAATCGAATAGAGCGTGTAGGCGAAGGCGCCATAGGCGGCGGTCATGATCAGCACGAAAATGCCGGAGCGTGGCTGGACCAGAAAGATCAGCACGGCCACGATCGTGCCGCCAAGCGAGGCGGCAGCCAGAACATAACGGCGGTCGGTGCGGTCGGAGAGGCGGCCGGCCGGAAGCTGCATGAAGGCGCCGGCAATGACCACGAGGCTCATCATCAGCGCGATCTCGGCGGTGGAAACGCCGATGCGTGCGCCGTAGACGGCGCCGAGCGTTCCCCATGCGCCATTGGCCACGCCGACCAGAAGGCAGGCCAGCGCCGACACCGGCGAGTTGGCGTAAAGCCCCTTCAGGTCGAGCGACACGTCCTGCAAAGGCTGCGGGTGCGAGGCGGTGGAGACTGCCGTGGGAATGAGCGACAGGCAGAAGAAGATGCCGGTGATCATGAACAGCGAGGCCGAGCCGACATCGCCCGCGGCGACGATCATCTGCCCGCCCATGATCGAGGCATAGGTGACCATCATATAGAGGCCGAAGACGGTGCCACGGTTCTCGTTGGTGGATTTTTCGTTCAGCCAGCTCTCGATGACCATGAACGCGCCGGCCATGACGAAGCCGGTGAAGGCACGCAGCGTGATCCAAGCTGCCTCGTTGATGACGAGGCCGGTGAGCAGGGCGATGATGGCGCCGCAGGCGGCGAAGGTGCCGAAGGCGCGCACATGGCCGGCGCGGCGCACGATGCGCGGGGCAAAATAGCAGCCAAGCACGAAGCCGGCCGCCCATGCCGTGCCGATCAGGCCGAGCGAGGTGGTCGAAAAACCTTCCATCTGACCGCGCAGGGGCAGAAGAAGACCATGCAGACCGGATGCGGCCAGGAGAAAGGCCGTGCCGCGCAGGAGGGACAGGATCGGTCTGTAGGCTGCAAGCATCTGGCGGGTCCGGCGTCGAATCAGGTCTGCTGGGTATCTCGGCAGATTGTTTCAGGCTTTTCGGTGGCCGTCTCCCCGGTTGGCGACCATCCCGCGTCGCGATGTGCTGCTTTTCGCCGCCTGTCAGCTGCGGCGAAAGAGCGCCTCGGCTGCCGAGCGGGTCGATCCTCTGCTGTGCAGCTCTGTCTCGACGCGTGTGATCTCGCCGCGCAGCATGTCGATGCGCGCCCGCAGATCGTCAATCGAGAGCCGGCTCAGATCCTGGCCGATTTCATGAGGGGCGTTTTTTTTCGCCGGTTCGTCGTCGAAGATCGCCATGGTCGTTCCCCGGAAATCCTTTTGTGTACGGCATCGACAGTTTGCCTGCGCCGTCAATCCGAATAGATAGAAGCATAGATAGGGCAGGTGTCCTGTGCAAACAGGGCTGTCAGAGACGGGAAAGGAAGACGTCGCATGACAAGGACCGAAAATTTGCCGGAAACCATGACGGCAGTCGCCATTTCGGAACCGGGCGGGCCGGCCGTGCTCAAGCCGGAGCGGCGTGCTTTGCCGCAGCCGGGGCCGGGTGAAATCCTGATCCGCGTGCGTGCCGCCGGCGTGAACCGGCCTGACATCGCTCAGCGCAGCGGTTCCTATCCGCCGCCTCCGGGCGCTTCCGACCTACCGGGGCTGGAGGTGGCCGGCGAGGTGGCGGCACTTGGAGAAGGTGCTGCGCGCTGGCGGGTTGGTGATCAGGTGTGCGCGCTGACGCCGGGCGGCGGATATGCCGAATATGTGAAAGTCCACGCCAGCCATGCCTTGCCGGTGCCCTCAGGCTTTACCTTCACCGAGGCTGCTGCCGTGCCGGAGACCTATTTCACGGTCTGGCACAACGTTTTCGAGCGTGGCGGCCTTCAATCCGGCGAGACACTGCTGGTGCATGGCGGCACCTCCGGCATCGGCACGACGGCTATCCAGCTTGCCACCGCACGGGGATCGCAGGTGATCGTCACCGCCGGTTCGGCAGAAAAATGCGAGAGCTGTGTGAAGCTTGGCGCGGTGCGCGCGGTAAACTATCGCGAAGAGGATTTCGTCAAGGTCGTCAGGGAGGTCACGGACGGCAAGGGCGTCAACGTCATTCTGGACATGGTGGGAGGCGAATATGTCGACCGCAACTACATGGCGGCAGCCGAGGAGGGCCGCATCGTGCAGATCGCCGTGCAGGGCGGCATGACTGCGACGGCCAATTTCGCCCGGCTGATGGCCAAGCGGCTGGTGCATACCGGCTCCACGCTCAGGCCGCGCAGCGACGAGTTCAAGGGCAGGATCGCGCAGGCGCTGGAGGCGGAGGTCTGGCCGCTTCTTGCCAGTCGCCGTGTCGCGCCGGTAATGGACATGATCTTCCCGCTTCGGGAGGCCTGGCGCGCGCATGAGCGGCTGGAAAGCGGCGAGGCGATCGGCAAGATCGTTCTCGACGTCGCATGAGTGAAAGGTTCGCTTAACCTTTCGTTTATGCTGCAATGCACAAACGCATTGCCGCTATGCAAAAGCGTCTGTTCAATAATTGGGCAGGACAGCCTATCTGGAGGGCATCGAATTCATACACCCTTAGGAGGCAAACATGAACCTGATCCAATCTTACAAGAACTGGCGCCGTTACAACGAAACCGTTCGTGCGCTGAACCGCCTGAACACCCGCGAGCTCAAGGATCTCGGCATCAACCGCGCCGACATTCCTTCGGTTGCCCGCGCAGCTCTCTAAGTCTGAGAGCGCCCAAGCAGAGCTGATGTCTGGCACTTGAGAAAGTGCCTCCGGCTCCGAGCCCGCTGGACCTTGTCCGGCGGGTTTTGTTTTTGTGCCTGCCAGATGTGCACTATGTTGCACTGCACATAATAAGATCATTTCGAGCCTGTCGGCCTGTGGCCTTCTCGACATCGGCAGTATCTCCCCCTTATCTGTCCTCCATGGAATCGGGCAAGGACGACACAATCGCGGTGCGAATCGCAAAGGCTCTGGCCGAGCGCATCATTTCGGGTGCGATCGAGCCGGGTGCGCGTTTGCGTCAGGACCATGTTGCGGAGGAGTTCGGTGCCAGCCATGTGCCGGTGCGCGAGGCGTTCCGGCGGCTGGAGGCGCAGGGCCTTGCCGTGAGCGAGGCGCGCCGGGGTGTGCGGGTCGCGGCTTTCGACCTCGATGAGGTGAAAGAGGTGGCGGAGATGCGCGCTGCCCTTGAGGTTCTTGCGCTGAAGCATGCGGCACCGCATCTGACGGCCGCGATCCTCGACAAGGCCGAGGAGGCGACGCACGCCGGCGACCGCTCGCGCGATGTGCGCTCATGGGAAGAGGCCAACCGCACCTTCCACCGCCTGATCCTGACGCCCTGCGGCATGCCCCGCCTGCTGGCTGCCATAGACGATCTTCATGCCGCCAGCGCCCGCTTCCTGTTTGCTGCATGGCGTTCGGAGTGGGAAACCCGCACCGACCACGATCACCGGGCAATCCTCAGCGCCCTGCGGCAGGGGCAGGTGGATACGGCGGCCTCCATTCTTGCCCGGCATGTCCAGTGGATCGGCCAGCGCCCGGTGCGCATGCAGTCCGGTGCCACCCGCGAGGCTTTCACAATCGTCGGCTGACGTTGCCGCCGAGGGAAAAGACGAATCGGTGGTCCGTGTCGCGGGTGCCGTTTTGAGCCCGCGCTTGGATGCGTTGTGTGCGCATGGCGGGCGACGCCCCTGAACCAGCCGTTGAAATCAAAATGAAATTTCGGATTCTGCGTGGGTTTTTCCAGCGCCGGAGAGCCGGTTTTTGTCTGGCCGGATCAAAAGCACTTGCCTCCTGCCTGAAAATATGGATTCGATAATAGATCAGAATCGAAAATTATCTATAATTTGGAGAATGCCTGTGTCGCAATCAGAAATCCCCGCCGTAACGCCCTCCCTCAGCCCGCTTCGCCTGCAGGAGCGACCCCTGCTGTGGCAGGTGGCCGCTATTGCCATCGGTACGCTGCTGCTCGCGCTGTCGTCGCGGATCGAGGTGCCGATGATTCCGGTGCCGATCACCATGCAGACCTTCGCGGTCACGCTGGTCGGTGCGCTTTACGGCTGGCGGCTTGGCGCGCTCACCATTCTGGCATGGCTTGGCGAAGCGGCCATCGGCATGCCGGTGCTGGCCGGAGGCTCGGGCGGCCTGGCGCCTTTCGTCGGTCCGACTGCCGGCTATCTGGTCTCGTTCCCGATCGTTGCCGCCCTTGTCGGCTGGCTGGTCGAGCGCGGCTGGAACGGGGATCGCGTGTTCATGGCCTTCGCGGCCATGCTGATCGGCAACGGTCTGTGCCTTGTCATCGGCGCGCTGTGGCTGGCCGGCCTCGTTGGGTTTGAAAAGGCGGTGGCGCTTGGCGTCACGCCCTTCATCGTCGGCGGCGTGCTGAAGTCGGCCCTCGCTGCCGCCACGCTGCGTTTGTTCCCCCGCGCAAAGACGGAGCAGCAGGCTTCGTGACCATCAGGCTGAGGGCGCATCACCTTCTGTGCATGCTCACCTATGTCGGCAAGGGGTACACCCCTGCCTTCACAGCCAATTATGACGTGATCGCCGGGCGGCTGAGCCGTGGCGAAGACATCGTGATCGTGGAGGGGCCGGACGATGTCTGCGCCCCTCTGCTGTCAGAGCCGGAAGCGCATTGTTTCAACACAAGCGTTCTGGAACGGGATGCGCAGGCGGCCCGCGATGTCGGAGATCTGCTTGGCCGGCGTATCGGTGCCGGCGAACGGATCGCACCGGACACGATCTTGCTGGAAAAGCTGCGGTCGGGTTTTGCCGCCGGGCTGACGCGCACTGCCTGTGCGGGGTGCGAATGGGCCGGATTGTGCACAGCCATCGTTGGTGATGCCTATGCCGGCGTGAAGGTTGGCGGGCCGCCCTGCTGACGGCCCGCCTTTCTGGAAATCAGTTCAGTGCGGCGACGTTGCCGAGCCGCAGGAACAGGGTCTCGCCGGACGAATCGGCGACGCCATCATTGTCGGTGACGACGAAGGCTTCGCCGTTCTTGTCGACGGTGAAGCCTTCCACCTTGTCGAGCACATAGCCGTTGGTGGCCGCCCTGAGGTCAGGCACCAGATCGCGCACCAGCGTCTTTTCCACCAGCGGCAGGTCGCCGCCCAGTTCCGCCGGCTTAAAGCCGTCGAGGGCCACGCTGTAGATGCGCTTCACCCTGGCTGCATCGCCGATCAGATTGTCGCGCTCGACGATGTAGAGCTTGCCGTCATGGGCGGTGATTTCCGACAGGCCGATCCAGCCGCTTTCGGCCTTCTCCAGCGGATAGCGCACGGCCGACCATTCCTTTGCCTTCGGCTTGTAGGCGAGCAGTTTCACTTCACCCTTCGGATCGTCACCCCATTCGCGCTGCACGGCGGCGATCAGCGTCAGCTCATCGCCTTCGCCAATAGTGGTGATGCCTTCGAGACCGTAGCGGGTCTGGTGCGCGACCAGCTCGGCCGGCAAGGCGATTTCCTGTTTGATCTCGCCTTTGGCGTCGACGCGGAAGATGGCATGCGGGACGAGTTTGGCGACGTCGCCTTCATTGGCCAGCCAGAACCCGCCTTCGCCGTCCGAAGCAATGCCTTCGAGGTCGAGCTTCTGGGCCGGGTTGCCGCCGCGCGTGATCACGGTCTTGCTTGTGATGCGGGCCGGGGACTGGGTGGCATCGATGGTGAAGATCGCCGGTTGCGCGCCATAGACCGAATCGGAGACGGCATAGAGCTTGCCGGGCGTCTCAGGATCGGCGGCCAGGCCCGACAGCGCACCCCAGCCGATCGGCAGGCCGTTGGCGTCGTTTTCGGACTGGATCATCGGGTAGACCGGCTGGCCTTCGGCGCGCTCGAAGATCATCACATGCGAGCGGGCGCCGCCATCCTCGACCAGATCGGTTTCGTTGGCGGTGACGAAGAGGTTGCGGGCGGGAATGGCCAGCAGGCCTTCCGGACCGATGCCGGAGGGCAGCGCCTGGAGGAATTTCGGCTCCGCGCTGGTGTCCTCATAGACGCCGACCAGCGAGGCGCGCTCGGCGCCGACGAAGATCAGCTTCTGATCGCCATAGGCGCCGGCTTCCATGCCTTCGGGCTCGATGCCCTTCTTGTTGCGGTGCTCGGGATAATGGCCGAGCTGCGCTGCGATGTACTCGAAGCTGGCTGCGGATTCGTAGAGCACTTCGCCCGTCTTCGAGAAGATGGTGAAGCCGCGCGAGCCGCCTTTGTAGTCGCCCTCATTGGCGATGACGAGGCGGTCGTTGTCGAGCCACTGCACGGCGTCCGGCTCGCGTGGGGCGTTCTCGATCTTGCCGGTGAAGGAGAGCTTGCCGTCCTTTTTGGTGTCGACGTTTTCCAGCGAAACCGATCCGGCCGAAAAATGCGAGACGATCTCGCCGGTTTCGGCTTTCACGATGGCGATGTGGTTGTTCTCCTGCAGGGTCACGGCGATCTCGCCGGCCTCGTTGAAGTCGACGAATTCAGGTTCGGCATCTTCCGGCGCGATTTCGGCAAGGCCGTTCAGGTCGACGGTGCGGATGGTGGCGCAATCCGGTGCGCCATCCTTCAGCGAGACGATCTTGAGATTGCCGGCGGGAAGCTGCGGAAGTTCGCCGTCATTGAGGTCCTCGTCGCGCTCGTTCTCGATGGCGACGGCGAGGAAGCGGCCATCCTTGCTCACCGCCACCGAATCCGGCTGGCCGCCGAGATCGCAGGATGCTTCGATCGTCTTCGAGGCGATGTCGATGACCGTCAGGTTTCCGGAAGGCTCGGTGTAGCTCTTCGAGGTGTTGACGCCGGCCAGAACCCTGTTGCCGATGACGGCGACGGAGGTGGGCTCGCCGTCGATCCTGACGATGCCGCCGGCCTTCGGGGCTTTCGGGTCGGTAATGTCGATGAAGCCGACGGCGCCCAGCGGGCTGTCGGAATAGACGAGCGTGTTGCCGTCTTCAGTGGCGGTGATAATCTCGGAGGATGTCGCGGTTGCCGGATCGGTGCCTTCGGGCAAGTTGGAGGCAACCGGGAACGTGGCGATGCGGTTGAAGACCTGATCGGCGTGAGCCGGCAGGGAAACGGATGCGGCAAGTGCGACCATGGCCGCGACAAGTGACGAACGGGTGCGCATGAGATCTCTTTCCCTCATGAGAAGAATGCGCATTCCCTTTGTGCCATCGGTATTTCAGCCCGATGACGGTTTCGCGACACAAGCATGACGTTCCGGAGCGTGCTTCTTTCGGCCCGGATTTTCTTGCTCTCGGGCTCGAACGCGGTTATAGGAAAGCGGATTTTCCCTTTTTCGGTGGCTTGTAAAACCACCGCCCGCGTAACGGGACGCGGGCGAACGAGAGGATTTTATTCGATGGCAAATACGCTTCTCATGCCGAAGGCGACCGCCGTCTGGCTGGTCGACAACACCGCGCTTTCCTTCGACCAGATCGCCCAGTTCTGCGGCTTGCATCCGCTCGAAGTGAAGGCGATCGCCGATGGCGAATCGGCGCAGGGCATCAAGGGCATGGACCCGGTGATCACCGGCCAGCTCAGCCGCGAGGAGATCGCGCGCGGCGAGCAGGACCAGAACCATCGCCTGAAGCTTTCCGAGCCGAAGGTGCGGGTGCCCGAGACCAAGCGCAAGGGTCCGCGCTATACGCCGCTGTCCAAGCGTCAGGATCGTCCCAACGCGATCCTTTGGCTGGTGCGCAACCATCCCGAGCTGAAGGATGCGCAGATTTCGCGTCTGGTCGGAACCACCAAGTCGACCATCGAGCAGATCCGCAACCGCAGCCACTGGAATGCGGCCAATCTGGTGCCGATGGATCCGGTGACGCTGGGGCTGACCTCGCAGATCGACCTCGACATCGAGGTGCAGCGCGCTTCCCGCAACCGCGAGGTTCAGCCCACCGGTGATACGCTGCTGCCGGCTTCGCTCACCGAGCGCCTCGACCCGCGGGCCGATGCACCACGCGACGAGGATGCGGAGCTGGACGCGGATGCCGTGTTCGCCAAGCTCTCGGCGCTGAAGGGTGCGGAGCCGGAAGAGGACGACGAGGAATAAGCCTCGCCTCGATATTTATTCAAAAAGCGCGGGCCTGACCCGCGCTTTTTTGTTGCGGTTTCAGCGGCGGATCAGCCGGGTGACGGCAATGCCGCAAACCATCGAGGCGACGAAGATCAGTGCGGCGGGTTCGCCCAGTCCGAGCGCCGGGATCGAGCCGCCGGGGCAGAAACCGGCGATGCCCCAGCCGACGCCGAACAGGCCGGCGCCTGCCAGCAGCGGCAGGTCGATCTCTTTGCGGGCCGGCAGGTGGAAGCTGGTGTCGCAAAGCGGCGCCGGGTTTTTCAGAACCAGCCGGTAGCCGATTGCCGTGACGATGAGCGCGCCGCCCATGACGAAGGCGAGCGAGGGATCCCATGTTCCGGCAACATCGAAGAAATTCAGCACCTTGGCCGGATTGATCATGCCGGAAAGCGCGATGCCGGTTCCGAAGACGAGGCCGATCAGCAGGGCGGTGATCATGCGCGACATCACAGCCCTCCCACAATGTGACGCACCACAGAGACGGTGATGCCGGTCGTCGCCATGAAGGTCAGCGTGGCGGCGATGGAGCGCGCGGACAGGCGCGCCATGCCGCACACGCCGTGACCGGAGGTGCAGCCGGAGCCGAAGGTAACGCCGACACCGACGATCAGGCCGCTGACGATCAGCCAGGGTGTCGGCGTGGCGCTGGCAAAGGCAATGTCATGTCCGGTCAGCGCGATGATGAGTGCAGGTGCGGCGATCGCGCCGGCAAGGAAGGCAGCGCGCCAGCCCCAGTCGGCGGCCACAGGTGGCAGGATGCCGCCGATGATGCCCGATATTCCGGCGATCCGGCCATGCAGGGCCATGAGCAGCACAGCGGCCAGGCCGATCAGCGCACCTCCGGCAAGGGATGTCAGGGGCGTGAATTCGGTCATCGCCTGCAGGCCTTTCCGTTGGTGGAGCAGCCCAGCATGCAATAAGCGGGGCAGAAGCGCAGGAGGCCGGTGACGATAAGGACAAGGCCGACGATGACCGACAGCCACGTCCACAGTGCGCTTTCAAAGAATGCCCAGCCGGACACGAAGGGCAGGGCAACGAGCAGCAGACCGGCGACGATCCTGACGATGCGCTCCGGGGCTCCGATATTGGCGGTCATGGAGTGTTCTCCTGTGAAACGGCCACTGCCCTATTTGCAGAACAGGGCATGCATGGTGTGGATGAAGGTCGCGATGCGAGGGTCGGCAAGCCGGTAGAAAACCTGCTTGCCTTCCTTGCGGCTGGCAACGAGACCGGCCTCGCGCAATTCGGCGAGCTGCTGCGACAGGCCCGGCTGACGGATGCCGAGCAGGTCCTCGAGCTCGCGAACCGAATGCTCGCCATCGACAAGCGCGCAGCACACCATCAGCCGGTCCGGGTTGGACACCTTCTTCAGGAAGGTGGACGCCTCGTCGACATGGGCGCGAAGATTGGCGGCCTCGCAGGACAGCTTTTCCGATGTGGTCATGTCCGGTGTCACCCCCATGGTGCGCCCTTGAGCAGGTCGAGCGGAATCTTCAGGTAGCGGGTGCCGTTGGCCTCCGGCTCGGGAAGACGCCCCCCATTGGTGTTCACCTGCAGGGCGTGCAGGATCAGCTTCGGCATGGGCAGGGTGGCGTCGCGCGCCTCGCGGGCGGCCACATAGTCGGCCTCGGTCAGATATTTCGACATGTGGCTGTTTTTCGCCTTCTGCTCGGCCACGGTCGATTCCCACAGCGGTTCGCGACCGCCCGGCTGGTAGTCGTGGCCGGTGAAGATGCGGGTGTCGTCGGGCAGGGCAAGGATCGCCTGGATCGACGCCCACAGGGCCGCAGCGCTGCCGCCGGGAAAATCGGCGCGGGCGGTGCCGCTGTCGGGCATGAACAGCGTGTCATGCACGAAGGCCGCATCACCGATGACATAGGTGATGGAGGCGAGCGTATGGCCGGGCGAGAACATCACGCGTGCGGGGATCGAGCCGACCATGAAGGTGTCGCCGTCGGCAAGCAGCCGGTCCCACTGCGAGCCGTCGGCCGGAAAATCGGGCCAGTTGTAGAAACCCTTCCAGAGCTTCTGGACGTCGACCACCTTTTCGCCGATGGCCGTCGGGGCGCCGGTCTTCTGCTTCAGATAGTGCGCGGCCGAGAAATGGTCGGCATGGGGGTGGGTGTCGAGGATCCATTCGACCGTGAGGCCCTTTTCCTGCACGAAATCCAGGATTCGGTCGGCATTGGTGGAGGCGGTCTGCCCGGACTTTTCATCGTAGTCATAGACCGGGTCGATGATGGCGCATTTGCCGGTGGCCGGGTCGGCGACGACATATTGCACCGACCATGTGCGCGGATCGAAGAATGCGGTGACATCCGGTTTCTGGCTCATGCGATGTTTCCTCTGGCTTGCCGGATGGTTCATCCGGTCACATCTTAATATTTGCATAAATACGATTGCAAAAAAACGCAATCGTTATTTTGAAGAAATAAAGGCCAGAGGCGGCGGTCGTCAAAATATGGCGGCGTTTCAGTTGCCGAGCAGGGTTCTGGTCAGGGGATGATCGGGGTCGGCGAGGCCGTCGATGACGTTGAAGTGATGCCGGTCGGGTTCCGTCACAGCGGCGGTGCGCGCACCAAGCCCGGTCCAGATGTTCGCCAGCAGCGCGTTCTGGCGCAGGAATTCCGCCCGCTCCGCGCCGCCGACCCAGCAGGTGAGGCGGATGCCTTCGCGCGGCTGCAGCAGGGCCGGGCTCTCGGCCAGCGCCTCGGCCTCGTCGATGTGCAGGGTTGCGTTCATGCCGGTGCGCATCAGCGGTCGCAGGTCGTGTACGCCGGAGATCGACACGACATGGCGGATGCGGGCCTGTACGGCTTCCGGCAGCGGCGCACTGATGCTTGCCATGTGCGACACGAGGTGGCCGCCGGCGGAATGGCCGGTGAGCATCAGCGGGCCGTCGATCTCGCCGGCGGCGAAGGCGATGGCGGATGCAATCTCGCGGGTGATGCCGGCAATGCGGATATCCGGGCACAGCGTGTAGGAGGGCATGGCGACCGCATAGCCATGGGCGAGCGGCCCGGCCGCCAGATGCGACCAGTAACTCTTGTCGAGCCCCATCCAGTAGCCGCCATGCACGAACACGACCAGTCCGCGCGGGCTGGCTTCAGGCAGGAACAGGTCGAGCCGGTTGCGGCCGGCATTGCCATAAGCGAGGTCGATTTTTGCGCTTCCCTGCGCCGCCAGCTGTTCGCGGAAACTCTGTGCCGGCTCCACCCATGCCGCGGGCCAGCGGTCGCCGCCGGGTATATGCGCGCCATTGGTGTAGGCGTCGCTCCAGTCCTCGATATGGCGGCTCAGCATGGTCGGTTCTCCGGTCTTTCGGTATCGGTGCAGAAAGCCCTGCACCGGGCGGCGAAGTCAATTCCCGTCGCAATCATCGTAGCGAAGAAACTTTAGGCTTGAAATAATTTTCGGCCGGTGTCATTTTTTCTTCTGTCGACGATGCCGGCGTGCCCCTTCCGGGAAGCGCGGATGCCAGGCCGGAGGAGGAACCGGCCGGCAACGATCCGGCGCTCCATGCTGAGCGGGCCCCGGCAGTCGTCGCAGGGAGGACATCACGCGCATGCTTGGGCCTACGGCACATATCGACACCTTCACCCGTGACAATCTTCCCCCGCAGGAAGAGTGGCCGGATTTCCTGCTCGACGGGTTCGACTATCCCGAATTCATCAATGCGGGCCACGAACTCACCGACCGGCTGGTCGAGCAGGGTTTTGGCGATCATACGGCGCTGATCGGCAACGGGCGGCGGCGCACCTACAAGGAACTGTCGGACTGGACCAACCGCCTCGCCCATGCGCTGGTGGAGGACTACGGCGTGCAGCCCGGCAACCGGGTGCTGATCCGCTCCGCCAACAATCCGGCCATGGTGGCCTGCTGGCTGGCTGCAACCAAGGCGGGCGCGGTGGTGGTCAACACCATGCCGATGCTGAGGTCGGGCGAACTGGCGCAGATCGTCGACAAGGCGGAAATCTCGCTGGCGCTGTGCGACACGCGGCTGATGGACGAGATAGTGGCCTGCGCCAAGGACAGCCGTTTCCTGAAGAAGGTGATCGGCTTTGACGGCACGGCCAACCATGACGCGGAGCTGGACCGCATCGCGCTCGGCAAATCCGTGCGGTTCGAGGCGGTGAAGACCGGCCGCGACGACGTCGCTCTGCTCGGCTTCACCTCGGGCACCACGGGCGTGCCGAAGGCGACCATGCATTTCCACCGCGACCTGCTGATCATCGCCGACGGCTATGCGAAGGAGGTTCTGGGCGTGACGCCGGACGATGTGTTCGTCGGCTCGCCGCCATTGGCCTTCACCTTCGGGCTTGGCGGGCTGGCGGTGTTTCCGCTGCGCTTTGGGGCGACGGCCACCCTGCTTGAAAACGCCTCGCCGCCAAACATGATCGAGATCATCGAAAGCTACAAGGCGACCATTTCCTTCACCGCGCCCACCGCCTACCGGGCGATGATGAAGGCGATGGACGAGGGCGCCGACCTGTCGTCGCTGCGCGTCGCGGTGTCGGCCGGCGAGACGCTGCCAGGGCCCGTCTTCGAGGAATGGGTGCAAAAGACCGGCAAGCCCATTCTCGACGGCATCGGCGCGACCGAGATGCTGCACATCTTCATCACCAACCGCTTCGGCGACATGCGCGCCGCATCAACCGGCAGGCCCGTCGGCGGCTATGAGGCGAGGATCGTCGACGACGACATGAACGAAGTGCCGCGCGGCACGGTGGGCCGGCTCGCCGTGCGCGGCCCGACCGGCTGCCGCTACATGGCGGACGAGCGCCAGCGCGCCTATGTCCGCAATGGCTGGAACCTCACCGGCGACACTTTCGTGCAGGACGAGGACGGCTTCTTTCATTTCGCCGCCCGGTCCGACGACATGATCGTCTCGGCCGGTTACAACATTGCCGGGCCGGAAGTGGAAGCCGCACTGTTGGCCCATGACGATGTGGCCGAATGCGCGGTGATCGGCGCGCCCGACACGGACCGGGGACAGATCGTGGAAGCCTATGTGGTGCTGGCGCGCGGCATGGCGGGCGATGCGGAGATGGTCAGGCGCTTGCAGGATCACGTCAAGGCGACTATCGCTCCCTACAAATATCCGCGCTCGATCCGCTTTCTCGATGCCCTGCCCAAGACGCAGACGGGGAAGATTCAGCGCTTCAGGCTCAGAGTGGAGCGCCAATGAGCGACAAGCCCTACGATCCGTCTGCCGAGGGCGCGCAGATGTCCTTTCGGGGGCGTATGTCCTATGGCGACTATCTGCGGCTGGACAAGGTGCTCGACGCGCAGGAGCCGCTTTCTGCCGCGCATGACGAGATGCTGTTCATCATCCAGCATCAGACCTCCGAATTGTGGATGAAGCTGGCGCTGCACGAGCTGCGTTCGGCCATCGCCTGCGTGCGGCGCGGCGAGGTGCGGCCCTGCTTCAAGATGCTGACGCGCGTGGCGCGTATCTTCGAGCAGCTCAACAGCGCCTGGGACGTGCTGCGTACCATGACGCCCAGCGAATACACCGAGTTCCGCGATTCGCTCGGCCAGTCCTCCGGCTTCCAGTCGTGGCAGTATCGGGCGATCGAGTTCCTCGCTGGCAACCGCAACCTCGCCATGCTGGGGCCGCACAACCATCGCCCCGATGTGGTGGCGAAGCTTGAGGAAATTCTTAGCCAGCCCTCGCTCTATGACGAGGCGATCCTGCTGCTCGGGCGCAGCGGCTTCGACATCGGCACGGATGGCCGGCGCACGGACTGGCGCGAAACGCGCACCGAAAGCGAAGCCGTTCTGGAGGCGTGGCGGGCGGTCTATCACGAGCCGAACCGCTACTGGGAGCTTTACGAACTGGCCGAAAAGCTGGTCGATTTCGAGGATTATTTCCGCCGCTGGCGCTTCAACCACGTCACCACGGTGGAGCGGGTGATCGGTCTGAAGCGCGGCACGGGCGGCACCGGCGGCGTTTCCTACCTGAAACGGATGCTGGAGGTTGAACTGTTTCCGGAACTCTGGAAAGTTCGGACACGGCTGTAGAAAACGTCTGCGGACGGGGAACTCTGGGAGGAGAATGATATGAAGAGAATTCTGACGGCGAGCCTGCTCGCACTTTCAATGACGGCGGCCGGCGCAGCACTGGCTGATCCGGTCAAGATCGGCGTCATCACCACGCTTTCGGGCGGCGGCGCCGGACTTGGCGTCGACACGCGCGATGCCCTCGTTCTGGCGTTCAAGAAGTCCGGCAACACGGATGTCGAGCTGGTCATCGAGGACGATGCGCAGAAGCCGGAACTGGCCGTGCAGATCGCGGAAAAGATGATCCAGAGCGACAAGGTCGATCTGATGACCGGCATCATCTGGTCGAACCTCGCCATGGCGGTGGTGCCGAACACGGTGGCGCAGGACGTGATCTATCTCTCGCCCAACGCCGGCCCCTCGGCGCTCGCCGGCGCCAACTGTAACAAGAATTATTTCAACGTCGCCTATCAGAACGACAATTTCCACGAGGCGATGGGCCAGTACGCCAATCAGGACTACAAGAAGACCTTCATCCTCGCGCCCAACTATCCGGCCGGCAAGGATTCGCTGACCGGCTTCAAGCGCTACTACAAGGGCGAACTGGCCGGCGAGCTCTACACGCAGGTCGGCCAGACCGACTATGCGGCCGAGATCGCGCAGATCCGCGCTGCGGGCGCGGATTCGGTGTTCTTCTTCCTGCCCGGCGGCATGGGCATCGCCTTCATGAAGCAATATGCGCAGTCGGGCGTCGGCCTGCCGGTGCTCGGTCCGGGCTTCTCCTTCTCTCAGGACGTTCTGCCGGCCGTGGGGGATGCTGCACTCGGCGTGAAGAACTCGGCGAGCTGGTCGAAGGACCTCGACAACGAGGCCAACAAGGAATTCGTCGAAGCCTTCCAGGCCGAATATGGCCGGCTGCCGTCCATCTATGCGGCGCAGAGCTGGGATACGGCGAACCTCATCCTGTCGGCGCTCGCCAAGGCCGACGTCAAGGACAAGGACGCCTTCCGCGCGGCGCTGAAGGCAGCGGACTTCAAGTCGGTGCGCGGCGAGTTCACCTTCAACACCAACCAGCACCCGATCCAGAACATCTATGTGCGCGAGGTGGTGAAGGAAGGTGACGTGCTGACCAACAAGATCATCGCTACCGCCTTCGAGAAGCATGGCGACGCCTATGTCGAGCAGTGCAAGATGTAGTCTTCGCCTCCCTCGCGGGGTGAAGCACCTTCTTGTTTCTCTTGCCTGAACGGGTTTATCCCGCTGCCGGTTTCCCGCCTTCCTGTGAGACGGGAAACCGGCAGGGGATGTGAACCTCGAAGCAGGTGGATGTATCTGAAAATCCAGCCGGAAGCTTTCGCTTTTGTCCATCGCCCTCATCATCGAGCAACTGCTGAACGGATTGCAGCTCGGCGTCATGCTGTTCCTGATTGCGGCTGGCCTGACGCTGATCTTCGGCGTCATGGGGCTGATCAACCTCGCCCATGGCTCGCTCTACATGATCGGGGCCTTCGCCTGCGCGGCCGTCGCCGCGGCGACCGGCTCGTTCTGGCTGGGGCTGGCGGCGAGCCTTGCCGCCGCCGCCGCCGCCGGGGCGCTGATGGAAGTGGCCATCATCCGCCGGCTTTATGAGCGTGACCATCTCGATCAGGTTCTGGCGACCTTCGCGCTGATCCTCATCCTGTCGGAAGGCACGCGCTGGCTGTTCGGCTCCTTCCCGCTCTATCTCGACATTCCGCCGCTGTTGCAGGGCGCCGTGCCGCTGCCGGGCGGCGGCCAATACCAGCTCTACCGGCTGGCGATCATCGGCGTCGGCATCGTCGTGGCGGTGGGGCTCTACCTGCTGATTTCGCGCACAAGGCTCGGCATGCGCATCCGCGCCGGCGAAAGCGACCGCGAGATGATCGCCGCACTCGGCGTCGATATCCGCACGCTCTACACGGTGGTGTTCGCGCTGGGCGCGGCCCTTGCCGGCCTTGCCGGTGCGCTGGTCGGCGCGCTGCAGTCGGTGCAGGTGGGCATGGGCGAGCCGGCGCTGATCCTTGCCTTCGTGGTCATCGTCATCGGCGGCATCGGCTCCATCAAGGGCGCGCTGGTCGGGGCCATTCTGGTCGGCGTGGTCGATACGATGGGCCGTTTCCTGCTGCCCAAGCTGCTGGCGCTGACCATGCCCGCCTCGCAGGCCAATCTGGTGGGGGCGGCCCTTGCCTCGATGCTGATCTACATCGTCATGGCGCTGATCCTGGCATTGCGCCCCCGCGGCCTGTTTGCGGGGCAGGCATGATGGCCCTGTCGCGCGAAACGCTGGTCAGCGCGCTGCTGCTCGTGCTGCTGGTCGCCATTCCGGTGGCGGCAACGATGGCGGGCGAGCCGTTCTACGTCACGCTTGCCACCCGCATCGCCATTCTGGCGCTGGCGGCGGTGGGGCTGAACATCGCGCTCGGCCTCGGCGGGCTGGTGTCGTTCGGACACGCCGCCTTTTTCGGCCTTGGCGGCTATGTCGCCGGCATCTTCGCCTCCCATGCATTCAATGGCGAGCCGCTGCCGTTCGGCCTTGCGGCGACCACCTCGATGCCGGTGATCTGGCTGAGCGCCATGGCGCTGTGCGGACTTGTGGCGCTGCCGATCGGGGCGATCAGCCTGCGCACCTCCGGCGTCTATTTCATCATGATCACACTGGCCTTCGCCCAGATGATATATTATTTCGCCGTCTCCTGGCCGAGCTATGGCGGCGAGGACGGGCTGTCGATCTATGTTCGCAACAGCTTTCCCGGCATGAATACGGCGCAGCCGCTGCCTTATTTCCTGCTTTGCCTCGCTGTTCTGGCAGCGGGGCTCGTGTTGTTCCAGCTCATCAAGGGCTCGCGCTTCGGCACGGCGCTGGAAGCCTCGCGGCAGAACCCGACGCGGCTTGCCGCGGTCGGCATCGCACCGTTCGGCATCCGGCTGGTGGCCTTCGCCGTCTCGGCTATGGTGACGGGGCTGGCCGGTGCGCTGTTTGCCGATCTCAACCGCTTCGTCAGCCCCTCCATGCTGTCCTGGCACATGTCGGGCGAACTGATCGTGCTCATCATTCTTGGCGGCAAGGGCCGCCTGTTCGGGCCGCTGGCCGGGGCCATGGTCTATGTGCTGTTCGAATATGCACTGGGCGGCATTACCGAACGCTGGCAGTTCTTCCTCGGTCTGATCCTGCTTGGCGTGGTGCTGTTCGCGCGCGGGGGACTTCTCGGGCTTCTGGCCGGAAAGGCGCGCCATGGCTGAGCCGGTCCTCCAGCTTTCCAATCTGCGGAAGAACTTCGGCGGGCTGAAGGCCACCGACGGCGTGAGCCTCGACCTGCGGCAAGGTGAAATCCATGCGCTGATCGGTCCGAACGGGGCCGGCAAGAGCACGCTGATCCATCAGATCTGCGGCTCGATCCGGCCCGACAGCGGCATCATCCGTTTCCTCGGCGAGGATATGGCCGGGCTCGACATGGCGGCGCGCGTGCGCAAGGGGCTAGGGCGCAGCTTCCAGATCTCCTCGCTGGCGCCGGAATTTTCCGCTCTGCGCAACGTCATGCTCGCCGTGCAGGCAAGGCAGGGTTCCAGCTTCCGCTTCCTGCGTCCGGTGGCGCGCGATGGCAGCCTGACCGGGCCCGCCATGGCCATGCTGGAGCGTGTCGGCCTTGAGGCGCGCGCAAAAGTGCCGGCGGCGGAACTGTCGCATGGCGAGCGCCGCCAGCTCGAGATCGCCATTGCACTGGCGCTGGGGCCGAAAGCCTTCCTGTTCGATGAACCGATGGCGGGGCTTGGGCCGGAAGGCTCGAAGCGGCTGACCGGATTTCTCGACGGCCTGCGCCATGAAGCGCCGATCCTGCTGGTCGAGCACGACATGGATGCCGTCTTCGCGCTGGCCGACCGCATTTCGGTGCTGGTCTATGGCCGCATCATCGCCACCGGCACCGTCGCCGAAATCCGCTCCGACCCTGAAGTGCGCCGGGCCTATCTCGGAGACGCGGCATGAGCCTGCTCGTCCTCAATGGCGTTGAAAGCTTCTATGGCGCCTCGCAGGCGCTGTTCG
The DNA here is from genome assembly GCF_022359935.1 of Aquamicrobium sp. NLF2-7. Classification (NCBI taxonomy): domain Bacteria; kingdom Pseudomonadati; phylum Pseudomonadota; class Alphaproteobacteria; order Hyphomicrobiales; family Phyllobacteriaceae; genus Aquamicrobium; species Aquamicrobium sp. NLF2-7. Next base: position 1,984,293 of record NZ_JAKSED010000001.1, on the reverse strand, counting down.
GCGCCAGCCTCACAATCGAGGATGGCGAGGTGGTGGCGCTGATGGGCCGCAACGGCATGGGCAAGACCACGACCATCAATTCCATCCTCGGCCTTGTGCGGCCGCGCGCGGGCTCAATCCGCTTCGCCGGCAGCGAACTGGCGGGCCTGCGTCCGCATCGCATCGCGCGGCTGGGGCTCGGCCTCGTGCCGGAAGGACGGCGCTGCTTCCCGAACCTCACCGTGGAAGAAAACCTGCTGGTGGCGGCGCGCGGCAATGAATGGACGCTGGAGCGGGTGACGGAGCTGTTCCCGCGCCTCGGCGAACGGCGCGGCCAGTATGCCAACACGCTGTCCGGTGGCGAGCAGCAGATGCTGGCCATCGGCCGGGCGCTGATGACCAATCCGCGCCTGCTGATCCTCGATGAGGCGACGGAGGGGCTCGCCCCGGTGATCAGGCAGGACATCTGGGCTGCGATCCGCAAGCTGAAGGCGGCCGGCCAGTCGATCCTCGTGGTCGACAAGACGCTGTCGGAACTTCTGCCGGTTGCCGACCGCTGCTTCGTGCTGGAAAAAGGCGTCACCGTCTTTGCCGGCACGCCACAGGCGCTGACGCCCGACTTGCAGGACCGCTATCTGGGCGTTTGAGCCCTGAGCCTCGTTCTCATCCGGGAAAGCCTTCGCCATGCGATGGCTTCCCGGGTCACGGGCCGGATGACGGAAAAGGTCAGGTCACCGCGGCGCGCACGGCGAAGCGTGGCTCCTTCCACACGCCGCTCGCCAGAATGTCTTCCAGAACGGCGACCGCATCCCAGACATCGCGATAGCTGGTGTAGAGCGGCGTGAAGCCGAAGCGGAGTGTGGACGGGGCGCGGAAATCGCCGATCACGCCATGCTCGATCAGCGCCTGCATCACTTCATAGGCATGGTCATGCGCGAAGGACACCTGACTTCCCCGACTGGTGCGGGCGCAGGTGGTTTCCAGCGAAACGCCATATTGGCCGCAGCGGGACTCGACCAGTTCGATGAACAGGTCGGTGAGCGCCAGGCTCTTCTCCCGCAGCGCCTGCATGTCGACCTCGTCCCAGATGTCGAGCGCGCCCTTCAGCGCCCGAATCGACAGGATTGGCTGGGTGCCACACTGGAAGCGGCGTATGCCTTCAGCCGCCGCAAATCCGGTTTCCATGGCAAAGGGGCGGGCATGGCCCCACCAGCCCGAAAGCGGCTGCACGATGTTGTCGTGATGCCGGCGGGCCGCATAGATGAAGGCCGGGGCGCCGGGGCCGCCATTGAGATATTTGTAGGTGCAGCCAACGGCGAAGTCGGCGCCGGCGGCGTCGAGTTCCACCGGCAGGGCGCCGGCGCTGTGGCACAGGTCCCAGACGGCGAGCGCACCGGCATCGTGGATGCGCTTCGTCAGCGCCGCCATGTCGCGCAGGGTGCCGCTCTTGAAGTTGACGTGGTTGACGAGCACCACGGCCACGGTCTCGTCGATGAGATCCTCGATCGCCGGCGCATCGATGCCTTCCAGTTTCAGCGATGTGCCCGAACGGGTCGAGACGACGCCTTCGGCGACATAGAGATCGGTCGGGAAGGAGCCGCTTTCGGCGACGATGGTGTTGCGCCCGGGTCGCAGCGCCAGCGCCGCGTGCAGAGCCTTGAAGATGTTGACCGAGGTGGTGTCGCCGACAACGATCTGGCCTTCAGCTGCACCCACCAGCCGGCCGAGGCGGTCGCCGAGCTTCACCGGCATGTCGAACCAGCCGGCCGTGTTCCATGAGCGGATCAGGTCCTGGCTCCATTCCTGCCGGGCAGCCGTTTCGAGCTCGGCAAGTGCGGCATGCGAGGCAGCTCCCAGCGAATTGCCGTCCAGATAGATCACGCCTTCGGGCAGCACGAAGCGTTCGCGGAATGCGCGAAGCGGATCGGCCGCATCAAGTGCCTCGATAGCGGAAAGATCGGGAAGAGCGGACATGCAAACCTCCTGGAGCTTTTTGTGCTTTTCTCCGCATCGGAGAAAAGCTCCAGCTCCTTGTTCTGGCGCAATTCCGAACGCAAAAACGCTTCGCTTTTTGCTGGAACTGCTAAGGCGGGCCACGCCGTGGGAGCAGAGGCAGTGCCCGGTTACTTGCGGGTTACGGGCTGCCGGCGAAGCGCTGAGGCTTCGCCGGAGCTTTTTTAAAGGAGCAGGGCTCCTATTCGCGAAACGTTTCCTTTGCAGCGGCGGGGCCGCGTCCGCGCTTGATGCTGGGCAGCGCCAGCATGATGAGCACGAAGAGGCCGGTGGCCAGCTTCAGGTCGGGCGGTGGCATGCCGGCGGCAAGGCACAGCGAGACAAGCTGGTAGTAGACGATGGCGCCGACAAAGGGGGCCAGAAGCTGGCGCAGCACGGTCTGCTTGCCGGTGATCGCCTCGCCGATCATCAGCGCGGCCAGACCGTTGATCAGCACGCCAATGCCCATGTTGACGTCGGCAAAGCCCTGGCTCTGCACCATCAGCGCGCCGCCGGTGGCGGAGAAGGCGCCGGCCAGCCCGATGCCGCCGATGGTGGCGGCCCAGACATTGATGCCCTGCGCTTCGGCCATATCCGGATTGGAGCCGACCGCGCGCATGGCGGTGCCCTTCTCGGTCTTGAAGTAGAAGTAGAGCAGGCAAAACACGGCCAGAACCACGATGCCGGCGACCACGATCTTGGAGGCCGGGAACCCGCCCTGAAGGCCCGGCACCCAGTCGAAGACGGTGGTGTTGCCGAACACGGACAGGTTGGAGCGACCCATGATGCGCAGATTGACGCTGTAGAGCATCGTCATGACCAGAATGCCGGCCAGAAGCGTGTGGATGCGGAAGCGCAGATGGATGAAGGCCGTGCAGCAGCCGGCCACGAAGCCGGCGAGCAGAGCGCCGGCAATGGCGGCGACCGGCGAAGCGCCGGCGATCATCAGCACGCCGCAGACGCTGCCGCCCAGCGGGAAGGCGCCTTCGCTGGTCAGGTCCGGAAAGCTCAGCATGCGGAACGGGATCATGATGCCGAGCACGACAAAGCTCAGGATCAGGCTCTGCGCCAGCGTGACGGGAATGAGCGAGACGAAGCTCGACAGGGTGGTTTCGATGAAGCCCATGATGTCAGCTCGCCAGCAGCATGCGGTCGGTCTTGACGGAGAAGTGGCCGATCAGGTCCACCACCGTGACGTTCTTTTTTTCCTCGCCGGCGATTTCCAGCTTCACCTTGCCGGCATCCAGCATGATGACACGGTCGCCGAAGTCGACGGCATGCTGCATGTTGTGGGTCACCATCAGCGTGGTCAGTTTCAGCGAGGAAACGGTGCGGATGGTGGCCTGCATGACGATGTCGGCGGTGCGCGGGTCGAGCGCTGCGGTGTGCTCGTCGAGCAGCAGCACGTCCGGCCGGTCGCTCACCGCCATGATCAGCGACAGCGACTGGCGCTGGCCGCCGGAAAGCAGCTCGACCTTGGTGTCGAGGCGGTTTTCAAGGCCGAGACCAAGCACCGAAAGGCGCTCGCGATACTCAGCCAGACGGCCGGCATTCAGGCCGGGCCGAAACGTGCGGCTCTTGGCGCGCAGTTCGGCCAGCAGCATGTTCTCGGCCACCGTCATCGAGGCGGCGGTGCCGCGCATCGGGTCCTGAAACACGCGCGCCAGCCGTGCGGCGCGCTTGTGGACCGGCATCGAGGTGACGTCGGCGCCGTTGATGAGGATCTTGCCGGAATCGAGCACCAGCGAGCCCGAGATGGCGTTGAGCATGGAGCTCTTGCCGGCGCCGTTGGAGCCGATGACGACGCCGAATTCGCCGGTGGCGAGCGTCAGATTGAGATTGTCGAGCGCGACCTTCTCGTCGGGCTGACCCCGATAGAAGACCTTGCGCGCGGACCGGACTTCCAGCATCCGCACCTCCTGCGCGTTTCTGAAAAACCTAAGAAAAAGGCGGCGCTTTCAGAGCGCCGCCATTTTCGGCGATGGAGATATTCGTCAGTCGACGAAGCATCCGCAATCATCGAGAGCGGCCGGGATTTCGAGGCCGAACTCCTTGGCGGACTTCTTCGAGATCACCATGACGTGGTCCTCGTAAGCAGGCTTGGACGGGGCGATGGACTTGGGGTCTTCGCCCTTTAGAATGCGCACGGCGATCTTGCCGGCGTTCTCGCCGACCTTGTCGTAGTTGACGGCGAAGCTTGCCGGAACCACACCTTCGCGGACAGCGCCGTCGTCGGAATTGACGATCGGGATGCCGGCCTGGCGGGCGGCGGCGGCCACGGCCGCAACGGCCGGCTGCAGCAGGTTCGAGGTCGGCACGTAGATCACATCGGCCTTGCCGGCGAAGGAGGCAACGCGCTGCTGGATGTCGTTGACGTTGTCGACGCCGACGGCAACGATCTCCAGACCGGCATCCTTGGCCAGTTCGCGGGCGCTGTCGACCAGCGCCACGTCATTGGCCTCGCCGGGATTGTAGGGAATGCCGAAGCGCGTGGCATTGGGCATCAGCTCCTTGGTGAACTTCATCACGGCGGCCAGATCCTGAAGGTCGGAAGAGCCGGTGATGCCCTCGCCGCCTTCATCCCAGGACGGCACCAGCTTGGCGGCGACCGGATCGGTGACAGCGGTGAAGACGATCGGAATACCGGAGCCCGCGAGCGCCTTCTGGGCGATCTGCGAAACCGGGGTGGTGACGGTGTAGATCAGCTTCGGCTGCTCGGCCTGCAGCTTGGCGATCATCTGCGGCACCAGCGAAGCGTCGAAATTGGTGTGGCTTTCGGTGTAGACGACATCCTTGCCGTCTTCGTAGCCGGCGTCGGAAATGGCGCGCTTGAAGCCTGCAATGGCAATGTTGAGCTGCGAATGCTCACCGAAATTGGCGATGCCGATGCGGACAGGGTCCGCCGCCGCCGTCATGGCGCTTGCCAGCATGGCGCCGGCGACAACAATTCCGGACAGCCAGCCGGATTTCGACATGTTCATTGTAACCTCCCGAGACATCGACCATCGGCGTTTTCATTTTCGCCTTGGGGCGTGATCATACCGGCTTCGGAAGTCTTGTCAAACGTATATATATAGATCGGAGAAATGCAGCGGATGATATATAATTTGGCTCCGGAGCCATTTCATATATAATTCGCGCGGAGCCGGGGAGGAGACGCGATCATGGCCGGAGACGGCCGGATGCAAGCGGATGGCACGATGCAGGAAGAAACCCGACAGAGCAAGACGGAAGCAGCCTACAGCCTGCTGCGGCGCGATATTCTGGCCACACGGCTGAAACCGGGTGCGGCGCTGAAACTGGGCGCCTTGCGCGATGCCTATGGCGTCGGCTGGACGCCGCTGCGCGAGGCGCTGTCGCGGCTGGAGGCCGAGAAGCTAGTCACCGCCATCTCCAATCGCGGTTTCGCCGTGGCGCCGGTGTCGAAGGGCGAGCTGGAGGATCTGGCGCGCGCGCGCATGGTGGTGGAGTTGCCGCTGCTGCTGGAATCGATCGCCAATGGCGATGAGGCGTGGGAGGCGGCCGTCGTCACCAGCCATTTCCGTCTGTCGCGCTGCAAGATCGCGCCCGACGATCCGTCCGAGGCGGCGGTCGACGAATGGGATGAAAAGCACAGTGCTTTCCATGATGCGCTGCTGAGCGCTGCGCGCTCGAGCTGGCTGCTGCGCTTCCACGCCACGATCTCCGATCAGTTGCGCCGGCACCACCGCTTTCTTGGTCTGGCACCCACCCTGCGCGCCGCTGAGGGGCGGCAGGAAGGGTATGAGGCCGCGGTGACGGCGTTGCGCGAGGCGATGGGGATCGAGCATCACACGGCGCTGATGGAGGCGGCGCTCGACCGCGACATGGAGCGCGCGCGCCGGCTGATGGAAGAGCATATCGGCTACACGCTGCATGCCTACATTCAGGCCGGGGAAGAAGCGGGGCGCCGCAAAAGGTCAGACAAGGCAGGGGGCAGAAAGGCCGCTGTTGAATGAACGCCCCGCAAAGACCGGTGCTCGCAGCGATGCAGGCTGCGCAGGCACGCCTTGGCGCTTACATGCAGCCGACTCCGCTGGTACCGCTCGATCTCGGGCTTCCGGACCGGCGTATTTTCCTGAAGCTGGAAACGCTCTCGTCCATCGGCGCCTTCAAGCTGCGGCCGGCGCTCAATGCGCTGCTGTCGCGCCAGCGTGCCGAACTGTCGAACGGCGTTGCCACGGTCAGTTCCGGCAACATGGCCTATGGCATGGCGTGGGCGGCGCATGCGCTCGGCGTGAAGATGGCCGCTTACATGTACGAAGGCGCGCCGCAGACCAAGATCGACGGCGTGCGGGGCCTCGGCGGCGAGGTGCGTTTCATCGGCATGGACGACTGGTGGCGCTACATCACCGATGCCGACCGCCCGCAGCTTGACGAGTTGCTGATCAATCCGGTCACCGATCAGGCCGTGCTGGACGGCAACTGCACCATCGGGCTCGAAATCGTCGAGGCGCTGCCTGAGGTCGACGTGGTCCTCACGCCCTATGGCGGCGGCTCGATGACCACGGGTGTCGCCAGCTCTGTGCGGGCGCTGAAGCCGGACACAAAAATTCTGGCCGTCGAGGACGAGAATGCCGCGCCGGTCACGGCGGCACTGGCGGCCAGCCGCATCGTGGACATTGAAACGAAGCCGTCCTTCATCAAAAGCATCGGTGGACCTTCGCTGGTGCCGCAGCTGTGGCCGGTGGTGCGCGAGCTGATCGACGGCGCCGAGACCGTCAGCCTTGAACAGGTGACGGATGCCATGCGGCTTCTGTTCGCGCGGGCAAAGGTGGTGGCGGAAGGTGCAGGTGCTGCTTCGCTGGCCGCTGCCCTTTCCAGTCCGCGCGCGCAAGGCAATGTGGTGTGCGTGATCTCGGGCGGCAACATCGATGCGGACGCCTATGCGACGGTGCTTGCAGGGGGCATTCCCCGGCCCTGACGCCCGCCCGGTGCAAGCTGCGGCTTGTCCAGACCGGCTAAACGGCTCTACAAGAGCCGGATTGCTGGAGGACGACCGGGCCGGAGATGAACGAGATCAGGGACGACGAGCGTCAGGCCGAATGGCTGGACGGGGAGACCAAGGTGCTGGAGGCGCCGGGCGACCATGGCGCGGAAATTCGCCTGTGGCTCAGGCTCCTGACCTGCGCGACGCTGGCCGAGACCGAGATCCGGCGGCGGTTGCGCGAGGAATTCGACTTCACCCTGCCGCGCTTCGACCTGATGGCGCAGCTCGAACGCGCCGAAAACGGCATGGTGCTGGGCGAGGTTTCGCGGCGCATGATGGTTTCGGCCGGCAATCTCACCGCGCTTGTCGAGCGGCTGGTGGAGATGGGCTATGTCAGCCGCACCGTTTCGCCGAAGGATCGTCGCGTGCAGATCATCGCCCTGACCGATGAGGGACGTGCCGCATTCCGCACCATGGCGGACCGCCATGGCGAATGGATCGGCGAATTGTTCGGCCACCTGTCGCGCAATGACGAAGCCCTGCTGATGGATGCGCTGGGGCGGCTCAAGGGCTCGATCCGTCAGGCACTGTCGGGCACGTAACCCCCTTTTCGCTGGCTGGTGCACGGTTCCCGCCAGTTCGCCCGGCGGGAGCATTGCGATTTTTGCTCCGCCTGAAGAAACTTTAAGCTTGAAGTTTTTTTCGGAATGCTCTTTCTTGGGAGCGGCAAAGGTGGTGTTCAGGCTCCGCCATGCCGATGACGGGAGGAACAATCATGCGCATTGTCTGCATCGGAGGCGGGCCGGCCGGTCTCTATTTCGCCCTGCTGATGAAAAAGCAGAACCCGGCGCATCAGGTGACCGTGGTCGAGCGCAACCGGGCCTTCGATACGTTCGGCTGGGGCGTGGTATTTTCGGACGCCACCATGCAGTCGATGCGCGAATGGGATCCGCAGACAGCCGCCACTATCGAGGACGCCTTCAACCACTGGGACGACATCGAGCTGGTGTTCAAGGGTCGCAAGATCCGCACCACTGGTCACGGTTTCGTGGGCATCGGCCGCAAGAAGATGCTCAACATCTTGCAGGAGCGCTGCCTCGAACTCGGCGTCGAGCTGGTGTTCGAGCAGGATGTGCAGAGCGACGAGGAATTCGCCGATGCGGATCTGATCATCGCTTCGGACGGCGTCAATTCGCGCATTCGCGCCCGCTATGAAGACGTGTTCCGACCCGACATGCTGATGCGGCCCAACCGCTATATCTGGCTCGGCACCGACAAGGCCTTCGATGCCTTCACCTTCGATTTCCAGCGCACCGAGCATGGCTGGTTCCAGGCGCATATCTACAAATTCGACGACAGCACCTCGACCTTCATCGTCGAGACCACCGAGGACGTGTTCAACGCCCACGGCATCGGCGAGATGGATCAGGACCAGTCGATCGCTTTCTGCGAAAAGCTGTTCGCGGATACGCTGGACGGCTCGCGCCTGATGAGCAATGCGCGCCATCTGCGCGGCTCCGCATGGCTGAATTTTGGGCGGCTGATCTGCGAGAAGTGGAGCCATTTCAACGGCAAAAGCCATGTCGTGCTGATGGGCGACAGCGCCCACACCGCCCATTTCGCCATCGGCTCGGGCACCAAGCTCGCCATCGACGACGCCATCGAGCTGACCCGCCAGTTCAACGCCTTCGGCCACGATGCGAAAAATATCCCGGCCGTGCTGGACGCCTATGAGGAGGTGCGCCGCGTTGATGTCGCGCGCATCCAGAACGCGGCCCGCAACGCCATGGAATGGTTCGAGGTCGTGGGGCATCGCTATGCCGACCGGCTTGAACCCGAACAGTTCATGTATTCCATGCTGACCCGCTCGCAGCGCATCAGCCACGAAAACCTGCGCCTGCGCGATCCTGAATGGCTGGAAGGCTACGAGCGCTGGTTCGCCAGGCGCGCAGGCGTGGAGCCGGCAGCCGACGGCAGCGTGCCGCCGCCCATGTTCACGCCCTACACGGTGCGCGGCCTGACCCTGCGCAACCGCATCATCGTATCGCCCATGGCCATGTATTCCGCCACGGACGGGCTGGCCGACGACTTTCACATGGTGCATCTCGGCGCACGCGCCATGGGCGGTGCTGCCCTCATCTTTCCCGAGATGACCTGCACCTCGCCGGATGCCCGCATCACGCCGGGCTGTCTTGGCCTGTGGAACGACGGACAGGCTGCGGCGCTGAAGCGCATCGTCGATTTCGTGCATGGCCAGACGCCGGCGAAAATCGGCATCCAGCTTGGCCATGCCGGCCGCAAGGGTTCCACAAAGCGCGGCTGGGAAGGCATGGACCAGCCGCTTGATGAGGGGAACTGGCCGCTTCTTTCGGCCTCCGCCATTGCCTATCTGCCGCAGTCGCAGGTGCCGCGCGCCATGACGCGGGAAGACATGGACCGCGTCGTCGCCGATTTCGTCGCGGCCACGAAACGTGCAGCAGCGGCCGGCTTCGACATTCTCGAACTCCATGCCGCGCATGGCTATCTGCTGTCGTCCTTCCTGTCGCCGCTGACCAACCGGCGCGACGACGAGTATGGCGGCAGCCATGAGAACCGGGCCCGCTTCCCGTTGGAGGTGTTTCGCGCCGTGCGCGCGGCATGGCCGCAGGATCGCCCGATCTCGGTGCGCCTCTCGACCACCGACTGGCATGAGGGTGGCAACACGCCGGAGGATGCGGCCATCTTTGCCAGGATGTTCAGGGAGGCCGGGGCCGATCTCATCGACTGCTCGACCGGGCAGGTGGTGACCGACGACAGGCCCGTCTATGGGCGATTGTGGCAGACGCCGATGTCGGACAAGATCCGCAACGAGGTGGGCGTGGCGACCATTGCGGTCGGCGCGATTTCCGAGGCTGATCATGCCAATTCCGTCATTGCCGCCGGCCGTGCCGACCTGTGCGCGGTCGCCCGCCCGCATCTGGCCGATCCGTCCTTCGTTCTGCATGAGGCGGCGAAGATCGGTTTTTCCGGCGTGGAATGGCCGAAGCAATATCTGTCGGCGCGTTCGCAGTATGAAAACAATCTGGCCCGTGCGGCCGCAGAAGCGGCGGGCCGGAAATGAGCGCGCAACACGCCTTCGTCACCGGGGCGGGCACCGGCATCGGCCGGGCCATCGCGCTGGCGCTGGGGGACAAGGGCTTTGCCGTCTCACTGGCGGGGCGGCGGCCCGGACCGCTTCAGGCGGTTGCCGCCGAAATCGTGGCTTTGGGCGGCAAGGCGCTGGTGGTCGACGGTTTCGACGTGACCGACGAGCAGGTCGTGGCCACAGCTGCCGTGCAGGCAATTTCGGCGTTGGGCGAGGTCTCGGTGCTGGTCAATTGTGCCGGCGAAGCGCCGTCCGCGCCCTTCGAAAAAACCGATCTGGCGCTGTGGAACCACGTTGTCGCGATCAATCTCACCGGCACCTATCTGGTCACGCGGGTGCTGCTGCCGTCGCTGCGCAAGGCTGGTGCGGCGCGCATTATCAACATCGCCAGCACCGCCGGCATGACCGGCTACGCCTATGTTTCCGCCTATTGCGCGGCCAAGCATGGCGTGGTCGGGCTGACGCGATCGCTGGCGCTGGAACTGGCGCGCACCGGCATAACCGTCAATGCCGTCTGCCCCGGCTTCACCGACACGCCGCTGCTCGATGCGGCGGTGGACAACATCACCGGCAAGACCGGGCGCAGCGCCGATGAGGCGCGCGCGGCACTGGCGCGGGCAAACCCGCAGGGCAGGCTGGTCACGCCGCAGGAGGTTGCCGATGCCGTGCTGTGGCTGTCCGGAGAGGGGGCCGGTGCCATCACCGGGCAGGCGATCGCGGTTGCCGGCGGTGAAGTGATGAACTGAAACCGGGAGGACATGATGGCAGAAAAAGATGAAGTCGAAGGCGGGATCACCGCGAACGGCACCGGCTACGGGAATGTGGAGTGGAACATTCTCGGCCAGCGTTATTTTCCCAAATCCGTCGGCGCTTCGAGCTTCGCATTCGAGACCAACAGCGCGGCCGGTCAGTTCGTTCCGGTCCACATTCACCCGACGCAAGATGAGTTCATCCTCGTTCAGGAGGGCGAGTTGCAGGTGAAGCTGGACGGCAAGTGGTTCACCGCTTCCGCCGGCGATCTCGTGCGCATGCCGCGCGGTGTTCCGCATGGCTATTTCAACAAAACCGACAAGCCTGCCCGCGCCCTGTTCTGGGTGTCGCCGGCCGGTCGGCTGAAAGAGCTTTTCGAGAAGCTGCACAACATGACCGACACCGACCAAGTGGTGAAGGTCTCGGCCGAACACGATGTGGATTTTCTGCCGCCTTCCGCCAACGACTGAGCGGGCCGGACAAGAGGAAGAGAGTTTGTCATGACCAATGCCATGCAGGCCAAGCTCCGGCCGTTCCGGAATTTCCAGCCGAAGCATTTCCGCTTTGAGACGGATGAGGACGGGGGCGTGGCAACGATCACGCTCAACCGGCCGGACAAGAAGAACCCGCTCACCTTCGAGAGCTACGAGGAGCTGGGCGATCTGTTCCGGGCGCTGGCGCGCGCCAGCGATGTGCGCTGCGTGGTGCTGACCGGCGAGGGCAACAATTTCTGCTCCGGCGGCGACGTGTTCGAGATCATCGAGCCGCTGACGGCCATGAAGATGCCCGACCTTCTGGCCTTCACCCGCATGACCGGCGATCTGGTGCGCCAGATCCGTGCCTGCCCGCAGCCGGTGATCGCCGCCGTGGACGGCATCTGTGCGGGTGCGGGTGCGATCCTCGCCATGGCGTCCGATTATCGCCTTGCCACGCCGGAGGCGAAAACCGCGTTCCTGTTCACGCGCGTCGGGCTGGCCGGGGCCGATATGGGCGCCTGCGGCATTCTTCCGCGCATCATCGGGCAGGGCAGGGCGGCGGAGCTTCTGTTCACCGGCCGTGTGATGACAGCGGCCGAAGGCCATAACTGGGGCTTCTACAACGAGATTGCCGAGCGCGATGCGCTTCTGGGGCAGGCGCAGGCCTTTGCCCGCAGGCTAGCGGACGGTCCGTGGTTCGCCCATTCCATGACCAAGAAGATGCTCGATCAGGAATGGTCGATGGGCATCGAGGAAATGCTGGAATCGGAAGCGCAGGCGCAGGCGATCTGCATGGCGACCGGCGACTTCCGCCGTGCCTTCGAGGCATTCGCGGCCAAGGCGAAGCCCGATTTCAAGGGGAACTGAGCCATGGCGCATTCCTCGACTCCAGCGCCGGCCAAGCCGCCGCCGCGCGACCATCTCGACTGGCCCTTCTACGGCGACGGGCATCGGGCGCTGGCGGCGGAGGCAGACGCCTTCATCGCTGCCGGCGGGCTTGGTGAGATCGACCACGGCGATGCCGACGCCGCCTGCAAGACGCTGGTGAAGAAACTCGGCGCTGCCGGTTTCCTGCGCCATTGCGTGCCTGAGGCTTATGGCGGCATCTCGCCGGAGATCGACAGCCGCTCCCTGTGCATTCTGCGTGAAACGCTTGGCCATGAGGACGGATTGGCCGATTTCGCCTTCGCCATGCAGGGACTTGGCACGGGGGCCATCAGCCTCTCGGGTAGCGAGGAACTGAAACAGCAGATCCTGCCGAAGATCGCGAAGGGCGAACTGATTTCGGCTTTCGCGCTGACCGAGCCCGACGCCGGCTCGGACGTGGCGGCAATGAGCTGCTCTGCCCGCCGTGACGGTGACCATTATGTGCTCGATGGCGAGAAGATCTTTATTTCCAATGGCGGCATTGCCGATGTCTACACGGTCTTTGCCCGCACCGGCGAGGCACCCGGCACGCGTGGCATTTCGGCTTTCGTCGTCGATGCCGATACGCCCGGCTTCATCATCGCCGAGCGCATCGAGACCATCGCCCCGCATCCGCTGGCGCTGATTCGCTTCGAGAACTGCCGCATTCCGACAAGCCGGCTTTTGGGCGCGCCGGGCGAAGGTTTTAAGATCGCCATGCGCACGCTCGACATCTTCCGGCCTTCGGTAGCCGCTGCCGCGCTTGGCTTCGCGCGCCGGGCGCTTGCTGAGGCTGTCGCCCATGCCGGGGCCCGCAACATGTTCGGGGCCACGCTGGCCGATCTTCCGACGGCACAGAGCACGCTGGGTGAAATGGCGACGGCCATTGATGCGGCAGCACTTCTGGTGGCGCGCACCGCATGGCGGCGCGACGTGCAGAAGCTGCCTGCGACGAAGGAAGCGGCCATGGCCAAGCTGACCGCCACCGAGAACGCGCAATGGGTGATCGACCAGGCCGTGCAGATGTTCGGAGGGCGCGGCGTGCAGGTCGGCAACATCACGGAGCGGCTCTATCGCGAGATCCGGGCGCTCAGAATCTACGAAGGCGCCACCGAGGTGCAAAAGCTGATCATCGGCCGCGAGCTGGTGAAACTATCGAGACAGGAGTCGTCATGAGCGAGACCAAGCCCGCAGAGCAGGCCCCGCCCGCAACCTTGCCCCGTACCCCGCACCGCATTCTGCACCCGGAAGGCTGGGACAAGCCGGTCGGCTATTCCAACGGCATCGAGGCGCGCGGACGCACCATCTATGTCGGCGGCCAGATCGGCTGGAACGGCCAGATGAAGTTCGAGGCGCACGATCTGCCGGGCCAGATCAGGCAGACGCTGGAAAACGTGCTCGCCATACTGCGCGAAGGCGGCGCGGGTCCCGAGCACATCACCACCATGACGTGGTACGTCACCGACAAGAAGGTATATTCGGCTTCGCTGAAGGAAATCGGCGCCGCGTGGAAGGCCACGATGGGACGCAACTTCCCGGCCATGGCCGTGGTCGAGGTGTCGGGCCTGATCGAGGACGAGGCGCTGGTCGAGATACAGGCGACGGCGGTTATCCCGGACTAAGCGGCTCGCCTGCCGCCCGCCCGATGGCCGGGCTGACCCGGCCGGCGGTGTAAGCCGTTCTTCTGCCTGTGCTGTCAAAATGGCTTGCCTGCTCTTTTTCCCCGCCCCGAACTGTTCTATATTTTGACCAGAGTGGAACAATCTGCCGGGATCGGGACAGGCATGACAGAGGAATTCGATATCGGCGCGCGGCTCAAGGCGCTGCGCGCAGCCGCTGGCCTGTCGCAGCGCGAACTGGCGGGGCGCGCGGGTGTGCCGCATGCCCAGATTTCGATCATCGAGAAAAACAAGTCGAGCCCGTCCATCGCCACGCTGCGCAAGATACTGGGCGGTCTCGACGTGTCGATGTCGGACTTTTTCGAGGACGATCAGCGCCAGCGGCATGGGCCCTTCTTCGGCGCCGACGATCTCAAGGATCTTACCTCGCGTGTCACGGCGCGGGCTATCGACAAAGGGGCCATCAACAAAGGGGAGGGCCGCCTGACGTTGCGCCAGATCGGCGATGCGCGCGCCTACAACCTCCAGATTCTGCACGAGATCTATGAGCCCGGCGCCGATACCGGCGAAGCCATGCTGGCGCATTTCTCCACCGAGGGTGGTTATGTGGTGGAGGGAGAACTGGAGCTTACCGTCGGCGATGATGTGCGGGTTCTGAAGGCGGGCGAATCCTATCTGTTCGACAGCCGCCTGCCGCACCGGTTTCGCAATGCCTCCGAGGGCGTCACCATCGTCATCTCTGCCTGTACACCCCCCTACCTTTGACTAATGGCGCTCAATATATTGAGCGGTATGTTGCGCAAAATTTTGAACGGTGTTAGGAATTCTGTAGGGGCAATGTCGCCGATATGGCGGCATCTGGGGCGCGGCAGGAATGGAGGCCTGCATCGCGGCACATCGGGATCCGGGCCCCGCAAGGCAGGCTGAGGAGACGACTGCATTGATTGCAAAGCATGGTGAAATGCCGTCGCAAACGGTCTGCCTCGTGCAGAGCGGTGCTTTGGTCCGGGCCGGCCGCATCCGTTCATCTGGTGATGCGCCAGGGGGCGCTGCGCCTTCTTCCGCAACAGAGCGAAAAGCGGTCGGGTCCTGTCCGGCCCTCCTTATCTGATCCGAAATGCTTGACAGTTTTCCGCGACGGTCTTTGGATTGTCGCTGAGGGCTTCAGGCATACGAAAACAACAACCTGGCCAAAATGGGAGATAGCATGCGTAAATTGACGGGAATTCTGGCAATCAGCGGCCTGATGGCCGCAACGATGGGCATGATGTCGCCGGTTCAGGCCCGCGACCTCACCGTGGTGTCATGGGGCGGCACCTATCAGGACGCGCAGCGCGAAATCTATTTCAAGCCCTATGCGGAAAAGACCGGCAAGCCGCTTCTGGACGAGGCCTGGGATGGCGGTATCGGCGTGCTGCAGGCGAAGGTGAAGGCCGGCAACCCGAACTGGGATGTCGTGCAGGTCGAGGTCGAGGAACTGGCGCTGGGTTGCGCCGACGGCCTTTACGAAAAGATCGACTGGGCAAAGCTGGGTGGGGAGGACAAGTTCATTCCTTCGGCCGTGAACGAATGCGGCGTCGGCGCGATCGTCTGGTCGACGGCGATCGCCTATGATTCCGAGAAGATCGCCGACGGGCCGCAGTCCTGGGCGGATTTCTGGAACGTGGAGAAGTTCCCGGGCAAGCGCTCGCTGCGCAAGGGACCCAAATACACGCTCGAATTCGCGCTGATGGCCGATGGGGTTGCCCCCGCCGACGTCTACGACACGCTCGCCACCGACGAGGGTGTGGAGCGCGCCTTCAAAAAGCTTGAGGAGCTGAAGCCCAACATTGTGTGGTGGGAAGCCGGCGCCCAGCCGCTGCAGTTCCTGGCATCCGGCGAGGTGGCGATGGCTTCCGCCTATAATGGCCGCATCACCGGCATCAATCGTTCGGAAAACCGCAAGTTCAAGGTGGTGTGGCCGGGCTCGATCTATGCCGTGGACAGCTGGGCGATCCTCAAGGATGCCGAGAACAAGGAAGCCGGCATGGATTTCATCGCCTTCGCCAGCCAGCCGGAAAATCAGGCCAAGCTGCCGCAGTATGTGGCCTATGGTCTGCCGGCAAAGGATGCGGCAGCGATCGTGCCGGACGAATACAAGGCAGACCTGCCGACCGAGCCTGAAAACATGAAGGACGCTCTGGCGATCGATGTCGATTTCTGGATCGACAATGCCGAGGCCCTGACCCAGCGCTTCAACGCCTGGCTGGCGCAGTAACGGCCACTTCGATGAAAGACGGCACGGGACTGCTATGGTCCCGTGTCCCATTCCCTTTTTGCAGAGGGCCGCTTTCCTGGGCGGTGATCATCCTTGAGCCAGTCGGACATCCGCTTTGAAAAAGTCAGCAAGGCCTATGGCACGCTGCGCGTCGTAGACGATCTCGACCTGAACATCGCTCAGGGTGAGTTCCTCAGCCTGCTCGGCCCCTCGGGGTCGGGAAAGACCACCATTCTGATGATGCTGGCGGGCTTCGAGGCGCCGAGCGGCGGCACCATCTCGGTGGGCGGCCGGCGCGTCGACCATCTGCCGCCGCACAAGCGCAATATGGGCGTGGTTTTCCAGAACTATGCGCTCTTTCCGCATATGAGTGTTGCGGCCAACGTGGCCTTTCCGCTGGAAATGCGCGGTGTTGCGCGATCCGAGATCGAGGAGAAGGTCACGCGCGCGCTCGACATGGTGCAACTCGGCGCCATGAAGGACCGCCGCCCGGTGCAGCTCTCCGGCGGCCAGCAGCAGCGCGTGGCGCTGGCCCGGGCGCTGGTGTTCGAGCCTTCCGTCGTGCTGATGGACGAGCCGCTCGGCGCGCTCGACAAGCAGTTGCGCGAACAGATGCAGCTCGACATCCGCGCCCTGCACAAGCGGCTTGGCCTCACCATCGTGTTCGTGACCCACGACCAGTCCGAGGCGCTGACGATGTCCGACCGCATCGCGGTGTTCAACCGGGGCAAGATCGAGCAGATCGGCAGCCCGCGCGAAATCTATGATCAGCCGCGGTCGCGCTTCGTGGCGCAGTTCATCGGCGAGACCAACCTCGTCGAGGGAACGCTCGCCGAAGCCGGCGATGCCGGTGCGACGGTCAAGCTGGACGGCGGCGGCACCATCCGCGTGCAGCCCTCCGATATTCGTGCCGACGCTGGCCGGATCCTCGTGTCGGTGCGGCCGGAGCGCATCCGGCTCGGCACGGATGCCGGCTCGCAGAACGCCTATCCGGCGACCGTGGCCGACGCCGTCTATCATGGCGATCATCTGCGCATTCAGCTTGATGACGGCGCTTTCGGCTTCATCGCCAAGGCAGACCGCAAGACGGCCGAATTCAATCCCGGCGACAAGGTCGTCGTGTCCTTCGCCCCGTCCGATTGCTGGATGCTGCCGGCATGAGCGAGACCTCGTTCAAGGGACGCCTGACGGCACTCGTGCTGGTCGCGCCTCTGGTGCTGTTCCTGGCGATCTTCTTCGCCTGGCCGCTGGCCACGATGCTCAAGGAATCGGTTTCCGATCCGGTGGGTTCGCGCGCCTTTCCGCTCACCGCCGATGTGGCGGGCGACTGGGACCGGCAGTCCGATCCGCCCGAAGAGCTGAAGCAGGCTTTCGTGGACGACCTGCGGGCCATTGACGACCAGCAATTGCTGGGCGATGCGGTGCGCCGCCTCAACAGCGCCCAGAATGGCTTCCGCACGCTGATGAGCCGCACCACGCGGGCGCTGGAAGATCAGCCGCAGGGGCCGGTCGATCTGGTCGCCATCGACAAGCGCTGGTCCGATATACGCTTCTGGCGCGCTGTCGCCGATTCCACGAACCCCTACACCGACCGCTATCTGCTGGCGGCGCTGGATTATGAGCGCGATGCCAGTGGCAAGATCACGGCCCTGCCGGCGGAAGCTTCCGCCAACAGCGCAATCCTTTTGCGCACGCTCGGCATCGGTGCCCTCGTGACGCTGGCTTGTGCGCTGATCGGTCTGCCCTATGCGATGCTGGTGGCGTCCGTCGATGGGTGGAAACGCCAGCTCCTGCTCGGCGCTGTGCTTCTGCCGCTGTGGACTTCGCTTCTGGTGCGCACTGCCGCATGGTTCATCCTGTTGCAGGAGAAGGGGCTGATCAACGACATGCTGATGTCGTTTGGCCTCATCAGCGGACCTTTGCCGCTGATCTTCAACCGGCTGGGCGTTATCATCGCCATGACCCATGTGCTCTTACCCTTCATGGTGCTGCCGATCTATTCGGTGCTCTTGTCGATCCCGCGCAACCTGATGCCGGCAGCTGCCTCTCTTGGTGCGCCGCCGTGGCGGGCCTTTCTGCGGGTGCTGTTGCCGCTGTCGCTGCGCGGCGTGGTGTCGGGCTCGCTGCTCGTTTTCATGACCGCTATCGGCTACTATATCACGCCCGCACTGATCGGCGGCGCGCAGGACCAGATGATCTCCTCGGTCATCGCCTTCTACGCCATCGGCTCAGCCAACTGGGGCATGGCGGGCGCGCTGGGCGCCATCCTGCTGGTCGCCACGCTGGCACTCTACACGGTGTATGGCCGTCTTTCCGCTGACCGTACGGGAGGCCGCTGATGCGCGCGTCGAACCTCGTCAGGCTGGTGTTCGCGATCGCTGCGGTGGTCTTTCTCATCGCGCCGCTCATCGCCATCCTGCCGCTTGCCTTCACCTCAAGCGTGTTTCTGACCTATCCCATTCCCGGCTATTCGATGCGCTGGTTCGATGAGCTGGCCAGCGCCGATGTGTGGCGCATGTCGATCGTCAACAGCCTGATCATCGGCACGGGAACGACGCTGCTGGCGGGAACTCTGGGAACTTTGGCGGCACTGGGGCTGCGTAATGCCGGGCTGGTGCTTCCGGGCTTGTTCCGCACCGCCTTCCTGCTGCCGATGGTGGTGCCGGCGGTGGTGCTGGGCGTCGGCATGCAGGTGTTCTTCGTGCATCTGGGCCTCGCCAACTCTTATGCCGGCGTCATCGCGGCGCATTCGGTGGTGGCGGTGCCTTTCGTCGTGGTTTCGGTAACGGCTTCGCTCGCCGGCATCGACAGGCGGGTCGAGCGGGCCGCTGCCAGTCTGGGCGCGGGGCCGCTGACAGTGTTCCGTCGCGTGACCCTGCCGCTGGCGCTGCCCGGCATATTGTCGGGCGCGGTGTTCGCCTTCGCCACATCGCTTGACGAGGTGGTGCTGACGCTGTTCGTCGCCGGTCCCAACCAGCGCACGCTGGCGCGGCAGATGTTTTCCTCGATCCGCGAGAACATCAGCCCCGCGATTGCCGCTGCCGCCTTCCTGTTCATCATCGGCACGCTGCTGATTGCGGCGGTGGCGGTGCTGGTCAGGCGGCGCACCGAAAGGCTGAAGCAGCCGGCGGAAGCCTAAAGCGTTTCCAGGAAAAGTGGAAACACTTTTCCGGTTCGGAAACGCGCCAAAACAAAGACTTATAGCCGTTCAGCGATTTCGTGAAACGCTGAACGGCTATAAAGCATGGCGCGGGAAAGTGGGAACCGGTTTGGGGATAACGACATGCGTAAAAACAGCAACTGAAAGCGTAACGAGCGAATCTGAAAGATCGCGACACGCTTTCAGTGGCGCTTACATGCCCCGGGCCGTCGGCCCGGTGCCGTAGGTTTCGCTGTCTTCGACGGCGCGGTAGAAATCGGTGAGCTGTTTGCCGGGCTCGGGCCGGAAACCCCGCCCGGCCCTGACCAGTGAGGTGATGCGGTCGATGCGGAAGGCGCGGAAGTCGTTGCGCATCTCGCACCAGGCGATCAGGGTCCACACCTTGCCCCAGAACCACAGGCCGAGCGGGCGGATGTCGCGCATCGTGGCGCGCCCTGCCTCGTCGCTGTAGTCGAGGGTCAGCACCTGCCGCTTTTCGACGGCGCGCTCGATGAGGTCGATGGCTTCGCGGGCGCTGTCGGAGAGCACCCATAAGGGGGTGTGGATCTCCGTGCGGGCAATGCGCTCGCGCTCGGTCTGCGGCAGAACCGCGCCGATCTTCACCAGCGCCTCGTCGGCGGCCCGTGCCATGGCGGCCCCTCCGAAGGCACGCACCATGCGCGCTCCGGCGACCAGCGCCACGATCTCGTCACGCGTGAACATCAGCGGCGGAAGGTCGAAGCCTTCCCGCATCAGATAGCCGACGCCCGCCTCGCCGTCGATCGGCACGCCGGTCGATTGCAGGTCGGCTATATCGCGATAGATGGTGCGTTCGGACACTTCCAGCCAGGTCGCCAGCTTGCGGGCGGTGACCAGCCGGCCTCCGCGCAGATGCTGCACGATCTGGAAAAGCCTGTCGGCCCTGCGCATTGTTCGCTCCCTCGGCGTCTGTCCCCCGAGCCCTTGCTGGCAGTTCCTGACAATCTCCCTTTGGGCGGCTCGTGCCAAGCATTATCTGGCCCGGCTGCTTTTGCCACAGCCCTGCTGACAGCATGGTGTCAGCAGCCACCGGCTCCCTGCACACGGCGCGGTCAGGCGGCGCGCCTTGGCGGCAGCGAGGGCAGTTTCCATCTCGCCTGCTGGTGTTGCGCGGCTGTGCCGGGAAGCGCGGTGTGCGGGCGCAACCGCGCCACGGCGGAGTCGGGCTGGCCTTTGTCGGGAGGAAGGCGGACGAAACCGTCCGTTGCGACATGGAAATCGGGCCAGCCTATGTCGGCCTGGATTTCCGGTGGCAGGGATGCCAGCAGGCGTATGGTTCGCACCTGTCTGCGACGGAGGCGCGACCATGCGACGTAGCGCGCAAGCGCGGAAAAAATGCCGGTGCGGGTCATGGGGCTCTCCTTGCAATCTGAAGGGAGCATCATCGCACAGGGCTGCTGACAGCTCTCTGTCAGCAGCGGCGCAGACAACCGCCTATAGCGGCCAGACCAGCATCAGCATCGGAACGGCCACGATGATGACCATGAAGGAGAGCGGCAGGCCGAGGCGCGGATAATCTGAGAAGCGGTAGCCGCCGGGGCCCATCACCAGCGTGTTGCACTGGTGACCGATGGGGGTCAGGAAATCGCAGCCTGCGCCGATGGCCACAGCCATCAGGAAGGCTTCCGGCCGGTAGCCCAGATTGGCGGCGAAGCTTGCGGCGATCGGCGCCATGACCAGAACCGTGGCGGCATTGTTGAGGAAGGGCGTGACCATCATCGCCGCGATCAGCATGAGCGCCAGCGCGCCGTAGCCGGGCAGCATGTGGCCGAGATCAGCAAGAACGGCTGCGATCACATCGGTTGCGCCGGTGGTGCGCAGCGACTCGCTGACCGGAATGAGGGCGGCGAGCATGACCAGGATCGGGCCATCCAGCGCATCATAGGCCTCGCGCAGCGGAATGGCGCGAAACAGCACCATGGCCACAGCGGCGGCGAAGAAGGCCAGCGCCACCGGCAGCAGGCCGAGCGCGGTCGCGCCCATGGCGGCGACGAGGATCGACACCGGCACCAGCCCGCGCCGCACGGAGCCCAGCAGCACCTGCCTTTCGGCGAGCGGCAGGAGCTCGAAATCCTTGAGGAACTGCGGCAGGGTCTGGCTGTCGCCGCGCAGCATGACGATGTCGCCGAAATTGAGGGTGATGCTGCCGAGCCGCTGGTTGAGCCTCGTGCCCTTGCGGGAGACGGCGAGCAGATTCACATTGAAACGGTCGTAGAGCATCAGATGCTGGGCCGACCAGCCGATGAGGCTGGAATTCTGGGTGACCACGGCTTCCACGGCCATGGTTTCGGGCCCGGCGCCCTTGCCGCGTCCTGCGCCCACTTCGAGCTTTGCCTGCGCGACCAGCCGGTCGAGCGCTTCCTGTCCGCCCTCGATCAGCACGATGTCGTCTTCGTGCAATATGGCGTCCGGCAGCGGCGCGATCCGCAATCCGCCCGCGCGCAATATCGCCGTTATGGCAGCTTCGCCGGCGGAAATCCTGAGCAGGGCCGACAGGGGTTTGCCCGCCACCGTTGAGGTGGCGGTGATGCGCGCTTCGGCCGAATAGTTCTCGATGGCAAGTGCCGCGTTCAGGCCATTGTCGTTGCGCTCGCGCGCCGGCACGAGGAAATAGAACAGGGTGAGGAACACGCAGCCGGCCGCCGTCAGCGCCAGCCCGACCGGGGTGAAGTCGAACATGGTGAAGGACGTGCCGGTCAGTTCCTCTCGCAGGCGCGACACCACCACGTTGGGCGAGGTTCCGATCTGCGTCATCAGCCCGCCGAGCAGCGAGGCAAAGGCCATAGGCATCAGGAAGGTGGACGGCGACACACCGGAGCGACGAGCGAACTGGAAGGCGATGGGGATCATGATCGCCAGCGCGCCGATGTTCTTCACGAAGGCGGACAGTATGGCGACGGTGACGACCAGCAGGGCAAGCTGCGCGCGCACCGAGGTGACGCCCGGCGCATAGCGCTGCAGTGCAAATTCCATGATGCCGCTTCGGGCGACGCCGGCGCTCACCAGCAGCGCGCTGCCGACGATGATGACGATGTCGTCGCTGAAGCCGGAAAACGCCTCTTCGAACGGCACAACGCCGACCGCCACGGCGGCCAGCAGCGACAGGGCCGCGACCAGATCGTAACGCAGGCGGCCCCATATGAAGGCCGCCATCATCAGGATGATGACGGCAAATGACAGGGTCTGCGGCAGTGTCAGCATGATTTTTCCTGATCGGCGAAGAAAAACGCCGCATGGCGGCGCTTTTCCGTCTGAACAGGGAAAGATTATGCCGCGATGCCCATGTCAAGCGGCATCAGCTTTCAATGGCCTATTCCGCGCGACTTCAGCACCGCGTCGATCTCGTCGAGAACTGCCGGATCGTCGATGGTGGCGGGCATCTTCCATTCCTGCCGGTCGGCGATCTTCTGCATGGTGGCGCGCAGCACCTTGCCCGAGCGCGTCTTGGGCAGGCGCTTGATGGTCAGCACCGTCTTGAAGGCTGCGACCGGCCCGATGCGCTCGCGCACCAGCGTCACCACTTCCTGCTCGATGGCGACCGTGTCGCGGGCGACACCGGCATTGAGCACCACGAAGCCCAGCGGCGACTGGCCTTTGAGCGTGTCGGAAATGCCGATCACCGCGCATTCGGCCACATCGGGATGGGCGGCCAGAACTTCCTCCATCGCCCCGGTGGAGAGGCGGTGGCCGGCGACGTTGATGATGTCGTCGGTGCGCGCCATGACGAAGAGATAGCCGTCCTCGTCGAGGATGCCGGCATCGGCCGTGTTGTAGAAGCCGGGGAAGGCATCGAGATAGGATTTGCGGAAGCGATCTTCCGCCTCCCACAGCGTCGGCAGGCAGCCGGGCGGCAGCGGCAGCTTCAGAACGACATTGCCGAGCGTTCCGGGTGGCACCTCGTGGCCGGCCTCGTCCAGCACCCTGATGTCGTAGCCGGGCATGGGAACGCCGGGCGAGCCATATTTGACCGGCAGCATGCCGAGGCCGACCGGATTCTGGGTGATCGGCGCGCCGGTCTCCGTCTGCCACCAGTGGTCGATGACGGGAATGCCGAGGCGCTGCTCGGCCCATTTGATGGTCTCGGGGTCGGCGCGCTCCCCGGCGAGGAACAGCGTGCGGAAGGTCGACAGGTCGTATTCGCCGATGAATTCGCCCTGCGGGTCCTGTCCCTTGATGGCGCGAAAGGCGGTCGGCGCGGTGAACAGGGCGACCACGCCATGATCGGAAATGACGCGCCAGTAGGTGCCGGCATCGGGCGTGCCGACTGGCTTGCCTTCGAAGACGACCGTAGTGCAGCCGTGCAGCAGCGGTGCGTAGACGATATAGGAATGGCCGACCACCCAGCCGACGTCGGAAGCGGCCCAGAACACTTCGCCCGGCCTGATGCCGAACTCGTTTTCCATGGACCATTTCAGCATGACCATGTGGCCGCCATTGTCACGCACCACGCCCTTGGGCTGGCCGGTGGTGCCGGAGGTGTAGAGCACATAGAGCGGATCGGTGGAGGCGACGGGCACGCAGGGCACTTGCGTGCCGGCTTCCTTTTCCCGCGCCACGGCTTCAGCGTAGTCGATGTCGCGGCCTTCGATCAGGTCGCAGGCAAGCTGCTCGCGCTGGAACACGACGCAATGCTGCGGACGGTGTTCCGAAAGCGCGATCGCCTCATCGAGCAGCGGCTTGTAGGCGACGATGCGGTTGGGCTCCAGTCCGCAGGAGGCGGCGATGACCAGGTTCGGCCGGGCGTCGTTGATGCGGGTGGCCAGTTCGCGCGCCGCGAAACCGCCGAAGACCACGGAATGGATGGCGCCGAGACGGGCGCAGGCCAGCATCGACACCACAGCCTCGGTGATCATCGGCATGTAGATGATCACCCGGTCGCCCTTGCTCACGCCATGATTGGCGAGAACGGCGGAAAGCGCCACCACTTCGCGCAGCAGTTCGCCATAGGTCAGGCTCTGCTTCGTGCCGGTGATGGCGCTGTCGTGGATCACCGCTGCCTGGTCGGCGCGGCCGTTGGCGACGTGCCGGTCGAGCGCGTTGTAGCAGGTGTTGCAGGTCGCGCCGGGAAACCAGCTTCCATAAACGCCGGCGTCGGCGTCGAACACTTTATCGAAGGGCGTGAACCAGTCGATGTCGCGCGCGGCTTGCGACCAGAATGCTTCAGGGTCCCGCTTCCAGTCGGCATAGACCTGATGATAACGCGATACCATGTTTCAAGAACCTCCCAATTCTCCTCGACAGGTTTGTAGCCCCTGCGAAGATGGGCGTCCATCTGACTAAGGGCCAATGGCCGGATTGGGGAGACGGACTGCCGCAGGTGCAAGTGCTTTGACAGAACGGGCCGGGGCTGCTCAAAAGCGGCATGACGAAGATCCTCGCCTTCCTGATCCTTGCGATGATGGTGTTTCACCTGATCAAGCCGCTCGGCCTGCCCGGCCTGAGGCGACGCGCGGATTTCTGGAAGCTGGCGGTGCTGGCGCTGGGGCTGATGGCTCTGGCTGCGGCAGCCAGTCACGGCCGCTGAGTGCAGATTAGGGGCCTTGCCCCGTGACAAAGCGGCCGGAATGGTGTATCGCCCCGACCGGATCGGAGAAATGGGTCTTCCGGTCCGGGTCACCCGTCAATACAGGACGGTGTAGCCGCCCCTGCCAAAGGCCTTCACGGTCGGCGGCATAGCCCAGCGGTCATGGTACTGCTGCGGCGAGTGCAGGGCGCTCTGGCTGTCGGAAGAACAAGAAGTGGATTGAAAGATGGATATCATCCGTCAGCTTGAGGCCGAGCAGGCCGCAAAGATCGAAGAAAAGCGCAAGCTTCCCGAATTCCAGCCCGGCGATACCGTGCGCGTCAATGTGCGCATCACGGAAGGCAGCCGTACCCGCGTTCAGGCCTATGAAGGCGTCGTCATCGCGCGTTCGGGCTCGGGCCTGCATGAGAATTTCACCGTCCGCAAGATTTCCTACGGCGAAGGCGTGGAGCGTGTGTTCCCGATCTACTCGCCGATGGTCGAAAGCGTCGACGTCGTGCGTCGCGGCAAGGTTCGCCGCGCCAAGCTCTATTACCTGCGTGACCGTCGCGGCAAGTCCGCGCGCATCTCGGAGAACACGGGCGTTCGCGCCCGCAAGCTCAACGATGCCGAGCGCGAGGCGCTGAACGCCGAGAAGGCCCGCATCGAGGCCGAGAAGGTCGCCGCCGCGCAGGCTCTGGCTGCCGAGAAGGCCGCTCAGGAAGCTGCTGAAAAGGCCGCTGCGGAAGCCGCTGCCGCCGAGGCTGCTTCGGCCGAGTAAGCTGTTTTCAGCAAAAAATATCGGAAAGGCGGCTTCGGCCGCCTTTTTCGTACCCGCCATGCAGAAGCTTTCAGAGCTTTTTCGCCCGCTGACCGTTTCGGCGAACGACGTGTCTTGCAAGCGGCCGGCAGTTGGCTAATCTTGGCTGATACCAGCCATTTCATCTGAAAATTTTCCCACACCGGAGCGCCCCATGAACAGGTTTACCATCGCACTGGCGGGTTTGCTGGCCTGTGTTGTCTCGCCCCTGACGGCCGTGGCGCAGTCGCTTCCCGATCTTGGCGGCAGAACAATCACGGTGGTGACGGAAAATGCCTATCCGCCGCTGCAGTTCGTGGATCCCAAGACGGGCGAGAAGATCGGCTGGGAATATGACGCTATGGCGGAAATGGCGAAGCGCCTGAATTTCAAGGTCGAATATCAGAACACGTCGTGGGACGCGATGATGCAGGCGGTGTCCGATGGCGAATACAATATCGGCATGACCGGCATCACCATTAAGGAAGAGCGCAAGCAGAAGGTGGACTTCTCCGATCCCTACATGCATTCGGAAATGCGGATGCTGGTTCGGGCCGATGAAGACCGCTTTACCGACGAGAAGTCCTTTGCCGCTTTCGAGGACGGGCTGATCGCAGCGCAACCCGGCACCACGCCGTTCTTCGTATCGGTCTACGATATTCTCGACGGCAACGAACAGAATCCGCGCATCAAGCTGCTGGAGACGTTCGGCGCGACCGTGCAGGCCCTCAAGGCCGGCGACGTCGATCTGGTGCTGACCGATGGCGTTGCCGCCCAGGGATATGTCGATACTTCGGAGGGCAAGCTGAAGATCATCGGCGGCCCGCTGGGCAATGAAGAATTCGGTTTCATTTTCCAGAAAGGGTCCGATCTCGTTGCGCCCATCAATGCGGTGATTGCCGCGATGAAGGCCGATGGCACTCTCGATGCCCTGAACAAGAAGTGGTTCCTCGACTACAGGATGGGCCAGTAGCGGATCAGGCAGGGCCGGCTGTCCGGTTGATGCCGGACGCCCGGTTCCCGAATTTTCGAGATGCAGGCTCCCCCGACCGCTCCGCGCACGAAAGCTGATTTCCCCTGGTGGCTTGCAGTCGCTGCTGCGATTGCAGTTGCTGTTGCGGTTTTCGTGGCCACCAACGATCTTTATGCGCAGGTCTTTTCGACCGTCATACAGGGCCTCGGGATCACCATATTCGTCACGCTGGTCGGTTTCAGCCTTGCTTCGACCCTGGGGCTGCTCGTCGCCCTGATGGGGCTTTCGGGATCGATATGGCTTCGCCAGATTTCGCGCTTCTATGTCGAGGTGATCCGTGGGGTGCCGATCCTCGTCCTTTTGTTCTGGATCGCCTTCGTCGGGGCACCTGCCTTTGTCGCAGGGTGGAATGCGTTGACGGCCTCCCTTCAGGAGGCCGGATTGCTG
Organism: Aquamicrobium sp. NLF2-7; assembly: GCF_022359935.1. NCBI lineage: Bacteria > Pseudomonadati > Pseudomonadota > Alphaproteobacteria > Hyphomicrobiales > Phyllobacteriaceae > Aquamicrobium > Aquamicrobium sp. NLF2-7. Next base: position 1,957,342 of record NZ_JAKSED010000001.1, on the reverse strand, counting down.
AAGCCATTGCATGTGCGCGACGTTTCGCTGCTGTGGCGCGCCATCATGGCTCTCACCATCGGCTATTCGGCTTTCATCGCCGAAGTGTTCCGTGCCGGCATCCAGTCGGTCGAGGCGGGGCAGATCGAGGCGGCGAAGGCGCTCGGTCTGAGCCGTTTCCAGCGTTTCCGCCTGATCGTCCTGCCGCAGGCGATCCGCACCATCCTGCCGCCGCTCGGCAATGATTTCGTCGCCATGGTGAAGGACTCCTCGCTGGTTTCGGTGCTCGGCGTGGCCGATATCACCCAGATGGGCAAGGTCTACGCCACCGGTTCGTTCCGCTTCTTCGAGACCTATGCGATCGTGGCCTATATCTATCTCGTGCTGACGCTGAGCCTTTCGCTCGCGCTGAGGGCGCTGGAGCGGCGCATGCGCAAGGGGCGCGGCGCGTAGTCTGCAGCCCGTCCTGATCATCTGCGGCAAGCGCCGTCATTGCGGACCCCATCAACCGACGCGCGCACTGGCCGCAGGGTGCGCGTGCGTGGGCAATTGCCGTGTCGGCAAAAGATTGGTATCTAGGGGTGATGGAAGAACTGTTTGGAGACCCGTGCTACAAAGGGTTCGTGCTGCAGGACAAGAAGCGTCTGCCGGCACGGTTCTTTGCGTGGGTCTCAGGCTCGGCGACAAGCCGACTTCGCTAAAGCGCGCCTGATCGCCATCGGCCCGGCTTGAGGGCCTCCCTTTCCATTATCGACGGATTTACGCAAATGAGCGCACCGCGCACCCTCTATGACAAGATTTTCGACGATCACGTGGTCGATCGCCAGGAAGACGGCACCTGCCTGCTCTACATCGACCGCCATCTCGTGCATGAAGTGACCAGCCCGCAGGCCTTCGAAGGGCTGCGCATGGCCGGCCGGAAGGTCCGCCATCCCGAGCGCACGCTGGCCGTGGTCGATCATAACGTTCCGACCTCGCCCGACCGCGTCAACGGCATCAAGAACGAGGAAAGCCGCATTCAGGTCGAGGCTCTGGCCCGAAATGCCGCCGACTTCGGCGTGGAATACTACTCCGAGAAGGACCGCCGGCAGGGCATCGTCCACATCATCGGTCCGGAGCAGGGTTTCACCCTTCCCGGAATGACCATCGTGTGCGGCGACAGCCACACCTCGACGCATGGCGCTTTCGGGGCGCTGGCGCATGGCATCGGCACCTCGGAGGTGGAGCATGTGCTCGCCACCCAGACGCTGATCCAGAAGAAGGCGAAGAACATGCTGGTGCGCGTCGACGGGCAGTTGCCCGATGGCGTCACCGCCAAGGACATCATCCTCGCCATCATCGGCGAGATCGGCACGGCCGGCGGCACCGGCTATGTCATCGAATATGCCGGCGAAGCGATCCGCTCGCTGTCCATGGAAGGCCGCATGACGGTCTGCAACATGTCGATCGAAGGTGGTGCCCGTGCCGGCCTTATCGCGCCCGACGAGATCACCTTCGACTATGTGAAGGACAAGCCCCGCGCGCCGACAGGCAAGGCGTGGGACATGGCGGTCGATTACTGGAAGACGCTGAAGACCGACGAGGGCGCGCATTACGACAAGGTCGTGGTGCTGGATGCAGCTTCGCTGCCGCCGATCGTCACCTGGGGCTCATCCCCGGAAGACGTGGTGTCCGTCACCGGCACGGTTCCCGATCCGGAGCTGATCGAGGACGAGAACAAGCGCAATTCCAAGAAGCGCGCGCTGGAATATATGGGGCTGACGGCCGGCACGAAGATCACCGACATCGAGATCGACCGCGTCTTCATCGGCTCCTGCACCAATGGCCGCATTGAGGATCTGCGCGCCGTTGCGGCGGTTGCCAGGGGCAAAAAGGTCAATCCGCGCGTCAATGCCATGATCGTGCCGGGTTCGGGCCTTGTGAAGGCGCAGGCCGAGGCCGAGGGGCTGGACAAGATCTTCATCGAGGCCGGGTTCGACTGGCGTGAGCCGGGCTGCTCCATGTGCCTTGCCATGAATGACGATCGGCTGAAGCCGCATGAGCGCTGCGCGTCGACCTCGAACCGCAATTTCGAGGGCCGTCAGGGCTTCAAGGGCCGCACCCATCTGGTCTCGCCGGCCATGGCGGCGGCCGCGGCGATTGCCGGCCATTTCGTCGACATTCGCGACTGGCAGTAAGCCGTTCCATCCACATATGTGAAAAGGCCCCGTGCGATCCGCGCGGGGCCTTTTTCTTTCTGGCTGCTCCGGCTGCTCTAGCGGCAGGGGCTCAGTTCCGGCATCTCGCCCTCGGCGAGCCCGTACATGTAGCTGCGGCCCTTGACGAAGACGGGCGGCCGGTAGCAGTCGGACCATGCCGCATCCTGTTCCGCTCCATTCAGATAGACGACACGCGGTTCACCCGTCGTCGTGTTCGCAGCCATGTGCCGTGCCATATGGCCCTGCCCGACGACGATGCGCTTGTAGCCGGCTGCACTGTCGACCACGAGATTGCCGAACGAATCAGCGTAGACATGGTCGTTGTTCTGAAAGGCGCTGGCGGGAACGGCAGCCCCGGCGCACAGCGCTGCAAGGCCGAAACCCGCAGCACGCAGCAGATGGTGAATATGCGGCATTTCTGCCTCCTTCGGGACTGCGGGGAGGGCTTCCCCGCAAGAATTCAGGATGCAGAATTAACTATTTCTTAATCTTTGTTAAGAGGCAGAAGAAGAGCGCGGCAGCTTTTCTGAAGACGCTTCCTATGTGGCTGATATCAAAGGCTGTTTTCAAGGTGCTCCACCGCTTTCTCGTGAAAGGCGTGCGTTTCCCTTGATCCTGAAAGGGGAGCGCGGTTACATCGTGCCGCGCCACCGCTCGTGGGCGCATGGTTCGGTTTGCAGATGCAGACGATCGAATTGATCCGCGTCCGGATGCCGCCTCGGGGCATGTTTGCTCTGGCAGTCCGGTTCGGTTCCCCTTGGAGGTATCACCGCATGAAACTGTGCCGGATGGCGAGGGTGGCTTTCGTTCTTCTTCCTGTCGCCTGCGCGGCCTGCGTGTCCGGTCAGGATGCGAAAGTGCCTGAAGACAAGGCGCTGATCGGTCCCGACGGCGAGAAAACATCGATGACCATCACGGCTGAGAAGGAGGTCTCGCAACCTTCTACCTCCACATATAATTGTGCCGACGGCTCAATGATGACGATCCGCAATCTCGGCAGTTCCATCCGGGTCATGGGACCGGACGAAGAGGAAGAGCTGCCGGCCGCACCGGCAAATCAGCGCAGCCGCTACGGCAAGGGCGTGGATGCAGTTGTGCTGGACGGGCGTGAGGCACTGGTGGTCAAAGGACGCCATCCTCCACTCACCTGTACAAGATGACTATTTTTGTCAACTTAAGTATTCGCGCTGCTGATCTTGAATTTCTTAACCGGTTGAATGTCACCGAATCGAATTGTTCAGACTAAATTATGAATAGGAAACGGTTTTCTGGCTTTGACGCGGTGCAAAAAGAGTTCTAGAACGCCGCTGTCCTTAAAGTCGCTTTCCGAGCCGGCCATGACGCATATGCGTCCGACGGCCTGTATCGGTGGAGCTCAATTGGGGGAGCCATGAGCCGTTCACCAGCCACCCACGCGCAGCCGAGACCAAGGCCGCTATCGCCGCATCTGACGGTCTACCGGCCGAAGATCACGATGACCACGTCGATCCTGCACCGCATTACCGGCGGCGCGCTTTATGTCGGCACCGTTCTGGTCGCGTTCTGGCTGATCGCCGCCGCCGGTTCGAAAGAAAGCTTCGACTACGTCAACTGGCTTTTCGGCACCATCATCGGCCGGCTGATCCTGTTCGGCTACACATGGGCGCTGATGCTGCATATGCTGGGCGGCATCCGCCACTTCATCTGGGATACGGGTGCTGCGCTTGAGAAGCACACGGCCTCGAAGCTCGCATGGGCGACCGTGGTGGGCTCGGTGGTGCTGACGATCGCGGTCTGGGTTGTCGGCCTGATGGTTCGGGGAGGCTGGGCATGAGTCGTTCCCGCAAGGATATGCGTACGCCGCTGGCCAAGGTGCGCGGGCTGGGCTCCGCCCATGAAGGCACCATGCATTTCTGGCGCCAGCGTCTGACCGCAGTGGCCAACATCCCGCTGTTCCTGTTCTTCGTCGGCTTCCTGATCGTGATGAATGGGGCGGGCTATGATGAGGTGCGCACAGCGCTCGCTCATCCCGCCGTGGCGCTGGTCATGGTCGCCATGCTGGTTTCCGGCCTCTACCACATGCGTCTCGGCATGCAGGTCATCATCGAGGACTACGTTCACGCCGAAGGCATCAAGCTGGTGTGCCTCCTCCTCAACACCTTCTTTACCGCAGCAGTCGGCATCGCTTCGATCTTTGCCCTGCTCAAGCTTGCATTCGGAGGCTGACCCGTGGCCGCCTATACTTATGTCGATCATAAATTCGATGTCGTCGTCGTCGGTGCCGGCGGTGCCGGCCTGCGCGCTACGCTCGGTATGGCCGAGCAGGGGCTGAAGACGGCCTGCATCACCAAGGTTTTCCCGACCCGTTCGCACACGGTCGCGGCACAGGGCGGCATCGCCGCCTCGCTGCGCAACATGGGGCCTGATCACTGGCACTGGCATCTCTACGACACCGTGAAGGGCTCCGACTGGCTGGGCGACACCGACGCCATGGAATATCTGGCGCGCGAGGCGCCGGCTGCCGTCTACGAGCTCGAGCATTACGGCGTGCCGTTCTCGCGCACCGAGGAAGGCAAGATCTATCAGCGCCCGTTCGGCGGCCATATGCAGAATTTCGGCGACGGCCCGCCCGTGCAGCGCACCTGCGCTGCCGCAGACCGTACCGGCCACGCCATCCTGCACACCCTCTACGGCCAGTCGCTGAAGCACCATGCGCAGTTCTTCATCGAGTATTTCGCGCTCGACCTGATCATGGATCAGGACGGCACCTGCACCGGCGTGGTGGCCTGGAACCTCGATGACGGCACCATCCACCGCTTCTCGGCCAAGATGGTCGTGCTGGCGACCGGCGGCTATGGCCGCGCCTATTTCTCGGCCACTTCGGCCCACACCTGCACCGGCGACGGCGGCGGCATGGTGGCACGCGCCGGCCTGCCGCTTCAGGACATGGAGTTCGTCCAGTTCCACCCGACCGGCATCTATGGTGCGGGCTGCCTGATCACCGAGGGTGCGCGCGGCGAGGGCGGCTATCTGGTCAATTCCGAGGGCGAGCGCTTCATGGAGCGCTATGCGCCATCGGCCAAGGACCTTGCCTCGCGTGATGTGGTTTCGCGCTGCATGACGCTGGAAATCCGCGAAGGCCGTGGCGTGGGCAAGAACAAGGACCACATCTTCCTGCATCTCGACCATCTCGATCCGGCCGTGCTGCATGAGCGGCTGCCCGGCATCTCCGAGTCGGCCAAGATCTTCGCCGGCGTCGACCTCACCAAGGAGCCGATCCCGGTGCTGCCGACGGTGCACTACAATATGGGCGGCGTTCCGACCAATTACTGGGGCGAGGCGCTCAATCCGACCGCCGACGATCCCAATCGCGTGACGCCCGGCCTGATGGCTGTTGGCGAGGCCGGCTGCGCCTCGGTGCACGGCGCCAACCGTCTCGGCTCCAACTCGCTGATCGATCTTGTGGTGTTCGGTCGTGCGGCTGCTATCCGCGCCGCCGAGGTCGTCGACGCCAAGGCGCCGGTGCCGGACCTGAACATTGCCGCGTGCGACAAGATCATGGAGCGCTTCGACCGCCTGCGCCACGCCAACGGCTCGACGCCAACTGCCGTCATCCGCGAGCGCATGCAGCGCGCCATGCAGGAAGACGCTGCCGTGTTCCGCACCCAGGAATCGCTTGAGAATGGCTGCAGGCGCATCGCCCAGATCTGGGGCGAACTGAAGGACATCAAGGTTTTCGATCACTCGATGATCTGGAATTCCGATCTGGTGGAAACGCTGGAGCTGGAAAACCTGATGGCCAACGCCATCACCACGGTCGTCAGCGCCGAAGCGCGCAAGGAAAGCCGCGGCGCCCATGCGCGTGAGGATTTCTCGGCACGCGATGACGTGAACTGGCGCAAGCACACGCTTTCGCACCTCAGCCCCGATGGCAAGGTCACGCTCTCCTACCGCCCGGTGAAAACCGAGCCGCAGATCAAGCCAGAGGACGGCGGCATCGACCCGGCCAAGATCGCGCCCAAGGCGCGCGTGTATTGAGGATCTGAAAAATGGTCGAACTCACGCTCCCCAAGAACTCGCAGATCCGGCAGGGCAAGACCTGGCCGAAACCGGAAGGCGCCACCAATCTGCGCGAGTACCGGATCTACCGCTGGTCGCCCGACGACGACGAGAATCCGCGCATCGACACCTATTTCGTCGACATGGACGATTGCGGGCCGATGGTTCTCGACGGCCTGTTGTGGATCAAGAACAAGATCGATCCGACGCTGACGCTGCGCCGCTCCTGCCGCGAAGGCATCTGCGGTTCATGCGCCATGAACATCGACGGCGCCAACACGCTGGCCTGCACCAAGGGCTCTGAGGAGATCAAGGGGCCGATCAAGGTCTATCCGCTGCCGCACATGCAGGTGGTGAAGGATCTGGTTCCCGACCTCAACAATTTCTATGCCCAGCACGCATCGATCGAGCCGTGGCTGCAGACCGTTTCGCCCGAACCGGCCAAGGAATGGCTGCAGAGCCACGAGGACCGCGAGAAGCTGGACGGCCTCTACGAGTGCATCCTGTGCGCCTGCTGCTCGACCTCGTGCCCGAGCTACTGGTGGAACGGCGACCGCTATCTCGGCCCGGCCGTGCTGTTGCAGGCCTATCGCTGGCTGATCGATTCCCGAGACGAAGCCAAGGGCGAGCGCCTCGACAATCTGGAAGATCCCTTCCGGCTTTATCGCTGCCACACCATCATGAACTGCGCGCAGACCTGCCCCAAGGGCCTCAACCCGGCCAAGGCGATCGCGGAGATCAAGAAGATGATGGTGGAGCGCCGCGTCTGACGGCAGCATTCCTCAAAGCCGGCGCGAAAAGTTTGCGCACCGGTTTCGATGGGTTATAGCAAGGCCGCTGCCGGAACCCCGGCGGCGGCTTTTTTGTCTGGATCGGAGAGTTCAAAGCGATGGATAGCGAAGGATTGCCGCAGCTGAGCGCCCTTGAGGCCCGCATTCTGGGCTGTCTCATCGAGAAGAAGGAACTGACGCCGGACGTCTATCCGCTCACATCGAATGCGCTTCTGGCGGCGGCGAACCAGAAGACTGCGCGCGATCCGGTCATGGCGCTGACCCAGCCGGACGTCCTGCGCGGCCTCAAGATGCTGGAGCAGAAGGGTTTCGTGCGCCAGATCTTCGCGTCGCGGGTGGAGCGCTACGAACATCTGATGGCGCAGAAATTCTCGCTGACCGTGCCGCAGACGGCGCTGCTCGGCCTGCTCATGCTGCGCGGCCCGCAAACGGTGCACGAGCTTCTGGCGCGCGCCGAGCGCCTTGCACGCTTCGCCTCCGCCGACGATCTGCGCACCGAACTCGACATGCTGGTCGGCAAGCGTCCGCCGCTGGTGCAGGAAATCGGCCGTGGTCCCGGTCAGCGTGAGGATCGCTATGTGCATCTTCTGTGCGGGCCGGTCGATGTCGCAGCCCTTTCCGCGGCATCGGGCCCGGTGGTGGTAGCGGGGGATGCAGAGCTCGAAGCGCGCATTGCAGCGCTTGAGGAGCAGGTACGCCAGCTCACCGAACGGCTGGACGCGTTGGGCGCCTGAGAGTGCTTCATGAAAAAAGCCCCGGATTTCCGGGGCTTTTTGTTCATGCCGGGTGGTGCCGGAAGGGCGGTTCAGGCGAGTTTCGCGTCGAGCGATACCTTGATCGCACCGAGCGCTTTTGAAACGGGACAGCCGCTCTTTGCCTTTTCGGCCAGTTCCCGGAACTTCGCCTCGTCGATGCCCGGCACCTTGCCGGTCAACTTCAGCGCGCTTTCGGTGATCTCGAATCCGCCACCTGCCGCCGGGCCGTAGGTGACGACGGCTTCAGCCTTCAATTCCTCGGCAGGAGTGCCGTTCTCGGCCAGAAAATGCGAAAGCTGCATGGCGAAGCAGCCGGCATGGGCGGCCGCGATCAGTTCTTCGGGGTTGGTGCCCGACTTGCCGGCTTCATCCTGAAACCGGCCCTTGAAGGAATAGGGCTGCCCTGAGAAAGCTCCGCTCTGGGTGTCGAGCGTGCCGGCTCCGTCGGTGAGCGTGCCTTTCCAGACGGCGGTGGCGTGACGGTTCATGATCTTCTCCTTCTGCCAGATCGGCAGGCGGCGCCTGCCTGATGAAGGAGATAGTGCGCGCGGCCGGCTTTGTAAGGCAAGGCTGCGTGAAGCACGTCGCGTCCGGATGCAGCCAGATGCCGTTGCTTCAGGCCTTCGCCTTACGTCGTTTTCCGGATCCGAACCGCCTTCGGGGGGATGCTTTTACTGGCAGACATCCACCCATTCGGCGCCGGTCAGTTCGGCCAGACGTTCGGTTTCCATGCGCACGGCGGCGTTGGTGGCGCCGGCGGCCGGCACCACCTCGGCGAATGCGCGCAGCGAGATATCGCAGTAGATCGGCAGCGGGGCCGGCAGGCCGAACGGGCATACGCCACCGACCGGGTGGCTGGTGAGTTCAACCACTTCCTCGGCGCCTGCCATGCGCGCCTTGCCGCTGAACCTGTCCTTGAACTTTCGGTTGTCGATACGGGCGAGGCCGCCGGTGACGATCAGCATGGGCGGCTGGTCTGCGGCCCTGAGGCAGATGGTCTTGGCAATCTGCGAAGGTTCGACGCCATGCGCCGCCGCGGCAAGCGCAACCGTTGCCGAGCTTTCCTCGGTGACGATGATTTCAACGTCGGGCGCATGTTCGCTGAACCAGGCACGGACGGACTCAAGGCTCATGGGCCACCTCCTCAAATGATTGCGATGATGGGAAAGGCTTCAGATAGGCTCGCCCCGGAGCAGTTTTGGCGTGTGGGGGGAAAGACCTGCGGCCTGACGGATGAAGAAGTCCTTCAGCCGGGGCAGGCGCTCGACCAGCCCGAGACCGAAGTCGCGGGCGAAACGCAGGGGGGTGCTGTCATTGGAGAACAGCCGCGTCAGAACGTCCGTGGTCACGCCCATCTGCACCGTGTCGAACCGGCGCCATTGCTGATAGCGCTCCAGCACGTCGAGTGCGCCGATGTCCTGACCCAGGCGGTCGGCCTCGACGATCACTTCCGCAAGTGCTGCCACATCCCTGAAGCCGAGATTGAGGCCCTGTCCGGCAATGGGGTGGATGCCGTGCGCGGCATCGCCGGCCAGCGCCACGCGCGGGGCGACGAAACTGCGCGAGAGAGTGAGCCCGAGCGGCCATGCGCGCGGCTTGTTCTCGACGCGGATTTCACCGAGTTCCAGTCCGAAGCGGCGCTCCAGTTCCGCCTCGAAGATCATTTCGTCGCCATTGACGAGCCGCTCGGCTTCTTCCGTCCGTTCAGCCCAGACCAGCGATGAACGGTTGCCTTTCAGGGGCAGAATGGCGAATGGGCCGGAAGGAAGGAAATGCTCAACGGCGCGGCCATTATGCGGGCGTTCATGGGCCACCGTGCAGACGATGCCGGACTGGCCGTAATCCCAGTGCACCGTCTTGATGCCGGCCAGGTCGCGCAGCCTCGAGCGCACGCCGTCGGCGGCGACCAGCAGCCGGGAGCGCAGCGAAGCGCCATCCGCCAGTTGAACGGTGATGCCGCCGCCATCGGTTTCGAACCCCTGCACGCCCACGCCCTGAATGATGTCGATGCCAAGTTCGGCTGACCGCGTGCGCAATGCGCCGTTGAGGTCGCGGTTGGCGATCATGTGGGCAAAGGGTTCGCCCTCACCCACCTCGCCATCGAAGGTGAGGAACACCGGCCGCACCGGATCGGCCGTGCGTGAATCGGTGATGATCATTTCGGTAATCGCCTGCGCTTGCGGTGCGACGCGGTGCCAGACATCGAGTTGCTCCAGCATCCGACGGGCGGCAGCGGCGATTGCGGAGGCGCGGTTGTCCTTCTGCCAGGCGTCGGCAGGGGCGGCATCGACCACGGCAACCCTGAGATTCGGGCGGGCATGCTTCATGGCGATGGCGCTGGCCAGCCCCACATATCCGGCGCCTGCGATCAGAATGTCGAGCTTGTCGGCACCGGCCGGCTTTTCCGCTGTTTTCGTCGCTTTGCTCTTGACCGTCATCGTCCAACCTTCTTCACCGGCTGCCTGAGGATATATAGCAGCCTTGACGCCATGCCCATCCTGTCGGACATCACAGAACACGATAAGGCAGGGGACCACTCATGATCACCGCGATGGACGAGCTTCTTTCCATTCTCGACCTCGAAAGGCTGGAGCACAATCTGTTCCGTGGTCGCAGCCCCGAAAGCGACTGGCAGCGCGTGTTCGGCGGCCAGACCATCGCGCAGGCGCTGGTGGCGGCGCAACGCACCGTGGGCGGGGATCGCCATGTGCATTCCCTTCACGGCTATTTCATGCGTCCCGGCGATACCAAGCTGCCGATCGTCTATGAGGTCGACCGCATCCGCGATGGCGGTTCCTTCACCACGCGCCGTGTGGTGGCGATCCAGCATGGCCATGCCATTTTTTCTCTGGAAGCCTCCTTCCAGCAGGATGAGGAGGGGCTGGAGCATCAGGTGGCGATGCCGCTCGACGTTCCCGAACCCGATTCGCTGATGACGCAACAGGAGCTGATCGGCCATTTCGGCGACAGCGTGCCGGAGGGAATAAGCCGCTACTGGGAGCGGCCGCGTCCGGTGGAAATGAAGCCGGTCATGCTCAAGCACTATACGAGCCGCGAAAAGCTGGAGCCGAAGCAGAACATCTGGATCCGCACCACCGGCCCGGTTCCGGCCGATCGTGCACTGCAATGCGCGGTGCTGGCCTATCTTTCCGACATGACCCTGCTCGATACCTCCACCTTCGCGCATGGGCGGGCCGTGTTCGACCGCGACATCCAGGCTGCAAGCCTCGATCATGCCATGTGGTTCCATCGCCAGAACCCGCTGGACGACTGGATCCTCTACACGCAGGACAGCCCTTCGACCCAAGGGGCGCGGGGTTTCACCCGGGGCGCGCTGTTTGCACGTGACGGAACGCTGATCGCCTCCGTCGCACAGGAGGGGCTTATCCGCCTGCGCAAGAAGCCTTAATTTTGTGCATCTTGATATTTCTGCCTAAAAATTAATCGCATCGATTGCCGGCGGGCGCATGGCCAGCCTCGGAAGGAAAATTTTATCGCTTTGAAATCAGCGTGTTGAGCGCGTGCCAGGGCAACTGGCACGGCGCTTGATTGTCACTTTGTGCTGCCGGTCCGCGTCGGGTCGGTGAGACAGCGTGCGGGATGCCGCACCAGCAGAGGGTGAAAGCTGATGAAAATCGTGATGGCTGTCATCAAGCCGTTCAAGCTCGACGAAGTGCGCGAGGCGTTGATGGCGCTCGGCATCGAAGGTCTGACCGTTACCGAGGTCAAGGGCTACGGGCGTCAGAAGGGGCACACTGAAATCTACCGCGGCGCCGAATACGCCGTGAGCTTCCTGCCGAAAATAAGGATCGACGTCGCGGTCGCCGGCGACCTTGCCGACAAGGCCGTCGAGGCCATCCGCACCGCCGCCCGCACAGGCCAGATCGGAGACGGCAAGATCTTCGTCTTCGGCATCGATCAGGCCGTGCGCATCCGTACCGGCGAAACCGACACCGACGCCCTGTGATCAGGCGCGCCCGATTTATCATGGAGAGATCAATGAATTTTTCTTCCACCCTGACAAGAGCGGGGCTGCTTGGCCCGGCGGCTCTGGCGCTGTTCGGCCCGCTCGCCGCCTCGGCGCAGGAAGCCGCCCCGGAAGCGGCGGAAGCCGCGACGGAAGCGGTTGCGGCAGCCGCGATCAATTCCGGCGATACAGCCTGGATGCTGGTTTCGACCATTCTCGTGCTGTTCATGATCCTGCCGGGTCTGGCCCTGTTTTATGGCGGCCTCGTGCGGTCCCGGAATGTGCTGTCGGTGCTGATGCAGTGCACCATGATCACCGCCGCCGTCATCGTTGTGTGGGTGCTGTGGGGCTATTCCTTCGCTTTCGGCGGCAGCGACAGCCCCTTCTTCGGCGGCTTCGGCAAGCTTTTCCTCGCCGGGGTGACGCCGGACTCCGTCTCGGGCACCATTCCCGAACTCGTCTTCATCTGTTTCCAGATGACCTTCGCCTGCATCACGCCGGCGCTGATCGTGGGTGGTTTCGCCGAGCGCGTGAAGTTTGGCGCCGTCATCCTGTTCGTCGTTCTGTGGGTCAGCCTCGTCTACTTCCCCGTCGCCCACATGGCGTGGGATGAGAACGGCCTGTTCTTCGGCTGGGGCACCATGGACTTCGCCGGCGGCACGGTGGTTCACATAAATGCCGGCATCGCGGCGCTGGTCGGTGCGATCGTGATCGGCAAGCGTGCGGGCTACGGCAAGGAAAACATGGCGCCGCACAATCTGCCGCTGACGCTGGTGGGTGCGGCCATCCTGTGGGTGGGCTGGTTCGGCTTCAATGCGGGTTCAGCGCTTTCGGCCGGTGGATCCGCGGCTCTTGCCATGATCAACACCTTCACGGCCACCGCCGGTGCAGTCATTGCCTGGTCGCTGGTGGAAAAGGCGGCGCGGGGCAAGGCCTCGATGCTGGGCGGCGCGTCCGGTGTGATCGCTGGCCTCGTCGCGGTGACGCCTGCGGCCGGCTTCGTTGGCCCGGTCGGCGCCATCGTTCTCGGCGCCATCGCCAGCGTGGTGGCCTATTACTTCGTTGCGGTCGTCAAGATCCGGCTTGGCTATGATGATTCCCTCGACGTGTTCGGCATCCACGGCGTCGCCGGCATTGTCGGCGCCATCGGCACGGGCATCTTCGCTTCGGCCTCTCTGGGCGGTGTCGGCTACGGCGAAGGCGTGACCATGGGTGCGCAGCTGTGGACGCAGTTCCTCGCCGTCCTCATCACCATCGTCTGGTGCGGTGTCGTTTCAGCCATTCTCTACAAGCTTGTCGATGCGCTTGTCGGGTTGCGGCCCAAGGCTGAAGAAGAAGCGCAGGGACTGGACATCACCTCCCATGGCGAGGTCGCCTATCATCCTTGATCGACCCATCGATATCCATCGCCACCAGAGGGGAAAAATACACGCAAAAAGAGTATAAACAGAATTTGCGATGTATCTGGTTGTAATGCTTCGGGGCCGGTTCTGCCGGCCCTCTTTTTTTGATTCCTGTCCGATTCGAGGCTTCGAGAACCGAAACATCGGGTCCGGCGGCCCCCAATCGTTAATGAAACCTTTCCGGCGCGCGCAAAATCGTGGCGTTTGTGCAACACACCTCTCGGATAGCAGCTGCTGAAGTTGCAGCGCGTTGCGTTCCTTGTTGAACGGAGCCGCCCGATGGGTAATGTCGGTTTCGAAGGAGAGGCGCGGTGCGCGTCTTTTTCGACCGTGGGGATGGGGCAGGGAACGCTGTCCTTCGGCAAAGAATAGCCCAGACCCGTTTTTGAACTTTTGACTGGAGGTCAGAAAATGAACATCAAGAGCCTTCTTCTCGGCTCCGCTGCGGCTCTCGTCGCAGTCTCCGGTGCGCGCGCCGCCGACGCTATCGTCGTGGCCGAGCCGGAACCCGCTGAATACGTCCGCATCTGCGACGTCTACGGCGCTGGCTACTTCTACATTCCGGGCACCGAAACCTGCCTGCGCGTGGGCGGTTATCTGCGCTACGACATCGGCGTGGGTGATCTGAATGGTCATACCGACGTTCTCGACCGCAAGGACGACATGCGCGGCAATTTCGACACGAACGACACCTACTACAAGCGTATGCGCGCTCAGCTGCAGCTGGATGCCCGCTCGGAGACCGAGTACGGCACCCTGCGCGGCTACATGGCAATCGACTTCAACCGCTTTGATGACCACCGAGGCGGCAGCGGTGCTAGCATTGATCATGCCCTTATCCAGCTCGGTGGCCTGACCATCGGCTACTCCGACTCGCTGTTCGAGTCGCTGACCGACTCGGCTGGTACGGTGATCAATGACGGCTACGTCAATTACACCCCCGGTAAGTCGCACCAGATCTCCTACACCTTCGATGGCGGCAACGGTTTCTCCGCTACCATCGGTGTTGAAGAAGGTACGGGTGAGTTCGTGCTCGACTCCTACGTTCCGCATGTCGTGGCTGGCGCTTCGTACACGCAGGGCTGGGGCAAGATCGCCGGTGTCATCGCTTATGACTCCGTCTACGAGAAGGTCGCTGGTAAGCTTCGCGTTGATGTCAATGTCAACGACGCTCTGACCCTCTGGGTGATGGGTGGTTATCAGGACTGGGATTGGCAGACTGCAGCCTACGTCAACGGTGGCGGCATCTCCGGTATCGACCACAATGGCGGCAGCTACTACGGCGTCTGGGGCGGCGACTGGGCTGTCTGGGGCGGCGGTCAGTACCGCTTCAATGAAAAGACCGCTCTTGACGTTCAGCTTTCCTATGACGATCTCGAGACCTTTGGCGCTGTTGTCGGCCTCCGTCACGAGCTCGTTCATGGCTTCGTAATCCGTCCGGAAGTCTCCTACGCTTCTTGGAAGAACTACGACGCCGTCGGCAACAAGATTGGCGGCAAGGATGATGGTTGGGGTGGTTTCCTCCGCTTCCAGCGTTCGTTCTAAGATCGGTTCTACCGTCTGAACAGAAGAACCCGGCAGGCAACTGCCGGGTTTTTTCTTTTGAAGTCTTGTCCGGCTCAAAACATTTCGCAGATGCCGTGGAGTGTAGCTTCCGGACAGCCGGCGGTTGAAAAGCGCTCACCTCCCGCATGGTTAATGCGGTTTTAACCATCCCTTCGCTAGTTTGAGCCTCAGAGTCCGTCCGGCGTTCGCGCCGGCTCACCAAGACCGACGAGGACCAGATTGATGCGTTCAGGGGCGACAGCACGGCTTGCGCTGGAAGAACCGGCCTATGGAGGCCTGCAGGCATTCGCGCGACGGCAGGTCGGGCGGATAACCGGCTTCGCGCTGTTCGCTTTCGTGGGCTTCGGCGTGGCAAGTCTGGCCACCTGGAACGTCTCCGACCCAAGTTTCAGCCATGCCACCGATAACATCGTCACCAACGCCATGGGCTATGCCGGCGCGGTGTTCTCGGATCTCGCCATGCAGTTCTTCGGTCTGGCTGCCGTCGCCAGCCTCGTGCCGGCGGTGATCTGGGGCTTCATTCTGTTTTCAGCGCGCGGGATCGGGCGTCTGCCGCGGCGCGCGCTTGGCTGGCTGGGCTTTTCGCTGCTGGCCGCCGCGATGGCCGCCTGCATCACGCCGCCGCCTACCTGGCCACTGCCGACAGGGCTCGGGGGTGTGTCGGGCGACATGGTGCTGCGAATCCCCGGCATGTTCATCGGCGATTATCCGACCGGACTGGTGGCTGCGGTCATTGCCGGCGTGCTGGCGGCGCCCTGCCTGTGGCTGTTTGCCTATGGTTCGGGCCTGATCCGGCGCGGCAATGGCGTCGCCATCACAGACGCAGATGAATATGACGACGCAGACGATGCGGATTCCGTCCTCTATGAGGATGGCGAGGACGACGATGAGGGGCGTGGTAGCCTGCTGCTGGGTATGCTGGGCCACTGGTGGATGTCGGCACGGGGCTGGATGCACAGGCATGTGCCGTCCCGTCGGGCGGCTGATGATGGTTATCCCGAAATGCCGGCCCAGTCGCGCCGCAGCGCATGGCGGCAGGCGGCTGAGCGCGTCGAATCGGCGGAAATGGAAGAAGCCCGCATGTATCGCGGCGGCAGCGCTCGCGTCGAACCCGAGCTATTTGCGGAAATGGTCAGGCAGCCCTCACCGCCGCTCGATCCGCATGACCGCGACGTCTTCGACGATGGGGACGAAGGCGATCTCTGGTTCGACGATCAGCACGGCCATGCGCCGCAAGGTCATGTCCAGAATTTCCGGTCTCCCGAAGGCGGAGCGCGCGTGGCATCGCCCGCGCCGCGCCCGGCGCCCGGTGCCCGGGTGCAGCGCGAGGCGCAGACTTCGCTCATTCATCCGGGCATGAGCGGCGCGCACAGCTTTGAGATGCCGTCGCTGCACTTCCTGTCCAACCCGCCCAATGTGGTGCGCGATTCCAGCCTCTCGGCGGATGCGCTGGAGCAGAACGCCCGCCTGCTGGAAGGGGTTCTGGAGGATTTCGGCGTCAAGGGCGAGATCATTCAGGTGCGCCCCGGTCCGGTGGTCACCCTCTATGAGCTGGAGCCTGCGCCCGGCATCAAGTCGAGCCGCGTCATCGGTCTTGCCGACGACATCGCCCGCTCCATGAGCGCGATCGCCGCGCGCGTCGCCGTGGTTCCCGGCCGCAACGCCATCGGCATCGAGCTTCCCAATGCAAGGCGCGAAACCGTTTATCTGCGCGAGATTCTGGCCAGCCGGGATTTCGAGACCAGCAAGGCCAAGCTCGCTCTGGCGCTAGGCAAGACCATCAATGGCGAGGCGGTGATCGTCGACATCGCCAAGATGCCGCACGTTCTGGTGGCCGGCACCACCGGTTCGGGCAAGTCGGTGGCCATCAACACCATGATCCTGTCGCTGCTTTATCGGATGACTCCGGAGCAGTGCCGCCTGATCATGATCGATCCGAAGATGCTGGAACTGTCGGTTTATGATGGCATTCCGCATCTGCTGACGCCGGTGGTTACCGATCCGAAGAAGGCCGTTGTGGCACTGAAGTGGACGGTGCGGGAAATGGAAGACCGCTACCGCAAGATGTCCAAGGTGGGCGTGCGCAACATCGACGGCTTCAATGCGCGGGTGGCGGCGGCCGACAAGAAAGGCGAACAGATCACCCGCACCGTGCAGACCGGTTTCGACCGCCAGACCGGCGAGGCGATCTACGAAACCGAACACCTCGATCTTGAGCCGATGCCCTACATCGTCGTCATCATCGACGAAATGGCTGACCTCATGATGGTGGCCGGCAAGGACATCGAAGGCGCGGTGCAGCGGCTGGCGCAGATGGCGCGTGCGGCCGGCATCCACGTCATCATGGCCACGCAGCGGCCGTCGGTGGACGTCATCACCGGTACGATCAAGGCCAATTTCCCGACCCGCATTTCCTTCCAGGTCACCTCGAAGATCGACAGCCGCACCATTCTGGGCGAGCAGGGCGCCGAGCAGCTTCTGGGCATGGGCGACATGCTCTATATGGCCGGCGGCGGTCGCATCCAGCGCGTTCACGGCCCCTTCGTTTCCGATGACGAGGTCGAGAAGGTGGTCGCGCATCTCAAATTGCAGGGCGTACCGCAATATCTCGATGCCATCACTGAGGATGACGAGGAGGATGGCGACGAGCCCGCCGGCAAGGGCGGTTCCGGTGGCAATTTCGAGGATTCGGACGATCCCTACGATCAGGCGGTTGCCGTGGTGCTGCGCGACGGCAAGGCCTCGACCTCCTACATCCAGCGCCGTCTTGGCATCGGCTACAACCGGGCGGCCTCGATCATCGAGCGCATGGAGCAGGAAGGCATCGTCGGGCCTGCCAACCACGCCGGCAAGCGCGAAATCCTCGTGCCGACGGAAGAGGACAAGTTCTGACCAGAGCAATTCCGGACGCAAAACGGCTACGCACTTTTGCTGGAATTGCTCTGGCCTCATGGAACTTCCTGCGGCGGTCAAACTTAAGCCCAACTGAAAGCTCAAAAGCATTCCGAAGGGCAGACGAGACGAGAGCGACACGAATGACGAACCAGATTTTTGCCACGGCCGCCGAAACCGGTTTCTCCCGCCGCCGCCTGATTCGCCTCGGATTGGGCCTCGGACTGGCCTGCGTGGGCGCGGCGGCGCTCAATATCACTCCCGGCTTCACGCCAGAGGCTGCAGCGCAGACGGTTCCTGCCGCCGCGCAGCGCATTGCCGATCATTTTTCCTCAGTCAGGTCGATGACCGGCGAGTTCGTGCAGTTCGGCCCCAAGGGTGAGCAGACCGGGGGCAAGTTCTTTCTGGAACGCCCCGGAAAAATCCGTTTCAACTATGACGGGTCCTCCAAATTCCGCGTGATTGCCGATGGAAAATCGGTGGTCATTCTCAACCAGAAGCTCCAGACCTCCGATCTTTATCCCCTGTCGAAGACGCCGTTGAAGCTGCTGCTCGATGAGCGCATCGACCTGTCGGGCGACAAGGTTCGCAGCGTGAAGCAGGAAGACGATCTCACCACCATCCAGCTCGCCGACAAGTCGGTGTTCGGCAACGCCATGATCACCATGATGTTCGACCCGAAAACCTTCGAGCTGCGCCAGTGGACGATCACCGACGCACAGGGCAAGGACACGACAGTGATGATCTTCAACGTGCAGGAAGGCGTGCGTTTCGCTGCCGACACCTTCACCATCGATTATCGCGCCAATCGCGTGCTCAACAGCAAGGGGCCGTAAGGTCTCACGGCATCTGTGGAAATCCCGCCGGGGCGCGTCGGAAGGCGTGCCCCGACTTGTTTTTCGCATCCGTCGCTGACATGTTCCGCGCCATGTCTTTCAAGCTCGCCACCTGGAACATCAACTCCGTTCGTCTGCGCATGCCGCTGGTGGAGCACTTCCTCCAGCAATACCAGCCGGATGTCCTGTGTTTGCAGGAAACCAAGTGTCCGGACGACCTGTTTCCGTTCAAGCCTTTGCGCAAACTGGGTTACGAGCACATCGCCATCCACGGCCAGAAGGGCTATCACGGCGTCGCAACCATCTCGCGCCGACCGCTGGAGATCGTCGAGAAACGGCGTTTCTGCGAGATCGACGACAGCCGCCATCTGTCGGTGACGCTGGATGCGGGATCGCGGAAAATCCTCCTGCATAATTTCTATGTGCCGGCCGGCGGCGACGAGCCGGACCCCGAGATCAACCCGAAATTCCGCCACAAGCTGAGTTTCGTCGAGGAAATGCGCGCGATTCGCGCCGAGCATGACGAGGTGTCCGGCTCGATTCTGGTCGGCGACCTCAACATCGCGCCGCTGGAACATGATGTGTGGTCACACAAGCAGCTGCTCAAGGTGGTCAGCCATACGCCGGTCGAGACGACGAATTTCGACGCGATGCGCGAGGCTGGCGAATGGGTGGACCTGATGCGCCACAACATTCCCCATGAGCAGAAGATCTATACGTGGTGGAGCTACCGGGCGCGCGACTGGGACATCTCGGATCGCGGGCGGCGTCTGGACCATGTGTGGTCCTCGCCCAATCTGGTGCCGCACTTTGCCGGGTATGAGATCCTGCGCGAGGCACGCGGATGGGAGCGCCCGTCGGACCACGTGCCGGTGATCGCCAGCTTCGATCTGTGAAGCGTACGCCGGCTTATTCCTCGAAGCGGGGCGCCATGCCTTCGATGCGCTCCACCAGCGCCTGAAAGCGTTGCAGGATGCGGCCGTGCAGGTGCACGGCGACCTCCGGATATTCTTCCAGAATGCGCCGGAACATCGACCGGTTGAGTCGCAGCACCTGCGTGTCGGTCTGGGCGTAGGCGCTGGTCATGCGCCGCGTGTCGGAGATAAGGGCCATCTCGCCCAGAATCTCGCCGGCGCCGGCCGCGGCGATCGGCGTTTTTTCCGCGTCATCCTCGTAATACAGCGCGATGCGGCCGCTGATGATGATGTAGGCGCAGTCGGCCTCATCGGCTTCCCGAAACAGCTTGCGCTCTGCCTGCAGGCTTGTCGTTTCCGCACCGAAGGCGAGCAGGCGCAACTGTTCGCTCGTGAAGTCGGCAAAAAGCTCCACGCCAGACAGGAGGCGGATGTCATCATCCAGCGCCATCAGCTATGTCCCCGTATCGATAGGCCGTTCCCTCCACCCACGACCCGCGCCCCGAATCATTGTCGGTTAATACACCTGAAATTGCTTAAGGAACCAGCTTGTAGCCTCCACTTTCCGTAACGAGAATCTCCGCATTGGAGGGATCGCGTTCGATTTTCTGGCGCAAGCGATAAACATGGGTCTCCAGCGTATGGGTGGTGACGCCTGAATTGTAGCCCCACACCTCCTCCAGAAGCACGTCGCGGGTGACGACTTTCTGCTCTGCCCGGTAGAGATATTTGATGATCGCGGCTTCCTTTTCGGTGAGCCTGATCTTGCCGCCACGCTGGTCGATCAGCAGCTTCTGGCTGGGCTTGAAGGTGTAGGGACCGACAGTGAAGGTGGCATCCTCGCTCTGCTCGTGCTGGCGAAGCTGGGCACGGATGCGGGCCAGCAGCACCGCGAAGCGGAACGGCTTGGTCACATAGTCGTTGGCGCCGGCTTCCAGCCCCAGAATGGTGTCGGAATCGGTGTCATGGCCGGTCAGCATGATGATGGGGGCCTTGAAGCCTCCCTTGCGCAGCATCTTCACCGCCTCGCGGCCGTCCATGTCGGGCAGGCCGATGTCCATGACGAGCAAATCGATCAGTCCGTTGCGCACAGTGGCCATGCCGCGCGCGGCGCTGGCTTCCTGCAAAACGTCGAATTCCTCGTAGAGCGACAATTGCTCCACCAGCGTTTCGCGCAGGTCCTCGTCATCATCGACAATCAACAGGGTCCGTGAGGTCATCGTGGATCAGTCCGTTCTTCTGCCTGGTCTTCCGGCTTCCGGTTGACCGGGGCGATTTTTTGCGGAAGGTGACCGGCAAACTTCCGATCACGCTGATTTGTTCCGTGGCCAGATCATACAGGAAAATGCGCGGACGCAATGCCGCGACTGAAACTTTCCCCGGCAGCCTTGCTGTTCTGGTGGTCCGGGCGCGTCCGGGCAAGCCCACGCAGGGGCTTTTGCAGGCCGGACCGCTGGTTATTCCATGTGCGCTGGGCAAGGGGGGGATAACCGCCAACAAGCGAGAGGGCGATGGAGCGACACCGCTGGCCGCGATGCGCATCCTCTCCGGCTATTTCCGCAATGAGCGCTTTGCCGGCGCCCGCCGCACCTGTCTGCCCATGGCGGCGACGGATGCGGGGCTCGGCTGGTGCGACGCGCCGGGCGACCGCAACTACAACCGGCCGGTGCGGCTGCCCTGCAAGGCAAGCCACGAGACCATGCAGCGGGCGGATCATCTTTATGATGCGTGTCTCGTGCTGGACTGGAACATCGCGCCGCGCAAGCGCGGGCGTGGCAGCGCCATCTTCTTTCATCTGGCAAGACCGGGCTACGCGCCGACTGAAGGTTGCGTGGCTATCAGCCGCCGCGATATGGAGCGGTTGCTGCCGCATCTTTCCCGGCGCACGGTGCTGAAGGTGGTCAGGTAGCGGTGCAGCCAAACCGCCATACGGTGGTGCGCTTGACCTCGGCATCCTCCAGCGCCCGCGTCACCGGCACTTCATAGACGGCCAGCTTTTCGAGCCCGGATTTCGGCAGGTAGGAGCGGCCGGGATCGCCGACCAGTATGTCGGCACTCCGGGCCCTCAGAGCTCCAAACCACGGGACCAGCCGCTCGGCAAAGGGCTTTTCGTAGAACACGTCACCGGCCAGAATCACGTCCCAGCCGCCATCGGTGCCGACGAGGTCGGAACCGTCGAAGGCGACGGAAACGTTGTTGGCTGCGGCATTGAGGGTAATGGCGGTTTCGCAGAACGGATCGATGTCGCAAGCCATCACGCTGGTCGCGCCGGCTTTTGCGGCTGCGATGGCGACAAGGCCGGAGCCGGAGGCGAAATCCAGCACTATTTTGCCGCGCACGATTTCGGGATGATCGAAGATGTGGCGGGCAAGGCCCTGTCCGCCCGCCCATGCGAAGGCCCAGAAGGGCGGAGGGAGGCCGATCTCCGCCAGTTCTTCCTCAGTGCGCTGCCACAGATCATGCGCCTCATCGGCCAGATGGAGCGCGATTTCCGGCACATGTGGCGGCCTGATCAGGCCCGTGTTGGCGCGGATGAAGGTCTCTGCCGTCCGCGCCGTCAGCTTCATGGAGCGGGCCTCATGGGAGCGGGCACGAGGCCGCCCATGCGGCAGACCTCTTCCCATTCCGCCCGCGTCACCGGCTGCACCGAAAGGCGGCCAAGGCGCACCAGCGCCATTTCCGACAGATGCGGATTGGCTTTCACGTCGGCAAGGCTGACGGGTTGCGGCATGTCGCGCGCATAGCGGATGTCGACGCATTCCCAGCGCGGATCGTCCGTGGTGCTGTCGGGATGGGCCAGCGCGCAGACTTCCACGATGCCGACGACATTCAGCCCCTCATTGGAGTGGTAGAAGAAGCCGAGATCGCCGATCTGCATGGCGCGCATGTTGTTGCGCGCGGCGTAGTTGCGCACGCCATCCCATTCCTCGCCCTTCTCGCCTTTCTTCTTCAGGTCGTCGAAGGAGAATTTGAAAGGCTCGGATTTGAACAGCCAGTAATTCATTGCGGAAGCGCTCCCCTCAGGCGGACGGCTTGTTGAAGACCCAGTTCCAGGCCCGCACCTCGACGCTGTCGAACAGGCTGGCGAGTGCGTAAGGGTCGGCCGCAGCGATGGCTTCGGCCTCGGCCTTGTCCGCGGCCTCGACCACGACGAGGCTGCCCTCCGGCTTGCCGTCGGCATCGAGGAAGGGGCCGGCGAAGGCGAGCTTTCCGGCTGCGTTGAGCCCTTCCAGATAGGCGGCATGGGTGGGCCTTGTGTCGAGCCGCAGTTGCAGCGAGCCGGGCTTGTCCTTGCAGATCAGGGCGAAAAGCATGTCTCTGGCTCCTAGATTTTGTTTTCGTGCTTCAGCGGCCGGGTCATCAGCGCTTCCACGGCTTCGGTGACGGTGATGGCGCCCTGCAGGATGGCGGCAACGGCGGAGATGATCGGCGCCTCCACGGCATGTTCGGCGGCAAGGCGGGCGGCAATGGCGGCTGTCGGCACGCCCTCGGCCAGCGGCCGGCCTTCAAGCGATTCGCCCCGGCCCAGCGCCAGCCCGTAGGTGAAGTTGCGGGACTGGGTGGAGGAGCAGGTGAGCATCAGGTCGCCGAGGCCGGAAAGGCCCATCAGCGTTTCGGGCTGCGCGCCGAAGGCCGCACCCAGACGGCGCAACTCCACGAAGCCGCGGGTGACCATGGCCGCCTGCGCGCTCGCGCCAAGCTCTGCGCCGACGACCGCGCCGGCGGCGATGGCGAACACGTTTTTCAGGGCACCGCCCAGTTCCACGCCAATGATGTCGTCGCTGGCATAGCAGCGCAGGTTTTGCGCGGAAAAGCGCGCTGCAAGCTGCATGGCAAGGGCGTTGTCGCGGGCCGCGACGACAACCGCCGTCGGCAGGCCGCGCGCCACGTCGGCGGCGAAGCTCGGACCGGACAGGATTGCCACCGGATTGTCGGGCAGGATTTCGGCAACGATCGAGGACAGCAGCGCGCCGGTCTCGCGCTCGATGCCCTTGGCGCACAGGACGAACGGAATGCCGGCCGGCATACGTGGCTTCACCTGCTCCAGCACGCTGCGCAGCGATTGCGCGGGCGTGACCGAAAGCACGCAATCGGCATCGGCAAGGGCGGCCTGCAGATCCGTGGTCGTTTCGATGCCCGTGTCGAAGGAGATGCCTGGCAGGTAGCGCGGGTTTTCGCCTTTCGCGATCGCAGCCGCCATGTCCGCATCGCGGGCCCACAGGCGCACCGCATGGCCGGCATGAAGGGCGGCAAGCGCCAGCGCCGTACCCCAGGCGCCGCCGCCCAGAACGGTGGTTCGCGACGGGACTGGATTTCGGCTCATGCTTTTGCTCCGCGTCTGCCGAACCCGACCACGGGCGCCGAGACTTCGTCCAGCGGCCAGCGCGAGCGCGGGGCGAAATCGAAGGCGTCGATGTCGGCCTTGCCGGCGTTCAGCCGCTCGATTCCCGCCCATGCGATCATCGCGGCATTGTCCGTGCACAGGCTGTGCGGCGGGGCGACGAAACGAAAGCCGTTTTCGGCGCACAGGCGCTCAAGGGTTTCACGAATGACACGGTTGGCGGCGACGCCGCCGGCCACCACCAGCGCAGATTCGGCCTTGCCGGGATAGTCCGCCCGGAAACGGTGCAGGGCGCGCGCGACGCGGTCGGCCAGCGCATCGGCCACCGCCGCCTGAAATGAGGCGCAGATGTCGGCCACGTCCTGATCGGACAGGGGCGCAATCGCCGTCGCGGCTTGCCGCACGGCGGTCTTGAGGCCGGAGAAGGAAAAATCGGGCTGGGCCGAGCCTTTCATCGGGCGCGGAAAGGCGAAGCGGTACGGATCGCCCTTCGCCGCCGCCTTCTCGACATTGGGGCCGCCGGGATAGGGAAGGGCCAGCATCTTGGCGACCTTGTCGAAGGCTTCGCCCAGCGCATCGTCGATGGTCGTCGCCCAGCGGCGATAGTCGCCGACGCCGGCCACGCGCACGATCTGGGTGTGGCCGCCGGAGACCAGCAGCAGCAGATAGGGAAACTCCAGCCCATCGGTAAGTCGGGCGGTGAGCGCATGGCCTTCCAGATGGTTGACGGCGATAAGCGGCTTGTTCGCGGCGGCGGCAATGGCCTTGGCCGTCATCAGGCCGACGATCAGCCCGCCGACAAGGCCGGGACCGGCTGTGGCGGCAACCGCATCGACTTCGGCAAGCGTGACGCCCGCATCCGCCAGTGCTGCCTCGATGATGCCGTCCAGCGCCTCGACATGGGCGCGGGCGGCGATTTCCGGCACCACGCCGCCGAAGGCGGCATGTTCCTCCACCTGGCTGAGGATCACGTTGGACAGGATCCGGGGCGGGCCCGATGCATCGTCGAGCGCGACGACGCTTGCCGCCGTCTCGTCGCAACTGGTTTCGATGCCAAGCACGCGTATCACGTCGCCGCGAACCTCAAAGTTGCCCCTCATCGCTTTCCCCGATAGGAGAAGGGCCGATCACAATCGTCGCCGGGTTATCATGGACCGCGTGTGATGCAAACCGTTATCAGGAAGGGGCAATCCGTGCTGAAGATCGGAACACGCGCCAGCCCGCTGGCCATGGCACAGGCGCATGAGGCGCGCGACCGGCTCATGGCGGCGCATGGGCTCGGTGCGGAAAGCTTCGAGATCGTGCCGATCACCACCACCGGCGATGCGATTCAGGACCGGCCCCTTTCGGAAGCCGGCGGCAAGGGCCTGTTCACCAAGGAACTGGAAGACGCGCTTTACGACGGGCGCATCGACATTGCCGTCCATTCCTCCAAGGACATGCCGACCCTGCTGCCGCCCGGTCTGGTGCTGTCAACCTTCCTGCCGCGCGAGGATGTGCGCGACAGCTTCATCAGCCTCTCCGCGCCGTCGATCATGGATCTGCCGCAGGGCGTGAAGTTCGGGTCGTCGTCGCTGCGGCGGCAGGCGCTGATCCGCCGCATGCGCCCGGATATCGATGTGGTGATGTTCCGCGGCAACGTGCAGAGCCGGCTGCGCAAGCTGGAAGAGGGCATCGTTTCCGGCACCATGCTGGCGCTCGCCGGTCTGAGGCGGCTGAAGATGGAGCACATCGCCACCGACATCATGCCGGTGGACAGCTTTCCGCCCGCTCCGGGGCAGGGCGCGATCAGCATCGAGCATCGCGGGAACGACGCGGAGGTCGCGCGCATGCTGGCACCCATCCATGACGAGGCGACGGGACAGGCGCTTGCCTGTGAACGCGCCTTTCTCGCGGCGCTGGACGGTTCCTGCCGCACGCCGATCGGCGGCCATGCGGTGGTCGAGAACGGCATGCTGCGCTTCCGGGGCCTGATCATCACGCCGGACGGCACGCTCTGGCACGAGATCGGCGCCGAAGGCCGCGTGGAAGATGCTGCAGCCATCGGCGCGAAGGCCGGCGCGGACGTGCGCGAGAAGGCCGGAACGCAATTCTTCGAGGGCTGGTTCTGACGCGGGTTCTCGTCACCCGACCTGAACCGGGCGCCACCCGCACGGCGGCCCGGCTGGCCGGGCTGGGCTTCGAGCCGTTGGTGTTGCCCCTGTCGCGCACCGAAGCACTCGCCATCGATCCTTCCACTGTTTCCGGCGATGCCGGGGCGGTGGCCGTGACCAGCGCCAATGCGCTGCGCCACGCCTCCCCGGAGCTTATCGGCAGGCTGTCGCACCTTGTCTGCCATGTCGTGGGCGCGCGCACCGCGGAGGCCGCGCGCAAGGCCGGCTTTACCCATATCGAGGAAGGTCCGGGCGATGCCGCCGGGCTCGCCCGGCAGATCGCCGCCGGTTTTTCAGGGAAGATCGCCTATCTGTGCGGGCGGGTGCGGTTTTCGGGCTTCGAGGAACGATTGGCCGCATCGGGCGTTCGTGTCGAGGCGCTGGAGGTCTACGATACGGTGGCGATCGACTATGATGAGGCGGATATCCGTGAACGGCTCGGCGGACAGGGCGTCGCTGCGGTGCTGCTTTATTCGGTGACGGCGGCACAGGCCATGCGCGCTCTGATGCGGCGGAAAGCTCTGCGCCCGCTCTTTGCGACGGCGGATTTTTTCGCTCTCTCGCCACGCATAGCCGCTGGCATGGGTGAAGAATCTGCGGTCATGGTGAACAGCGCTCCGCAGCCCTCGGAGCCTGCATTGCTGGCGCTTCTGTCCCGTCGCCGGGGTATGTAAGTTGGGGGGCGCGTCATCACACCGCCCCTTTTCACCGCTTTGAGGTGTGCTAGACCTCTGTTGAAATCCTGTGTCCGCGGGCGGCACGAAGAAGTGGGGAGCCGGCATGGTCAAGACGCCAAGAACGCGCCATTCGAAGAGCAGCCGTGAGCCGGTGACGATCGATCTGGATTCCGATCAGGTGTCGCGGGTGGAAAAGGCCGATACAGCCGCGACCACGCCAGAGTCTGTGCCTTCCACGCCCGAGCCTTCGGTGAAAGCGGAAGAAGCCGTCAGAGGCGCAGCAGAGGCGAAGCCGGCGGAACCGCCGGTGCGCGACCATGCTCGGGACTACAGTTTTACGGAAAAGCCTGTGTCGAAGACAGACGAAAAACCGGTAGCAGACACCGCAAAGGATACCGCGAAGCCTGCTGAAAAGGCAGCTCCTGCACAGTCGGCACCGCAGCCGGAACCGGCCCCGCGCGGTGGTATCGGTCTGCTGGCTGCCGGCCTCGTTGGCGGCGTGGTGGCGCTGGCCGGTGCTGGCGCCCTGCAGTTCGCCGGGGTGCTTGGGGCTCCGGGCGGCTATGCTTCGACCGACAGCAGCGGGCGTATCGCAGAATTGCAGGCGCAGATTTCCGATCTTGCCGCATCGCGGAGCGACGATGGATCCGCACAGCGTATCGAAAGCCTTTCAACCGGTCTCGACCAAGTGAAGGGCGAGCTTGCCTCCCTGAAAAGCACAGTGGAGGCGAGCGCAGGCAGCGGCGACAATGGCGAGGCGCTGGCAGCGCTGTCGCAGAAGGTGGGCGAACTCGAAACCTCGGTTGCCGCGCTTGGCGAGGCGGCAACGCCGGAAGCTGTCGATCTCGGCCCCGTCAATGAGCGGCTGGCCGCGCTGGAGGAGCTGGTCCGCGCCGCCGGCGAGGGTGCCCGGCAGCAGGCCAGCCGACTGGCGGTGCTGGACCAGTCGCTGGCAGACGTCACCGGCAAGGTCGAGGAGCAGGCGGGACAACCGAAGATCGCGCTGGCGATCGCGGCTTCCGCGCTGAAATCGGCGCTGGAGCGCGGTGCGCCGTTCAAGGCCGAACTGGAGACCTTTGCGGCGATCGCACCGGAAGCGCCGCAGCTTGCAGGTTTGCGCAGCTATGCCGAACAGGGCGTCGCGACCCGCACGGAGATCGCCGCGCAGGTGGATGCGGCGGCCGACGCCATGGTGGCGGCCGACGATCCGGTCGATGACAATGCCGGTTTCGTCCAGCGCCTGATGTCGAGCGCGGAAAAGCTGGTCAAGGTGCGGCCGATCGGTGCCGTGGAAGGCCCCGGCGTGCCGGAGACGGTGGCGCGGCTGGAAGCGGCGGTGAGCCAGGGCGACTACGGCAAGGCGCTCACTGAATATGAGGCCCTGCCGGCGCCGGTGCAGGCGGCGGGGGCGGATTTCGCCGCAGCGCTCAGGGCCCGCATGGAGGCCGAAGCGCAGGTCGATGCGCTGGTGGCGGAAACCATGGCGGGAGGCGAAGGGTAAGGCATGATCCGCATCCTGTTCTATCTCCTCATCGTTCTGGCGCTTGGTCTCGGCTTTGCGTGGCTGGCGGATCGTCCGGGCGACATGGTCGTCACCTTCGGCGGCTACCGCTATCAGGTGAGCCTGATGGTGGCCGCGGTGGGCGTCGTCGCCGTCGTTGCGGCGACGATGATTGCCTGGTGGCTGATCAGGTCGATCTGGAACAGCCCCTACGCCATCGCCCGGCATTTTCGCGTGCGGCGGCGTGATCGCGGCTATCAGGCACTGTCAACGGGCATGATCGCAGCGGGAGCGGGCGATGGCGTGCTGGCCCGCAAGAAGGGCAAGGAAGCCGCCAAGCTGATCAGTTCCGATCAGGAACCGCTGATCCATCTTCTGGAAGCCCAGACGGCCCTGCTGGAAGGCGACCATGATGCGGCGCGGCGGAAATTCGAGGCGATGCTCGACGATCCCGAGACGCGGCTGCTTGGCCTGCGCGGGCTTTATCTGGAGGCCGGGCGTCTTGGCGACCGCAATGCGGCGCGCCATTATGCCGGCCGTGCGGCGGCCGTGGCTCCGCAGCTCAACTGGGCGACGGAAGCGACCATCGAGGAACTGGCCGCGCGCAGCCAGTGGGATGGCGCGCTGGAACTGGTGGCAGCACAGAAATCGACGAAGCGGATCGAGCCGGCCGTGGCCAACCGCCAGCGTGCGGTGCTGCTGACGGCCAAGGCCACTGAGCTGATGGGCACCGATCCGGCGGCGGCAAAGACGGCGGCGCTGGAAGCCAACAAGCTCGAGCCCGACTTCGTGCCGGCCGCGCTGGTCGCGGCCAGAGCGCTTTTGCGCAATGACGATGTGCGCAAGGCGTCGAAGCTGCTTGAGCATGTGTGGCGGGCCGCACCGCATCCAGAGGTCGCCGATCTCTATATCCATGCCCGGCCGGGGGATGCCGTGCTCGACCGGCTGAAGCGGGCGCGCAAGCTTCAGGACATGAAGAAGAACAACGCCGAATCGGCGCTGGCGGTGGCGCGCGCGGCGCTGGACGCAAAGGACTACCGCTCGGCGCGCGCCGAGGCGGAGGCCGCCATTCGCATCGACCCCCGCGAGGGCGCCTACCTGCTGCTTGCCGACATCGAGGAAGCCGAAACCGGCGATGAAGGCAAGGTGCGGCAGTTGCTGGCAAAGGCCGTGCGCGCGCCCCGCGATCCTGAATGGGTGGCGGATGGCGTGGTTGCGGAAACCTGGGCGCCTGTCTCCCCCGTAACTGGCAGGCTGGATGCCTTCGAATGGCGTGCGCCGGTCGAGCATATCGGCCACATGATCGAGAGCGATGAGCCCGGCAAGGCTGAAAAACCGGCTCCCGCCATTGCCGCGCCCGTCGCCGCGGAACGGCTGGGCGAGGTCGCGGAGGCCGAGATCATCGAGGCTGTGCCGGCTGTCGTGGTCGCGGCCGAACCCGCCGCCCGTAACGGGCAGGCTCCAGCCGTTGTGCCTCACGCAAGTCAGATCCCGGCTGCGTCTCCGCCCGCTCAACCGGCCGTAGCGCCAGCCCCGAAGCCTTCCGTGGCGGTCAGGGAAGAGCCCGCGCCGGCCCCGGTGCAATCCGATCCGGCAAAGCGGGCGGGTAGGAGCAAGATTCCGCCGCCGCCGGATGTCGAAAGCGCGTCCCGGCAGGATTTCATGCCCCGCCTTCCCGACGATCCCGGCGTCGATCCCGACGACGAGCCAGAGCCCCAGGCAACGAGGTTCAAGCTGTTTTGATGTTCGAGCGTTTTCTAAGTTTTCTCAAGGAAATTCCGGGCGGCTCCGGTCGCAGCACCGGTGACGACGATCCACGCGTGGCCGCCGCAGCACTGCTCTACCACGTCATGAATGTCGACGGTGTGCGGCAGGATGCGGAGTGGGAGCGGTTCAAGGCCGTTCTCGGTGAGAATTACGGCGTGTCCGGAACCGAGCTGGACGACCTGGCAAAGGCCGGCGAACAGGCGGACCGCGAGGCCGTTGATTTCTATGCCTTCACCAGCGTGCTCAAGCGCCATCTCGATCCTGACGGACGCAAGGCCTTCATCGGGCTGATGTGGGAGATCGTCTTCGCCGATGGCGAGCTGCACGAGCTGGAGGACAATACGGTGTGGCGCGTTGCAGAGCTGCTGGACGTGGAGCGGCAGGACCGTATCAGCGAACGCCGCAAGGTGGCGGCGAGCCTGCCGGATCCGGCTAAAATTCCTGATGAGGAGTAGAATCCGGCCACAAAGCGTCTGGTTTTCTCGGCGCGCCGCACTGACGATCTAAGCCTTTGTTTTCACGCAATTGCGCTTCGCACTTTTGATGAAGTCGCTATAATCCGGCAAATCATCTGCTGATTCTGCCCGCGATGCTTGCCAGAACCCGACCGAGAATACTGACAGTCCTGCATCAGGAGACGTCGAGCCCCGGCCGCGTCGGGCATATGCTCATGGAGCGCGGCTTCGATCTTGACATCAGACGCCCGCCGCTTGGCGATCCCTTGCCGGACACGCTCGACGGCCATGCCGGAGCGGTGGTGTTCGGCGGGCCGATGAGCGCCAACGATCCCGATGAGTTCGTCAGGCGCGAGACCGACTGGATGCGCGTTCCGCTGAAGGAGGACAAGCCCTTCCTCGGCATCTGCCTCGGCGCGCAGATGCTGGCAAAGCATCTCGGCGGCAAGGTGGAGGGACATGGACGTGGGCTGGTGGAGATCGGCTGGTATCCGATCGAGGCAACCGGCTGTGGACGGCAGCTGCTGCACTGGCCCGACATGGTCTATCAGTTCCACCGCGAGGGCTTCACGCTGCCGTCCGATGCGACGCTGCTCGCCACGGCCGACACATATCCCAATCAGGCCTTCCGCTATGGCGAGAAGGCTTATGGCATCCAGTTTCACGGCGAGCTGACGCAGGCGATGATGCATCGCTGGGTGGTACATGGGGCGCAGCGCTTCTCGCTTCCGGGCGCCCAGCCCGGCCGCGACCATCTCGGCGGACGGCTGATCTGGGACATGCATCTCAGGCGCTGGCTCGGCGAGTTCCTGGAGACGATCTTCGGCCACGCGCCGGTGCGGTAAGGCGACTCAAAAGAAAAACCGCGGATCTTGCGACCCGCGGTTTTCAGATTTCAGCCGGCAGTGCCGGAAATGATCGGGGCCGGACAGGATCAGGCGGCTTCTTCCTGCTCGCCTTCCTCATTGTCGGCCTTGGTGCCGCGCTTGGGGCCCTTGTTGAGGTTCACCTCGATCAGGCGCACCGCTTCGGTTTCCGACATGCGGTTGACGGCCGCGATCTCGCGGGCCATGCGGTCGAGGGCCGCCTCATAGAGCTGACGCTCGGAGTAGGACTGCTCGGGCTGGTTCTCGGCGCGGTAGAGGTCGCGCACGACTTCCGAGATCGAGATCAGGTCGCCGGAATTGATCTTGGCATCGTATTCCTGCGCGCGGCGCGACCACATGGTGCGCTTAACGCGGGCGCGGCCCTGAACGACCTTCAGGGCGCGATCGACATAATCGGTTTCCGAAAGCTTGCGCATGCCGATGGAGGTGGCCTTGGCCACCGGAACCTTCAGCCGCATCTTGTCCTTCTGGAAATCGATGACGAACAATTCCAGCTTGTGCCCTGCGACTTCCTGCTCCTCGATGGTTACGATCTGGCCGACACCATGGGCTGGATAGACGATGAACTCGCCGCTTTTGAAACCGTGACGCGTGGGAGCAGACTTCTTCTGCGGGGTGCTGGTTGCCATTACGCCATAGACTCCTTGTTGTGGCCGGCGCCACGCCGACCGTACACAGTGGGGCCGGACCAGCCGGCAGATACCGCGCAACAGTGAATTGTCCGGAAGAAAAGCTGAGGGCCTGGACGCTAAACGACCACATGGCCCAGATCGCTCTGGTCCGGACTGGGAGATTCACCTTTCAGTGATTAGGGCGTGTGCGCCATAAATCGACGTTGTGTCACGGGCATGTTGGCCGATGTGTAACACAAAAAGTCGCAAGAATCAAGATTTTGCTGCACACGCTAACGGCAAGCGCCATGAAGGGCAAGCATAGCTGCCATTCTCAAAGGCACGATGACAAAATAAAGTGCTAGTCGCCGCTGCCGGCTTCAGGAGAAAAATACTTCTCCAGCTTGCCGGTCTGTCCGTCGAATTCCTCGGCTTCGGGAAGCTGATCCTTCTTGGTGGTCAGGTTGGGCCACTTCTCCGCATATTCGGCATTGAGCTGCAGCCACTGATCGAGGCCGGGTTCCGTGTCGGGGCGAATGGCGTCGGCCGGGCATTCCGGTTCGCACACGCCGCAGTCGATGCACTCGTCGGGATGAATGACGAGCATGTTCTCGCCTTCATAGAAGCAGTCGACCGGACACACTTCGACACAGTCGGTGTATTTGCACTTGATGCAATTGTCGGTGACTACATAAGTCATACGAGGCTCCGGGCGTCCCGTACATGCCAATTTCGGGTCGCGTCATCGAGGGGTGAGGTAACGCCTTTGCACCGCGCTTTCAAGCCGAAGCGCATGCGCCATAGCGCCCCTGGCGGAATGATTTTGCGCCGGGGGTTCTCGCGCCAGCATGTTATTCCCGTCCCAGCAGCCGGTTCGTGATACGGCGTTCCTTCTTGGTGGGACGACCGCTTCCGGCCTCCCGCAGGGGAGCCTGCGCATCCGGAATTTCCGCCTGTGACGGGGCCGGAGACAAGTCCTCGTAAAGGGTTCGGGCTTCAGGTGCCGGGCCGCGGCGCGTGCCGGTGTCGAGCACTTTCCAGACCAGTATGCGACGCTCCAGCGTGATGGTGAGAACGTCGCCCGGCTTCACCAGATCGGAGGCCTGCGATGCTTTGTCGCGATTGATGCGGACGCGCCCGCTGACCGCCAGTTTGGCGGCAAGCGAACGCGATTTCACGACGCGCGTAAAGAACAGCCATTTGTCGAGGCGCTGGCGGCCAGCTGCTGCCATCGTCCGACGCCGGGCCCCGCGCTACTTCTTGAGCTGCTCGCGCAGGGCGGCGAGCTTGGCAAAGGGCGAATCCGGATCGATGCGCACCGGGCGCTCCTCGCGCTTGCGCGGCTCGAACTTCGGCTTACCGCCGGATTTGCTGTCCGGCCTCTCGCCTTGCCGTTCGGGGCGATCCCCTCCCGGCTTGCCGCCCTTGCGGTTGCGGTCGAAGCGGCGGTTGTCGTCTTTGTTGCCTTCGCCGCCTTCGCGACGCTCACCACTCCTCTGCTGGCCGCGCCCCTGCTGGCCGTGCTGACCCTGCCGGCCGCCCGGCCGCTGGTTCTGGCGATCGAAGCGGCCCTGACGCCAGATAAGCACCGGCTTCGGCTCTTCGGCCGGCTCCGGAGCCGCTGGCGATGCAGGCTCGGATGGTGCCGGAGCGGCTTCTTCCGTCGTCGTAGCGGTTTTTTCGGCAACGGGGGCTGTGGCTTCTTGCGAAGCCTCGGCGGAAGCATCGGGCGCTTCGGCCCGCGCCGGCTGGTCCTGCCCGGCCTCGGTGGGCGCTTGTTCATCGGATGCCGGCTGATCGGCTGCCGAAGCATCCACATCGGTCGCCGCAATCTGGTCCTGCGGGACGGCTTCCGTATCCGCAGCTGCGGTGTGCGTCTCAGCAGTGGCTTCTGCCTGTGCTGCGTCCGCTGCCGCCTTTGCTTCGACGGCTTCGCGGGCGGCGGTATCGAAGGCCTCGACCTTCGCCTTCACCTCTTCGGCCGGCTTCGGGTCGGCACGGTAGCCGAGTCCCTTGAGGATTTCCTCCATGTCCTCGGCGGTCGCGCCGAGGATCGACATCATCGGCGGCGTGACCGTGAAGGTGCCGCCATCGAAAGCGCCATCGGGGCGGGGCCCGAGGCCTGGCTTCCAGTTGATGGCGGGGCGGATCAGGTCGGCCAGCCGTTCCAGAATGTCCACGCGCACGGCGCGGCGGCCAAGGCTGCGATAGCCGGCAAGGCGGTAGAAATTACGGTCGAAAGTCTGGTCCACCACCACCGACGTGCGGCCGGTGGCCAATGCGAGGACGACATCGCCGTAGCCCGGCTTGTCCTTGCCGTCGTTCTGAAGTGCCCACAGCAGCGTCACCAGTCTGGCAGGGGCCGGCTTCAGCAGGGCCGGGACGAAGACATGATATGCGCCGAAGCGCACGCCGAGACGACGCAGGGCCGCGCGGCCATCCTGCTCCAGCGAGCGCATGTCCTCGGCAATGTCACGGCGGTTGAGAAGCCCAAGATTCTCCACGAGCTGGAAAGCAATGCCGCGCGCGATGCCGGTGAGCTGATCGTTGGCCTTCAGGTCGACCAGCGGCTTCAGCAGGGTTTCGATGTGGAAGGTGACGAAGCGCTCGGCGCGGCTGACGACCTTGTCGCGTGCCGGGCCGGTCAGCTGTTCGTCGGCCAGCAGCACCAGACGCGGGCGCAGAATGTCCTCGCCGGCGACGAGAGTGGCAATGGGCGCGCCGATCCAGCGCAGCACACCGTCATCGCCCAGCGCAATGTCATTATTGCCGGAGGCGGCGAACCGCTCTGCGCGGGTTTCGAACTCGGCGGCCAGCGCCTTTTGCGCGGCAGCGCGAACCGCCTTGGCGGCTTCGCCGCCGGCGCTCTGGTCCGCGGTAAAGCGGAACCCCTGCAATTCTCCGACATGGTGCCCTTCGACGAGGACTGTTCCGGAAGGGCTGATTTCTGCTTCGGACATGGTATTTTCTCTGAGGCGGCGCATAAGCACGGAAGTCCTGCGGTCTACGAAGCGTTTCGTCAACCTGTCATGCAGCGCATCCGACAATCTATCCTCGATTTCGCGCGTCTTTTCCTGCCAATGTGCCGGATCGGCAAGCCATCCGGGCCGGTTCGACACGAAAGTCCAGGTGCGGATCTGGGCAATGCGGGCCGACAGCGTGTCGATGTCGCCCTCGGTGGTATCTGCGCGGCGCACCTGTTCGGCCATGTAATTCTCATCGACATGGCCACGCCGGGCGATGTCCATGTAGATGGACGCGATCAGGTCGGCGTGCTGGGCCGGCGAGATGCGGCGATAGTCGGGCAGGGCGCAGGCGTCCCACAATTGCGCCACCCGCTCCGGGCGTGAGGCGAGGGCGCGGATGTCGCCGTCGCGCGCGAGATATTCCAGCGCCTGCGCATCGACGGCCGGCAGCGCGCGCGTCAGTCCTTCGACCGGCGCATTGGTTTCGATCGACCGGCGCAGCGCATCGAGGCTGGCGAAGTCGAAGGCGGCGGTGCGCCATTGCAGCACCTTAACCGGCTCGAAATCGTGGCTCTCGATCTTTCTGACCAGATCGTCGTCGAAAGGATCGACGCGGCCGGTGACGCCGAAGGTGCCGTCGCGCATGTGGCGGCCGGCGCGGCCGGCGATCTGGCCAAGCTCGGCGGCGGTGAGCTGGCGGAACTGGTAGCCGTCGAATTTGCGGTTCTGGGCGAAGGCGACATGGTCGACATCGAGGTTGAGCCCCATGCCAATGGCGTCGGTGGCGACCAGATAATCGACATCGCCGTTCTGGTAGAGCGCCACCTGCGCGTTGCGGGTGCGCGGGGACAGAGCGCCTAGCACCACGGCCGCGCCGCCCTGCTGGCGGCGGATCAGCTCGGCGATGGCGTAGACCTCATCGGCCGAGAAGGCGACGATCGCCGTGCGCCGGGGCAGGCGGGTGAGCTTTTTGGATCCGGCATAGGCCAGATGCGACAGGCGCGGGCGCGTCACCACCGAAATGCCCCGCAACAGCTTCTGGAGAATGCCCTGCATGGTGGCAGCACCCAGAAGCAGCGTTTCCTGCCGTCCACGCAGATTGAGAATGCGGTCGGTAAAGATGTGGCCGCGCTCCAGATCGCCGGCAAGCTGGACCTCATCGATGGCGACGAAAGCCGCATCGGTCTCGCGCGGCATGGCTTCCACCGTGCAGACCGAGTAGCGGGCGCCTGCGGGCTGGATCTTCTCCTCGCCGGTGATCAGCGCCACTTTCACCGCTCCCACCTTCTCGCACAGCCGCGCATAGACCTCGCGGGCGAGCAGGCGCAGCGGCAGGCCGATGACGCCGCTTTCGTGCGCCACCATGCGCTCGATGGCCAGATGGGTCTTGCCGGTGTTGGTGGGACCAAGCACGGCGGTCACGTCGCGGCCGGACAGGATAAGCGGCTGTTGGGGCTTGGGTTGGATGTTCATCGGCGGGGAAAGTCTCTCCGGCCACAGTGCAGCAAGGGACGCCCGAAAGCGCTGGATCGCCTCCGACCCGTCTGACACATAGGCATTTATGCACGGGGGTGAAAGGCGGAAGTTTCAGCGCATCCCTCAGTCGTCGCATCAGAGGCGGCTGGCGGCCCGCGTTAACGGGTGGAACGAGTCTGGAACGAATCGGCGACGAATCGCTGACTCTTGCCGATTCATGGTTCGTTCACGGCTACATATAGGCCGTGAGGTGCGGTCCGGAGCTATATGCTGAATCGCCTTCGGAACAAGACAGCGGCTGCTCTTTACTGTCGTTAAGGTTTGCCGGCCGCTTGCATCGCGGTAACGGGCGAGGGAAGGCAATTCATTGAAAAATAAGGAAATTATTAACTTCCATTAAGAAATTCCAACCGCTCACATGGCCATTTTCTTAACGATTCGATCAAAGGAGGAACGAAACGGCGACGAATCGCCGACCTGTGAATTTTCCCGTTTCGTTCACCGCTACATGTTGTGTCCCGCACAGCTTATCCACAGGCCTTCCACAGCAGGGTCGCAGCCGGATGCGGAAACGGCGCGGCCATGAAGGCCGCGCCGTTAACTGTTTCGTGCCGTATCGGGACAGGCAATCTCAGGCGAGGTACTGCCCGCCATTGGCCGTCAGCGTCGAGCCGGTGATGAAACCGGCGTCGTCGGAAGCGAGGAAGAGCACGCAGCGCGCGATCTCCTCGGCTTCGCCCAGCCGTCCGACCGGGATCTGGGCAATGATGGACTCGCGCACCTTCTCCGGTACGGCCATCACCATGTCGGTGGCGATGTAGCCGGGGCAGATGGCGTTGACCGTGATGCCGGCGCGGGCGCCTTCCTGCGCAAGTGCCTTGGTGAAGCCGATATCGCCCGCCTTGGCCGCCGAATAGTTGGCCTGCCCCATCTGGCCCTTCTGCCCGTTGATCGAGGAGATGGTGATGATGCGGCCGAACTTGCGGTCACGCATTCCCGTCCACAGCGGATGCGTCATGTTGAAGACGCCGCTGAGATTGGTGCCGATCACCTCGTTCCACTGCTCGCGCGTCATCTTGTGGAACATGGCATCGCGGGTGATGCCGGCATTGTTGACCAGAACCGAGACGGGGCCGAGATCCGCTTCAACCTGAGCGATTCCCTGCGCGCAGGCATCGTAATCGGCCACGGACCATTTGTAGACCGGGATGCCGGTTTCCTCCTTGAAGATGCGGGCGGCGTCATCATTGCCGGCATAGTTGGCCGCAACCTTGTAGCCCGCATCCTTCAACGCCCTGGCGATGGCGGCACCGATGCCCCGTGTCCCACCGGTGACGATAGCTGTTCTGCTCATGCTGGTGATTCTCCATTATCAGTGCAGTCCGCCGCAGCCGAGCAGGAGATTGAGGCGTTATGGTGCCTTAACAGCTTGCCCTTGCGGTCGTTCTGCCCTGTCCTCCCATTGTTGCCTAGTTCAGCCCCTCGAGACACATGGCAACGCCCATGCCGCCGCCGATGCACAGCGTGGCCAGACCCTTCTTCGCATTGCGGCGCTTCATCTCATAAACAAGCGTGTTGAGGATGCGGGCACCCGAAGCGCCGATCGGGTGACCGATGGCGATGGCGCCGCCATTGACGTTGACGATTTCCGGATTCCAGCCAAGCGACTTGTTGACGGCACAGGCCTGCGCGGCGAAGGCTTCGTTGGCTTCGACGAGGTCGAGATCGCCGACGGACCAGCCAGCCTTTTCCAGCGCTTTCCGGGAAGCCGGGATCGGTCCGGTGCCCATCACGGCAGGGTCGACGCCGGCGGTTGCCCAGGAAGCGATGCGGGCGATCGGGGTGAGGCCCCGGCGCTGAGCCTCTTCTTCGCTCATCAGCAGCACGCCGGCGGCGCCGTCATTGATTCCCGAAGCGTTGGCGGCGGTCACGGTGCCTTCCTTGTCGAAGGCGGGCTTCAGCTTCTGCATGGCCTCGATGGTGGCGCCGTGGCGGATATATTCGTCATCTTCGACGATGGTGTCGCCCTTGCGGCCCTTCACCGTTACCGAAACGATCTCGTCCTTGAACTTGCCGGCCTTCTGGGCCGCTTCGGCCTTGTTCTGCGATGCGAGCGCGAACTGGTCCTGCTCGTCACGCGAAATCTGGAACTCGCGCGCCACATTCTCGGCCGTGATGCCCATGTGGTAGCCGTTGAAGGCATCCCACAGGCCGTCCTTGATCATGGTGTCGATCATCTTGTAGTCGCCCATCTTCACGCCGTTGCGCAGATGCTGGGCGTGGGGCGAGAGCGACATGGATTCCTGTCCGCCTGCGATCACGACACGAGCGTCGCCGGTGGCGATCTGCTGCATGCCGAGCGCAACCGAGCGCAGGCCCGAGCCGCAAACCTGGTTCATGCCCCAGGCCGAGGTTTCTTTGGGAATGCCGGCCAGCATGGATGCCTGACGGGCGGGGTTCTGGCCCTGCGCCGCGGTGAGCACCTGACCGAGGATGACCTCGTCCACTTCCGCCGCGTCGACGCCTGCACGCGCCAGCAATTCCCTGATGACGATGGCGCCAAGCTCATGCGCCGGCATGTTTGCGAAGGAGCCGCTGAAGGAGCCGACCGGTGTGCGGGCGGCACTGACGATGACGATGGAATTGGAAGACGACATTGTTTTCTCCGGACTTTGCAGAACTGCACTCGGCGGTGTCATGACTTTTGTTGCCCTTTCCGAAAGGCGAGTCAAATCCGAAAAAGTCGTGGCGAGGTGACCTGCGGTAAGTCGGCTCAGCAATGCTGCGCAGCATTTTGCAGGTGACAGGAACATGCCTGCCGTTCCGCACTGCACAAAATCTGTTGGAGTCGGTGCCGTTTTGGGCCTATCCTGTTGCAAAGCAATGCAAATGGTAAGTTCATGCTTACCAATTCGACAAAGCTGTTCGGGGAGGACGCTGGTGGCTGCGAAAGACGATAGTGTGATCATCAAGAAATACGCCAACCGTCGGCTCTACAATACGGGAACCAGCACCTATGTGACGCTGGAAGACCTCGCCGCCATGGTGAAGCGCGGCGAGGATTTTACGGTTCAGGACGCCAAGAGCGGCGACGACATCACCCATTCCGTGCTCACCCAGATCATCTTCGAGCTGGAAAACAAGGACGGGCAGAACATGCTGCCGATCCCGTTTCTGCGCCAGCTCATCGCCTTCTATGGCGATCAGATGCAGATGATCGTGCCGTCATTTCTCGAACAGTCGATGATGGCCTTTTCCAAGGAGCAGGAGCGGTTTCGCGAGCAGATGAAGGATGCGCTGCCGAAATCGCCCATGGACATGATGAAGATGCCACTGCCGATGAAGGCGCTGGAAGAGCAGACGCGACGCAACATGGAGATGTTCCAGAACGCGATGCGCATGTTCACGCCGTTTCCCGCCGGCGCGGCGGCGAAGCAGGGCGACGGCGAGCCGCACAAGGAAACGGGCGAGCGCGATGGCGACCTTCAGGATCTGAAGGAGCAGATTGCCGCGATGCAGCGAAAGCTCGACACGCTGTCCTGAGCGACAGACCGCGCTGCCGGATGCCGGCCCGAAATCTTCAGGCGATTTCGGCCACAGCCTCCGGCGCCATGCCGACAATGGCCTCGTAACGGCCCTTGTCGGTGGCGGTTTCCGTGTTGATCGCCAGAACGCGCGCGTTCTCGTCCAGACCCAGCATTTTTCTCCCTTCAGGGTCCGACGCCGCGCGGATCAGCCCGGCGAGCCCGGCACAGCCGCTTTCACCGGCGACGATGGCGGGATCCGGGGCTGGCGGCCGGGCAAGGCGGAGCATGGTCGCTGCTGCGTCGTCCTCATCCACGGTCATGAAGGCGTCGGCCTTGCGCGACAGTATCCGCCACGCCACCAGCGACGGCTCGTAGCATTCCAGCATCGCCATGATGGTCGGCTCCCCATGCGGGGTTTTGACCAGTCGCCCGGTGCGCGCACTTTCATGAATGCAGGCCGCGCGGGCTGGCTCGACAACGATGAGTCTGGGACGGTTCGCTCCGAACACGATGGCGAGATGTCCGGCGAGGGCTGCCGCCAGCCCGCCGACGCCGGCCTGCACGAAAACATGCGTCGGCCTTTGCGGCAATGCTTCCAGCACTTCGCCGAGCATGGCGGTATAACCCTGCATGACCAGCGAGGGGATGCGCTCATAGCCCGGCCATGAGGTGTCGGAGACAACGCTCCAGCCGTTTTGCTCACAGACACGGGCGGCCTCTGCAACGGAATCGTCATAGGTGCCTTCAACGCGGATTATCTCGGCGCCACAGGCAGCGATTGCTGCCACCCGCTCGTCGCTGACGCCGGCATGCACGAAGATCGCGGCGCGGGCGCCCACCATGCGCGCGCCCATGGCGACGGACTTGCCGTGGTTGCCGTCGGTCGCGCAACCGAAGGTCATCTGCCGCGCGATCTCGCGCACCTGCGATGAATTGAGATCCGCGATGTCTTGGGGATGGCCGAGCCTGTGGCCCGCCTCCTCCAGCACCAGCCGGATGACGGCATAGGAGCCGCCAAGTGCCTTGAAGCTGCCGAGGCCGAGCCGCAAGCCCTCATCCTTGAGGAAAATGGCTGCGACCCCGAGTTCTCCGGCAAGGCCGTCGAGCCGGTGCAGCGGCGTTTGCCTGTAGTCGGGGCGACAGGACAGGAAGCGCTGCACCTCCCGGGCGGCTTCCATTCCAAGAGTGGTGGAATCCGCAGGGTCCAGCGCCGTATTATAGCCGGGAAGTGTGTTCAGGGTGATCATGGTCTCATCTCTCTTTGCGTGATGAGATTTTATCGCGGATGAAGACTGGATTTTCCTCGATTTGACCACCAGAATGCAAAAAACTCTCGATTTTGGTGGTTTTGATGCCTGAATCCGAGCAGGATGGCCTCGACGGTTTCGATCTTGCGATCCTCGATATTCTGCAGCGGGACAACACGACCGCTCACCGCATCATCGGTGAACGGATCGGCCTGTCGGCGGCGGCCGTGCATCGCAGGGTGCGCCGCATGCATGAGAACGGGGTCATCACCGGCAACTTCGCCGTCGTCGATCCGGGACGCGTCGGCCAGCCGATCACCATCGTGGTGGAGGTCGAGATCGAAAGCGAGCGGCTCGATCTGCTTGATGCGGCCCGGCGCAGCTTCGCCGCCGATCGGTCTGTGCAACAGTGCTACTATGTGACCGGTGAAGCGGATTTCGTGCTGATTGTCACAGTCGCCTCCATGGCTGACTATGAGGCGCTGACGCGGCGGCTGTTCTTCGAGAACCACAATGTCAGGCGCTTCCGTACCCTCGTGGTCATGGACAGGATCAAGGCGGGGCTGGCGGTCCAGTTGCCGGAGCGGCCACCAAGGCGAATCAGATAGGCTTTTTCTCAGACAATCACCTTCCCAAGGATGCGACAGACGTGACAGACCTTATCCCGGTTTTCGATGGCCACAATGATACGCTGATGAAACTCTACCAGTCCGCCGAGCCGGACAAGGAGAAGCTTTTCGTCAAAGGCAGTCCCTCGAGCTGGCATATCGATCTGCCACGTGCCCGCAAGGGCGGGCTTGCAGGCGGCATGTTCGCCATCTTTCCGCCGCCGCTGGAGGACGCGCCGATGCGCACCACCGCACCCGCAACCAACGAGCCGATGGCGCCCGAACTGAGCCGCGCCGATGCGATTGTGTCGACCACGGGGATGGCCTCGATTTTGCTGCGTCTCGAACGGTCAGGTGCGCTGAGCGTGTGCCGCAGCGCCGCCGACATCAGGCGCGCGATGGCTGAGGGCTCTCTGGCCACCGTCTTCCATATCGAAGGCGCGGAGGCGATCGATACCGGTCTGGCCGAACTCGACGTGCTTCATGCGGCAGGCTTGCGCTCGCTCGGCATCGTCTGGAGCCGGCCCAACGCATTTGGCCATGGCGTGCCGTTCCGCCTGAACTCGACGCCGGACACCGGCCCCGGTCTTACCGATGCCGGCAAGGCGCTGGTGCGTGCCTGCAACGAGCTTGGGATCATGATCGATCTGTCGCATCTCAACGAAAAAGGGTTTCGCGACGTCGCTTCCCTGAGCACCGCGCCGCTGGTCGCCACCCATTCCAACGTGCATGCGCTCTGCCCCCACGCGCGCAACCTGACCGAATGGCAGCTTGGCGCCATTCGCGACAGCAACGGCATGGTCGGGCTGAATTTCGCCACCGGCTTCCTGCGTGAAGATGGCCGCATGGATCCCAATACCGGCCTGGAGGTGATGGTTCGCCACATCGATGCCCTGATAGAGGCACTGGGGGAGGACCGGGTCGGCTTTGGGTCCGATTTCGACGGGGCCACGATCCCCGCTGCCATCGGTGACGTTTCCGGCCTTCCGAATCTCATCGATGCATTGCTCGAAAAGGGCTATGGGCGCGAGCTGGTCGAGAAGATCGCCTGGAAGAACTGGGTGGCTGTCCTGGAGCGCAGCATAGGATAGTCAGCTTCTGACTCTCTTCGGGCTGGAACAAATTCCGCCCACATCACGTTAAGGCTGCGGTTCCGTACATGTCCGCAGCTTCATGCGGCATGCGGCAAAGGTCGTTCGAATGCCGGAATATCGTGATGATTCAAAACAGCCTTGAACGTAAATTCATTCGCCTGGCCATGACCGCGCCCTATCTGGAGCGCGATGAAGAGCAGGAACTGGCGCAGAACTGGCGCGACCACGGAGATCAGGAAGCACTGAACCGCATGACGATGGCGCATATGCGTCTCGTCATCTCCATGGCCGGCAAGTTCCGCAATTACGGCCTCCCCATCGGGGACCTCATTCAGGAAGGCCATGTAGGGCTGCTCGAAGCTGCGGCAAGGTTCGAGCCGGAACGCGAGGTGCGATTTTCCACCTATGCAACATGGTGGATCAGGGCTTCCATGCAGGATTATATCCTGCGCAACTGGTCGATCGTGCGCGGTGGCACCAGCTCGGCGCAGAAGGCCTTGTTCTTCAACCTGCGGCGGCTGCGTGCGCGGCTTGCGGCTGGCTCCGACACGCTTTCCAGCGCCTCGATCTACGAGGAAATAGCCACGGCCCTCGGCGTGCAGACCGCTGACGTCGCCACCATGGATTCACGCCTGTCGGCACCCGACAGCTCGCTCAACGCCCCGCTTTCGGGAGAGTCGGATTCCATGGAGCGCATGGACTTTCTGGTCAGCGACGCTCCGCTGCCGGATGAAGTGGCGTCCGAGGCTATCGACGTGGAGCGGCGCAACGGCTGGCTCAAGGATGCGCTCGGTGCACTGAATCCGCGGGAGCTGCGAATCATCGAGGAGCGGCGGCTGAAGGATGATGGCGCAACGCTTGCCGAACTTGGCGATGTGCTGGGTATCTCCAAGGAGCGCGTGCGCCAGCTCGAAGCCCGCGCCATGGAGAAGCTGAAAGTGGCGCTGGTGGCGCGCAATCCGGAGTTCATGGCTGCCTGACCGGGATCAGTTGATGAGCCGCCTGAGAGGCA
Source organism: Aquamicrobium sp. NLF2-7 (assembly GCF_022359935.1). NCBI lineage: Bacteria > Pseudomonadati > Pseudomonadota > Alphaproteobacteria > Hyphomicrobiales > Phyllobacteriaceae > Aquamicrobium > Aquamicrobium sp. NLF2-7. The sequence continues at coordinate 1,913,680 of NZ_JAKSED010000001.1, read as the reverse complement.
GTGTCCGTCAGGCGGCGAAGTCAGTTGCCGGAAAGCAGGTCAGGCCGTCTTTCGCGCGTCAGCTTTTCGGCTTCGGCACGACGCCATGCGGCGATTTTCGCGTGATTGCCCGAGGTCAGCACCTCGGGGATCGTGCGGCCCTCGAATTCCTGCGGGCGCGTATAGTGCGGATGCTCCAGCAGGCCGCCTTCAAAACTTTCCTCTTCGCCGGACAGCTCATTGCCCATGACGCCCGGCAGCAGGCGCACGACGGCGTCGAGCAGCACCAGCGCCGCCGGTTCGCCGCCTGAGAGGATGTAGTCGCCGATCGAGACCTCCTCCAGTTGCCGGCTCTCGATCAGCCGCTGGTCTACGCCTTCGAACCGCCCGCACAGGATGACGGCGCCGGGGCCAGCGGAAAGTTCGCGCACGCGCGCCTGCGTCAGCGGGCGTCCGCGCGGGCTCATCAGCAGGCGCGGGCGCGGGTCGGACGGTGGGGCAGTGTGGTCGATGGCGCGGGCCAGAACGTCGGCGCGCATCACCATGCCGGCGCCGCCGCCTGCCGGTGTGTCGTCCACCGTGCGGTGGCGGTCGGTGGCGAAATCGCGGATCTGCACCGCTTCCAGAGACCATGTGCCGGCTTCAAGCGCCCGTCCGGCAAGCGACAGACCGAGCGCGCCCGGAAACATCTCGGGATAAAGTGTGAGGACGGAGGCCGAAAAGCTCACCGGTTGCCCCCGGCGCTTTTCGGTCCGCGCGGCCGGTCCGTACCGGAGGGTTCACCATCGGGCGCATCCTCATCATCGTCGCCGGCCAGTCCGGCCGCGACCGGGTCGATGCGGATGAAGCCGCCGGCGACCGACACTTCCGGCACGGCTGCCTGCGTGAACGGGATCAGCACGCCCTTGCGGCCGCCGATCATCAGGTCGAGTATGTCGCCGCCGCCGAAATTCTGCACCGCCAGCACCTTGCCCAGCGTTGCGCCGGTCTCATCGCGCACGGCCAGCCCCATCAGGTCGGCATGGTAGAACTCGTCGTCTTCCTCCGGCTCGGGCAGCATGGAACGTTCGATGAACAGCTCGGTGCCGGTCAGCGCTTCGGCCGCGTTGCGATCCTTCACTTCGGCGAAGCGCACCACGGCCATGTTGCCGGCCGGCCTGATGCTGAGGATCTCGAAGCTGCGTCCATCCAGTGTGTAAAGCGGGCCATAATCGCCCAGCGCCTCGGGATCGCCGGTATAGGTCTTGACGCGCAGCTCCCCCTTGATGCCGTGCGGGGCGCCGATCACGGCCATCTGGACGGGGTTTTCGAGCCTGGTCATGGAACTGATCCTTGCAATGATATTGCTTGTCCTAGTTTCAGGACGCCCGCTTTTCAAGCAAGCTTCACCGCTTCCTAACCGTATGCGCGCATCATGCCGGTATGACGACGCAGGAACAATTTCTCATTTCGGCAAAGCCGGATCTGCAGGCCGCGCGCATGGCGTGGCTGCAATCGCTCGGCGGCGAGCGCCGCTTGTCTCAACTGACCGTCGATGCCTATGAGCGCGACACGAGACAGTTTCTGCAATTCCTGACAGGCCATTGCGGCGGCGCCCCCGGAATATCCGACATAAAAGAACTCAGGCCGGCTGACCTGCGCGCCTATCTTGCTTCACGGCGTAGCGCCGGGGCAGGGGCCCGCACGCTGGGACGGGGACTGGCCGGAATCCGCTCGCTGCTGCGCCATCTTGAAAGGCAGGGCATGGTCAATGCGGCCGGCGCGGCGGCCATGCGTGCACCCCGCCAGCCGAAATCGCTGCCCAAGCCGCTGACGGCAGCCGATGCAAAGCGCGTGGTGGCAACGGATGAGCAACTGGCCGAGGAGCCATGGATCGCGGCCCGCAACGCGGCGGTGCTGACCCTGCTCTATGGCTGCGGCCTGCGCATTTCCGAAGCGCTTGGCCTGACCGGCGGCAATCTGGCCAGCGGAGACGAAACCGTGCTGCGGGTAACGGGCAAGGGCGGCAAGACACGGCTTGCGCCGCTGCTGCCGGTCACGGTGAAGGCGGTGATGGAGTATCGCCGCCTGTGTCCCTATCACCTCGATGCCGGTGAACCGCTGTTTCGGGGCGCGCGGGGCGGGCCGCTCAATGCCGCGATCATCCAGCGCGAAATGGCGAAACTGCGCTCGGCGCTCAACCTGCCCGAAACGGCGACGCCGCATGCGCTGCGCCATTCCTTCGCCACGCATCTGCTGGGACGGGGCGGCGACCTGCGCACCATTCAGGAACTGCTCGGCCATGCCAGCCTGTCGACCACGCAGGTCTATACCGGCGTCGATACGGCGCGGCTGCTCGAAATTTACGATTCGGCGCATCCGCGCGCATGAAACGGCACCGCCTTAACGGTTTGGCCGGGATTTAAGGCTAGTGGAAAACCATGACACGCACATTCGCTCTCGCTGAACGCGCCGCCCTGGTCTGCATGAAGCTGCTTGCCGGGCTGAACCTGTTGTTTTTCATAACCTTCCTGATCGTTCTGGCAATGGCGACCGGCCGGGCGCATGCGGATGCAACTGCCTGCTCGGGCGCCGACCTCATAGAAAAGCTCCGCAAGGACGATCCGGACGCCTACTCAGACGTGCGCAAACAGGCCGATGCCGTGCTCAACGGCAAGGGCGTTCTGTGGAAGCTGGAGAAGCAGGGCACAGCACCCTCCTATCTGTTCGGAACCTTTCATCTGAGCGACCCGCGCGTAGTCACGCTGCCGCCAGCGGCGCAGACTGCGTATGACGCGGCTGCGACAGTGGTAATCGAAACCACGGATGTGCTTGATCAGTCCCGCATGATGGCGGCCATGTCCGAAGAGCCTGAACTGATGATGTTCACGGGATCGCAGACGCTTACCTCGCAGCTTTCTGCCGAGGATGCGGAGGCTTTGAAGAAAGGCCTCAAAGCGCGCGGAATCCCGCTGGCCAGCGTGGCGAAAATGAAACCGTGGATGCTGCTCGGTGTCGTGGCGGTTCCGCAATGCGAGCTTGCCCGCCGCTCGGCCGGGGAAGCCATTCTCGACGTGAAGCTGGCGCAGGATGCCGACGCCGCCGGCAAGGCGCTGGGCGGTCTTGAAACGGCGGCGGACCAGCTTCGCGCCATGGCGTCCCTGCCGATGGAGTTCCACATTCAGGGGCTGGTGGAAACGCTGCAACTGGGCGATGGCATCAACGATCTGACCGAGACCATGATCCGGCTCTACCAGCAGGGCGAGGTTGGCATGATCATGCCGATGTTCACCGCGGTGATGCCGCAGCATGGCGGCGATATGGCCGGCTATGCGGCGTTCGAGGAAGCGCTGATCAACAAGCGCAACAAGGGCATGATTGCCAGTGCGGACGCGTTCCTTTCGCAGGGTAACGCCTTCATCGCGGTGGGTGCGCTGCACCTGCCGGGGCCGGAAGGGCTCGTGGAGGGGTTCCGCAAGGCGGGCTATACTGTGAGTGCCGTGCAATAGCACTGCCGGCTGCTCTGCAGGGGCGGATGCAACCTGTCAGCGTTTTATGCGTTGACCTCTTGTTGCCTGATCCGTTTCCTGGAGGACAGAATGGCCAATCCGCACAAGCCGGGTCCAGACGATCCCCGTCCGCTGGATCCCCTCAATCCCATTCCACCACATGCGGACCCCGATCCGCATCTCGATCCAACGCCCCCGCCGCGCGGTGGTGGCACCACCTGGCTGATCGCGCTGATCGTGCTGGTGCTGGCGCTCGGCGCCTATTACCTTTTTGCTGGCGGCAACCGACCGGCGACCGAGCCTGAAGCGGCACCGCCGCCTGCTGCCACCGAGCCGGCGCCTGCGCCTGCCCCTGTCGAACCTGCTCCGGCACCCGCACCTGCGGAACCTGCACCTGCTCCGGCAGAACTTGCGCCGCCGGCCGAACCGGCTCCTGCTCCAGCCGAGCCTGCACCGGCTCCCACCGACAGCACGCCGGCTCCGGCCGAGCCTGCGCCACAGCAGCCGGCGAACTGACCGGACAAGACCCGAACAAGAAATGGCCCGCCGGTTGGCGGGCCGTTTTTTTGGTTCCGGGATCTGGATTATCGGGAGAGCAGCGGGGCACCCGAAAACCGCCGTCCGCTTTTCGGTCCGATGCTCTGGCCGATCGGATAGGGGGCCGATCGGATAGCGGGGCCGTCAGATATGGGGCCGATCAGATGTGGATCGGCTTGAAGAATGTGGCGAGCGCGGCTTCCTTGACCGCCTCCGACATGGTCGGGTGGGCGTGGCAGGTGCGCGCGAGGTCTTCCGAGGAACCGCCGAATTCCATCAGGACGGCAGCTTCGTGGATCATCTCGCCGGCACCGAAGCCGACGATGTGGACGCCGAGCACGCGGTCGGTCTCCTTGTCGGCCAGCACCTTCACGAAGCCGTCGGTGTGCTGCATGGCGCGCGCACGGCCATTGGCGGTGAAGGGGAACTTTCCGGACTTGTAGGCGACGCCGGCCTTCTTCAGCTCTTCCTCGGTCTTGCCGACCGAAGCGACCTCAGGGCTGGTGTAGACGACGCCCGGAATGACGTCGTAGTTCACATGACCGGCCTGACCGGCGATGATCTCGGCAACGGCCACGCCCTCGTCCTCGGCCTTGTGGGCGAGCATCGGGCCGGCGACCACGTCGCCGATGGCATAGATGCCCGGCACATTGGTGCGCAGATGGCCGTCGGTCTTGACGCGGCCGCGTTCGTCCAGCTCGACGCCGGCTTCGCGGAGGCCGAGACCTTCCGTGTAAGGCTTGCGGCCGGTTGCGATCAGCACGGCATCGGCCTCGACGGTTTCCGCGTCGCCGCCCTTCACCGGCTCGAAGGTGACGGAAGCGCCCTTGCCGGACTTCGCCACGCCGGTAACCTTCGAGCCCAGCCTGAAGGTGAAGCCCTGCTTGCCCAGCAGGCGCTGGAACTGCTTTGCGACTTCGCCGTCCATGCCGCCGAGAATGGTGTCGAGGAATTCGACCACCGTGACCTTCGCGCCAAGACGAGCCCAGACCGAGCCGAGCTCCAGGCCGATGACACCGCCGCCAACGACGACCAGATGCTCAGGCACCTTTGCCAGCGACAGCGCGCCGGTGGAGGACACGATGACCTTCTCGTCGATGTCGACCTCGACGCCCGGGATGCCGGCTACGTCGGAACCGGTGGCGATGACGATGTTCTTCGTCTCGATTTCCTGCGTGCTGCCGTCATCGGCAGCGACGGCCACCTTTCCTGCAGCGACGACCTTGCCGGTGCCACGGAAGGAGTCGATCTTGTTCTTCTTGAACAGGAAGGCGACGCCGGCCACGTTGGCGGACACGGTCGTGTCCTTGTGGGCCATCATCTTTTCGAGGTTCAGCTTCGGAGCGGAAATTTCCACGCCGAGCGCATCGAAGGAGTGGCTTGCTTCGGCAAACATTTCCGAGGCATGCAGCAGCGCCTTGGAGGGGATGCAGCCGATGTTCAGGCAGGTGCCGCCGAAGGTCTCGCGCTTTTCAACGACCGCGACCTTGAGGCCGAGCTGGGCTGCCTTGATGGCGCACACATAGCCGCCCGGACCAGAGCCGATGACGACGACATCATATGCCATTTGTCCATTCCTTTCCTGCTGGCCGATCCGGCCATTTCAATCGGGTCGCGTCGGCCGTCCAGCGGCGCGCGGGTGAGAAATCTATTCCTGACAGCCACTCAGCGCGAATATGTCGCCGGGAAGCTTGTCTTCGGCAGCGGATTCGAAAACGGCCGCCTGCCGCAATGTCGGACCGAGGTCGGGGAATATCAACGCCTGCGGGGCGGAGGCGTCTTCTTTGGGGAGAAGACCGACGGTGCCCTTGTCATCCACGGCGTAGAGCGGCCCTTCCCACAGGGTGCATTCGGCGATCTCATCCCCGGTCACGTCCCCTTCGAGGCACTCGTGCAACAGGGATGCATAGGGGCGCGGGGTTTCCTCGCTCCACATGACGATGCCTTCGAGCTGGATGCCGGTGGCGAGGTTCATCCTGAAGCTGTTGGTGACCACCATCGAGTCTCCCGTCGGGCGGAAGTCGATGCCGGTGCCTTTGGCCGCGTCTTCATAGACGGCCAGAGGCATCGGGCAGGCGGCACGCGCACCCGCCGTCTGCGCGATGAGCAGGGCGGCAAGGCAAACCGCCCCGCCACCCCGCCGGATAAGATGGTTCGTCACCACGGACGACCGCTCCCTGCTCAGAGATCCAGAACCAGACGCTCCGGGTCCTCCAGCGTTTCCTTAACGCGGACGAGGAAGGTCACCGCTTCCTTGCCGTCGACGATGCGGTGATCGTAGGACAGCGCCAGATACATCATCGGACGCACGACGATCTGCCCGCCGACCACGACCGGGCGCTCCTGGATCTTGTGCATGCCGAGGATGCCGGACTGCGGCGCATTGAGGATCGGCGTCGACATCAGCGAGCCATAAACACCACCGTTGGAGATGGTGAAGGTGCCGCCCTGCATGTCAGCAACCGACAGCTTGCCATCGCGCGCGGCAATGCCGAGGCGTCCGATTTCCTTCTCGATCTCGGAGATCGACATGGAGTCGGCGTCGCGCACCACCGGAACCACGAGGCCCTTGTCGGTACCGACCGCCACGCCGATATGGGCGTAGTTCTTGTAGATGATGTCGGTGCCGTCGATCTCGGCGTTGACGGCCGGGATTTCCTTCAGCGCGTGGGTCACGGCCTTGGTGAAGAAGCCCATGAAGCCGAGCTTTACGCCATGCTTCTTCTCGAACAGGTCCTTGTACTTGGCGCGCAGGTCCATCACCGGCTTCATGTCCACCTCGTTGAAGGTGGTGAGCATGGCGGCGGTGGACTGGGCGTCCTTGAGGCGGCGTGCGATGGTCTGGCGCAGGCGCGTCATGCGCACGCGTTCTTCACGCACTTCGTCCTCAGCGGCGGAAGGTGCGCGGGCCACGGCCGGAGCCTCGGCCGGCTGCGAAGGCGCGCCCCTGGCGATGGCGTCGAGCACATCGCCCTTCAGCACCTGACCGCGCTTGCCCGAGCCTGAAACCTGATCTGCCGACAGGTTCTTCTCGGCCAGCAGCTTTGCGGCGGAAGGGGCCGGCGGCATGGTGCGGGGCTCGATCGGGCTTTCGCCGGCGATCTTGGCCTGCTGGGCCGCGGCTTCCTTTGTGGTGGAGGCGGCGGTCGGGGCGGAAGCCTGTGCCACGGCAACGTCCTGCTTCGGCGAGGGTGCTGCGCCCTTTCCTTCGCCACCTTGGCTTTCGCCGATGGTGCCCAGCAGCGCGTCGATGCCGACAGTCTCGCCTTCCTTGGCGGTGATCTCGACCAGCGTTCCGGCGGAGGGCGCCGGCACTTCCACCGTAACCTTGTCGGTTTCGAGTTCGACCAGCGGCTCGTCGACAGCGATGGCGTCGCCAACCTTCTTGAACCACTTGCCGATGGTGGCTTCACTGACGGATTCACCCAGAGTGGGAACGCGGATTTCGGTAGCCATGATGCCTGTCCGTTCTTTCTTCTTGAATTGTTATTCGCCGAGCGCGTCTTCGAGGAAGGCGGCAAGCTGCGCCAGATGCTTCGACATGAGGCCCGTCGCCGGGGAGGCGGCGGCCGGGCGGCCTGTGTAGCGAACGCGCTGGTGCTTGGCGTCGATATGGGCCAGGACCCATTCCAGATAGGGGTCGATGAACGACCAGGCGCCCATGTTCTTGGGCTCCTCCTGACACCACACCATCTCCGCATTGCGGAAACGCGACAGTTCGGTGATCAGGGCCTTTGCCGGGAACGGGTAGAGCTGTTCGACACGTAGCAGGTAGATGTCGTTGATGCCGCGCTTCTCGCGCTCCTCGTAAAGGTCGTAATAGACCTTGCCCGTGCACAGCACGACGCGGCGGATCTTCGAGTCCTTGACCAGCTTGATCGGCTGGTCGCCCAGATACTGCGCATCGTCCCACAGCAGGCGGTGGAAGGAGCTTTCACCCGACAGTTCGGCGATCGTCGACACAGCGCGCTTGTGGCGCAGCAGCGACTTCGGCGTCATCAGGATCAGCGGCTTGCGGAAGTCGCGCTTCAGCTGCCGGCGCAGGATGTGGAAGTAGTTGGCCGGCGTCGTGCAGTAGGCGACCTGCATGTTGTCCTCGGCGCAGAGCTGGAGGAAGCGCTCCAGACGGGCGGAGGAGTGTTCCGGCCCCTGTCCTTCATAGCCATGCGGCAGCAGGCACACGAGACCCGACATGCGCAGCCACTTGCGCTCGCCCGACGAGATGAACTGGTCGAACACCACCTGCGCGCCGTTGGCGAAGTCGCCGAACTGGGCTTCCCACATGGTCAGCGCCTTGGGCGCCGACAGCGAGTAGCCATATTCGAAGCCGAGCACGGCCTCTTCGGAGAGCATCGAGTTGATGACCTCATAGCCGGCCTGTGCCGCCGACAGGTTGTTCAGCGGAATGTAGCGGTTCTCGTCGCGCTGGTCGTAGAGCACTGAATGGCGCTGCGAGAAGGTGCCGCGCTCCGAATCCTGGCCCGAAAGGCGGATCGGATTGCCGTCGAGCAGGATCGAGCCGAAGGCCAGAGCCTCGGCCGTCGCCCAGTCGATGCCGGTACCGCTCTCGATCGCCTGACGGCGATTGTCGAGGAAGCGCTGGATGGTGCGGTGCGCCTCGAATTCAGCGGGAACCTCGGTCAGCTTCTTGCCGATTTCCTTCAGCGTCTTGACCGGAACGGCGGTCTTGCCACGGCGCAGCTCGTCCTGATGGTCAGCGGCGCGCAGGCCCGACCATACACCGTCCAGCCAGTCGGCCTTGTTGGGCTTGTAGGTCTGGCCGGCCTCGAACTCCTCTTCCAGACGGGCGCGCCATTCGGCGCGCATGCGGTCGAGTTCGTCCTGGGTGATCAGGCCTTCCGCGATCAGGCGGTCGCCATAGAGCTGAACGACGGTCTTGTGGGCGCGGATGGCGCGGTACATCAGCGGCTGGGTGAATGCCGGCTCATCGCCCTCATTGTGACCGAAGCGGCGGTAGCAGAACATGTCCACGACCACCGGCTTGTGGAACTTCATGCGGAATTCGGTCGCGACCTTGGCGGCGTAGACAACGGCTTCCGGATCGTCGCCGTTGACGTGGAAGATCGGCGCCTCGATCATCTTGGCGACGTCGGACGGATAGGGCGACGAACGCGAGAAGCGCGGATTGGTGGTGAAGCCGATCTGGTTGTTGATGATCACGTGCAGCGTGCCGGCGACGCGGTGGCCGCGCAGGCCGGAAAGCCCGAGGATTTCCGAAATAACACCCTGACCGGCGAAGGCGGCATCGCCGTGGATCAGCAGCGGAAGAACCTTGGCGCGCTCTTCCAGCGGCACGATCTCCTCGCGGCTGCGGCCGTAGAGCTGGTCCTGCTTGGCGCGGGCCTTGCCCATCACCACCGGATTGACGATCTCCAGATGCGAAGGGTTTGCCGTCAGCGACAGGTGAACCTTGTTGTTGTCGAATTCGCGGTCGGACGAGGCGCCGAGGTGATATTTCACGTCGCCCGAGCCTTCCACATCGTCAGGCGCGTAGGAGCCGCCCTTGAACTCGTGGAAGATGGCGCGGTGCGGCTTTGCCATCACCTGCGAAAGAACGTTGAGGCGGCCGCGGTGGGCCATGCCGAGCACGATTTCCTTCATGCCGAGCGCGCCGCCGCGCTTGATGATCTGCTCAAGGGCCGGGATCAGCGATTCGCCGCCGTCGAGGCCGAAGCGCTTGGTGCCCTTGTACTTGACGTCGATGAACTGCTCGAAGCCTTCCGCCTCGATCAGCTTCGACAGGATGGCCTTCTTGCCTTCAGCGGTGAAGGAAATTTCCTTGTCGGCGCCTTCGATGCGCTCCTGAATCCATGCCTTTTCCTCGGGATCGGAAATGTGCATGAACTCCACACCCAGCGTCGAGCAATAGGTGCGGGTGAGAATGTCGAGCATCTGCCGGATGGTGCCGAATTCCAGGCCCAGGACATTGTCGAGGAAGATCGGGCGGTCGTAGTCGGCTTCCGTGAAGCCGTAATTCTGCGGCGAAAGCTCGTTATAATCCTCAAGCGGCTTGGCGATGCCGAGCGGATCGAGATTGGCATGCAGATGGCCGCGCATGCGGAAGGCGCGGATCATCATGATGGCATGAATGGAATCGCGCGTCGCCTGATGCACATCGGCATTGGAAAGCGGGGTTCCGGCCGTGGCGGCCTTTTCCTGCACCTTCTTGCCGACAACCTTCTCGATCAGGCCCCAGTTGCCGTCGAGCGCGGAGATCAGCTCGCCATTGGCCTGCAGCGGCCAGTTGGGCTTTTTCCACGATGCGCCTTCGGCGTTCTTCTTCACCGTGGCGGCGTCGTCCTGCAGCGCGGCGAAGAATTCCTGCCACTCGGTGTCGACCGCCGAGGGGTCGTCCTGCCATGCGGCGTGGAGTGCCTCGATATAATCGGCGTTACCGCCGTAGAGGAAGGAGGAGAGTGAGAATTGGTCGTTCTTCTGGTCTTGTCTCGACATGTCGCTTTTGAAGCTTCTGCTTCAACTCCTGACGGTTAGCGGCGGTTCTGCCGATGGGGATGGCCATGCGGCCATCCGTTGAAAGTGTCCCCTCCTGACCGAGTACGCCGGGCAGAGGAACTGCCCGGCGTGTCAGATCAGCCCTTGATGGCTTCGACCAGGGTCTTGCCCAGTCGCGCCGGGGATGGAGACACCCGGATGCCTGCCGCTTCCATGGCGGCGATCTTGTCTTCGGCTCCACCCTTGCCGCCCGAAATCACGGCGCCGGCGTGGCCCATAGTGCGGCCGGGAGGGGCCGTGCGGCCTGCGATGAAACCGGCCATGGGCTTGGAGCGCCCACGCTTGGCCTCGTCACGCAGGAACTGCGCGGCGTCTTCCTCGGCGGAACCGCCGATCTCGCCGATCATGATGATCGACTGGGTCTCGTCGTCGGCAAGGAACATCTCAAGCACGTCGATGAACTCCGTGCCCTTGACCGGATCGCCGCCGATGCCGACAGCGGTGGTCTGGCCGAGGCCTTCATTGGTGGTCTGGAACACTGCCTCATAGGTAAGCGTTCCCGAGCGCGAAACAACGCCGACCGAGCCCTTGCGGAAGATGTTGCCGGGCATGATGCCGATCTTGCACTCGTCGGGGGTGACGATGCCGGGGCAGTTCGGGCCGATCAGGCGCGACTTCGACTTGTCGAGCTTTGCCTTGACCTTGACCATGTCCATGACCGGGATGCCCTCGGTGATGCACACGATCAACTCCATCTCGGCCTCGATGGCCTCGATGATGGCGGCCGCGGCGCCCGCCGGCGGAACGTAGACGACCGAGGCGGTGGCGCCGGTCTTGTCCCTGCCTTCAGCGACGGATGCGAAGATCGGCAGGGTCTCGCCCTTCGAGCCGGTCCAGTTCTCGCCGCCCTTCTTCGGGTGGATACCGCCGACCATCTTCGTGCCGTGATAGGCCAGCGCCTGCTCGGTGTGGAACGTGCCGGTCTTGCCGGTCAGACCCTGAACGAGGACCTTGGTGTCTTTGTTGATGAGAATGGACATCTGAGGTCAGTTCCCTTTCACGGCCTTGACGATCTTCTGGGCGGCGTCGTCGAGATCATCGGCCGAGATGACGTTGAGGCCGCTCTCGTTGATGATCTTCTTGCCCAGTTCCACATTGGTGCCTTCGAGGCGCACCACCAGCGGCACCTTGAGACCCACTTCCTTGACGGCTGCGACAACGCCCTCGGCGATCACGTCGCACTTCATGATGCCGCCGAAGATGTTGACGAGGATGCCCTCGACGCGCGGGTCGGCGGTGATGATCTTGAATGCCGCAGCGACCTTCTCCTTGCCGGCGCCGCCGCCGACGTCGCAGAAGTTGGCAGGCTCGGCGCCGTAGAGCTTGATGATGTCCATCGTCGCCATGGCAAGGCCCGCGCCGTTGACCATGCAGCCGATGTTGCCGTCGAGCGCGACATAGGCGAGGTCCCACTTCGAGGCCTCGATTTCCTTGGAATCTTCCTCGGTGATGTCGCGCAGTTCCTTCACGTCCTCGTGGCGGAACAGCGCGTTGCCGTCGAACGAGACCTTGGCGTCGAGAACGCGCAGGCGGCCATTGGTCATGACGATCAGCGGATTGATCTCAAGCAGGCTCATGTCCTTCTCGGAGAAGGCCGTGTAAAGCAGCGGGAACAGCTTCTTGCCGTCCTCGGCGGCTTCGCCGGTGAGCTTCAGCGCGTCGTTGATCTTCGCGACATCGGCGTCGGTGACGCCGGTTTCGGGGTCGATGGCGACGGTGATGATCTTCTCCGGCGTCGCCTCGGCGACGGCCTCGATGTCCATGCCGCCCTCGGTGGAAACCACGAAAGCGACGCGGCCGACGGTGCGGTCGACCAGCAGCGACAGGTAAAGCTCACGGTCGATGTCGGCGCCGTCCTCGATGTAGAGGCGGTTGACCTGCTTGCCGGCAGGGCCGGTCTGCTTGGTCACCAGCGTGTTGCCCAGCATCTCGTTGACGTTGGCAACCACTTCCTCGATCGACTTGGCGAGGCGCACGCCGCCCTTGGCATCGGCGGGCAGTTCCTTGAACTTGCCCTTGCCGCGGCCGCCGGCATGGATCTGGCTCTTCACTACATAAAGCGGGCCGGGCAGCGTCTTTGCCGCAGCTTCCGCCTCGTTGGCCGACAGGATCGCCACGCCGTCCGCGACGGGCGCGCCGTAGGCTTTCAGGAGCTGCTTGCCCTGATATTCATGGATGTTCATGTGAACGCCTTTCCTTGATTACTTCTGGGCAAGCTGCGGCGCGATGCCCGTGCAGGCCTCGGTCAGGCTCTGGACGGCGGCAAGCGACTTGTCGAACATCGCCTGCTCTTCCTTGTTGAACTCGATCTCGATGATGCGCTCGACGCCGCCGGCACCGATCACCACCGGCACGCCGACATAGGTGTCCTTGACGCCATACTGGCCGTTGAGATGCGTGGCGCAGGGCAGCACGCGCTTCTTGTCCTTCAGGTAGCTCTCGGCCATGGCGACAGCCGAGGAAGCCGGCGCATAGTAGGCGGAGCCGGTCTTGAGCAGGCCGACGATCTCGCCGCCGCCCTTGCGGGTGCGCTCGACGATGGCGTCCAGCTTCTCCTTCGAGGTCCAGCCCATCTTGACCAGATCGGGCAGCGGGATGCCGGCAACGGTGGAGTAGCGCACCATCGGCACCATGTCGTCGCCGTGGCCGCCGAGCGTCATGGCCGACACGTCCTCGACGGACACCTTGAACTCCTCGGCGAGGAAGTAGCGGAAACGGGCGGAATCCAGCACGCCAGCCATGCCGACGACATGGCTCTTCGGCAGGCCGGAGAACTTCTGCAGCGCCCAGACCATGGCGTCGAGCGGGTTGGTGATGCAGATGACGAAGGCGTTCGGCGCGTATTTGGCGATGCCGGCGCCAACCTGTTCCATCACCTTGAGGTTGATGCCCAGAAGGTCGTCGCGGCTCATGCCCGGCTTGCGCGGCACGCCGGCGGTGACGATGCACACGTCCGCACCCTCGATGCCGGCATAGTCGTTGACGCCGACATAGCGCGCATCGAAGCCGTCGACCGGCGAGGATTCAGCGATGTCGAGGCCTTTGCCCTGCGGAATGCCTTCGGCGATGTCGAACAGGACGACGTCGCCCAGTTCCTTGAGGCCGATGAGGTGAGCGAGCGTGCCACCAATCATGCCGGAGCCAATCAGTGCTATCTTCTTGCGTGCCATGTCAGGATGGTTTCCCTTTGCTATGACGGCGCCGCGATGGCGTCGAGGTGAGGCAGGCAGGCCATGGAGAGCCCGCGAATTTTCGCCGCACCCCATAGCCCCGGTATCCAAAAAACTCAATCGATTATTTCAAGCCCTGAAATTTCAATCGTTTAGAACTTGTTTAATTTACGTAAGCGTCAAAATTAATGTCGCTTTTCCACCGCGCGTGAATTCTAAGCAGAAGATTGTCTCCAAAAAGTGACGAACTCAGCTCTCTTGCGGAGCTGCGGCATTTTCCTGTGCGGGGTTCTGCCTGCCCTCGCGGTTGCGGGCGTTCCAGGTGTCGCGCCAGTCGCGGCTCTGCATCTCGATGAGGCGCGAGGCGGTCCGGTCGAATTCGAAGGCTTCGGTGCCGGTGCGCCCGACATAGAGCCCGGTAGGCGGTGCATCGGCGCTGATGAGCAGGCGAAGCTGCTGATCGTAGATGACATCGACCAGCAGGATGAAGCGCTTGGCTTCGTTTCGGCGGCTTTCATCGAGCACGGGAACATGATCGATGAACAGGGTGGAGTAGCGGGCGGCGATGGCGAGATAGTCGCGGGCGCCGAGCGGCTTCTCGCACAGATCGGCAAAGCTGAAGCGGGCGGCGTCGCCGGCGGCGCGCGGCACTGGAATGGTGCGGCCCTTCACCGAAATGCTTGCCGGCAGCGTTTCGTGGCCTTCGGTCATTGCCTGCCATGCTTCGTCCAGCGCTTCATCGGCTGCCGCATCGGCGGGCGTGATGTAGACCGGCAGGCTGTTCAGCTTTTCCAGCCGGTAGTCGGTGTCGATGTCGAGGTTGAGCACTGCGGCATGACGTTCGAGAATGGTGATGAAGGGCATGAAAAGCTGGCGGTTGAGGCCGTTGTGATAGAGGTCGCGGGGGGCGACATTTGAGGTCGCCACCAGCACGACGCCGTGATCGAACAGAACCGAGAACAGCCGTGACAGGATCATGGCGTCGGCGATGTCGGTGACGGCGAATTCGTCGAAGCACAGCACCCACGCCTCCTCCGCCAGCGCGCGCGCCACCGGCGGGATGGGATCGTCTTCCTTCGTCTTGCCGTCCTTGCGTGCCTGCCGCTGCTTCTGGATGCGGTCGTGCACGTCGGCCATGAAGTCGTTGAAATGGGCGCGGCGCTTGGCGCGGGCCGGGACATGCTCGAAGAACATGTCCATCAGCATGGTCTTGCCGCGCCCGACACCGCCATAGATGTAGAGGCCGCGCACGTCGGCATGTTTTTCGCGCTTGCGGCCGAACAGCCAGCCAAGCGCGCTGGATTTTCTGGAAAGCCGCTTGTCGGCGATCTCGCCGATCAGCCTGTCGAGCTGGTCGGCAATGATGAGCTGTGCATCGTCGCGGCGCACTGCGCCGGTTTCGACGCGGTGAAGATAGTCCTGCCTGACGGTCGCGCGCGTCTGGAGGCCGTCACGCAGATGCATGTCGATGTTGTCCTGCGAATATCTAGCGGGTCAGCGCGATGGGCTGGCCGTTGGACGTCTGGCCATCGAAGCGTCCGCCGCCCGACGAGTAGAGGCGGGCCAGCGTGCCGCCGTCCTGATCGTAGAGCGTAAGCTGCTTGCCGGCGACATTCCAGGACTTCACGCCGTCGACCGGGGCCGGGCAGCGGAGCGGGCCGGCGCGGTAACCCTGCCCGAACTTGGTTTGCGGCGTGGCGACCTTGCAGCTCTGGCCGCTGACATTGACAGTCCACACACCGGCGACGCTGGCGGGCGTCAGGTCGGCGGCCGTTGCAGGCGCGCTGCCATCCGGCGGCAGGGAAGCGACCTGCGTGTTTTGCTGGGGCGCTGCCGGGAACTGCGACGGATCGCCCGGAACGCCGGGTCCGGTGGGCGGGGGGAGCTGGTTGGAGGAGATCGTACCCGACGGCGCGGGCTGCAGCGGCTCGGGGCGTGTGTTGTCCATGGAGGAAAACCGCGTGCTGGAACAGCCGCTTGCCAACAGGGCGGCGCCAATTGCCACGATCGCGCCCGTTCTCAGAAATGTCATCGCAACCTCCGCGGGGCCTGACCGGCGCCGTCTCACTATTCGCCCCCTACCAATTCGGTGAAGGTGGCAGAATTTCAACTTGATATGGTTAAAATAAGGTTTGCGTTGGCTTGTGTGATGTTTTTGCAACGCATAATGAAGGCGCAGCCGCCTCGTCGTGGCGGATGGCCCGTCCGGACTGCACTGGTAATTCCCGGCTGTTTCCGCCATATAGCGCGCTGGAACAAGCTGGAAACGAAATGGACATGTCAGGCCCGGCTCCCTTCGCCAGGATGAACGGTATCGGCAACGAGATCATCGTTGCGGACATGCGCGGGCGCACTGACCGCGTATCGCCGCAGGCGGCCCTTGCGCTTGCCGCCGATCCGGCCACGCATTTCGATCAGATCATGGCCATTCACGATGCGCGTACGCCGGGTACGGACCATTTCATCGAGATCCTCAATCAGGATGGCTCGTTCGCGCAGGCCTGCGGCAACGGCACGCGCTGCGTGGTGCAGGCGCTGGCGGCCGACACCGGCAAGGACGCTTTCACGTTCGAGACGGTTGCCGGCATCCTCAATGCGCGTCAGCATGAGGATGGGTTGATCTCTGTCGACATGGGAAAGCCGCGGTTCGGCTGGCAGGACATTCCGCTGGCCGAGGAGTTCCGCGACACGCGCATGATCGAATTGCAGGTCGGCCCGATCGACGCGCCGGTTCTGCATTCTCCGTCCGCAGTCTCCATGGGCAATCCCCATGCCATCTTCTGGGTCGACGAGGACGTGTGGTCCTATGCGCTCGACCGCTTCGGGCCGTTGCTCGAAAATCATCCGCTGTTTCCCGAGCGCGCCAACATCACCATCGCGCAGGTGACGGGACCGGATCATCTCACGATCCGCACATGGGAGCGCGGGGCGGGGTTGACCAGAGCCTGCGGCTCTGCGGCATGTGCCGCTGCGGTTTGTGCCGCGCGCACCCGGCGCACCGGGCGCAGCGTTTCGCTGACCGCTCCCGGAGGTCAGCTTCATGTCGCGTGGCGCGAGGATGACCATGTTGTCCTGACGGGTGCTGCCGAATGGGAGTTTTCCGGCACCTTCGATCCGGCCACCGGCGCATGGCAGCGGGATGCCGAGAGCGCGGCCTGATGAGCGACAACGAACCCATGCGGCAGGACAAGGGCATCGAGGTCGTCACCTTCGGCTGTCGGTTGAACACCTATGAGTCCGAGGTCATGCGCCGCGAGGCTTCCGCAGCGGGGCTGGGCGAGCTGTCCGGCGGTGCGATCATCTTCAACACCTGCGCGGTGACGGCGGAAGCGGTGCGGCAGGCCAAGCAGTCGATCCGCAAGGCCCGGCGTGAGAACCCGGAGGCGCGCATCATCGTTACCGGTTGCGCGGCGCAGACCGGACCGCAGGATTTCGTGGCCATGGACGAGGTCGATCTCGTTCTCGGCAATGAGGAAAAGCTGAAAAGCCATTCCTATCGCGCGCTGCCGGATTTCGGCGTCAACCTGTTCGAGAAGGCGCGGGTCAACGACATCTTCTCCGTGCGCGAGACGGCCTCGCACATGGTCGACGCCATCGAGGGACGGGCACGCGCCTTCGTGCAGGTGCAGAACGGCTGCGACCATCGCTGCACCTTCTGCATCATCCCCTATGGACGCGGCAATTCGCGCTCCGTGCCGATGGGCGCCGTGGTGGAGCAGGTGAAGCGTCTGGCCGGCAACGGCTATGCCGAGGTGGTGTTGTCGGGCGTCGACATGACCAGCTACGGCGCGGACCTGCCAGGCGCGCCCAGGCTCGGGCGGCTGGTGAAGGCGATCCTGCGGCAGGTGCCGGACGTGAAGCGGCTGCGTCTGTCCTCCATCGATTCCATCGAGGCCGATGACGAACTGCTCGAAGTGGTGGCATCGGAAAAGCGGCTGATGCCGCATCTGCATCTTTCCCTTCAGGCGGGCGACGACCTGACCCTGAAGCGCATGAAGCGCCGGCATCTGCGCGACGATTCGATCCGTTTCTGTGCGGAAGTGCGCAGGCTGCGCCCCGACATCGTGTTCGGCGCCGACATCATCGCCGGCTTCCCGACGGAGACCGAGGAGATGTTCCGGCGCTCGCTCGACATCGTGGAGGAATGCGGCCTCACGCATCTGCATGTCTTTCCGTTCAGCCCGCGCGAGGGCACGCCGGCGGCGCGCATGCCGCAGGTGCGCCGCGAAGTGGTCAAGGAACGGGCCGCGCGGCTGCGCGCCGTGGGTGAGGCCGCCTATCGCCGGCATCTGGAAGCGCTTGCCGGCACGTCTCAATCGATCCTGATCGAGCGTGACGGGCTTGGCCGCACCGAAGGCTTTACGCTGGCCGCCATCGAAGCCGGCCAGCCCGGCGAGATCATCGAGGCGGTGGTGACCGGCCATGACGGCACCCAGCTTCAGGCGGTGCCGCTCGCCGCGCGCGCGGCCTGAGACAGGAAACAGCATGGCATTCGGTTTCATCAAGAAAGTCTTTTCCTTCGGCAAGAAGGACGCAGCCGCCGAAAAGGCTGCGGAGACCGCGCCGGCACCGGAGACGGATGTCGTATCCGCACCGGAGGTTGCGCCCGAACTGGCATCGGCAGAGGTTGGCGAGTCCGTTGCGGCTGCCGAAGCTGTAGAAGTCGCAAAAGCTGAACAAGCGCCGCCGGCAGACGCGCCGGAAGTTTCGGCCGAACCAGCCTCTGAACCGGAAAATCAGGACTTGCCTGCCGGTCCGGCACAGGCTTCGCTCAAAGAGCAAGAGCCAGAGCCAGAGCCAGAGCCAGAGCCAGAGCCAGAGCCAGAGCCAGAGCCAGAGCCAGAGCCAGAGCCAGAGCCAGAGCCAGAGCCAGAGCCAGAGCCAGAGCCAGAGCCAGAGCCAGAGCCAGAGCCAGAGCCAGAGCCAGAGCCAGAGCCAGAGCCAGAGCCGGTTGTGGTGGCTGTTGAGCCGGAAACGGCTGCTCCCGCCGCCGGGCCGGAGGTTGCGCCCGCGCCGAAGCCTGCTGCCGGCAAGGTGACGGTGGCGAAGAAGGTCGAGGAAAAGGCTGAAGCGGCGCCGGAGCCGGTAGAGGCGCCGAAGAAAACATGGTTCCAGCGCATGAAGGAGGGGCTTTCCCGCTCCTCGCGCGAACTTTCGGGCAATATTTCCGGCGTCTTCACCAAGCGCAAGCTGGATGAGGAGACGCTTCAGGATCTGGAAGACGTGCTGATCCGGGCCGATCTCGGCGTCGAGACGGCGCTGCGCGTTACCGACGCGCTGGCGGCAAGCCGCTATGGCAAGGATGTGTCCGACGCGGATGTACGGGCCGTCATGGCGACGGAAGTCGAAAAAGTGCTTGGGCCGGTCGCGAAGCCGCTGGAGCTCGACCTTTCGCACAAGCCGCATGTCATTCTAGTCGTCGGCGTCAACGGCACGGGCAAGACCACCACCATCGGCAAGCTTGCCGCCAAGCTCACCGAGGGCGGGCTCTCGGTCATGCTGGCGGCGGGCGATACGTTCCGGGCGGCCGCCATCGAGCAGCTCAAGATCTGGGGCGAGCGCACCGGCTCGCCGGTGATCGCGACGAAGCTCGGCGCCGACGCCGCCGGTCTCGCCTATGACGCCTTCGAACAGGCGAAGGCAGCCGGTTCCGACGTGCTGATCATCGATACGGCCGGCCGCCTGCAGAACAAGACCGAGCTGATGGCCGAACTTGAGAAGATCGTGCGCGTGCTCGGCAAGCTCGACCCGGAAGCGCCGCATACGGTGTTGCAGACGGTCGACGCCACGACCGGCCAGAATGCGCTCAACCAGGTCGAGATTTTCCGCAATGTAGCCGGCGTCAACGGTCTGGTCATGACCAAGCTGGACGGCACGGCGCGCGGCGGTATTCTTGTCGCCATCGCGGCGAAGCACAAGCTGCCGGTCTATTTCATCGGCGTGGGCGAGGGGGTGGACGATCTCGAACCCTTCTCGGCCGGTGATTTCGCGAAAGCCATTGCCGGAACCGGTTAAGGCGCAACATCGCGCATGAAACGTGCAAGCGAACGAAGTGACAGGTAGCGAGCCTCCATGAACCAGCCCCTATTCGAGCGTGACCCTTCCGAAACCCGGAATTCGGGCAGGGACGGCGTCAATCCGCTGCTCAAGCTGGCGCTGGAACTGGGGCCGCTTCTGGTCTTCTTCTTCGCCAATGCGCGGGGCGAATGGCTGGCCGGGAAATTCCCGGTTCTGGCCGAATTCGGCGGGCCGATCTTCATCGCCACCGGCCTGTTCATGGCGGCGACCGCGCTGGCGCTTGCCATCTCGTGGGTGCTCACCCGAACCCTGCCGGTCATGCCGCTGGTGTCGGGCGTCGTGGTTCTGGTGTTCGGGGCGCTGACGCTCTATTTGCAGGACGAGCTGTTCATCAAGATGAAGCCGACCATCGTCAACACGCTGTTCGGCGTCACCCTGCTTGGCGGTCTGGCCTTCGGCAAATCGCTGCTCGGCTACGTGTTCGATTCCGCCTTCCGCCTCGATGCCGAGGGCTGGCGCAAGCTGACCCTGCGCTGGGGCGTCTTCTTCCTGTTTCTCGCCGTGGTCAACGAGGTCGTGTGGCGCATGTTCTCGACCGATTTCTGGGTGGCGTTCAAGGTCTGGGGCATCATGCCGATCACCATCGCCTTCACCATGAGCCAGATGCCGCTGATCATGCGCCATTCGCTGGAAGAGCCTTCCGACAAGAAGTAAGCGCCCGCCGCATCCGGGAGCGCCGGACACCGTCCGGCCATGCATTCAACGCATTGCTGCGTTGCAGCATATTCTTTTGCGCCGCAGCGAGATCGTGGCATGATGTGAAGGTCAGGGAGGAACAACACGCCTCGGTTCATGAGGCGGAAAGGGATGTTCCATGAGCCTCTCCAGCCTGATCACCCGCGCCCGCGCCAGCTACGCCAGGCACCGGCGATATCGCCAGATGGTCGATGAGATCAACGGTCTCGACGAGCGTGACCTCGCCGATCTGCGCACCAGCCGCGCCGACATGCTCTACCAGATCCGCCAGCAGATCTACGGCTGAGCGATCAGCGCCTTCTCGATCTCGGGCATCAGCCTTTGCGCCAGTGAAGCCGGCGTGATCGGCCCCACATGCTTGTAGGCGATGCGGCCGTCCTTGCCGACAAGGAAGGTTTCCGGCACGCCATAAACGCCCCAGTCGATGCCGGCGCGCCCGTTCTCGTCGATGCCGATGGCCGTATAGGGATTGCCGAGTTCGGTCAGGAACTTCAGCGCGTTTGCCGGCTTGTCCTTGTAGTTCAGGCCGGTGACGGCGAAGCGCCCGTCGCGTTTCAGTTCCATCACCATCGGGTGCTCGTCGCGGCACGGCACGCACCACGAGGCGAAGACGTTCACCAGCGTGACCTTGCCGGCAAAGGTTCCGGAATCAAGGCCGGGCAGGTCGGTTCCGGGCAATGGCGGCAGCCCGGTGTGGGGGGCGGGCTCCCCGATCAGGGCCGAAGGGATCTCGGAAATGTCGCGGCCCGACATGAGCTGCGCCAGAAAGACGCCGCACAGCGCCAGGAAAAGTGCCAGCGGCAGCAGAACGAACAGCCGGCGTGACGTGGGCCTCGGCGTATCCGAACTCATGGCTTTGCCGTCTTTTTTCGGTCCGAGCGGCGGCGGATGCCGGCGGCCTCCAGTTCGGCCAGTTCCCGGCGGCGGGCATGCTGATCGAGTAAAATCCAGCCGATCAGGGCACCCAGAACCAGAACGGCGATGCCATAGGCCGCCGCGACATAGAGGTCGTGCGTGGTCACTGCCGCACCTCTTGTGTCCGGTTTCCGATCAAGGATGGCTGGTCGTTTCGAATTGCCATTGCTTTCCTTGAAGCAAATCCTGTCTTCGGGGCCGCTTCATGGCGGCCCCTCCGTCCCGGACAGCTTTAACGCTCAGCTTTGCGCCATGCAATCAGTCAGCACTGCGGCGTAACGCCAGAGCCGCGGCCAGCGGCCCGATGACGGCCAGAAACAGCGTCAGCGCCACGAGAATGAGAAAGGGCTGCAGGAACGGGGCAGGGTTTTGCGTGGCTCCATAGCTGGCCGATACGCCGAAGATTAGTGCTGGAATGGTCAGCGGCAGCACGAGGATGGAGATCAGCAGGCCGCCGCGCGGCAGGGCGACGGTGACAGCAGCCCCGGCCGCGCCGATGAAGGTGATGGCGGGCGTGCCGGCAAGCAGGGTAAGCGCCGTGGCCCCGATCGCCAGCGGCTCCATGTTCATGAACAGGCCAAGCAGGGGGGCTGCGATCACCAGCGGCAGCACCGAGCCGGTCCAGTGGGCGAGGCATTTGACCAGCACGGTCAGCGCCAGCATGTGGCGGTCTGCCTCCAGCACCAGAAGATCGAGCGAACCGTCCTCGCGGTCGGCCTGGAACAGGCGGT
This sequence comes from Aquamicrobium sp. NLF2-7, assembly GCF_022359935.1. Taxonomy (NCBI): domain Bacteria; kingdom Pseudomonadati; phylum Pseudomonadota; class Alphaproteobacteria; order Hyphomicrobiales; family Phyllobacteriaceae; genus Aquamicrobium; species Aquamicrobium sp. NLF2-7. The sequence goes on along the minus strand of NZ_JAKSED010000001.1, from coordinate 1,891,552 downwards.
CAACGCCGAGCAGCGAGGCCAGCAGTGCGCCGATCCACAGGATCGCCGGGCCGATGCGGGAAAGCAGGTTGAGATCGGGACCGACGCCGAATGGGATGGTGGCGATCACGGCGAGGAAGAAGATGATGCCGGTCAGCGCGCCGCCGCCGACGCGCATGGAAAGGCGCAGGTCGCGCAGGAACAGAGCTAGCATAGCCAAGCGTTTCCTGCCGCGCCCCGGCGCAGCGCGGCGGCAGTCATCTCCGCTGCAGTGTCACTGCGTTCACCCATGAGATCTAGTTCCCATGTCCAGAGATTTTACCCCCTCGATGCCGAGCGGCAGGTGGGTGGCGGCAACGATGATGCCGCCTTCGTCCAGATGCCATTCCATCATTTCGGCCAGCCGTTTCTCGGATGCCTTGTCGAGGCCGGCGGTCGGTTCGTCAAGCAGCCAGACCGGCCGGCGGCTCACCAGCAGGCGCGCAAGGGCGGCGCGCCGCTTCTGGCCTGTGGACAGATAGCCGAAGGGCAGGTGGCCGATATGGCCGAGGCCCACTTCCTCCAGCGCCTCGGTGATGCCGAGTGCCGGTTCGCCGGCGAAACGTTGCCAGAAGTCGAGGTTCTCGTTGACGGTCAACGCCGTCTTCATGGCGTTGAGGTGGCCGACATAGTGGCAGGCTGCCGAAGGGGTGGGCCATTTCTCGCCGCCGCCCTCGAAGCGCACGCTGCCTTCGGTGGCGGGCAGAAGGTCTGCGACCACCCGCAACAGCGTGGACTTGCCCGAGCCGTTAGGGCCGGTGACGATCAGCGCTTCGCCATCTTCAAGTGCGAACTCCACATTGGCGAAGATGGTCTCTCCGCCGCGTTCGCCCGCAAGGTTCTCGGCGATCAGCCGCATCGGACCTCCTTTTGTCATTTCCATGCCGCGCAACCTGGAGCTGCGTCAAAATTGCCCAAACACCGTCTAGAACTATTCCAGGATATTCACTATATCCAGCTTACCAACCCCAGCGGTCGGGGAAGGCAAACCATATTGCGCCGAACTGGTGCGCGAGCCGCCTTGAACGGCCCGAGCGCTGGGAGCGGACAGCGGAAATGGCCGTACCCGCACCTTTGCGCGTGATGAGCATGCCATCGGAGTCCGTTCCCAATCAGGCTGAACGACTTTAGGATGGGATCGCACGTGTCCAAATCTCTCGATAGCTTCAATTGTCGCCGCACGCTGACCGCTGCCGGCACCGAATATGTCTACTACGATTTGCTCGAGGCCGAGAAAAACGGCCTTGATGGTGTTTCCCGGCTTCCTTATTCGATGAAGGTGCTTCTGGAAAACCTTCTGCGCAACGAGGATGGCCGCTCCGTTACAAAGGAATCGATCCAGGCCGTGGCCAGCTGGCTCGATGACAAAGGCGCCGCCGGCGTCGAGATCGCCTATCGTCCCGCCCGCGTGCTGATGCAGGACTTCACCGGCGTGCCCGGCGTGGTCGACCTTGCCGCTATGCGCGACGGCATCGTCTCGCTTGGCGGCGATCCGCAGAAGATCAATCCTCTGGTGCCGGTGGATCTGGTCATCGACCACTCCGTCATCGTTGACGAGTTCGGCACGCCGCTGGCCTTCGCCCGCAACGTGGAACTCGAATATGAGCGCAACGAAGAGCGCTACAAGTTCCTGAAATGGGGCCAGCAGGCGTTCGACAATTTCCGCGTCGTTCCGCCCGGCACCGGCATCTGCCATCAGGTGAACCTCGAATATCTCGGTCAGGTCGTGTGGACGAAGGATGAGGACGGCGCGACCACCGCCTATCCGGACACCTGCGTCGGCACCGACTCGCACACCACCATGATCAACGGCCTTGGCGTGCTTGGCTGGGGCGTCGGCGGCATCGAGGCCGAGGCGGCGATGCTCGGCCAGCCCGTCTCCATGCTCCTGCCGGAGGTCATCGGCTTCCGCCTCACCGGCAGGCTGAAGGAAGGCGTCACCGCCACCGACCTCGTGCTCACCGTCACCCAGATGCTGCGCAAGAAGGGCGTCGTTGGCAAGTTCGTCGAGTTCTTCGGCCCCGGCCTCTCCAACATGACACTGGCCGATCGCGCCACCATCGGCAACATGTCACCGGAATATGGCGCGACCTGCGGCTTCTTCCCTGTCGACGGCGAAACCGTACGTTACCTGACAATGTCGGGCCGTGATGAAGGCCGCATTGCGTTGGTCGAGGCCTATTCGAAGGCGCAGGGCATGTGGCGCGACGACAGCTCGCAGGACCCCGTCTTCACCGACACGCTTGAACTCGACATGGGCGACGTCGTGCCTTCGATGGCCGGCCCCAAGCGTCCTGAAGGCCGCGTGCCGCTGGAAGGCATTGCCGACGGCTTCGCACAGGCGATGGAGACCGAGTACAAGAAGGCCGCCGATATGCACAGGCGCTATGCGGTCGAAGGCACGGACTATGATCTCGGTCATGGCGACGTGGTGATCGCGGCGATCACCTCCTGCACCAACACCTCCAACCCCTCGGTGCTGATCGGCGCCGGCCTGCTCGCCCGCAACGCCAACCGCCTCGGCCTCAAGCAGAAGCCGTGGGTGAAGACGTCGCTGGCGCCGGGCTCGCAGGTCGTGGCCGAGTATCTGGAAAAGGCTGGCCTGCAGAAGGAGCTCGACCAGATCGGCTTCAATCTGGTCGGCTTCGGCTGCACCACCTGCATCGGCAACTCCGGCCCGCTGCCGGCGCCCATCTCCAAGACCATCAACGACAAGGGCCTGATCGCCGCTGCCGTTCTGTCCGGCAACCGCAACTTCGAGGGCCGTGTCTCGCCGGACGTGCAGGCGAACTACCTCGCCTCGCCGCCGCTGGTGGTGGCGCATGCGCTGGCCGGAACCGTCACGAAGGACCTGACAAAAGAGCCGCTCGGCGAAGACCGCGACGGCAATCCGGTCTATCTGCGCGACATCTGGCCGACATCGGCCGAGATCAACGAGTTCATCGAGAAGAACGTCACGCGCGAGCTGTTCGCCCGCAAATATGCCGACGTCTTCAAGGGCGACGAGAACTGGCAGAAGGTGAAGGCGCCGGAAGGCCAGACCTATTCGTGGGACGACAAGTCGACCTATGTTCAGAACCCGCCCTATTTCGTGGGCATTAGCAAGGGTGCTGGCAAGGTGTCCGACATCAGGGGCGCTCGCATTCTCGGCCTGTTCGGCGACAAGATCACCACCGACCACATCTCGCCGGCAGGCTCGATCAAGGCTGCTTCGCCGGCGGGCAAATACCTGCTCGACCATGGCGTGAACGTTGCCGACTTCAACCAGTACGGCACGCGCCGCGGCAACCATGAAGTGATGATGCGCGGCACTTTCGCCAACATCCGCATCCGCAACCACATGCTGGGCGAGAACGGCAAGGAAGGCGGCTACACGATCCACTATCCTTCCAAGGAAGAGATGTCGATCTACGACGCCGCCATGGAGTACAAGAAGGAAGGTGTGCCGCTGGTCATCTTCGCCGGCGTCGAATATGGCAACGGCTCGTCGCGCGACTGGGCGGCCAAGGGCACCAACCTGCTCGGCGTGCGCGCCGTGATCGCCCAGTCCTTCGAGCGCATCCACCGCTCCAACCTCGTCGGCATGGGCATCATCCCCTTCGTGTTCGAGGAAGGCACCTCGTGGGCCTCGCTCAACCTCAAGGGTGACGAGCTGGTCGAGATCGACGGCGTGGAGACCATCAGGCCACGCCAGAAGATGGTGGCGAAGATCACCTATGCCGATGGTTCGGTGAAGGACGTTCCCATCCTGTGCCGCATCGATACGCTGGATGAGCTGGACTACTACAAGAACGGCGGCATCCTGCAGTACGTGCTGCGCGATCTCGCTGCCTGATCGTTCAGCAGTGCAGAAATAAAGGGTCGCCGGGATAACCGGCGGCCCTTTGCTTTTACGCAGGAATGGCTCACCGCAACGTGACTTTGCGGTGAGCGCCACATCTGCCAAACAGGTAGGTGCATAAAACAAAGCCGGATAAGCCGGCAGGTTCGGAAATTGCTATGCCAGTCAGAACATTTGTGCGGCTTTGTCTGTTTGCAGTCGCCTTGTCGGCAGTTTCTGGACAGGTGACGGCGCAGGAAAGCGAAACATCCGGTTTCGCAAAGCCCGTCGGGGTGGTGGAGCTGTTCACGAGCCAAGGGTGCAATTCATGCCCGCCGGCCGACAAGTTCTTTGCCGAGCTGGCCGGTAAGGACGATGTCATCGCGCTCGCCTATCATGTCGACTACTGGGACTATCTAGGCTGGCATGACACGCTGAGCACGAAGGATAATACCGAGCGCCAGTATGCCTATATGCGCGCCTTCGGGGCGCGATCGATCTATACGCCACAGGCGGTGATCAATGGCCGAACCCATGTCAATGGCGCGAACCGCAACGCGGTTCAGGGGGCCATGGGCATGCTGAAGTCTTCCGGCAACGGCATGGTGGTGCCGATCCGCGTGGCGCGCGAGGGCGATGGCGTGGTCATCGAAACCGGGGAGGCGGAAGCCGGTTCCGACCTGCCGGATACGGCGCATCTGGTGCTTGCCTATTTCGAGCCGCCGCAGACCGTGGAGATCGGCCGGGGACGCAACCGCGGCCGCGAGATGACATATTGGAACGCGGTTTCTTCCATGCAGACCGCGGGCATGTGGCATGGCAAGGCGCTTCGCTACGAGTTGCCGGCCAGTGAAGTGATGAAGAAAGGCGGATGCGCCGTGCTGCTGCAATCGGTGGCGAATGATGGGCTGCCGGGCCCCATCATCGGGGCGGCGGTCATCAACAGCCCGAAGCGCTGAGCCGCAGGAATTTCAGAGAAACAGGATTTGTGAGGGAGAGGCCGGCTCGGCGGGCATGCCGAGGTTGGTTCGATCCGACTCAGGCCCGTGGGCGGGGGGCTTGGGGGTTACAGGCAAGTGCCGGACCGAACCGTCTCAGGCAACGAGCACAGAGTCGTTTCACAATGGGGCGGAAGCGCGGATAAAAAGTGGCGAAAATGTGACGAAAGATCACCAATTTCTACAGGCTTTCACAAATGTAAGCGCCGGTTTACGCTGAACGAACAGTCTGGAGGCATCGTTTCGATTGCCAGACCCGCTTCCCATTTTTCACAAGACGTCCCGACAATCCAGAAGCACCCCCCTGTTCCCGGTCCGGGGCCACGATAGCCGGCGTACTTGCAATTGCTGCCGGAAAGGGCGAACCTGTCAGGATTGCAGTTGCATTTGCAAGGAATCTGGCATGAGCGAAGGCAGTGCGGGCGCGGGAGAAGGAGACGCTTCCGCAATACTCATCCCGCTTCAGGAGGCGCGCCGCGAGCGCCTCGGCATGCCGGTCTCCTTCGATCGCCGCGAACTCGACCTGATCCTGCGGCTCTATGGACGCATGGTCGCGGCCAATGAGTGGAAGGACTACGCCATCGATCATCTGGAGGACCGCGCGATCTTTTCCGTCTACCGGCGCGCCAGTGAGGTGCCCCTTTTCCAGATCGTCAAGGACCCGAAGCTGGCGAAGCGTCAGGGCGCTTTTTCGGTGATCGCCGCGGGCGGGCGCATCCTCAAGCGGGGGCACGAGCTGGCGCGGGTGCTGGGGGTTTTCGACAACAGGCTGAAGCTGGTGAAGGCGTAAGGCTCAGCCGTCCTTCAGAGCCTTTTCCGGCCATGAGTCAGGATCCGGCGGCTGTTTTGCGCCGCCGTTCATCTCAAGCTGCATGAAGGCCGTGTCCAGCCAGCGGCCGTGCTTGTAGCCCGATCCTTCGAGCTTGCCGGTGTGGCGGAAGCCGAGCTTCTCGTGCAGGCGCACCGACGGGCTGTCTGGTGTGCCGTCGCCAATGACGGCGACGAACTGGCGAAAGCCCAGTTCACGCACCTCTTCGATGAGTTCGCGCATCAGGGCGGTGCCGAGGCCGCGCCCCTTGGCTTCAGGGGAGATGTAGATCGAATCCTCGACGATGAAGCGATAGGCGGGGCGTGCCCGGAAGGGACCGGCATAGGCGTAGCCGAGCACGGTTCCATTGTCGTCCGTTGCGACCAGAAACGGATAGCCGCTGGCGCGCAGCGCCTCGAAACGGCCCTGCATTTCTTCCAACGAGGGCGGTTCAAGCTCGTAGGTGGCGGTACCGTTGAGAACGGCGTCACGGTAGATTTCCGTGATCGAGGCAAGATCGTCCGGGGTCGCCGTGCGTATCATCTGATGTGTCCGGGATGCTGGAGCCGAGGAACATATGCGCGGTCATGAGGCAAAAGAAAAGGGCGGCTGGTGGGCCGCCCTTTCATTTCGTTCGTTGCCTTCGCTCAGCGGCGGTCGCCCATGAACTGGAGCAGGAACATGAACAGGTTGATGAAGTCGAGATAGAGCGTCAGGGCGCCCATGATCGACTTGCGGCCGGCCACGTCGGCGTCGTCGGACTCGTAGTACATCTCCTTGATCTTCTGCGTGTCGTAGGCGGTAAGGCCGGCGAAGATCAGCACGCCGATGGCCGAAACCGCGAAGGACAGGGCCGAAGACTGCAGGAAGATGTTGATGACCATGGCGATGATCAGGCCGAACAGGCCCATGATCAGGAACGAGCCCATGGCCGTCAGGTCACGCTTGGTGGTGTAGCCGTAGAGCGACAGTGCGCCGAAGGCGGCCGCGGTGGCGAAGAAGGTCTGCGTGATCGAGGCGCTGGTGTAGATCAGGAACACCGACGAAAGCGACAGGCCAACCAGTCCCGCATAGACCCAGAAGGTGAGCTGAGCCGCGCCCACGCTCATCGACTGGACGCGGAACGACAGGAAGAACACGGCGGCCAGCGGAGCGAGAATCACAACCCACTTCAGCGGCGATGCGAAGATGGCATAGCCGAAAGAGGTCAGCATCTGGCCGCTCGGCAGCGTGGCGACTGCTGCGGCCGGGTTATTGGTCGTGGCCAGCATGATGGTGGCGACGGCCGCAAGACCGGTGATCAGCAGGCCCATGCCCATCAGGTTGTAGACGCGCAGCATGTAAGCGCGCAGGCCCTCGTCGATAGCCATGTCGGCGCGGCCGTAGGGGGCCGTACGCGTCTGGTAATTGTGAAGGGGGTCAGCCATTGTAGTCCTCTGTTGCTTCTTGCCCCGTCCGGTGTCGGGCGCGTGCCCAGGCGCCGCTGGCGGGGCCTCCAGCATGCCTGCCCGGAATATGAGGGTTCTTTTTGTCCGGAACAAGACCCGTAACCGGAGGAAATCGTTCGTGAGGCCCCAAATCGCGAATTTTTGATCTGCGCCGGCCCCTATGGTTAATGCAGGGCTGGCCGGCAGCTCTGCTGTGCTCTTTCCGCGCCGGAGCGGCTCTTTTTCGCGCGGCCGGTGATTCACAGGTCGCGCAAAACGGGTGCCGCCTTGTGTCCCAGCACCCTCCATGTGCCGACAAGGCCGATGCCGACGGTCAGTACCAGCGCCAGAACGATGGTGCCGAGCGCGACCTCGACCGAGAACTGCGAGGGCAGCGTCATGATCTGCGTGACGACATACCACGCCGCCACGCCGCCGGCCGCGAGGGCGAAAACGGCGGTGGCGAGGCCGAGCAGCATATATTCCAGCGCAAAGGCGGAAATCAGCGTGCGCCGCGTGGCGCCCAGCGTCTTCAGCACCACCGCGTCGTGGATGCGGGCGCGGTTGCCGGCGGCAAGCGCGCCGGCCAGCACCAGCACCGACGAGATCAGCGCCACGCCGGCGGCGGCGCGGATCGCCGTGCCCAACTCGCCGACGAGCTGGTTGACGATGTCGAGCGCATCCTTGACGCGCACCGTCGTCACCGCTGGAAAGGCGCGGGTTACGGCGTTGAGGATGCGTGCATCGTCCGCCACCGTGGCCGTGTCGTCGGAAAGTGTGGCCAGCCAGCTATGCGGCGCGCCCGCAAATGTGTTCGGCGAGAACACCATGACGAAGTTGATGCCGAGCGTTTCCCACTGCACCTGCCGGAAATTGGCGATGCGCGCCGTGAGGTTGCGGCCGAGCACGTTGACTGTCACCGTGTCGCCGACCGCGAGGCCGAGTTCCTCGCCTTCCTTGGCGGAGAATGAAACCAATGGCTCGCCCGTGTAATCGGCCTGCCACCAGCTTCCCGACGTCAGGGAGGCGTTGCGCGGCTGCTCGGCCTCATAGGTGAGGCCGCGATCGCCGCGCAGCACCCATGCGCCGGCCGGCGGAATGTCCAGTTCGCGCACATCGGTGCCGTTTAGCGCGGTGACGCGACCGCGCAGCATCGGCACTTTCACCAGTGTGCCCTGAGGCGCTTCCCTTGCAATGAGCGTGGAGAAGGCCTCGACGTTGGCGGCCTGTATGTCGACGAAGAAGAAGTTGGGTGCCTTTTCCGGCAGGCTGTCGGAAATCTGGCGGCGCAGATTGCCGTCGATGAGCGCCAGCGTGACGAGCAGCGTGAGGCCGAGCCCCAGCGCCAGCACCACCGAGGGGGTGAGCGCGCCCGGCCGGTGGATGTTGCCGACCGCCAGCCGCAACGAAGTGGAGCGCACGCGCGGCGCCCTTCTGGCCAGCCATTGCACCAGCCATGCCACGAGGCGCAGGACGAGAAAGGACAGCACCGCCGCGCCGACGAAGGTGACGGCGATGCGCCGGTCGTGGGCCGTGAAGATGGCAAGTGCGGCCAGAGACAGGGCGATGACTGCGGTGGCCGCGAGATAGACGAACCGCGGCCGCCCTCGCGCCTCGAAGCCGAGTTCGCGGAACAGGGCGGTGGCCGGCACATCGCGGGCACGGCCGAGCGGCATGAGCGCAAAGGCCAGCGTGACGAGCAGCCCGAAGGCGGTGGCAAGCGCGAGTGCGCCCGGATAGATGCCCGCTTCCGCCGGCACGGGAATGACTGCCTGCAGCGCGCCGGAGGCGGCAAAGGGCATCAATACGGCCAGCACGAGGCCGGCGGCGATGCCGATCGCCGCGATCAGAAGCGTCTGCACGAGATAGACGGTGAAGACGAAGCGGCCGGAGGCTCCAAGGCTCTTGAAGGAGGCGATGACGCCGCGCTTGCCGTCGAGATAGGCGCGCACCGCATTGGCGACGCCGACGCCGCCGACCACAAGCGAGGTGAGGCCGACCAGCGTGAGAAACTGCGAAAAGCGCTCGATATTGGCTGAAAGCGCCGGGGCGGCATTGGAGCGGTTGCGGATCGACCAGCCGGCTTCGGGGAAGGCTGTGCGCGCCTGTGCCTCCACCTGCGCAAGCCGGGCATCGCTGGCGCCGGGCTCCAGTTTCAGCTTGTAGGAATGTTCGACAAGGCTGCCCGTCACGACAAGGCCGGAAGCCTGCAGCCCTTCCAGCGAGACGAGCAGGCGCGGGGCGAAGCCGAAACCTTCCGAAACGGCATCCGGCTCGCTCATCAGAACGGCGCGCAGCTCGAAGGTCGCGTTGCCGAGCATGACGCGGTCGCCGACCTTCAGCCCAAGACGCTCGAACAGAAGGTCGGGCGCGGCAGCGCCAAAGGCGCCGGCGCTCTCGCTGAAAAGCTCTTCGTGCGCCAAAGCCGGCTGTGTCTCCAGCGTGCCGTAAAGTGGATAGGCATTGTCGACGCCCTTGACCTCGACCAGCGCCTGATCGGAGCTGTCGGGCAGGCGGGCCATGGAGCGCATGCTGGCGCTGGCCGACACGTCACCTGCAGCTTTCAGGAAGCCGAGTTCGGCGCTGTTCGCCTCGCGCTGGCTGAGGCGGAAGCGCAGGTCGCCGCCGAGCAGAGGCTGGCCCTGCGCTGCCACGCCGTCGCTGATCGAACGGGCGACGGAATTGACGCCGCCGATGGCTGTAACGCCGAGCGCAATGCAGGCGAGGAAAATGGCGAAGCCGGAAAGGCCGCCGCGCATTTCGCGCAGGGCAAAGCGGCAGGCAAGCGCAAGCTGGCGGGACATCGTCATCATGCGATCGCCGTCGCAGCCAGCGCGGGCCCGCTATCCTCCGTCTCCCCGCTCTCGATGCGGCCGGAGCGCATGGCGATGCGGCGCGAGCAGCGCGCGGCAAGTGCCGGATCGTGAGTGACGAGCACCAGCGTCATGCCGCGCTCGGCTGCCTTGGAAAACAGGAGGTCGGCGATCTGCCGGCCCGTCGCCTGATCGAGATTGCCGGTGGGCTCGTCGGCAATCAGGATCGGCGGGGAAGGGGCGAGCGCGCGGGCGATGGCGACGCGCTGCTGCTCGCCGCCGGAAAGCTCGCCCGGATAGTGGGTCAGGCGTTCGCCAAGGCCCACCGCCACCAGTTCCTGCTCTGCCACCCTGAAGGGTTCCGGATGGCCGGCCAGCTCCAGCGGCACGGCGACGTTTTCCAGCGCCGTCATGTTGGGAATGAGGTGGAAGGACTGGAACACGATGCCGATATTGCGGCCGCGGAAGGCGGCGATCTCGTCCTCACTCTTGCCGTTCAGCGTCATGCCGGCCATCGTCACGCGGCCGTCGTCGACGCGCTCGAGGCCCGCCAGAACCATCAGCAGCGTCGACTTGCCGGAACCGGAGGGGCCGACGATACCGGCGATCTCGCCCTCCCGGACGGTCAGATCGATGCCCTTCAGCACATGCACCGAGGATGCGCCTTCGCCCAGCGTCAGCGATACGTTTTCCAGTTCGATGACGGCTTTTGTCAAAACGGATTGATCCTATATGGAGGGAAGGGCAAACGCCCTTAAGCGAGAATGCATCGGACATATGGGGGCAAAAGCATGGCTTTCAAATACACGTTTTTGTTTCCTGCCTCGGTGTGGTGCGCGATGTTTGTCGGGGCGATGTTTTCATTTGCCGTCCCGGCTCGGGCGGATGCTGTGCAGATCGTCGGCTTCGGCGACAGCCTGATGGCCGGTTTCGGGCTGGGGCCGGGCGAAGGTTTCACCGAGCAGCTGCAGGATGCTCTCAGGGCCAGGGGCCATGACGTGGTTGTCGCCAATGCCGGCGTTTCCGGCGACACCTCCAGCGGCGGGCTCGCCCGTCTCGACTGGTCGGTGCCGGACGGGACCGATCTGGTCATTCTCGAACTCGGCGCCAACGACATGCTGCGCGGCATCGATCCGGCGATCGTCGAAAAGAACCTCGACGAGATGCTCGCGCGGCTGAAGGGGCGCGGCATCGATGTGCTGCTGGCGGGCATGGTGGCCGCCCCCAATCTCGGCCATGCCTATGGCGAGGCCTTCGGCTCGCTCTATCCGCACCTGGCGCAGAAGCACGGCGTCATCCTCTATCCGTTCTTTCTCGACGGCGTCGCCGCCGAGCAGGATCTGCTGAGCGAGGACGGCATGCACCCGAGCGCCGACGGTATCCGCACGATCGTCGGGCGGATCCTGCCCACCGTCGAGAAGGCGATTGCAGCGCTGCCGAAGGACTGACCACGGTTTTGTCTTTCCCCAGCGGAAACGGCGGAGGCCGAATAATTAGCTTGCCGAACCGTTCTATCGGTGGTCCGCTGACATACAGGGTTTCGATTCGAGGACAGGAGGCTATGCCATGCCGCGTCTTTTCACCGCTCTCGAAATTCCGCGTGATGCCGCGCTATCGCTCTCCCTGCTGCGGGGCGGCCTTCCCGGCGCCCGCTGGATCGACGTCGAAAACTATCACATCACGCTGCGCTTCATCGGCGATGTCGAGGGCCATGTGGCCGACGACATAGCCGACGCGCTCGACCGGGTGCGCCGGCCTTCCTTCACGCTGGCGCTCACCGGGGTTGGAGCCTTCGGCCAGAAGAAGCCGCACTCGATCTGGGCGGGGGTTACGGCCTCGCCGGATCTTTCCGCTCTGCAGGCGGAGATCGACCGCATCTGCCAGCGCCTCGGGATAGGTGCCGATCCGCGCAAGTTCACCCCGCATGTGACGCTGGCAAGGTTGCGCAATTCGAACCCCGCCGAGGTGGCGCGCTACCTGTCGGCACGCGGCAATTTCTCCGCCACGCCCTTCAAGGTCGGCCGTTTCGTGCTGATGTCGTCACGCGATTCGGTGGGTGGCGGACCCTATATCGTCGAGGAAGCCTGGCCGCTGACCGGCAGTGTCGCGGTAAGCCGCGTCGACAGTGCTTCCGACGCCTCGCGGATCATGCGGTAGACTTTCTCGAAGCCGTCCGCCCCGCCATAATAGGGGTCCGGAACGTCGCGCACGGTTCCCAGCGTGTAGTCGAGATAGAGATGGATGCGCGCCTGTGCGTCCTGCGGTGCCATGCGGCGCAGGTCCTGCACATTGGAGCGGTCCATCCCAAGGATGAGGTCGAAGCGGGAAAAATCCCCGGCATCGACCTTCCGCGCGGTCTGGCCCGAAATGTCGACGCCATAGCGCGCGGCCACGGCGATGGAGCGCGGATCGGGTGGCGACCCGGCATGCCAGCCGCCGGTTCCGGCAGAATCCGGCACAAACAGGTCACAGAACCCCCGTTCTGCGGCAACAGTGCGAAAAACGCCCTCCGCCAGCGGTGAGCGGCAGATGTTGCCGAGGCACACGAACAGGATCGAGCTTTTCGGTTTGGCGTCCATCACGGCAGGCCCTATGTTCAGTTGTTCCACGCGGATAACACGGAAACAGGCCATGGCACGAGAGAAACTGGCACCGGACGCCATCACCACGTCGCTTGAGGAACGTCCCGGCTGGGCGCTGAGCGAGGACCGGCTGGCCATCGAAAGGCGTTTCAGCTTCGGCAATTTTTCCGAAGCCTTCGCCTTCATGACGCGGGTGGCGCTGGCGGCGGAGAAAATGGACCATCACCCGGAATGGTCGAACGTCTACAAGACCGTCGATATCCGGCTCAGCACCCATGCTGCGGGCGGGCTCACTGAACTCGACTTCGGCCTCGCGCGCCGCATCGACCGGATTTTCGGCGCCTGAACCCTGTTTGAGACGCGAAAATCTTGCACCGCGCCCTTCGCCCCACCACATTACCGGCAAGGGCCGGCAGAAGGCGGGCCGTTTGAAGGAGATGCTGGCACATGGCTGAAAGGACCGTTTTCGATCTCTTCGGCTTCGCGGACAAGGTTGGCGGCGAACAGGAGGTGCGCGAAAAATTCTGGCGCACCGCCAAAAGAGCCGCGCGCCAAGTTCCGTTCATGGAAGATGTCGTCGCTGCCTACTATTGCGTACTGGACGCCAATACGCCGCTGAGAGCCAAGGGCATTCTCATTGCTGCGCTCGGCTACTTCGTGCTGCCGGTGGATGCCATCCCCGATGTGATCTTCGGCCTTGGCTTCACCGATGACATTGCGGTGCTGAGCGCTGCAATCGCCGCTGTCAGGACGCACATCACCCCCGCCCATAAGGCGGCTGCGAAAGACGCATTGGCCGAAGACGCCTGATTTCAATCTCTTAAGCATGTCGTTTTCCCGAAACCGCGTCACGCTTTCGGGCGACATGCTTTATTACGATGGTTTGGCAGGCCCCCGAACTCCGGTTCCGGGGCCGCTTCGCGTTCAATTTGGATAAAAGTCAAATTCTTGCCTTTTTCCTCCAGTCCAAGTCGCCGGCAGGGACGTCGCGCCGGACCCCGCAAAACGACAAATTGCGGGAAAAGCGCGGAGATGGCGGCGGTTTCTATGGCGGAAGTCCATTTTCTTTTGCGGTCTTCACGCTTTGGTAACCCAGATTAAATCAAATTGAAGAGATCGGGCAGGGCGAGACGCCGGCCTGCTCCCCACTGTTTGGAATATGGGAATCACAATGCGCCGATTGATTGCTACAGTTTCTGGTCTGATCATGCTCGCCACGGCTTCGCCCGTTCTGGCCCAGCAAGCGACCAAGATTGGCCAGCACAATGCGTGGGGCACCTACAGTTATCAGGCTTCCGGCGGCAAGGTTTGCTACGTGCTGACCGTTCCCACCGACAAGCAGCCTCCGACGCTCAATCATGGCGACATGTTCTTCTTCGTGTCGCAGCGCCCGGGACAGCAGGTCAGCTACGAGCCGCAATTCATTGCAGGCTATGATTTTCAGGCCAACTCGAAGGTTACCGTCAGCGTGGGCGACAGGTCCTTCACAATGTTCACGCGCGGCAAGTCCGCATGGGTCGAGAATGCCGCCGACGAGCCGCAGCTCATCGCCGCCATGCGCGCCGGCGCGGACATGAAGGTGCAGGCGAAGTCGGGACGCGGCAACACCACCAGCTACGTGTTCTCGCTCAAGGGCATTTCCGCGGCCCTCGGCTCCATCGCCAGCTGCAAGTAAGCCTGTTCCGCCAATCGGAATGCGAGCCGGGTCCTTTGGGCCCGGCTTTTTTGTTCGCGGCACATGTGACGACACTGGGCCATGAGTGCGGGCCCTGACTTTGGGGGCATGACTTGGGGGCCCCTGTCTTTTGGGGGCGATGACTCCGGGTCAAACTTGTGCTATCGGGCGCGCTTCATCCCGGATCTGCTGCTGCAATCGGCCGCAAAGCACCTATATTGGGCATCATGAGCCTTTCATTCGATCTCATTCCTGCCGGCGCGCGCGATGCGCTGCGCATTCGTCCAGCGCCTGAGAAGCCGTCGCTGATCGGTTTGTCGCGCGAGGAAATGGCTGATGCGCTGGTCGAGGCCGGTATCGTGCCGCAAAAGCAGGCGAAGATGCGTGTGCAGCAGCTCTGGCACTGGCTTTATGTGCGCGGCGTTTCAGACTTCGCGCAGATGTTCAACATCTCCAAGGATCTGCGCGCCGCGCTGGATCGCAGTTTCACCGTTGCGCGACCGGAAGTCGTCGAGGAGCAGATCTCCAACGACGGCACGCGCAAGTGGCTGTTCCGTTTTCCGCCGCGCGGCGCGGGTCGCCCGGTCGAGATCGAGACCGTCTATATCCCGGAAGAGGGGCGCGGAACGCTGTGCATTTCCAGTCAGGTCGGCTGCACGCTGACCTGCTCCTTCTGCCATACTGGCACCCAGAAGCTGGTGCGCAACCTGACCGCCGAGGAAATTCTGGCGCAATTGCTCACCGCGCGCGACCGGCTGGGCGACTTTCCCGACACCGATACGCCGGCAGGCGCCATCGTGCCGGCGGAAGGACGCAAGGTGTCCAACATCGTCATGATGGGCATGGGCGAGCCGCTCTACAATTTCGAGGCGGTGAAGAAGGCCCTGCTGATCGCCTCCGACGGAGACGGGCTGTCGCTGTCGAAGCGGCGCATCACGCTTTCCACCTCCGGCGTCGTGCCGGAGATTTACCGCACCGGCGAGGAGATCGGCGTCATGCTTGCGATCTCGCTGCATGCTGTGAACGACGATCTGCGCGACCTTCTGGTGCCGATCAACAGGAAGTATCCGCTCGAACAGCTGATGAAAGCCTGCCGCGAATATCCGGGCCTGTCCAATGCGCGCCGCATCACCTTCGAATATGTGATGCTCAAGGACGTCAATGACAGCCTCGAAGACGCAAAGCAGATGGTGAAGCTGCTGAAGGGCATTCCGGCCAAGATCAACCTGATCCCGTTCAACCCGTGGCCGGGCACCAACTACCAGTGCTCGGACTGGGAGACGATCGAGCGTTTCGCCGACTACATCAACGCCGCCGGCTATGCCTCGCCGATCCGCACGCCGCGCGGGCGCGACATTCTCGCCGCCTGCGGCCAGCTCAAGTCGGAATCGGAGCGCATGCGCAAGGTGGACAGGCTGGCGCTGGAGGCGATGATGATCGCCGGGCACGGCGAGGCTTGAGCGATCTGCTGAGGGTCCTGCTTCGCTTTGCGACGGTGGTCGCCGGTTATGCGGCCGCCTGCCTCGCCGCCAGTTTATTCCTCTACGTCCTGTTTCTCGGCTGGTCCGGGCTGGCGCAGGAACAGGAGCTTTCCACCTTTAATGCCGGCATGGTCGTGGCCGTGCCGATCTTTGCCCTGTTCATCGCTCATCTGAACTTCTGGCCGGCGGCTGTCGCCATTGTCGTGGGCGAGTTTCTCGGTCGGCGCGACTGGCTGTTCTATGCGATTGCCGGCGGGGTTGTTGCGGCGGCATTCGCCGGGCTGTTTTACGGAGGGACGGGACAGGCGGATGGTTCCGAAGACACCGCCATCCTTCTGGCGATGATCGGCAGCGGGCTTGTCGGCGGGCTGGCCTACTGGCTGGTGTCCGGCATGTGGACGCCGGACTGGCGTGGGCGCAACCGCGACCGGCTTCCGCCTACTTCGCCTGAGTCGTCAGGATCTTGATCGCGAAGGCCGAGAACACGCCGGCGAACAGATAATCCGTGAGCCGCGTGATGCGCGGGCTCTTCTTCAGCAGGTTTGCCAGACGGTCCGCCGCGATCACCATGGTCGCAGTGAACGGCAGCGCAATGAGGATGAACATCAGGCCAAGGAAGAACAGCTTGCCGGGCGCATGGGGATCGTGCGCCGATACGAATTGCGGGAGGAAGGTCATGAAGAACAGGATGATCTTGGGGTTCAGCAGGTTGATGCCCAGCCCTGTCGCCCAGTTGCGGGCGAGCGAGCGCGGCGCCTTGCCGGTCACCTCCGGCGAGAAGGCCGATCCATGACGGATCGCCTGAAAGGCGAGCCAGATCAGGTAGAGCGCGCCGACGATCTTGAGCACGAAGAAGGCCTGCGGTGAGGCCACGATCAGGGCCGACAGACCGAGCGCCACCAGCGCGGTGTGGAAGACGATGCCTGTCATGGCTCCGAAGGCGCAGGCAAAGCCGGCGGCTTTTCCCTGCGACAGGGCCCGTCCGACGAACAGGGTCATGTCCGGGCCCGGGGTGATCGTCAGGACAACGGTGGCGATGGCGAACTGCACCATCACGGTTGCGTCGGGAATGAAATTCATGGGCGGGCCTGCCTGAGAGAAGCGCAAAAGAAAAGGGCGCCGCATTGCGCGACGCCCTCTTATATCCGATCTGCGAATGCAGTTCGAGATGGGGTCAGCTGTCGAAATAGCTCTGCGTGCCGTGGGCCTCGATCGCTTCAGCCAGCCGGTTCAGCGCGTGGACATAGGCGGCCGTGCGCGGCGTGGTGCCCCGGTCGACCGAAAGCTGCCAGATGGCCCGGCCTTCGCGCTCCATGATGGTGCGCAGCTTGGTGTGGATTTCCTCCAGCTCCCAGTAATAGCCCTGCTTGTTCTGCACCCACTCGAAATAGGAGACGGTGACGCCGCCTGCATTGGCCAGAATATCGGGCAGCACCACGACGTTGCGTTCGGCGAGGATCTCGTCGGCTTCGGGCGTTACCGGGCCGTTGGCGAGTTCCAGGACGAGACGCGCCTTCACGGTGTGGGCGTTGTGCTTGTGGATCATGTTTTCCAGCGCCGCTGGCACAAGGATATCGCAGTCGACGCCGACCAGATCGTCGGCGGCAATGGCCTCATGGCCATCCTTTCCGGCAGTGTAGACGACCGAACGGTTATCGTTCTTGGCCGCCATCAGGGTGTCGAGGCTCAGCCCTTCTGCCGAATGCACGGCGCCGCCGGAATCCGAGACGGCCACGATCGTGTGGCCGTCGCCGGCGAGCAGCGAGGCGATGTACTGGCCGGCGTTGCCGAAGCCCTGAATGGCGATGCGAAGCTTGCCGTTCAGGCCCAGTTCCTGCGCCAGATGCCGCACCAGATAGTAGCCGCCGCGCGCGGTGGCGTCGCCGCGGCCGACGGAGCCGCCGAGCGCCAGCGGCTTGCCGGTGATGACGGCAGGCGAGCTCTTGCCGACGATCTGGCTGTACTCGTCAGCCATCCAGCCCATGATCATGGAGTTGGTGTAGACGTCGGGTGCGGGAATGTCGCGGTCCGGCCCGATAATGCCGGCGAAAGCCTGAATGTAAGCGCGCGACAGGCGCTCCAGCTCGGCCTTGGAGAGCTGGCGCGGGTCGACCTGAACGGCGCCTTTGCCGCCGCCATAGGGCAGGTTCATCACGGCGCATTTGAACGTCATCCAGAAGGCCAGCATCTCGACTTCTTCGGCCGTCGCGTCGGGATGGAAGCGGATGCCGCCCTTGGTCGGGCCGCGGGTGTCGTCATAGCGGCATCGCCATGCCAGGAAGGATTTTCGCGAACCGTCGTCCATGCGGATCATGAGGCGGGCTTTGGTCGTCTCTCGCGGATATTTCAGCTTCTCGATGACATCGGCGTCGACATTGAGGTGCCTTGCGGCATCGTCCAGACGTACCAGTGCGCTATCAAGAAGACTTTCTTCCGCCATCATATGATCCTGTCAGTTCGGGTGGTAATGATGCGCCCTGGCGGGCGCGGGCCATGAAATGCACGAAAAAGTGCAGATTCACAAGAAAAGGTTTTATATTGAGCACATTTCGTCATTTTGTTGCGCACTCTGCCGAAGCAGCAGGCACCTGCTGAGATTCCGTCCGGACGCTTTGCCGGCGCGGCTTTGCTGCCTCCCGTTCCTGCTTCCTGGGCGCTTGTCCGGCGCGGCTTTCCTGCTATGACTGCCCACGCAGTTTTTGCGCCTCGCCGCAGTCCCGGAACGAACATCGGAAACGCCCATGACCAAGCTGAAAGACGTCAAGAAGGTCGTGCTCGCCTATTCGGGCGGCCTCGACACCTCCATCATCCTGAAATGGCTGCAGACCGAGCTGGGCGCGGAGGTCGTCACCTTCACCGCCGATCTCGGACAGGGCGAGGAACTGGAGCCGGCGCGCCGCAAGGCCGAGATGATGGGCATCAAGGACATCCGCATCGTCGACCTGCGCGAGGAGTTCGTGAAGGATTTCGTGTTCCCGATGTTTCGCGCCAACGCGCTCTACGAGGGCACCTATCTGCTCGGCACCTCCATCGCCCGGCCGCTGATCTCCAAGCATCTGGTCCAGATCGCCGAGGAAACCGGGGCTGACGCCGTCGCCCATGGCGCGACCGGCAAGGGCAACGACCAGGTGCGCTTCGAGCTTTCGGCCTATGCGCTCAACCCCGACATCAAGGTCATCGCGCCGTGGCGCGACTGGTCGTTCAAGTCGCGCACCGATCTGATCGAATTCGCCGAAAAGCACCAGATCCCGGTGCCGAAGGACAAGCAGGGCGAAGCGCCGTTCTCGGTCGACGCCAATCTTCTGCACTCCTCCTCGGAGGGCAAGGTGCTGGAAGATCCGTGGGTGGAGCCGCCGGAATATGTGCACCAGCGCTCCGTCTCGCCGCTTGATGCGCCGGATGCCGCAACCGAGATCGAGATCGAGTTTTTCAGGGGCGACGCGGTCGCGCTCAACGGCAGGAAGCTGTCGCCGGCCACGCTGCTCGCCGCGCTCAATGACCTCGGCCGCGACAACGGCATCGGCCGCATCGATCTGGTCGAGAACCGTTTCGTCGGCATGAAGAGCCGCGGCGTCTACGAGACCCCCGGCGGCACCATCCTGATCGCAGCGCACCGCGCCATCGAGTCGATCACGCTGGATCGCGGCGCCGGCCATCTCAAGGATGAGCTGATGCCGCGCTATGCGGAACTCATCTACAACGGCTTCTGGTACTCGCCGGAGCGCGAGATGCTGCAGGCGCTGATCGACAAGAGCCAGGAAGACGTGGAAGGCACGGTGCGGCTGAAGCTCTACAAGGGCAACGTCATCGTCACCGGCCGCAAGTCGGCGAAGTCGCTCTACCGCGACGACCTCGTCACCTTCGAGGACGACCGTGGCGCCTATGACCAGAAGGACGCCGAAGGCTTCATCCGCCTCAACGCGTTGCGCCTGCGCACGCTGGCGGCCCGCCGCCGCAACACGCGGTAAAAAGCTTCAGGCAGCGCGCATCAGTTGAGCAGATGCGCGCTGCCGCTGACGATAAGCCGGATGCGCGTTCCGACCTGTGGCGCGCCGGCTGAAGGCTGGCGCAGGACGAGAGTGCCTGCTTCGCCCGCACCGTTGGCCACCTCTACCGTGAGCGTGCAGGTCGGTCCGCTGAATTCCGAATCCGTCACCATGGCGCTCGTGCCGCCGGCCTGATCCGGCCCGAGCCCGACCTGCTCCGGCCGCAGCAGGATTTCGGCCGTCTGGCGGCTTTCGTCGCGGTCGACGGGGATAGCGCCCAGAATGCAATGCGCGTGGCCGGCTGCGACGCGGGCTGGCAGGATGATTGCCTCGCCCAGAAACTCCGCCACCATGCGATCGCGGGGCCTGAGGTAAAGATCACGCGGAGAGCCGGCCTGCATGATCTTTCCCGCGCGCATCACCGCCACCTGATCGGCGAAGGACAGCGCCTCCTCCTGATCGTGGGTGACGAGGATGGTGGTGACGCCGGCCGCATCCAGAACGCCGGCGACCGTCTTGCGCATGGCCGCGCGAAGGCCCGTATCCAGCGCCGAGAACGGCTCGTCGAGCAGCATCAGGCGCGGCTTGCGGGCCAGCGCCCTTGCCAGCGCCACGCGCTGCTGCTGGCCGCCGGAAAGCTGGTGCGGACGCCGTTGCAGGAAGCTTTCGTCGAGGCCCACCAGCCGGATTAGGTGCTCGACCTGGCCATCGCGGTCCGGCCCGCCGCGGGGCATGCCGAAGCCGATATTGGCGGCGACGGAGAGGTGTGGGAACAGCGCGCCGTCCTGCGCGACGAGGCCGATAGGGCGCCGGTAGGCGGGAAGGAACGCGCCCGGTCCGGTAAGCGGCTCGCCATCGAGTTCGATGCTGCCCGCATCGGGCGGCTCGAAGCCGGCGATGAGACGCAAAAGCGTGGTCTTGCCGCAGCCGGAAGGGCCGACGATGGCGGTGCGGCCGCCGGCGGCGACGGAAAGGTCTATGCCGTTCACTGCTGCCACGGGGCCATAGTTTCGGCACAGGCCGGAAAGCTGAAGAAAACTCATTGTCCGGCCATCTTCTTCGATTGCACGTAAAGCAGCCATGTCAGCGGCAGCGAGGCCGCAACCATGATCAGCGCGTAGGGTGCGGCGGCCGCATAGTCGATCTCGCCGCTATAGGCCCAGAAGGCGAGCGCCAGCGTGCGGGTGCCGCTGGGGGCCAGCATCTGGGTGGCGGTCAGCTCGTTGAGGATGCCGAGCGCCACCAGCGCCATGCCAGCCGCGGCACCGGGTGCGGAAAGGCGGATGGTGGTGGACCACAGCGCGTTGAACGGGCGTCGCCCAAGATTCATCGCTGCCTGCTCCAGCTCCGGTGGCGCCTGCGCGATCGAGGCGCGCAGGCTGATGATGGCGCGCGGCAGGAACATCAGCATATAGGCGATGAGGATGGTGGCGAGCGTCTGGTAGAGCGGCAGCAGATAGCGCACGGTCAGCGTGACCAGCGCCAGCGCCACGACCACGCCGGGCAGCGACCCCACCATGTAGTTGCAGCCTTCCAACATGCGTTGCAGGCGCCCCGGCGCTCGGATCGACAGCCACGCCATGGGAATGGCGGCAAGGGTGGCGAGCAACGCGCCGCCGAGCGCCAGCACCGTGGTGTGGCCGAGTGCGGCGCCGATCTCGTCCATGCGCCAGACAGCGACCCCACCCGCCCACAGCCAGCGGGCGATGGTATAGAAAGGCACACCGAGCGACAGCGCCATCACCACGGCGAGCATCAGCAGGCAGGGCAGGGCGGCGCGGCCGAGCCTTGTCTTCGCCGGATGGCGGGCGGCGCCGGAGCCGACGCGGGCATAGCGCTCGTCGCCGCGCGCCAGCATTTCCAGCGCCAGCAGGGCGAAGCAGCAGGCGATCAGCACGCCGGCCAGCATGTTGGCGGCGGGGCCGTTGAAGGTGGACTGGAACTGGTCGACGATGGCCGTGGTGAACGTGTCGAAGCGCACGAAGACGAAGAGCCCGTATTCGGCAAGCAGATGCAGGCCAACCAGCAGCGCGCCGCCGCACAGCGCCAGCCGCAGCTGCGGCAGGATCACGCGGAAGAACACGCTCCACGGACCATGGCCAAGCGCTGCCGCCGCGTCTTCGAGCGCGGGGTCGAGACGCCTAAGGGCTGCCGAAACCGGCAGGTAGAGGAAGGGAAAATAGGCCAGCACCGAGACCAGAACGCCGGCTCCAAGACCGTTGAGGCCGGGCACGATGGTGACCCACGCATAGGAATGGATGAAGGCAGGCACGGCAAGCGGTGCCACGCACAGCCATGACCACAGACGTGCACCCGGCAGATCGCTGCGTTCCGTCAGCCAGCCAAGCGCCACTGAAAGCACCGCGCAAGCGGGTACGGCAAGCAGTTCGAGCAGCAGCGTGTTGACCAGAAGCTCGCCGACCCTTGGGCGGAAGATGAGCGATATGGCCGTTCGCCAGCCGGTCTGCACCGTCACCCACAGGATGAAGGCGAGTGGGACCAGCGTCAGCAGCGTGACCAGCAGCGCCGCGAACCCGATCCAAGAGAAGCGCAACGGTGCCGCCGCCGGCCGCGCGGCGGCAGGCCCGGCAATCAGGGTGCCGTCGGTCAAGGTCCGCATGGGCGTTTACATCAGGCCCGCATCGGTCATCAGGTCGGTCACTTTGCGGGAATTCAGCGTTTGCGGATCGATCTTCGGGGCCTGCAACTCCTCAAGCGGTACGAGGGCGGCGTTGGAAGGCTCGCCCCTGCCCACCGTGTATTCGTAGGACGTGCCTTCGCGCAGCACCTTTTGACCGCCCTTGCCGACGATCCATTTCAGGAACGCCTGCGCCTCCTGCGGGTGCTTGCTGGACGCCAGCACGCCGCCGCCGGAGATGGACACGAACGCGCCCGGATCGCCGTTGCGGAAGTAGTGCAGCTCGACGTCACTGCTGTTTTCTCCGGTGCGGGCGCGGTCGCCGAACCAGTAGTAGTGATAGATGATGCCGCCATCGATCTCGCCGCTGTTCACCGCCTTCAGAACGGTGTTGTTGCCGCGATAGGCCTTGAAATTGGTCTTCATCGCCTTCAGCCAGCCGGCCGTTAATTCTTCCCCCTTCAGTTGCAGGAGGGCGCTGACGATGGCCTGAAAATCCGGTCCCGAAGGCGAGGCGCCCCAGCGGCCCTTCCATTGCGGGTCGGCCAGATCGAGCAGCGAGTTGGGAAGCTGGTCCTGCGTCAGCCTGTTGCTGTTGTAGGCGAACACGGTGCTGCGCGCGGCGATGCCGATCCAGTGGCCGCCGGAAGGGCGATATTGCTCCTCGACCAGCGCCAGCGTGTCGGCATCTACCGGAGCGAACAGGCCGGCCTGCTCCACCTGCGTCATGGCGGGCGAATTCTCGGTCAGGAGCACGTCCGCGGGCGAAGCCTTGCCCTCGGCCACGATCTGGTTGGAAAACTCGCTGTCGGCGCCGTTGCGCAGCGTCACCCCGATGCCGGTTTCGGCGGTAAAGGCCGCAGCCCATTCCTTCGCAAGACTTTCATGCTGGGCATTGTAAACAATGATCTGCTTCTCCTGAGCCATTGCCTGCGAGGATAAGAGGAGGCCGGCCAGGGCCAGCGTGCTGCCGAATAGGGCGGAAAGGGCAGGGTGCATGAGTTGTCTCTCGAACATGCTTTTGCGGCGAAGTGCCTGAAAGCTCATACATGATCCTATCAGTCAACAATCGGGCGGCAAAGGATTCTCGAAATATCGCTTTTTCGCCAGAGTGGGCTGGTTTTGCACCGTTTGTCGCATATATTGCAGCGCAGCATTTTTATCCCTCCCATCGCGGAAAGGACCGTCATGAGCGCCACCAGAACCGCAGTTGTAACCGGCTCCACCTCCGGAATCGGCCTCGCCATTGCCCGCGCGCTTGCCGCGCAGGGCTGCAACGTGGTCGTGAATTCGTTTTCCGACAGACCGGAGGACCATGAGGTCGCGGCAGAAATAGCCCGCGACCACAAGGTGGAAGCGGCCTATATCGGAGCCGACATGTCAAAGCCCGCCGAATGCCGCGCCCTGGTGGCGAAGGCGGCCGAGCGTTTCGGGTCGGTCGATATCCTCGTCAACAATGCCGGCATCCAGCATGTGGCGCCGGTCGAGGAATTTCCCGTCGAGAAATGGGATGCCATAATCGCCATCAACCTGTCCTCGGCCTTTCACACCATTGCGGCGGCGATCCCGCTGATGAAGCGGGAAGGCGGCGGGCGCATCGTCAACATCGCCTCGGCCCACGGGCTCGTCGCCTCGCCGTTCAAGTCGGCCTATGTCGCGGCCAAGCACGGCATCATGGGCCTCACCAAGACCGTGGCGCTGGAAATCGCGCGCAACCACATCACCTGCAATGCGGTGTGCCCCGGCTATGTGCTCACCCCGCTGGTCGAGGCGCAGATCCCAGACCAGATGAAGGCCAACAACATGGACCGCGACACGGTCGTTCGCGAGGTGATGCTGGACAGGCAGCCGACCAAGGAATTCGTCACCGTGGAGCAGGTGGCAGCCGCTGTCACCTACCTCTGCTCGGAGGCCGCCGCGCAGGTCAACGGCACGCATATCTCCGTCGATGGCGGCTGGGTGGCGCAGTAAGCGCCGCCCGTCCCCACTCACTCCCCAGCCTTCGGAAGGATCGCATATGCGGGCCAACGGTAACACTGTGCAGCGCAAGAAGATCAACATCGCCTTGCAGGGCGGTGGATCGCATGGCGCCTTCACATGGGGGGTTCTGGATCGCCTGCTGGAAGACAACAGGCTCGACATTGTCGCCGTCTCCGGCACGAGCGCGGGCGCCATGAACGCGGTTGCGCTGGCCGATGGCTTCGTGCGCGGCGGTGCCGAAGGCGCGCGCACCAAGCTGGAGGATTTCTGGCGCGCCGTGGCGCGAAAGGGCCGTTTCAGCCCGGTGCAGCGCACGCCATGGGATGTGCTGTGGGGCAACTGGTCGATCGAGAATTCGCCCGGCTACATCTGGTTCGACACCATGTCACGCGTGGTGTCGCCCTATCTGGCCAATCCGCTCGGTCTCAATCCGCTGCGCGATGTGATCGAAAGCGAGATCGATTTCGACAATGTGCGCTCCTGCAAGGCCATGCAGGTGTTCATCTCGGCCACCAATGTCGAGACCGGCCAGATCCGTGTCTTTTCCGATGGCGAGATCGACCGCGACACGGTGATGGCGTCCGCCTGCCTGCCGCAACTGTTCCGCGCGGTCGAGATCGATGGCGTGCCTTACTGGGACGGCGGCTATGGCGGCAATCCGGCACTGTTTCCCTTTTTCAGGGCCACCGAGACCGAGGACGTGCTGCTGGTCCAGATCAACCCGGTGCAGCGCGAGGGCGTGCCGACCAGCTCCAGCGAGATCCAGAACCGCATGGACGAAATCGCCTTCAATGCAGCCTTGCTGCGCGAATTCCGTGCCATTGCCTTCGTCAAGGAACTGATCGCGGCGGGGCGGCTGCCGCATGGCGAGTATCGCGATATCCGCATGCATCGCATCGATGCCGATGCGGCGTTCAAAGGGCTGTCAGCTTCCTCCAAGATCAACGCCGAATGGGCGTTTCTGGAATATCTGCGCGATCTCGGGCGCGATGCGGCCAGCGACTGGCTTGAGGAGAATTTTGATGCGGTGGGCGAACGCGCCACGCTCGATCTCTCCGGCGAGCTGGACGACGGCATGAAGCCGCTGAAAGTAGCGGCGCCCCCTCCGGGTGCGCGCGTCAGTCGCTTCCTTGCCACCCGCAAGCGTCCGCCCGGGGCGGGCAGGGTGCAGGGCTGATCAGGGCAGCAGCCCTGCCAGATCGAGCGGCTGGATCACCGGCCCGGCACCGGCTTCGCCAAAAAAGGCTTCCACGCCATAGATGTCGCGCAGGTTCTGCGGGGTGAGCACCTGTTTTGGTGAACCATCGGCCACGATGCCGCCCTCATGAAGCAGCAGCAGGCGCGAACACCAGCGCGCCGCGAGTCCAAGGTCGTGCAGAGAGGCGACCACGCTTTTTCCGCCCGCGGCAAGCGAGGCGAACAGGCGCATCAGCGAAATCTGATGGGCCGGATCGAGGCCGGCCGTCGGCTCGTCGGCCAGCAGCAGCGGCGCATCCTGCGCCAGTGCGCGCGCGGTCAGAACCCGTGCCTTTTCGCCTCCGGAAAGCTCGGTGGCGATACGGTCGCGGAAGGCTTCGATGTGCATGCGCTGCATGGCGGCATCGATGATGGTTCTGTCCTGTGCATTCAGCGTGGCGAAGCCTGCGCGGTGGGGTTCGCGGCCGAGGGACACGATCGTCTCCACCGGCACGGCCCATGCGATTTCGCGCTCCTGCGCCAGATAGGCAACGCGGGTCGCGCGCCGGCGCGCGTTCATGGCTCCGGCGACCTCACCGGACAGGCGGATATGGCCCTGTGTCGGCACCAGATCGAGCACCGAACGCAGAAGGGTGGATTTGCCCGCTCCGTTCGGACCGATCAGCCCGACGAATTCGCCGGCTTCGACCTCGAATCCCAGCCCGTTCAGCACCTGCCGGTGCCCGAGCCTGACGGAAAGGTTTTCGACCGAGAGCAGAGTCACGTGAGGCTCCTGCGGGTGCGGAAGACGAGCCAGAGGAAGAACGGGGCACCGACGATTGCGGTGAGCACGCCAAGCTTGAGATCGCGCTCGGGAGCGATGATGCGCACCAGTATGTCGGCGCCGAGCACCATGGATGCACCGCCGAGCGCACTGGCCGGCAGCAGGCGCGACGGCCGCGCCCCCACCAGCGGGCGCAGGATGTGCGGCACCACCAGCCCGACGAAGCCGATGGCACCGGCCACGGCCGTCGCTGCGCCGACGCTGGCGGCCGTGCCGAACACGGCCAGCAATTGCACGCGGCGCAATTCGATGCCCATCGAGGCAGCCGTTTCGGAGCCGAGGGTGAGCGCATCGAGTGCGCGCCCCAGCGAGCCCAGCATGATCCAGCCGATCAGCATGAAGGGCGCGGAGAGCCACATATGCGTCATTGAGCGGTCGGTGAGTGAGCCCAGCATCCAGAACATGATCTCAAGGGCCGCGAACGGATTGGGCGACAGGTTGAGCGCCAGCGAGGTCATGGCCCCGGCGAAGCTGGTGACGGCAATACCGGCGAGAATGACGATGAGGGCCGACCCCCGCGCACCGGCAAGGGCCTGCACGATCAGAACGGCTGCTACCGCGCCGGCAAGGGCGGCAAGCGGCAGAGCGAGCAGGAAGGCGGCGGACAGGCCGGTATAGATGGCAAGAACGGCACCCAGCGAGGCGGAGGCGCTGATGCCGAGCAGACCGGGTTCTGCCAGAGGATTGCGCAGATAGCCTTGCAGGACAGCGCCGGAGAGGCCGAGCGTCGCGCCGATCATCAGCCCGAGAATGGCGCGCGGCAGCCTGATCTCGCGCATGATGAGGGCAACGCCATCGGCTTTGCCGGAGAACAGAGCCGCCATGCTGTCGCCAAAGCCGATGGCCGCCGGGCCGACCGTCAGCGACAACAGGAACAGCACCAGCGTGAGTGCGGCAAGCAGCGCGATCAGGAAATGGTAACGGCGATCGGCGTTCATGGCTGGCTCTGTTCCCTCGCCGCATCCTGCAGCATGAAGGCGGCATCAAGGGTGAAGGGCGCCCCGCAGATCATTTTCGCGACCGGCAGATCCACGACCTTCTGCCCTGCGAGGGCGCGGAAAGCCGGGTGGACGAGGTTTTCCTGCGCCAGCGCCGGTGTGCCGTAATCGCTGCTGGAACGGCCGATCAGATCGGGTTTTGCCATGATGAGCTGCTCCAGCGGCAGGCGCGCCGAGCCGGCGATTCCTAGCCTTTCGGCGATGTTGACCAACCCCGCCGCGGTGAAGATCTCGTTGGCCAGTGTGCCGCTGCCCGCCGTGTAGCTGTTTGGCTCGTACAGCGCGATGGTTTGGCCGGATTGCGGGCCGGAGGCGAGACGCGCAAGACCGGCGTCCACCTCGGCGATCAGTTCGGCGGCGCGCTGCTGGCGATGGAGGAGCTCACCGATGCGGGCGATATGGTTACGGACATCGTCAAAGGAGGTTGCCGGGGCGAATTCCTCAACCCTGAATCCCAGACGGCGCAGCAACCCGACGGTGGCGCGCGAGGAGAACGTGCCGGCGAGAACGAGGTCGGCTTCCATGAGGAAGATTTCCTCGGCAAGCGCGTGATTGATCACGAAGGCTTCCGCCTGCCGCGCCATCGCCGAGCTGCGCGGGTCGCTGGCCAGCACGGAGACGGAATGAAGCTGCCCCTCGCCGGCAATCAGCATGGCAAGCTGGTCGGTACACAGGTTCATGGAAACGACGCGGTGGGGCGCGGTATCCTGCGCAAGGGTCGGCATCACCGAAAGACCCACGGCAAATGCCGTCAGCAGATTTGCGCGCCATGCCGCAAAAATGGCGCGCAAAGGGGAATGCTTTCGGCGGTTGCCTCCGGGCACTAGAGCATTTCCGGTGAAAAAGGGATCACTTCCAATACTCTATCTCCATGTTTCCACGCAGTTCCGGACGCAAAACCGCTGCGCACTTTTGCTGGAACTGCTTTAGAACTTCGCCTTGATTCCCGCGAAGGCAGCGATACCGGGTGTGCCGTAGTCTTTCACGGTCTGGTAGTTCTCGTTGAGCAGGTTTTCACCCCGAAGATAGATCTGCGTGGACTCCGTGAGCTGGTAGGCGACTTTGGCGTTGAGCAGCACATAATCATCCAGCTTTGCGCCGCCGTCCACGACATCCGCGACGAATTTCACGTCTGCGCCAATGGTCCATTTTTCGGTGGGCCGTGCTTCGGCCGAAAGGACAACGGCATGTCGCGGAATACGGACGTTGCGGGTGCCGTCCGCCTTGCGGGAATCCGTATAGGTGTAGGAGCCGCCGAGGTCGAGCCAGCCGGTGGCGGCGTAGGTGAAGGAAGCTTCGACACCTTTCGAGCGCGTGGTGCCGGGTGTCTGGTCGTAGTAGCCGCCCCACGGATAGCTGAAATCGTTTATCCAGTCGATCTTGTCGTCCACCCTGATGTGGAAGTAGGTGACATCGGCCGTCAGCGCCCCGCCCAGCAACTGCTGCTCCACACCGATGTCGAAGCTGCGGCTCGTCTCGGGCTGAAGGTTCGGGTTGCCGACGCTGGAGGGGGCGTAAAGCTGGTAGAGGCTTGGAGCCAGAAAACCTGTTCCATAAGATGAATGAAGGCGGGTTCCTGTGATGGCAAACAGGTAGGACGCCGTGCCGCGATAGGTGGTGTGTCCGCCGAATTCGGAATGCTCGTCATGGCGAAGCCCAGCGGTGAGCACCAGATCATTCACCGGTTCGAGGACCGCCTGAGCCCACGCGCCGGTGAGGTCGAACTTGCCCAGCGGGCTGCCGCCGCCGGCATCGTCGGCTTCCTGTTTTTCATGGTCGAGGCCATATTGCAGGAGAACTCGTTCCGTCGCCTCGAACGACCCCTGATAGTCGATCTTCTGCCGCGTGCCGATGAAGAGGCTGGGAGACCCGTCCCACACGCTTTCACGGTCCGATTTGAAACCTTGAGCGGAGACGGTGTTCTTCAGCCTGCCGTCCATGAGATCGAAATTGAGGCCGAACCGGCCTCCGGTCATCCTCGCCCGCTCATAGCTGTCGGGATCGTCGGGGCCGTTGCCATCGAACTCGGCCTTGGAATTGAGATGCAGGACCGAGCCAAAGACCGAAAAGGCTTCGTTGATCCTGTGTTCGGCGGTTAGGTCGATATTCAGACTGTCGAGCCCATCCCGCTCCCGGCCGTCTGCCCGGGCCGAGATGCCGTCGGTGTGCAGTCCCGAGATGTTGCCCGCGAATCCCGATCCTTCGTTCGCAGCGGTAAATCCGTAGCGGCCGCGCACGGTGCCGAAGGAACCGCCCTCGGCCTCGACCGTATGGTGAATGCCGCTGTCCGGTTGGCCGAGTGTCGAGATGTTCACCAGACCGGCTATGGCACTGGAACCGTAGAGGGTGCTCTGGGAGCCCTTCAGAACGTCCACATTGCTGATGCCGCCGGTGAGAAGATACTGGTAATGCGTCAGCACCTGTGTGCCGGTTGGATCGGAAATGTCGATGCCATTGTAGAGCGTCTTGACGTAGCCGGAGCCAAGCCCGCGCACGAAAAGGCCGGTTGTGCCGCCGAGGCCGCCATTTCTGGCAACCGAAACGCCGGGCAGCAGGTTCAGATAGTCGCTGAGGACCGGACGGGATTTCGCCCCGATTTCCGCCTGCGTGATCTGCTCCACCTTCGAGCCGACCTTGTTCTTTTGGGTCGGGGTGCGGTTGGCGGTTACCGAGATTGTCTTCAGCTCGATGACATCGGTGGCCTGCGGGCTTTCATCCTGCGCCCGGACGGTACCGGTAAGCGTCAGCGAGCAGATGCCGGCCGCCAGAATCGTTGTTCTCATCGTCATTTCCCCCTGCCGGGCACGGGTGCGCCCGGAAAAACAGCCTTTCACCGGGAACTGGCAGGCAGGGGAGGTGCAGTCTGCACCCCCGGCCGTACCGGCACGCGGCAACACGTTTCGTGTCACCGCTGCGGACGGCCGCGCCCGATCTCACCCCGAGATCAGACATGGGTGACCGGAACCGGCAGGTCTCCTGACTTCCGCGTCATTGCCTCCCGCCGCCTTCCCGGACCGTTAAGATCCAGTGGCATATCGGGGGAGGCTCGGCGGCTACAGTTGCGGGGGCAGTCGCGGCTTTGCCGGCAATGCGGCAGACCGTGTTCCCTTTTCATCCGTAATCGGAACCAGTTCCGGTTGCGACGCTAAGCATCGCTGGCACGGCGTGTCAATTCCGACAGTACGGGATCAGGAATGCCCGCCGCACTTCTCGTCCTTGCGGGGTGGCGAAAATTCCGCTACGTCGCCGCTTTAGCTGACGGGAGCAGGCCATTGACCGACCGACAAGCCGATGTCGCCATCATCATGGGCAGCCAGTCCGACTGGGCGACCATGCGCCACGCCGCCGAAACGCTCGCCGAGCTTGGTGTGTCCCACAAAAGCCTCATCGTTTCCGCGCATCGCACGCCGCAACGTCTCTATGATTTTGCCCACGGCGCGAAGGCTGCCGGCTACAAGGTTGTGGTGGCCGGCGCCGGCGGGGCCGCGCATCTGCCGGGCATGACGGCGGCGATGACGTCGCTGCCCGTGTTCGGCGTGCCGGTGGAATCGAAGGCGCTGTCGGGGCAGGATTCGCTGTTGTCGATCGTGCAGATGCCGGCCGGCATTCCGGTCGGCACTCTGGCCATCGGCAAGGCCGGCGCGGTCAATGCGGCACTTCTGGCCGCCGCCGTGCTGGCGCTCACCGACCATGCGCTGGCCGGGCGGCTGGAAGCCTGGCGCGCCGCGCAGACGGACAAGGTTGCCCTCGAGCCGAAGGACGACGCGTGATGCTGGCGTCCGGATCGACCATCGGCATCGTTGGCGGCGGCCAGCTTGGCCGCATGCTGGCCATGGCAGCCGCCCGCCTCGGCTACCGCATCGCCGTGCTGGAGCCGCAGGCCGATTGCCCGGCCGCGCAGGTGGCGAACCGGCAGATCGTGGCTGCCTATGACGATCCGGCCGGGCTGGCCGAACTGGCCGCAATCAGCGATGTCATAACCTATGAGTTCGAGAACGTGCCGGTGGAGGCCGCCGAGAGGCTCGCCGGGCGCGTGCCCGTTCTGCCGCCGCCGCGCGCGCTGGAGGTGTCGCAGGACCGGCTGAGCGAAAAGCAGTTCCTCAACGGCATCGGTATCGACACGGCCCCCTTCCTTGCCGTCGACAGCGACGCGGACCTTGCGTCCGCCCTGCACAGCTTCGGCGGCAACGGCGTGCTGAAGACGCGCCGCATGGGTTATGACGGCAAGGGCCAGCGCGTGTTTCGCCATATGGAAAGCGGCAGCTATTCCGGCGTCTTCGAGGCGATGGGGTCGGTGCCGCTGATCCTCGAAGGGCTCATTTCCTTCGGGTGCGAGATTTCGGTGATCGGTGCGCGGGGCGCGGACGGCAGGGTGGAGACCTATGCGCCGGCGCGCAACGTCCATCGCGACGGCATCCTGCACACCTCCACCGTGCCTGCCGCCGTTCCCGACATTACCGCCGACGTTGCGCGGGCGGCTGCCGCCTCGATACTCGAAGCGCTCGGCTATGTGGGCGTCATCGGCGTGGAGTTCTTCGTGCTGGACGACGGGTCGGTGCTGGTCAACGAGATCGCGCCGCGGGTGCACAATTCAGGCCACTGGACCGAAGCCGCCTGCGTCGTTTCGCAGTTCGAACAGCACATCAGGGCCATTGCCGGGTTGCCGCTGGGCGACACGCGCCATCACAGCGCCTGCGTGATGGAGAACCTGATCGGCGACGATGTCGCGCGCGTGCCTGAACTCGTGGCGGAACCGGACGTCCTTGTCCATCTCTATGGAAAGGCAGAGGCGCGTCCCGGCCGCAAGATGGGCCATTTCACCCGCCTGACCGGCCGCAACTGAGCCTGCGGCAATGGCCGTACGGCGTATTCTTGTTCCTGTCGCAATTCGCTGTCAGGGGTAGCCGGGATCAAAGGCGGGGAAGTCTGCATTGGGACGTATATGGGTATTCGCGGCCGTATTGCTCGGCGCCCCGCTGTTGATGGGCGCTCATATGGGCGTGCAGCAATTGCTCGGCAACTTCCATGAGGTGATACCGGGCGAATTCTACCGCTCCGGACAACCGGACGGGGACGACGTCGCGACCTATGCGGACCGCTACCAGATCCGCACCATCATCAACCTGCGCAACGAGACCCCTGATGCCGAAGCGCTGGCAGCGCGCGCGGCGGCGGAGGGCCACGGCATCAGGATCATCGATTTCCCGATGTCCTCGTCGAAGGGCCTGCCCGTCGAAAAGTCTGCCGAACTTGCCGCCCTGATGCGCGACGCGGAAAAGCCGCTTCTGGTGCATTGCGACCATGGTGCGAACCGCACCGGGCTGGCATCGGCCATCTACACGGGTGCGATCGCCGGCAAGGGCGAGATCGCGGCCGAGTTGCAGCTTTCGCCCTATTACGGCCATGTGCCGATCCGCGGGGTTGGGCGATACGAAATGTATCGCTCATGGGACCGGTTCGAGGAAACGATCGGCTTCTGACGCTGGTCGAAGCCAGCTTTCCCTCATGTTCGCACGGATTTTCTTTCGTACGTGTACGGGTGCGACATGGTGCCCAAGTGACTTCTGGCGTGGCGGGACGTACTGAATTTTCAGAAATTTCTGAAAATTGGTCCGCCATGAACCTTCCGCCACTCATACAGTCTTTCGTGCTGCACTTCGGCGAGATGGGCAGCCGCTGGGGCATCAACCGCACGGTCGGCCAGATCTACGCGCTGCTCTATGTGTCGCCGGAACCTCTCTGCGCAGATCAGATCGTGGACGGGCTCGGCATTTCGCGCTCCAACGTTTCCATGGGGCTGCGCGAGCTTCAGGCGTGGAATCTGGTGATGCTGCGCCACATTCCCGGCGACCGTCGCGATTTTTTCGCCGCACCCGATGACATCTGGCAGATCCTGCGCACGCTGGCGGAGGAGCGCAAGAAGCGCGAGGTCGATCCCACCCTTTCGGTGCTGCGCGAGCTTCTCATGCAGCAGCCCAGCAGCGAGGAGGAACGTTACGCACAGTCCCGCCTTATGGAGATGAACGGACTCATCGAACAGCTCACGAACTGGTATGATGACGTCAAACGACTCGATACGGAACGGCTGGCGACACTGCTCAGCCTCGGCTCAAAGGTGACGAGGCTGCTCGATGCGAAGGATCGCATCGTCTCGCTTGGCCGCAAACGCAGGGGGGACGGACAACCGTGAGTGCGCTCGACACGGCGATTGCCCGGCAACTGGCTGAGGAACCGGCCCTGCGAAGGCCGGCTGAAGCCGAAATCCCCCAAATTTCGGAGCAGGTTGCGGTCAGGACGAAGCGCCGGCGCCGCGTTTCAAAGCCGTCCGCCTCGCCGGGCAGACTGCCGATCTTTCTTCAGTCGGCGGCATCACTGATCTGGATCGGGCAGGCCGCTCTGCTGGCGCTGGCCATCGGCGACATCGCTGCCGGCACCGGCATGAACGCGGTGATCTGGCCGGCCGTCGGCGTCTTCCTGCTTGGCGTGGTGCGGGCGGGTATGGACCGGGCAGGATCGCGCCTTGCCTTCCTCGCCGCGCGGCGGGAGCTTTCCCGGCTGCGGGATCATGCCGTTTCGGTGCTCGCCACCCGCTCGCCGCTCGATGCGTCGCGCCCGTCATCCGGCTTCGTCGCCAGCACGATGGCCGAGCAGGCCGAGGCGGTGGTGCCCTATGTCGCGCGTTTCCAGCCGCTGCGCTGGCGCGCCGTGATCGTTCCGCTCGCCATCTTCGTTTGCGTTCTGCCGCTTTCCTGGGTGGCTGCCCTGATCATGCTGATCGCGCTGCCGCTGATCCCGATCTTCATGGCCCTGGTCGGCTGGCGGGCGAAGGAGGCGAGCGAGCGCCAGCTTGCCAAGATGGGCGATATGAACGCCTTCCTGCTCGACCGGCTGCGCGGCCTTGCCACGATCCGCAGCTTGGGCGCGGTCGACCGCACGGCGTTGCGCCTGCGCGAGGAAGC
Organism: Aquamicrobium sp. NLF2-7; assembly: GCF_022359935.1. Classification (NCBI taxonomy): domain Bacteria; kingdom Pseudomonadati; phylum Pseudomonadota; class Alphaproteobacteria; order Hyphomicrobiales; family Phyllobacteriaceae; genus Aquamicrobium; species Aquamicrobium sp. NLF2-7. The sequence continues at coordinate 1,857,349 of NZ_JAKSED010000001.1, read as the reverse complement.
CGATCTCCTGCGCAGCCGCACCATGACGGTGTTGCGCATCGCTTTCCTGTCCTCGGCGGTGCTGGAGCTGTTTTCGGCGCTGGGCGTCGCCATGGTGGCCGTCTATGTCGGGTTCCATTTCCTCGGCCAGCTCTCGTTCGGGGCATGGGGCGGGCAACTGTCGCTGACTGAGGGCGTGTTCATCCTCATGCTCGCGCCGGCCTTCTTCGAGCCCATGCGCGACCTGTCCGCCGTCTGGCACGACCGTGCCGCCGGTGTGGCGGCTCTGGAAGCCCTGCAAAAAGTGGCGGCAGCCGGTGAGCCTATCGTTGCCGCCGAGCGGACCGGCACGGCGAAAGCCGATGGCGCCGCTGTGGGCATCGCCATCGACGATCTCCATTTCAGCCATGCCGGACAGGATTGCCCGGAGCATGGTCTTCAGGTCTTCGATGGCCTGTCGCTGGGTATTGCGCCGGGCGAGCGCGTGGCCGTCATGGCGCCGAGCGGTGGCGGCAAGTCCACCCTGCTGGCGCTGATCGCCGGGCTTGCGGTGCCGGAAGCGGGCACCATCCGCATCGGCGGGGAGACCTTGAGGCCGCAGACGGCGGCGCGGCTGCGGGCGGGCATGGCGTGGGTCGGCCAGTCGCCGCATATCTTTGCGGGAACGCTTGCGGGCAATGTCACGCTTGGCCGTCCGGGTCTGGACGCCGCGGTCGACGCCGCGCTCGATGCCGCACGTCTCGGTGACGTGGCACGGGACCGCAGGTCCGTGCTTCTGGGCGAGGGCGGGGCCGGGCTTTCCGGCGGCGAGGCGCTGCGCCTTGCCATTGCGCGTGCGGCCGCAACACCCGGCGTCGGGCTCGTGCTGGCCGATGAGCCGACCGCACACCTCGACCGCCGCACGGCCGGCGAGATCACCGATATGCTGCTGGACATCGCCGAAGGGCGCACGCTTATCGTCGCCACCCATGATCCGGTTCTGGCGGCCCGAATGGATCGTATCGTCACGCTTGGTGACGCAGCCGGGAAAGGGGAGCGGACATGAGCGCTTTGCGGCATCTGCGCGCTGTCGCCGCGCTGTTCTGGTCCGGCAACCGGCCGATGCTGGCAGCCGGTGCGCTGCTGGCGCTGTGCACCGCGCTGGCGGGCATTGCGCTGCTCGGCCTGTCCGGCTGGTTCATTACGGCCACCGCGATTGCCGGGGCCTCCGTGGCGACCGCGCTTGCCTTCGACGTGTTCGCGCCCGCCGCCGGCATTCGCTTCCTGGCGCTTGCCCGCACCTTTTCCCGCTACGGCGAACGACTGGTCACGCATGATGCGACATTGAAGGTGCTGGCGCGCCTGCGCGAGCGGGTGTTCCGCGGCTTCGCCACCGACATGCAGGCGCGCAGCCTCGCGGCCCGTCCGTCGCGGCTGCTGTTCAGGCTCACCGTCGACATCGATGCGCTGGATTCGCTTTATTTGCGCGTTGTGGTGCCGCTGGTGGCGGCGCTTGGTTCGGCGCTGGTGAAGGCTGCCGTGCTCGGGGTCATCGCGCCGGTTCTGGGCATTGGCATCGGTCTCCTGCTCTTTTCGTGCGGGCTCGCCATTCCGGCGGTTGCCGCCGCATGTTCGCAAAAACCGGCGCGGCGGCGCGCCCATGCGCTGGAAGTGCTGCGCTCGCGCACCATCGACCTGATGCGCGGCCAGACCGATCTGGTGATGACGAACAGGCTGGCCGCACAGGCAACGGCGGTTTCCCACGCCGACGCGCGGCTTGCCTCCGCCGACGATGCGCTGAACCGCATCGAAACCAATACGGGCTTTGCCTTCGCCATTGCCGGCGCGGCTCTGCTGGCGATCACGCTGGTCGCCGCTGCCATGCTGGCGGAAAGCGGCGCCATCGGCGCGCCTGTGGCGGCGCTGGCCGTGTTCGTGGCGCTTGCCTGTCTCGAACCCTTCACCGGCCTGCGCCGTGGCGCGCTGGAGCTTGGGCGCGTTCTGCTCTCCGCCCGCAGGCTGGGCCCGAAGCTTGGCGATGCAGCAGATGAGGTGCGCGGCGCCGCCCGCCCCGCTGACTCCACCAATGCGATCGAGATCACGGATGCGACGCTCTCCTACCGCTGCGGCGAACGCCCGGTTCTGCAAGGCCAGTCGCTTTCGATCGCCAAAGGCGAGCGCGTTGCCCTGATCGGCACGAGCGGGGCTGGCAAGTCCACCATGCTGTCGCTGATCGCGGGCGAACTGGTCCCGCAGGCGGGAACTGTCGCCACGCTGCCCGCCACCCTGCTCACCCAGCGCACGGAGCTGTTTCGCGACACGTTGCGCGGCAATCTTCAGCTTGCCCGTGCCGATGCCGGCGACGGTGAAATGATGCAGGCGCTGCACGCAGCCGGACTTGGCACCTTCGTGGCCGAATTTCCCGAAGGCCTGGACACGATGCTGGGCGAGGGCGGCACCGGCCTTTCCACCGGTCAGGCGCGCCGGCTGGCGCTGGCCCGCCTGTTGCTGCGGGACACGCCGGTGTGGCTGCTCGACGAGCCCACCGAGGGCGTGGACGGTGCGACGGCGCGCGATGTCGTCGACTGCATCGGCGCCTGTGCGGAAGGTCGCACGCTCGTCATCGTTACGCATATACGCCGTGAAGCGGAACTGGCCGACCGCATCGTGGTCATGGAGGAGGGCCGGGTGGAGAATGATTTCACGCGCGGCAGCGAAGGCTATCGCAGATTGCTCGACCGGCTGCGGCCGGACTGAGCACAGGGTTCTCGACGCCGGGAAAAGGCGTCACATCAGCCAAGGAGGCCGGAAAGCCGGAGTAGCCATGGAACTCGATATTGTCGATCTGTCGCGACTTCAGTTCGCGATCACCGCTCTGTACCACTTCCTATTCGTGCCGCTGACGCTCGGCCTGTCCGTGGTCATCGCGATCATGGAAACCGTCTATGTGATGACCGGCCGCGACATTTGGCGCCAGATGACCAAGTTCTGGGGCACGCTGTTCGGCATCAACTTCGTCATGGGCGTGGCCACCGGCATCGTTATGGAATTCCAGTTCGGCATGAACTGGAGCTATTACAGCCATTATGTCGGTGACATCTTTGGCGCGCCGCTGGCGATCGAAGGGCTGATGGCGTTCTTCCTCGAAGCGACCTTCGTCGGCCTGTTCTTCTTTGGCTGGGACAAGCTCTCGCGCCTCGGCCATCTGGCCGCGACATGGGCGGTGGCCATCGGCTCCAACTTCTCGGCGCTGTGGATTCTCATCGCCAACGGGTGGATGCAGAACCCCGTGGGATCCTCCTTCAATCCGCAGACCATGCGCATGGAGGTCAACGATTTTGCCGCCGTGCTGTTCAATCCGGTGGCGCAGGCGAAATTCGTGCACACCGTCTCGGCCGGCTACGTCACGGCATCGATCTTCGTGCTCGGCGTTTCGGCTTGGTATCTGCTGAAGGGACGCCATCTCGAACTCGCCAAGCGCTCGCTCACAGTCGCGGCTTCGTTCGGCCTCGCCGCGTCGCTGTCGGTGGTGGTGCTGGGTGACGAGAGCGGCTACCTCTCCACCGAGCATCAGAAGATGAAGCTCGCGGCCATCGAGGCGATGTGGAAGACCGAGCCGGCGCCTGCCGCCTTCACCGCCATCGGCTTTCCCGATCAGGAAGCGCGCAAGACCCACTATGCCGTCCATATTCCGTGGGTGATGGGCCTGATCGGCACGCGCTCGCTGACCACCGAAATCCCCGGCATCGAGGACCTCGTGGCCCATGCCGAGACGCGCATCCGCAACGGCATGGCGGCCTATGGCGCGCTGCAGGAAATCCGGGCGGCCGGCAGCGATGCGGCCATACCGGAAGCCGCGCGCACGACCTTCGAGGAAAATGGCGCGGACCTCGGCTATGCGCTTCTGCTGAAGCCCTATCTCGACGACCCGACGCAGGCCAGCGACGAGCAGATCGCGCAGGCGGCATGGGATACCGTGCCCAACGTTCCGACGCTGTTCTGGACCTTCCGCATCATGGTGGGGCTGGGCTTCTTCTTCATCGCGCTGACGGCCGTGTTCTTCTACCTCTCGGCCCGCCATCAGCTTGACCGCTATCCGTGGCTGCTGCGCGTCGGCGTGTTCGCCATACCGCTGCCGTGGATCGCGGCCGAATGCGGCTGGATCGTCGCCGAATTCGGACGCCAGCCATGGATCATCGAGGGCGTTCTGCCGACAGCGGCTGCCGTCTCCAATCTCGGGGCCGCGACGGTGCTGGCCACCATTGTCGGCTTCTCGCTGATCTATTCGGTGCTGTTCGTCGTCGAAATGGCGCTGATGCTGGCCGCGATCCGCAAGGGTCCGGAGGCCGATCACGCCCCGCGCACCCGGCTTGCACCTCCTTCCCTCGCTCCGGCGGAGTAGATGACATGATCCTGCATGAACTTCTCGACTATCAGACCCTGAGGGTCATCTGGTGGCTGTTGCTCGGCGTGCTGCTGATCGGCTTCGCCGTCATGGACGGTTTCGATCTCGGCACCGGCATGCTCCTGCCCTTCGTCGGCAGGGACGATGTCGAGCGCCGCGTCGTCATCAACACGGTCGGCCCCGTCTGGGAAGGCAATCAGGTGTGGCTGATCCTCGGCGGCGGAGCGATCTTCGCCGCCTGGCCGCCGCTTTACGCCGTGTCCTTCTCAGGCTTCTACCTCGCCATGTTCGCCATCCTGTTCGCGCTGATCCTGCGCCCGGTTGGTTTCAAATACCGTTCCAAACGCGAAAGTGCCGCGTGGCGCAGCGGCTGGGACTGGGCCCTGTTCATCGGCGGCCTCGTGCCGGCGCTGGTGATGGGCGTGGCGGTCGGCAATGTGCTGCAGGGCGTGCCGTTCCGCTTCGGCACGGATCTGCGCATCTTCTATGACGGGACGACGCTGTTCGAGCTGCTCAATCCGTTCGGCCTGCTGTGCGGGCTGCTTTCGGTGGCCATGCTGGTCATGCACGGCGCCTCGTGGCTGGTGCTCAAGACCGAAGGCACGGTTGCGGCGCGCGCCCGCCGCTATGGCGTGGGGGCGGCGATCGCCACGATCGTCCTGTTCGCGCTCGGCGGCATCTGGCTGTGGCTGGGGATCGATGGCTATCACATCACCAGCACGGTGGTGACGGACGGACCCTCCAACCCGCTCGCCAAGACCGTGGAGCGGGCATCGGGCGTGTGGTTCGAGAACTATGGCAACCATCCGTGGATGATCATCGCGCCGGTGCTGGGCTTTGTCGGGGCGCTTGCCAATCTGGCGCTGCAGCGGGGCAGGCGCGAGATCGTGCCGGTGCTCGCCAGTGCCGTCTCGATCCTCGGCATCATCTCGACGGTCGGTCTGTCGATGTTCCCGATGATCCTGCCGTCCTCGCTCGATCCCAACTCCAGCCTGACGGTGTGGGACGCCTCTTCCAGCCACCTCACCCTGTTCATCATGCTGGTGGTGACGGCGATCTTCATCCCGCTCATCGTCGCCTATACGAGCTGGGTCTACCATGTGCTGTGGGGCAAGGTGGACGAGAAGGAAATCCGCGACGGCAGCGGCCACGCTTACTGACGCAAAGGAGACGTGAAATGTGGTATTTCGCCTGGCTGCTCGGCCTGCCGCTCGCCGCCGCTTTCGCGGTGCTGAACGCCATGTGGTACGAGCTCATGGATGATGCCGCCAAGGCGGCCGCGCCGGCGCCGGCTGCGGCCCCGAAAAAGAACAGGTAAGGCACAACCATATCCGGCAACCGCCACACGGAAGTTGCCGGATATGGCCTGCGACAGGGCTATCGTGACGCTGCCTGTCGCAGGCGCAGCAGATCCACCGGGCGGTTGTCGATGATCGCTTCCATCGAAAAATAACCGGTGACGGTCGCCAGATCGAAGTCGGTGATCAGCCTTTGATAGAAAGCGTCATAGCCGGCCATGCCGCGGGTGATCACCTTCACCATGTAATCCCAGTCGCCGCCGATCCGGTAGAAGTCGATGACCTCCGGCAGCTTCTCGACATGCTTGCGAAAGCGTTCCGCCCATTCCTTCGAATGATGGCGCGTGCGGATCATGACGAGCACGGTCAGGTCGAGCCCAAGCGCGGAGAGGTCGATGTCGGCATGCGAGCCGCGAAGGATGCCGTCGCTCGTCAGCCGCTGCAAACGCCGCCAGCAGGCATTCTGCGAAATGCCGGCTTGCTCGGCCAGATCGCGCTGCGACAGCCCGGCCTGCTGTTGCAGGCAGTTCAGAATTCTGAGGTCGATGCTATCAATTTTCGCCATTCTTAGATCATGTGACCCAATTTTTGCCATTCTGTGCATTAAACAGGTGAAGTTTCAACCGATAATCCGCGTAGAATCTTCCATCTCGTATCTTCGAATGGGTCAGAGGTGGGCAAATGACGGTTTCGGCGCAGTTTGGCGGCAGTCCGCTGGACCGGTTTCGGCAGGAACTGGCGCGGGAAGACATCGTGGCGGAGCTGCGCGCCGGCCTGATCGGGGCGGATGCCGTCATCGACGGTCCGTTCGGCGCGAAGCCCATGGTCTATGCCGATTATGTCGCCTCGGGGCGGGCCTTGCGGCAGGTGGAACGCTTCGTGCTGGAAGAGGTGCTGCCCTATTACGCCAACAGCCATACCGAGGCGTCCTGGTGCGGTGGCTTCATGACCCGTTTGCGGCGCGACGCGCGTGCCGTGATTGCCAGTCATTGCGGCGCTGACGAGAGCCACGCGGTCATCTTCACCGGGTCGGGCGCGACCGCCGGCATCAACCGGCTGGTCAGCCTGTTCGGCGTTGCCGAGGCGGTGCGGTCCGGCCGGCGCGTGCGTGTCATCATCGGCCCCTACGAGCACCATTCCAACATCCTTCCATGGCGCGAAAGCGGTGCCGACATCGTGGAAATCGCGGAAGCTGCGCAGGGCGGTCCCGATGCGGGGATGCTTGCCGATGCTCTGGGCGAGACAGGTTTTGATCTGACGGTTTGCGCCTTTTCCGCTGCATCGAACGTGACCGGCATCGTGGCCGATGTTGCGGGCCTGACGCGGATGGTGAAGGCTGCCGGCGCGCTGATGGTGTGGGACTACGCCGGCGGCGGCCCCTATCTGCCGATCGCCATGACGCCGGAAGATGATGCGGTGATCGACGCCATCGTGTTGTCGCCGCACAAGTTCATCGGCGGACCCGGAGCTTCCGGCGTGCTGGTGGTTCGGCGTGATGCGGCGGCGATCAGCAAACCCTCTTGGCCGGGTGGCGGAACGGTGCGTTTCGTAACCTCGCAGGCGCATGACTACAGCGGCAATCTCGAAGCACGCGAAGAAGCCGGCACCCCGAATGTGGTGGGTGATATCCGCGCTGCGCTTTCCGTCCTCGTCAAGGAAGCGATCGGCGCGGACTTCATGCAGCGCCGCAACAGCGAACTGGCTGGCCGTGCCGCGCGCGCGTGGCAGGGCGTCGAAAATCTCGAACTGCTTGGCCTGCCCGTGCCGGGCCGGTTGCCGGTGTTCTCGTTTCGCATTCGGGACGGCCGGGGTGGCTATGTGCATCAGCAACTGGTGACGCGCATGCTGAGCGACCGTTTCGGCATTCAGGCGCGTGGCGGCTGCGCCTGCGCCGGTCCTTACGTGCTGAGACTGCTGTCGATCGATGAGGGACGCGCGCAGGAGTTGCGGCAGGCGATCCTGTCCGGAGACGAGATGGCGAAGCCGGGTTTCACGCGGCTGAACTTCAGCGTTCTGCTCGACGATGACAAGGCGGACTACATCATTGATGCGGTGAGGCAGATGGCCGGCGATGCCGCCATCCATGCGCCGCGCTATGACTTCGATCCCGGCCGGGCGATCTTCTTCCCCGCAAAATCGGCCTGAGCGGGCGCTTCCCGCAGCAAGCCGGTTTCAGGCCACGCCAACGCGTTGCAGCGCCAGTGCCTTCTCGATCGGCAGCGCAGGCGAGAACAGGTACCCCTGTGCGCATGCGCAGCCCATCGATTGCAGGATGCGCGCCTGATCCGGGGTTTCCACGCCTTCCGCCATCACCTCGATGCCAAGCGTCTGCGCGAGGTCTATGACCGCTTTCATCAGCAGGCGGCTTTCCTTGGCGCCTGCCAGATCGTTGGCAAAGCTGCGGTCAATCTTGACCTTGGAAATGCGGCCGTCCTTGAGGGAGGCCAGCGTGGAAAATCCGGCCCCGAAATCATCCAGCACGATCGAGATGCCGGCGCGGGCCAGCCGGCCGAGTTTTTCGCCGACGCGCCCCAGATCGACGGGGGCTTCCTCGGTGATCTCGATTTCCAGCATCGAAGTCGTCAATCCGCGTTCGGCCAGACCTGCGAGGATCATGGTGTCGATGTCGGCTGCTTCGAGTTCCCGGGGGGAAATGTTGATGGCGATACGGATCCCGCTTCTGCCTTCCTCGCGCAGCCTGTCCATCATGTCGCAGGCGTTCCAGAAGACTGTTTCAGTAAGTGCCGGCAGCAGGCCTGTGGTTCGCGCGGTCGTGATGATCTCGGGCGGCGCAATCTGCCCATGCTCGGGATGCTCCCAGCGCAGCAGGCTTTCGAAGCCGACGATCCTGCGCGTGTCGAGGCGTACGATTGGCTGATACCAGCTTTGCAGCTCTCCCGATGCCAGCGCGGCCTTCAGGTCGCGTTCGATGCATTGCTGGCGTCTGAAGGCCCCCTCAAGCACGGTATCGAAGATGCACAGATTGTTCCGCCCCCTGTCCTTTGCCGTGTAGAGAGCAAAATCCGCGCGCAGCAGCATATGCGTGAGATGCGGATCATCGGCAACATGGATGCCGACGGACGCGCCGACCTGAATGGAATTGATGCCGGCATAGGGCCGCGAAATCGAGGCGATGATGCGCAGGGCGAGCTGCTCGGTATCGGCTGCGGCCGCGCGCCCGAAAAGCAGGACGAATTCGTCGCCGCCCACGCGCGCCAGAGTGGCCTCGGCCGGGGCCTCGGCCCTTATCCGTCCCGCGATCTTCAGAAGCAGATCGTCGCCGACGCGGTGGCCGTAGGTGTCGTTTACCGATTTGAAGCCATCGAGATCGATGAGCATCGCCGTGAAGGGGCCATCCGCAGGTTTCAGGCGACTGACGGCCTGCTCAAGTCCGCGCCTGTTCAGAAGACCCGTAAGCGGGTCTTCTCTGGAATTCTTCTCCATTTTACCGGCATGGTGATTGGCTTCATATTTGAGCCTGCTCGTTTCGCGAAAACGCTCCTGCCCGAGGAAGGAGCTTTTCACCAGCCCTCCGAAAAACAGCGTGCTCGTGAAGGCGAGAACGTAGTCGTCGAGCTCTCCACCCATGATCATGCACACCACGACCGCAAGCAGCGGGGGAGCCATGAACAGAATGGGAAGCGCCGCATAGCAGGCACTGTAAGATACCGCGCCGGCCGAGATGCCGGCAACGATGACCAGATAAACGGGTGTTTCGGGAGCCGTGAAGCCGTCCGAGATAACGGCGACATATGCCCAGGCAACGCCCGCCAGAAATGCCAGCGCCATGTAGCCGCGCAGCCATTTCGAGAGCGTTGCGTAGTCCTGTTTTTCCAGCTCTTCATCCTGCGGCTGGCGCAGCGCCAGGAGAATGCGCGCGCCATTGACCACGTTCACGATCACGAGCCAGGCGAGCGTCGTCCAGTCGGCGCCGGAAATGGATTTGACAAGAACGATCAGCACGGAAAGCACGGTGCTGATGGGCATCGAAATGAGAAGGCTGGCTCGCAGATCAGCGAGCTGATCGCGCAGAACGCCCAGCTCAACCCCTTTTTGTCCTGCCGGAAATGGCATCTCGTTCGCGCGCTTTGACACTCTCATCCCGCCGTCTGATACGGTAGCAGGTTGAAGAACGCATTAACGCTTTCACCCGCCATCACGGCAAGCCATCATGCGGAATGAAAATCCGGTTTATGGGGAATTCGTGCGATTTGTTCTGTTAGGGTAAACGACGCGAGCCTCAGCTGTTGTTCACTCAATCTGAAGATCGTGCAGACATCGGCCGCAGCGTCGTCATCAGCCGACGGGATCGGCGATCGTGTTCTCGATGGCGGCGATATTGAGTTCCAGATAGGCAACGCGCTGAATGGTGCTGTTGCTTGGCAGCGCTTTGTTTCTGGCTGCTTCCAGCAGCAGAGCGGCCTGCTCCTTGCGCAGCATCTTCGAAAGGTTCTGCAACTGAGATTTTTCTTGACCCGTCATGAAGCCGGTATAGCGACAGGAGCCACATCACTCAAGCATTGTCATGACATAAAGCCGGCAAGAAGAAGCTGATCCGCCACGGCCCGGAATCAGGGAAGTTGGTGGAGCTGAGGGGGATCGAACCCCTGACCTCGTCATTGCGAACGACGCGCTCTCCCAGCTGAGCTACAGCCCCATCAGCAGGATGGCGCATTTATGTGCGGCGGGCGAAAACTGTCAAGCGTGCAATTTTGTGTTTTCGCCCGCAAAGCCGAGGCCATGCAGGACTTGCCGGTCCGGGCCGCAATGGCTACATGTCGTCAACAATCGGAGACCCGCATGATCGCCCTTATCCAGACTGTCGTCCTGGCGCTTGACCTCTACTGGTGGATCATCATCGCCTCGGCCATCTTCTCCTGGCTCTATGCGTTCAACGTCGTCAATCCGCGCAACCAGTTCGTCGGAACCATCGGCAATATGCTGTTTAGGCTGACCGAGCCGGCGCTGCGGCCGATCCGCCGTTTCATGCCGGACCTTGGCGGCATCGACATCTCGCCGATCATCCTGCTGCTGGTGCTGTTCTTCGTACGCCAGTTCCTGCTGATGAGCGTGGCGCCTCTGTTCCTGTAGGACAGGTAGTGGATCTGCCATGCAGGCTTCGGGACGACGGGCTCGACCTCTATGTACGGCTTACGCCGAAATCGTCGAAGGACGAGCTGGGCGGCGTCGAAGCTTCAGCTGACGGGAAGATTTACCTCAAGGCGCGCGTTCGTGCAGTACCCGAAAAGGGAGCTGCCAACATGGCGCTGGAAAAGCTGGTTGCAAAGAGCCTTGGCGTGCCTGCGACGACGGTGCAGGTGGTGGCGGGGGGAACCGCGCGGCTCAAGACGGTGCGGATAAGCGGAGAGCCGCTGACGCTTCAGCAGAAGCTGGAGCAGACCCTGTCGCGGTGATGGTGTCACCTAACGGGGTCTGCTGAAAAAGCTTACTTCGAGGCGCGGGCGCGCTCGAGGCCTTCGACGATCATCTGACGGGCGCGGTCCGCACCGTGCCAGCCGCCGATCTTGACCCACTTGCCGGGTTCCAGATCCTTGTAGTGCTGGAAGAAGTGCGCGATCTGGTCGAGCGAGATCTGCGGCAGGTCGGTATAGTCGTGGACGTTTTCGTAGCGCTTGGTGATGTGCGGGGACGGCACGGCGATGATCTTCTCATCCTGACCGGCATTGTCTTCCATGATCAGGACGCCGATCGGGCGCGCATTGATCACGCAACCCGGCACCAGCGCGCGGGTATTGCAAACCAGAACGTCGACCGGATCGCCGTCGCCGGACAGCGTATGCGGCACGAAGCCGTAATTCCCGGGATAGCGCATCGGCGTGTAGAGGAAGCGGTCGACGAACAGCGTGCCGGCTTCCTTGTCCATTTCGTACTTGATCGGCTCGCCGCCGACCGGAACCTCGATAATGACGTTGACGTCTTCCGGAGGGTTGTTTCCGGGCGATATGGCGTCGATGCGCATGTCTGGGCCTCTTGGTTTGCAGAATTCCCGGCACGGCACCGGCGGGTGTCGTTGCGGGAACGAGATGAAAATCAGGGAGAGACTGCATCCTGAAACGACGCAGCATCACGTCCTGCGCGTCGCAATAGCGGGGCTTTCCGTCGCAGGCAATGCGACGGAACGAACCGATTGCACATTTGATCCCGAAAAAGACGCCGGCTGTTGCAATCGAGCGTTCAGCAGGAGTGGAGAGCGAAGCGTCTGCAGGTCACTCCCAGATGAAAGCGACCTTCTTCAGGGCTTTCTGCTCGAAGATCTCGACGCCTTCGGCGACATCGCGGCCGCCGGCTCCCGCATAGAAGGCCAGCGCATTGTCGTTTTCTTCCAGAGCCCAGACCACGAGGCCCTTCAGGCCATGTTCGGCCAGACGGCGGCGCGCTTCGGCAAACAGACGGCTGCCAAGGCCGATGCCCTGATATTCGGGGCGCAGGTAAAGCTCGTAGATTTCGCCCTGCTGGGAAAGCTCACGCGCGCGGTTGCGCCCAATGGTGGCATAGCCCGCGATGACGCCGCCGATTTCCACCACGAGAACCGTGGCTGCACGCCGGATGGCATTGGCCCACCAGTCGCTGCCGCGGCGGTTGATCATCGAGGTCAGGGCCTTGTGGGGAATGATGCCGGCATAGGCGCCCTGCCATGCCTCAAGGTGAACGCTCGCTATTGCGACTGCGTCGCGCGGCTCGGCTCTGCGGATGTCGATGGCCAGGGTCTTCATAATTCCTTAACCATAATCTCCGCGCGCGGCAGAGCGCAAGACCCGTGCCGGTTTTCCTGCCCGGGTTGCACACAGGAAGTCTTGTCCGTCAGATTTCGATCAGATGGTCGTCGAGTTCGTTTTCGTTGCCGGGCGAGAGGGGGAAATGCTCTGCCAGAACGGATCCGACCGATCCGATGGCCTGAACGAAGCCGTCCGCCAGCCGGTCCTGATGCGCATGTGCGGTAAGATCGCGGATCGTGTCTTCCCACAAAAGTGGGTCGACGCGACTGCCGATGCCGACATCCGCGATGACTTCGGCATAGCGTTCGGCCAGCGAAACGAAGATCAGCACGCCGGTGCGGCCGGCCGTGCGGTGCACATTGCGTCCCAGAAACTGGCGCCGTGCATTGTCGCGGGCGGCACGGTGGCGCATCTGCCATGGCACCAGATGAATGCGCAGCGCCGGCACTAGCCACAAAAGCGCCAGCACGGCAGCCACTGCGGCAAGCTGCTTGAGGATGAAATGCGGCAGGCGGATCGATACCCACCAGTATTCGGACACGAAGGCGACGGCGAGGCTGGCGAGCAGGATGCCGATCATCGCCATGCAGGCGGCGGGAAAGAAGTAGCCGTCGCTCTGGCGGGCGACGACGCAGTAGATTTCGCCGTCGGTTTTCGCCTCCGCCTCGCGAATGGCGGCAGCCACGCGCTCGCGGTCGGCTTCGCTTATGGGTTTCGTCGCCATCTACCAGCCTCCAGATGCGCCGCCGCCGCCGGACGAGCCGCCGCCGCCCGAGAAACCACCGCCGCCGGACGACCAGCCACCGCCGCCGCCGGATGACCAGCCGCCACCGCCCGAGCGGCGCGAAGAGCCGCTGCTGCGGTTGACCTCGAAGACCATGCCGAGCCAGCGATAGCGGCCGGGTCCGATCTTTTCGCCGAAGATGGGCGGCAGGATCGCCATGGCGAAGCCGCCGAAGAACAGGATCGCCCAGATGGTGATAAACAGGACCGGAATCCAGTCCTCGATGTCGTTGCCGCTGGCCGGGTTGCGCCTGCCGCGCGCCTCCAGTTCCTCCGGATTGCCGTGCAGCACCATGATGATGTCGTCGATGGCCTTTTCGATGCCGCCGGAAAAGTCGCCGGCGCGGAATGCCGGCACCAGATCGTTTTCGATGATCAGCCGGCTGTGCAGGTCGGTGAGCGTACCTTCGAGGCCGTAGCCGACCTCGATGCGCATCTTGCGGTCATCGCGCGAAATCAGCAGCAGGACGCCGTTGTTCTCGCCGGCCTGCCCGAGCTTCCACTCCCGGAACAGCCGGTTGGCGTAGGGCTCGATGGCCTCTCCGTCGAGGTCTTCCACCGTCGCGACGACGATCTGGTCCGAACCTTCTTTCTCGAAATCCGCCAGCTTCTGCTCCAACAGGACGCGGGTGGCGGCATCGATCATGCCGGCCTGATCGACCACGCGGCCGGTGAGGGCGGGCAGGGCGGCGCCCAGCGCCACGGCAGGCAGCAACAACCCCATCAGGAAGATGGCCAGCATCTTCCTGAAACCACGGTGTGGGGCCCGCTCCGATGCGAGGCAGTGCCGGGTCATCAACTCACCTTGCCAGATCAGCGCGCGCGGACGCTCAGCCGCCCTGACCGGTGCCGAAGTTCACCCGCGGGGCCTGCATCTTGTCCTCGTCCACGGTGAAGTTCTGGAATGGCTGGTTGGAACGGAACCACAGGGTCGCCCAGATCACCGAGGGGAAGGTGCGCAGGGTGAGGTTGTAGTCGCGCACCGCCTGAATGTAGTCGCGGCGGGCGACGGCGATGCGGTTCTCGGTGCCTTCAAGCTGGGCCTGCAGGGCAAGGAAATTCTGGTTCGCCTTCAGGTCGGGATAGTTCTCGACCACGGCCAGCAGGCGCGACAGCGCGCTGGTCAGGCCGGCCTGATTTTCCTGAAACGCCTTGAAGGCATTGGGGTCGGACAGCGTTTCGGGCGTGACGGTCACCTGCGTGGCTTTGGCGCGCGCTTCGACCACGCCTTCAAGCACGTCCTTTTCGTGGCTGGCGTAGCCCTTCACGGTCTCGACCAGATTGGGGATGAGGTCGGCGCGGCGCTGATACTGGTTGAGGACCTCGCTCCATGCCGCCTTGGCGTTTTCTTCCGCCGTGGGGATCGTGTTGTAGCCGCAGCCGGCCAGAAGCGGCAGCAACAGTGCCATGATCAGGAGCGTGGGCATGGTGCGCAGCGCAAAAGGCAGGGGGTGGCGGCGGGCGGCAATGGACTGAACGGGCATGGGCAGGTCTCTCAGCTGCGGATGGTGGACCAAGAAATAGCACAAACAGACGCGGAGAAAATGCCCGCCATGTGCGACAGCCGTGTTATAGGCAAAGAAGAGCCGATACCATGGCTTCGGAACGAATGGCCCATGTCAGGGATATCGTTATGGCAGCAGACAGGAATGACAGGCGGGAACAGGAATCGCGCCGCATTCTGAAAGGGATCGCAAGCGAGGCCGGCCCCGGCCAGTCTTCGCTGGCCGCGCGCGTGTCGAAGCGTGCGCACGATCATCTGACGGCTGTCGATGCCGACCAGTCCGATCGCATAGAAACATGGGGCACACGCATCGGCCGTGTGCTGGGCATGGTGATCATGATCGGTCTGGCCGTGTGGCTGTTCCGCCTTCTCGTCAGCAACGGATAAAGCATGACCTCGCATCTTCCCGTGCCGAAGCCGGCCGTCATCGTCATTTCCAGTCATGTCGCGCGCGGCACCGTGGGCAACCGCGCGGCGGTGTTCGCGCTGGAGACGCTGGGTTTCCCGGTGTGGGCCGTGCCGACGGTCATGCTGCCCTGGCACCTGGGTCACGGACCGGGAACGAAGATCGTGGCGCCGCCCGAACAGTTCGCGGCCTTGCTCAGGGACCTTGAGGGCTCGAAGTGGCTGGGTGAGGTCAGGGGTGTGCTGTCCGGCTTTCTTGGCGATTACCGGCAGGCCGATGCGGTCGCTTCGCTGGTGCGTGCCGTGAAGCAGCGCAATCCGGACGCGCTTTACGTGTGCGATCCGGTCATGGGCGATGTGGGCGGCCTCTATGTGCCGCAGGCGGTGGCCGAGGCGATGCGCGACCAGCTCATGCCGCTTGCCGATATCGCTACGCCCAACCGTTATGAACTGGCGTGGATGAGCGGGCGCGAGCTGACCGATCTGCCGTCGCTGGCGCAGGCAGCGCGCGCCGCGCCACCGCGCACCATGCTGGTGACGTCTTCACCCGCCGCGATTGCCGGTCGCGTCGGCAATCTGCTGGTGGAGGGCGAGCAGGAAATGTTCGCCGAACATGATCTGGTGCGCAATCCGCCGAACGGCGTCGGAGACCTCACGGCCTCGCTCTATCTGGCGCATGTGCTTGGCGGCGATACCGCGCAGGAGGCCCTGCACGCAACGACGGCTTCGGTCTATGAGGTGCTGAAAAGAGCGGCGCAGCGCGGCAGCAACGAGTTGCAGATCGAGACGGATGCCCACAGCCTCCGGCATCCCGAAACGGAAGTTTCGGTGCGGCAATTGCAGGCCGTGTAACGCCGGCGGTCAGCATTTTATTCGGCCTGCGTTGCGATTCTTCGTTGATCGGCAGGCCTCTTTCCCGTTAGACCGGCCCCAGCCAACACAGGCTGTCCGCCATCCCCAACGGAAAGCAACCGCCGGCCATGACCCATCTGCCCGAACACCTCCTCAACGGCTACCGCAATTTCATGCAGGGCCGCTACGCTTCCGAGAGTGGCCGATATGTCTCGCTGGCGCGGGAGGGGCAGCATCCTGATACGATGATCGTCGCCTGCTGCGACTCGCGTTCCGCACCTGAAACCATTTTCGACAGCGGACCGGGCGAGCTGTTCGTTTTGCGCAACGTGGCCAATCTGGTTCCGCCCTATGAGCCGGATGGAGAATTCCATGCCACCTCAGCGGCGCTCGAATTCGCGGTGCAGAGCCTGAAGGTCAAGAACATCGTGGTCATGGGCCATGGCCGTTGCGGCGGCATCAAGGCGGCCCTCAGCAACAATGCGCCGCTTTCTCCCGGAGATTTCATCGGCAAGTGGATGAGCATGATCGGCCCGGCCGCCGAAACCGTGGCATCCAGCACGCTGATGACGGCTTCCGAACGGCAGACGGCGCTGGAACGCATCTCCATCCGCTATTCGCTTGCCAATCTGCGCACTTTCCCGTGCGTGAACATACTGGAGAGCAAGGGCCGGCTGACGCTATACGGCGCATGGTTCGACATCTCCACCGGCGAATTGTGGGTGATGAACAAGGAAACCGGCGATTTCGAGCGGCCGGAACTTGGCTGACCCTTTTCGCGTTTGATGCGGGAAGAGAATCGTTCGGGGAACTGGCCATGTCTTCCGTGAAGAGGGCCCTGCTGGCGTTGACTGCGGCACTTCTGCTCGCGGCCGGCGGCGCGCGAGCCGATAATCAGGTCATCGAGCGCTGGTATGCCGCGCTGCTCACGGCCGACCGCGACACACTCGCCGAACTACTCGCCGACGACGCCCGCATCAGTCTCGATGATCTCGACGTTATTCAGGACAAGCAGGAATTTCTCGATTCCATGGACGAGTGGGAGAACGCCGTCACCGGCGCCTCCATCCGCCACCGGGTGGAGAAGCAGGATGAGGGCGTCACCACCGTCATGGTCTGCTACGACTTTCCCGACAACCGCATGCTGATGCAGGAAACGTTCGCGGTGAGCGACGGACGCATCACGGCGAGTTCGCAGGCCGAAGTCGCCGACAATTGCGACGGTTACTGAGCCCGGCCTGAGCATGGCCCCGAGCACGGCCGGGCAACGGTTGCAGAGAGCGGCCGGCGGGCCTACATCGGCGGTACGAGAATTCAATCGCCGAAAGTTGTTTCATGTCCTCTGCAAAGACAATCGACCTTGCCGCCCATCCGCTCACGGCATGGAACGGGCCGCTTGGCCTGCCTGATTTCACCCGCATTTCCGATGCCGATTTCGGGCCGGTGTTCGACGCAGCCTTCGCCGCTCACGAAGCCGAGATCGAGGCCATCGCCGGCAATGCAGAAGAGCCGACGATAGAGAACACGCTGGCAGCCCTTGAGCTTTCCGGTCAGGCGCTGGAGCGGGTTGCATCGATTTTCTGGTGCAAGGCGGGCGCCAATACCAATGAGGCCATCCAGAAGCTGGAGCGCGAGATTTCGCCGAAGATGTCGCGGCATTTCTCGGCCATCTCCATGAACGAAGAGCTGTTTGCCCGCATCGATGCGCTGTATGCGAAGCGCGCCGATCTGGGCCTCGATGCGGAAACGCTGCGCGTTCTGGAAAAGAGCTGGAAGGGCTTCGTGCGTTCCGGCGCAAGGCTTGACGCCGACGGCAAGAAGCGGCTTGCGGCCATCAACGAGGAACTGTCGTCGCTCGGCACCGGCTTCGGCCAGAACGTGCTGGCCGACGAGCGCGACTGGGCATTGTTCCTCGACGCGGGCGACCTCGCCGGCCTGCCGGATTTCCTGAAAAGCGCGATGGCCGAAGCGGCTGCCGCGCGGGGGCAGGAGGGTCGCTATGCGGTGACGCTGTCGCGCTCGATCTACGAGCCCTTCACCACCTTCTCAGAGCGCCGCGATCTGCGCGAGGCGGCGTGGCGCGCTTTCACCTCGCGCGGGCAGAATGGCGGCGCGAGCGACAACACCGCGCTGGTGCGCGATACGCTGAAGCTGCGTGCCGAAAAGGCGAAGCTGCTCGGCTATGACAGCTTTGCCGCGCTGAAGCTCGACGACACCATGGCCAAGACACCGAAGGCGGTGCACGACCTGCTCGCCCCGGTGTGGAAGAAGGCGCTGGAAAAGGCCGGCGAGGACCAGAAGGAACTGGAGCGGCTGGCGACAGAGGCCGGCAGCAACGAGCCTTTCGCGGCATGGGACTGGCGTTATTATCAGGAGAAGCTGCGCGCCGAGAAATTCGCCTTCGACGAGGCCGAGCTGAAACCCTATCTCCAGCTTGAGCGCATCATTGCCGCGTGTTTCGACGTGGCCGGCCGCCTGTTCGGCATCAGCTTCGAGGAAAAGACCGGCATCGCCGGATGGCATGAGGATGTGCGCGTCTTCGTGGTGAAGAACGCCGACGGTTCGGAGCGCGGCCTGTTCCTGGCCGATTATTTCGCGCGTTCATCGAAGCGCTCGGGCGCGTGGATGAGTTCATTGCAGTCCGGCTACAGGCTGGGCGATGGCTCGACGCCGATCATCTACAACATCATGAATTTCGCCAAACCGCCGAAGGGCGAGCCGGCGCTGCTGTCCATGGATGAGGCCAGAACTCTGTTCCATGAATTCGGCCATGCGTTGCACGGCATGCTGACCGAAGTGACGTGGCCGAGCGTGTCGGGCACCTCCGTCAGCCGCGATTTCGTGGAACTTCCCTCACAGCTTTACGAGCACTGGCTGACAGTGCCTGCCGTGCTGGAAAAGCACGCGCTGCATTACCGCGACGGCAGTGCGATGCCGAAGGCGCTGCTCGACAAGATGCTGGCGGCGCAGACGTTCGGAGCCGGCTTCGCCACGGTCGAGTTTACCGCTTCGGCGCTGGTTGACATGGCCTATCACGCGAGGCCGGACGCGCCGCAGGAGCCGCTGGCCTTCGAGGCCGAGACGCTGGCCGGGCTCGACATGCCCGACACCATCGCCATGCGCCACCGCACGCCGCATTTTTCCCATGTGTTCTCAGGTGACGGTTACTCAGCCGGCTACTATTCCTACATGTGGTCGGAAGTGCTCGATGCGGACGCCTTCTCCGCCTTCGAGGAAAGCGGCGATCCCTTCAATCCGGAACTGGCCAGGCGCTTGCGCGAAAACATCTATTCGGCCGGCGGCTCGAAAGATCCGGAAGCGCTTTACACGGCATTCCGGGGCAAGATGCCGTCGCCCGAGGCGATGATGGCCAAGCGCGGGCTGGTCTAGCCACCAGCCTTCGGGCTCGCATCGATCAGCAGTTCGGCATTGCGGGCGACGGCTTGTGCCGGACCGCCGGCACCGAAGAGCTGGCCGGAAATATAGGCGCCTTCGATCAGCAGCAGCAGGCCGTCGCCGAGTGTGTCGGCATCGGCCGCGCCCATGCCGCGCGCCATTTCGCGCAGGCGCCGGCGCAGTTCGCGCTTGTTGTCCTCGCTCACCCTGCGGGCCGGATGGTCGGCTTGAGGATATTCCACCGCCGCATTGGTCATGCCGCAGCCGCGATAGGCAGGGGTCTGCGTGCGCTGGCCGACGCGGGTGAGGAAGGCAAGGATCTGGGCGCGCGGGTCGCCGGGATGCGCCGCCACAGCGTCGTCGAACCGCTCCCAGAATTCGCGGTCATATTGCCTCAGATAGGAGGCGGCCAGTTCGTCCTTGGAGGAAAAGGCGCGGTAAAGGCTGGGCTTGGCGACGCCCGCCGTCCTGACGATCTCGTCGACGCCGATCGCCCTGATGCCCTGCCGGTAGAACAGGTCGCGCGCGACATCGAGAATCCGCTTTGCCGCCGCCGGCTGGCGATCTTTTCCGGCTTGGCCTTCAATTTTGCTGTTCTGTGCCATCAGCGAAGTTCACTTGACAATGTTACCGATCGGTACGTACAGCTTGCGTGTTGAAACGTACCGGTCAGTTACATGATAGCCAGATCCGCTCCCTTTGGCCAGCGCTACGCTTTTGTGGTCGTTGCCGTCATCTTCCTGTGCCTGCTGATCGCGGCGGGGCTGCGCTCGGCTCCGGCCGTGATGATGCTGCCTCTGGAAGAGAGCCTTGGCTGGGGCCGCGACAGCATTTCCTTCGCGGCCGCCGTCGGCATTTTCCTTTATGGCCTTGCCGGG
Organism: Aquamicrobium sp. NLF2-7; assembly: GCF_022359935.1. Lineage (NCBI taxonomy): Bacteria > Pseudomonadati > Pseudomonadota > Alphaproteobacteria > Hyphomicrobiales > Phyllobacteriaceae > Aquamicrobium > Aquamicrobium sp. NLF2-7. The sequence continues at coordinate 1,837,133 of NZ_JAKSED010000001.1, read as the reverse complement.
CCGTTCGCCGCCGCACTGATGGAACGCATCGGTCTCAGGCGTGTGCTGCTGGCCGCGCTGGTGCTGATGTCGGCAGCGACGGCGCTCAGCCTGTGGATGACGCAGCCATGGCACATGGTGCTCACATGGGGCATCCTTTCTGGGATCGGATCCGGCGCGGTCGCCACCGTGCTCGGCGCCACCATCGTCAACCGCTGGTTCAAGACCAATCGCGGCCTGGTCATGGGGCTGATGTCGGCGTCCAGCGCCTCCGGCATGCTGGTGTTCCTGCCACTGCTGGCGGCCCTTGCCCAGTCGGGCGGATGGCGGCCGGTGGCGCTGACGGTTTCCATCGCCACGGCGGCACTTTTGCCGCTGGTGTGGTTTCTGGTGCCGGAACGCCCCGCCTCTGTCGGCCTTGTGCGCTACGGTGCGGATGCCGATGATGCGCCGCCAGTGCCGCCCTCGGCACGCGGCAATTTCTTCGTCCACACGCTGTCGACCCTGAGGCGGGCCGCCGGCACGCGCATCTTCTGGTATCTGTTCGCCACTTTCTTCATCTGCGGTTTCACCACCAACGGGCTGGTCGGCACGCATCTCATCGCGTTTTGCGGCGACATGGGCATCAACGAGATTCAGGCGGCGGGGCTGCTGTCGCTGATGGGCGTGTTCGATCTGATCGGCACCACGCTGTCCGGCTGGCTGACCGACCGCTTCGATCCGCGCAAGCTGCTGTTCATCTATTACGGCATTCGCGGCCTGTCGCTGATGTATCTGCCTTATTCAGGCTTCTCGGCCACGGCCCTCATCGTCTTCGCCATTTTCTACGGCCTCGACTGGATCGCCACGGTGCCGCCAACGCTGCGGCTGGCCAATGAAGGTTTCGGCGATGCGGCGGGTCCGCTGGTGTTTGGCTGGGTGGTGGCCGGCCATCAGGTGGGCGCGGCGGCGGCCGCCTATTTCGGCGGCATCATGCATGAGTTGCAGGGCGACTACGAAATGGCCTTCCTGATCGCCGGGCTGACCGGGCTTGCGGCGGCCTGCATCTCGATGCTGATCGATACCAGCAAGCCGCAAAGCGATCCCGAGCCGCAACCGGCCTGAGTGAAGAGATCAGCCGGGGAAGCAGGCGAGCGGCACGTTCGGCCAAACTGCATCGGCGCAGCCGGCCTCGCGCTGGCGCTCGCGGAAGGCGGAGCTGACCGGGCCGGTCACCATGTGGTCGACGCCGTCGGGCGCATCGGCAAAGAGCTGCTGGGCGGCGGTGACGGACAGGACCCTGTCCTCGCTGTCGCCCTTGACTGAGGTCATGGAATGGGCTGCACCGCCTGCGAGGACGGCGGCCATGCACAGCATGGTGAGGCGGAATCCGGTTCGCGCTGCAGTCGGCATGGCCATGTCCAATCGCCTTTCGGAAAGGGTTCGCTGTACCCTTGGTTAACGAAACTTTATCGCATCCGGACCCTTAACAAATCGTAAGCGGCGATTTTCTTTGGCCGCTGCCCTTTCGCATTTGCGAAAAAACCTGTAAGAGCGCGCCAACCGAAATTGATGGCGTGGGCGGCCGGACCCGCTTTGGCTGCCGCCGTCAGTACCCCAGAGAAGATACCAATGAAACTCCGTAACATCGCGATCATCGCGCATGTTGACCACGGCAAGACGACGCTGGTCGATGCGCTCCTCAAGCAATCCGGCTCCGTCCGCGACAACCAGCGCGTCGCTGAACGCGTCATGGATTCCGGCGATATCGAGAAGGAGCGCGGCATCACCATTCTCGCCAAGGCGACTTCGGTGGAGTGGAAAGACGCCCGCATCAACATCGTCGACACCCCCGGCCACGCCGATTTCGGCGGCGAGGTGGAGCGCATCCTCAACATGGTCGACGGCGTGATCGTGCTGGTCGACTCGGCCGAAGGCCCGATGCCGCAGACCAAATTCGTGGTCGGCAAGGCGCTGAAGGTCGGCCTTCGCCCCATCGTTGCCATCAACAAGATCGACCGTCCCGACGCCCGCGCCGATGAGGTCATCAACGAGGTGTTCGACCTGTTCGCAGCGCTCGACGCCACCGACGAGCAGCTCGACTTCCCGATCCTCTACGGTTCGGGCCGTGACGGCTGGATGGCCGCCAGCCCCGAGGGCCCCAAGGATCAGGGCCTCGCGCCGCTGTTCGACCTGGTTCTCGATCACGTTCCGGCCCCGAAGGTCGGCGATGGCCCCTTCCGCATGATCGGCACCATTCTGGAAGCCAATCCCTTCCTTGGCCGCATCGTCACCGGCCGCATCGAAAGCGGCACGCTGAAGCCGAACCAGCAGGTCAAGGTTCTGCACCATGACGGCACGGTTCTGGAAACCGGCCGCGTGTCCAAGATTCTCGCCTTCCGTGGCATCGAGCGCCAGCCGATCGAAGAGGCGCAGGCAGGTGACATCGTTGCCATCGCCGGCCTTTCCAAGGGCACTGTCGCCGACACGTTCTGCGATCCTTCGCTGAACGAGGCGTTGCCGGCCCAGCCGATCGATCCGCCGACCGTGACCATGAGCTTCATCGTCAACGATTCGCCGCTGGCCGGCACCGAAGGCGACAAGGTGACGAGCCGCGTTATCCGTGACCGTCTGCTCAAGGAAGCCGAGGGCAGCGTGGCGCTCAGCATCGAGGAATCCGCAGACAAGGATTCCTTCTATGTGTCGGGCCGCGGCGAGTTGCAGCTCTCGGTTCTGATCGAGACCATGCGCCGCGAGGGCTTCGAGCTTGCCGTGTCGCGTCCGCGCGTCGTCATGCAGAAGGACGAGAACGGCCAGATTCTGGAGCCGATCGAGGAAGTCGTCATCGACGTCGACGAGGAGCACGCCGGCATCGTCGTGCAGAAGATGAGCGAGCGCAAGGCCGAGATGATCGAGCTGCGCCCGTCCGGCGGTGATCGCCAGCGTCTCGTCTTCCTCGCTCCGACCCGCGGCCTCATCGGCTACCAATCCGAACTGCTGACCGACACGCGCGGCACGGCGGTGATGAACCGCCTGTTCAATTCCTACCAGCCTTACAAGGGCGAGTTGGGCGGACGCACCAACGGCGTTCTGATCTCCAACGAACAGGGCGAGGCTGTCGCCTATGCGCTGTGGAATCTGGAAGATCGCGGCCCGATGGTCATCGATCCCGGCGTCAAGGTCTATCAGGGCATGATCATCGGCATTCACTCCCGCGACAACGATCTGGAAGTGAACGTGCTGAAGGGCAAGAAGCTCACCAACATCCGCGCCGCCGGCAAGGATGAGGCCGTGAAGCTGACCCCGCCGATCCGCATGACGCTGGAGCGCGCACTGTCGTGGATCCAGGAAGACGAGCTGGTGGAAGTGACGCCGAAGTCGATCCGCCTGCGCAAGCTCTATCTCGATCCCAATGAGCGCAAGCGCTTCGAGAAGCAGAAGGTGGCCGGCGCGGCCTGACCGCACCCAGCCTCATCATCAACAGAAAAAACCCGGCGTCATTGGCGCCGGGTTTTTCATATCGATTTAAGAACCAGATGACGTCTGGTCAGGTCGCCTCAAAAGATTATGATCGCCGCATCAGCCTGGAGCTTGCGGAATGGACCTGACCTCTCTGCTCATCTTCGCCGCGGCATTGTTCGTTGCCGCCGGCTCTCCGGGGCCGTCCGTGGCGGCGCTGGTCGCGCGGGTCATTTCCACCGGCTTTCGCGGGGTGTTCCCGTTTCTTCTGGCGCTCTGGATCGGGGAGGCGATCTGGCTGTCGCTGGCCGTTTTCGGGCTGGCCGTGGTCGCCCAGACTTTCCATCTAGCCTTTCTCATCCTGAAATGGGCTGGTGTCGGATATCTGCTTTTTCTCGCGTGGAAGATGTGGACGGCCCCTGTCGAGGCGCACGGCGCGCCCCTGCCGCAGTCAGGTTCCTCCCTGAAAATGTTTTTCGCGGGTCTGGCGGTGTCGCTCGGCAACCCCAAGGTGATGATGTTCTATCTGGCGCTGCTGCCGACCATCATCGATCTGCAATCCGTTACCGTGCTGGGCTGGCTTGAACTGACGCTGACCATGGTCGTGGTTCTGGTCATCATCGATGTCTCATGGGCGCTTGCCGCCGTTCAGGCACGCCGCCTGCTGAAGAGCCGGCGCGCCATGCAGATCGCCAACCGCATCAGTGCTGTGACCATGGCGGGTGCCGCCGCCGCGATTGCCGGGCGCTCCTAATGGTTCAGCGCATGCACACACCGCGACGACTTCCTGCGGGCTGAGGCCTGTCACCCAAAAAGCAGCCACCCCTCCGTGATCATATGGCTGTCATTTCGTCAGAAGGACAAAGCATATCATGGCTATTGAGAAAGCCGGATACGACAGAACCGCAACGAAGAGGAGCGCCGGGGCTGGCTCCGGAACCGGCGGCAGACTTCTGGAATATCTGCTGGCCCGGGCACCCGATGAGGACGTCGCGGCCTATGATGAAGCGGATCTGGAACGCGCAGCAGCACTGGCCGAACGAGCCGTCGCAAGCCACAGCAAGGGCGCGAGCACCATCCTGATCGATGCCGGTGGGGACGTCTCGCGGCAGGGCCGCCCCGTAACTGTCATCACCATCGTCAATGACAACATGCCGTTCCTGTTCGATTCCGTCATTGGCGAGATCAACGAGGCGGTCGGAGAAGCGTTCTTCGTCGCGCATCCGGTGCTGAACGTGCGCCATGACGCTGCGGGCGGGGTTGAAATTCTGGGTGACACATGCGCGTCCAGCGAAGACGCCGGTGCCGACCGGCTGAGTGTCATTCAGGTTCATGTCGCACGCATGAACGCGGATGAAGCTTCCCTGCTGGAGCAGAAGCTCAGCCGTACGCTTGAGCAGGTGCGCGCCGCCGTTCACGACTGGAAGCCGATGCTGGCCAGACTGGATGCGGCGATCAGCGATTTTCGCCATGCACCGGTTCCGCTGGAGCAGGAGGCCGTCAGGGAGGCGATTGCCTTCCTCGAATGGCTGCGCGACGACAATTTCACCTTCCTCGGCATGCGCGAATACAGATACAGCGGCGGCGAGGAAAGCGGCACGCTGGAACTGGCCGACACGGCGGGTCTCGGCATTCTGGGCGATCCCGACGTTCTGGTGCTGCGCCGTGGCACGGAATCGGTGACCACCACGCCGGAAATCCGCGCCTTCCTGCACGGTCCCGAGCCACTGATCGTGACCAAGGCAAACGCCAAGTCGTCGGTGCACCGGCGCATCTATCTCGACTATGTCGGGGTCAAGACCTACACGGCCAATGGCGAGCTTGCGGGTGAACTGCGCATCGTCGGCCTGTTCACATCCACCGCCTACACGCGCTCAGTGATGAACATCCCCTATCTTCGCTCCAAGGCGAAGACGGTGATCGAACAGTCCGGCCTTAACCAGCTCGACCATGCGGGCAAGGCCCTCATCAATGTGCTGGAGAGCTATCCGCGTGACGAGCTGTTCCAGATTCCGGTGCCTTTGCTGGGCAGGCATTGCGAAGCGATACTCGGTCTGGTTGACCGGCCGCGTGTGCGTGCGCTGATCCGGGCGGACCAGTTCGACCGCTTCGTCTCCGTCATCGTCTTCGTTCCCCGCGATCATTACGATTCGGAGGTGCGCGAAAAGATCGGCGTCTATCTGAAAACCGTGTTCGAAGGCCGCGTCTCCGCCTTCTATCCGGCTTTCCCGGAAGGGGGACTGGCGCGCATCCATTTCATCATCGGCCGCTCCGGCGGCAAGACGCCGGAAGTGGATACGGCAACAATCGAGGCCGAAATCCGCGATATCGTGCGCACATGGGAAGATGCGTTGCGCGAGGCGGCCGGCCCCGAAGGCGTGGACCGGCAGGTGACGGAGATCGCCCGGCGTTTTCCGCAGAGCTACCGCAACAGTTTCTCGCCCGACGTCGCGCTCGTCGACGCTGGCCGTATCGCGCAGGTGAGCGGGCGGAACCCGATCGTCATCGACTATTATCGCGACGTCTTCCAGACGCAGGAACAGGCCTCGCTGAAGATCTATCACCATGGCAGCCCGGTGGCCCTGTCGCAGCGCGTGCCGATCCTCGAAAATCTGGGATTCCGCGTCATCAGCGAGCGCACATTCGAGGTTGACGGAGGCAGGGGGACCGAAGGCGCGGACAAGGTGTTCGTCCACGACATGGAACTGGAGAGCGCCTATGGCCGGCCGGTCGACCTGTCCGACGGCGGCGCGCTGTTCGACGAGGCGTTCCTTGCCGTGTGGCGCGGTGAAATGGACAATGACGGCTACAATGCACTGGCCCAGACGGCCGGGCTCGCCGCCAGCGAAATACTGGTGCTGCGTGCCTATGGCCGCTACCTGCAGCAGGCCGGCATCCCACAAAGCCAGGACTTCATCGCGGCGGCGCTGAACCGTTATCCCGAGATCGCGCGCGGGCTCTACATGCTGTTCGTCGCCCGTTTCGATCCGGCCGCGCCGCAAGGCGACGAGGTGGCGGCGCGCCATCTCAAGGCCAAGATCAGGGACGCGCTGGAAGATGTTCCCAACATCGATGACGACACCATCATCCGCCGCTACCTCAACCTGATCGACGCGACGCTGCGCACCAACCATTTCGTCGAGGGCAAGCGCGAGCGCGGCCATTCGCTGGCCTTCAAGCTCGATCCGCGCGCCATAGAGGGGTTGCCCGAGCCGCGGCCATGGCGCGAGATCTTCGTCTATGGCTCGCAGGTCGAGGGCGTGCATCTGCGCTTCGGTCCGGTGGCGCGCGGGGGCCTGCGCCTGTCGGATCGCGCGCAGGACTACCGCACCGAGGTGCTGGGTCTGGTCAAGGCCCAGCAGGTGAAGAACGCTGTCATCGTGCCGGTCGGCGCCAAGGGCGGCTTTTACCCCAAGCGCCTGCCGGTGGGCGGCAGCCGCGACGAGGTGTTCGAGGCCGGCCGGGCTGCCTACATCAACTTCATCTCCAGCATGCTGTCGATCACCGACAACATCGGCACCGATGCGGTGATCCCGCCGCAGGGCGTGGTGCGCCATGACGGCGACGATCCCTATTTCGTCGTCGCCGCCGACAAGGGCACGGCGACCTTCTCCGACACAGCCAACGCTATTTCCGAGGCGCATGATTTCTGGCTGGACGATGCCTTCGCCAGTGGCGGTTCGGCCGGCTATGACCACAAGGGCATGGCGATCACCGCGCGCGGTGCCTGGGAAGCGGTGAAGCGGCACTTCCGCGAAATGAACCGCGACATCCAGACCACGCCGTTCACCTGCGTCGGTGTCGGCGACATGTCGGGCGACGTGTTCGGAAACGGCATGCTGCGCTCTGAACAGACAAGGCTGATCGCGGCCTTCGACCATCGCGACATCTTCATCGATCCCGATCCGGACGCCGCATCGTCCTTTGCCGAGCGCCAGCGCCTGTTCGGCGTGCCGCGTTCGAGCTGGCAGGATTACGACAAGTCGAAGCTTTCCGCCGGCGGCATGATCGTGTCTCGCGCGCAGAAGTCGATCACGCTGACGCCGGAGGCCGCCGCAGCGATCGGCATCGGCAAGACGGTGGCCACGCCGGTCGAGTTGATCCGCGCCATCCTCGCAGCACCTGTGGACCTGTTGTGGTTCGGCGGCATCGGCACCTATCTGAAGGCCGCCGGGGAAACCAATCAGGATGTGGGCGACCGCGCCAACGATGCCATCCGCATCAATGGCGGCGATGTGCGCGCCAAGGTCATAGGCGAGGGCGCGAACCTCGGCATGACCCAGCGCGCCCGCATCGAATATGGCCTCAGCGGCGGCCGCAGCAACTCCGACGCCATCGACAATTCCGGCGGGGTCAACTGCTCGGACGTCGAGGTCAACATCAAGATCGCGCTGGCCGCCGCCATGCGCAAGGGCGCGCTTGAGCGTCCCGCGCGCAACAAATTGCTGGCTGAGATGACGGACGAGGTGGCGGGGCTGGTTCTGGCCAACAACTACCAGCAGACGCTCGCCCTGTCGCTTGCGCGGCGGCGCGGCCTTGCCGACATGGCCCATCAGGCCCGCTTCATGGCGGCGCTGGAAAGCCGCGGCCTGCTCGACCGGGCGGTCGAAAACCTGCCTTCGGCTGCGGTGCTGGCCGAGCGCGAGGCGCGGGGCGAGCCGTTGACGCGGCCTGAACTTGGCGTGCTGCTCGCCTATGCCAAGATCGTGCTGTTCAGCGATATCGTTGCCTCCGAGGTGCCGGACAATCCGCATTTCGAGCAGGACCTGATGAGCTACTTCCCGCATGCCATGGCTGAGAAGTTCGGCGAGGAAATCACCACCCATCGCCTGCGGCGCGAGATCATCACCCGCGTTCTGGCCAATGATCTGGTCAATCGGGGTGGGCCCACCTTCGTCAACCGGCTGATGGAGACGACCGGGCGCAGTGCGGCCGATGTGATGCTGACCTTCGTGCTGATCCGCGAAGGCTTCGGGCTGCCCGCGCTCTACGACGAGATCGATGCGCTCGACAACCGCATCGACGGCGAGGTTCAGCTCGGCCTCTACCAGACGGTCAGCCGCCTGATCTATGTGAACAGCGGCTGGTACCTGAAGAACGATGCCGGGGGCGGTGACCTCGACGAGCGCATTGCAAGCCTCAGGTCCGCCCGTGCGGAACTGGAGCCGAACCTGCTCCAGCTGTTGCCCGAAACGTCCCGCGAACGGGTGGATGCCGCGCGCGCGGACCTCGTCTCGCACGGCGTGCCCGAGCAGCTCGCAGCCCGGCTGGCGCTGGCCGAATTCGCCGATCTGGTGCCCGACATCGCGCTCACCGCGCGCCTGGCCGGTGCGGATATGATCGCGGCGGCGCGGGCGTTCTTCGCGGTCAGCGAAGCGTTTCGCATCGCCCGCATCGAAGAGGCCGCCTATGCGATCTCGCCCTCCGACTATTACGACCAGCTTGCCCTGTCGCGCGCGACCGACACGATCGACGCCGCACGACGCGGCATCGCGGTGGCGGCGCTGGCCGGCCATGGCGGGGCGGAGGATCCGGTGGCCGCGTGGCTCGAAGCGGGCGGCGCGCGCGTCGGCGCGATCCGGGAGCGTCTTCAGGCCCTGACCGAGGCGGGCGACATCTCGGTGTCACGCCTGTCCGTCGCGGCGGGGCTGATGAGCGATCTTTCGGGGCCGCGTGGGGCCTGAGGGCTCAGCGCTGTGATCTGATGAATCATCCCCGCCGGCGGCAAGCTGGCGGGCTTTCAGAAGGCCTCTTGCGTTTTGAAGGCCGGTGACGTAGGCATTGCGCACCAGGCCGGGCCCCTCTGGCAGTCAATTTGGCTGTGATGTCGGACTGGAATTCAAAACCGGCGGCCTGGCTTTCATGTTTCCCATTTCAAACCGCATCTGAGTTCTTGTGACGGACTGCGTGTCCGGCAAGGTTCATATGCGCGCCAGATCGCCCAAGCTGAACGCAAGGGTGCAGAATGACAGAATTTTTCACGGGCGATGCGTTAACGGCCCTGTTGCAGGTCATCATGATCGACCTGGTTCTGGCCGGCGACAACGCCATCGTTATCGGACTGGCGGCCGCCGGCCTTCCCAAGGAGCAGCGCGCCAAGGCCATCCTCATCGGCATCATCGCCGCGACGGTGCTGCGCATCGGCTTCGCGGCTGCCACCACCCAGCTTCTCCAGATCGTCGGTCTGTTGCTGGCCGGTGGTGTGCTGCTTCTTTGGGTGTGCTGGAAGATGTGGCGGGAACTGCGCCACAGCGCTGCCGAGGAAGCGCAGGGCATGGAAGCCCTGACGGAGAGCGACATCGACAAGGATGGCGCGGTTGCCGGCAAGGCTCCGCGCAAGACCTTCGCGCAGGCGGCATGGCAGATCGTCATTGCCGACGTGTCCATGTCGCTGGACAATGTGCTGGCGGTCGCCGGCGCCGCACGCGACCATCCCGGCGTGCTGATCTTCGGCCTGGCGCTCTCGATCGCCCTGATGGGCCTCGCCGCCAGCTTCATCGCGCGCATCCTCCAGAAGCATCGCTGGATCGCCTATGTCGGTCTCGTCATCATCCTCTATGTGGCGGGCGAGATGATCTATCGCGGGGCGATGGAGGTCTGGCCCTATCTGTTTGATCCCACGGTTTAATGGTGCGATCCTTTCTCTGGAATGGAGGGAAGCCCTATGGGACAAATTCGTCACGGCAGCGCCACGACCACGCACGCTGTCCGAGCAGCAATACAGCGATCGCAAGCTTCGCTCGCGCAACTGAGCAGGGAGTTGGGTATCAACCCCAAGACCGTTGCGAAATGGCGCAAGCGCGCGACGGTAGAGGATATGAAGACGGGGCCGTCAGAGCCGCGGTCCACCGTCCTCACCGAAGCCGAGGAGGCGATGGTTGTGGCGTTCAGGCGCCATACGCTTCTACCATTAGATGATTGTCTTTACGCCCTGCAGCCCTCGATCCCGCACCTGACACGATCCGCACTGCACCGGTGCCTGCAACGGCATGGCATCTCGCGCTTGCCGGATGTGGAGGGCGACAAACCTAAGCGGTCGAAGTTCAAGCGCTACCCCATAGGGTTCTTCCATATCGACATCGCCGAGGTTCAGACCGCTGAAGGCAAACTATATTTGTTTGTCGGTATCGACCGCACGAGCAAGTTCGCCGTGACCCAACTCGTCGACAAGGCCGACAGGAAGACCGCCTGGGAATTCCTTCAGCATATGCTCGAAGCCGTGCCCTACCAGGTCCATACCATTCTCACCGACAACGGCATCCAGTTCGCAGAGCAGCCTCGGAACCGGAATACCATCTACTCCCGGCCGATGCGCTTTGACATGATCTGCGAGGCCAACGGGATCGAGCACAGGCTGACCAAACCCAACCATCCATGGACCAATGGCCAAGTCGAACGGATGAACCGCACGATCAAGGAGGCCACCGTCAAGCGCTTCCATTACGACAGCCACGAGCAGTTGCATACACACCTCGCCGACTTCATGGCGGCCTACAACTTCGCACGAAGGCTCAAGACCCTCGGCGGTCTCACGCCCTACGAATACATCTGCAAGATCTGGACATCAGACCCGGATCGATTCATCCTCAATCCGATCCACCAGATGCCGGGACTGAACAACTATCTTCAGGGCGCATAAGCGGCTGTCGGAAAACCGGGGCCTCGGGTCCCGGTTTTCTTTCGCCTTCTGAACGTAATCTGCATTCGTGCAGTCCGGACGATGCCACTTCGCCATAAATGCTCTATATCCCGGCATGCGGATTGGGCGCTGGACGTTGCAGGCGGATGGAGATGGCATGAGTGAAACCGGCATCGAGGCGCGCAAGGCATCGCGTGCCGGTATCTGGGGCTGGATGCTGTTCGACTGGGCAGCGCAGCCCTTTTTCACGGTCGTCACCACCTTCATCTTCGGCCCCTATTTCGTGTCGCGCATGGCGAGCGATCCGGTCGCGGGCCAAGCGGCATGGGGATATGGCGTGGCGGCGGCAGGGTTTGCCATCGCCGTGCTTTCGCCGGTGCTCGGCGCGATTTCCGACCAGACCGGACCGCGCAAGCCGTGGATCGCCTGCTTCGCCGCGATCAAGATCGCCTGCCTGCTCCTGCTGTGGCTGGCGGCGCCCGGCTCCGGCCTGTTCTGGGTGGTGGCGGTGTTCTCGCTGGCCTCGGTCGCGGCCGAATTCTCAACGGTCTTCAACGATTCCATGATGCCGCGGCTGGTGCCGAAGGCAGAGATCGGAAAGATCTCCAATATTGCATGGGGGCTTGGCTATCTGGGTGGCATGGTGGTGCTGATCTTCGTGGTTGCGTGCCTTGCGGCTCTGCCGGAGACGGGGCTCACCATTGCCGGCCTGAAGCCCCTGTTCGGGCTCGATCCGGCGCTGGGCGAAGATGCCCGGGCCACCGGTCCGCTGTCAGCGCTCTGGTATCTGGTGTTCATCCTGCCGATGTTCCTGTTCACGCCGGATGCGGTGAAGGGCATTCCGATCCGGCCGGCCGTGCGTCAGGGGCTGGCGGAGCTGAAATCGACGCTGGGCGAGGTGCGCCGGCGTCCCGGCATCTTCCGCTTTCTCATCGCCCGCATGATCTATCAGGACGGCGTCAACGCGCTGATCGTGCTCGGCGGCGGATTTGCCGCGGCGATGTTCGGCTGGTCGATCACCGAGATCGGCATATTCGGCATCATTCTCAATGTGGTGGCGATCTTCGGCTGCCTTGTCGCTGCAAGGATGGACAGCGCTTTCGGCTCCAAGGTGGTGGTGATGGTCTCGCTGGTGCTGCTCAGCGTGGCGACTGTCGGCATCGTCTCGACAGGTCCGGGGTACACGCTGTTTGGCGTCCTGCAGCTTTCCGCCGCCGATTCGGGCGGGCTGTTCGGCACGGCTGCGGAAAAGGCCTACATCCTCTACGGATTGCTGATCGGTATCGCCTTCGGGCCGGCGCAGGCCTCGTCACGCTCCTATATGGCGCGCAGCGTCTCGGCCGAGGAAGCCGGCCGCTATTTCGGCATCTATGCGCTGGCCGGGCGCGTGACCAGCTTTGCCGCACCCTTCATGGTGGCGACGGTGACGGCGCTCAGCGGCTCGCCACGGCTCGGCATGGCGATGATCATCCTGTTCATCGTCACCGGCATGGTACTGCTTGCCGGCACGCCCTATCCGGCGGACCGGAAAGGGCGCTGAGTCTTTACCTCAGACCGGGAGGCCGGCGGCCGGCTCAGTGCCGGAAGTGGCGGGTGCCGGTGAACACCATGGCGATGCCATGGGCGTCGGCCGCGGCAATCACTTCCTCGTCGCGCATCGAGCCACCCGGCTGGATGACGGCGGTGGCGCCGGCTTCCACTGCACTCAGCAGGCCGTCGGCGAAGGGGAAGAAGGCATCCGAGGCCACGACCGAGCCCTTGGTCAGCGGTTCGGCCCAGCCGGCCGCCTCCGCTGCATCGATCGCCTTGCGGGCGGCGATGCGCGAGGAATCGACGCGGCTCATCTGGCCGGCACCGATGCCGACGGTGGCGCTGTCCTTCGCATAGACGATGGCGTTCGACTTCACATGCTTGGCGACGCGGAAGGCAAAGCGCAAATCGGCCATCTCGGCGTCGTTCGGCGCGCGCTTCGTCACCACCTTGAGGTCGAGATCGTCGACCACGGCGTTGTCGCGGCCCTGCACCAGCAGACCGCCGGCCACCGACTTCACCATCATCCCGGCCATGCGCGGATCGGGCAGGCCGCCGGTGACGAGCAGGCGCAGGTTCTTCTTCGCGGCAACGATGGCCTGCGCTTCCTCACTGGCTTGCGGTGCGATGATCACTTCGGTGAAGGTTTTCACGATCTCCTCGGCCGCGTCCGCGTCGAGCAGCCCGTTCAGCGCCACGATGCCGCCGAAGGCGGAAACCGGATCGCAGGCGAGCGCCTTCAGATAGGCGTCCTTCAGCGAAGCGCCTTCGGCGACGCCGCAGGGATTGGCGTGCTTGATGATGGCGACCGCAGCGGTGCGGGCCGGATCGAATTCACCCACCAGCTCGAAAGCGGCATCGGTGTCATTGATGTTGTTGTAGGAGAGCTGCTTGCCCTGCAACTGGTGCGCCGTGGCAACGCCCGGCCGCTTCTCGCCGGTAACGTAGAAGCCGGCCTGCTGATGCGGGTTTTCGCCATAGCGCATGACGCTTTCGAGCTTGCCGCCGAAAGCGCGCCATGTCGGGTTTTCGATCTCCAGCGTCTCGGCAAACCAGCTGGAGATGCCGGCGTCATAGGCGGCGGTGCGGGCAAAGGCTTTTGCGGCCAGCCGCTTGCGGAAATCCAGGGCAAGCGCGCCCGAATTCGCCTGCATGGCTTCCAGTACGCCGGCATAATCTTCCGGGTCGGTGACGATGGCGACATAGGCATGGTTCTTGGCCGAGGCCCGCACCATGGCGGGGCCGCCGATGTCGATGTTCTCCACGATTGCCGCATAGCCGGCGCCCGAGGCCCGCACCTCCTCGAACGGATAGAGATTGACCACCACCAGATCGATCGGCTCGATGTTGTGGGCGCGCATGGCTTCGACGTGTTCGGCGTCGTCGCGAATGCCGAGCAGTGCGCCGTGCACGGAGGGATGCAGCGTCTTGACGCGGCCGTCCATGATCTCGGGAAAGCCGGTCAGTTCGGAGACATCGCGCACCGCAATGCCGGCGTCCGCGATCGCCTTCGAGGTCCCGCCCGTCGAAACCAGCTCGACGCCGGCCGCAGCCAGCGCGCGCGCGAAATCGACGAGACCCGTCTTGTCGGAGACCGACAGCAGCGCCCGGCGCACCGGCACCAGATCGGGAGCGGGAATGTTCTTGGAGGCGACAGCCATGCGCGGGGTCCTTCATGCTGCGGGAATATGGCCGCGCCCTAGCACATGAGGGCTTCGAATTAAACGCATGAATCGCAGAATGACGCGCTTCGGCGTTGCCCGTCAGCGGGGAAGGCTTGCGCCCGCCAGCCGCACCCGCTTCAGACGCCAGAGAATCTCGGGAACCTCCGAGGCATCGAAGGAGAGCAGGAGCTGGCGCGTGATGCGGGGGCCTGCAATACCGGCGAAATAGATGGACTCTTCAACCTGCGGCGCGACCTCGGCGCAGGAGAACATCCACGCATCGCCATTGTCGGCGGCCAGCACGTAATGGCCGCCGGAATCGGTGAACAGGTTGATGTCGGGGTGGAGGTGAAAACGAACCGTCACCAGATGCTGGCCGTCATTGCGGGTGCGGCTTGGGGTGTCGGCAAGGAAGCTGTCGCGGCCGAACAGCGTTCCGCCCCGGTTGGAAAGGATCAGCTCACGTTCATGCCACAGGCCGAAGCGGGGCAGGTAGCCGTCATGGCGGGCGAGGAAGCCGTGCCTGTCCGGCCCGTCGCGGCGCTCGCAATGGATATGCTGCGGGCCGCCGATCAGCGGCGAGCCGACAATGCCGGAGAGTCGCGACGAATGGCTGAAGCGGGCCGATGAATTGTCATTGATGGTGGCCGTGGAGTGGGCGGCGGTGGCGCGCGCCAGCGGCCTGAATTCCGGGTCGCCATAGGTGTCGACCCCGGCATTGACGATGAAATGGTGGCGTCCCGACGACAGTTCGAAGGAGAGGCAGCCGGCATGGGCCGAGCCCGAGACTTCAAGGGGCGGCGGCGCGCCGGTATCGGCGATGACGGTGACGTCGCCGATGCTGAGGCGCTCATAGCCGGAATGGGGCGCGTGCAGAAGCGGCGCGCCGGCGGTGTCGTCATGGCGCAATATGGCCGCGATCCGGTCCTGTATGGTGGCGCCCATGCCGTTGAAGCAGGCGAGGCTGCCTTCCTGATGGCGGAAGAAGCGCAGCGCCGGCAGCATGCGGTCCACGGCTCCCATCAATGCCGCCGGCGGCTGTTCGGCCTGATTTGCGTAGGTCTGGCGCAGCGGCAGTATGTCGGCGAGGAACTCCAGAACCATCAGCGGATTGCGCGAGATGTGGCCGCCGTCGGGAAGGATCTGGCGATCGAGTTCCTCGGCCAGACTGCGGCTGGCCGAGCGCAGCGCCGATGGCGGCGCAGGCAGCGACAGGGCGGCGAAAGCCAGCGCGATGCGGGCGCGCAGCAGATCCTTGCCATGTGGCATCTCGCGCGTCATCGAGCGCAGGTAGCGGATCTGCATCGCCAGCGATTTCAGGAAAGCACGGTAGAAGGGCAGGTCCGCGCCCTGCAGCACCACGGAGGAATGCTGGAGCCAGGCGATGATGCGCTTGGCGGTCACGCCCGGGTCCCAGGCGATGCCGGCTATGTGGCTGCCGTGGATGGCGATCCAGTCCTTGACCAGCACCCGCGCATTGGCCGAGGCAAGCTCGGAACTCGCGGCGCGCATGTGGCGCAGCCAGCGAAAGCCATGCAGGGAGCGCTGCCAGCCCTCATGAGAGGCGGAAATGCGGAACGGCGATTCGCCGCCGGTCTCCACGAGCCGGCCCGAAAGCGGGAAGCGACCGTAGTAGATCTCCGTGGCGATCTGGGGATCGGCAAGACGCAGGTCGGGCGGGGCGATCAGCACGCGCTCGGGCGTGCGGCCGGAATAGCGCCAGCGATAGGCCGGACCGGCGCGCAGGTTCCGGCGCGCTTTGCGCCAGAATTCCCGTGCGACCAGCGCCCAAAGGCGAGTCGTATTCATGGCAGCAGTGGCCAACGCTTGTACCGAAGTCTCGAATTTACATGCAAACTATGTGATTCAATAGGTTATGCGAAGGGGAATGCAAACCTGCGGCGCAGGCCGCAGGGCATTCTGTCCACATGCTTTCGTAAGCAACGGCTTGCCTAAGCCTGCTCTCACCTTATGACGCAGCGCGCTTCCTCAGCCTTGCGGCGTAAAAACCGTCCAGCCCCGAAAGCGAAGGCGAACCCATATCCAGCCCCGCCGGCGTGGTGCGCAGGGCTCCCTGCGCTGTCACGAACGGTGCGATGCCGGGCACTTCCTGCGGCAGGATCGGGTCCTGTTCCGCCCCGGGCGTATCCGCAAGAAACGCGGCGATCAGCTCCTCGCCTTCCGACGGATCGAGCGAGCAATTCGAGAACAGGACGATGCCGCCGTCGCGAATCAGGGTGAACGCCTTGTCGAGCAGCCGGCGCTGGAGAGCGGCCAGCCGGGCGATGTCGTCCGGCGTCTTCGTCCACGGCACGTCGGGGTGACGGCGAACCGTGCCGGTGGACGAGCAGGGCGCGTCGAGCAGCACCGCATCGAACGGGTCGGGCGGGTCCAGCTGCATCAGATCGCTGTGGATGATGGTGGCCTTCAGCCCGAGACGGTCGAGATTGCGGCCAAGACGCTTCAGGCGGCTTGCCGAGGCATCCACGGCGGTGACGTCGGCGCCGGCGCGAATGAGCTGCGCGGTCTTGCCGCCGGGGGCCGCGCACAGGTCGGCGACCTTTTTTCCGGAAATGTCGCCCATCAGCCGTGCGGGCAGGGCGGCGGCGGCATCCTGAACCCACCACGCGCCCTCATCGAAGCCCGGCAGTCCGGTGATGGCGCCATCGAGCTTCTCCAGCCGCACGGAACCCGTCGGCAGGACGATGCCGCCGAGGCGTTGCGCCCACAGGTTGGGGTCTGACTTGACGGTGATGTCGATGGGCGCCTCAAGCCGGTGGGCGCGGAGGATGGCGCCAGCCTCGTCCGCGCCATAGGCCGCGACAAGCCGGTTCGCGAACCATTCCGGCGCGTCGTGGGTGTTGGCGAGCGCCGGTTCGAGCTCGGTTGCCTTGGCGCGGCAGAGCGCGCGCAGCACCGCGTTCACCAGCCCGGCGAAACGCTGCGTGCGGGGATCCGACTTGGCGTGGGTGACGGCGAGGTCGACGGCCGCGCTGTCGGGCACGTCGAGGAAGAGGATCTGCGCGGCGGCGATGTGCAGGATATGGGCAAGCGCGGTCGCGTTGGCCGGCAGCGGCTTGTCCAGCCGCTTCGCCAGCAGTGCGCTGATGGTGACACGGTGGCGCAGCGCCGCACCCAGCATGGCGCGCACCAGTGCGCGGTCGCGCATTTCGAGCGCCATATATTGCGGATGGCCGTGCTCGTTGTCGGCCAGGCCGTCCAGAGACGTGCTGGCTTCGATGACGGCACCGAGCAGCCGCACGGCGGTCTTGCGCGCGGCAAGGCCGGCTACGGGTGGCGATGCGGTGTCCGGGCCGCGTGAATCGGAAGGATGCCGCCTGCGCGTCTGCGCGGCCGTTTTCAAACCCCCGAGCTTCACGACCACGGGCCTTTCGGCCCGGTGGGGTTGCGGCCCCATGGGTTGGATTTGGGCTCTGCATCCCGCGACGGAGTTTCATTCTGCTGGCGCCCGCCCCATGGCCCGGCATTCTGGTCTTCGCCGGGGCCGGCATTCGCCTGCGGAGCATTCCGAGACGGGGCGCTGCGGGGAGCGGGATCGGGCTGGCGGCGCATATCGGGCGCGCTGGCCGGTCCCTCCCACTCGTTCGCCAGGGCCTGCAGCGCAGCGATGCGGTTGCCCGTGTCGGGGTGGGTGGAGAACAGATTGTCCATGCGCTCGCCGGAAAGGGGGTTGATGATGAAGAGATGTGCCGTTGCCGGATTGCGCTCGGCATCGGGATTGTGGATGCGTTCGGCGTTGCGCGCGATCTTGTCAAGGGCGGAAGCCAGCCAAAGCGGCTGACCGCAGATTTCTGCGCCCCGCCGGTCGGCGGCATATTCGCGTGTGCGGCTGACCGCCATCTGCACGATCATGGCGGCGAAGGGGGCGACGATCATCGCCACCAGCACGCCGATGAAGCCCAGCGGATTGTTGTTGTTGTCGCGGTTGCCGCCGAAAAACAGCGCGAAGTTGCCGAGCATCGAAATGGCGCCGGCAAGCGTGGCAACGATGGTCATGGTGAGCGTGTCGCGGTTCTGCACATGGGCAAGCTCATGCGCCATGACGCCGGCGACTTCCTCAGGCGACAGGCGCTGCAAGAGCCCGGTGGTGGCGGCGACGGCGGCGTTCTCGGGGTTGCGGCCGGTGGCGAAGGCGTTGGGCTGCGGGTTGTCGATGAGATAGACGCGCGGCATCGGCAGCCCGGCCCGCGAGGCAAGCTCGCGCACGATGGCGTAGTATTCGGGCGCGTTGCGCTCATCGACCTCGACGGCATGGTGCATGGACAGCACCATCTTGTCGGCGTTCCAGTAGCTGAACAGATTGGTGGCCGCCGCGATCACGAAAGCGATCGTCATGCCGCCCGAGCCGCCGATCAGGTAGCCCACGCCCATGAACAGCGCCGTCATGGCGGCCAGCAGCATGGCGGTGCGCATCGTGTTCATACCGTACTCCGTGTTCCCGCGTGCAAAGGGTCGATCCCACGCACCTGTTTCGCTATATGATGGGAAGCGAAAGGCCAGCTTTCAATCCATTTGGCAGGACGGAAATGACAGATCAAGATGGCACGGAACCGCTGGAAAGCACGTCAGCGGAACACAAAGCTCTCAGCCCGGCGGCCGAGCGGGCGCTGAAAGAGGCTGCCGAACGGCGCAAGGCCTACAAGCAGGCCGAAGCCGCGCGCCCGGTCGAGCTTGGCGGTCGCGGGGGCATGGAGCCCGGCCGCTATGGCGACTGGGAAGTGAAGGGCCTCACCAGCGACTTCTGAGCGCTTCCGAACAAATCGGAAGGATGCGTGAACGCAAAGCTGGTTTGCCTGAGTAAGGACTTCAAAAACGAGTCGGGACTTCAAAAAGAAGGAGGCGGGTTTTTGCCCGCCTCGTTCAGTTCAGATCAGTGCTTGTTCTGCCTGTTCTCGATGAGGTCGTCGACGACGCCGGGATCGGCCAGCGTCGAGGTGTCGCCCAGCGACCCGAAATCGTCCTCGGCGATCTTGCGCAGGATGCGGCGCATGATCTTGCCCGAGCGCGTCTTGGGCAGGCCCGGCGCGAACTGGATCTTGTCTGGCGAAGCGATCGGGCCGATCTCCTTGCGCACATGCGCCACCAGTTCCTTGCGCAGTTCGTCGCTCGGCTCCTCGCCATCCATCAGCGTCACATAGCAGTAGATGCCCTGTCCCTTGAGGTCGTGCGGATAGCCGACGACGGCGGCCTCGGAAACCTTGTCATGGGCGACGAGGGCGGATTCCACTTCCGCCGTGCCCATGCGGTGACCCGACACGTTGAGCACGTCGTCCACGCGGCCGGTGATCCAGTAATAGCCGTCGGCGTCGCGCCGGCAGCCGTCGCCCGAGAAGTAGCGGCCCGGATATTGCGAGAAATAGGTCTCGATGAAGCGCTTGTGATCGCCATAGACCGTGCGCATCATGCCCGGCCACGCATCGGTGATGCACAGATTGCCGTCGGCAACGCCTTCCAGCACATTGCCTTCATTGTCGACAAGCTGCGGTTTCACGCCGAAGAACGGCCGTGTCGCCGAACCAGGCTTGAGGTCGGTAGCGCCCGGCAGCGGGGTGATCAGGATGCCGCCGTTTTCCGTCTGCCACCAGGTGTCGACGATCGGAATGCGCTTTTCGCCCACCACATTGTAATACCACTCCCACGCTTCCGGGTTGATCGGCTCGCCGACCGAGCCGAGCAGCTTCAGCGTCGAACGGGAGGAGCGCGTCACGAACTCGTCGCCCGCGCCCATCAGTGCGCGGATGGCGGTGGGGGCGGTGTAGAAGATGTTGACCTTGTGCTTGTCGACGACATCCCAGAACCGGCCCTGATCGGGATAGTTTGGCACGCCCTCGAACATCAGCGTCGTCGCGCCGTTGGCCAGCGGCCCGTAGACGATGTAGGAGTGGCCCGTCACCCAGCCCACATCGGCGGTGCACCAGTAGATGTCGCCGTCATGATAGTCGAACACATGCTGGTGGGTCAGCGAGGCATAGACCAGATAGCCGCCGCTGGTGTGCAGCACGCCCTTCGGCTTGCCGGTCGAGCCGGAGGTGTAGAGAATGAACAGCGGATCTTCCGCATTCATCTTTTCCGGCTCGCATGTCGGCTCGACCGAGGCCAGTTCCTCATCGTACCAGAAGTCGCGGCCCGTGGCCCAGCCGATCTTGCCGCCGGTGCGGCGCACAACCAGCACGTTCTTCACCATCACGAAGTTCTTGGCCGCGATGTCGATGGCCTTGTCGGTGTTTTCCTTCAGGGGAATGGTGCGCCCGCCGCGCAGACCTTCATCGGCGGTGATGACGAAGGTCGATTCGCAGTCGACGATGCGTCCGCCCAGCGCGTCGGGCGAGAAGCCGCCGAACACGACCGAATGGACCGCGCCGATGCGCGAGCAGGCAAGCATCGCAAAGGCGGCTTCCGGGATCATCGGCATGTAGATGGTGACGCGGTCGCCCTTCTTCACGCCGTGCTTCTTCATCACATTGGCGAGCCGGCAGACCTGCTCGTGAAGTTCCTTATAGGTGATCTTCCTGTCTTCGGCAGGGTTGTCGCCTTCCCAGAGAATGGCGACCTGATCGCCGCGCTTTTCCAGATGGCGGTCGATGCAGTTGTAGGAGATGTTGAGCTCGCCGTCCTCAAACCATTTGATCGAAACGTCGCCTTCGAAGCTGGTGTTCTTCACCTTCGTGTAGGGCTTGAACCAGTCGATCCGCCTGCCATGCTCTCCCCAGAATGCATCCGGGTCGTTGATGCTGTCAGCGTACCACTTCAGGTAGGTTTCGTTGTCGATCGTGCCCTCCCGCTTCCATGACGGCTGGACCCGGTAGATATTGGTATCGGACATTACAGGCTTCCCTCCCGAATAATGCGCCCGGCCAGCGGGCTTATCTGCGCGGCATCCCGCCACGAAAGTCGGCCGCATTATTAACATTGCTGCCTCAACGGCAACATTAGACCTTGGATTGCCATCATTTAAAGCCGCGACATTGCGTCATGACGGGCGTTTGCGAAGCTGTTCATTTCTGGCCCAAGCGATAGCGCGGCCAATGCCGAAAGCCTGATCGGCGGGCGATTGCCAAGAGGCGGCACAGCAGCTATGCCTGAAATTCAGGACTTCGCTGGACCTTTTTTGCCCTATCGGCAGGTTCATGCATCGAGGTTCAGGTAACAGGGAGCACACTCATGAAGAACAAACTTTTGGCCGGCGTTGCACTGTTTGCTTCGATGGCTTTCGTTTCGGGCGCGCAGGCCGATATCGTCATCGGTGTCGTGGCACCGCTGACCGGGCCGGTTGCCGCCTATGGCGAGCAGGTCAAGAATGGCGCAGAGGCCGCCGTGGAGAAGATCAACAAGGATGGCGGCATCCTTGGCGAGAAGGTGGTGATCAAGCTGGCTGACGATGCCGGCGATCCCAAGCAGGGCGTTTCGGCAGCCAACCTTCTGGTGGGCGAGAGCGTGCATTATGTGGTCGGCCCGGTCACGTCCGGCGTTGCCATGGCCGCTTCCGACGTCTTCGCCGAGAACGGCATCCTGATGGTGACGCCGACCGCAACGGCGCCGGATCTGACCGCACGCGGCCTGACCAACGTGC
The DNA here is from genome assembly GCF_022359935.1 of Aquamicrobium sp. NLF2-7. Lineage (NCBI taxonomy): Bacteria > Pseudomonadati > Pseudomonadota > Alphaproteobacteria > Hyphomicrobiales > Phyllobacteriaceae > Aquamicrobium > Aquamicrobium sp. NLF2-7. The sequence goes on along the minus strand of NZ_JAKSED010000001.1, from coordinate 1,815,292 downwards.
TGCGCACCTGCGGCCGTGACGACCAGCAGGCCGAAGTGGCTGCTGCCTATGTCGTGGCGAACCTGAAGGACAAGAAGGTCGCCATCGTCGACGACAAGGGCACCTACGGCAAGGGTCTCGCCGACGCCTTCAAGGCCGGCATCAATGCCGGTGGCGTGACCGAAGTCAGCCACACCTCGCTGAACGCCGGCGAGAAGGATCTGTCGGCGCTGGTCACGCGTCTGAAATCCGATGGCGCCGAGGTCATCTACTTCGGCGGTTATCACCCCGAGGGCGGCCTGCTCGCCCGCCAGCTCGCCGATGCAGGCGTGAAGGCGACCATCATCGGCGGTGAAGGCCTGTCCAACACCGAGTACTGGGCGATCGGCAACGAAGCCGCTGCCGGCACGCTGTTCACCAACGCTTCCGACGCGCTGAAGAACTCCGATTCCGCCGCTGCCGTGGAAGTGCTGAAGGAAAAGGGTATTCCCCCGGAAGCCTTCACGCTCAACGCCTATGCCGCGGTTGAAGTGCTCAAGGCGGGCATTGAGAAGGCCGGTAAGGCCGACGACACCGCAGCCGTTGCAGCCGCGCTCAAGGACGGCGGTGAAATCCCGACCGCGATCGGCAAGCTGACCTATGGCGAGAACGGTGATCTGACAAGCCCGAGCTTCTCGCTGTTCAAGTGGGAAGGCGGCAAGATCGTCGCTGCGGACTAAAGCATTTTGCAGCCAGATGGAAACATCTGGCCTCGCATAAATGCTCTGAGGTTTGCAGGAGTGAAACGAAAAAGGCCGGGGCGTCATGCCCCGGCCTTTTTTCTTGGTGTGATTTCAGTCGGGAACGTTTTTAGAGCATTTTGCAGCCAGATTGAAACATCTGGCGTCGCATAAATGCGGCCAAAACAAAGAGATAGAGCATTTTTTGCGATTCATGGAAAAGCAGAAATGCTCTAGCGGGTGCCGAAGATGGCGGAACCGACCCGGACGCTGGTCGCGCCAAAGGCGACGGCCAGTTCATAATCGCCCGACATGCCCATGGACAGTTTTTCAACGCCGGCCTCGCGGGCGAGCTTTTCCAGCAGAGCGAAATGCGGGCCGGGGTTTTCATCGGCGGGCGGAATGCACATCAGTCCCTCGATGGCCAGCCCATGAATCTCGCGGCAGCGTGTGACGAAGGCGACCGCCTCTTTCGGCTCGATGCCCGCCTTCTGGGGCTCGGAACCGGTGTTGACCTGCACGTAGAGGCGCACGGGGCGACCTTGCTTCGCGATCTCCTTCGCCAGCTCGGCCGCGATCTTCTCGCGATCGACCGTCTCGACGACGTCGAACAGGGCGACGGCTTCCTTTGCCTTGTTGGATTGCAGGGGGCCGATGAGATGCAGCTCGATGTCGGAGAACGCCTGCCTGAGCGCCGGCCATTTGCCCTGTGCTTCCTGAACCCGGTTCTCGCCGAACACGCGCTGGCCCGCCTCGATGACCGGGCGGACAGCCTCTGCATCGAAGGTCTTGGAGACGGCGACGAGCACGGCCGAGCCTGCGTCGCGGCCGGCTTCGCGTTCTGCCGCCGCGATCTTCTGCTTCACCTGTGCAAGCTGCTCAACCGCATCGCTCATCTCGAAATCCTGCTGTTCTGACGTTCCGATTTTGCCCCGCCGGCATGCCTTTAGGTTGACGGGTCCCGCAAAGCATGGTGAAGACCGGGGCATATCCCCGCTGACCGCATGCATGCGGCAGCTTCCAGCATGCTTTTAGAAGAAAAACCGGTCATGGCAACCGAACGATACAATCCGCGCGCGTCCGAACCCAAATGGCAGAAGGCCTGGGATGCCGACAAGCTGTTCGAGACGAAGAACGACGATCCTCAGCCCAAATATTACGTGCTTGAGATGTTCCCCTATCCGTCCGGGCGCATCCATATGGGCCATGTGCGCAACTACACGATGGGTGACGTCGTGGCGCGCTACAAGCGGGCCAAGGGCTTCAATGTGCTGCACCCGATGGGCTGGGATGCGTTCGGCCTGCCGGCCGAGAACGCCGCGCGCGACAACAAGGTCAATCCCCGCGACTGGACCTATGCCAATATCGAGACCATGAAGGGCCAGCTGAAGACCATGGGTCTTTCGCTGGATTGGTCACGCGAGCTCGCGACCTGCGATCCTTCCTATTATCGTCACCAGCAGAAGATGTTCCTCGACTTCTGGAAGTCGGGTCTGGTCGAGCGCCGGGCGGCGAAGGTCAACTGGGACCCGGTTGACATGACCGTGCTCGCCAATGAGCAGGTGATCGACGGCAAGGGCTGGCGCTCAGGCGCTCCGGTCGAGCAGCGCGACCTGACGCAGTGGTTCTTCAGGATCACATCGATGAGTCAGGACCTGCTGGACGGGCTCGACACGCTCGACCGCTGGCCCGAAAAAGTCCGCATCATGCAGCAGAACTGGATCGGCCGGTCCGAGGGCCTGCTGCTGCGCTGGAAGCTGGATGCGGCGACCGCGCCTGCGGGCGAGACCGAGCTTGAGGTCTACACCACGCGCCCCGACACGATCTTCGGCGCGTCGTTCATGGCCGTATCCGCCGATCATCCGCTGGCCAAAAAGGCAGCGGAAAACAATCCGCAGATTGCCGCCTTCATCGATGATGTCCACCATATGGGCACTTCCGTCGCCACGCTGGAAACGGCGGAGAAGAAGGGCGTCGACACCGGCATCCGGGTGGTTCATCCCTTCGATCCGGAGTGGACGCTGCCGGTTTACGTCGCGAATTTCGTGCTGATGGACTATGGCACGGGTGCTGTGTTCGGCTGCCCCGCGCACGACCAGCGCGACCTCGATTTCGCCAACAAATACGGCCTGCCGGTGCGCCCCGTGGTGAAGCCGGACGGTGTCGATGCGGCCAGCTTCCACGTTGCGGAGGATGCCTATTCCGACGACGGCACGATGATCAATTCGCGCTTCCTCGACGGCATGAGCCCGACTGATGCCTTCGATGAGGTGGCAAAGCGGCTCGAAGGGACCGAGTTCGACGGTCGCCCGCAGGCGAAGCGCAAGGTGCAGTTCCGCCTGCGCGACTGGCTGATCTCGCGCCAGCGTTACTGGGGCTGTCCGATCCCGGTCATCCACTGCGACGCGTGCGGCGCGGTGCCGGTGCCGCAGGATCAGCTGCCGGTGGAGCTGCCGATGGATGTCACCTTCGACAAGCCCGGCAACCCGCTCGACCATCACCCGACATGGAAGCACACGTCCTGCCCGAATTGCGGCGGGGCGGCGCGGCGCGATACCGACACGATGGACACCTTCGTCGACTCGTCATGGTATTTCGCCCGCTTCACCGATCCGAAGAACGAGAAGGCGCCGACCGATCTCGCCTATGTCGACGGCAAGAACGGCTGGCTGCCGGTTCACCAGTATATCGGCGGCATCGAGCACGCGATCCTGCATCTGCTCTATTCGCGCTTCTTCACCCGCGCCATGAAGGCGACGGGCCATCTCAGCGTGGTCGAGGAACCCTTCGAGGGCTTGTTCACGCAGGGCATGGTCGTTCACGAGACCTACAAGGGCCCGCAGGGCTGGGTTTCGCCGGCCGAACTGCGCTTCGAGGACGTTGACGGACAGCGCCGGGCCAGCCTGCTTTCCGACGGCACTCCGGTCACCATCGGCTCGATCGAGAAGATGTCGAAGTCGAAGAAGAACGTGGTCGACCCCGACGACATCATCGCCAGCTATGGCGCCGATACGGCGCGCTGGTTCATGCTGTCGGACTCGCCGCCCGAGCGCGACGTGATCTGGACGGAGGCCGGTGTCGAGGGCGCGCATCGCTTCGTGCAGCGCGTCTGGCGTCTGGTGTCGGATGCCGTTCCGGTGCTGAGCGGTGTGACGCCGAAGACGGGCACGGAAGGCGAGGCGCTGGCGGTTTCGCGCGCCGCGCACAAGATTCTGAAGGCGGTCGGCGAGGACATTGAGCGGCTGCACTTCAACCGCGCGGTTGCCCGCATCTACGAGATCACCAATCTTCTGTCGCCGCAGGTGGCCGCGGTGGGCGAAGGCAAGACCGAGCGCGCGCCTGCGGTGCGCGAGGGGCTGGAAATCCTGATCGCGATGCTGGCGCCGATGATGCCGCATCTGGCCGAGGAATGCTGGCAGGCCATCGGCGGCAAGGGTCTTGTCGCGGCCCGTGCGTGGCCGGAATTCGATCCGGCACTGCTGGTGGATAACGAGGTTGTTCTGCCCGTTCAGGTGAACGGAAAGAAGCGCGGGGATTTGACAATTGCCCGCGACGCGGATCAAGCTGCGGTCGAACAGGCGGTCATGGCTCTCGACTTCGTGCAGAAGGCGCTGGAGGGCAAGGCGCCGCGCAAGATCATCGTCGTGCCGCAGAGGATCGTGAATGTCGTTGCCTGACAAAGCCAAGCAGACGATGAACAGGAGTGGCTTGCGCGCCGGAAGACTGGTCACGGGAGCCTTGCTGCTTTCCGTGGCGCTGGTTTCGGCGTGTACGGTGCGCCCGCTCTATTCAAACCAGCCTCTTACCGTGGGCGGGCAGACCGTTGCCGCCGAGGAGCTGGCGTCCATCTCGGTCAAGCCGGTGAAGACGCGCTACGCCCAGCAGGTGCGCAACAATCTGATTTTCGGGCTGACCCATGGCAAGGGCGGGCCATCGTCGCCGGTCTATTCGCTCGATCTTGGCGTGACCGAATTGATCCAGTCTGCAGCATCTATCCAGGTGACCAAGGATCAGGATGAACCGAGCGCGGGCATCGTGACGCTGACCGCGGATTACAGGCTGACGGAAGTTTCGACCGGCAAGCTGGTCGGGTCCGGCAGGCGCTCGATCTCGTCGTCCTTCGATCGTCCAAAGCAGGAATTCGCCACCTACCGCGCAGAGCTGGACGCGGAAAACCGTGCCGCGCGCGAACTGGCTGAAATATTGCGGCTGGCGCTGGCGCAGGATCTCGCAAAGCGCAAATAGCGCTTCCCGCACCGCCGGAACCAGCCCGGCAGTGCGGTTCAATGGCGATTTCAGCCGATCTTCTGGCCGGTCTTGGCCCAGTCGGCGAGGAAGGCTTCAAGCCCCTTGTCGGTCAGCGGGTGCTTCACCAGCGAGCGCAGCACGGCGGGCGGGGCGGTGATGACATCGGCGCCGATCAGTGCCGCATCCTTGACGTGATTGATGGTGCGCACGGAAGCCACGAGGATTTCGGTGTCGAAATCGTAATTGTCGTAGATCTGGCGGATTTCCGAAATCAGGTCCATGCCCTCGATGCCGATGTCGTCAAGACGGCCGACGAAGGGCGAAATGAAGGAGGCGCCGGCCTTGGCGGCCAGCAGGGCCTGGTTGGCCGAGAAGCACAGCGTGACGTTGACCATGCGGCCTTCGGAGCGGATCGCCTTGCAGGCCTTGAGGCCGTCGAGGGTGAGCGGCACCTTGATGGCCACATTGTCGGCGATCTTCGCCAGAACCTTTGCCTCGGCCATCATGCCGTCATAGTCGGTGGCTGTGACTTCGGCTGAAACGGGGCCGGAAACGATGTCGCAGATCTCGCGCGTCACCTCATCGATCTTGCCACCTGATTTCAGAATCAGCGAGGGGTTGGTGGTGACGCCATCGACCAGCCCCATATCGTTCAGTTCACGGATTTCCTTGATGTCGGCGGTATCGACGAAGAACTTCATTGCTGTCTCCTTGAAGATTCCGGCGTACGGGGAGGGCGCACGCGCTATCGGCCTTTGCTCTAGACCAAAGACGATGCAAGGTCACGCGTGATGAGCCAGGATTCGCCCTTTTCGTCCGCAGCACCGGTGCTGGTGCCCATGCCTGCAGAACGCCCCTACACCTATGCGGTTCCGCCGGGAATGCATGTCGTGCCGGGATCGATCGTGCGCGTGCCGCTGGGGCCGCGTCAGGTCGCCGGCGTCGTCTGGGACGGCGAGGCGGGGCAGGTGGATGCCCGCAAGCTGAGGCCCATCGAGCAGGTTTTCGATTGCCCGCCGGTAAGCCACGATATGCGCCGCTTTGTCGACTGGGTGTCGCAATACACGCTTTCGCCGCCCGGCATGGTGGCGCGCATGCTTCTGCGCGCGCCGGAGGCCTTCGATCCCGAGCCGTGGACGGAAGGCATCACCCTCACCGATCAGCGGCCCGAGCGTATGACCGGGGCGCGCGAGCGGGTGCTGGAAACGGCCGCCGACGGTTTTGCCTGGACGCGCTCCGGGCTTGCCCATGCCGCCGGCGTCTCCTCCTCGGTCATCGACGGACTGAGAGAGCAGGGCGTGTTCCAGACGGTGATGATCCCGCCCCGTCCGGTAGTTCCCGAACCCGATACAACTTATGCGGCGGCGGAACTGATGCCCGATCAGCGCATGGCGGCAGATGAGCTGAAGGCCGGCGTGGCGGCGGGCGGTTTTCGTGTCACCCTGCTCGATGGCGTCACCGGCTCGGGCAAGACGGAGGTCTATTTCGAAGCGGTGGCGGCGGCGATTGAAAAAGGGCAGCAGGTGCTCATCCTGCTGCCTGAAATCGCGTTGACCCATGCCTTTCTGGAGCGTTTCCAGAACCGCTTCGGGGCAAAGCCGGCCGAATGGCACTCCGATCTGCCGCCACGGATGCGCGAGCGGGTCTGGCGGCAGGTCGCGGAAGGCACCGTCAAGGTAGTGGCTGGCGCGCGCTCCGCGCTGTTCCTGCCGTTTCAGGATCTTGGCCTGATCGTCGTCGACGAGGAGCATGACCCCGCCTACAAGCAGGAAGACCGTGTCTTCTACAACGCCCGCGACATGGCGGTGGTGCGCGCCCATATCGGCGGCTTCCCGGTGGTGCTGGCCTCGGCCACGCCGTCCGTCGAAAGCCGGGTCAACGCCATGCAGGGGCGCTATGGGCGGGTCATCCTGTCATCGCGCTTCGCCGACGCGGCGCTGCCCGACCTGCGCACCATCGACATGCGGCGCGCGCCGCCGGCGCGGGGCGGTTTCCTGTCGCCGCTTCTGCTGCAAAGGATGGCGGCGACGCTGGAACAGGGCGAGCAGTCGCTTTTGTTCCTCAACCGGCGCGGCTACGCGCCTTTGACGCTGTGCCGGTCCTGCGGACACCGCTTCGGCTGTCCGGTGTGCTCGTCATGGCTGGTCGAGCACCGGTTTCGCGGGCAGCTTATCTGCCATCATTGCGGTCATACCGAAAGGCGTCCGGATGCCTGCCCGGAATGCGGCACGGTCGATCATCTGGTCGCCTGCGGGCCGGGCGTGGAGCGCATCGCGGAGGAAGTCGTCTCGCATTTCCCGGAGGCGCGCACCATCGTGTTGTCGTCCGACATACTGGGTGGCGTGCGGCGGTTGCGGCTGGAGCTGGAGGCCATCGCCAATGGCGATGCCGACATTGTGATCGGCACGCAGCTCGTCGCCAAGGGACACAATTTCCCGAACATGACGCTGGTGGGGGTGGTCGATGCCGACCTTGGCCTCGCCAATGGCGATCCGCGCGCTGCCGAACGCACTTACCAGCTGCTCAGCCAGGTGACGGGCCGCGCCGGCCGCACCGGCAAGAAGAGCCTTGGCCTTCTTCAAACCTACCAGCCGGACCATCCGGTGATGCAGGCCATCGTCTCCGGCGATTCGGAGCTGTTTTACGAGCGCGAGATTGGGGAGCGTGAACGCACCCGCCTGCCGCCATTCGGGCGGCTGGCAGGCGTCATCGTCAGTGCGCCGACGCGGGCAGAGGCCGAGGGCCATGCGCGGGCACTGCGGCTTGCCGCTCCCGAGACCGCCGACATCTTCGTGCTTGGCCCTGCCGAAGCGCCGCTTGCGCTGCTGAACGGGCGGCATCGTTTCCGTCTTTTGGTGCATGGCGAGCGCCGCGCCGATATGCAAGGCTTTGTCAGGGCGATGCTGGCTGCGGGACCGAAGGTGCGCGGCCAGATCCGGGTGCAGGTCGATATCGATCCGCAAAGCTTCCTGTGATGTGCGAGCGGGCAGAGGACATGCAATGAAGACGATCGGCCTGCTGGGCGGCATGAGCTGGGAGAGCACGGCGATCTATTATCGCCTGCTGAACGAGGGCGTTCGTTCGCGGCTTGGGGGCCTGCATTCGGCAAAGCTCGCGCTGGTTTCGGTTGATTTCGCAGAGATTGCGGAGCTCCAGCATGCGGGCGACTGGCAGGGTGCCGCGCGGCTGCTGGCCGGGGCTGCGCGCCAGCTCGAAGCGGCGGGCGCGCAGTGTCTGGTTCTCTGCACCAACACCATGCACAAGCTGGCCGACGAGATCGGAGCCGCAACATCCATACCCCTGCTGCACATCGCCGATGCCACGGGTGCGGCCATCAGGCGCGCCGGCGTCAGCCGGCCCGCCCTTCTTGCCACCCGGTTCACGATGGAGCAGGATTTTTACAGGCAGCGGCTGGCAGAGCGCTTTGGCATCGAGGCGGTTGTTCCGGATGAGGCGGGCCGCGCGAAGGTTCACGACATCATCTACGATGAACTGTGCCTTGGCATCGTGAAGCCGGCTTCGAAATCCGTCTATATGGAGGAGATCGCGCGGTTGCGCGCCGAACAGGGCGCCGATGGCGTGATCATGGGCTGCACCGAAATCACCATGCTGATCGGCCAGCCGGATTTCGACATTCCGGTTTTCGACACCACGCTTATCCATGCCGAGGCAGCTATCGCGTTTGCTCTGGGTGAGGCATAAGGCAGCGAGACCGGCACCGAGGCGCGGCCGGGCAAGGCGCGCGCTGACACCTTACCGAGATCAAGCGAGGGACTGCGATGGAATTCTCGTTTCCGTGGCCGATGAGCCAGGGCGAATGGCTGGCATGGACAAGCGCTGTCGTGACAGCTGCACTTGGACTGCTTCTGTTTCTGGCACCGGGCATCGGATTCAGGCTTCTGCGCCTGCAGCCGCATCCCGACAAGCCGGAGGCGGTGATCGAGGGGCGCAGCCGCTTTGCGGGTTTCTATCTTGGTGTCGGCCTGTGCGCGATCCTGCTTGCGCAGCCGTTGCTCTACATGGCGCTCGGCTTTTCCTGGCTATTCACAGCTTTTGGCCGCATGCTCGGGATGATGAGCGATCGCGGCAACACGCCCTACAACTGGGCCGCTCTGGCCGTAGATCTGGCACTTGCGGCACTTCCGCTGGCTTTTGCCTTCGGTTTTGTGCCCTGAATCAGGGGGCACGGAACGCATTCGTCAAGCGGATGCGACAAAAGTGCCGGAATCCACTGCCCTCCATGGATTGCGGTCTTGGGAGGCGTGTGCTAGACGGCAACCGACTTTCAGCTAGGGGAAGCGAAAGCCGATCCTTTAGCTTCGACAAAACGTAAGCAAGGTCAAAGATTTAGCCAGAGTTCTCACTCGCGCCAACAATCTGCGGCCTGTCAGACATGAGAAAAGACGGACCGTGGCCAAAACGTCCTCGCCAATCTCCGCCGTTGCCGAGCGCTATGCGAGCTCGCTGTTCGAGCTCGCTCTCGAAGCAAACTCCGTTGCCAGGGTCGAGGCTGCTCTTTCCAGCTTCGAGGCCATGCTGGCCGGCAGCGCCGATCTGAAGCGCCTCATCGAAAGCCCCGTCTTTGCGGCTGACGAGCAGGAGCGCGCCATTTCGGCACTCCTCGAAAAGGCCGGCATCGATGGCCTCGCAGGCAGCTTCCTGCGCGTCGTCGCCCGCAACCGCCGCCTTTTCGCGGTGCCGGGCATGATCGATGCTTTTCGCAGAATTGCCGCTGAACATCGCGGCGAAGTGTCGGCAGAGGTGACGGCGGCGCATGCGCTGACGGCTGCCCAGCAGGCCGAACTCAAGGCGGCGCTGAAGAGCGTTGCCGGTAAGGACGTGGTCATCAACGTCACCGTCGATCCGAGCCTGCTCGGTGGTCTCGTGGTCAAGATGGGCTCGCGCCAGATCGATACGTCGCTCAAAACCAAACTCAATTCGCTCAAGCTTGCACTTAAAGAGGTCGGCTGATGGACATCCGCGCCGCGGAAATCTCCGCAATTCTGAAAGATCAGATCAAGAACTTCGGCAAGGAAGCCGAGGTTTCCGAAGTCGGTCAGGTTCTGTCCGTCGGTGACGGTATTGCCCGCGTTTACGGCCTCGACAATGTTCAGGCCGGTGAAATGGTCGAGTTCCCCGGCGGCATCCGCGGCATGGCGCTCAACCTCGAAGCCGACAATGTCGGTGTCGTTATTTTCGGTAACGACCGCGACATCAAGGAAGGCGACACCGTCAAGCGTACCGGCGCGATCGTCGACGTTCCGGTTGGTCCCGAGCTGCTCGGTCGCGTGGTCGACGCGCTCGGCAATCCGATTGACGGCAAGGGTCCGATCAAGTCGAAGGAGCGTCGCCGCGTCGACGTCAAGGCTCCCGGCATCATTCCGCGCAAGTCGGTGCATGAGCCGATGTCGACCGGCCTCAAGGCCATCGACGCCCTGATCCCGGTTGGTCGCGGCCAGCGTGAGCTGGTCATCGGTGACCGCCAGACCGGCAAGACTGCCATCATCCTCGACACCATCCTCAATCAGAAGGCCATCCACGACAGCGGCCCCGAGTCGGAAAAGCTGTACTGCGTCTACGTCGCCGTCGGCCAGAAGCGCTCGACCGTCGCGCAGTTCGTGAAGGTTCTGGAAGAGCGCGGCGCGCTCGAGTATTCGATCATCGTCGCCGCCACCGCCTCCGATCCGGCCCCGCTCCAGTATCTGGCGCCGTTCACCGGCTGCACCATGGGCGAGTATTTCCGCGACAACGGCCAGCACGCGCTGATCGGCTATGACGACCTGTCCAAGCAGGCTGTGGCCTATCGCCAGATGTCGCTGCTGCTGCGCCGTCCGCCGGGCCGCGAAGCCTATCCGGGCGACGTTTTCTATCTGCACTCCCGTCTGCTGGAGCGCGCCGCCAAGCTTAACGACGACAATGGCAATGGCTCGCTCACCGCTCTGCCGGTCATCGAGACGCAGGCGAACGACGTTTCCGCCTACATCCCGACCAACGTGATCTCGATCACCGATGGCCAGATCTTCCTTGAGACCAACCTGTTCTTCCAGGGTATCCGCCCGGCCGTGAACGTGGGTCTGTCGGTGTCGCGCGTCGGCTCCGCTGCCCAGATCAAGGCGATGAAGCAGGTTGCCGGTTCGATCAAGGGCGAGCTTGCCCAGTATCGCGAGATGGCGGCGTTCGCTCAGTTCGGCTCGGACCTCGATGCCTCCACGCAGCGTCTGCTCAACCGCGGTGCGCGTCTGACCGAGCTGCTGAAGCAGCCGCAGTTCTCGCCGCTGAAGACGGAAGAGCAGGTTGCCGTGATCTATGCCGGCGTGAACGGCTATCTCGACAAGCTCGCCGTTGGCGATGTCGGTCGCTTCGAGCAGGGCCTGCTGTCGCATCTGCGCACGGTCGGCAAGGAAGTTCTCGACGGCATCCGCAAGGAAAAGGCGCTGTCGGACGATCTGCGGGCCAAGCTCAAGGCCGAGGTCGACGCTTTCGCCAAGACCTTCGCCTGACCCTTGAACGCACGCGGACTGTAGAGTTTGAAGCATGGCGTCACTGAAAGACCTTCGTAACCGCATCGCCTCGGTCAAGGCGACGCAGAAAATCACCAAGGCGATGCAGATGGTCGCCGCGGCGAAGCTGCGTCGTGCCCAGGAAGCTGCGGAGGCCGCGCGTCCCTATTCGGAGCGCATGGGTGCCGTCCTGGCCAACATCACCCAGGCCATCGGTGCGGGCGGCGATGCCCCCGCGCTGATGACCGGAACGGGCAAGGACGACGTGCATCTGCTCGTCGTCTGCACCGCCGAGCGCGGCCTGTGCGGCGGCTTCAACTCGCAGATCGCGCGCTTTGCCCGCGATCATGTCCGCCGGCTTCTGGCCGAGGGCAAGACGGTCAAGATCATCTGCGTCGGCAAGAAGGGCTTCGACATTCTTCGCCGCGATTACGCTTCTCTCATCATCGAGCGTATCGACCTGCGCGAGGTCAAGACGATCGGCTTCGCCAATGCCGACGCCATCGCCCGCAAGGTGATCCAGCTGTTCGGTCAGGGTGAGTTCGACGTCTGCACGCTGTTCTATTCGAACTTCAAGTCGGTGATCAGCCAGGTGCCGACGGCGCAGCAGATCATTCCGGCGGCCGCTCCTGCCGAAGCGGAAGCTGCCAATGGCAGCGCCGTTTACGAGTATGAGCCGGAGCCGGGTGAAATCCTTTCCGATCTGATCCCGCGCAACATCTCCGTCCAGATCTTCCGCGCGCTGCTCGAAAACGCAGCCGGCGAGATGGGCGCCAAGATGAGCGCCATGGACAACGCGACGCGCAATGCGGGCGAGATGATCAACAAGCTGTCGATCACCTACAACCGCCAGCGTCAGGCGCAGATCACCAAGGAACTCATCGAAATCATTTCGGGCGCCGAGGCGCTCTAGCATGCGGCGCGAAGGCTGTAGCCTTCACCCGAGCATGTGACAACAAACGGACGAAAAAGGGCTAGAGACGATGGCGAAAGCAGCGACCCCGAAAACGGCGACCGCTAAGACTGCAGAAGCTCCCGCGAAGGCGGCCGCGGCAAAGGCGGCTCCCGCAGCCGCAGCGAAGGCTCAGGCGGCTGCGCCGAAGAAGGCGCCTGCAAGGGGCGCTGCAGCGAAAGAGGCGGCCAAGCTGGTGGCGGAATCAAAGCCGGGCAAGGTCAACACACGCGGCGCGACGGCCAGCCATAATCTCGCCAAGGGATCGAAGGGCAAGGTTCGTCAGGTCATCGGTGCCGTTGTCGACGTGCAGTTCGAGGACAGCCTGCCGGCCATTCTGAACGCGCTCGAGACCGAGAATGTCGGCAATCGTCTGGTTCTGGAAGTCGCCCAGCATCTCGGTGAGAACACTGTGCGCTGCATCGCCATGGACGCCACCGAAGGTCTGGTGCGCGGCCAGGAAGTCACCGACACCGGCGCTCCGATCTCGGTTCCGGTCGGCCCGGGTATGCTCGGCCGCATCATCAACGTCATCGGCGAGCCGGTCGACGAAGCCGGTCCGATCAACGCGATCGAGCATCGCGGCATTCACCAGCCCGCTCCGGAATATGTCGAGCAGTCGACGGAAGCCGCTATTCTCGTGACCGGCATCAAGGTCATCGACCTGCTGGCACCTTACGCCAAGGGCGGCAAGATCGGCCTGTTCGGCGGCGCCGGCGTCGGCAAGACGGTTCTCATTCAGGAGCTGATCAACAACATCGCCAAGGCGCACGGCGGCTACTCGGTGTTCGCCGGCGTCGGCGAGCGTACCCGCGAGGGTAACGACCTCTATCACGAGTTCATCGAATCGGGCGTCAACCAGAAGGGTGGCGGCGAAGGTTCGAAGGCTGCTCTCGTGTACGGCCAGATGAACGAGCCTCCGGGAGCCCGCGCCCGCGTCGCACTCACCGGCCTGACGGTTGCCGAGTACTTCCGCGATCAGGGCCAGGACGTGCTGTTCTTCGTGGACAACATCTTCCGCTTCACGCAGGCCGGTTCGGAAGTGTCGGCTCTGCTCGGCCGTATTCCTTCGGCTGTGGGTTATCAGCCGACGCTGGCGACCGACATGGGCGCGCTGCAGGAACGCATCACCACCACCACCAAGGGCTCGATCACCTCGGTGCAGGCCATTTACGTTCCGGCCGACGACCTGACCGACCCGGCTCCGGCCACCTCGTTCGCCCACCTTGACGCGACCACGACGCTGAACCGCGCCATCGCCGAGAAGGGCATCTACCCGGCCGTGGATCCGCTCGACTCGACCTCGCGCATGCTCGACCCGCTGATCGTCGGCGAAGAGCACTATCAGGTCGCCCGTGACGTGCAGCAGACCCTCCAGCGCTACAAGTCGCTGCAGGACATCATCGCCATCCTCGGCATGGACGAGCTGTCCGAAGAGGACAAGCTGACCGTGGCCCGCGCCCGCAAGATCGAGCGCTTCCTGTCGCAGCCGTTCTTCGTGGCTGAAGTCTTCACCGGTTCGCCGGGCAAGCTGGTGGCTCTGGAAGACACCATCAAGGGCTTCAAGGGTCTGGTTGCCGGCGAGTACGATCACCTGCCGGAAGCTGCCTTCTACATGGTCGGCGGCATCGAAGAGGCGGTCGAGAAGGCGAAGAAGCTGGCGGCCGAGGCTGCCTGATCCATTCAGGATCGCGACCTTCGGCTCGAGGATGCGGTCAACGAAACCTGCCCCTGGTCGGGCAAGCCGATTTCGGCGGATTCGTTGACCGTCTACAAGGGCCGCACGGTCGGTTTCTGTAATCCCGGCTGCCGGGACAAGTTCGCAGCGGCGATTTCTCATTTCGAGCAGTCGTTGCCCGAGAAACCAAAGGCATAGGCATCATGGCTGAAGCTTTCCAATTCGAACTGGTCTCGCCGGAGCGTTTGCTTGTCTCCGAAAAGATCGAATCGGTCGTCATCCCCGCAACGGAAGGCGAAATGACCATCATGGCCAACCATGCTCCGGTCATGACCACGATCAAGCCGGGCGTTGTCACCGTGAACACCGCCGCCGGACAGCAGGAGCGCTACGTTGTGTTCGGCGGTTTCGCCGACATCCTGCCGGCTGGCTGCACGCTGCTGGCTGAATCGGCCGTGTCGGTGAAGGATCTCGACCGCGACGACATCGCGCGCCGTGTGCAGGAGGCGAAGGAAGACGTCGCCGACGCCAGGGACGACAACACCCGCACGCGCGCCGAGCAGTATCTGTCGGAGCTGACCACCCTGCAGGGCGCGCTTCAGGCCGCATGATCAGATCACGCATGAAGTGACGACAAGCCGGGCAATGCCCGGCTTTTCTCGTTATGCGGCCGGTTTCGCGGTGGCTTTGTCCTGCTTGTGGGGAGGCTGAAAAGCAGAACCCGCGTCTCTTGTGGAAACGCGGGTTGTTGCCTGGGCGCTTGCGCGCTGCGGTACTCGATACTGTGCCGCAGGATCGGGACAATGCCGGCCGATGGATGAAGATAGGCTTAACGGACCGGCCTTTTTCCCCGGGCGTGACAGGTGGGTTCAGATGCTGTCGCGAAGGGCATACCAGTTGAGGGCAAGGAAGAGCAGCGGGGCCCGCAGACGACGGCCGCCGGGGAAGGCGGGGATCTTCAGGTCCTCGAACAGCTTCAGCCGCTCGCGATTGCCGGTCACGGTTTCAGCATAGAGCTTGCCGACGAAGTTCGAGAGCATGACGCCGTGACCGGAATACCCCCCGGCCGAGATGACATTGGGCATCACTTCGCGCACGAAGGGCTGGCGTGGCATGGTGATGCCGACATAGCCGCCCCAGCCGTGCGTGATCTCGACGTCCTTCAGCGCCGGATAGATCTCGGCGATCTGCTTGCGGATATGGATGTGAATATCGCCCGGATCGGTCACGGCGTAGATCTCGCGCCCGCCGAACAGCAGGCGCCCGTCCTTCGATTTCCGGAAATAGCGCACGACAAAACGCGAATCATCGACAGATTCGCCGCCGGGAAGCACCGGGCTGTCGTCGCCCAGCGGCACGGTTGCGCCGATGAATGAACCGATGGGCATGATATGCGCCGCGCTCTCCGGTTCCAGATTTCCTCCATGGGCATTCGTGGCGATGAGGCATTTGTCGGCGGTGATCGTGCCGTGATCGGTCGTGATGGAGACCTTTCCGCCATTGGAGGCAATGCCTGTAGCGGGCGTGTTCTCGTAGAGGTGAGCGCCGGCTTCAGCGGCAACGCGCGCCGTGCCGATCAGGAGCTTCAGCGGATGGATATGTCCGGTTCCGGTATCGCGCACGCCGCCGAAAAAGCGCTGTGAGCCGAGCCGTTCCGCAGTCTCGTCAGCGCCCATGAACGAGATATGAGGATAACCGAAGCGGTTCGCCATGATCTCGGCATGGGCCCGGTAATTGTCGACATAGCGTTTCTTGTGCGCCACCGACATCTGGCCGGGCGCATAGTCGATGTCGATGTGATGGACTTTTGCGAAATCCAGCAGATGGGCCTTCGCCTCTTCGGCAAGGTCGAACAGCGCGCTGGCGCGGGTGAAGCCATATTCGGCTTCCATCTCTTCAGGCCAGGCGCGCTGCCCGGTGTTCATCTGTCCGCCATTGCGGCCCGATGCCCCATCGCCGAAACGATGAGCTTCGATGAGCACGACGTTTGTGCCCGACGCCGCCAGATGGGCCGCCGCCGACAGCCCTGTAAAGCCGCCGCCTATGATCGCCACATCGCAGCTTTTGTCGCCGTCCAGCCGGGCATAGGAAGGCCGCTCATCAACGGTGTCTTCATACCATGAGCGACCGGGTGAAATGGGTGACTGATAGGGCATCGGATTTCAGCGTGGCGGTTGTTGGGAGGGTGCAGACCAGCTTGCCGCCGCTCAGACGTTCAGCAGCAAATATTCGCGCTCCCAGGGGCTGATGACTTCCATGAAGGTCTCGAACTCTGCCCGCTTGATTGCAGCATAGGTTGTGGCGAAGGTCTTTCCGAGAAGACTGGCCAGCTCCTCATCCTGCTCGAACAGATCGACCGCCTCCAGAAGCCCGCGCGGCAGATCGATCTCGTCCTCGTTGGCCGTTGTGACGACGGGCGCTTCGGATTCGAGACGGTTCTTCAACCCGATAAGCCCACAGGCGAGCGAGGCAGCGAGCGCCAGATAGGGATTGGCATCCGAGGAGGGGATGCGGTTCTCCACGCGTCTGGCGGCCGGGTCGGAGCGCGGAACGCGGAAGGCCGTGGTGCGGTTGTCGTAACCCCATTTGTTGTTGACGGGGGCGGAGGCAGCCTGCGTGAGCCGGCGATAGGAGTTCACATATGGCGCCAGCATCACCAGCGCGTTTGGCACATGCTGCTGCATGCCGCCGATGAAGTGGAAGAACTGATCGGTCTCCGAACCATCGCTGGCAGTGAAGATGTTGGCGCCGGTCTTCTTGTCGATGATCGACTGGTGGATATGCATGGCCGACCCCGGCTGGCCCTGAATGGGCTTGGCCATGAAGGTGGCGTAGATATTGTGCTTCAGCGCGGCCTCGCGGATCGTGCGCTTGAACATGAACACCTGATCAGCCAGCTCGATGGGGTCGCCATGGCGCAGGTTGATCTCCAGCTGGCCGGCGCCCTCCTCATGGATCAGCGTGTCGATCTCAAGGCCCTGGCTTTCAGAGAAATGGTAGATGTCGTCGATCAGCTCGTCGAACTCATTGACGCCGGCGATGGAGTAGCCGGCGCCGCCGCCGATGGCCCGCCCCGAGCGGCCGACCGGAGGGGTCAGCGGATAATCCGGATCGGGGTTCTTGTGGACCAGATAGAATTCGATTTCCGGGGCGACGACGGGCTTCAGCCCGAGCTTGTCATAGGCGGCGACAACGTTCTTGAGCACGTTGCGCGGCGTGAATTCCACCGTGCGCCCGTCCTGATGCACCAGATCGCAGATGACGGCTGCGGTCGGGTCGTCTTCCCATGGCACCACGGTCAGCGTCGACAGGTCCGGCACCATCTTGAGGTCGCCGTCATCCTCCGGATAGACGAAGCCATTGCCGTCTTCCGGATAACCGCCCGAAATGGTGGCCATGAACACGGCCGACGGCAGGGCCAGCGACGTATTGGACGTGAATTTGCTGGACGGCATCATCTTGCCGCGCGCGACACCGGCCTGATCAGGCGTGATGCACTCTATGTCTTCAATGCCGCGGTATTCGAGCCAGGCACTGGCATCCTTCCAGCTTTTTACCCCACGCAGATTATTCACGAAGGTAGGGCTGCGGGAACGTTTTGAACGAACGTCCTTCTTTACGGGCGTCATCAATCACCAAATTTAAGAATACCAGCCAAGTATGCCGGTTCGGCACACGGAAGGGAAGGGGGCGCGAATGATAGTTATGTGACGGCAGGCGTCTGCTTCCATTTCAGGCCATTACAGCCATATGGGCAAGCAGGAGACCGAATGTCCGG
This sequence comes from Aquamicrobium sp. NLF2-7, assembly GCF_022359935.1. Classification (NCBI taxonomy): domain Bacteria; kingdom Pseudomonadati; phylum Pseudomonadota; class Alphaproteobacteria; order Hyphomicrobiales; family Phyllobacteriaceae; genus Aquamicrobium; species Aquamicrobium sp. NLF2-7. The sequence continues at coordinate 1,797,438 of NZ_JAKSED010000001.1, read as the reverse complement.
AACCGCTATTCCCGGTCCGTAGCCGGCGGCACGTCGTCCGCCTCGTCCTCGTCGTCACGGACAGGTATGACGTAGGCGCCCTTGAGCCAGCGGTTCAGGTCGACATCCTTGCAGCGCTTGGAGCAGAAGGGATAAGTCTCACGCGCCGAAGGTCGCCCGCATTCGGGGCATGGCCGCTTGGGCCGCAGAGGCATCACCTGCGCGGTGTTGTCGCCGCTCATGAGATACCTGTGGCCGGCCAGCCGGCGCGTGTGTCGAAGCCTTCGCCGGCAAGCAGCGCCGCGGTTTCATACAATGGCAGCCCCACCACGCTGGTGTAGGAGCCGATCAGCTTGACCACGAAGGCGCCGGCAAGCCCCTGTATGGCGTAGGCGCCGGCCTTGCCGCGCCATTCGCCCGAGGCGACATAGCGCTCGATGTCCTCGCGCGGCAGCCGCCGGAAGCGCACCCGCGTCTCAACGAGACGCTGGCGGATCTTGCCCGATGGCGTGGCGAGGCAGATGCCGGAATAGACGCGGTGCGAACGGCCGGACAGCAGTTGCAGGCAATAGACGGCGTCGTCGATGGTCTCGGCCTTCGGCAGTATGCGGCGGCCGACGGCAACGACCGTATCCGCCGCCAGCACGAAGGCGGGTTCGGCAGCCGGCTCTGCCTTCAGGTCGGCAAGCGCTTTTTCCGCCTTCTGCTTCGACAGCCGCTTTGCCAGCGACCGGGGATGCTCGGCGCGCTGCGGCGTCTCGTCTATGTCGGCTGGCAGAATGCGGTCAGGCTCGATGCCCGCCTGCTGCAGGAGCTGAATCCTGCGCGGCGAAGCAGAGGCAAGCACAAGCGTCTGCGATTTGCTTCCAGCCATGCCTGTCTGCCCGGACGGTGTTTACTTGAAACGGTAGGTGATACGGCCCTTGGTCAGGTCGTAGGGTGTCATTTCGACCAGAACCTTGTCGCCGGTCAGCACGCGGATGCGGTTCTTGCGCATGCGGCCAGCCGTGTGGGCAATGATTTCGTGCTCGTTTTCAAGCTTGACCCGGAACATGGCGTTCGGAAGCAACTCCGTCACCACGCCCGGAAACTCAAGGACTTCTTCCTTCGGCATTCGATACCTTTTCTCGGGTGATGATCCGGGACCAGTGCCCGGATTTTGCGCGGAACCTATATGATAAAGGCGGGTTTGTGAACACGCTAATCGGCACAGGGAACAAAAGCAGGCGGCCCTGCGTGCAAAGTGCTGCTGCCATGTAAAGTGGCAGTGGATAAGCGGAGCCGACGCTCGACTTTACACATGAAAAGGGATCAACAGATTCAATCAATATAGCGTAGTTTATCGCTTGATTGGGTTGGTCAACGCGCCGAAACTATACGAAGCTGGCAAATTTGCCGGTTTCGCCGGATCGGGAGCGGCGATGGGCGGAGGGGTCCGGCCCATGCATCTCCGGGTAGGCGGCGTTTGGAAAACGTGCCTTCATACCTATAAGGAGAGGGAGGGTGTCAGTGCTCGAATCATATTTCAGAATAAAGGAAGAGGGGTCCTCGGTTCGCACCGAAGTGATTGCCGGTGTCACCACCTTCCTGACGATGTCGTACATCATCTTTGTGAACCCGGCGATCCTGTCGACGACCGGCATGGACAAGGATGCCGTTTTCGTGGCCACCTGTCTGGCTGCGGCAATCGGTTCGGCGATCATGGCGCTGGTGCCACGCTGGCCGATCGGCATGGCGCCCGGCATGGGCCTGAATGCGTTCTTCGCATTCACCGTGGTTGGCGCTCTGGGCTTCACCTGGCAGCAGGCGCTCGGCGCAGTCTTCATTTCGGGCATCATCTTCCTGATCCTGACGGTCACCGGCGTGCGCAGGTGGATTGTCGAGGGAATTCCGAGGTCGATGCGCAGCGCGGTTGCCGCTGGTATCGGTCTTTTCCTCGCCATCATCGCGTTGACGAGCTCCGGTATCGTGGTCGCCAATCCGGCCACGCTGGTCAGCCTGGGTGACGTGACGCAGACTGGTCCGCTTCTGGCGATCGCCGGCTTCTTCATCATTGCCGCTCTCGATGCGCTGAAAATTCGCGGTGCGATCCTGATCGGCATTCTGGTCATCACCATTGCCTCGATGGCTCTCGGTGTCAGCCAGTTCGGAGGCGTGGTGTCCATGCCCCCGTCCATCGCGCCGACCTTCATGCAGCTCGACATCATGGGTGTGCTTCATGCTGGCGTGTTCTACGTCATCCTCGTTCTGGTGCTGGTCGAGATCTTCGACGCCACCGGCACGCTGATCGGCGTTGCCAAGCGCGCGGGCCTGATGCCGGAAGGCAAGCCCAACCGTCTCGGCAAGGCGCTTCTGGCAGACAGCACGGCCATCGTTGCCGGTTCGATGCTCGGCACCTCCAGCACCACCGCCTATGTCGAAAGCGCCTCCGGCGTTCAGGCTGGCGGACGCACGGGCCTCACGGCTCTGGTGGTTGCGATCCTGTTCCTCGCGGCCCTGTTCTTCGCGCCGCTGGCTGGCTCGGTTCCGGTCTACGCAACGGCACCGGCGCTGCTCTACGTCGCCTGCCTGATGATGCGCGAACTGGTCGAGGTGGAGTGGACCGAAATCACCGAGGCGGCACCGGCGGCGCTGACCGCGCTGATGATGCCGTTCACCTATTCGATCGCCAACGGTCTTGCCTTCGGCTTCATCAGCTATGCTGCCCTGAAGACGCTGAGCGGCCGTTTCAGGGATGTGCATCCGGCCACCTGGCTTGTCGCCATTCTGTTCATCATCCGGTTCGTGATGGTGGGTGTCGAGCACAAGGAAGACGTTCAGGCGCCGGCCGGCAATGCCGCTGTCGAGACCGTTGTTGGTGAAGGTTCCGACGCCAACAATGCGGGGGCAGCCAACACGGCGCCCGCAGGCACGCCTGCCGAAAGCACCAGCGGCCAGTAAGAAGCTGCCAACTGGCAACCCAAAAAAGCGCCCGCAACATATATGTTGCGGGCGTTTTTCGTTTCCTGAGGATGATGCGATCCGGCCGGCATTTTCCATATTGCCAGCAATCATGGTTTTGTGACTGAGTGCGGCGCACGATCAACTTGAGTGCCGAGGGAAGGTTTCAATGAATTCTGCAGACAGTCGCCCTGTGTCGTCACCGGCAATCGTCGGTATCTTTGCGGCCGCGTTCCTGGTCCTCGCCATTCTTCTGAATATTCTTGTGATCTTCGTGCCTTTCGACAACCCGGCCATGGGGTTCCTCGTCGTCGTGGCGGCAGCCGGCGTGGCCGGCCAGTACTGGTTTTCCCGTGCGAAGGTGGTGCCGGCCGGTGGCCGCGTATGGAACGTCGCCCTGCTATGCGGCATCGTTTCGGCCGTCCTCTCGGCCGGCTTTGCCGTCTTCGGCCTTTCCGGCGACCAGCAGATGTGGAACGAGTTCAGTCAGGCCGGCATCGCCGTGATCGCCGGAGTGTTTGCTGCCATCCTTGTCATTCAGGTTCTTCTGGTCCGCGTCGGCTTCTGGCTCACTTTCCGGCAGGCGGCAAAAAAGCCGGCGGCCTGAATTCGGGCAATTTCCGCAGACCGCAGACAGGGGCCCCGCGATCTCGCTGCCATCGACAACGCTGCGGCCCCCGATCCGTCTCAGGCTCTCATGGCTGGTCCGTTTTTAGAAAGCGCGACGCGACGCGCTCCTTCAGATGCTCGCGCACATCGCGATAGGCAGCCAGCCGCTGCTCGCGGGTGCCGGTAATCGAGGTCGGGTCGAAGGTCGGCCAATACTCTACTTCCACCGCCATGGTGCGGGTGAATTCCATCGCCGTATGGTGAGCCTGCGGTGAAAGGGTGATGATCAGGTCGAAATAGGCGTCTTCTATGTCGTCCACCGCGCGTGGTTCGCGGTCGCCCAGCGACAGTCCCTCTTCTTCAAGAACAGCATCGACGAAGGGATCGCGTTCGCCGGCATGGACGCCGGCCGAGGCGATGAAGACATCGGCCGGCAGCACCCGGCGCGCCAGAAGCTCGGCCATGGGAGAGCGCACGGCGTTCATTCCGCACATGAAAAGAATCGAGCGCGGTTTGGAGGGTTCGCCGTTCAGGTCAGCCTCGCCAGTGCAGCACGCAAACCAGCGTAAACAGCCGCCGCGCCGTATCGAAATCAATGTCGATCTTGCCAGCCAGCCGGTCTTTCAGCGTTTGCGAACCCTCATTGTGCAGTCCGCGCCGGCCCATGTCGATGGCCTCGATATGGCTGGGCGAGGCCGAGCGGATGGCATCGTAATAGCTTTCGCAGATCATGTAGTAATCCTTGACGATCCGCCGGAAAGGCGTGAGCGACAGGATATGGGTGACGACGTCCGAGCCGTCTTCCCGGGTGATGGCAAAGACCAGCCGTGCATCGACCAGCGACAGCTTCAGCTTGTAGGGGCCGGGCTTTTCGTCATTGACCGGACGGAAATTGTTTTCCTCGATCAGATCGAAGATCGCCACGGCGCGCTCATGCTCGACATCCGGCGTGGAACGGCCGATCGTTTCGTCAAGTTCGACGTCGATGAGCCGGTCACGCTGGTGATCGAAGTCCGACATCGGCGCTACATGTTCAGGCGTATGGCGACGGAGCGGGCATGTGCATCCAGCCCTTCCGCCGTGGCCAGCGCGATGGCGGCAGGCCCCAGCGCGCGCAACTGTTCAGGACCCAGCCTGAGGGTCGAGGTGCGCTTGACGAAATCGAGCGTGGAAAGCCCCGACGAAAAGCGGGCCGAGCGCGCGGTGGGCAGCACATGGTTGCAGCCGCCGACATAGTCGCCGATCACCTCCGGCGTATGGCAGCCGATGAACACCGAACCGGCGTTGCGGATGCGGCCAAGCAGGGCGTCGGCATCGTCAACCGCCAGTTCCAGATGTTCGGCCGCGATACGGTCGATGAGCGGGGTCGCCGTATCGAAACCATCCACGAGGATGACGCAGCCGAAATCGCGCCAGCTCTGCGCTGCGGTTTCGCCGCGTGAAAGACTGCGCAGCTGGCGCTCGACGGCGTCCTCCACGGCTTTGCCGAATTCGGCGTCGTCGGTCATCAGGATCGACTGCGCCGATGCGTCGTGCTCGGCCTGCGCCAGCAGGTCTGCGGCGATCCAGTCGGGATCGTTGGAGCTGTCTGCCACCACCAGAACCTCGGAAGGTCCGGCGATCATGTCGATGCCGACCGTGCCAAACACATGCCGCTTGGCGGCCGCGACATAGGCGTTGCCCGGCCCGACGATCTTGACCACGGGCCTGATCGTTTCGGTGCCGTAGGCAAGCGCGGCGACAGCCTGCGCGCCGCCGATGCGGTAGATTTCCGATATGCCGGCCAGATCGGCCGCCACCAGCACCAGCGGGTTGATGACGCCGCCGGAGGCCGGCACCACCATGACGATGCGCTCCACGCCGGCCACCGACGCCGGAACGGCGTTCATCAGAACCGAGCTTGGATAGCTGGCGGTGCCGCCCGGCACATAGAGGCCGACCGATTCCACCGCCGTCCAGCGCGAGCCGAGTTCGACGCCGATCGGATCGACATAGATGTCGTCCTTCGGCATCTGGCGCTGGTGATGCGAGCGGATGCGGTCGCGGGCCAGCTTCAGCGCTTCGATGGTGGCCGGATCGGCCTGCCCATAGGCGGCCTCGATGTCGGCGCGCGAGACCGCAATGCCGAGCGTTTCAAGGTCGGCCCTGTCGAAGCGCTTCGTGTAGTCGATGATGGCGGCGTCGCCCTCGGCGCGCACGCGGGCGATGATGTCGCGCACCACGGCCTCGACATCGGCCGAAACCTCGCGCTTCGTCGACAGGAAGGCGGCAAATCGCTGTTCGAAATCCGCATCCGATTGTCTGAGAGTAAGGGCCATGCGTGTCAGATCCTGTGGGCGGGGCGCGACGTTGCCTGCCAGGCACCGCCGATATCGGCAAGGCCTGCCTCCACGCATTCGACATCGAGCATGATTGTTCCGCCGCCGGAGAAGACGAGTTCTATGATGCCGGCCGGCTGGTCCGTGGGCACAAAGCTGACAGCCAGCAAAGAAAGCACGTCGTCGGGCTTGTCGCGCGCGATCCCGGCCACCTTTGCGCCGAGCACGCGGTCGAAATGCAGCACGCTTTGCCGGCGCTCATTATGCTTGCGCAGGAAGCCGGATTTCTTTTCCCAGGCAAAACGGCTCATCGCCAGCACGAAGCGGTGCGTGCCGGGCAGATATTGCAGGTCGCGCACCTTCATCACCGCGTCCTGCACATGGGCGGAAATGACGTTGAGATCCTGCTCGTCGAGCGCGATCAGCTTGAGGCTGTCCATGCCTGTTTCGCACCTGCGAAGGGTTGTCCTGAACCCTTTTGTTAGGCTGTCTTGGCGGTCTGTGCAACCGCGATGCCGCAGGAACCGGGCATCAGCCGCTGATGCGCTCTATGGTCGCGCCGCAGCCCGACAGCTTCTCTTCCAGCCGCTCGAAGCCGCGATCGAGATGGTAGACCCGGTTGACGATGGTTTCGCCCTCCGCGGCCAGTCCGGCGATGACCAGCGACACCGAGGCGCGCAGGTCGGTCGCCATCACCGGTGCGCCCTTCAGCTTCGCCACGCCGTCGACGATCGCGGTCTGGCCGGACAGGGTGATGTGGGCGCCGAGCCGCGCCAGTTCCTGCACGTGCATGAAGCGGTTCTCGAAGATCGTCTCGGTGATGTGCGAGCGGCCCTTTGCCATGGTCATCAGGCCCATGAACTGCGCCTGAAGGTCGGTCGGGAAGCCGGGGAAGGGCTCGGTGGTAATGTCTACCGGCTCGATGCCGGCGCCATTGCGGTAGACGCGGATGCCCTCATTGGTGACGGTGATTTCGGCGCCGGTGCGGGAAATCGTCTCCAGCGCGCTTTCCAGAAGGTCCGCCCGCGCGCCTTCCAGCAGAACGTCGCCGCCGGTCATGGCCACGGCCATGGCGTAGGTGCCGGTCTCGATGCGGTCGGGAATGACGCGAACGCTGGCGCCGTGCAGCTCATCCACGCCCTCGATGGTGATGGTGTCGGTTCCGGCACCGGAAATCTTCGCACCCATGGCGTTGAGGCAATCGGCAAGGTTGACCACCTCGGGCTCGCGGGCGGCGTTCTCCAGAACGGTTTCTCCGCGGGCGAGGGCGGCGGCCATCATCAGCACATGGGTCGCGCCGACGGATACTTTCGGAAAGCGGTAGCGGTTGCCGCGCAGGCCCTTCGCCGCTTTTGCCAGCACATAGCCGCTCTCGACATCGATGTCGGCGCCCAGCGCCTGCAGGCCTTCGATGAACAGGTCCACCGGCCGGGTGCCGATGGCGCAGCCGCCCGGCAGCGAGACCCGCGCCTCGCCCATGCGTGCAAGCAGCGGGCCGACGACCCAGAACGACGCACGCATCTTCGACACCAGCTCATAGGGGGCGGTGGTGTCGACAATGCTGCCGGCGGTGAAATTGATGGTGCGCGAATAGCCTTCGGTCTGCGTCGGGCGGCGGCCGTTGACGGAATAATCGACGCCGTGATTGCCGAGGATGCGGATGAGCTGCTCCACATCGGCCAGATGCGGCACGTTTTCCAGCGTCAGCGTTTCGCGCGTCAGCAGCGAAGCGATCATCAGGGGCAGGGCGGCATTCTTGGCGCCCGAAATCGGAATGGTGCCTGAGAGCCTGTTGCCCCCGACGATCCTGATGCGATCCATGAAGATGCCTCTCCCCGGCTGAATGCCGGTCTGGGATGTGCCGCGCCGGAGACGGCTGATGCCGCTGGCGCGCTTCAATCGTTTAAAGCGGTCCGTCTAAACCATAGACGGCTGTCATTCAAGAAAATGCACTGGCAACAAAAGTATCAGACGATCACGCACATTGCCCCGATGGGGCCAACGCCGGGCGGATCAGCTTTCCGAAGCGGGCCTGGAGGCTTCGATGCCCTGAGGCCGAGAATCCGCCTCTCCGGCGCGTCGGGCTCTTGTCTGCGCCTTGCGCTTGAGCAGATTGGCCCTCAAGGCTTCCGCCGAGCGTGCCTTGCGCGCTTCTTCGCTGCTGGTTGCGGTTCCTTTCTTGTCCTTCATGCCTGTGTTCCTGCTGGCTGGATAAGCTTCCATGAATATGGCATGGGCATGTTCGAAACAACGTCTTTGCACAGGCTGTTTTAGAGCCTTGCACTTGGCGAAACGATGTGGCAGAAGTCCGCCGCATCCGGTTGCTGCCGTAGCTCAGTGGTAGAGCACTCCCTTGGTAAGGGAGAGGTCGAGAGTTCAATCCTCTCTGGCAGCACCATTTTTCTCCCAATGATTTCAAGTATTTGCTTTATCTGTCGTTTCTGACTGAAATGGTCCGATGACAGAAATTCTGACAGTTACCCCTTCTTGCCAACCTTCGACGCAACCGCTTTCTGGAAGTCTGGGTGGTGATGGCCATACACGTCTTCCAGCATTTTCGGGCTCATTCCGAGGTAGTGGGATGCATCCCAGATGTCCGCGCCTGCCAACATGAGCCATGATGCGGCGGTATGGCGCAGTATGTGCGGGGTGATCTCTTTCTTGAGCCCGGCCGCATCTCTTGCCGCCGCCCATGACTTTCTCTGCATGTCTACTGGTCGGCCACGATAGTGGATGACGAACGCGATTTTACGCTCGCCTGACATGTCCTGAGCCCGCCATCTGCGCAGGAAGCCCTTCAGCCTGTCTGGTATTCTGATCGTGGGGCGGCGCTTCTTGGTCTCACCCTCGTCATCGCCGCGCCGATAGATGACGCCGGCGTCGATATCGATGTGGCCGCCAAGCGTGTTCGGCACCCACCCCAGCCGGCGCAGCGCGCCTGATCGCGTCCCTGTATAGACGCCAAGCAGGATGAAGCGCTGTAGCGCTCTGGCCGAATCCTTTTCTTCCAACTTCCGAGCCGCCCTCAGAAGGGCCGCGGCCTGATCGCGCCTCAGCCAGTCAGGGCGAGCCCCTGAGCTTGTTGGCAGCGTCACCACCGGTAATGCATCCAATGGCGTCTCAGCGTGATAAGCGTTGATTGCCGCCCGCAGAACGGTCAACTCCCTGCGAGAGGTTTCTGAGCTGGTGAGTTTTGGCGTCTTGGTCTTCTTCGCCTGCCTGATCGGCTGTGTCGTGCGGTATGCCACATAATCCAGGCACGTTGATCGCTTGACCTCAGACAGGGACTTGCCGCCCCACCAATCCAACAGCCGCTCTATGGCGTAGCTGGTAGCCTGCGACTTCTGGCCGGGCGCAATCTCTCGGGCATAGAAAGTCAGGACATCGGCAACTAGGAGCCGAGACGGACGATTGTCGGTCGGCGGCTCGTATTTCTGTTCGATGTAGGATCGGAGCTGTTCCTCAGCGCCCGCGCGCTGCTCAAGGCCGCAGCCTGTGCTGCGCTTGACCGTTCCGTCACGGATAAACCAGTATCCTGCCTTACGATCGAACCAGAGGCGGGCACCTTTTGCTGGGCGCGGCATTTCTCTCTCATGTCATTCAGGGCAGAGCGCGAGACAAACCAGCGCCTGCCAATCTTTTCCATGACCAGATTGCCGCGAGCCGCCTCCGCTAGCAATGTGGCCGGCTTAATCGCGCCACGAAACACGATCTCGCATGCCTCGGCAAGCGTCATCGGCTCGTCGTCGCCAATGTGATGCGCAAGTCTATTCATCCTTCCCCTCCGCGAGAGCGGCGCGGCCTGCTTCGGTGATCTCGACGCCTGCGAACATGCGCTTATCAAAGCCTTCGGGCGGGTCTCCCCATACTACGAGACCACGGCGGACAAGCGTCTGGTAGCCTGACTCGTGCCAGTGATGGCGCATCAGAAAGGATGGCCCGACGAGATCATTCGTTTCCTTTAGGGCAAACAGTTCTTCTCGCTGCGCTTCCGTCAGTTTCATGCCTGTGTCTCCTTCTCAAGAGCGGCGCGCTCGGCCGGCATAATCCCTTGCAAAAGCACGGTCTGGATTGTCCCACATCACTTTGTCGAAAGTCATGCTCGCTTGGAGAGCAGATTTGTGCGGCTCCGGGCAAATCCGCCATGCGACGGCAGACAGAATGCGGAATAGACGCCACCTAAAATTAACCATCCCGCGCCTCCGTGAGAGCGGCTCGGCCGGCAGGGGTGATGCGATGAGGCGGGCGCTTGATGTCTAATCGGGTTGGCTCAGCGAGGCCGAGATCAACTAGTGCTTTGCACGTCGCCTGCCGGAACCAGTATGGCCGGGCTCCGTACGAAGCCATTTCTCGCAAGGTCGAACGCTGTGCCTCTGTCAGCTTGGCGATAAGGTCACTGTGCATCGTCACACTCCTGCTCGTCTGTGCTGAATGTCCATGACGCGATGCTGTTGACCTGGAATTCGCAGTCGCAAGATGGGCACTCGACTTCGTGCGGCCCGTCCTCGCTGTAGAGATGCCAAGCCTCATTATCGGCAATATCGAAGTCAGAACCGCAGTGTGGGCACTTCGGCTTATCGTTGCCCCAGAAATCGATAGACGCACCAGCTTTCAAAGCTTTGAGACGGTCACTGTGCATCACGGCCTCCCTTCAGCGAGCTTTCGCGCGCAGCCATCTCGACGTGCGGCAGCCCTTCCTGTTTGATCGTCGGGTGGTATTTGATGGCGCTGAGGCGCTCCGCGTCCGTCAACTTGCTGCTGGCGTGTGGCGGATCAGTACGCCAGCACCAGCGTGCCGCAAACTCGACAGCCTGCCTGTCACGCTCCATCCCCTGCACCTCGTCGGGAGACAGGATGACGTAGCCGGCGGCGGTGAGGGCGGCGCAAATGCGATCGGCCTTTCTCTCGGATGACACGCGTCTGTTACGGTACCCCTCGTGCGAACGATGCCGAGAAGCGGGGGGATATTGCGCCCGATGTGAGGAACGGATTGCCGGCCGCCGCTCGTTTCTGGCCGACGCCCTGCGCGCAAGATGCGAAGAACGCGACTATTCCGCCCTCTCAGGCGAGGCGGTCCGATGGAGCAATTCCAGTGATTTTAGCCAAGGATGGGTGCATCGGAATGCGCCTGAACCCGCTATTCAGCAATTGGCTGATGGGATTTCCGAAAGCTTGGGCGCGATTAAGGCATTCGGAAACGCAGTCGTCCCGCAAATCCCGGAACTGATCGGCCGCGCCATTCTCCAGAGCATGGAGGAAGCGGCATGACCCCGAAAGAGTTTCGCACCGAACTGACCAAGATCATGCCCGGCTATTCGTGGACTGTCCATAAATCGTCGTCGGATAGCCGATTGGAGGCGACCGGCACGCAAAGCTCGGGCTTCAATCGCCTCTCGACCCTGAGAGTTGTTCGGACAGAGCGCGATGGCAGCGTCTGGTACGAGGCTAAGTCGGCAGGCTTCGGTCTACGCGCGCCTTGGCTCGGTGAGAATTCGGACGCCACATTGGCGCGTGCGCTTCGCGGCCTTCAGCGGCACTACGAACAAAAGGCAGCGACCTATGCCGGCCATGCCCGAGCTTTGCAGAATGCGCGTCAGCCGAAAGGGGATGCATCATGACCCCCCGCCCCAACTGTCACGACTACGAGGTAGAGCCTGACCGCATCGTCAGACGCGACAAGCGTCTTGATACGGTGTCTGAGGCCATTTCCTTGGCTGTCTCTGTGTTTTTTGCCTTCGCCATAACTCTTGGCGCGATCTGCCTTGCGGTTCTCGTCGGCCTCGCACTGTTTTTTGGGGGGTGGTGATGAGCCCTATCCGCAAAGAGGTCCAGATTGGAGACTGCAGGTTGCTGCTGGGCGACTGTCTCGAAATCCTGCCGACGCTCGGCAAGGTCGATGCTATGGTGACCGATCCGCCGTATGGGATAGATTACCGCAGCGGCCACGCCACGGATAGATTGTGGGCCTCTGGTCGCAAGATTATTGGCGATGTGGATTGTGGGGTTCGCGATTATTTTCTAGCCGATTTCTTGTCGTCTCATAACTCGATCCCGCCGACCCTTATGTTTGGCTCTCGCAAAAGGCCAGAACCTGCGATGTGCCGTATGGTACTTGTATGGGACAAGGGCCCGGCTCTTGGAATGGGCGCGCTCGATTTGCCATGGAAGCCGTCCAGCGAAGAGATCTATGTAATAGGGCACGGGTTTGTAGGACGGAGAGACGAGAGTAACGTCATCTATTGTCCGCCAGTCCAGAGCATGGCTAAAAATGGTCGGCGTCATCCCAACGAAAAGCCCGTAGCCCTCCTGCAGCGGCTTTTGCGAAAGTGCCCTGATGGAGTCACGCTTGATCCCTTCATGGGCTCAGGATCGACCGGTGTCGCTTGTGTTAAACTCGGCAGGTCGTTCGTCGGCATCGAGATTGACGAGGGGTATTTCGAGATCGCCTGTGAGCGCATCCGAAAGGCATACGCGCAGCCAGATATGTTCGTAGAGGCGCAGAAAGCGCCGGAGCCAGTGCAGGAGGGGTTCCTGTGAGCGCGCTCTCCGTAGATCTCCCTTGGCCCTCCCATACGCTGCATCCGAATGCTCGTGTCCACTGGGCGCGAAAGGCGAAGGCAACGAAGGCTGCCAAGCTGGCCGCAGGTATTGCAGCACGCAAGGCACAGGTATCGAGGATCGACGCTGAGGCCCTGAAGGTCACTGCCATATTCTCCCCGCCAGACAATCGCGTCCGCGATATCGACGGGATGCTTTCGAGCATCAAAGCCTATCTCGACGGCATTTCCGCAGTCGTTGGCATTGATGACAGCAAATTCAACATCGAGCTTTGCCGGGGCCTGCCAGTCAAAGGCGGGAACGTCCGGCTCATTCTGGAGGCACTATGAGCAAGGTTCGCACACCAGAGCCCGAGGGATTTTCTGACTACTGGAAAATCTGGCTCCCCATTGCCCGCCATACGGACGGACGTGGCTTGGCCCGAGAGACATACCGCAAGCACGTACTCATGGGAGCCGACCCCCAAGACATCATCGACGGCGCGCGCTGGTACTCCCGCAATCTGAAGGAAAACGAGCGGGCCTATGTGCCTCTCTCGTCAACCTGGCTCAATCGCGAATCCTATCTCGATCTCTGCGACAAGGAGCGGGCGTTTCAGGAACGGATAGCCGGTCATCAGTCAGCCCCGACGAGCAATGTCACGCCTATCCGCCGCATGGAGCCCGAGGCGCCAAAGGTCGATTACGAGGCGCGCGCTCGCCGGGTTAAGCAAGCCATGGCCGGCGCTGGTTTGGTGGCAGGAGAATGACCATGCTCGAATACGATCACGCACGATTTGTCCGATACGGCGGTCACAACCCCGAATTCTACAAGCGCGTCCGCGAAAAGCAGAAGAGGGAGGAAGCAGCAGCCAGAGCGCGCAAAGATGCCGAGAAGGCCATGGAGGCCAAGCGCCGACGCGAAGACGATCTGCGCAGGATCACCGACGAGCAGGTCGCCACGATCTACAAGCGCTACTATTGGGATGCGGTGCGCGGCTCTGACCTGCCGGGCGGGATTGATTACGCCGTCTTTGACTTCGCGGTGAATTCGGGGCCTGACCGCGCGATCAAGTATCTTCAGGCGGTCGTCGGAGCCAAGCAGGATGGCCGGATCGGCCCTGATACGCTGGCAAAAACCCGCAGCATGATGCGTGCTACAATCATCAACAGCCTGTGCGACAAGCGCATGGCCTTCCTGAAGCGCCTCAAGACTTGGCCTACCTTCGGCAAGGGTTGGACCTCGCGCGTCTCTGGTGTGCGTTCTGAGGCCCTGAAGATGGCCGCCCAGCCCGACACGCCGCCACCGGTTGTGATGGAGGTTGAGAAGGAAGTCGTCCCCGAGCGGGTCGAAACCAAGGTGAAAGAGAAATCCGACCTGTGGACCAAGCTCACCGGAGGCGGCGGCATTGCGGCTCTCGGCCTTGGCGGCATCTTCGGCATGGACTGGCAGGCCATCGTCGCCGGTGGCGTGGTGCTGCTGGTCATCATTCTGGTGCTTCTCCTTCTTCGTAGCCAGATCGTCGCCGCAGTTCGTCAGATCAAATCCGAGGTTTCGGGATGATCGCCTTCCTTGCGTCGCCCCTCGGCCGCGTGCTCGGCGCTTTGGCCGTCGCAGCCTCTCTCATGGGTCTGTCATGGCTCCACGGCTACCAGCGGGGCGCTGCGAGCGAAAGGCAGGCCATTCTCACCCGATCAATCGACGTGCTGCGCGAAAGGACAAAGGTCGATGACCAGATACGCGACATGGATAGCGCTCGCCTTTGCCGTGAGCTTGGCGGGTTGCAAGACGAGTGCGCCAGCCTCGGTATGTGATGGCTGGCGGCGGGTGCCAGTAACTGCGACCGGAGCCGTGAAGCTGGCGGGCGATCCTGATTTGCGCGCCACCGGAGAAGGTGTGGCGGCTCATAACAATTTCGGAAAGCGGCAGGGGTGCTGGGAATGAACGATGCAAAGCGGTTTGACGATCTGCCGGACAAGACAAAGGAGTTCCTGTCCGGGCTTCGGCCTGATGAGGTAGACACGCTCAACGATGGCATCCGCCTTGTCCGATCCATCGCCACGGTTGGGAACTTTATTAAGTGGTGCATCGTCGGCATTCTCGGCATAGCCGTGGGTGTGGTCATGTTCGGGGAGAGCGTGGCGAAGATTGTGGCTTGGTTTCGACCGTGACAGCTATGACAGAAACCTGACAGATACAGCGGAACATATCGTGAAATATCTGTCCGGTTCTTAGTGTGAAACCCTTTGTTTTCAAGGGCTCTCGCCTCACTCACTCCCTTGGTAAGGGAGAGGTCGAGAGTTCAATCCTCTCTGGCAGCACCATTATCCCCTTGAAATTATTGGGTTTTCTGGATTTTCTGATATCCAGAAAGGGCTAGCACGTGTTTGCCCTGTTTCATGTTTTTCAATAACTTAGGAATACACCGGAGCGTGCTGGTAGCACGGACCTAGCACGCCGGCACACCACAGTAACTCGCTGGTGGCGACCCTATGCATGATTCTCAAAAGTCCTTGTACGTTGTGTTTCAGAGACCAGACAGCCCCAATTATTGGGTGCGATTCTCAATCCCCGGCCAAGGCCAGAAGCGCATCGGTTTGAAAACATCCGACTTGATGGAGGCGACGAAGCGAGCCGAGCATGAGTACCGGCGAGCGGTCTGGAGCGCCGAGGAAGGAATTCTGCCGGGTAAGACCTCCTTCGACAAGGTGGCGCGCCAATATCTCGCCAGTGCGGAAGCGGCAGCTAGCACGAATGCCAGCAAGCTTTCGAAGGTTGTTGCTGATCGTGCGGTTCTCGAGCGGTACATGATCCCATTTTTCGGCAAGAGCACCATCACCTCGATCAACGCGCCGAAGCTGCATGACTATCTCAACTGGCGACGCACCTACTGGACGGCAGGGCCAGGCAGTCAGGAAACCCACATCATCTACGAGCGGCAAGGCAAGAAGCTCCATCGGCCCGCGCGTCATATAGAGGCTACGCTCAGCACGTTGCGGCGTGAAGCGGTTACCATGCGGTCAGTGTTTAAACATGCCGTGCGTCTCGGCCACATCAAGCCATCCGAAGTTCCGAAGGTCGAGCTTGTTGCGGAGCAACGCAATAAACGGCCATCTTTCAACGACGCCGAAATCGAGAAGCTATTCGCGGTTGCAGAAAAGCGCATCATAGAAGCTTTCGGCTCGCAGCAGCGACGTAATAGCAAGCTGGCGCCGTCGGTGTGGACCGATTCGACGGCATTCGAAAGCCGGGTCCGCTATGAGCGGATGGTGCTTTACTGTTTCATCAGCATCGCGCTCGCAACCGGTATGCGGCCGACTGAACTCTTCAACCTCGACTGGGGTCACGTCGTTGGCTTCAAGGAAGAACGCGGCAAGCCACTTTCTGTCCAGCGCATTCGCCTTCTCGCATATGGCAAGGGGCGCAAACCTCAGCAGTTGGTACCGAATGTCGAAGCTTTCCAGAGCTTCTGCAATCTCTGGGATGCGTTTGTTACAGTGCATAAACGGGAGCCAAAAATGACAGAAGCGGTGTTCGTGAACGCTGCTGGCGAACGAGCGCAATCCTTCAAGAAGAGCCTGAACGCCTTGCTCGACGCTGCTGGCTTGAAGGAAGACGTGTTCGGTCGTCCCCGCTCTGCCTACAGCTTTCGCCATACCTATGCCACGCGACAGCTTCGCAAGGGAACGGACGTCTACACTCTGGCTGTCAACATGCGCACATCAGTCAAGATGATCGAGATGTATTATTCCGATGTTGTCCCCGACGACTTCGCCAAGCAGCTTGAGGGGAGCTATGAATAGCAACCGTGCACAGTGCACTCTCGGAAAAAAATAGTTTCGAGTTGGGCCTGAGATTATAGATTGCTGCGTCCGATCTGACTGGGTGCTCCAAAACCGGCATTGTACATGATTTCCTATCCAAAGGGTCTGACGATTTTTTAGGATGTCTTTGGGGTGGGAAGCGGTAAGTCGACTTCTGGCGTCCGGCCGCACGGCGCGAGAATACTTCTTCAAAATCCGAAGGCGAGCCGGTCATAGCGGCATACCAGCTTCCGATATGCCGTTTTGTAGGGTTCTTTCTCGATAGACGTGGAATTTGCGCGGAGGAAGCTTGCTAGAGAATCGAGATCAACTGTGGCAGATGGCTGGAAGGCCAGCATGAGGACCGCTTCTGTGGCGTTCGCCGCCTTCTCGATGATCTCCTTGGTAGAGAGGTCGGAAAATTCCTTTTTGTACCGGCTGGCATAGTTAGACGGGGCGTAGTCTGCGCCAGACAGCTTCCGAACGACTTTCTTTGCCCCTTCGTATTTGGACTCATCTAGCTTCTGCTGCGAGGTGATTCCTGCAGATCGGAGATATCTGAACACCGGGATAAAGGTTCTATTGGACCTGCCATAGCCAGGGAAAGCGGTTTCCAGAAGGTCACCTGCATGGAACTTGGATTTGTCGAGAAGGCAATCTGTGAAGACCTCGTCTGCGGTAATTCCTTCGTAGCCCTTCTTGGCTAGCGCATCCTGAACACGCTGGGTGACCTTTTCTCCGAACTCCACCTGCGAGCGAGCCACTCCGACACCGACGACGAACTCTACCTCGTCTGCTGTCTCGATGTCCTCGTAGTCGACCACCGCGATCTTCTTGTCGGTGTCGGCAGATGCGTGCACGAGGTCATATAGCTGTTCCTTGAAGAACCGCAGGACGCGTGCCGGGATCTTTCGTTTCGTTTCTCCAAGCGCCGCGTAAACCTGCGAGAAGTCAGAGACCTTTGCGACCGTCATCGTTACGCTGAATTCTGCTGACTGGATCGTCGTTTTCTCGATTGCGGGTTTCTGACCTTCCTTTGCTCTCCGCACGAAGATGAGATTTGACCTGCGCCCCTGAACTTCCTCCAGATTTTGGTAGAGTCCGTCGCAATGAGGAGACGGACGAATGAAGCGTTCACGGTTCACGGAAGAACAAATTATCGGGATACTGAAGGAGCAGGAGGCGGGCGCGAAGACAGTCGATGTCTGCCGCAAGCACGGCATCTCGGACGCAACCTTCTACAAATATAAAGCAAAGTATGGCGGCATGGACGTGTCGGATGCCCGCAAACTGAAGGCGCTTGAGGACGAGAACGCCAGGCTGAAGAAGCTGCTCGCCGAGGCCGTGCTGGACAATGCGATCCTGAAGGATGTTGCTGCAAAAAAATGGTGACGCCCGATGTGAAGCGGGATGCGGTGGCTCACGTCTGTGCGCAGCACGGGGTGAGCCAGCGTCGGGCGTGCGAGGTTCTGTCGGTGGATCGGTCGAGCATGCGATATCGCAGCGTGCGGCCTGACGATGCATCCATCCGCGAGGCCATGAAGAAGCTGGCGTCCGAACGGCGGCGCTTCGGTTATCGCCGTCTCCACGTCATGCTCGACCGGCAGGGGATCGTCATGAACCTGAAGAAGCTTCGGCGTCTCTACCGGGAGGAGAAGCTGACGGTGCGCAAGCGTGGCGGCCGAAAGCGGGCCTTGGGCACGAGACGTCCTCTGGCTTTGCCGTCGCGTCCGGGCGAGCGCTGGAGCCTGGACTTCGTCAGCGATGCCTTCACCGACGGTCGCCGCTTTCGGGTCCTGGCCGTCGTCGACGACTTCACCCGAGAATGCCTATGCCTGGTTGCCGATACATCCCTGTCAGGCGCAAGGCTTGCCCGCGAACTGGACAGTCTCATCGCCAGACGCGGAAAACCGAGGACGATTGTCTCGGACAACGGGACGGAGATGACCAGCATGGCCATCCTCAAATGGTGCCAGGAGGCCAAGGTGGAATGGCATTACATCGCCCCCGGCAAGCCGATGCAAAACGGCTTCGTCGAAAGCTTCAACGGCAGCTTCCGCGATGAGTGCCTGAACGAGACGCTGTTCTCGTCGCTCGCTCAGGCCCGCGCCGCAATCACTGCATGGAAGGAGGATTACAACAGAAACAGACCGCACTCGTCGCTGGGCAACATCACCCCCAACGAGTTCGCAATGAAAATAGCTATGGAAAAACAGGCCGCATGACGCCAGATTGAAAACCCAAGACTCTCCTGAAAACCGGAGGGAAGATGGGTCTCAGGTCAACAGTGTTCCGGCAGCGCTGGAACGCACGAAGGGCATGGGACCATTCATGATCACATGCCCTTCGGATACTACGCTGCGAAAACTGCGCAGTTTATCCGGCCTTGCGCAGCTGCTTGCTGCGTTCGGCGGCCGCTGCAGCAAGCTGCGTGTCGAGTTCGCCGGCCCGCACGGCCTCGATCAGCGTGTCGATGACATCTGGCAACGCGTCCAGCTGGCCAACCTCGATGGCGTTCTTATCCTTTGCGAACTCGATGGCCTTGCCCGCATAGCGCAGACCGAAGAAGATCTTGCGATAGGCGTCCTGGAACCAGCCCTGGCGGACGCGCTTCGGCGCTTCCACCAGCACGCGCTGGCCAGCCTCGTTCTTGCGCCAGACCTTGTGCGTCGGTGCGTAGTGCTGGCCGGCAAGTTTGGCTTCGACCATCGTCTTCTGTGCGGCAAGTGCGTCCACGACCGTGTCGCGTGCTCGCTGGATAGGGTCGGAATGAGTGGCGAGAGGCTTGGCGTTGGCAAGCTTGAGGTTTTTCAGATGGGACATATGCATTCCTTAGTTTGGTTAGCTGTCATGTCCCAGATACAGCCAGCGGTAAAAAGGGCGAGCGAAGAGTTCTTTGGCTTGCACTAAGTGTTGCCCCACACGGGACACAGGCTATCCTTCGGACGCGCAATAGAAAGGAAGCTAGGGTAACCGCCGTTAGAAAATCTAGGGTCGAGGGTTTCGTCAGTCTCCTCCCTTGCGAGGCACTCGTACCGCCCCAAGTGAGGTTTCGTCATCGGAATTGAGAACCGCTCACCCTGTTCCTGAATTTTATCAACGGTGCCGAAATGTGCCCAATAGGTACCTAACTCCGGTATCACTTGAACCGCAACCCAAGCCAATGTCGCCTCATACTTTGCTGCGATCGCATCTACGTCGAACCCCTTCTTCCGCACGTTAAAGCTGGGATTCAACGGACCGCTGACTTGATACATGTTCCTCGTCTTGACCCCGATCAGGAATTTTTCACGGTCCCTTTCAGCGTAGATGTCGGCGAACGGGAAGTTGAAAATTTCCTCGTTCATGTCTCGTATATGTAAAAAACCGGCGCGCTGTAGGAGAGCGAACGCCTTCCTTTCGCCCCATAGACCCAGTCTCCGTGTCCTTTCGCGTTCTGTCAGCATCGTCGTTTCCTTTCCTGGACGTCGGAAACATTATCCCACTGGAGTTGGAGGCATCTTAATAGATTTGGTGGACTATGCACTGATGAGATCGTGCGGATTTTAATCGCGAACCTCCCGCGTTCCCAAGGCCATCCTTCTCCATGCGAATTTTGCGTGTGATAGCCAGTATATCATCCGTCGAGAATGCCTGACTTCACTATCATCATCGCGCTTTCCGACGAGGAGTTGCATAGCTATGCACAGAAAGCCATCTATCATACCAGCACGTTGTTAGCACGAAATCAATAAATGCGTTGTATTACAATGACTTATAATATATGGGCCCTTAATTGGTAAGGGAGAGGTCGAGAGTTCAATCCTCTACTGGCAGCACCATTTCCCTCATTCCGGTTATAAAGTCGAACCGTCCTCGGGGTTAAACCTGTGCTGGCGGAAACGGTCTTTGGCCTGTGATTTTGACGCAGAGGCTGCGAATCGGAGGGTTCGCTGTCAAAGGCCGCGTTTGAGTGTCGTGCTATCCGTGATCGTGTATCGCGGCGGAGCCGCAGCCGGATGGCGGGATGCGCTTTGATTGCGGTGCAGCAGCATAAAGAGGAGGAGGCGAATCAGGACTTCGGTTTCGTGTCCTCCGGGTCGAGCAGGATGCGTTCGGCGGCGCCGTCGAGATCGTCGTACTGACCGCTGCGCAGTGCCCACAGGAAGCCGAGCAGGCTGATGGCCCCGAGGAATAGGGCAACAGGTATCAGATAGATGAGGATGCTCATGCCGTTGCAGGCTCCGTAACCTGCCGTGTCTTGCCTTCATCCTCCGTACGGCCGGCGCGCATCAGCCGCAGCGCATTGGTGATGACGAGGATCGACGAGCCCGACATGGCGATGGCCGCGATCAGCGGCGTGACATAGCCCAGAATGGCGATCGGCACGGCGATGATGTTGTAGACGATGGCGATGCCGATGTTCTGGCGGATGAGCTGGCCGGCACGCAGGGCGACGTCACGCGCCGTGGTTGCGGCGGCGAGGCTCTCGCGCAGGAACACGAAATCGGCGGCGTTGCGGCCGATGTCGGCAGCGGTTGCGGGCGCCATCGAGACATGGGCGGCGCCCAGCGCCGGCGCGTCGTTCAGCCCATCGCCCACCATCAGCACCTTGCGGCCTTCCTGCGCAAGCTGCTCGATGCGCTCGACCTTCTGGGCGGGAAGAAGGGCGGACCGCCAGGCATCGATGCCAAGCTCACCGGCGACGCGGCGGCAGGCCGCTTCCGTATCGCCCGACAGCATTTCAACCGGGCCGAGGCTGGCTCTGAGCGCGGCGATCGTGGCGCGCGCGCCGGCGCGGGTCTCATCCTCGAAAGTGAAACGGGCAACGATTTCACCGTTTCGGGAGAGGACCGTACCGCTTTCCTGCGAATCATTTTCTGCCCAGCTGGCCCGGCCGAGCCGCCAGATCGTGTCCCCCGCAGTGGCCTCCATGCCGAAGCCCGGCAGTTCCTCTACTTTGTCAAAGTGAGGCGCAGGGGTGCCGCCGCCCTGCTCGGCGATGGCCTGCGAGAGCGGGTGGCGGGAATGGGCGGCCAGCGCGCTGGCGATGCCAAGCAGGCGCGGCGTGATCTCATGGACATTGGTCAGACGCGGATGGCCGAGGGTGAGCGTGCCTGTCTTGTCGAAGACGGCGGCATCGGCCTGCGCCAGACGTTCCATGGCAGCCCCGTCCTTGACCATGATGCCGTTCTCGAACAGGCGCCGCGCGGCAACCACCTGCACGATGGGCACGGCGAGGCCAAGCGCGCAGGGGCAGGTGATGATCAGCACGGCGATGGCGATGGTGACCGCCTGATGCCAGTCGGCGCCGGCCAGCATCCAGCCGATGAAGGTGACGAGCGCGGTCAGGTGCACCACCGGCGCATACATGGCCGATACGCGGTCGGCGATGCGCCGATAGCGGGCGCGCCCGCCCTCGGCGGCTTCCATCAGCCGCATCATTTCGGCAAGGAATGAGGTGGAGGCGGGCCGTGTGGCCTCCAGCGTCAGGGGTCCGGTCAGGTTGAGAGTACCGGCCTGTATCTCGGCTCCGGCAGCCACGGCAAGCGGCGCGCTCTCACCATTGACCAGCGAGCAGTCGAGGTCGGATGCACCCTGCACGACCTTCGCATCGACGGGAATGCGCTCGCCGGCGGCGACCAGAAGGCGCATGCCGGGCTCGATCTCGGCGATGGGGCGATAGTCGCGGGTGCCGTCGCCGAACAGCACCAGAGCGCCGCGCGGACTGAGCCGCGCGAGGCCGGCCACGGCGGCACGGGCCTTGTTGCGCATCACATGGTCGAGCGTGCGGCCGATGAGCAGGAAGAACAGCAGCGTCACCGAAGCGTCGAAATAGGCATGGGTGCCGGAATGCCAGGTGTCGTAGATGCTCAAGGCATAGGCCATGGTGATGCCGATGGCGATGGGCACGTCCATGTTCATGCGCCCATGGCGCAGGGCGCTCCACGCCGAACGGTAGTAGATGCCGCCGGCCACGGCCAGCGCGGGCAGGGCGATCAGCGCCGAGACCCAGTGGAACAGGTCGCGTGTGGCTCCTTCCGCGCCCGACCAGACGGAGACGGAAAGCAGCATGATGTTGCCGGCGGCAAAGCCGGACACGGCCAGCGCGCGCAGCAGTTCCGAAAGCACCGGGTCCTTGCCGTCCTGCGCATCGTCGAACAAGTGCGGCGGATAGCCGAGCCCATCGAGCATTGAGACGATCGGAGGCAGGTCATCGCCGCGCCAGCGAACGCTGACGCGCTTGGTGGAAAGGTTGACGCGCGCCCGCTCGACCGTATCCAGCTTGCCCAGTGCGGTCTCGATGGCGTGGATGCAGGCGGCGCAATGCACGCCCGGCACCGACAGCTCGACCTGACGCGTCCCGTCACCCATATCGCGCGCGGCGAAGGCGACTTCCTCGCCGGACGGAAGCGCGGCCAGCGCTCTGGCAAGATCTTCGCTTCCGGGCGCGCAGCAACTCATCTGATGGCCCCGTCCCTGACGATGATGCGGTGGATTTCGTGCCATGGCATGTCGCGGCCGGCGTCGGCCTCGATCTCCACGATCCAGGCGCCGTCACCCAGCGCGAAAGGTGCGTCGAGCGCACCGCCCGATGCGGGTGCAAGGGCGAGCGTCGTATCCTCGGCATCGGTGACGGGGCGACGGAACTGGGCCGTACCGGCCTTCAGGGCGACGGGATTGCCTTCGGCGTCGGCCAGCGCGAAGCGGAAGGTGCCGCCGGTTCCGGTCACCGTCGTGTTCCAGCCCAACGCCACCTGCTCGCGGTGTTCGCGCGACTTTCGGTTGAATTCGAGGCCCGCGACGTAGGAGTTGCGCACCACGAACCCCGTCCAGCTTGTATTGGCATAGACGGCCATGGTGACGTTGACGGTTATGATGACGCCGAAGAAGGCGACCATGATCAACAGGAAGTGGCGGCCGGTGAACTGCTGGCTCATCATTCTCACTCCGGGCTCTCGAAGCTGGTCACATAGTCGGCGGAATCGAGGCTGGACTTGTCCTCGACGTGGAAAACGAGACGCTGCGCCTTGCCGGGGCTCTTCGCCCCTTCGCGGGGCTGGCGCACATAGACCTTGAGCGAACGCGCGCGATCCGGCTCCAGCGTCACCGTGATGGTGCTGCTTTCCTCATGATCGAGGCCCACGACATTCATCGTCGCGCCGGGAAGCTCATCCAGGCTGACGGTGACGGTGCGCTGCTCGGGGATCTTGTTGAGCAGCTTGACCGTGTAGCCGTTGCGGATCGATCCGTCGGAAAGCACCACATATTGCGGATTGCGGTCGTGCAGCACGTTCATCTCCAGCCGGTCGCGGGTCAGCAACCCGTAAATCAGCAGTACGCCGACCAGCGCCCATCCGCCAAAATAGATGAAGGTGCGGGGTCTGAACAGCTTTCCGAGATGAAAGGTCGAGATGGCGTCGGAAATGCGGCCGGAGGCATCGCGGACCAGCGAAGGACGGATGTCATGGGCGCCGTCGCCTGTCGCCAGAGCCATGTTGGCGTTGTAGTCGGCCAGTGTCGCGTAAGAGATGAGGCCGCGTTCGCGGCCGAGCTTGTCCATGACGCCGTTGCAGGCATCGATGCACAGGGCGCAGGTGATGCATTCGAGCTGCTGGCCGTCGCGTATGTCGATGCCCATCGGGCACACCACCACGCAGGCGTTGCAGTCCACGCAATCGCCGACCGGCTTGCCGGCTGCCGCAGCCTTCTTGGCATGGCGGGAGCGGGGCTCGCCGCGCCAGTCATTGTAGGTCACGGTCAGCGAATGCTCATCGAGCATGGCTGCCTGAATGCGCGGCCAGGGGCACATATAGGTGCAGACCTGCTCGCGCATCAGCCCGCCGAACACATAGGTGGTGGCGGTGAGGACGGCGACGGTGATGTAGGCGACGGGGGCTGCCTGCCCGGTCGCGAAATCCATGGCCAGATAGGGCGCGTCGGAGAAATAGAAGATCCACGCGCCACCGGTTGCCACCGCGATGGCGATCCAGATCGCGTGCTTGGCGGTGCGGAGCGCGATCTTGCGTGCCGTCCATTGAGCCTGATCGAGGCGGATGCGGGCATTGCGATCGCCCTCGATGGCGCGCTCGACGACGAGGAAGAGATCGACCCATACGGTCTGCGGGCAGGTATAGCCGCACCACGCGCGCCCGACCGTTGAGGTGATGAGGAAAAGGCCGAGGCCGGCCATCACCAGAAGGCCGGCGACGAGAAAAAACTCCTGCGGCCAGATTTCGATGAAGAAGAAATAGAAGCGGCGGTTGGCGATGTCGACCAGAACCGCCTGATCGGGCGCATGCGGGCCACGGTCCCAGCGAATCCACGGCGTCAGGTAGTAGATGCCGAGCGTAATGGCCATGATCAGCCATTTGAAATTGCGGAACGAGCCGTTGGCGCGCTTGGGAAAGATCTTCTTGCGCGCGGCGTAGAGCGGCTGGCGCAGTTTGGCAGAGTTGACCGCCTGCGCGTCATGGCGTTCGAACTCGACTGTGCCGGACATACTCTTCTCCTGACCGTACCTAACCGTCGTCCAGCCATGCCCTGAACCTGCCCCGGCTGGCTTGATCTGGGTCAAGCACGGGGTGCGGCACAGTGACATTCATCCGCGTCAGAGGGTCCGGCATTGCTGCCGGACCCTCCAGCCCCCCGGCTTATCGCCCGGCCCCTTTGCAGGTTGGGACCGGAGGTTGGGATCAGCGGCCCCCGCCGAGCGAATGGACGTAAACGGTCAGTTCCTTCACCGTCGTCTCACCGAGACGCGCCTGCCAGGCCGGCATCACGCCATGGCGCGGCTGGCGCACCTGGGCGGTGATCTCGGCGGGGCTCGACCCGTACAGCCAGATGGCATCGGTGAGATCCGGCGCACCGAACTCGAGGCCGCCCTTGCCGGCCTCGCCATGGCAGGCGGCGCAGTTGTTGGCGAAGGTTTCGGCGCCGGGGCCGGTGAGGTCGCCGCCGCTGGACAGCGCCACGACATGCTTCACGACGTCGGCGATCTCCTCGCGGCTGAGAATGTCGCCATAGGCCGGCATTTCGGAAATGCGGGTGTCCTCATCGCCGGCGAAACGGATGCCGTGGGCGATGGTGGTGCGGATTTCCTCGGGCGAGCCGCCCCACAGCCACTCGTCGTCGTTGAGGTTCGGATAGCCGGGCGAACCGGCCGCGCCCGAGCCGTGGCACTGCACGCAGTTGACCTTGAAGGCCGCGGCGCCCGCCGAAATGGCGAACTGGCGCAGGGTGTCGTCGGCCAGAATCTCTTCGACCGAAGCCTTTTCGATGGCAGCCACGTAATCGCCCTTGGCGACTTCCGCCGCGGTCAGCTCGGTGCGCAGGTCGGCACGGCTCGACCAGCCGAGCAGGCCGGAGGTCGCCGAATTCACCAGCGGCCATGCCGGATAGGCGATGGTGTAGACGAGTGCCCAGAAGATGGTGGCGTAGAAGGTCCACAGCCACCAGCGCGGCATGGGATTGTCGAGTTCCTTGATGCCGTCCCATTCATGGCCGGTCGTGGCGACGCCACTGATTTCGTCGATTTCCTTGTGGCTCATGTCAGTCGTCCTTGAGCGGAATGCGGGCGGCTTCGTCGGCCTGTTCGCGGCTGCCGGGGCGGAAGGCGAAGATCACGACGCCGATGAAGAAGAGCGTCATGAACAGCAGCCCCCACGAATCGGCGAGCTGGCGCAGATAGGTGTAGGTTTCCATGGAAGCCTCCTAGCGCGAGCCGTCGGGCTCGTCGTAGCTGGTGAAATCGACCAGCGTGCCGAGCATCTGCAGATAGGCGACCAGCGCGTCCATTTCGGTCAGGCGGTTGGGATCGCCATCGAAATCACCAAGCTTGGCCTTCGGATAGCGTTCCTCGACGCCGGATGTGTCGGCGTTGGGATCGGCCTGCGCCTGCAGGTCGGCCACTGCGTTCTCGACCATCTCGTCGGTGTAGGGCACGCCGACGCGCCGGTTGGCGACCAGATGCGTCTCGAAATTGCGGATGTCGAGGTTCTTGTCTTTCAGGAAGGCGTAGCTCGGCATCACCGATTCCGGCACCACCGAGCGCGGCTCGATGAGGTGCTGGACGTGCCATTCGTTGGAGTAGCGGTCGCCAACGCGGGCAAGGTCAGGCCCGGTGCGCTTGGATCCCCACTGGAACGGATGATCGTACATCGATTCCGCCGCCAGGCTGTAGTGGCCGTAGCGTTCCACCTCGTCGCGGAAGGGGCGAATCATCTGCGAATGGCAGACGTAGCAGCCTTCGCGGATGTAGATGTTGCGCCCGGCCAGTTCCAGCGGCGAGTAAGGTCGCATGCCGTCGACCTTCTCGATGGTGTTTTCGAGATAGAACAGCGGTGCGATTTCCACGATGCCGCCGATCGAGACCACGAAGAGCGAGCCGACCAGAAGAAGCGTGGCGTTCTTTTCGATGACGCGATGCTTGTCAAGAAGAGCCATTCGGTCAAACTCCTATTCGGCCGGCACGGCAGCGGAGCGGGGCGAAGCGGCCTTGCCGCCGATCGGCTCCTCCTCGCGCTGGTGGCCGAGAATGGTCATGGTGAGGTTGTAGGCCATGATGATTGCACCGGCGAGGTAGAGGGCACCGCCCAGCGCACGCATCAGATAGTAGGGGAACATGGCCTCGACGGTTTCGGCGAAGGAATAGACCAGGAAGCCCTGCTCGTCGTATTCCCGCCACATCAGGCCCTGCATGATGCCCGACACCCACATCACGGCCGCGTAAACGACGATGCCGATCATGGCGAGCCAGAAGTGCCACACCACGAGGCGCTCCGAGTAGAGCCGCGCGCGGCCCCACAGCCTCGGCACCATGAAGTAGAGGGCGGCGAAGGTGATCAGGCCGTTCCAGCCGAGCGCGCCGGAGTGGACGTGGCCGATCGTCCAGTCGGTGTAGTGCGACAACGAGTTGACCGCCTTGATCGACATCATCGGGCCTTCGAAGGTGGCCATGCCGTAGAAGGCGATGGCTGCCACCATCATGCGGATGACGGGATCGGTGCGGATCTTGTCCCAGGCGCCCGAGAGCGTCATCAGGCCGTTGATCATGCCGCCCCACGAAGGCATCCACAGCATGATTGAGAACACCATGCCCAGCGTTTGCGCCCAGTCGGGCAGGGCGGTGTAGTGCAGGTGGTGGGGGCCGGCCCAGATGTAGAGGAAGATCAGCGCCCAGAAGTGGATGATCGACAGCCGGTAGGAATAGACCGGGCGATCGGCCTGCTTCGGCACGAAATAGTACATCATGCCGAGGAAGCCGGCGGTGAGGAAGAAGCCGACCGCGTTATGGCCGTACCACCACTGCGTCAGAGCATCCTGTACGCCGGAGAACAGCGAATAGGAGCGCGAGCCCACGAAGGATGCCGGCACCGCCAGATTGTTGACGATGTGCAGCATGGCGATGGTGACGATGAAGGCGAGGTAGAACCAGTTGGCCACATAGATGTGGGGTTCCTTGCGCTTCAGGATGGTGCCGAGGAAGACCAGCAGATAGGCGACCCACACGATGGTCAGCCAGATGTCCACATACCATTCCGGTTCCGCGTATTCGCGGCTCTGGGTGATGCCGAGCAGATAGCCCGTCGCCGCCATGACGATGAAGAGCTGGTAGCCCCAGAACACGAACCAGGCGAGATCGCCGCCGAAGAGCCGCGCGCGCGAGGTGCGCTGCACCACATAGAAAGAGGTTGCGATCAGCGCGTTGCCGCCGAAGGCGAAGATGACGGCCGAAGTGTGCAGCGGCCGCATGCGGCCGAAATTGAACCAGGGCTCGATGTTGAGATCGGGGAAGGCAAGCTGCAACGCCACGACCACGCCGACGGTCAGGCCGATCACCCCCCAGAAGATGGTGGCAATCGAGCCGTAGCGGATCGGCCCGTCCATGTAGGCGTCCGGATCGGGCGCCTGCGCGGGCGCGAACTGCGCGCGGCGGATCAGCACGAAGGTCGCGCCGACGAGTACGAAGAACAGCACCCACATGTGCTGGGCGAAGGGCTGGTCAGCTGCAAATCCCGCCCCAAGAAGGGCGATGAACGCAAACAGGCCCAGGCCGACGATATATGGTCCGTTGGTCATCCAGAGTCCCCGATCCTTGCCCGGCAGCGCAGATGACATCTGCCGGCATCCTTCTTCATTGGGTGTTTCCAGCGTGAAGCGCATTGATCCATGTCAACGCCGTGACGCGTCGCCGCAGCCATTGTGTGTCGCATTCGATCGGGTCAGGCAGAATGAAAACCATACGGATAACGACCCTGCAGGGAGGAGAGGCGCGCCAGCCGCGCTGTCAGGAGAGCATGATCGCCATCGTGGAACTGGCCCACGCGCAGATGCTGCGGCTGTGCGGCCTGCTTGAGGAAGTGGCCGACTCGCTGCCGGCGAGCGTCGATCGCCGCAAATGCCTGATGATCGCCTGCGAACTGGAGCCGCTGGTGCGCGGCATTCACCGTTTCGAGGAGGAAACGCTGCTGCCGGCCTATGAGCGCGCGCTTGAGCGGCGCGGACGAGGGCGCGGCTCGCTGGAGAGGCTGCTGGCCGAGCATGTCGAGGACGAGTGCTTCGCCGGAGAACTGAGCGAAGCCCTTCTTCTGCTCGGGCGAGACGGCTGCGTCGACAATCCCGAGGCGTTGGGCTTCATGCTGCGCGGCTTCTTCGAAGGCCAGCGCCGCCATGTTGCCTTCGAGCGCGAGCATGTATTGCCCGAGATAAGCTGCGTGGAAGCGTGAGGGCCGAACGGGTCAGTTTCCGGCCCGGGCCTCCAGCCGCGCGAGGTCCGGTACGAGGATGTGCCGGTTGTTCTCGATGGTGATGACCTTGTCGGCGCGCAGACGTGTGAGCTGCCGGCTGACGGTTTCTATGGTCAGGCCAAGAAAATCGGCAATGTCGGCGCGGGTCAGCGGCAGGTCGAAGCTGGCCGAGTTGCGGTCCGGTGCTGCCGAAGGATCGATGTGGCGCGCGATCATCAGCAGAAAGGAGGCTATCTTTTCTGCCGCGGTCTTGCGCCCGAGCGTCACCATCCATTCGCGGGCGTCGTCCAGCTCCTTGAGCGCCTGCTTGTAGAGCCGTCGTTCCAGTTCGGGCGAAGCCTGCATCATCCGCTCGATGGAAGCCTTCGGAAAGGAGCAGAGCGAGACTTCGGTGGCGGCCTCGGCGTTCAGCTCGCTTTCGGTCTTGAATGGCCTGCCGAGGAAATCCGGCGCGAATTGCAGGCCGACGATCTGCTGGCGCCCGTCCGAAAGGGTTTTGGTCAGCTTCACCACGCCCGACAGGACATTGGCATAGGTGTCGATCTTCTCGGCGTCGCCCAGCAGTTCGGAACCGCTTTCGGCATGATGCTTATGTGAGGTCTTTGCCAGCGCAACGAGTTGCTCAGGCTCAAGCGCGCCGCAAACGCCCTTGTGACGCGCCTCGCAGGACACGCACAATACGGGAATACCGTCAGTATGAACGTCCTTGCGCACGATCTGGCCACCTTTCGGTTCATCGATAGCACCTTAGCGCAATTGACGCGCCGCGTCAGTTTGTCTTGCTGTGCGGGGTTTGATCAGAGTCAACGCAGGATGAATTACTTCACGTCAGAGTTTTGCGTATGACAAGGAGGTTTCATGTCTGCGCAAACCGCTTTCAAATTCGCCGACACTGCTCCACGCTATACGAGCTATCCCACCGCGCCGCATTTCCACGAAGGTGTCGGCCATGAAACCGTGCGACGCTGGATGGCTGCGGTGAAGGACGGCGAAGCGGTATCTCTCTATATTCATATCCCGTTCTGTGACCGGCTGTGCTGGTTCTGTGCCTGCCATACCCGCCATACGCTGCGTTACGAGCCGGTCGCCGCCTATCTCGGGACGCTTTATCGCGAGATTGCGCTGGTGGCTGAAGCCTTGCCTGAAACGGTGCAGGTGGGCGCGGTGCATCTTGGTGGCGGCTCGCCCACGCTTCTGACACCTGAGGATCTGCAACGCCTCATCGACACGCTGCGCGCCACCTTCGGGTTCACCGCGGATGCGTCGGTCAGCGTCGAGATCGATCCGACCGACATGGACGAGGCGCGTCTCGACGCCATCGCCGCTGTCGGCACCACGCGCGCCAGCCTCGGCGTGCAGGATTTTCGCATCGAAGTGCAGAAGGCGATCAATCGCGAGCAGAGCTTCGAGGACACGCGCGCCGTGGTCGATGGCCTGCGGGCGCGGGGCGTTTCGGCCATCAATCTCGATCTCGTCTACGGCCTGCCGCACCAGAGCGTCGACAGCATCGCCGATACGGTGGCGCTTTCGCTGTCGCTGAAGCCCGACCGGGTGGCGCTGTTCGGCTATGCCCATGTGCCATGGTTCAAGAAGCACCAGAAACTGATCGACGAAGCCGCACTGCCCGGCCGCGAGGCGCGCATGGCGCAGTCGGCACGGGCCGCCGCCCTCATTCGCGAGGTCGGCTACGAGGCGATCGGCCTCGACCATTTCGCCCTGCCGGGCGACAGCCTTGCGCTGGCCGCGCGTCGTGGCACGCTGCGGCGCAATTTTCAGGGCTACACCGACGATGGCTGCGAAACGCTGATCGGGCTCGGACCATCGTCGGTCAGCGGCATGCGCGAGGGCTACGCCCAGAACACCACCGCCATGGGCGATTACCGGCGGGCGGTGGAGGCCGGAACGCTGCCGGTAATGCGCGGCTTCGAGCTTTCCGGCGAGGACCGCGTGCGCGCCTGGGTGATCGAGCGGCTGATGTGCGACTTCGGCTTTTCGGT
The DNA here is from genome assembly GCF_022359935.1 of Aquamicrobium sp. NLF2-7. Classification (NCBI taxonomy): domain Bacteria; kingdom Pseudomonadati; phylum Pseudomonadota; class Alphaproteobacteria; order Hyphomicrobiales; family Phyllobacteriaceae; genus Aquamicrobium; species Aquamicrobium sp. NLF2-7. Next base: position 1,766,527 of record NZ_JAKSED010000001.1, on the reverse strand, counting down.
GGACGAGGCGTCGGTGCGTTTCGGCACGGCGGCCGGTGCGGTCGTCGAAGAGGCGCGCACTATGTGCGCACGCTTTCCCGATGTGCTCGTCCGGCAGGACGGCAGCTTCATGGTGCAGCCCGAGGCGCGCGCTTTTGTGCGCTCCGTCGCGGCCGAATTCGACAGCTATCTCGGGCGTGGTGCTGCGCGCCACTCGCTGGCCGTGTGACGGCATGGAGCCGTTCCGTGTTTTACGGAATCACTGAACGGCTCTAAGTCTTTGGTTTGTCGCGTTTCCGAACCGGAAAAGTGTTTCCACTTTTCCTGGAAACGCTCTACGGCTGCCAGTCGGTCATCCTCAATATGTTGCCGCCCAGCTTCTGGAAGGCGCGCTGACGGCAGGAAAAGACGATGATCTGCTGGTCGCGCGACTGGCGATGCAGCGCATCGAACATTTTTTCGATGCGGTCGTCGTCGGAATAGACCAGCGCGTCGTCCAGAATAACCGGAGCCGGGCGGCCGTCGCGGGCCAGCAGGCGCGCGAAGGCCAGCCGCGTCAGCACCGAAAGCTGCTCGCGCATGCCGCCACTGAGGCGTTCCACCTCCTCTTCCTGCCCGTTGCGCAGGATGGTTCGCGGCAAAAGGGTCTTGTCGTCAAAGCTGATCGCAACATCGTCGAACAGGAGCCCAAGCAATGGCCGCAGTTCCGTGATGACGGGCTTGAGATAGAGATCGCTGGCCTCGGTGCGGGCACTCTCCAGCGCCGAGGACAGTCTTTGTAGGACGCTTACCTCTTTCTCAAACGCGGCGACGCGGGCATTCGCGGCCGAAAGGGCTTCTCTGGTCTCGTGCCATTTCTCTTCGACGGCGTCGTCAGCCAGAGCCCTGATCAGGCCGTTCAGTTCGGCAATCGTCTCGCGCAGCGCCGCGGCTTCCTTTTCGGCCGCCTCCTCGACCGAGCGGGCACGGCGAAGCGCGGCCTCGACCGATTCCAGATCGACGGCGCTGTCGCGCAGCTTCTGAAGCTCAGCCCGGTCGGCTTCAAGCTTGCGCGCGGCTTCGTCGAGCTGCCCGGACAGTTCCTGCTGGCGCTCGGCGCGGCCGTCCTCCGGGCCGAGGGCGGCCTCGATCTGGGTAAGCTCCGCGCGCAGGGCCGCGAGATCGGTTTGTGCTGCGATGAACGCCTCATCGGCGATGCGCTGCAGGGGTTCGGCCTCCCGCAGCGCCTGCCTGGCAGCCTTGCGGTTGTCATCCGACTGCGCGTGGGCCGCCCGGACCTCTTCCGGCTCGCCGGTGATCTCGACCGCCTCGACGGTGGCGGGTTCCTGCGCGGCAACTTCTTCGCGCAGCTTTGCCAGCCCTGCGGGTGCCAGCGCGGACAGGCGGCTGCGCAGTCCCTGCATCTCGACGGCGATCTGCTGGGCTTGTTCGTGACGTGCCCTGACGGCTGCAAGGTCATCGGCTTCCAGCGCGGCCAGCAAGGCGCGCCGTTTTTCCACGGCCTGCTTCAGCCTGCTGTCGTCCGGGGCAGGGCGGTTCGAGCGCAGCGTGATGGCGCCGATGCCCGGCACCGACAGATGCGCCTCGCCGTCATAGCGGCGTTCTTCGCCATCCGTCAGCGCAACACCGTCCAGCTCCATGGAGTGCGCCGCACCCGGTTCATAGGCGACCATCATGGACGGGCGGGCGGCATCCCCGATGGCGCGCAGCCGGGCGATCTCGACATCGAGCACCTGAAGATCGTCGATGGCTTTCGGGTCGATCTTCACAAGGGCATGCCTTGCCTCAGCCTGTTCCAGCGCGAGGCGGGCGTCTTCGGCCTGCTTCAGCCGCTCCTGCAAGGCTGTGTGACGCTCGGCGGCATCGCGCGCCTTCAGCGCCGCATCCAGCCGGACAAGCAGATCGCGGGCTTCCTGTTCCTGCTGCTCGGCCGCTTCGGCCTGTGCCCTCGCCTTGCTCATTGCCGCGGCCGCTTCGCGCCGCTTTTCGGCGGTCTGGACATGCCTGAGTTCGGCTTCGCCGAGCCTGCCCCGCAGTGCCTGCGCCTTTTCCTGCGCCTCCAGCAAGGTGCCGAGATTCTGCGCCACAAGATCGCGGCGGTCGCGGCTGAGCTGCCACTTCGCTTCCGCAGCATTCAGCATTTCTCTCTGCGATCTTGCCGCGTTCAGGGCCGCCTGTGCCTTTTCGACCGCAGCCCGGCGCTCCTGCCTGTCCTGCGGCTGCTCGAGTTCGGAAAGCCGTCTGGCCGTCGTGGCGCGCTGGTCGAGTGCTGCGCGCAGGGACGTGACTTCGGCCGACAGTCTCTGTTCTTCGGCGGTGAGCCTGTCGCGCGTTTCGATTGCAGCGGCATAGCGCCCGCCAGCTTTTGGCCCCCTTTTGGTGACCAGCTTTTCGATTTCCTCGCCGACCACTCTGGCGATCTCGGCCATGCGCCGCCCGCCGGTGATGGCTTCCACCTCGCCCTGCACGGATTCGAGCAGGCCCGCGCGCGCCTGCTTCTCGCTGTCCTCCTCGGACTTCCTGCGTGCCTCGATGCCGGTGATGCCCTGTCGGACCCAGAGCAGTCCCGCCGGTCCGGCGCTGCCGCCCCTGATCAGCCCGGCGATGAAATTTTCGGCTTCATCGGCCTGCGCCACCAGCCGTTCGCTGCCCAGATCCGTCACCCGTGCCGAGCGGCCGCCATAATATTGCTTGGTGATGCGAAAGCGCCCTTCGGCCGTGGCGATGTCGGCTTCCACGAGCGGGTTGCCGCCACTGTAGGGCCGCAGGCTGCGCACGTCGGCCGACACGCTCGAATGCGGCTGGAAGAACAGCGCATGCAGGGCCTCGAAGCTGGTCGACTTGCCGAATTCGTTGGCCTCCGACAGCACGTTGACGCCGTCGCCAATGTCTTCGATCGCCACTCCGCGTCCGCCGAAGCGCTTGACGTTGAACAGCCGCAGCGCTGAAATCTTCATGCCGTGGCTCCCTGCGCAAGGAAATAAAGCCGGGCCAGCGCCGCACGCGCTATGTCGCGATCAGTAGCCGGGCGGCTTTCTTCGGAAGCCTCCACCAGCAGCGCATTGGCGGCTTCGCGGAGGGCGCCGGCACGGTCGATCAGGTCGAGATCGGCAATTTCGCACTGGATTGCCAGATCCGTATCATCGAGTTCGAGGAAGGCGAAATCCGGGGCGGCACTTTCAACCGCCTGCACCAGTCTTGCGTGTCCTTCGAGATGGCTTTGTCCTGATGCCACGATGCGCGAAAGGCAATGGCGGCGGTCCCTGCCTGTCGGCAGCACGGCTTCCATCGCGCGAACGGGATCGTCGCCGTCAAGCAGGTGAAGTTCAAGCGTGCTCCAGCTGAAGCTTGCCGTGGCAAGCGGTGTCACCTCAGGCATGGCGGAAGGGCCGGCAAGGCTCACCAGCAGGGCTTCGCCGGGGCGATCGTGCTTGAAGCGGTCGGGCTCGGGCGTGCCGCTGTAATGCGTGCGGGGATCGATCTGCATGGTGCCATGCCAGTCGCCGAGCGCGAGATAGTTGAGGCCGGCGCGCCGCGCCCTGTCCGGCGCAATCACCTCGCTTGCCGCGGCGTCTTCGGAAAAGCTCTGGATCGCGCCATGGGCAAGCCCGATGCGCAGCGCCCCTTCCGGCGTCGCCTGCGCATCCATCCACGCGCTCAGGTCGCGGCCGGGCCGACGCGTGGTGCAGGGAGCGGGCAGCAGGGTGACGCCGGCGGTCAGTTCGAAGGGGCCGGGCTCGGTTGCCAGCACCACATTTTCCGGTGCTTCCGCGCGCAGCGTCGTCCACAATTGCGTTGCCTGCAGGGAATCGTGGTTGCCGGGCAGGATCACCCAGCGCACGGACGCATGATGCGCCATTTCGGCGAGCGCCTGCCGGCGCACATCCGGGGCCGGAGTTTCCGTGTCGAACGTGTCGCCCGCAAGCAGCACCGTCCCGGCTCCATGTTGAAGTGCGTGTCCTGCCAGCCTGGCGATGACGGCATGTCGCGCCTCCCGCAGCCTGACCGGCAGGTCACCTGAAAAATTGCCGAAGCGCTTGCCAAGATGCAGATCGCTGGAATGGATGAAACGAAACATGCCTGCCCCGATGGCTGCTGGTTGCACCTTGTCGTTCGCCGTCGCAATTGCCCGCCGGAGGGCGGCGGCCGGATGTCGGCGAAAGGCCGGTGCCGATCACCTGTGGCAGATACCCTGCGCGACGAAGATCGTCCACCCGTAGGCAGCCATCGCCGAAACGTGAGACGGCAGCAGGGGAGGTGGGGCAGCGAGGTGCGGGCGTTCAGTATTGTATGAAAATTGCCCTATAGAGCGTGGCTGCAAATGCACTCATCCCGATCCTTTTTCGGGTGTACCTTGACCATGAGGTGCTGACCCCGGATATTCTGCACCGCAGAATATGCCGCGTTCCGAACGCTCTTCATCACGGCCCGCTTTCCATCACAGATCTCAGGCTCACAGCAAAACCATGTCCGAAAAACCCGCATTCTTCGATCTGAGTGACGAACGCGGCGTGCTCAGAACGTCCGTTGCCGTGACGCTGGTGATCTCGTCGCTCGGGATCTGCTTTGGCCTGATTTCGGGTTCGTTCTCGATCATCTTCGATGGCGTTTATTCGCTGATCGACGCCAGCATGAGCCTGCTGTCGCAGTTCGTGGTCAACCTCATAACCTCCTATGCCGTTTCCAGGGGGCTGTCGCGCAAGCTGCGGGAGCGCTTCTCCATGGGGTTCTGGCATCTGGAGCCGATGGTGCTGGGGTTGAACGGCACGCTGCTGATCGGTGTCGCGGTCTATGCGCTGGTCAATGCGGCCAGCAGCCTGCTTGAAGGCGGGCGAAACCTCGAGTTCGGCTGGGCCATCGTCTATGCGGTCGTCACCGTGGTTGCCTGCGTCTCCATCGCCATGGTCGAGGCCCGCGCCAACCGCAGGATCGGGTCCGAATTCGTGCGGCTCGACGTCAGGGGCTGGATCATGTCGGCCGGCATCACCGCCGCGCTGCTGGTCGCGTTCTGCATCGGCTATGCCGTGCAGGGCACCGAATGGCAGTGGATTTCACCCTATATCGATCCGGCCGTGCTGGCGATCGTGTGCTTGCTCATCATCCCGCTGCCGGTCTCGACCATCCGGCAGGCGCTGGCCGACATCTTCCTTGTCACGCCCTCCGGTCTCAAGGCGCATGTCGACACTGTGGCGCAGGCCTTTGTCGAAAAGCACGGCCTTGCTTCATATCGCGCCTATGTGGCGCGGGTTGGCAGATCCAGAGAAATCGAGCTTTATTTCATCGTACCCGCCGATGCGCCTGCCCGCACCATCGGCGAATGGGATGCGCTGCGCGACGAGATCGGCGAGGCGGTCGGCGGTGAGGGACCAGACCGCTGGCTCACCGTCGTTTTCACAGGAGACCCGGAATGGGCGGAATGAACCATTCGGCGCCGCATACAGTCTGGTCGGCTTCCTGACCCTATGTTCCGAAAAGCCTGTTACCTTAGTGTTTCGATGATCGCGTCGACGTCGAGGCAATCCTGTCCGGACGGCTGTGAACCTGCCCGTGTATCGATCCCTGCCGCTGCGTCGTACGCCTCTTTCACCCGTGCGATCGCCGCTGGCGACTGATCCTTCATCAGCAGGTTGGAGGCCCGTTCCGTAACCTCGACAGTACGGCGGTTCAGTTCCTGTTCGGTGCAGGATCCGGCTGCCGATGTGCTGGCGCTGCTGTCCTCTTCCGTATCGTCGGATGAACTCGCATTGGCGGCCAGCATGCTGACGGTAGAAACAGCAAGATCGCAGGCGGGCGCGAATTGCTCTGCCTTGTCCTCGCGGTAAATGCACTCGAAATTGTAGGCTTTGCCGTCGTGCACCGTGAAGACATACCGATTGATCGCGACGGTTTTGAACCTCTTGTTGGTGAACACCATGTCGACGGCAGGTTGGCCGAGCATCGTCGTCATCTTCGACGACTGGAACCTGATCGATGACAGAACTGCAATGGCCTTTGTGAATTCATCGACAATGGCTTGCTGGTTTTGCTCGCTGACTTCTGCAATGTCGCCCGGATCGCGCGGCCCAAGGAAGGTGATGCTGACATCGCCGTTTTCCATGGAGGAGGCTGTGACACCCGTCACATCTCCGGTTCCGTCAGCAAACATATGGCTCAGCGTGAAATCTTGCGGATACTGGAACGTATAGGATCCATCCGCGGCTGTGAAAGTTTCCGCATTCTGGGCGAAACACTCGATCGGCATGGCAAGGGCAAGGGTCAGCAACCCGAAACGAAGGCAGGAACGCATGGAAACCCTTTCACGAAGCCGGCTGAGTGAACAAAAGCCGTTCAACTGGAACAGCCCTTGAGATGGTGACGATGGTGGATACGCAGTTAGGACGGACACGGCATGCAACATCCCGCATTTATCGGGAGACACTTTGCCCGACAAGTATGGCACCGGATCACGGTCGCATGCCAACCCGATACGATGCTCTGCTCACGGTTAGGATTGGGCCGTTTCTGCACAGGTGCTGAGAATGTGAGTTGATGGCGGGCCATGCGGGATAGCGATGAGAACTATATCTACTCCATAGCCCTCTACACCCCTCCTAAATAGGCGCAATGGGACAGAAAAGTTGGCTGACAGCCATTAGACTTCCGCTTCGCGCCTTCATCTGGTCATTGAAGCGGCCCTGGCATCCTTCACAAAGCGGACATTTGAAGGACGGAGGATTGCACATCCTCCTGTTATTGCGAACTGGTATGTGGGGTTACGACGTTCACCCCAATTGCGTGTGGCGACAAGTGACCACCACAGGGTCTCTATACCCCTCCAAAATAGGCAGAAGGGGTGGGCAAAGCTGATTGATGGCCATCAGGCATCTGTTTCTCGCCCCCTAGTTGCTCGTTCGGCGATATCGCCACCGATCCTGCAGCTGCCCTACGTGGCGGCCGCTCCTGCAATCAGTTTGGTGATCCGAGCACAATCTTAGACCACGCCCTCAACGAGAGGGCCGTCTGCTTCCCATCCCGGTCGTTGGAATGCAGCAAACAGCCAGTCAAGCAAGGGGTCATCGAGCAAGCCAGAGAGAAATACTGAGCGCCAGTTGTTGCGGCTGCCATAAGTGTCATCTTGGCGGTCCAGTTCTGTCGTGAGGATGTCGAATAGCGCTTGCCGGGAGGCTGGCGCATCTCGCAGGTCGGCCGCTGCGAGGCTCGGTCGACGCAGTAAATTGGTCCAACTAGTGCGCAGATACCGCAGTATCGAGGTGCGTTCGATCACATTTGTCATATGGAAACGCACCGCCGCAGCGTGGGGGGCAGTTGGATCGAGTACTGGTCGCAACGTGATCCTCGGCGCCAGACCAAAGTCCTCGAAATGCGCGATAAACAGTCGCTCGCGTAGGATGTCATCGAAATAGGGATGGAGAATACGCTCGCTCTGATTTGCACCGATGGAGCACCACCTCGATGAGAATGCGCTCGCCAAAGTCATTCCAGTTGTCCGAGCTGGGCGCGATTGCGATCGTTCCCGATTCGATCGCCTGCGAAAGATTTTGTTCGCTTAAGAAGATAACCCGATAGTTGTCAGCGTATTCTACCACCCCATATCCCCCAAGGGTTCAGTTTATCATTCACGTATTCATATGTTGTTCGCACCGTTCTGGTCTTCACACTTCTGCCGATTTAGTAATGGCCTCCAGACACAGCGCCAACGCTTCCTTTCATGGAGAACGGGTGTGCATGCCTAAGCAAGCCCTTTAGCCGCTTCCGACGCCGAAGGCTCCGGTTGACCGTCACCATCTTCGTCGGCACCTTCTACAATGACGCCTTCCAAAAATTGGCTGTGCTTTTCCTGCAGATACTTGATAGCGGTGCTCTCGTCGGCGGAATGCTGCAAGTGCTCTTGGAAGAACTGAAGCCGAGCCCGATTTTCTTCGATGAGTTCGCCCCACGTCTTTATGCCGACGATATGTCGCGGCCCCCGCGCAATCAGGCGGCGCTCGCGATCCGGACCACTCTCCATCTCATGCTTTGCGAAGTCGTCGTAGGCGTTGGAGACCAGCCAGAAGTGCCAGCGCACACCCTCGACGGTCGAAAACCGTTCGTCTGATGTGACGCGATTGCATATTTTTTTGCTTGCGTGATTTCGTCGGCGCCGATCTTCACCTTCGGCGCCTTGAGTTCGACGATCATGTGCTCGATGTCGTTGGCGCGATGCCGTCGCGTTGAGCGCGAGAACATCAGGTCAATGATGCCGCGCGCTTTGCCAATCACTTTCACGGGCTCATCAATCGAGATGTTCGGATCGAGATGGTCGCGATGCTTCTCGAGGACGCGACGAAGGTCCTTGTCGCTCACCCACAGGTTATACTCTTCGCCAAATACCCAGGTGTTTTCGGCAAGGATTTTGTGAAGTTGGGTGCGCTCCTTCAAGCGACCTTTGGTTTCGGGATCAAAGACGATCGACTCTAGCGCGGATATAAATTTCAGCCGATCGGCAACGGTCTTAGCGGCGGTGATGATCGCTGACAGCGTCGTTTCCTGGAGTAGGTTCGCAAGTTCCTTCTGCTTGCGCGCTGGAAGGTCCAGCACTTCCTTCAGAATGAGCTGCAACTCCTCCGGTCCACGTTCAATGGCGTTGCGCAACATACGTAGGTGCAGCGCTTTGGCCTTTGCCGAGCTGATACCGAGATCGGGTGCGAGTTCCTGAACCTGAACCGCGACGATATCGAAAACCTGACGCTCGACCTTTTCGACCGCGTTTTGGGGCACACCGCGATAAGGATAAACGTCCTCGGCAATCCACTCATCTACTAGAGATCGGGCCTTTTCCGCCGATTTTTCGCGAAAATAGTCCTTGATCGAGGTTCGGGCATTTTCGACGGACGCGCTCAGTAAGGGGTCCATCTCCGAGAGCGCAACACGTTCCTCGTTGTGCAATTCATCGACGTAGCTGGATTTCAGATATGCGGAGAAAGAGAAGCCGGGAACATGGAAGCGCGTCTCGACCTGATCGAACGGAAAGCCGCTTGCGGAGCAGAGATAGAGGACGCGCCGTGCATCCGTCCGCCATTCGATGACTTCGAGTTCGACATCGTGGCGGGTGCCGTCATCCTTTTCGATCGGCGGCAGTGACGTCTTGTGATGGCTGGCGATCACCTTCTCAGGGTCCAGCCTCTGGCCAGCGACAGAGATCGACACGCTCCGATAGTTCATTAGGTAGAGCGCGAAAATCTCGTTCAAGTCCTGAAGGCCGTGTTCGTTCTCGAAGGCTCTAAAATCGCGCCGGAGGTCGTTGATTTCGACGATGACGCCTGTGGAGCGTTCGGGCGCTGGGACTTCTTCGCTAATAATGACGTCGGTGAGATCGGCTTCCAGGAGTCGGACCTCGAACGCCTTTCGTCCGGACGGCTCATCGTAGCAAACTTTCCAAGTGACGGACTGCCCGAGAGCGAATGCCTTGTAACGGCCGCGCCCTTCCTGGCCGTGGATCATACGGTGATTCCGCTTTGTCTGTCGGATGTGGCGCTTCCAAGAGCCGCCGAGATTGCCGAACAGAGCACGGGCATCACCGCGGGAGAATCCGTCGCCATTATCATAGACGACGATTTTCGACATCCCGCCTGCAAGATCGTCGTGCGCGAACTCGACCGATACCTCAGTGGCATCTCCGTCAAGGCTGTTCCACAACAGCTCCGCAAGAGCAGGCACCGGCTTTGCCTTGGTCTGCCGGGCGACGAAATCATCTCTTACCGCAACGGATACGTGCTCCTCGCCGGCCATTCCACCCCTCCCGGCCCTTAGACGAGCCATTTCCATACTGACCGCACCGCTTGCTGCTGTTCAACGCTCGCTGTTGTCGTGCCCATAACTAAAGTAACCTCTGCTTGCGTTGCTTGAGAAGCACCTGGCCGGCATGATAATATGCGGGACACTTCGAAGTCTCTTTAGCAAGCTTTAGCGTTCATTTGAACAACGCTTCAATATCCGCCATGGGCAGAAACAATTTCATCGGCTGATCCGGAAACGGCAAAAAGCTCTCACGCTTATAGAAGTGTTTGGCGCTTTCGTCCTTTGCTTCCACGATCACAGCAAAAGACGCGATCTCGCTGCGCACAGCCCGATAGAGCGCATCCGCGAGAAGAAAGCGACCGTACCCTTTTCCCTGGTAGCGCTGATCTACAGCAAGACGCCCCAACAAGGTCGCCGGGATAAGCGGGTAGCGTGGCAGCTTTCGGACAGTGGCCTCCGGCAGATCCGGAAGCCGCACCGCCGTCGACGAGAGCGTATAGTATCCGGCAATGCTGCCGTCCTTCAGCACAAGGACGAACGGCGCTGCCATCTTCTTTCTGGCGTCCTGTCCAGCCTGCGTCTGAAAATATCGGTCGAGTGGTTCCACACCACTTGCGAACCCTGAACGGTCATGTTGCGGGCCGAGAAACTCGACCCGCTGGATGTCATCCGCCTCTCCCACGCGTCAGACGCCTGTTCTCTCACGATAATGGCGAACCGTATCACTCAGCCTTTCGTTGACGGGCTGCGGTTCGATCAGGGCCTGCACAAAGGCCTGGCTGTCCCGCACCGAAAGCTCCAGATGCCGATATTCGTCGATGGCGCGCCGCGCCGCATCCTGAAGGCTCGACAGAACGAAATCCGTCACAGAGCGGCCCTGCAAGGCTGCGGCGTGTTCGATCAGGCGCTTCTGGTCGACGGTTACGCGTGTTTCAAGGCGCTCGCCTCGAACACGACCAGACGTGGGTCTCTTTGCTGCTTCAGCCATAGTTGCCTCCAAAATCAGAAGACGATGTACGGCCAATGGCCGGATAAATCAAGGCCAACGACTAGATAGCACGCGACTTGGTATCGGCCTTGGAGGGAAGCACTACGCTTGATAGGCATTGGGCTATCATGTTGGGCACGAACCCGATGAACGAGCCGTTGTTCGCGCCATAGCGTGCGATCGGCGGTTATAGCGAAGGATCATGTGACTGATAGGGCATGCGAGAACCCTGTAAGTAGGTCGAACACCCCATGCAGCTCTATCTATTTGATAATTAAGCAGGAACTGACCAATTTGTGCGGCAATCGGCGGTGTTTGGCGGGCCGAAGACGATGAAACGGAGAACTACGTCTACGCTATAGCCCTCCTAAACGACGGCTGAAGATTGGCTAGAGCTTATTGAAACCACAGAGGTTTCCCGGCTTAGCCGTCAGATCACAGAACGCACCATCAGATGCAGGGAATTGGCCGCTGGTCAAGAAGCAGACGTTGGTGCGTCGTTAGGCCTTAAGGAGGTCGGCTTTGTTGATGTATGCCAAAGCTTCACGGAACCAGGTGCGGTACTCGACTGACGCGTCTCCGACCTCCTCATTGAGGTCTATCTCGGTTACAGCAAAATCTTCAGGAAGCGAAAAGCGCAGCTCATGTCTGAGCAAACATCGTTCGATGAGCAAGCTCATGACGCCGCAGCACGTCGATCCGCTGGCTCTCCTGCACGAAACCGCGTTTTGTCGGAGATACCTCGCGCTGGTAGCGCTCCAGCAGATCATGAAGCGTCGTGGTCTCAAGGATTTTGGTATCCGGTGCGGATCCGAACCGATCGACCTGGGCTTCCAGATCGCGCGCCCATTTCTCGGCATCGAGCTTGCTGTCGAAGCTTTTGGCGCGCGGTTTCATCCCGCGACGACGCACCTGCGCCTGCCAGCGCCCTCTGAGCTTGCGGATCGTTGCCATGCGAGACCTCCAACGGCGTGTTGATGGTCTTGCCTAGGATGCCCCCGGTGGGGTGCCAAGGATCATTACGGCACAACGAAGACTCTGACTTTGCCAAGACCAGCCAATCTTAGCCACTTATGAACCAACGAATGAGATGAAGAGCAGAATTCAGTCGGCTGGTTTTCGAGCTCAATGATGTCAGAAAATGATACGAGCCGGCGTTCTCAATCTGGTGGCACAATCTAGGCGGATGTCATAGACAAGCGGGGACCTTGCCAATGCGTAGATTATCATGTTTGATTGAAGTAATTCTCGTCAATGGCGGTGAACATGCTAGAAAATCATTCTGTAGATGAGTTTTTGGTAGCGTGCGGGTTAGGCCCTGATGAAGCGGATTCTTTGGGTGATGACAAAGCAACTTTGTTTAACATATTCCTCGACTTTAAGAGTAAACGCGATCAATTCACTGAGATTGCGGTTAGCTTAAGCAGATTAATACAGAAATTACCTGGCGTTCATTCCGTGAGATGGAGGGTAAAAGACCCTCATCATCTAATTAAAAAAATTGCTCGCAAGAAGGTTGCCGCTGTCGAAAAATATGCAGCCATTTCCTCGGGGAATTACCGTGATGTTGTTACCGATCTTGTCGGTATACGAGCACTGCATCTTTTCAAGGGGGACTTTCCGACTCTGCATAGGTCAATCATTGACACATGGGAACTTGACGAGAATCCGACTGCCTATGTGCGTAAGGGCGACACGGAGGAGTTAAGGACCTTATATCGGGAGCTTGGGCTCGAGGTGGAGGAGCACAAAGATGGGTATCGATCCATTCATTACATCACCAAGACGAATTTCACAAAGACCACAGTAAAGTGCGAACTTCAGGTGCGAACAATATTCGAAGAGGGATGGAGCGAGATCGATCATAAGGTCCGGTATCCCGACTTTTCGAACGACCCACTCATCCGAGACTTTTTACACATCTTCAATCGCCTTAGCGGTGCGGCGGACGAAATGGGAACATTCGTAAATCGGTTGGCTGCCGATTTGACTGCTTTGAAAGCCGAACAGGCGGCGGCTATTTCCAGGGCCTCCGAGATAGAAGATCAGCTTTCTGAGAAGATTAAGAAGATTGAGTCATTGTCGTCAAAAAATAGCTCAATGCAGTCTGAGATGAGGGACCTAAAATTACTCATTTCTCGGCAGAAATCCGAGCTTTCAAATCAAATAGGTATTGGAGGATTTGCATCAATCGGATTAAGTGCAATTAAATTAGATCCTGATTTACGTGTCACATCAGATACATTGAGGACTTTGAACATTTCGCCATCTCTTTATGATGATGCAGTGTCTGCTTCAAAAAACATAATTGACACGAGTAAGATCACTGATGGTTCTATAGAGTTTCCTACAAAGAAAAAGGACTAAAGGTCTCTTAGCTCGACCGCGAGCGCATCCTGGCTCGTCACGACGGCATCATAGTCGTTCGCCCGGAGCCAGTTCATGGCTCGCTTGGTTCCAGCGCGTGCTTTCGCACCGCAGAGCTTTTCGAGGTTTTCCAGCCATTCATCTTCGGAACAGCGATTGACAGGCTCCGTGACAGCCTTGTTGGTTGCGCCCGCTTCGGCTGACCAACCAGACGTGGGACTAGAGTGCGCAGACTGTTCGTGCTCGTAAACTGGTCGACCTCGATAGCAATGACCTCGGCTGGTCGCATCTGTTCGTTCAGGAATTCGACAAGCCTGCCGGGATCGTCATCGCGTTCACGACAGTGGCCGGTGCCGTAAAACATCGCAGAACCGATCCGCTCAGTGCCGGGGCTGTGGCCCGCGACCACATAGCCACGCAGAGCAACGGAATCGGCACCGCGTTCGCTACGCTATTTTCTCTTAAGTATTTGAAAAATATGCGTTTTTGGCGGAGAAGGAGTCCGAGAAATCACCGTTCACCATAGTTCGTAAAAGTGCTCAAACCCTACCATTTCTGGGCTTTTCACTGCTTTTCCGTTTGCTGAGGTTCGCTTAAATCCGCTACTATCCCGCATGCATTGTGGGGAAAATTGTGGGGAAGGAATGGGCCGAACTTCAAAGCGACTGACGGCACTGGACGTGAAGGCAAAGACGGAACCGGGCCGGTATGCCGATGGTGACGGACTATATCTCAACATTGCCGCCGGTAAATCGAAATCATGGGTGTTCCTATGGATGAAGAACGGCAAGCGCCGTGAGATGGGGCTGGGCTCCTATCCAACGATCAGCCTCGTCGCCGCGCGCCAGCGAGCCGATGAGTGCCGGCGACAGGTGGCTGAAGGTCTCGATCCGATAGCGGAGCGCAAAAAGAGCACTCCCGTCTCTTTTGGTGACGCAGCCGACAAGTTCGTCGCCTCCATGGCGTCATCATTTCGAAATGAAAAGCATCGAGAGCAGTGGAAGATGACGCTGGGTGATACCTATTGCGCCGAACTTCGAAAGCTGGCGATCTCCGATGTGGATACCGACGCCGTGCTGAAGGTACTCAATCCGATCTGGCAGACGAAGTCGGAAACGGCCTCCCGCCTTCGAGGCAGGATTGAGCGTGTTCTCGACTTCGCAACGGTGAAAGGCTGGCGGACGGGTGAAAATCCGGCCCGTTGGCGTGGTCACTTGAAGAATGCCCTACCAGCACGACAAAAGCTTTTGCGTGGGCATCACGCGGCCATGCCTTATGGCGAGGTCCCAGCATATGTGAAACGCTTGCAAAAGGCTGAGGCCATGGCGGCGAGGGGGCTCGAGTTTCTTATTCTCACGGCATCCCGCTCGGGCGAGGTTCTCGGGGCTCGTTGGGATGAGATAAATCTGAAAGATGCCGTGTGGATCGTGCCAGCCGAGCGCATGAAGGCCGGGAAGGAGCATCGCGTTCCATTATCACCACGGGCTCTCACTGTGGTTCGGTCTCTCCTTGAGGCAAGGGTGAGCGAATACATTTTCCCGGGCGAGAAAAAGGATGCTCCTTTGTCGGGGATGGCTTTCGCTATGCTGATGCGCCGCATGAAGGTAGAGCAATTCACTCCGCACGGCTTCCGGTCAGCCTTCCGCGACTGGGCCGGCGACGAAACGACGTTCCCGCGCGAGATAGCCGAAGCTGCTCTCGCGCATAGGGTAGGGGATGAAACAGAGCGCGCTTACCGGCGTTCAGATGCTCTTGACCGGCGGCGCAAGTTGATGGTGGCGTGGGAGGAATTTTGCCTGTCTGGGAAATGAGCCTAGCAGATATTGTGTGCATGTCGGCGCTGTATCGGACGGTGAGCGCGCGTTGTTGATGATGAAATTTGCTAACCGCCGCCAAAGAGCCTATGGTTACTCATTGGCAGCTTCTGGCACGGGCGCTGCCGCGTGAGGGCCTAGCAATCCTTAGCCCCGACAAAGAAAGGAGGACGCGATGTCCTCCAACACGATCATATCAGTATGGGTTCGACAGGCTGTTGGCAGCATGATGGAACGGGCAGCTAACCGCAGAAAGCCCGTCATCATGAAAGAAGCGCTTGACTCGATCCGAAGAAGGTTCCCCAACCTAGCTGTTTCCAATAAAGATTTAACAGCCGGCGTTATGGGTGAGGCTGTCGCTGCGGGAGCCAAAGTCGTTTTCGACAGCGAACCACCTGAGCCATCAGGTGGCATAACCCTTTCATCCACTGCAAATGCAGCTCTCCAAAGGTTTTTCGCCAGCTACAATGTGGGCGGGCGGGCGTTTGCAGTCTCCGACGCCCTTCGAGCAGTGAGGCAGGTGGTGCCTGAGAGCGATCTATCAAATAATGACCTTCTCTCAGCGATCGCAGCAGTAGGCGCAACCGAGCGTCTCAATATTGCCTTTGACGTACCGAAAGCGCCCCCAAAAGCTTCGGAGATTGCCGAATGGGAGAATGAAGGCGGCTCCATCAGTCAGGGCGTGTTGTGATGGCACTTGCGTTTCCAAACCAAAGCAGAAGCTTTGACGACGCAACCAGCGGGGTTCGCTTCATAGGACACGACGGGTTAGTCTCCGTACCGTTTGTCGTTGAGAGCGAAGCTCTCGAAAAGCTGGGGTTCGATACACAATCTGAAACTTCTACGCTTGCGGCATTCGACGCTGCAAGGACTTCGATTCATGGGATGGCCCGAATTGCATACTCGCGGGTGCGTCAAACCTCATATCAAATTACCGCTGCAGATTGCGCTTAGAGGACTCCCCAGACGGCAATGCTTCCAACGCAGATCGGCATGAAGGCCTGCTGTTGACCGACCCTGACAGTGCCGCTTCGGCAGCGCCATGAAAAAGAAAAATCCCGCCACCTTTTCGGATGACGGGACTGCTGGGAGCAATTTCCAACGCGAACCGTTGAGGGCCATCTACCTCTTGGAGTTGCATGAACACTAGCCCACTTCAAAGGAAAACCCCAATGAATGCCGATCGATCACGCGAGAATTTGGCTGCCGATGTGCGAGCCGCGATAAGCTCCTTTCTGAAGGCATGCCAGAATGAAGCCCGGCCTTTCGCGACAGACGAGGCACTTGAGGCTATCCGCAACATCTATCCTGATCTTGCTATCGACGATGCCGATTTGATCGCTGGGTTGATCAGCGAGGCGTCGGTGGCCGGTTTCGATGTTGGACTAGCTGAGGAAACAAGAAACCACAGGCGTTTGTCGTTGGACACATGGGAGGATGAAGGCGGCGCTGTACATAGAAAGCATGAAAGCAGACATCAGCTCCGTCAAACCCGGCGAAGTATCCTCAACGACACCGCAGGAACCAGACGCAGAGCGCGCGAAACTAAAGAGCGAAATCGGCTGCTCTGACGATATGGCTCGCTCAGTCGGGTTCAGGGGGCGCTTGTCGGATAGTTGAAAGCGAAAGCACGATCCACTCGGCCCGCGATTGACCGTTCAGTTAATATCCGTGAAAAGGAGTAGATGATGCGCACGACACAAACTACAGTTCGCTTCTCATCGCCGTTTTTACTGAAGGGGTTCGACAGGGCTCAACCTGCTGGAGACTACCTGGTCGATCATGATGAAAAATTAATCGAAGGCATTTCGTGGTTGGCATATAGGCGGATAGGAACGTTCATTCACTTGCCTGCAATTGGCATATCATCCCCAGTCCAGCAGATTGTCGAGATTGATGAAAAAGATTTAGAAGACTGCCTGTCAAGAGATCGCAGCACGACGTAAAGCTTTTTTCGAATGGATATGTAAGCACACCTATGGTGATCTCATTCTGAGGTCACTCTGCGGAGGTTCGCACCTCGCGTTCTACTTTTGCTGAGCTGCTCTGTGCATCGCCATTATCAGGGCGATTTAACGTGAGCGTGCAGCGAATGAGAAAATTCCAGTCCGGGCCGTGTTCGATCAAATTGTGCAGTTCCGATATTTCCTCAAAATAGTACTCAACACTGGTTGAACCGCAATCGGCACGGTAATCGATGACAGCCTTCCAGCGCTTGTCGCCATGCAGGGTAACAACGTTGCTCATAAAATCTCGATATCATTAGAACCGGGACACGCATCTGCTGACGTGCAATCTAACACACACGGTTCTTAGCACGAGCACAAAGCAGGAGGTAGCATAATCCGCTATGGCGGCGGCCTCCCCGTCACCGCATACCAAGCCGAGGCCGCTCCAGCCGCAGCAGCAATCAGTATCTTGCCAACCGACCAGAGCCCTTGACCAAGCCGGCCGGCGAAGACTACCCGGTCGCGCACCCGCTCCAGTTCGAGCGTGGTCGGCTTGATGCCGTCGACAGCTCTCTCCATCCCATCCATGCGATGTTTGAGGTTGATGATCTCGATGCGGGTTTCTTCCTGCGCCTGGTATCCCCGACGTCTGCTCTCGGCAGCCTCCTTGCCCTGCTCGACAAGCGCCGCAATGCCAGCCGACAGAGCGCGCATCTGCTCTTCCAGCCGCGCCTGTCGTTCGGCCATCGTTTCTCGGCTCATTTCCAGCACCCTCGCCTTTCGCCATTGCGATCATTGCCCAGCACCCGCTCGTAGCCGGCGCGGTCGGCCGATATCAGCGCAACCGTGCCGGCTGGCGAGAGGTTATTCCTGACGAACCCCGCGCAGGTACTCACAGGCGTCGACTGGCATGCGCTGAGCGCGCAGGCCGACAACACACAGATCAAAATCCGACATGCTTTGAAGTCTGGCATCATCGCCCTTCCTTTCCATTTCTGCACGGGTGGATGCAGCGGCGGTTTCCGCCAGCAGCCGTTGATATGCGGCGCTTTCCCCGATCCAGTGCCCGAGGTGATAGGCCAGAACGGCAACAGCGACGCCGGCCGCAATCGCTTTCAACCAGTCGAGGAAACCAAGACCGAACATCAGCCCAACTCCGCCTTCAGGTCCTTCACCGCCCGGAACAGATCAGCCCGGCGCTTGATGCCATAAATGGCAAAGGCCACGATCATGGCGCTGATGAAAAGCTGGACGCGCCAGTCGAGCCCACCCATGAAGTTTCCGACCGCCGTCACTATCGAGCCGATGCCGGCCAGCGCCCACGTCCAGACGGTCTTGGACTTTGCCGGCGGCGTGCCAAGTTCCTCAGGATCTGCCACGACCGGCTTTTCGACGATGACCGGCTCTGGAGCGGGTGCGGGCTGGATCGAAACGGCATTCCCCGCCGCCTTCACGCGATCCAGCACGGCCTCGACCATATCGGGAGCGACCAGCGCCTTGTTTAGCCCGTCGCCGGCATAGTAGCTCTGACCGCGCTTAACCTGCCGTTTCTGGCCTTTCGTGCCCGCAAGAACCGGGAAGCTGGCCCACTCCATTGCCAGCCGCTTGCCGAATTCAGTTCGACTTACAGTGCCGGCCATGAAGCCCTCATAGCCCCTGCGCTTCAGCAGGTGGTAGCCGAGCCGGTCCTGAAGATCGGGATCGAGCTTCTGCGAGCCGCGCAGGCCCAGTTCCTCCTTCAGCCCGATCAGCGTATCTCGCATGAACTGGTAGCCACCGGCGGCGCTGGAGCCGTGGTTCTTCGACCATCCCCGCTGCGCGGCCAGCACCTCGTCGATCGACATCGAGGTCAACGGCTTTGCGAGCTTGCCCTGCTTGTTGGCATAGATGACGTCATAGGATGCGCGGTCATCTCGCCCGACTTCCGTTTTCCGGATGAAGTCAAGCAGAAACGCCGCGCCGGCGGGCACGGTTCTGTCCATGGTGGTTCCTTTCAGGTTGTATTGGAGATCAGGATGCGCTTAGATTGCAGGTGCGATGTGCCGGCACATCGCATGGCTGGCGCTCCCATGATTCCCCCAAGTTTCTAGGGGCGCCGGCCTCTTTTCCGCCGAGGCCCAGATGACCGGCTACGAACGATCCCCCGACTACGGCGACCCGCCCGGCAACAGCGGGCTTGGCATCATCTTTGTCATGACGGCTGTTGTAATCTTGCTGGCCGCGCTGATCTTGGCCTGACTCGACTCCCCGCCCGCCGCCGTGCTTGTATCCGCGCGGTTTTATGGGAGGGGATGATGGCGACCTTTGAGGTGAGCGACGAGAAGCTTGAAGAGACAGAACTTGCTCTGCTGATCGGCAAGATCACGATGCTCTGGAACCAGCTTCACGACACCACCCGGTACTGCTTTCCAATTGTACTGGGCGAAAACCCCAAACTTGTCAGCGCAGTTCTCGACCCGATAAAAAGCGATGACGTCCAGAGAAACGTGGTTCTTTCGGTTATCCATTTTGCACTACCAGGTGATCAGCACGCTGATTTGAGAGACGAAGCTTCCCGGCTTTTCAATTTAATCGGCCGATTGGCGGGGCAGCGTAATGGCTTCGTTCACAGCTCATGGATACGCACTGATGGTGGCCGCGCAGAAGTAAGTTCCGTTTTGAAAAAGCCGCACGGAGCTATCGACCGATCGGAACCGTTAAAGCAGGGAATGGAACTCCTGCGGCAGATTGAAAGCGCCCTTAGCCAGATGTTCATCCTCTGGGGGAAACTTCAGTCTGCGATAGGGCCTCGATCACATCATCCACAATACAATCCCAGCTGAAATGCGGACCAAGTTGGCTACAGAGCCGGAGCATGACGGCATGTTCTGCGGCCTTTCGCTTCTCGCGAGATACAAGCGCCCTGATCGTAAGTTGGCGGGCAGTCTCTGGCCCAGGCGATGATGGACCCGCCTGCGCGGTCAGATCTGCGATCCGCGCAGAACTGAGATGGGCAATGTACCCCTCAGTTTTGATTAGGTCGACGATCAGGCCGCCGGCCTGTAGTTTCGGGGCATCTGCCTTACTGATTTCCAATACAGGGACAGAAGCCTCAAGATCGGCTAGCGCCATAGCCATGCTGGTGACCTGCGATGCCAGTGACACAACCTGCGCTTCCAGCGCGGCAATTCGTTCTTCGTTCGTCACGCTCACTCTCCTTCCTCCGGCCACTCGATCGCCGGCAGCTCGCCGATAAACTCGGCGATCCCTGGCTGCCCGCGCTGGCCGTCGAGCACCTTGTCCATCTCGGTATAGGCATAGGCCCACACGGCATCGCGCCACGCAACAAACGCCTGCGCCTCGGCCGCCCATGCAGGATTGTTGCTCGCGACATAGGATGCCAACGACACGGCGCTGTCATAACGGCGGCTGATAGCCACGGCGTCGACATGGCACTTGATCTCGACCCGGAACTGCTCGACCAGCTCGGCGCGCGCGGCGGCGACCTTGGCATCGGCCGTGATGAGCTGCGACAGATCAATCGTTGCCATGGTCGGCCTCCTGCGGTGCGGGATCGTGTGGCACGGCAACAGGGCCATTGCCGGTGAGCGTAATCGGAGTCGGCCAGGCCACTGCCAGCGATGGAAAATCGCCATGCGGCAGCAGCAGCGTGACATGCAGCACGCCGTCGATCCGCTGTACCGGGCCGACGATCCAGGGATTGCTGATGGCACCGGCCGGCAGTGTTGCGCCTTCCGGGATGGCTGAGAGGTTCACGGGATCGCCGTTGATGGTGAGGATGTCGCTGTGGCGGGAGACCGTGAGGGTGTCGTCGCGCCGCTGAGGAGAAAATACAATACGCATCAGAACCACCTGCCAATAGCCATGATCGTGTTGGAGAAAGCTTTCGACGCCACCGTGATCGGGCTGGTTATGCGATAGCGCGGGCAGAGTGTGGCTGATGCAGCAACGCCCGATCTCACCCCGAAATTGCCAACACCATCGGCCGCCTCAGCCCATACCGATACCGCTGGCTTGGCGACAAAGGCCGCCGCCCAACTGCCGCTGTTGATTTCGATGCTGGCAAATTCGCCGCCAACAGCGGAGTTAACTCCGACTGAAAAATCTTGTAGTTTTATGCAGATCTGTGTCCCGTCAAAGTCTCTTTTGTAGAGTCCGTTGGAATTGGACTGCCAGCCGGACGAGAGAGCACCACCCGGCACACCACTCACCTGCGATACGGCACCGATCACGCTGCCCTGATGGTAGACCTCAGACCACGGCCCCCACGTTGTCGCATTGACAGCCTTGCGCACCCACTGGCGGTTGCCACTCCAACCAGTGAATTTCTGCCAACTGTAAGTGTACCCATTCCCGCTGCTAATAAAGCCCCATAAAGCCCCATATGTCTGAGGCCATCCCGCAGGGGTCTGAACGGGCGTTCCGGCAGTGTCGCGGGATATCTGATAGTATCCTTGCCCCCCAACCATAGCGGAGACCGCTGCGGGTGTAAGGTCCTCGGTCGGCCATGGAGAGGGTGGGACAAACACACCGCGCAATGCCTCGCTGCGACCGGAACCTGATATGCCAAGTGTAACCCGCGCAGCCGCGGCATCCGCATCATCGAGCAGCGTGCGGGCATAGGGCGTCAAAGGCGTCAGCGCAGCCGTTCCTGCGCCCGTAAAATAAGACAACCGATCAGCGGCGCTGACCAACCCCGCCAGAGCTTCGAGGTTGCCGGACCCTCCAAGCAGGTCAATAAGCTGACGTGCCTGTGCGCTGACCCGGCTGCCGTCCGACATGTAGCGCAGGCGGTACGTTGCACCCGACAACGCCCCACCACGCCACGGCTGACGGGCTTGCGCGCCTTGCGCAGATCGACTCGCACGTCAGTCTCAGGACCTTTGCCATCTGCCGGGACCACAATCCGTGTCCCGGCAGCGAGATCTGGCGGAAACATCTCGTTGGGAATGCGATTGTGGGAGGCAACCCGCCCCTTACTGTCGACGACCAGATAAAACGTGCTGCGTGTGCTCATCGGAACACCCATACGCCGCTGTCGCATTTAACGCTGATGGTCGCATTCGAACTACCGCCGGCAGCGCAACTGTTCCATGTCCAGATGTCATACCGAATGCTCGTCTCGTTGAGCAACCCGCCACGCATGATGGTTTTGGTATCGGTAACGGTACCGTTTCCCTGCATTCGCGCTCTCACAACCTCCTCGCCGGATGCTACCGTGCCGTTGCCGCCTCGTTTGACAATTATGAAGGCATCACGGTTGCCACTCCCGCTCAAACTCGCGAACGCTTCCACATTCATGAACTCGATACAGGGTTTGTCGACAGGCTTGGTGACGATCACCGTGCCGTGGAGTGTCCACTGACCCTCGTCGTAAGTCTGCCCGCCACTCACCGTTCTGGTGAAAGAGTACACAATCGGCTCGAAGCGGCTGAATGTATCGACGTCGATCAAGTCCTCGATCACGGAGCCGTTTTGAAGAATCAGGGCTGCATCGATTTTATCCGCCGTGATGTTTTGAGCTGTCAGATTGCGGATACGAGCGTTGTTGAAATACGCAGACCCGCCATCGAACATTGCCGATACGTTGCCGGTGCTATCCATGACAACGGTCTGATCCGCCCGCATCCAGAACCGTGTTTTCTGCCCCGGGTCGGCAGGAGTATCCGCACCAAAGGCTGCGCCACGATAGCCTCCGGTCCCGTCATATCGCGTCTCGAAGGCGATCCGAGAATAGCCGATCGGGCCAGACATCACACCCATGCGCATGTTTGCTTTGGCAATGTCGCCGGGCACACTCGATGCCGAAAGTGCAGTAACGGCGTCCGCCAGCGCGCCATCTGGACCCGCATAAGTGGAGAGCGCGTCCACTGCGCTCGCTACAGATGGCAGGCCCGTATCTGGGTCAAACACCTTGGCGTCGAGTGTTGCTATGTCCGCTGCAAGCGCGCTGTCAGCATTGGCGCGTGCGGTTGCCTCCAACTGGATAGCGGCCGAGTTGTTTCCAACCGTGGCTCCAAGGCTGGATATATCTGATGCCAAAGCGGCATCTGCACCCGCTCTGGCCACCGCCTCCGCCGTAATCGCAGCAGAGTTATTTCCTACGTCTGCTTTCAGCGTTTCGATGCGCTGCGATAGCCATATTCCGGGTGCGCGGTAGATCCGAGTGTGATCTTTTCGCCGTTAACCCAGACCTCATCCATCGCCGCCATTGGCAGGTCTGCCAACGCAATGACCTGCGTCAGGTAGGCATTCGGCGTGTCGCCATCATTACCCCACGTATTGACCCAGACCAGAGAGCCGGCAGTGGCGGTGCGTCCAAGAATAAATGATCGCGGTATGTCGCCGCCAGCCTGGAGCGTGCCGTTGATCGAAAAAACGGGTCTTTCGGCTTGCCGGCAATCGCCTGCGCAAGCAGGTTGATGCCAAGCCCGACAGCAGTCCTGAGCAGGAAAGACCCGACCGCACCCAGACCACCGATGAACGTGCCAACGGCACCGGCCACAGCAGCGATCGCGCTGCCGATAGCAGTAAAAATAGCCATGCTGTAACCTTGGATTTGGCTGGTCGGCCAGCGCGCTACTCGCGGTTAGCGGAGCGCCTTCACGAAGTGCGTTTCAGCAGGCGCGTAGCCGCGCCGCTCGTAGATTCTGGAAACGTCATTGCTGGCAAGACTGGCCATGCCGATCGTCGTGCAGCCTTGCTCACACGCCCACACTTCATAGGCGTCGAGCATCTGCAAGGCCGAGCGTCCGCGAGATGATGGCGCGATGTACCACACTGTCTCTTTGGCCCACTTGCCAGCGCCAAAGGGGTGGTCGAAGGTTGCCGCCATCAGGACGCCTGCGACGGGCTCTCCGAACACCAGCACAAGACCCCGTTCCAGATGCTGACGGAACAGCATGTCGGCGTGAGGAGCGCTGAACGGAAAGCTAAAGCCCGCTGCAGCATGGCTTTCCTTTAGAAGACGAATAACGGCAAGGCGGTCTTCTGGGAGCGCGCGGCGAACGTCAGAAGATGCCAAGGAACTTCTTCCTCTTCTTCTGCGTCGGCACCTTGCCTTTCTCTGAACCCCAAAAGACCTCCCACTCGCCAGCAGTCGAAGCATCCTGAAAGAAGTTGTCTGTCGGGCTACGAAGCTTTTGAGTGGCATCGCTGCGCGTATCAGGGTTGCCGCGCGTCATTTCCTGCGTGTGGCTGGCACAGGTCAGGGTAACGCCGCCTTCCTCATTTTCAGGTGCGGTGCCGATGATGACCTGATCGATAAAGCCCACAAACCGGCATTCGGCCGGCGCCACCATCTGCCGGGAGTTGGGGTCAAACAGCCCGCGATAGATTTCGACGCGGCCTTGTTTGGCGTCATATAACCGCACCAGATCGGCAATGCGGTCATCGATCTGGCTGAGCCGGATGTTGACGTTCTGGACCGACAGGTTCGAAACCATCGGAATGTCGTCGATGGCAACGAGCGCGCCGGAGCCATACCAGTCGCGCGTATCGACCAGCCCTGTGTCAGGATTGGTCACCTGCGCGCTGACATTGCCGACATCTGACCAAAGGCCTTCCGTTACCAGCGCGCCGGTAGATCGATTGCGAACGACCAGCCACAGGAAGTCCCGGGCGACGAGTTGCCGGCCCTGTAGGGCGACGTGGTTTTCGGGGGAGATATAGCGGGTCATGCGTCCGCCAGCGTCAAGCCGTGGGTATCAAGACGCCCTTCCATCGCGCGCATACCATCGCTCAGCCACTTTTGGTGCGCCGCAATAGGAAGGCCTGATTTACCGATGATATTCGACAGGTATTCATTCGGGGACATCCCCGCAGCAACAACCGGAACAGCAGCAACCGGCGCAAGGCCGAGCATCGCAAGGAATGACCTACGCTTCATCACACTCTCCTTTCGCGCCTACCGCGCCTCTATCGCCTGAAAGCTGACAGCACCCCGGCCTGTTGCCGCGTCTGCCGCGGCTGAAATCGAGCCTGGCACAATCGCCATTACGCAGTGCGTTTTCGTCACCGAAACCGTTGCACCGGCCGTGACGCCGGGCCAGATATGCGGCCGCACTTCCACGGCTGCGCCTGTCCCATCTACTACGCGGTGCAAATCCTTATCGCGGATGCAAACCATGTCGCCGGGCCGGAGCGTGATGCCGGTCAGGCCTCCGATGGTGATCGACTTCCGATCCGACTGGATAGCAGACAGCGAGCCAGATGGCAGCGCCGAAGAGCCGGGATTGTTGATCGGCCGGCATCGCGACAAAGGCCGACCTAGAAAGGTCTTCAACCCGTTTTCCATCGCATCCAGCCGTGCGCGCCAGAAGTCCAGTTCGTTCGGCTTCATCTGGCGCGACTGATAGACGGCCCGCCACAAAGGCGAGCCCATGTCTTTCACGATGGTTCGACCATTCGCCTGTCGGGACTGCTCCTGACGCCAAAGGAGGTCGAATTCTGTCGACCAGCCCGGAAACGATGCAAGGAGGTCGAAGGGATAGGTTATTGGCACCGCATCACCCCAACTTCACATTGCTTTTCTGAGCCTTGCGGACGTTGCTGATCACCATGCTCGGCACTTCCTGCCGCAGCTTGGCAAGCTGCTGCTCCACCCGCATCAGGCCTTCCCGATCAGCGCCAGTTGCGTCGATGTTGATGTGGACCGGCGCGTTGATGGCTCCCCCACCACTCCCCATATTGGTCAGCTTCGGCATGGTCGGCGCCTGTATCGCAGCAGGCGTTGCCATGCCGCCCATGCCCTTGCGCATGGCTTCGACGGCAGCAACGCCGCCGGCCTTGCGGATGTCGTCCTGCGACCAGACCACTTCACCAGCATGCACTACACCGGCAGGTTTGTTCTTCGGGCCGGGGCCGGTGTAGCCGCCGCTGCTGTAAAGCCCCTGCCCAATACCGGCATAGGCAGCGGCAGAAAAGCCACCGCCACCGCCGAACAGACCAAGCAGGCCCGATAGAAAGCCGCCGCCACCGCTGCCCATGTTCTGAATCTTGAACAGGTTGTTGAGCACGTCATTGATCAGATGGTTGCCGATCTTCTTTAGGGCATTGGCCATCATGTCGGCGGCGGATTTGCCCTCGATGAAACCATCGATCAAGTCGCGGGTGGTGTCCTTAGCCAGCGCAAGCGCCTCCTCGGCGCGCTCACGGATCTTGTCGTGGCCCTCGGCAAGCTTCGCTGCCTCCACGGTCGCAAAGGCATAGGTGTCGGCAAGGTCGCTGATTTCCTTTTCGAGCGCCGGCGTGACTTCCACTCCGGCCTTTTTTGCGGCCGTCAGCAATTCCTGCTGGACGCGCGCCTTTTCCAAGGCATAGCCGTAATCGTTCACCAATGGATCGAGACCGGCCAGCACGGTGTTTTCGGCACGCATCGCATCGGCGGCTTCACGAATGCGCTTGGTCAAGGCGTGCGCGGCGGCTCAGTCCGTTTGGATCGCGCGAATAGTCGATGCTCTCGACACGCATTCGGTCGACCACATGGCCGTTTACCGCAAGGGTCTGCTCATGCAGCGCCGTGCGGATCGTGCCGGCAATGCGCTTCGCCTGAGGAAATCCAACTGTCCGCGTCCACACATCGATCTGGAAATAGGTCGACGAACGATCGAAGCATTCTTCGTCGACCGGTACGAGCTGGCCGGCTCCGACAGTCACGTAGGGATAAGCGGCGCCCGTATCCGCAACACGTTCATCCTCAGGGGGGACATCGTCATAGATGCGCTCGCCAGCCTCGGTCGCCAGCGCCGTCAGCCGCTCGACGAGCGCAACCTGTATCTCAGCGCTGGGATCGCTCATTTTCCGCTCACCGCATCCTTCAGTGCCCTGCGAACACCGACGCGGACCTGCCGCTGCGCTTGCTTCTTCTTCATGCGGATCGCGGGATAGAAGAACGGGTTTGCCTGCATGTTCTCGGTGCCATGCTCCTGAGCCAGCGCATAATCATATTGCGGCGCATTGCCTTTGCTGGAGTTGCGCACTGGTTTGGTCGTGGCAGGGCCTCCGGCCTTGATCTCCACGCCAATCTCCGGATCGGGAAGCTGCTCGGTGCGGATTGTGCCGGCGAGCAGCCCGTCATCCTTCGGCGCAAGAGACCGCTGAAGCATGTTGATCTCGCGGCCGGCGAGCATGAGATCGGCCTTGGCGCGCTTGCGGATAGCATCGGGGATGCGCTCAAGTCGGCGGCGCATGCGTTCAAGGTTGAGGATTTTCATGATGCCATACGGTCCGATATGACCGCGATGCTCGGTACGCCTGAAATTTCTCTGAGGCCCATGACCGCTCAGTTCGATGGGGACCGGAACGTCATCTATTTCTTTACCGCAAAAGACACAGACCTTGGCCGGCAAGTGGATACGCCTTCACCGAACCAGTTAAAATCGTTCATTGCGTGAGAGTTGGTCATTAGTACCTCGCCGCGTTTCTGACGGCCGAGCAGGCGATGTCGACGAAGAGCCTGATGGTCTTGGTCGGTCCGTTGCGCTGCTTTGCGATGATGAATTCGAGGTCGTTCTGAACCTCGATCAGACGCTCGATCCGCTCGTCTTCCTTATCCCGGTCTTTGCCCTTCTCCTTCTGGAGGTAGTAGGCTTCACGGAACAGGAAGGCGACCATATCGGCATCCTGCTCGATGGAGCCGCTGTCGCGCAGATCGGAAAGCTGAGGGCGCTTGTCGTCGCGGCTTTCGACCTGTCGGGAGAGCTGGGACAACGCAATGACTGCTAACCCGAGTTCGCGGCCAAGCTCTCTCAGCCCCCACGAGATTTCGCTGATCTCTCCCACCCTGTTGCCCGAATAGCGGCCTGATGGCTTGATCAGTTGCAGATAGTCGACGATCAGCACGCCAAGCTTCGTGCCGCGCTTCTGAGCCTGTTCGGCCATGCGCTCGACCTTCACGCGCATGTCGCTGATGGTGAGGCCGGATTGTTCCTCGATCCACAAGGGCAGATTGTCTGCCGACTGGTTGGCTTCGATGATCGCGGACAGGTCGCTTTCCGAAACCGTGCCTTTGATCAGATCCGTGTAGGGAACCTTGACGCCCCAGTCGTAGGCGATGTCGGTCAGGCGGCGCATGGCGAGCTTCTGAGCACCCATTTCCAGCGACAGGAAGCCGACGCCTATTCCCGTCGAGGCAGTGCGCAGCGCAATGGAGAGAGCCACTGCGGTTTTGCCCATCGAGGGGCGGGCTCCGATAATCACCATTTCGCCGGGGTGTATGCCACCGGTGGCGGTATTGATGTCGGAGAGCCCCCATGTGTAGCCGGTCAGGCCGTTACCGCGCTGCTGGGCCTCCCTGACCTCTTCCAGTGCGGCCGATGTTGCCTCATCCATGGTGCGCATTGTCTTGCGGCGAGGACCGCTTCGAAGCTCTGCCGCGACCTCATCGAGTTCTGAGGAAACGCCTTGAATGATTTCCTTCGGATCGGCGGTCGCGTCATGAGCCGTTTGTCTCAATAGGCCGCCGATCTCCCCTGTCTTCAGGCGAGCCCACTGAGCTTTGACGGCCTGCGCGCCACGGTCGAGCCCCGCAGGGCCAACCACGATCTGCTCAGCCAGCGCTGCCATGTAGGCGAGCGGTGCATGATCGGTCTTCTGCGCGAACACCAATGCCGCGTCTTCCGGGATGAGCCGGGAGACAATGGCAGGATTGGCCGAGCCGTACTGGTCGAATGCAGCACGGATTGCGCGAAAGAGAATGCGATGAACCTCGTGAACGAAATGATCGTCTCTGAGGAAACTGGCCACCTGTCGGAAGTCGCCACCAAACAGGAGCGTGCCGAGCACATCTTGCTCAATCTCCGGCACATAAGCGGCATCTGGGATTTCAAGCTTGAGTTTCACGGGGTGTTCAACCCCTTGAGCGTGGGCCGGTAGGTATTGGCTACGTAGAGATAGAAGAACGTGCCAAACGCCTTGCCGGCCCTGTGCGCGTCTTCTTTCGTGCCGCTTTCGAACGCTTTATCTCGGAGGTCGCGCCATTCCAGAAAGGCACGTTCCTGCTCGGCATTCATCTGATCGTCGATGTTGCTCATGCCGCTGACCTCGAAGTTTGAGAAAGCAGCCGCCGCAGTTCAGCGACCGCCTCGTCGAGCGAGCGGCCGGAAGCGACGATGCCGGTTGCAGGATCGCGGGCAAGAACCGTGCCGTCATGGGTGCGGATGGAGGTGAGGGAAGGGGAGGTCATGCGGCGGGCCTCTTGGGGTCGGGGTATCGAGCCGCCAGCCAGCCATAATCGATATCCAGAATGCCCCGAGTCTCAGCCACGGAAATCAATCGCGCCCAATAATGGGGGGCGATCCGATCACGTCGTTTCATTTGGCGCGCGGCTTCATAGCCACAGCCAATGGCGTCGGCAAAATCCCCTAAGGTCTCCCACCGGTTAATGAGTTCGGAAATGGTAGTGGGTTTGTTAAGCATGTTTGCATCGTACCTATTGTACGAATGTCATGCAAGTGCAAATCGTACGCCTTGAACGACAATTATCAGGCAAAATGTACGAATGATGAAAGAACCACGATTCCGACTTCAGGAAGCCCGCTCCAATGCCGGCTTTGACAGTCCTAGTGACGCAGCCCGCTCCCTGCACAGCAGAGGTGTGAACAGGAATACTCTCATCAGTCACGAAAACGGCAACCGACCCATATCTCGGAAAGCTGCTGAGTTGTACGGGCAGGTGTTCGGGGTCGATCCCGGATGGATCCTTTTTGGGAGTGACGCAGGAGACGAAAGTGCTTCAGTCGTTCCGCTTATGGGCTACGTGGGAGCGGGAGCCCAGATCGAACCCGATTTCGAGCAAACGCCGCCGGAGGGTTTGGACCAGATCCATATTGCTATTCCGGTTCCAGCAGACATGATTGCTTTTCAGGTAAAGGGCATTTCAATGCTGCCCAGATACGACGAAGGCGATGTGATTATTGTCTGGCGCGAGCAGAAGCGTTCAACGGATTCTTTTCTTGGCGAGGAGGCCGCCGTTCGGACGCGTGATGGTCGTCGCTTTCTAAAAACCATTCGCCGCGGCGAAAAGGGTTACAACCTGATCTCATGGAACGATCATCCGATCGAAGATCAGGAAATCGAATGGGTGGGGGAAATTTACGTCACAATCCGCGCAAACCAACTTCAGCGTATGGTCAATCAGATCAATCGACAGGGCGGCATTCAAGGCCAACTGAAGTTGAGGGCATAGCTCCTTTGAAAATCACCCTCACCCTCTCGACCGACGAGCGCATAGCTCTGCGCCGGTATGCCCGCGACATTGGTGCCGATCTGGAAACCGCAGCTCATACAGGGTTGCGGGACTGGCTGACGCTTATTGGAGAGCTGGAAGAAGTATACGATCTGGGAGAGGATACGGAGACTGCGGGCAGCGCATGAAGAAGACAATCAGAACCGTAACCATCCTGCTTAGCCTGGCTCTTATTGCCGCCATGTCGACAGGTTGTGCCAGTCGGCAGTGCAGTGACTGGCCGGGGACATGCATCATACAGTGATATGACTCTTTGGAAAAAGGACATGCACTACGGGCAGTGGAGTGTTTATCGCTCGCCGGCAGAAGGGCTGTCCTTGAGAGCAGATAGCTTTCCAAGCACATGGCGCACCTCACTAACGCCCGTAGCGTAATGTTGCCTTTCTAAAATAGTAATGTCGGCAATATACGGGGCAGGCACTCGGCTTTGCTCCACGAGTGAAAACTCTTCAGCCAACCGGCCTTTGAATGATTCCCCACCCGGTACAACAAAATGGAAGGTTTTGGCATTTACGTCT
Organism: Aquamicrobium sp. NLF2-7; assembly: GCF_022359935.1. Taxonomy (NCBI): domain Bacteria; kingdom Pseudomonadati; phylum Pseudomonadota; class Alphaproteobacteria; order Hyphomicrobiales; family Phyllobacteriaceae; genus Aquamicrobium; species Aquamicrobium sp. NLF2-7. The sequence goes on along the minus strand of NZ_JAKSED010000001.1, from coordinate 1,735,889 downwards.
ATGCCGACCAAGGTACCAGAAATTGTCAGAGGAGTTGATTTCTCATCTGATGTCCCACCGATTATATCGGCTATCTTCTCAAGCTTGGCGCGTGCAATAGCCTGGCCGCGCTCTACTCCATCAGATCGCCTCCACCGAATGTCGGCGGCAAACCCGCCTTTGATGGTAGCTTTTGACCAGTCATGGACACGCTTCACTACCGCGCGTCCCAAACTGTGGGCTATATCCTTGACGTGATCTACATCTTCAACGTCCAGTATTTGGTAAAGTGCATCGATTGGTTTATCTAAATTTCCCTCTAGAAAATCACGCTCACTCTTGGCAAGCAGGACAACTCCAAGGGATCCGCTATAGGAAAAAGCAAATTCAAGGGTACTAGCGACTTTCGCCTCTGCCCCTATTACAGCATTTGATTTCGGTCCATTGGCGAACGCATCGTAGATTTGGCTAAAAAGCAGTTGATATTCTAGGAAAGAACTAGAGACATGCTCTAACGCATAACCGTCACCAAATTCAGGAGATAAGCGATAGTTGCAAACTTCAATGTGATTGAGCGCTGCAAGTCTGTTTAAGTCAGATCTCGCCTGCTCTGCCAAGCGTCGCATAGAAGCAAGGTTGACTTGTAATCCTCTGTTTTCAGGCTCGCGCTGAAGAGCCGCCTCCAGACGGGAGACGGACGCGTATGCCTTTTTTGCTCTATCCGCGACGTAGGAATAGTCCGACATCTGTCTCATTCAGCCTCAGGACTACAAATCCCTTTAGCCACTCCTTGCTGTGCTCAGCTCCATAAACTTCGTTCCATGAACTCAGTTCGTCCAGTTCCGTTCCGAAATTAGGACTATCTCGACTCCACCGCGTAAGGACGAAACTATCAATGTCGTCACCATACCCTCCCTCGGCGAGCTTATCAATAAGTTTAAATTGATTTTCATCAATATTTTCAATGACTTCCTGATCTATCACTATTGTGATGTCGAGATCATTCGGTTCAAGCTTTCTCGTAAGCAGGCTTCCGTCCAACCACAGGTCACATGGTATTGCAGCTACCAAAATGTCTTGTACGATCCGCTCAAGTTTCCAATAAATAGCGGCGCGGGAAGGATGTTCGTCAAAGGCCGCAACGTATCGTGCCCAGACTTCCACGAGTGTCATTTCGTGCCTGCCGGGCGGCAATAAAGGTTCGAAATCGTGCTTTTGCCCGACTGCCACTTAGTCCCCCAAAACCCAACTGGACGATACTCGCGCTCAGGGTAAAACTCAACTAGGAGCGTAGAGCATAACTCCTTCTTCAATCTGGACAAAAGCTTCTAAGTTCTGGGGACGATCTGGAGCTTCTGAAACCGGTTCAGACCTCGTATCTGGCGCCGGAAGGAATTAAGCGAAACGTACGATTTTTTACGTATCGTACAAATCGTACTTGACTGCTGTCCTTACCTTCGCGTACTAAATGTACGAAACATGGTTAAGGAAGTCATGCCCGCCACCGCCAACACAGCTATTGTCGATAGGGGAGAGCGAGCCGCGCAGGCTGCGCTGATCTGTTCGGTGGGGCGGGTGGGTTATTCGTCGTCTGGCAACTGGATTTGGCGACGGCGAGGCTCCGTCTTCGCCGACTTGCGTGCTTTGCGGTATTTCTGGACAAGCTCCCACCAGAATTCTTCCCGAAGATCGTTCGCGAGAAACTCCGCGTCGAAGATTCGCGCTTCAATCGAATTGATGTCTCGGCCGGTCGACCTTCCAATTTCGCCCAAGTGCGTCATGATCTCCTGCCAAGAGATCGGTAAGCCATCTGCATCCAGCACTACGTACAAAATATGCTTGTCGCGGTTTACAGCACGCTCGCGCATCAGTTGGGCAATACGCTCTTCGTCAAAGCTATCACTTAGGCGGCTCACGATCTCGCCATTCATGGATCGTGAGTTCGCATCGGCTGACGCCGTCAGGCGATCCCGGAGGGAGGCGGGAAGCCGGAGGGTAATTCTGACTTCGGAATCTTCTTCCATGGTTTTCCCCATCAATCGACAGGGGGAATAGCACCATTTTGATGTCGTGTCTTGACACCATTTCGGTGCGACACTAAAACAGTGCCAACGTAGTTAACGAGGAGCAAATGCCAACCCACATCACATTGAGGCTGCCTCAGGACGCGAAAGCGTTCATCTCGGGGCAAGCTGCCAGAAACAGCAGCTCACAGAACAGTGAAATCGTCCGGTGTATAAGGGATCGGATGGAGAAAATGGCGACGACGGGGTCAGAGTTTGGCGACCACAACCCCGCCGAAGCCGGAAACAGCAATCATCAGGAGATGACTGATGCAGAACGTACATAGCAATTCCTCGCCGGGATTTCTACCGGCCCAAATCGGGAACGTCCCGATCACGATGTCGAGCCGCGAGATTGCGGACCTTTGCGAAAAGCGCCACGACCATGTGTTGCGTGACATCGAGCGGATGCTACTGGATATCGCTGACCCCAAATTTGGGGCGAGTGATTTCCTGTCCAGCTACACCGACAGCACCGGGCGCAGCCTCAAAGAATACCGCCTTCCGAAGGACCTGACTATCACGCTCGTCACCGGCTATCGCGCGGACCTTCGCTACAAGGTGGTCAAGAAGCTGGAAGAGATGGAAAGCGTGAGGCCCGTGGCCCTCCCCACCACGGCCGAGGCATTCGCCAGTGCCTTTACGATGCTGGCCGCACACGAGGCACGGCAGGCCGAACATGGCAGAGCGCTGCAAGCCCTCGATGCCAAGGTAGACCAGGTCGCCCATGCCCATGTGGCTCTCGACAAGCTCCCGAGCAATTGCGAGCTGATCACCTATATCCGCAGGCGGATAAACAAGCAGTTCGGCTTGTCCGAGGCCGTCGTCAATAAGGTGATGTGGGATTGTCCTTACTCGCCAACGGTTCGGGTTCTCGTGAAGAACGAGCATGCCGAAGGCGCGCACAACGCCGGCTACGCCAAGAAAGAGGTCTCGGCAGTATTCCGTCGCTTCGTCGACGAATGCCAGATGGTCAGCGCCACGATGGCAACGCACCCCTTCGTTGAAGGCCGATTCAAGCTGACCGGAAAGGCAGGTGCGTGATGGTGAACGAAAAGAAGATTGTCCTCCTGCTGGACATTGCCGAAAGGGCGCTGGTCGTCGACATGCACGAGGCCGATCGGAAGGCGAAGTACCTGTCGCTGGTTGACGCCTACAAAGCGTGGAAGGCCAAGCGGAAGATCGGTCGCGTGGAGCGGAATTCGCCAGATTGGATGCGGATGCAGTCCGACAGTGAGGACGAGTACCTCGACTTCTGTGTCGCGCGCGATCTCGAATACAACGCGCGACGTCGCCTTTCGACAGCAATCCGCCGCTACCACGCCGCTTAATCCCGTGCGGCTTCCGGGCCGCGCCTGACCTCATTCTTCTGGAGAAAATCCATGACAACGAACGACGCCACGCGGGCGACCGCTGAAGCTTTGCCTGAAGAACCCCGCACCATGATCGATGCCCTCGATTTGCTTGGCCAAGCCATCCACTTGAATGAACTCGTTTTCATGGCCGGACACAACCTTGGTGAGCGTGCCCACAAATATGCCATCACAACCGGCTGCGATCTCATAAACGACATTCTACGAGACGCCCGCTCGGTCTTCGAAGAGCTTCACCACGATCAGGTAGCGCGGGAGGCTTCGATATGAGCCCCGCGTGGAAGGTAGTCGACTTCAACAGCGATTTGCATCGGGTCAGCGACCTGATTTCTGTGATCTGCGAACTCCGGTTTGAGCTTCCGGTGGGTGAAGATGATGCTCGCGTGGACAATCTGCTGTGGGTCGCCCGCGAGATGGTCGAAGGACTGGTTGCCCATGATGATGGCATGAAAGGCGGTGCAGAATGATTGCGCCATCTTTCAACCCCGTCTTCAATCCTCACTTCGAGGGGGAACCGATCTTCGAGCCGGAAAAACTCTCCATGGAAGGGCTTTTCGCTCTGGCCGATGCGCTTCGCACTGTTGCCGATGTAATCGCCGGCCTGTCGTGCCAGCCACGTTTTAGTGACGGCGACCAGTTGCCGCTGCACGGCGATATGCTCCAGCGCCTCTGTGAATATATCAATGGCTCTCGCAGCTTGATCCACGAAGAGGCTCTCAAGCGGGTTCCTGAAACAGATGCAGACCGCCGTCGCAAGGTTTTCTTCGTCGCTGATGAATATGTCGACGGCTCATGCGGCCCTCTACCGGCCCTTTGTGGTCTATCGCGGGAGCTCGGAAAACTAGCAGAGGAGGCACGCTCATGACCGATCCCCTGCTTGATTTGGTGCGCGAGTACCGTCACCAGATTGAGGTGTTTAACGCCTCACCGCCAGACATGTCCATCGAGGAAGACGACGAGCTTGTCGCCGTAACGTGGGGGCCGCATTATAAGCGGCTCTGCACCGCTCCGCCGGACGCCACCACCCTTGAAGGGGCCGTCGAGGCTGTGCGCCTCGTCCATGATGAGCAAGAGCGGTGCGGCAGCCAACCCGACCTCACCATCAACGTACTGCGCGCGGCGCTGGCGCTCTTCGATGAGGGGAGGGCGCAGGCATGATCCTCCTGCTACGTCTCTATGCCATCATCGCTATCAGCAAGGTCATTCACCTGCTGATTGACCTGATGGGCTATCTCATGCCTGCGGAGCGCCCGCGCCGTGCTGTCTACCGTCCAGCAGAGCTGATGTTGCTCGGCTCGCTCGTGGGGCTGTCGGTCTGCCTGTTGTGGATCTGGATCAGCGCGAGGGCAGGGCGATGAGAACACTGCCACAGGCTCCTACCGATCCTCTGGATCTTGAGATTGAACCGGGTATGTCGGTTCGCTCTCTTAAGACGCAGGGGGAGTGTACCGCCGCCCTCATGCGCCTTGAGAATGAGACGGCCATTATAAGGGCGCAAATCGCCCGCGCTGAGGAAAACCCAGATGGCGTGCGGCCCGGCTGGCGGACGCGCGCGCAGGGCGCAATGCGTTGGAAGAAGCTGACGGCCAAGGCGATCAAAGCCCACGCTCTCACGCTTGCGGCACCGCGGCGTCCAGCGATCGACGAGCGCCGCAAGGTGCTGCTGGCGGTAATTTACGATGAGATAGGCCAAGCTGAGTTCGATCGCATTAAGGGAATTGCGGCGGCCCGACATCCCGGCCTGTTTGATTCGGCGGAGGTTACGCAATGACTGACATTCCAGCCTCTGCCGCAATCGAAAAGATAGCTTATCGGATCGATGAATTCTGTGAAGCTTTTGGGGTCGGCAGAACAAAGGTGTTCGACGAAATCAAGGACGGACGCCTGAAGGTGCGAAAAGCCGGCAGAATGACGCTCATCCGGGCAGAAGATGCGCGGGCATGGCTTGATGGTTTGCCCGAGAAATGAACGCTTGGCGGGCGCTGAAGTCCGCCGTCGTTCGCTTTCAACCTCAATCGATTGTGGGGAAAATTGAGGGGAAAGATAATCTTCTGGCGCAGAAAACTATTTAAAAACAAGCGCTTAAGTGAGGTGAATGGCGGAGAAGGAGGGATTCGAACCCCCGATGGGCTTGCACCCATGCCGCATTTCGAGTGCGGTGCATTCAACCACTCTGCCACTTCTCCGCAAGTGTGGTCGGCCGTTGCCAGCGGCGCACTAGATAACGGCAGTCGCGTTCCGATACAAGGGCCAATAAGGCGTCTTCGGAAAGGTTTTCGTTTTTCATGCGGGGCGGCTCACAAGCCGTGGGCGGGATGGGTGAAGGGGATGGCGCGAGGGTCTTGCGGTTCGGCCGGCAAGGCGCGCAAGGTGTTGGCCGGCGGAGCGTTCCGGCTGGCCGGCCAAGGGCATTTTCCTTGACTTCGCCCTGATCATCGTCTACGGACGGCGCGCAATCGGCGTGGGCTGTGGTCCGCGCCTGTTGTCTATTGAACCCGCAGACTGACAAAAAGACGGCCGATCCACAAGCTCCGGCATGAAGCGCCCTGCAGGGCCAACCGGAACCAAAGCGGATCAACAAGGCCGACCGAACAGCGAAAGGCAAAAAATGTTCGCAGTCATCAAAACGGGCGGCAAGCAGTATCGCGTAGCCGCCAACGACGTGCTTAAGATCGAGAAGGTTTCGGGCGAAGTCGGCGATATCGTCGAAATCGGCCAGGTGCTGGCGCATGGCGAGGGCGAGAATGTCGTCATCGGCGCGCCGCTCGTGGAAGGCGCCGTCGTCGCCGCCGAGATCGTGGCGCAGGGCAAGTCCCGTACCGTCATTGCGTTCAAGAAGCGCCGTCGCCAGAATTCGCGCCGCAAGATCGGCCATCGCCAGCTTCTCACCACCGTGCGGATCTCCGAGATCCTGACCGGTGGCGCCAAGCCTTCCAAGAAGGCGGCTGCCAAGGCCGAGGCGAAGGAAGACGCGCCGAAGAAGGAAAAGGCAGCGCCTAAGAAGGCCAAGGCCGAGGACGCGGCAGCAGAGTAAGCAACGGCAGGGCGGTTTTTGCCGTCCTTGCAGGCTTGAAACGGAACGCCAACGCGTTCATAGAGATTGCAGGCGCCTGAAACGGCGCAAAGGAGCATCAAGATGGCACACAAGAAAGCTGGCGGTTCGTCGCGCAACGGTCGCGATTCGGAGTCGAAGCGCCTTGGCGTGAAGAAGTTCGGCGGGGAATCCGTGATTCCCGGCAACATCATTATTCGTCAACGCGGCACCCAATGGCATCCCGGCGTCAATGTCGGCATGGGCAAGGATCATACCCTTTTCGCTCTTGAAGCAGGTGCCGTGTCGTTTGCGAAGAAAGCCAACGGCCGAACCTACGTGTCGGTAAACCCGATGCCGAAAGCCGCGGAGTAGCCGGTTTCCGCACCACAACACCGGCGCCCCATCTCGGGAACCGGTGTCTGGCCAGACCAGAAAAGGATCAGGGGAGATGGGTCGCCATCTCCCCTTTTTCTTTGCCCTGGAGGGATCAGGCCATGGTCGTCGAGAAGGAAGACGCCGAAGATTACTACGATCTGAGAATAGACTGCCCGGTGCTCGTCACCGAGCGTCTGGTTCTGCGTGCACCGCATGAGGAGGACGTGGAGGATCTCGCCGAGCTGGCGAACAACCGACGCGTCGCCGAGATGCTCGGGCGCATGCCGCATCCTTATGGTGAGGCGGAGGCCCGCAGCTTCGTTGCCACCAGCAAGCTGGCCGGTCTGGGCGGTGTCGTCTATGCGCTCACCCTTGCCGACAACGGCGCGCTGGTCGGCTGCGCGGGGCTCACCCGCAACGAGCGCGGCCTTGAACTCGGTTACTGGATCGGCGAGCCGCACTGGGGCAAGGGCTATGCCACGGAAGCCGCGCATGCGTTGGTCGACCTTGCCTTCCGGGTCACGGAGATCAATACGCTGCATGCGTCCTGCCGAGTCATCAATCCGGCCTCGCGCCGGGTGATCCACAAGTGCGGCTTCCAGTATGCCGGGCAGGGCATGCTGAACTCGATCATCGCCGGCAAGGTGCCGATCGAGCGCTACAGGCTGGATCGCCGCACCTGGTCCAGTCTGCGGTCTTGGGCCCGCTCGTGATCCGCAATCGCGACGCCTTTCGGTCCGAGGCTCTATGCGAGCTCCGTCCACACCGGCTGGTGGTCGGAGCCGTCGGCGTCGTTGTCGATCCAGCAGGTCTTCACCCGTCCCGCAAGGCCTGCGGAGACGAAGCAGAAGTCGAGCCGCGAATGCTGGCCGGCGCCCGAAAGATCGGTCCAGCTCACGCTTCCCTCCGGAGCGGGACCGGCAAGGCGCGAGGTGTCGACGGGGTGATGGGCAACGATGCGGCGGCCGAACAGCGTGTCGGGGCTGCCTGTCATCTCCGCGTATTCGGGCTCGCCGGGGCGCATGTTGAAATCGCCCATCAGCACGAAATCTTCCGGGCAGGGCGGCTCGGGAAAGCCGTATTCGCCGGCGCCGGTGATGGCGCCGCCCTCCATCGGATAAGCGAAGAGGCGTTCCTTCAGGTGGCGGATCTGCATGATCCGCTCCTCAGCGCTGACATGGTCGAGATGGGTGCTGTAGATGCGCAGAGGACCGAGCGGCGTGACGATCAGCCCCTCAAGCGCTGCGCGCTGGAGATTGGCCTTGTCGTAGGTGCGGCTGCGGGGCAAAAACAGGTTGCGGCAGGATACGATCGGCCAGCGCGACAACAGCATGTTGCCGAACTGGAAGCGCATTGCGGGTCTGGGAGGTTCTGGCATCAGGGCGCCGAAATCGATGTCCATGGCCGCGCCATAGACATGGTGATGATCGGGCAGCAGGGCGGTCAGCCCCGCGACCATGTCGATGCCGCCATTGGTGGGGTAATTGCGGGTCACTTCCTGCAGGGCGATGATGTCGGCGCCGGCAACACTGGCGGCGATGCGCTCCAGCCCGACCTTGCCGTCGCGCCCAACGCCGAACTGCACATTGTAGCTGACCAGCTTCATCTGCTTCCTTCTCTGCCGGCTGCCGAAGCCGACATTTTCCGCTCATGCTCATTTCGGCATAAGCGCACTCGCACTTCGCCACACCATAGGTTAGTGAAGGGCACTTTCATGAAACGCAAGAGCAGCTAAAGCGCTGGAGTCCGATGAAATTCCTCGATCAGGCCAAGGTTCACATACGCTCCGGCGATGGCGGTGCCGGTTCGGTGTCGTTCCGCCGGGAAAAATTCATCGAGTTCGGTGGCCCCGACGGTGGTGATGGCGGTCGCGGCGGCGATGTCTGGGCCGAGGCCGTCAACGGGCTCAACACGCTGATCGACTATCGCTACCAGCAGCATTTCAAGGCGAAAACCGGCGTTCACGGCATGGGCCGTAACCTCACCGGCGCAAAGGGCGCGGATGTGGTGCTGAAGGTGCCGGCCGGAACCCAGATTTTCGAGGACGACAACGAAACGCTGATCTGTGACCTGACCGAACCCGGTCAGCGCTACCTGCTGGCCAAGGGCGGCAATGGCGGTTTCGGCAACCAGCATTTCAAGACTTCCACCAATCAGGCGCCGCGCCGCGCCAACCCCGGCCTGCCGGGTGTTGAAAAAAGCATCTGGCTGCGGCTGAAGCTGATTGCCGATGCCGGGCTGGTGGGGCTTCCCAATGCCGGAAAATCGACGTTTCTGGCCACGGTAACGGCGGCGAAGCCGAAGATCGCCGACTATCCCTTCACCACGTTGCATCCGGGGCTCGGTGTGGCGCGCATCGACGCGCGCGAGTTCGTCATTGCCGATATTCCAGGCCTGATCGAAGGCGCGCATGAAGGCATTGGCATCGGCGACCGCTTCCTCGGCCATGTCGAGCGCACGCGCGTGCTTCTGCATCTGGTGTCGGCACAGGAAGAGCATCCCGGCAAGGTTTACAAGACCGTGCGCGGCGAGCTTGAAGCTTATGGCAACGGCCTCGCTGAAAAACCGGAAATCGTGGCGCTCAGTCAAGTCGATACAATCGATGCGGATGAGCGCAAGAAAAAGCTGGCGACACTGAAACGCGCCTGTGGCTCGGCTCCGCTCCTGCTTTCGGCCGCAACGGGCGAGGGCGTCGAGGCGGTGCTGCGGGCCCTCATGGCAGTGGTCGAAGAGGCGCGCACACTCGCATCGCCCAAAACCGGCGAAGACGAAGACCGCTGGAAAGTCTGATCGCATGAGTGCTCTTTCGCTGAAGGACTATCGCCGCATCACGGTGAAGATCGGCTCGGCCCTGCTGGTCGACCGCAACACGGGGCTGAAGCGCGACTGGCTGGCATCGCTGGCTGACGATATCGGCGCGCTGGCTGCAAATGGCGCGGAAATCCTTGTCGTCTCGTCGGGCGCCATCGCGCTCGGCCGCACCATGCTTGGGCTGGGGCGCCGGGCGCTGAAGCTGGAGGAAAGCCAGGCGGCGGCGGCCGTCGGCCAGATCGCCCTGGCAGGTGCCTGGGCAGAGGCGCTTGGTCGCCATGACCTGACCTCGGGCCAGATCCTGCTGACGCTGGGCGATACCGAGGAGCGGCGGCGCTATCTCAATGCGCGCGCCACCATCTCGACGCTGCTCAAGATGAAGGCGGTGCCGGTCATCAACGAGAACGACACCGTCGCCACCTCCGAAATCCGCTATGGCGACAATGATCGTCTGGCGGCCCGTGTCGCCACCATGATGGGCGCCGACCTGCTGGTGCTGCTCTCCGACATCGACGGGCTCTACACCGCGCCGCCGGCGATCGATCCCAATGCCAAGTTCATTCCGGTGGTCGAGCGCATCACGCCCGATATCGAGGCGATGGCCGGGGCAGCGGCTTCCGAACTGTCGCGCGGTGGCATGCGCACCAAGCTCGATGCCGGCAAGATCGCGACCGGGGCTGGCACGGCGATGATCATCACCGCCGGCACGCGCCAGTCGCCCCTGATGGCGATCGAGCGCGGCGAGCGCGCCACGCTGTTCAGGCCGAGCGCCCATCCGGTAAAGGGCTACAAGACATGGATCGCTGGCCAGCTCGAACCAGCCGGGCGCCTGACGGTGGATGACGGCGCGGTGAAGGCGCTGCTTTCGGGCAAGTCGCTGCTGCCGGCCGGCGTGCGGCAGGTGGCCGGAAACTTCTCGCGCGGCGACACGGTGGCCATCCTGGGGCCCGACAGCCGCGAGATCGCGCGCGGTCTGGTTGCCTATGATGCCGCCGATGCCGTAAGAATTGCCGGGTTGAAGACGGCGGAGATAGAAGCCGTGCTCGGCTATGAAGCCCGCTCGGCCATGATCCACCGGGACGACCTCGTGGTGAATGGCAACGGATTTGAAATCTAGCTCTGATCGGAGTTGGGACCATGCTGAACATGAATGACAACTCCCGTCAGGACACTGTGGCGCTGATGGCCGAAATCGGCCGCAAGGCACGGGCCGCGGCCCGGCCACTGGCCATCGCTTCGCCAGAGCGCAAGCATGCCGCGCTGGTTTCCATGGCTGAAGCCATCGTGCGTGGTGAGGCGGAAATCCTGAACGCCAACGCCATCGATATGGCCAATGGCGAGGAGGCTGGCCTTTCACCGGCGATGCTGGACCGGCTGAAGCTCGACCCGCAGCGCATCCGCGCCATTGCCGACGGCATCAGGACGATCGCGGAACTGCCCGACCCGGTGGGCGATGTCATCGCCGGCTGGGACCGCCCCAACGGCCTGCACATCGAGCGCGTGCGCACGCCGCTCGGCGTCATCGGCGTGATCTATGAAAGCCGGCCCAATGTGACGGCGGATGCCGGTGCGCTGTGCCTCAAGGCTGGCAATGCGGTCATTTTGCGCGGCGGCTCGGATTCGCTGAATTCATCCGGCGCCATTCACGCCTGCCTAGCCGAAGGGCTCAAGGCGGCCGGCCTGCCGCAGGACGCCATCCAGCTCGTGCCGGTCAGCGACCGCGCCGCCGTCGGCGAGATGCTGAAGGGTTTGGGCGGCAATCTCGACGTGATCATTCCGCGCGGTGGCCGCAGCCTCGTCGAGCGGGTGCAGACCGAAGCGCGCGTGCCGGTGTTCGCGCATCTGGAAGGCATCTGCCATCTCTACATCGACAGGTCGGCTGACCTCGACATGGCGGTGAAGATTGCCGTCAACGCCAAGATGCGCCGCACCGGCATCTGTGGTGCTGCGGAAACGCTGCTTGTCGACCGTGCCGTGGCTGGAACGCATGTGGTGCCGGTGCTGACGGCGCTGCGCGATGCCGGTTGCGCCATCCGCGCCGACAAGGAGGTGATGGCCCTGTTTGCGGATGCGACGCCCGCCACGGAAGACGACTGGCGCACCGAATATCTCGATGCCATCATTTCCGTGAAGCTGGTGGATGGAGTTGCCGGCGCCATCGAGCACATCGAAACCTTTTCCTCGCATCACACCGAGGCGATCGTGGCGGAGGATGCGGCGGCGGTGGAGAAATTCTTCAACGAGATCGATTCCGCGATCCTGCTGCACAATGCTTCCACCCAGTTCGCGGATGGCGGCGAGTTCGGCATGGGCGCAGAGATCGGCATCGCCACCGGCAAGATGCATGCGCGCGGGCCGGTGGGCGTCGAGCAGCTGACCTCGTTCAAATATCGGGTGCGCGGATCGGGGCAGGTGCGGCCTTGACCGCAACGCACCGGTTTTAAGCAGGCTTTCGGGGAGGCGGAACCATGCACGGCCAATCGGTGCAATCCGCCTATCTGCGCATGCCGCATGTCGAGAAGGGCATGCAGGTCGGGCTTTTCGGCGGCTCCTTCAATCCGCCCCATGCCGGTCATGTGCTGGTCGCGGAAATTGCGCTGCGAAGACTGGCACTCGATCAGCTCTGGTGGATGGTCACCCCCGGCAATCCGCTGAAGAGCACGCGCGAGCTTGCGCCGCTGGAGGAGCGGATCGCGCGTTCCGAAGCGATCACGCGCAATCCGCGCATCAAGGTCACCGCCTTCGAGGCGGCTCACCATGTGCGCTATACGGCCGATACGCTGGCGCTGGTGCGTGCCAGAAACCCCGGCGTCGATTTCGTATGGATCATGGGTGCCGACAGCCTGCGCGATTTTCATCGGTGGGAACGCTGGCGCGACATTATGATGACCTTTCCCATCGCGGTGATCGACCGGCCGGGAGCGACATTGTCGTTCCTGTCATCGGTGGTTGCCCGGTCCTTCGACTACGCACGTGTCGATGAAATGAACGCGCCGCGTCTGGCGCGCATGCAAGCGCCCGCGTGGACCTTCATCCACGGGCCGCGCTCGACGCTGTCCTCGACCGCCATCCGCAACGGACGCGGCTGAAACGGGGGGCTTCATCTTTTTCCGGGCATGTTGAGGAAATGGGATTGAGGCTGTTGCTTTTTATGATCCGGCAGCCTATATCGCGGACCTCGGCTGCGCCCATCGTCTAGCGGTCAGGACGGCGCCCTCTCACGGCGCAAACAGGGGTTCGATTCCCCTTGGGCGTACCAACTCTTTTCCCGGGTTTTTCCTCATCTGTGGAATGTATCTCGCGGCTTGGCAGCGGCGGACGCTGTGCGCTACCACCCTATGGAAGATTCCTTATCTGTTGCATGGGTTCGTCATGAGCAAGGCCGTTACGTCATTCGTCCTGATCGCCGTCTTCAGCGGCCTGTTGATGGCACTCAGCCTTGCCGTCGCACGTCATGGCTATCCGTTCGGGCTGGTCGGCGTGCGCCGTCTCGACGCGATCGCCTCGGCCCAGAATTTCCTGCCGCTGGCCGCCATCTATTTCTTCAGCGCCATGCTCATGATGATCCTGCCGCTGAAGGCTGCGAGCATCGTTCTGGTCAACGCCGCCGACGCCCTGATGTGGACGGCTATCGCCCTGCTGGCGGCGATTGTCGGCAGCGTGCTTGCCCGCTGGGCGTTCGGCCAGTCGAGCATATTGAACACGCTGGGCGACTGGCGCTTCCTGTTTGCCGTGGCGATCGTGGGATGCCATCTGGCGCTGAACAGCCTGCGCCGCAATGTCCTGCTGCGCAGCCTCGCATTCTCAGGGTTTGCGGCACTTACGCTCTGCTGCCTGTTCTGGAACTTCATGCTCAGGTGAGAGCGCTTGCGCGCATCCGGGCATGATGGTTTCATGCGCCCCGTCAATGCGAGACGGGGGCGTTCCATGCCGCAGATCATCAATGCCATACTGGGTTCCGGATGGTTCGGCTATCTTGCCCGAATTGTGCTGACGTTCATGTTCTGGTCGAGCGGCCTCGCCAAGCTGATCGATTTCAATGCCGGGGTCGGCGAAATGGTCCATTTCGGGCTCGAACCCGGCTGGCTGTTCAACATAGCGACCATCATCGTGCAGATCGGCGGATCGCTGCTGATCATCTTCAACCGATGGGTATGGCTGGGGGCGGGCGCGCTCGCTGTCTTCACCGCCCTCACCATTCCGCTGGCCCATAATTTCTGGGCGATGGAAGAACCCTTCAGGACGATAGAGTTCTATGTCGTCATGGAGCACATCACGGTGATCGGCGCGCTCATGGTCGCGGCCTGCGCTTCCGTGCGCAAGTCCTGAAATTTACGCCGCCCGGCCAGCCTGCTCCTGACGCGGTTTGCGGAGCGTGTGTTCAGTCGCACACCATCTGTATGCGCCCGCCGGCATCCTGCGCGGGACCGCAGGAAATCGGTTTCGCGGGGGCCGAAGAGGAGGGCGGACGCTGGTCCGGCCGTGCGGATGCATTACGCCGTGAAGGTGCAGGGCGTGTCCCGCGCGACGGCTGATATTGCGGCGAAGCGACCGGCGCGAAGGTCGAGCCGCTCTGTACGGGCGGGGTCTGGGTCCCGGAGGGACCGCGATCCCAGATACGCCGCGCATCGACCTGTTTCGGGATCATTACGGTGCCGTCGTCCGTGCGCGCGCAGCCGCTGCCCGCAAGCAGGCTTGCCGAGAGGAGGAGCATCGGGAGCGGTGTCAGTCTGACCATGTTGTTCGATCCGATAGCGCGACATCCGGCCGATGGCAATGTGGACAAAGCAGTCCTGCAGGCCCGGAGTTGCAGATATGCACCCATAGATAGGGCATAAGTTCCAAGTGTCTGCCTTGCCTAATGAGAAACCTGCCGTTAGCCTGACAATTCCGCGCTCCGAAGATGTATATGCGGAGTATCCGGCGGGAGGATCAGGGCTGGATTCATATGGGGAATGCGCAGGGGCCGATCCGGCAGCACGGCGTGGATGCATCTGCCTGCGTCCCGCATGGCGACGACCTCGTTTCAGATGCCGACCCGTCTCATCATCCGGCTGAGACCGATGCGAATTTGAGCTGGTCCTGGGAAACCGGACCGGACCTGCGCTTTATCCGTTTTTCAGACAATTATCTGGCAGCGACGGGCATTCCGCCGGAGAACATGATCGGCCGCCTTCGTTTCGATTTCATGGATCAGGTCCGGCATGGCAATGAAAAGGCAATTGCCCACCTGAACGACTTGCAAAGTCACAAAGCCTTCCGTGATTTCGTTTATGAGTTGAAGAACGGCACACAGCAATGCCGCTGGATTTCCACCAGCGGCGAGCCGTGCTTCGACGCGGATGGGCGCTTCACCGGCTACCGGGGCACCGCGCGCAATATAACGGCTATCGCTGAACAGGTGCGCGACCTTGTGCCCGCGCCCGCCATGGCCGTTAGCGAAACGCGACAGGCCCTTGCCGCGCTCAACGCGATCAATGAGGCCATGTGCCTCTATGACGAGAACGACGTGCTGGTGCTTCACAATGATGCCCTGCTGCGGCTTTATTGTTCTCTTGCCGATGTGATCAGACCGGGCATTTCATATTCCGATATTCTCGATGCCGGACTTGAGCGCGGTGTGTGGGATACCGAAGGGCTCGAAGGGCCTGTCTGGCGCGATAATATGCTGCAGGCCCGTGCCAGTGCTTCGGATCAGTCCAGTCTGATCCGGTTCACCAATGGCCGTGTGCTTCTCAGCCGTGCGATCCGTACCGACACGGGAATGCGCATTTCCACCTGCAGCGATGTGACAGAGCTTGAGGGGCACAAGGCGGAGGCGCTCCGGGCTGAAGCCAGAAGCAGGGCGTTGCGGTTCGACCTCGAAATGATGGTGAACTCGCTCGACATGGCGATCGTCATCGTCGACGAGCATCTGAATGTGGAACTGATCAACAACGCATTCTGGAAGCTCTGGAACCTTTCTCCCGCGCAGGTCGGCGGCGACGCCTTCCGCGCGTTGCTTGAAGCCGACCGCCACACAGGTATCTACGGCGTGGAGGACCGCGAATGGGAGGAATACGTCGCGGGCCGGGAGGCGGAAATCAGAAGCGGCGAGGTGCTGCCGCGCGAATTCCGCCGGGCCGATGGTCTCACCATGATCTATTCCGTGACCGCCCTTTCCGGCGGGCGCAGGCTGATCTCCTATTACGACATCACCGCGCTGAAGGATCGTGAGGAAGCGCTGCGCGCAACCATGCGCGAGAACGAGCTGTTTCGCGGCCTCATCGATAACGTTCCGGTTTCCATCTATGCCAAGCATGAGGATCTCCGGCTGTTCTACGTCAATCGCGGCTGGACCGAGCTGACGGGAATCAGCGCGGCGGAAGCCGTCGGCAGGACCGACATGGAGCTGTTCGGCATCCATGGCCGGGAGATGACAGGCAGCGATCTGGCCGTGTTGCGCACTGGCGATACGCAGGAAGGCGAGGAAATGGTCGTCGGGGCGGATCAGAAGGTCCGCTATCAGTTCGCTCGCAAGAGCGCGATGAAAGCCTCGGACGGCTCGGGTTATCTGATCGGCTCCACGACCGATATCACCGAACTGAAGCTGCGCGAGGCGGAGCTGGTGGATGCGCGCCAGCGCGCGGAGCAGGCGGACCGCACCAAATCCGAGTTCCTGGCCAATATGAGCCACGAAATCCGGACGCCGATGAACGGGGTGCTTGGCATGGCCGAGCTTCTGTCGAAGACCGATCTCGATCCGAAGCAGAAGACGTTTACCGACATCATTGTCAAATCGGGCAATGCCCTGCTTTCGATCATCAACGACATTCTCGACTTTTCGAAGATCGATGCCGGCCAGATGGTACTGGAGAGGGCCTCCTTTGAAGTGGGGGAGGTGGTGGAGGACGCGGTTGCGCTGGTGGCCGCCCGCGCCCGCGAAAAGGACGTGGAGCTTGTCGTTCGCCTCGAACCCGGCATGGAGACGTGTTTTCTGGGAGATGCGGGCCGCATTCGCCAGATCCTGCTCAATCTGCTCGGTAACGCGGTGAAGTTCACGGACCACGGCCATGTGCTGGTCGACGTATCGGCTTGTCAGGCAGACGGTCCGGCCACTTTGCATTTTGCGGTAACAGATACGGGCATCGGAATTCCTTCCGACAAGCTGGCGATGGTGTTCGACAAGTTCAGCCAGGTCGACGGGTCTTCGACGCGGCGGCATGAGGGCACCGGTCTCGGCCTTGCCATCTCGTCGCGCCTCGTGGCGCTGATGGGAGGCGAGATCGGCGTGGAAAGCGAAGCCGGCCGGGGCTCAACCTTCTGGTTCGATATTCCGCTGGAAAAGGGAAGCCGTGCGGCAGCGGGGCCGGTGCCGCCCGTCGACGTAACCGGCGCGCGCGTGCTGATCATCGACGACAATGCCGTCAACCGCGCGATCCTGACCGAGCAGATGCAGGCGTGGGCGTTCGATTCCTGTGCTGCGGCGAACGGCGTGGAAGGGCTGAAGGTTCTGAAGGCGGCCGTCGCGCGGGGGCTTGGGGTCGAGTGCATCGTGCTCGACTATCAGATGCCCGGCATGAATGGCCCGGATGTGGCTGCTGCGGTGCGCAGCGATCCAGGCCTGCGCGATGTGCCGATCATCCTGCTGACTTCGGTGGATCATTCCATTGCCGATCCACAGTGCCGTGATCTCGGCATTCATGCGCATCTGACCAAGCCGGTCCGTTCTTCCACCTTGCTGCAGACCATGGTGGAGGCGATTCAGCGCCAGCGGGGCTTTTCCATCTCCGATGGGGCTGAACAATCTCCGGAACCCGCAAGCGAGGCTGTGGAGCCCGTCCGCGAGGCGGTGCCTGCTGCGACCTCGCTTCTCCACGGTGAAGCGCAGGATGACCGCCTCGACATTCTCGTCGCCGAGGACAATGAGGTGAACCAGCTCGTGTTTACCCAGATCCTGTGCGACAGCGGTTACAGCTTCGAGATCGTGGGCAATGGACGGCTGGCCGTGGAGGCATTCCACCGGATGCGGCCGCGGATGATCCTGATGGATGTTTCGATGCCGCAGATGAACGGCTACGAGGCCACCGGCCGCATCCGGATGAGCGAAGGACCCGACGGGGCCCATGTCCCGATCGTTGGCGTGACTGCGCATGCGCTCAAGGGCGACCGGGAGCGGTGCCTGGAGTGCGGAATGGACGATTATCTGCCGAAACCTGTCAGCCCCCGGGCGCTCATGGCCAAGCTCGAGCGCTGGCTGGGGCCCTCCGGCGCGGCGGAAAAACAACACCGCTGAGGTGCGGCGCCTTCCCGCCTTGCAGACAGCCGGCGGATCAGGCGGAAAACGGGGCTGTTTTTCGCAGGCGCGTCTTCTGCATCTTCAGTGCCGCCCTCCGCCGCTACAAATTTCAGGATAACAACCACATAGGCAGTTTGCGCATCCGGCGGGCAAACCGATCGGCTTTCGCGCAAAAAAGCCTTGCGCGGCAAGCTTTACCGGACCGACACGAAACTGTCATGCGACTGTAATAATCGGGGTCTATTGGCCACACCGGGCGCTAGGAAAAGAGCGCTGCCAGATCATCCGAACAGGAGCAGGCCACATGAACAGATACCTTCTCACCGCGTCGGTTGCGGCGCTCGCACTGGCCGCGACGGCCGGCTTCGCCTCGGCGCGCGACCAGATCCAGATCGCTGGTTCGTCGACCGTTCTTCCCTATGCAAAGATCGTCGCCGAGAATTTCTCGGAAGCTTATTCCAACTTCAAGACCCCGGTCGTGGAATCGGGCGGCTCTTCTGGCGGCCTCAAGGAATTCTGCAAGGGCGTCGGCGAGAACACCATCGACATCGCCAATTCCTCGCGCCCGATCAAGGAATCGGAAGTGAAGGCCTGTGCTGATGCCGGCGTCACCGACATCCAGGAAGTGCGCATCGGCTATGACGGCATCGTCTTCGCCACCGACATCAACGGTCCCGACTGGGCCCTGACCGCGCAGGACATCTACAAGGCGCTCGCCGCTCAGGTCATCGTCGATGGCAAGCTGGTCGACAACAAGGTCGCCAAGTGGAACGAAGTGAACCCGGCCCTGCCGGACTGGGATATCGCTGCCTACATCCCTGGCGAAAAGCACGGCACCCGCGAAGTCTTCGAAGAGAAGCTGATGGCGGAAGGCTGCAAGGAAGCCGGCGCTCTCGAAGCCATCAAGGCGACCGGCGCTGACGACAAGGCCGCTGCTGCCGCCTGCATCGCGGTCCGCAAGGACGGCAAGGCTGTCGACATCGATGGCGACTACACCGAGACGCTGGCCCGCATCGACTCCAACAAGACCGGCGTTGGCGTGTTCGGCCTCGCCTTCTACGAAAACAACGCCGACAAGCTGAAGGTCGCCACCGTCGAAGGCGTCAGCCCCTCGGTCGAGACCATCGCCAAGGGCGAATATCCGGTGTCGCGTCCGCTGTTCTTCTACGTGAAGAAGGCTCACCTCGACGTCGTTCCGGGCCTGAAGGAGTATGTGAACTTCTTCCTCTCCGACGACATGGTCGGCCCTGAGAGCCCGCTGGCCGAGTACGGTCTGGTGTCGGCCCCCGATGCGGAGCGCGATGAGCAGCGCTCGGCTTTCGAAGCCGGCAAGACCCTCTGATCAGAACCGGTTCGGGGCGCGCCATCCAAGGTGCGCCCCTGCCATCTTAGGCGTGAAGCAATCCAGGGCCTGCCCCTGAAAGCCAATTGGACAGACTTCATGAGCGTTTCCTGGGTTCTTGCCATCGTTCTGATCATCGGCGTGGTGGCTTTTCTCGTGGCGCGTATGCGCGCCTCGCGGCTGGAGCCGCAACCCGGCGTCAAGCAGCATTCCCTGCCGGGTTATCATGGCTCCTACGCGCTGGTCCTTGCGATCTTCCCGGCCCTCCTCTTTTTCGCGATCTGGAAAGCGGCAAGCCCGCTTTATATCGACAGCGCCGTGTGGCGCGGCCTGCCCGGGCAGGTGACCTCCGCACCGGATGTGAACCGTTCGCTGACGATGGGCACCATCTACGCGATCGGCGACGGCCTGCGCCGGCTTGACGCCGCTGAAATCGAGCAGGTGCGTTCCGGTCAGGCAGACCTCAAGGCGCTGTTTGCCACGAAGGGTCTGGCGCTGGCCTCGAATGGCGAGCCCTACATGGTGCCTGCCGCTGAATCCTACAGGTCGATGAGCGACGCCTCGTCTCTCTGGTCCGCCATCGGCGCAATCCTGATTTCGCTGGCAGGTGCATGGTTCGGGCTGTCGGGCATCACGCTTCGCCGCCGCGCCCGCAACAATGTCGAGCGGGTGATGCTGTGGGGCCTGATCGCGGCCTCGACCGTCGCCATCCTCACCACCGTCGGCATCGTGCTGTCGATGCTGTTCCAGACGCTGTCCTTCTTCCAGTCCGTGCCGCTCTCCAATTTCTTCTTCGGAACGGTGTGGGACCCGCGCTTCGCCGCAGCCGGTTCGGGCGGCGCGACCGGTCAGTTCGGTCTGATCCCGCTGCTTGCCGGTACGCTTTACATCGCGCTGGTGGCCATGCTGTTCGCTGTGCCGGTCGGCCTGTTCGCAGCAATCTACATGTCGGAATATGCGTCGCGTAAAGTGCGCTCGATCGTGAAGCCGGTGCTGGAAGTGCTCGCCGGCATTCCCACCATCGTCTACGGTATTTTCGCCCTGGTGACGGTCGGTCCGCTGCTGCGCGACATTTCGGCGGCGCTGTCGGGCGGCCAGCCCTTCATCGCGGCGCAGAGCGTGCTGACGGCGGGTCTGGTCATGGGCATCATGCTCATCCCCTTCGTGTCCTCGCTCTCCGACGACATCATCAGCGCGGTGCCGCGTTCTCTCAATGACGGCTCGCTCGGCCTTGGCGCCACGCGCTCCGAAACGGTGCGCAACGTCATCCTGCCTGCAGCCCTTCCGGGTATCGTCGGCGCGCTGCTGCTGACCGCCTCACGGGCGATCGGTGAAACCATGATCGTGGTGCTTGCCGCAGGCGTGGCCGCCAACCTCACCATCAATCCGGGTGAGGCCATGACCACCATCACCGTCAAGATCGTCAACCAGCTGACCGGCGACCTTGAATTCACCTCGCCGCAGACGCTGGTGGCCTTCGCCCTCGGCATCACCCTCTTTGTCATCACGCTCGGCATGAATGTGCTGGCGCTCTACATCGTGCGCAAATATCGGGAACAGTACGAATGACCGACATCCCGTTCGACAACACCGTGACGGCCACCGCTCCGGCCCGCCGCGACATCGGCCTCAAGCGCCGCTACCGCGCCGAGCGCAGGTTCCGCTTCTACGGTATCGCGGCAATCGCCATCGGCATCTTCTTCCTCGGCGCCCTGATGTTCACTGTCATCAGGGGTGGTTACACCGCTTTCTGGCAGACCTCGATCAGCCTGCCGGTTACCTTTGATGCCGGCGTCATCGACCCGGAAGGCAAGCGCGACAGCGATGCCAATGTGCTGGCCACCGCCAACTATCCGCTGCTGGCGCGCAATGCTCTTGCCGCAAAGCTCGGGCTTGATGTCGAAGCCGAGGAGAACAGGGCTGACCTGCGCCTCCTGTCCGGCATGATCTCGCAGGGCGTGCGCACGCAACTCCGTGACATGGTGATCGCCGATCCGTCGATCATCGGCACCACGCAGGATGTGTGGGTTCTGGCCGCTGCGGACGTCGATTCCGCCCATAAGGGCCAGATCGACATGTCGGTTCCCGAATCCCGCCGCAAGGTCAAGGACAAGCAGGTTGCCTGGATGAAGACCCTGACCGCCGACGGCGCCATGGTCGAGCGTTTCAACCGCGGCCTGTTCACCTTCGGCGCTTCCAGCCGGCCGGAAACCGCCGGCATGGGCGTGGCGCTGATCGGCTCGGTCTACATGATGCTGATCGTTCTGGTGCTGGCGCTGCCGATCGGCGTGGCGGCCTCCATCTATCTGGAGGAGTTCGCACCGAAGAACCGCTGGACCGACCTAATCGAGGTCAACATCAACAATCTGGCGGCCGTGCCTTCCATCGTGTTCGGTCTGCTCGGCCTTGCGGTGTTCGTGAATTTCATGGGATTGCCGCGATCGGCCTCGCTGGTCGGCGGTCTCGTGCTGACGCTGATGACGCTGCCGACGATCATCATCGCCACCCGCGCCGCCCTCAAGGCTGTGCCGCCCTCGATCCGCTCCGGTGCACTGGGTGTCGGCGCCTCGAAGATGCAGACTGTGTTCCACCACGTTCTGCCGCTTGCAGCCCCCGGTATTCTCACCGGAACCATCATCGGTCTGGCGCAGGCGCTGGGCGAGACCGCTCCGCTGCTGCTCATCGGCATGGTGGCCTTCGTGGCCGACTATCCCGCCACGCCGATGGATCCTGCCACCGCGCTGCCCGTGCAGATCTACATGTGGGCGAACGAAGCCGAACGTGCCTTCGTGGAACGCACTTCCGGCGCCATCATCATCCTCCTGCTTTTCCTTGCCGCGATGAACCTGGCCGCGATCCTGCTGCGCCGGCGCTTCGAACGGCGCTGGTAATTAAGGAACAAAGATCGTGAACATTATGAGCGAAGCAACTCTGGAAAATGCCGTGAACGCCAAGGTGGCCGCCGTCAACGAACCCATCAAGATGCGGGGCGAGAAGGTCGGCGTCTTCTATGGCGACAAGCAGGCCCTGTTCGATGTGGATCTTCTGGTCCGCCAGAATCAGGTGACGGCGCTGATCGGCCCCTCGGGCTGCGGCAAGTCCACCTTCCTGCGCTGCCTGAACCGCATGAACGACACCATCGACAATGCGCGGGTGGTGGGCAAGATCACGCTCGACGGCGAGGATATCTACGACCGCGACATCGACGTGGTGGAACTGCGTTCGCGCGTGGGCATGGTGTTCCAGAAACCGAACCCGTTCCCGAAGTCGATCTATGAGAATGTCGCCTATGGCCCGCGCATTCACGGTCTTGCCCGCAGCAAGGCCGACATGGATGCGGTGGTGGAATCGAGCCTGAAGCGCGCCGGCCTCTTCAACGAGGTCAAGGATCGTCTGCATGATGCCGGCACCGGTCTTTCCGGTGGTCAGCAGCAGCGCCTGTGCATTGCGCGCGCCATCGCCGTGTCGCCTGAAGTGATCCTGATGGACGAGCCCTGCTCGGCGCTCGATCCGATCGCCACCGCACGCGTCGAGGAACTGATCGACGAGCTGCGCGAGAACTACACCATCGTCATCGTCACCCACTCCATGCAGCAGGCGGCGCGCGTCTCTCAACGCACGGCCATGTTCCATCTCGGCAATCTCGTCGAGGAAGGCCCGACCGAGAAGATGTTCACCAACCCCGACGACAAGCGCACGCAGGACTACATCACCGGCCGGTTCGGCTGAGTGTTACTGCGGCCATTCCAACAGACGAGGAACGTATAATGGGTGCTCATACGGTGACCGCCTTCGACGACGATCTTGGCGAGATCGAAGGGCTGGTGCGTGACATGGTCAGCCTGGCCGGGTCCATGGTCGATGAGGCGACACAGAGCCTGATCGTGCCGGACAATGCGCTGGCCCAGCGCGTCATCTCCGAGGATGCGGTGATGGACGAGTTGCAGCGTCGCCTGGACGACCGCGCCATCACGCTGATCGGCAAGCGCCAGCCGATGGCGCAGGACCTGCGTGCCATCGTGGGCGCGATCCGCATGGCCGGCGATCTCGAACGCATCGGCGATCTGGCCAAGAACATCGCCAAGCGCGTCGATGCGGTGGGTCAGTCGAGCGTGCCGCGCGCCTTCGCCCGCTCCATCGAAGACATGTCCGAACTGGTTCTTGAGCAGGTACAGGGCGTCATTGACGAATATGGCGCGCGCAACCCGGAAGGGCTGGTGCGGCTGCGCGACGAGGACGAGCTGGTCGACGTTAAATACACCTCTGTGTTCCGCGAACTGCTGACCTACATGATGGAGGACGCGCGCAACATCACGGCCTGCACGCATTTGCTTTTCTGTGCGAAGAACCTGGAGCGCATTGGCGACCACGTGACCAATATTGCCGAAAATGCCTATTATGTGCTGACCGGCGAGCAGTTGCCGGCTCACCGTCCCAAGCAGGACGAGACTGGCATACCGGCACCTGCGGTTTGAAGCAGGATCGAGGAGACGAAGCATGATCGCACCCCGCATCATGGTGGTTGAGGACGAAGAGCCGTTGGGCGTGCTTCTGCGCTACAACCTCGAAGCCGAAGGCTATCAGGTCGAGATCGTCACGCGCGGTGACGAGGCCGAGTTGCGGCTGCAGGAAAACGTGCCGGACCTTCTGGTGCTCGACTGGATGGTTCCGGCGATCTCAGGCATCGAATTGTGCCGGCGCCTGCGCATGCGCGAGCAGACCGAACGGCTGCCCATCATCATGCTGACGGCGCGCGGCGAGGAAAGCGACCGGGTGCGCGGCCTTTCCACCGGCGCCGACGACTATCTGGTCAAGCCCTTCTCCATGCCGGAGCTGGTGGCGCGGGTGAAGGCGCTTCTGCGTCGCGCCAAGCCCGAGGTGCTGTCCTCTGTACTCAAGGTGGGAGACATCGTGCTCGACCGCGAGCAGCACCGCGTCTACCGCAAGAAGAGCGAGATCCGGCTGGGGCCGACCGAGTTCCGCCTGCTCGAATTCATGATGCAGCATCCCGGCCGCGTCTTCTCGCGCGGACAGTTGCTCGACAATGTCTGGGGCGAGACGATCTACATCGACGAACGCACAGTGGATGTGCATGTCGGGCGGTTGCGCAAGGCGGTCAACACCGGCCGCATGCCCGACGTGATCCGCACCGTTCGCGGCTCAGGCTACGCGATCAGGGAAGAGTGACGGGCAGGGAAGAGTGACGCGCGGCCGGGCCGTCCTGCAGGGACCGCCCGCCGGCAAAAATCCTGTCATCGACGTAAGTCAGCGCGCGCATGGCACAGCCTTCGCGCAGCAGGGCGATCTGATCCGGCTCGATGCTGAAGCTGATCGAGCCGGAATGCTGGCCGCCGGCAGTGCGTGCGATGGCATCGCGCAGGGCCGGTTCGATCAGGTCGAAGGCTGCCGCGTTGAGGCCGACCAATGCCACCGGGGCAGGGTCGATGAGCGCAAACAGGCTGCCGAGGCCGAAGCCGAGCGCTTCGCCTGCGATGCGGAACGCCTCGCGCTCGCGTCCTTCATGGTCCCGGGCAGCGTCCGCCAGCGCCCGCATCTCCGTTTCCCCAATATCGCCCCGGGGTTCCTCGTTCTGGTCATGGCCGGCGGCGCTGCGCCAGATGGCGTAGCTTCCTGCATAGGCTTCTATGCATCCGCGCCGCCCGCAACGGCACAGCGCCCCGTCCGGCCGGTGGACCATGTGCCCGAATTCGACGCCTGAGGAATGGGTGCCGGTGAACATTTCGCCCTTGAGCACCAGCCCCATGCCGATGCCGTGCGAGAGCAATATGGCGATGAAATCGTCGCGATAGCGGGCCGGATCGCGCCAGCGCAGCGCCTCGGCCATCATGTTGCAGTCGTTCTCCACCGTTACGGGAACAGAGAATTCCGCTTCCAGAATGTCGGTGAAGGGGATGTCCGTGTGCGGGGTGATCGGAGACCACAGCATGGAACGCGCTTCCGCGTCGGTGATGCCCTGAACCGCGAACACGATACGCAATGGCGGGCCAGCCTTTGCGGCGGGGTGAGCAAGGCATCGTTGAAGCACTGCCACACATTCGCCGATCAGCGCCTCGCGGGAGAGGGCGCGCGTGTCGAGCCGCAACTGCTCTTCGTCCAGAACAGCTCCCGAATAATCGAGCCGGACGGCGGAGAGGGTGTTGAGGGACAGCATCAGCGTCACCACGCTGGCTGCTGCGGGGTCGAGTTCGAGCCCGATCTGGGGCCTTCCGCGTCTGAGGGCAGGGGCATCATCCTGTCGGGCCTCGGCCAGAATGCCCTCGGCGATGAGGTCCGCGGAAATAGCGGAGATGGTGGAATGGCTGAGACCCGTGATAGTCGTGATTTCGGTGCGGGAAACCTGTCCACCACGCCGCGCGGCCGCAATCACCATGGCGCGGTTGCGCCGGCGCAGATCGTCGTGCCGCATGCCAACAGTCATTACCTGTACTCTTCCTCCCTGCGTGCCGACGCTGCATAGCAGGCCGTGAACTTTGTCAGAAGCGGCGAAGGCTGTCATTATTTAATTCGGGTTTCGAAATAATTCACGGATGGTCAGAAAATCCGTTGACACGGTCAGGTCGTTGCGCCACATTTTTTCGAGGCTCGAAAAAAGTCCTTGCCCGACTTGTTCACCGGCATGGCTTGTTCACGGGTCATAACGTCGCGCCCATGGGCGCAGGGAGGAAATCATGAGGAATTTTACGGCTGCCATTCTGGCGGGTGTCGCCTTGTCTCTGACGCTTCCCCTCGCCGCACAGGCGAAGGACAAGGTCATCGGCGTGTCCTGGTCGAATTTCCAGGAAGAGCGCTGGAAGACCGACGAAGCGGCGATGAAGGCCGCGATCGAGGCGGCGGGCGACAAGTACATATCGGCTGACGCGCAATCGTCCGCCTCCAAGCAGCTCACCGACGTCGAAAGCCTGATCAGCCAGGGCGCCAATGCGCTCATCATTCTGGCGCAGGATGCCTCGGCCATCGGTCCGGCCGTTCAGAAGGCGCTCGACGAGGGCATTCCGGTCGTCGGCTATGACCGCCTGATCGAGAACAGCGACGTTTTCTATCTCACCTTCGACAACAAGGAAGTGGGCCGCATGCAGGCCCGCGAGGTGTTCAAGCTGAAGCCGGAAGGCAACTATGTCTTCATCAAGGGCTCCGGTGCCGATCCCAATGCCGACTTCCTGTTCTCCGGGCAGGTCGAGGTGCTGAAGGAAGCGCTGGATTCCGGCGCGATCAAGAATGTCGGCGAGGCCTATACCGATGGCTGGCTGCCGGCCAATGCCCAGAAGAACATGGAGCAGTTCCTGACCGCCAACGACAACAAGGTTGATGCGGTGGTGGCCTCCAATGATGGCACTGCCGGTGGCGCGATCGCCGCACTTCAGGCGCAGGGCCTTGCCGGCTCGGTGCCGGTTTCGGGTCAGGATGGCGACCATGCCGCGCTGAACCGCATCGCGCTGGGCACCCAGACCGTGTCGGTGTGGAAGGATGCGCGCGAGCTTGGCAAAAACGCCGCGCAGATCGCCAGCGAACTGGCCGACGGCAAGGAAATGACCGCCATCGCCAATGTGCAGGACTTCACCACGCCCGGCGGCAATACGGTCAAGTCCGTGTTCCTGACGCCGATTGCGATCACCAGGGACAATCTCAACGTCGTCATCGATGCCGGCTGGATCACCAAGGATGCGGTTTGCACGGGCGTTGCGGCAGGCAGTGTCGCTGCCTGCGACTGAGCTGTCCAGTTTACGGGAAGCGTTGGGGTGCCTGCGCTTCCCGCAGGATATGGCTGTCTGCCGTGCCGTGCCCGGCATGAAACCCTCAAATTTCCGAAGCGATTGGCCAGGCCGGGGCGTTTGCTGTCCCGGTTTGCAAGACCGCTGTGCACTTTTGCCGGATTTGGTCTAGCATGATGGTGCGGCGCATTTGACGGCCAGAACCGGCCGGTGGGAGGAAACCATGAGTGATGCGACCTCGGCGGCGACGGGCGACCGGGCGCGGGAGGCCGATCTCGGGCCGCTGGCGAAGTTCCTCAAGGCGACGGAGCTCGACACCCGCATGCTCGGCATGCTGGGGGCGCTGGTGCTGATCTGGCTCCTGCTTCACTTCCTTTCCGGCGGCCTGTTCCTGACGCCGCGCAACCTGTGGAACCTCTCGGTCCAGACATCTTCCGTGGCCATCATGGCAACCGGCATGGTGCTGGTCATCGTGCTGCGCAACATCGACCTGTCGGTGGGCTCCATGGAGGGCATCGTCGGCATGGTCATGGGCGTTCTGCAGGCACAGATCCTGATCCGCGTGTTCGGCTTTTCACTGGGCGATCCGTGGATCTGGGTGATCGCCCTTGCCTGCGGCATCCTTGCGGGGCTCCTCATCGGCGCGTTGCAGGGGTTCATCATTGCCTATCTTGAAGTGCCGGCCTTCATCGTCACCCTTGGCGGGCTGCTGATCTGGCGTGGTGCCGCGTGGTGGGTGACGAGCGGGCAGACCGTCGCGCCGCTCGATGCAACATTTCAGCTGATGGGCGGCGGACCGCTGGGCGCTATCGGCGCCGGCTGGAGCTGGGTCGTGGCCGTGGCCGGATGTCTTGGTGTCGCCTTTCTGATGGTGAGTGGTCGCCGCCAGCGCCAGCGGTTCCGCTTCCCCTTGCGGCCGGTATGGGCCGAATTGCTGCTGGGGGGCGTCGCCTGCGCCGCCATTCTGGGCGCGGTATGGGTTGCCAATTCCTATCCATGGCCGGTGGGCATCGTGAGACGCTATGCAGCGGCGCAGGGCATCGAGGTGCCGGAAGGGGGGCTGTTCATCGCCCATGGTATCGCCATTCCGGTGCTGATGGCCGTCGCGGTCGGCATCATCATGACCTTCGTGACCAACCGCACCCGCTTCGGGCGCTACGTGTTCGCCATCGGCGGCAATCCGGAGGCGGCTAACCTCGCCGGCATCAACACGCGCTGGGTGACCATGAAGGTGTTCATGATCATGGGCGTGCTGGTGGCAATCAGCGCGGCCATCTCCTCGGCCCGCCTCAACGCGGCGACCAATGCGCTGGGGACGCTGGACGAGCTTCTGGTCATCGCGGCCGCCGTCATCGGCGGTACATCGCTGGCGGGCGGCTCCGGCACCATCATCGGGGCGATGCTCGGCGCGCTGCTCATGCAGTCGCTGCAATCGGGCATGGTCCTGCTCGGCATCGACTCGCCCCTGCAGAACATCGTCGTCGGTGCCGTGCTGGTCATCGCGGTGTGGCTCGACACCGTCTACCGCAAGCGGGTTTAGGAGGAACGGCTATGGCAGAGTCCCGAAACGGCAGCGCCGTCCCGCTCATCGACATGCGCAACATCTCCATCGCCTTCGGCGGCATTCGCGCCGTCGACGACGCTTCGGTCGATCTCTATCCGGGTGAGGTGGTGGCGCTGCTCGGCCACAACGGGGCCGGCAAATCGACGCTGATCAAGATCCTTTCGGGCGCCTACAAGCGCGACGCCGGGCAGATCTTCGTCAATGGCGAAGAGGCGTCGATCGGCAATCCGCGCGACGCCAAGAAATACGGCATCGAGACGATCTACCAGACGCTGGCGCTGGCCGACAATGTCGATGCGGCCGCCAATCTGTTCCTCGGCCGAGAGCTGATGACGCGCTGGAACACGCTGGACGACGTCGCCATGGAAGCCGAGGCGCGCAAGGTCATGGGCCGCCTCAATCCGCGCTTCCAGCGCTTCAAGGAGCCGGTGATCAAGCTCTCCGGCGGGCAGCGCCAGTCGGTCGCGATCGCCCGCGCCATCCTGTTCAACGCGCGCATCCTCATCATGGACGAGCCGACGGCGGCGCTCGGTCCGCAGGAGACGGCGCAGGTCGGCGAACTGGTGCGCCAGCTCAAGGCCGACGGCATCGGCATTTTCCTCATCAGCCACGACATTCATGACGTGTTCGATCTCGCCGACCGGGTATGCGTCATGAAGAACGGGCAGGTGGTCGGCACGGCACGTACACAGGACGTCACGCAGGACGAGGTGCTCGGCATGATCATTCTGGGCAAATGCCCGCCCGGTGCCGTGCCGGGGCCGGGAGCCCTGAAAATCGCTGCGTGACAGCCATGCCGTTACCGGCGCTTCTCCGAGCCCTGCTTGCCTTGGCGTGAGGACTTGCTAGAAATGCATTCCCTGCTTCGGAGTAGCGTCGCCAGTTGAAGAAACTCTTTCCGCTTCTGACATTCCTGGCTGTCGCGCTGATCAGCATGGTGATGGCCGGTTTCGCTTATTTTGCGACGCAGGAAGCGACGCGCATCAAGTTCGAAGCGACCGTGGATGACGCCATTTCGCGCATCGAAACCCGCCTTGATCTTCATCTTACCCTCCTCAAGGCCACCCAGGCATTCTTCGCGGTACACAACAACCGTGTTTCGGCAAATGAATTCCGGGCTTTCATTTCGGCGCTTGATATAGAGGGCAGCTTTCCCGGCCTGCGCGGCATCGGTTTTCTGCAGCTCGTTGACGCGGGGAGCGAGGCGCTCGTTGAACGCCGGATTCGTGACGAACAGGGGGTGGAACGTCAGATCTACCCCCAGTCGGATCAGAAGTGGCGTGCGCCGGTGGTTTTCTTCGAGCCGCTGAAGCCATCCAGCGATACATTGCTTGGGTTCGACATGTTCAGCGAACCCATCCGC
This sequence comes from Aquamicrobium sp. NLF2-7, assembly GCF_022359935.1. Lineage (NCBI taxonomy): Bacteria > Pseudomonadati > Pseudomonadota > Alphaproteobacteria > Hyphomicrobiales > Phyllobacteriaceae > Aquamicrobium > Aquamicrobium sp. NLF2-7. The sequence continues at coordinate 1,705,977 of NZ_JAKSED010000001.1, read as the reverse complement.
CGGCAGGCGATAGAAGCGACCATGCGCGACGACACGCAGCATGCCACCGCCCCGATGATGCTGGGTGGGAACAGCGGCGTCGAGCCTTATCCGGGTTTTATCGTCTTCTCCCGCCTCAAAGCCGGCACTTCCGGCGAGGCTTCCGCTACACCCGGTGTTCTGTACGCGGCGTTTCAGGCGAGTGAGCTGTTCCAGACGGCCTTGCGGCGTTTGCCGCTGCTGCCTGTTCATCTGGAAATCTACGATGGCGCCATAGAAGCGCAGAACCAGATTTTCACTTCCGCCACGCCAGCCGTCACCGGTGTGGGCCGGATCGTGGACATCCGGCGGCTTACGATCGCCGGCCGGCAGTGGACCCTGCAGTTCGAGCCGACCACGGCATTCTCCCCGCCTTCGTCGCGGGCCATTCCCGTCATGCTCGGGCTCTTCGGGCTGCTGCTGGCCGGCGCCATCGCGCTCGTTGCCCGTTACAAGGAGCGGGCTTACGATGCGGCTGAAAAGCTGCACCAGACGGCCGAGCACAGTCTGGTCGAAAAGGATCTGATGCTTCAGGAAATGAAGCACAGGATCAAGAATCTCATAACCCGGGTTCTGGCCATTGCGCGCCAGACCGCTTCGCATTCCGCCGATGTGAAGGAATTTTCAGATTCCTTCGCGGCACGTCTGCAGGCGATGGCCGCCTCGCAGGATATGCTCACGCGCTCGCGCTGGCAGAAGGCGGATCTGCGCGAGTTGCTGCGGATCGAGCTCGGTCAGGTGTTTGGCAAGGATCTGCCCGAGGGGCTGCTGTCAGGCCCGCAGGTGTTGCTCGACGAGACAGCCACGCAGGCGCTTGGCCTTACTTTTCACGAGCTTGCGACAAATGCACTGAAATATGGCGAGGCGGGAAACTCGGTCGACGCGCTCAAGGTGGAGTGGCGGGTGGAAAGGGCCGGTCGAAACAAATCGCTTGTCCTGAACTGGCGCGAGTCGGGACAGGCGGGCCTCAAGGAGCCTGCAACGACGGGTTTCGGCACCAAGCTCATCAATATGAACATTACCCGCGAGCTTTATGGCTCGATAGACCGCCGTTTCCTGCCGAGCGGCCTGCAGGTAGAGATCAAGGTGCCGCTGAAGTAAAACGCTCGAACCGTACTGGCGCGGATATGAAAAAAGGCCGGCTTAGCCGGCCTTTTTCGCAGGATCATGGAGAACTCTTTCCGTCCGGAAAACTCATCCGGCTGAGGAAGATGCGCGCCCCATTCGCCGATCAGTTGCAGCGGGCCGTGTAAATCCGGCGCGTATTCGGATCGCGATACTGGCAGTAGCCATTGCGCAGGTTGCGCACCAGCAAGCCGGAACCAGCGCCGACGGCGGTGCCTATGAGGGCGCCCTTGGTGCCGCCGGCAATTCCGCCGATGGCTGCGCCAGCGACAGCACCCACACCAACATCCTGTTCCGTGGTGGTGCAGCCGCTCAGCGCCACGATTGCCGCCAGGGCGACGATTATCTTCCGCATTTAGTCACTCCTCTCGCTTCTCTTTCCCTCGCCTTGCAGCGATCACTTGCCGAACAAGCCGATAGCGTCAAGCTTGTGCCAGCGATTTTGTTTTCGGGCAATATCGCTCTTTCAAGGGTGATGACCGTTTGAAGCGACTTGCGTTTCGCCCTTCTCCACACTTGCTTCCAGCTTGCCGTCCGGATGCACCTTCCACACGATCTCGGCATAGTCATCTTCAAGAGCCGGATCGACCGGAATACAGGTGCCGAAAACGCGGTCCGTTCGACCCGACAGCGCTTTCAGCGCGGGCTGGCGTTCGACCCGACATTCCTCGTAGGTTTCAAAGACTGTAGCCGGAGCAGGCAACTCGACACATTCCGTCAGGTCACCGGAGCATCCGATAATCAGCAGAACTGCGGCTATGTGTTCCATGGCGTTTTCCTCTGGGAAAGAAAACGCGCGGGTTGACGTAAGGTTCCTAAGGCGTCGCGGTGGATTCGTCGCCTGTGCTCTCAAAATTCGCTGCTGGTACGACCAGATGATATTCCAGCCTGTTGTCCACCAGTTCGAGCGAAGCCTGTCCGCTCAGCGCCGCCGGCACGACACGCTCCAGTGTGACGCGCCGGAAATCCCGGTGGGGGGGCAGCACGCTGCCTTCGTCCAGTTGCTCCACCCATGACAGATGGAGCGCCGGCGCATCAGCAAGCTCTTCGGGTTGCTCCATCCTCGATCGCACCGTGATGCGGCTGCCCGGATGTGACAGTGCACCGTAGGAAAGGGAGTTCACCACCAGTTCATGCATGGCGAGGCCGATATGCAGAGCTGCATTGGGGTTGAGGTAGGGGTTCGACCCTTCAAAAATCAGCTCGCTGTCGGCATAGGCGATGTTGTGGCCGAGCTGGCCGTTGATCAATTCGCGCAGCTCAGCTCCCCGCCAGTTCGACGAGGTCACAAGATCCTGAGATGCCGCAAGGGATTGCAGGCGGCCCTGAAAGCTGGTCAGGAAATCGGAAATATTGTCGGAATGGCGGCCGGTCTGACTGGCGATGCTCTGGATGATCGCCAGCAGGTTCTTGGAGCGGTGGCTGACTTCCCGCAGCAAGGCGCGCAGGCTCTGCTCGCGGCGCTTGCGATCCGTGGTTTCCACCTTGGTGGTCATGACGCCGCGGATATCGCCCTGCTCGTCGTGATCGGGATCTACCCAGATTTCGAACCACCGCAGGCCATCTTCACCGGGAGCGTTGATCTCGAAACGGTGGGCGTTGCCGGTGGCGATGGTGTCCTCGCGCGCCGCGATGATACGGGCGGTCTGGGACGGGGGCAGGATGGTGTCGCCCTGGCTGCCCTGCATCCACGGGGCGGCCATGTTGCGGGCCCATACGGTTCTGAGCTCGTTATCCTGAAACAACACGGAAACGCCGGCGTTTCGCAAAGCGTGGAGCAAGGCCCGGCCAAGCACGGATTCATCCCGAAGAGAAGGGTCTATGACCTCCTCTTCCGGCCGCAGAGGCGATCTGGAACCGTTGTCTGAACCCATTTTGTGTTCTGCTCTCTTGGTGCCGGTAGGGCTATCCTACTAAAGAGAATTCGTCAAAATGCGTTCCGCCGGGCAGTGCTCTTCTGGAAAGCGCTGCCCGGCGGCGGCTGGAAACCGGTTGAGGGGGGCGGTTTCCAGTTGGGGGAAACCGACGCGGTCAGGTCCGGCGGAAAATGCCCGCCAGCAGCGATATGAGCACGAACGCCAGGAAGATGAAGAAGAGGATCTTGGCGATTCCGGCTGATGCTCCAGCGATGCCGCCAAAGCCGAGAGCTCCGGCGATGATGGCCACCACAAGGAATACAAGGGTCCAGTAAAGCATTGATCTTTATCCTCTTTATCTTCTCTTGCGCCTATGGAGGAAAACGCCGTCACTGGCCTATGGTTCCGTGGCATGTGCAAAAATATCAGGCGGCCGCCTTCGCCTGCCGGTCGAAGAACAGGGCCTGGCTGATCAGCGCCTTGACCATGTCGGGATTGAACGGCTTGGTGACGAGGAAAGCCGGTTCCGGGCGCTCGCCGGTGAGCAGGCGCTCGGGGAAGGCGGTGATGAAGATCACTGGCACGGAGGTGGCGGCCAGGATTTCGTTGACCGCATCGATGCCCGAGCTGCCGTCGGCGAGCTGAATGTCGGCCAGAACCATGCGCGGATGCGACTTGGCGAAGATGCCGACGGCTTCCGCGTGGGTGCGTGCGATGCCAACGACACGGTGCCCGAGGCTTTCCACCATTTCCTCGATGTCCATGGCGATCAGCGGCTCGTCCTCGATGATGAGGATATCTGTAGCCACCTGCCGTGAAATTTCGTTGCTGGCCTCCGAAAGGAGGCTCGAAAAGCTGGCGTCGTCCAGATCCAGAATTTCTGCGGCTTCCTTTTCATCGAAGCCTTCCACCGCAACCAGCAGGAAAGCCTGACGGGGGCGGGGGGCCAAAGCATTGAGATTGGCGGCCACGCGCTGCTCCCAGTCGGGCGCTTCGGACTGGTCCTGGGGAATGCGGATGGAGACGGACGTGAACATCCGCGTGAATATTTTGTACAGGGCGATGCGGTCGCTGGAGGCTTTCGGGAAGATGCTGGTGTCGGCGATGATCGCCTCAAGCATTGCCGCGACGAGGGCGTCGCCACTTTCCTGGGAACCTGAGACGGCTCGCGAGAAGCGGCGCAGGAAAGGCAGATGCGGGGCAATGGCGGCGGATAGACTCACGATATACGTCTCCCTCATGTGACGCGTTGCTTGAAAGGCCGAATGCATGGTTATGCAAGGCCTCAGGCTCCGAAAACCCGCAGGAATGCAAAAAGTTCCAACAATCGTGGAACTAATTTGGCTAAGAGACGTTGCGCCCGGATCGATCAACCAGCGGGGGCTGCGTCTGTTTCGTTTCGTGCGACGGCGTGATGCAACAGACGGTCAGGGTAGGGACGAAAGGCAGAATGAACACATTGGATAAAAACAGAGCGGCCGGAACCTCGGGACGCCAGGGCAGGGCCGAAGACAATCTTGGACCCAATTCCGAGATCGGACGCAAGCTGAAGCAATATTACGACGATCTGGTCCATGACGAGGTTCCTGATCGCTTTGCGCAATTGCTCAGTCAACTCGAGCACGCCGAGACGTCTCAGGACAAGGACTGATGCATGGCCGTATCCGCGGGTTTTAAAGACGAGCTTCTGAAATCTATACCCAGTCTGCGGGCATTCGCCGTGTCGTTGTCGCAGAATGTCGACAAGGCCGACGATCTCGTTCAGGAAACGCTCGTCAAGGCATGGGACAAGCATGAGAGCTTTCAGCCGGGCACCAATCTGAAGGCGTGGCTGTTCACCATTTTGCGCAACGAATTCTACTCGCAGATGCGCAAGCGCGGACGCGAGGTTCAGGACAGCGACGGCATCATGACGGCGCGGCTGGCGGTTCACCCTGCCCAGCACGGCCAGCTTGACCTCAAGGACTTCCGCAGCGCGCTTGAACGCTTGCCGGACGACCAGCGCGAGGCGATCATCCTGATCGGAGCTTCCGGATTTTCCTATGAGGAAGCGGCTGAAATCTGCGATTGCGCAATTGGCACGATCAAAAGCCGTGTCAGCCGCGCACGCACGCGCCTGCAGGAAATTCTCAAGATTTCCGGGGAAGAGGATTTTGGGCCGGACGCGATCTCAACTCAGGTGATGACGTCACCGGCCGACTGAGGTCTCGATGCGTCCCTCGCTTCGGCGAGGGCCTCAACCAGATCGGACCCGGCATAAGGCTTTTCAACGAGCTTTATGTCGGGAAAATGCGTGCTGATATATTCGCTTTGCCCGTGGGCAGACGCGAATATGAAAGGTATGCCCTCCTGTTGCAGGCGCCCGGCGAACGGGAATGTCGGAACTCCTGCCAGCATCACATCGATGATGGCCGCGTCGATTTCCCGCAACAATGTGTCGTCTTCCAGTTCCGCACTGCGTCCGACAATCGAGACGCTGGCGGCCCCCTGCTCAAGGCAGATCGTCTCTACATCCATGGCAATAAGATACTCGTCCTCGACGAGCAGGATTCGCAGTCCGTTAAGCGGGCCAGGCACAGGCGGATACTCCCGAAAACGGCAGAATGCCGTTTCGGGAATGTTCCTGTCATTTAAAAATGACATAGGGAAGGCGTCATTTCCGTAGCGGAGGAACCTTCCGCCCCGCAGGCGATTTCTCAACGATGACAATTACCTCAACACACACAAAACAATATGTCCTGCCGGCCACCGTGCAGGGCAGGCTGTATCCGTGCGAAAGCTGCCCCCTGCGCTCCCTGCCAGCGTTTCGTGAAGCTGAGCCCGACGAACTGGAGTTCCTCAATCGCTTCAAGAAAGGGGAACTGCTGGCGCAGAAGGGGAGCGCCGTTCTGGTCGAGGGCAGCCGCACGCCGCATCTTTACACCCTGCTGTCCGGATGGGGGTTCCGCTTCAAGCTGCTGGAAGATGGTCGCCGGCAGATCCTGAACTACCTGATGCCGGGTGATCTGATCGGGCTGCAGGGAAGCATCGAGGGGGAAATGCAGCATTCCATAGAAATGCTGTCGGACTCCATACTGTGCGTGTTCGACCGAAGCAGGCTCCTGGAACTCTACAGAAAGCACCCCGGGCTGGGCTACGATATTACCTGGCTGGCTTCGCGGGAAGAACGCATGCTGGACGAGAACCTGCTCAGCGTCGGCCGGCGCAGCGCCATGGAACGGGCCGCATATCTCATCGCCTTCATTCACGAAAGGGCGCGCTGCACGGGACTTGGCAGCGGCCGCCGCCTGATCATTCCCGTCACCCAGCAGCATGTTGCCGATACGCTCGGGCTCTCGCTTGTCCATACCAACAAGACGCTGCGCAAGCTCTCCCGGCTCGGCATGATCGAGTGGCAGGAAGGAGGATGCAGGGTCATCAATCTGAAGGAACTGATGTTGATCGCCGGATGGGAGGGGCTGGGGACGGGTCGGCGCCCGCTTGTGTGAAGTTGCAATGCGCGCTGGACTTGGGCGTGAAAAAAGCCTTCCATTCCAGACAATAGGGCTGGAACCTTAGCGCCTTCACGGCGTTGTGATCCCGGCTACATTAACCACCAAGGAGTTTTATCATGGCCGCAGCAGCCGGAAAATCCGCGACCGACAACAAGAATAATGTTGACCTTGAAGAAGAGATTCGTCAGCTCAAGGCCGATATCGAAAAGCTGGGCAAGCATCTCGCGGAAACCGGCGAGCAGGGTTATGGCACAGCGCGCAAGGCCGCTGCACAGGGTGTGGAGCAGCTGCGCGTGCAGGGTGAGGCAGCCATCGACAGCCTGAAGACCAACGCCCGTGATCTGGAAGAGCAGGTTCTCGTGAACGTTCGGGAAAAGCCGGTCACGTCGCTTGCCATTGCGGCGGGCCTCGGCTTCCTGGTCGGCCTCCTGTCGCGCCGCTGACGGCGTCGATCCCATGGGGGCACTCGTATCTTTGATCGCCGGTCTCGCCTCGGGCGAGACCGCATACGCATTGAAGCGAGCCAGAATCGCAGCGATAAGCTACGGGCTGGCCGCGATCGCCGCGTTGTGTGGCGTCGGATTTCTCATCGGCGCGCTTTATGTCTGGGCCGCCCGTCACTATGGCTCGCTTGAAACATCTGTCGGCTTCGGGGTCGGTTTTCTCCTCCTTGCCGGGCTTATCGTCCTGATATTCCGCTTCAGCGCGCGTTCCAGAGCGCGCCGCCTCAGAAGAAGGCGAGGCGCTGACATGACGGCATTGGGCATGACAGCACTTGCAGCCGTGCTGCCGGCGCTGGCGCGCAGCAAGGCTGGCCCGGGTCTCATTCTTGGCCCGGCGGCAGCTGTTCTGGCCTATGTGATCTACCGTGAAAACTCGGCGCCCCGCCGCCGCGGGCCTGATCCCGATACCGAACGGGACTGAGGCTTCAGTCGGCTTCAGTCCCTGTCCGGGAACCATAGCTTTCCGGCCTCGTTGAACCTGCAAGGTGGGGCATCCGCGCCCTGCCATCGGCAAGGAGACAGGACATGGCCAGGATATTTCGCGAGCAGGCAGTCAGGCAGGGACGCAAAGGGCGTCGCGTGCTCGTCATCCTGATCTGCGCCATCGTTCTGGCATTGGCGGCATGGGCCGCCACCGCTCTGCTGGTGCCTAGGCCGGATGCTCCCGCCGGGCAGACCTCTGCCACCGAGACTGTTCCGGCTCAACAGTGAGCCCCTCAGACTGTCGCCGGAACAAGAACGTTCAGAGCCCTCGGGTGAATTTCGATGACAGTCTCATTGTCCAGCCCGACAAGTTCGCCGTCCATGGCCGCATGAGGCTTTTTTCCTGAAGCGCGTATTTTCAGCGTCAGGCGCTCGGCCTGATGGATTTCGACATGCTCATTGTCACGCCATTTGCCGCGCGCCGCGTTGAAAGCGAACTTCAGCACCGCGCCGCGTGTCTGCGCCATCGTCAGATAGATGCCCAGAACGCCGCCGGCCGGGTCGTCGGCATAGGGCAGATGACCTTCGCCGAACAGGTTGTTGGTGATTCCGACAGCGCTGGCGCGCGCCTCTATCTCTGTTTCGCTCATGATCAGCGTGACATGCATCGCCGGCGGGTCGATCAGCGTTGCCCAGGCGGCCCTGAAGGATGCGCCGATCTTTCCCAGACGCGAGCCGAATTCCATCTTGTCGCGCAGGTGGATCATGCGGGCGTGCATGCCGACGGAGAACTGGTGGATGAACGGGCGCCCATTGGCCGTGGCGATATCCACCTTCCTGACTGTGCCGGCCGCAAAGCTTTCCACTGCGGCTTCAAGTGACTGCGGGATGCCGAGGCTGCGGGCAAAGAGGTTCATCGTGCCGGCTGGCAGGACCGCAAGGGCCTTCTGCTTGCCCATCAGCCGTGCAGCGGCGGCAGATATGGTTCCGTCGCCTCCGCCTGCAAGCAGAATGTCAATGTCCGGCGCCGCCGCCGCTTTGTCGATCGCGGCGGGCATTTCGGTGCCGGATACAACGGCGATGTCGACATGATGGCCCGCCGCCTGCAACGTACGGGACATGAAGGCGCAAAAACCGTCGAGATCGGTCGTGCGCAGCGTTCCACCGTCCCTGTTGAGCACTGCGGAAAATCGCATGTCGCATCCTTTCAGATCGCGAAAAGAATTGCGCCGGCAGGTATCTCTGGCGCCGCATGTAACGGAACAGTGGAAGTTTAGTTCCGCTATATCAGGTGGATTTTTCCTGCGAATGGAGAGATGTTTTTTGGAACAAGGGGCAAGATCACACGTTCTCAAATCAGCAATCAAGCTGCGGATTCATCATGATATTCGCAGAGATGCTCACGGTTTTTGAACCGAAGATACACGAGGAGAGACGATATGATCCGCAAGCTTCTTGCAACGACTGCGCTCGCAACGCTGGTTGCCACTGGTGCCATGGCCCAGGACGCTACCGCGCCTGCGACAACCACGCCGCCGACCGCGGCCACTGAACAGCCGGCAGCACCCGCGGTTCGCGCCGATGGCCATCTGGCTTCCAATATCATTGGCGAAACCGTGTATAACGGTACGGCTGAAGATGCCCAGAATATCGGCAAGGTCACCGATCTTGTGCTGGACAAGGATGGCAACGTAGAGTCCGCCGTGATTGGTGTCGGCGGCTTCCTTGGGCTGGGTGCCAAGGATGTGACGTTCGACTTCGACAAGATGCAATGGGCTGAAAAGGATGGAGATCGCTGGCTGATTGCCGACGTGACCAAGGAGGCGCTGGAAGCTCAGCCGGCCTTTGATTCCACCCCTTACAAGCCTGCGCCTGCAACGGAGCGCGCTCCGGGTGTGACGACCACGGATACCGTGAGCGAAGCGCCTGCCGCTACCGCACCGGTGATCGCGCCGGCCGAAGGCAATCTTGCTTCCCTCATCATTGGTGAAAGCGTCTACAACGGCACCGGGGATGAGGCACAGGACATCGGCAAGGTAAATGATGTCGTGCTTTCACCTGAAGGCAAGGCTCAATCGCTGGTGATCGGCGTTGGCGGTTTCCTCGGCATGGGCCAGAAGAATGTCGCCTTCGATTTCGACAAGGCGACATGGGCCGAGCGTGACGGCGATCGCTGGCTGGTGGTCGAGGCGACCAAGGAATCGCTGGAAGCGTTGCCGGACTTCGACCGCCGCGCCTATGACGTTGCCCCCACGACAAGCGCTGACAATTCGGCCGCCGCTCCGGCAGCAGTTCCGGCGACCGATACGGCTGCCGCCCCGAACGAGCAGCGTGACGCGACTTCGACAGCTGCCATCGACAAGTCGACCCTGACCGAGGTGCAGATGACCGATGTCAGCGCCAAGGAGCTGGATGGCACGACCGTCTACGGCGCCGATGACGTCAAGGTCGGCGAGATCGGCGATGCCGTGCTCACTCCGGACGGGCAGGTCGATGCGGTCATCATCGATGTCGGCGGGTTCCTCGGCATCGGCTCCAAGCCGGTGGCGGTCGGCATGGATACTTTCAGGGTAATGGCCGACAAGGACGGCAAGAAGTATCTGTACACCGAGTTCACCAAGGAACAGCTTGAGGCGCATCCGGCCTACGACAAGGACAGCTACGCCGACAATCGCGAGCAGCAGCGCCTTATGGTTCGCTGAGGACATCTGCTTTCTGCAAAGGCCCGCACCCGCCGGTGCGGGCCTTCTGCTTTGGTGAACAAAGCAAGGCCATTGTTCACCCTTCGGATACGGACTATTGCCGCTCCGATATCTTTGCGCACCACATGCCTGCGCCCATATTGGCGATCAACACGGCCCTTCATGGATTTATGGGCCGTACCCTCCAAAAAGGAGCGCCACATCATGCTCGATCAGATCAGGGGACTGCATCACGTCACGCTCATGGCCAGTGATGCCCGCCGCAACAATGCATTCTTCACCGGAGCGCTCGGTCTGCGGCGTGTGAAGCAGACCGTCAATTTCGACGCGCCGGATGTTTACCACCTCTATTATGCAGACGAGGTTGGCACGCCGGGTTCGGTCATGACCTACTTTCCTTTCCCGCATATCGGCAAGGGTCGCCCCGGCGTGGGCGAAGTGGGCACCACCGTCTACGCTGTTCCGCGTGGTTCGCTCGGCTTCTGGGAAGGCCGTCTCGGCGATGCGGGGGTAGCGGAGCTAGCCCGGCAGGAGCGGTTTGGCGAACAGCGCCTGACCTTTGCCGGCCCCGATGGCGAAGGCCTCGCCCTCGTCGAGGTGGACGGCGACACGCGCGCGCCATGGACCCATGGAGGTGTTCCCGGGGATATGGGCATTCACGGCTTCCATTCCGTTTCGATGCGCCTGCGCGATGGCGCAGCCACCGAAGAGCTTCTCGGCTTCATGGGCTATCGCGAGGTCGGGCGGTCCGGCAATCTGCGCCGGCTTGCGCTTGAGCCCGGCAATGGCGCCGATACCGTCGACATCGAGGTGATGCCGGGTGCGGCGTTTGCCAATCTTGGCGGCGGCTCGGTTCACCATGTCGCTTTCGCGGTCGAAAACCGCGAAAAGCAGCTTGAGGTGCGCAAGGCCTTGCTGGATACCGGCTATCAGGTCACGCCGGTCATCGACCGGGATTATTTCTGGGCGATCTACTTCCGCACACCCGGTGGCGTTCTGTTCGAGGTTGCAACCAACGAGCCCGGTTTCGACCGTGACGAGGACCGCGCGCATCTCGGCGATGCGCTGAAGCTGCCGACACAGCATGAGCATCTGCGCAGCTATCTCGAACAGCATCTGCAACCGCTCGAAGACTGAGGAGCCCGTCATGAGTACCGATGCCTATGTGCACAGTATCGTGCAGGGCGTGAAAGGCGGTCCCTTGTTGTTCGTCTTTCACGGCACCGGCGGCAATGAAATGCAGCTGCTGCCGCTGGCGCGTAACCTGCTGCCCGGCGCCACGGTGGTGGCGCCGCGTGGCGACGTTTCGGAAATGGGCGCGGCGCGTTTCTTTCGCCGTCTCGCCGAAAGCAGATACGATATGGCCGATCTTGCCCGCGCGACGGACAAGATGAAGGGTTTCGTGCATGCGCATGTTCATGCCGATGCGAGGGCGCGGACGGCGGGAGCCGGGGAAATTTACGGTCTCGGTTATTCGAACGGAGCCAATATCCTTGCTTCGGTGATGCTGTCTGCTCCGGAGCTGTTTTCGCGCGTGGTGCTGATGCATCCGCTGATCCCCTTCGTGCCGGAACCACAGGCGGGGCTTGCCGGGCGTGAGGTGCTGATCACGGCGGGGCGGCACGATCCCATATGCCCGCCTGACTTGACCCTGCGGCTGGAAGCGTATTTCCGTAGTCAGGGCGTGACGACGGAACTGGAATGGCATGAGGGCGGGCATGAGCTGCGCCCCAGTGAGGCTGAGGCTGCACGCCGCTTTTTGTCGGCCGTGCCGGTTACAGGAGCATCCCGATGAGTGAACTGATACCAGACGTGGAAATCGAAGAGACCGGCTCCAGGGGCCGCTATGTCCTGCGTGGGCCGGATGGTGCGGAGGCTGAGATGACGTTCACGAAGGTGGGCGACAATCAGATCATCATCGACCATACCGGTGTGCCGGACGCCTTTCGCGGTCAGGGTGCGGGACTGCGGCTGGTGACAAGGGCGGTCGAGGATGCACGGGCGGCTGGCAAGCTCATCATTCCGCTGTGCCCCTTTGCTGCGGCTCAGTTCAGGCGCCATCCCGAATGGGCGGATGTGTTGAAGAAGTAAAGGTGAAGATCGCGATGGGAACGGAAATCAGCAAGGCCGAAGATGGCGGCAAAGGTCGCTACGTGCTGCCACTGGAGAGCGGTGAGGAAGCCTATCTCACCTATGTGCGCAGCGGCCCCGGCCATATTTCGATCGATTACAGCTTCGTGCCGCCCTCGGCGCGCGGCAAGGGCGTGGGCGCGCAACTGGTTGCCCATGCCGTTACCGATGCCCGCGAGACCGGCACGAAAATCACGCCGGTGTGCGGCTATGTGGCGGCCGAATTCCGCCGCCACAAGGAATGGCAGGACGTTCTGGCGGCATAGCGCGGCGGCGGGGCCGCCGGCCCCCAAATCTCATCACCGTACCGTTTCTTAAGGGGTTGGCTCCTAGAAGGGATGTCGACCTTGCGGATTACGGAGATGTAGTGGGTGCGTTTTTCCGCTACCATGGCGGCTGACCGGTTGCTGCCGCAGCGCCTTGCGCTGCGCCTGCGGCCTTTGCTGGCGCAGATCGATGCCATCGCGTCGGGTTCGGATGAGCGCGGCGCCGCAGGGCGCATGTCCGCCATCGCTTTCATGGTCCGTGTCGTCAGCGCTGCGATCGCCTTTTTCAGCCAGGTGCTGATGGCGCGCTGGATGGGCAGTTTCGAATACGGCATCTTCGTTCTGGTATGGGTGACGATGCTGATCGTCGGCTCCATCTCCTGTCTCGGTTTCAGCACCTCCGTCATCCGCTTCATTCCGGAATTTCGCGAACGGGGCATGCTGGCGGAATTGCGCGGAATCGTCCGCGTCAGCCGGCATGTGGTTCTGGCCGCTTCCACCCTGACCGCCCTTGCCGGGGCTGCCGGTGTCTGGCTCTTCGCCGATCGTATCGAAGATTATCATGTGGTGCCGTTTCTGCTTGGCCTGCTGTGCCTTCCCATGGTGGCGCTGACGGATCTTCTGCAGGGCGTGTCGCGCGCGCATTCATGGGCGCTGTCGGCCCTGCTGCCGACCTATATTTCGCGGCCAGTGCTCATCCTCGTCTTCATGGGGGCAGCCCTGCTCGCCGGCTGCCCGGCCGATGCGACCACGGCCATCATCGCGGCAATCGCGGCCACCTATGTCACCGCGCTCGGCCAGTTGCTGAGCCTTGGCAGCAGGGTTTCGGCAACCATTCCCGCCGGCGACAGCCGGATCCTGCTGCGCCAGTGGTTTTTCATCTCACTGCCGATTTTCCTCGTCGACAGCTTCTTCTACCTGCTCACCAATGCCGATGTGCTGATGGTCGGTTTCTATCGCGACCCGCAGGAGGTGGCCGTCTATTTCGCCACCGTGAAAACGCTGGCGCTGGTGCATTTCGTCTATTTCGCGGTCAAAGCCGGCTCCGCCCAGCGCTATGCGCAGTTCGCTCACGGTGATCGGCACCGGCTTGCGGCCTTCGCGCGCGAAACCGTGTCCTGGACCTTCTGGCCCTCGCTCGCCATGGCGGTCGTTGTTCTGGCTCTGGGCAGGCCGATGCTCGGATTGTTCGGCGAGGGGTTCCAGTCCGGCTACCCGCTTCTTTTCCTGCTTGTCGTCGGTGTTGTGGCGCGCGCCTCCGTCGGGCCGTGCGAAAGCCTGCTGACGATGAGCGGACATCAGAACAGCTGCGCTGTGGTGTTCGCCGCCACGCTGGCGCTGAACATCGTGCTCAACGTTCTGCTACTTCCCACTTTCGGCCTGTGGGGAGCGGCCATGGCGACCGCGTTTGCCATGATCTTCGAAGCCGCCGGCCTGTCCTTCACGGTCTGGCGTAAACTTGGTATTGTCATGACGATCTTCATTCCGGCAAGGAGCGCTGCATAATGGCTGCTGTTCCGCTGATCGAGGAGGCAAGCGGGGGCCCGGCCGGCACGCTGGTCTCGGAGCTTGCCGGGCTGGTGCGTGAGGGCACCGATCCTTCGCAGCTTGAATTGCTCACCAACCGGCGCCCGCAGCGTACGCTGGCCATCTATCCGGCGAATGCGGGCTTTGAACTGGTGGAGGAACTTGATCACCTCGTTGCCCGCGCCATCGAGCCGAACATCTTCTTCAATCCGCGCTTTCTGGCTCCGGCGATGCCGAGGCTGGAGGACCGCGAAGTGCGTCTGGCGGTGATCCGGGACGGCGACGAGCATCGCTCGCGGCTGCGGTTTCTGATGCCGTTTTCGGTGGAGCGTCCGAACGTACCGTTCTCGGTGCCGGTGATGCGGGCATGGTCGAACCCGTTCGGGCCGGTCGGCACGCCGCTGGTGGACTATGACGATCCGCTGGGCGTGGTGGAGGATTGCCTCGCCATCCTGTCACGGCCGCATCTGCAACTGCCGCAGGTTCTGGTGCTGCCCGACATGCGCCTCGAAGGGCAGATGGCGCGTGTGCTGCGCTCGGTGGCGGAAACGCGCCAGCTTTCCCTGATCACAGTCGCAGAGGTCGAGCGGCCGGTTCTCGACAGCGAGCTGGAGGGAGATGCCTATCTGAAGGCCTCGCTGCGGCCGCATCACGTGCGCGAATTTCGCCGGTTGCGCCGTCGGCTGGAGGAGCTCGGCGCGGTTGCGCATGAGGTGGCACGCGGGCCGGAAGAGGTGCGCACGGCGATGGAGAGCTTCCTTGCTCTGGAGGCCGCCGGCTGGAAGGGCCGCAAGGGCACGGCCATGACGGTCGATCGCTTTCAGGCTGCCTTCGCCCGCGAGGCGGTGCACAGGCTGGCGGAGCGCGACATGTGCCGCATCCATTCGCTGACGCTGGACGGCCGTGTGATCGCCAGTCTTGTCGTGTTCGTCGAGCAGGGCGTCGCTTACACGTGGAAGACGGCCTATGATGAAAGCCTTTCCACCTTCTCCCCCGGGACCCTGCTGATGCTCGAAGTGACCCGTCAGCATCTGGAGGATCCGAACATCCAGTTCACGGATTCCTGCGCGGTGCCCGACCATCCGGTGATGGGCCGCCTGTGGAGCGAGCGGATGCGCATGGGAACGCTCATCATCGGGCTGACGCCCGCTGCCGACAAGGCAGCCAGACAGGCCGCCTCGCAGATGCATCTTTACCGGGAGGCGCGCAACGTCATGCGCGGCCTGCGCGACAAGGCCCGCCGCCTCATCCGCAAGAGGCCGGGCTGACGCTACCATATCCAACCGCTGCGCCGGGCGCAGCGGTGGTGGTCACGCCGGTGTCGGTTCGGGGCGGCGGAGAGTGCTCCGCCGTCAGGCGTAAAGATCCTTCCATGCTTCGCGCAGCAAGTTCTTCTGCACCTTGCCCATGGTGTTCCGTGGCAGTTCCTCCGCGAACAGCACCCGCTTGGGCAGCTTGTAGCGGGCGAGCCGTTCGCCGAGCGCGGCCAGGATCTCGTCTTCCTTCAGCGCGGCGCCGTTCTTCGGCACCACCACGGCAGTCACGCCTTCGCCGAAATCCGCATGCGGCACGCCGATGACCGCACTTTCGAGAACGCCATCGATCAGGTCGATCTCGCTCTCGATCTCCTTCGGATAGATGTTGTAACCGCCGGAGATGACGAGGTCCTTGCCGCGCCCGACGATATGGACATAGCCACGTTCGTCGATCAGCCCGAGGTCGCCGGTGATGAAAAAGCCGTCGTCACGGAATTCGGCTTTGGTTTTCTCCGGCATGTTCCAGTAGCCCCTGAAAACATTCGGCCCCCTGACTTCCAGCATGCCCGTTTCGCCGGCCGGAAGGGCGGCGCCGTTTTCCATGTCCACGACGCGGATGTCGACGCCGGGCAGCGGAAAGCCGACCGTGCCGGCGATGCGATCGCCGTCATAGGGGTTGGAGGTGTTCATGTTCGTCTCGGTCATGCCGTAGCGTTCGAGAATGGCGTGACCGGTGCGGGCGCGGAAGGTGTCGTGCGTTTCGGCAAGCAGCGGGGCAGAGCCGGAGATGAACAGCCGCATGTTGGCGGTGCTGTCGCGGTTGACGCGATCATCCTGCGCAAGGCGCACATAGAATGTCGGTACGCCCATCAGAACGCTCGACTTCGGTAGGCGCGCGACGATGGCATCCGCATCGAACTTGGGCAGCAGGAACATCGACGCGCCGGAAACGAGGATGACATTGGTGGCCACGAACAGGCCGTGCGTGTGGAAAATCGGCAGGGCGTGGATGAGCCGGTCCTGCGCGGTGAAGCGCCAGCTTTCGCGCAGCGTCAGCGCATTGGACAACAGATTGTCATGGCTGAGCATGGCGCCCTTGGAGCGTCCGGTGGTGCCGGACGTGTAGAGGATGGCGGCCAGATCGTCGGGACCGCGTTCCACATCGTCGAAATCCGTGGCAGCCGCCCTGGCGCTCTCCATGAGCGAGCCGCCGCCATGATCGTCCAGCGTCTCCAGAACCGCGCCGCAGCCCTTCACCGTCTCAGCGAGCCTGTCCGCATTGTGGGGGGAAACGACGATGACGGCGGGTTTTGCATCGTTGAAGAAATAGTCGAGCTCGGCCACCGTATAGCCGGTGTTGAGCGGCAGGTAGACGGCGCCGCAACGCACGCAGGCCAGATAGAGCATCAGGGCTTCGGCGCTTTTCTCCACCTGCACCGCAACCCGGTCTCCCGGCTGCACGCCACGTTCCCTCAGCACATGCGCAATGCGGGCAGACTGGCCAAGCATATCGCCATAGGTCCACACGCGGCCGTCCTGCGTTTCGATGAAGACAGCATCCAGTCCCGGCAGGGCAGTGCGAATGGCGTGGAACAGATGGTTAGGCATTCAGTTTTTCCTGCGTCCGGGAAGATGTTTTTGCGGGCGAGCCGGCGGCAAGCCATTTGCGGACCTCCGGCGAGGCCACGACTTCGCCCCGCTCGGCATAGGCCTCGTGATTGCGCTCGATGTCGTCGAGCTTGTAAAGGTAGTTGACCATCAGCCCGTGTGACTCACGCAATCCTCTGGCCGATACGTCGCCCGGGAAATTGAGACGTTCCAGCCGGGCGCCGTTGCCGAGATGGAAACGCGCCACCGGATCGATCAGCCGTCCACCGGCCGCACGGGCGGTCAGGAAATAATAAGCTGCCGCCCGCTGAAGCAGCGGAGTGGCTTCCCCGATGATTTCCGCGTTGCGGTGCCAGTCGGCACTGCTGAGATGGTCGCGCAGGCGGGCGAGTTCGAGGGTGTCGTCCCCTTCTCCCGCCGCCTTCAGCCAGCGTGCGAAGCCGGGCACCGGCGAAAGCGTCACAAAGGTTTCCAGCGCAGGATGTTCGCGGCGCAGTTCCTCAACCACCTGCTTGATCAGGAAATTGCCGAAGGAAATACCGCGCAGGCCGTCCTGACAGTTGGAAATCGAGTAGAAAACGGCAGTGTTCGCCTCGCCGGGCTTTAAAGGTGCGCGTGTTTCGTCCAGCAGATCGCCGATGTTGTCGGGCGTGGAGCGCGTCAGCGCCACTTCGACGAAGATCAGCGGATCATCGGAAAGCTGCGGGTGGAAAAAAGCGAAGCAGCGCCGGTCTGCTGGTGCGAGACGGCTGCGCAGTTCGTTCCAGTCATTGATGGCGTGGACCGCTTCATAGCGGATGATCTTTTCCAGAATATGCGCCGGCGTGGTCCAGTCGATGGAGCGCAGTTGCAGAAATCCACGATTGAACCAGGACGCGAAGAGATGCTGGAAGTCGGAGTCCACGGCTTTGAGTTCCGGTTCGGACTTCAGCAGACCGAGAAGTTTCTCGCGCATCCGCACCAGGCTGCGGGTGCCGTCGGGCGCGGCATTGAGCCGGCGGATCAGCTCCTGCCGCTTCGGCTCGGCGGCCTCATGCAGGGCGGCGAGATTTTCCGGGCTGCGGTCGTTGCGGTACATTTCGATGGCGTCTTCGATATGGGCGTCATCGGCGCCGTATCTGATCAGCAACTCCCGCATGAACCGGGGTTGCTCCTCGTCATCCAGTTCTTTCCATGCGGAGAGAATGTCCTGCGCCAGAGCCAGGCCTGACGCTTCGCCGCGGCTTGAGAGCAGGTGCTCGCACTGCAGGACGATCTCCTCCATCGCCACCCGTTGCTTCGGGTTCTGCGACGTGCCGAGCAGCCGGCGACCGCGCTCGGCAATGGCGTCGAGCATATCGCGAAAGGAAGAGAAGCTGCCCATTATAGGCCCCTTTGTGGCTGGTCCGCCCTGTTGAATGACGTACAGTATCGGCACCCGTGAGGATGCGAGATTTTACGCAAGGTTTCCTGCAATTTCGATTCATGCTATTCCTCATGCGTACAAAGTCAACATTCTTGTATACAAGAATTGCATTTTCAGATTGGTGCCATGTCGCAAAACATCGTCCAGAAGCTGCGCGATCAGATTGAGAATGGAATCGTCAGCGGTGAATTTCCGGCCGGCAGGCGGCTGGACGAAACCCAGCTCGCCGCCCGGTTCGGCGTTTCACGCACGCCGGTGCGCGAGGCTCTGATACAGCTGGGCGCAATCGGCCTCATCGAAATCCGCCCGCGCCGGGGCGCCATCGTGGTCGAGCCGGCACCGCATCGCATCTACGAGATGTTCGAAGTGATGGCGGAGCTGGAAGCCATGGCCGGAGCACATGCGGCGCGCCGCTACACCGATGATGATCGCGCCGCGCTGGAGGATGCGCATTGTCGTTGCCTCCGGTCGGCTGAAGCGGGGGATGCGGATGCCTACTATTACGACAATGAGGTCTTCCACGAAGCAGTCTATGCCGCAAGCCACAACGGATTCCTGCAGGAGCAGTGCCTTGCCCTGCACAGAAGGCTGCGGCCCTATCGCCGCCTGCAATTGCGTGTGCGCAACAGGATGGAGACCTCGCTGGCGGAGCACGAGCGTGTCGTGAAGGCCATATTGTCGGGAGACAGCAACGGCGCGGCCGCGGCTTTGCGGATGCATGTCGCCGTGCAGGGGGAACGTTTCTCCGATCTCGTGGCGCGTCTGACGACCACCCGGAATGAAAGCTGAAGCCTGCGCCTAAAATGTAATAAAATCATTTTTTATGCATTTTTATGTCCTTAGTGAAATTTAATTGACACAAACGGATTTGTGCCCATACTGACCTGCGGATTGCACCGGGGAACACAAAGGGCGCGCAAGAACAGCCCAATCCTCTGACCATGAGCCGGACCTGAAGCCGGGCGGTGGCAGCTGCCATGTGGAGGAAATATGCAGGACAGGATCGATAGCGCTGTTGCCGACGTGTGGGCGCGTCTGGATGCGAAGTCCGACAGGGTCGTGGGGCTGACCAGCGATCTCGTGCGTATTCCATCCGTCAATCCGAAGTTTCAGGACGAGCCGGAAGCGGGCAGGGAGGCGCAGGTTCAGGCACTGATCGCCGACGAGTTGTCCGGCTGCGATCTCGCCATCAGCAACTTCGATGCGTTGCCCGGTCGCCCCAATCTGCTGGCCCAGACCGAGGGCGCCGGCAATGGCGAGCGCGACCTTATTCTGTGCGGCCATATCGATGTGGTGCCGGTGGGTGACCTGCGCGAATGGAGCTACGATCCATTTTGCGGCGATGTGCGCAACGGCAGGGTGCTGGGCCGCGGAACCATGGATATGAAGGCGGGCATGGCCTGCTGCGTGGAGGCGCTGCGCGTCATCCGCGAAGCGGGTATTGCGCTCAGGGGCAGGGTGTCCCTGCACTCCGTGGTTGACGAGGAAGCCGGTGGTTCGGGCGCGAAGGCCATGGTGCGCGCCGGGCATCTGGCCCCTGCCGCCATCATTGCGGAACCCGGCGGCGACGAGATTTTCATCAGTCAGGGCGGTCTGGAATGGCTGCGCATCACCATTCGTGGCCGGCAGGGTCATTCGGCCTATCGCTTCACCGGCATGTACCCGCAGCCCTGGCAGGAAAATCCCAAGGCTCCGCCGATCAGCGCGGCGGATATTGCCAGCCGCTTCCTTGGGGCGTTGCGGGATTATGAAGCGGCCAACTCACGCGTGAAGAGCCATCCGATGATGCCGCCCGGCATCAACCATTTCGGCGTCGGGGTGGTGCGCATAGGCGCGGGACTGGGCGAGGATGGTCTGCCGATCATCATGAGCAATCCCGGCATCGTTCCCGACGTCGCCGTGATCGACATCGACCACAAATTCATGCCGCATGAGACGAGTGCCGATATTCGTGCGGATTTCGAAGCCTTCGTCGCCCATTTCTGCGCCACCGACCCGTGGCTGCGTGAAAATCCGATCGAGGTGAAATGGGACCTGTACGATCTGCATTTCCCGCCGATGAACACCTCGGCCGATCATGAGCTGGTGAAGATCGTCACCGCGCGCCGCGCCAGCCTCGGCAGGCCGACCGCGCTGCGTGGCTCCATCGGCGTGACCGACGGTGCCCACTATGCGGTCGCCGGCGTGCAGCCGATCCGCTACGGGCCCTTCGGGGCCAACCAGCATGCGCCCGACGAATGGGCGGATGTCGAATCCATCAGGACGACAACAAAAATATTCGCAGCAAGCATTCTCGACTGGTGCGGCGTCGCCTGACCGGTCGGAAGCGCTCCTGATAGCCCGAACATGTTGAGGCGCTTTTCCGCGCCAATGGAGGACCTGTATCGTGAAGAAGCTTTCTCCCGCATCCCGCCCGGCCGGCCGCCGGCCTCTCTTTTCGCTGCTGGCGACGGCTGCGGTTGCTGCTTTGATGGCGGCAGCGCCGGTCTCGGCCGAAACGCTCAACTGGGCGCGCGGTTCGGATGTGCAGACCCTTGATCCGCACGCGTACAATGAGGGCATCACCCATGCCTTCAACCATCAGATTTACGAGCCGCTGGTCGCCCGCTCCGACGATGGCAAGCTGATCGGTGTTCTGGCCACCGAATGGAAGATGTTGCCTGATGAGCCGGGCATCTGGGAGTTCACGCTGCGCCCGGACGTTACCTTCCACGACGGTGCGCCGCTGACTGCCGACGACGTTGTTTTCTCGATTCAGCGCGCCATGTCGGATACTTCCAACGTCCGCTCGCTGCTTACGGCAGTGGATGCCGTGACTGCGCCCGACGAGCATACCGTCCGGATAGCCACGAAGGGCGTGAGCCCGCTGCTCGTCAACAATCTGGTGAACATCTTCATCATGAACCGTGCCTGGGCGGAAGCAAATGACGCTGCTGCGCCGCAGGATTTCAAGTCGGGCAAGGAGAATTTTGCCGCCCGCAACGAGAACGGCACGGGTGCTTACCGGCTTGTCAGCCGCGAAGCTGACCGGCGCACGGAGCTTGTGGCCTATGACAAATACTGGGGCATCGGCGAATTCCCGCTCGACATCGACCGCATCGTTTATACGCCGATCCAGTCGCCTGCCACGCGCGTCTCTGCGCTCATCAGCGGCGAGGTGAACTTCCTTCAGGACGTGCCGCCGCAGGACATTGCCAAGCTGGAGCAGAATCCCGATCTGCGCGTGGTGCGCGGCCCGGAAAACCGCACCATCTTTTTCGGCGTCAATATGGGTGCCGACAAGCTCACCTATGGCGAAGCCAGGGGCAATCCCTTCGCCGACAAGCGCGTGCGCCATGCCATGAACATGGCGATCGACCGCGAGGTGATCGGCAAGGCGATCATGCGAGGCGAATCCATTCCGCTTGGCACCATCGCTCCGCCCTTCATCAACGGCTACACCGAGGAGATGGGCAAGCTTCCTCCGGTCGACATCGAGAAGGCGAAGCAGCTCATGGCCGAGGCCGGCTACGGGGATGGCTTCTCCGTGACGCTCAACTGCACCAATGACAGCTTCGTCAATGATGAGCGCATCTGCCAGGCGCTGGTGGGCATGATGGCGAAGATCGGCATCAAGGTGCATCTCGACGTGCAGCCGGCCGGCGTGGTGTTCCCCATGGTGGGCAATGGCAACACGGATTTCTACCTGATGGGCTGGGGTGCCTCGACCTTCGATTCCCAGTACATCTTCGACAATCTGGTCCATTCCCGCAGCGAAGGCCGCGGCGCGTGGAGTTCCGTCAATTTCAACAATGCCGAAATCGACGCGAAGATCGCCACGCTGGGCTCGCAACCCGATATCGAAAAGCGCAACGCCACCATCGCCGAGATCTGGGAGGTGGTGCAGGATGAGAGCTTCTATCTGCCGATCCATGCGCAGATGCTGGCCCGCGCGGCGCACAAAAATATCCGGATAACGCCGAACCTTTCCAACAGCGTTTTCGTCAAAACCATTTCGGTAGAGAAATGATAGCTTTCCTCCTGCGCCGGCTGGTTTCTGCCGTGCCGGTCATGCTGATCACGGCATTTCTGTCTTTTGCCGCGTTCCGCTTCATCGGTGATCCGCTGCAGAACATGCTGGGGCAGGATGCCACCGCGCAGGACCGGGCGCGGCTTGCCGCGGAACTGGGGTTCGACCAGCCGTTCTACATCCAGTTCTGGCGGTTCATCGTCTCGATCCTGCATGGCGATTTCGGCGTCTCCACCCGTGTGGGGCGCCCGGTGCTGGATCTGATCGTGGAGAGGCTGCCGGCAACGCTTGAGCTTGCCGTGCTGTCCTTCATTCTCGCCATGGCGGCTGGCATTGCGCTCGGGGTCATGACGGCCTTGCGCCCGCGCTCGATCTTTTCGCGCATCAGCATGACAGGTTCGCTGATCGCGGTCTCGCTGCCGAACTTCCTGATCAGCATCGCGCTGATTTACGTCTTCTCCGTTCAACTCGGCTGGCTGCCTGCGTTCGGGCGCGGGGAAACGGTGAAGATCGGCTGGTGGACGACCGGCCTGCTGACCGCAAGCGGCTGGCAGGCAATCATCCTCCCGGCGATCTCGCTGGCGACTTTCCAGCTCACGCTGATCCTGCGGCTGGTGCGCGCGGAGATGCTGGAGGTGATGCATTCGGACTACATCCGCTTTGCCCGCGCGCGCGGGCTGCCACAAAGGCTGATCTATTTCTCCTATGCGCTGAAGAACACCATGGTGCCGGTTGTTACCGTTGCCGGTCTCCAGCTCGGCTCCATCATCGCCTTCGCCGTCGTTACCGAAACCGTGTTCCAGTGGCCGGGCGTGGGTCTGCTGTTCATCAACTCGGTCAATTTCTCGGACGTGCCGATCATGGCGACCTATCTGCTTCTGACCTCGCTCATCTTCGTGACGATCAACATGGTGGTCGATTGCATCTACTACCTCATCGATCCGCGTCTGCGTGCCGCCGGAGCCATCCAATGACCGCACTGACCACACGGCTCGCGCGCTTTGCCCGGTCGGACATCGGCTATTCCTATCTGCGGTCGCTCGGAGCGCTCCTGGCTACGCTGGTGCTGGTCGTCATCGTGGTGGCGGGCTTCGGCGCGCCGTTGTGGGCTCCGCAGGACATACTCGATCCCGCCAATCTCGACCTCATGGCCGCCAACACGCCGCCATGGAGCGTCAACGAGTTCACCGGTCAGTTCTTCGTGGCCGGCACGGACGATCAGGGACGCGACGTGCTTTCCGCTACACTCTACGGCACCCGCGTTTCGCTGCTGGTCGGCCTTGCCGCCGTGGCCCTTTCCATGACGCTTGGCGTCACGCTGGGTCTGGTTTCGGGCTATTTCGGCGGACGTGTCGATACCATCATCATGCGTATCGCGGATGTGCAGCTTTCGATCCCGGCGCTGCTGATTGCGCTCCTTATTTTCGGCCTGACCCGGTCGCTGCTGCCGCCGGGCGCGCGCGATACGATGGCTGTTTACGTGCTGATCCTCGCCATCGGGTTTTCGGGCTGGGTTTCCTATGCCCGTACGGTGCGCGGCGCGGTGATGGTGGAAAAGCAGCGCGAATATGTGCAGGCCGCCCTGATGATGGGTCTGCCCACCCGCATCGTGCTGGTGCGCCATATCCTGCCGAATGTCCGCCGTCCGATCATGGTGATCGCCACCATCTCGCTGGCGCTCGCCATCATCACCGAAGCCACGCTTTCCTATCTGGGTGCCGGCCTGCCGGCCACGCAGCCCTCGCTCGGGACACTGATCCGCAGTGGGCAGGACTTCCTGTTCGCAGGGGAGTGGTGGATCCTTCTGTTCCCCGCCGTCACCCTGCTGGCGCTGGCGCTTGCCATCAACGTGCTGGGTGACTGGTTGCGCGATGCGTTGAATCCGAGAGGGGTATGAGCATGACGGGCAGTCATCCTCCGGTTTTGTCGATCCGCGGCCTGTGCGTGGATTTTCCAAGCCGCCACGGCAATTTCAGCGCCGTTCGCAATGTCGGTCTCGACATCGCTGCCGGCGAGATTCTGGGCATCGTGGGCGAATCCGGTGCGGGCAAGTCGACCGTGGGCGCGGCCATCACCGGTCTTCTGCAGGCACCGGGTCATATCAGCTCCGGAGAGGTCCGTCTTGCCGGCGACGTGATCGACGCGCGCAATGTCAAAGCCATGCAGGCGCTGCGGGGCAAGCGCATCTCGACCATCTTTCAGGATCCGCTGACCAGCCTCAATCCGCTGTTCACCATCGAGCGGCAGCTGGTCGACACCATCCGTACGCACCGCCCCATGACGAGGGCCGAGGCACGTGTGGAAGCGGTGCGCCAGCTGGAAGCAGTGGGTATTCCCGACGCTGCACGGCGCGTGAAGAACTGGCCGCACGAGTTTTCCGGCGGCATGCGCCAGCGCGCGGTGATCGCTCTGGCGCTCTGCTCCGAGCCTGAACTGATCATCGCCGATGAGCCGACGACGGCGCTCGACGTTTCCGTGCAGGCGCAGATATTGCAGCTGATCCGCAGGCTGGCGCAGGAGCGCCATGTGGCGGTGATGCTCATCACGCACGACATGGGCGCCATCGCCCAGATCGCCGATCGCGTCGCGGTGATGAAATCCGGCGAGATCGTCGAGCTGGACGAGACCCGCACGGTTCTCGAACGTCCGCACCATGAATACAGCCGTGCGCTGATTTCGGTGGTGCCGCGCGCCGACGTGAAGCTCGACCGTTTTCCCGTAGCCGGTGCGCCGAAGGATATCGATGCTGCCATGCAGTGGCTGCTGGAAGGCGAAGCCGATCATGTAGAGCCGGCTGGCGACAGCCTTGTGGAGCTGCGCCATATCGAGCAGGTCTATGGTGCGAAGCGCCTGCTGTTTGGCGCAAGCGGCGGCGGCTTCAAGGCGCTGCACGACATCAACCTTGACATCCGCAACGGCGAGGTGATGGGGCTGGTGGGTGAATCCGGTTCCGGAAAATCCACCATGGCGCGCATCTTCGCCGGTCTGACGAGGCCAAGCCACGGGCAGATGCTGTTCGGTGGGCAGGACGTTTACGCCGCGCCTTTCGCCGTGCGCCAGCGCATCCGCCGCGACACGCAGATGGTGTTTCAGGATCCTTATTCTTCGCTCAATTCACAGATGCGGGTGGGCGACATCATCACCGAACCCATGGTGCATTATGGACTGGCGGCCAGCCGTCGCGCAGCCGAACCGGTCATGCAGGACCTGCTGAACGCGGTCGATCTCGACGCCAGCGCCGCCCGTCGTTATCCGCATGCTTTTTCCGGCGGGCAACGTCAGCGCATCTCGATTGCGCGGGCGCTCGCCAGCCGGCCGCGCTTTCTGATTTGCGATGAACCGACCTCGGCGCTGGATGTCTCGATTCAGGCTCAGATTCTCAACCTGCTGAAGGATCTGCAGCAGAAACTATCGCTCACCATCCTGTTCATCAGCCATGATCTTCCGGTGGTGCGCCAGATCTGCGATCGCATCACGGTCCTGCATGGCGGACGCATTTGCGAGATCAGCGAGACCGAAAACCTCTTCGATGCGCCCGGGCATGAATACACGGCAAATCTGTTGTCGATGATCCCGGATATGCGGGGCGCAGCGCAGATCGGCATGCGTGCCGGAGGATGAAAAGTATGGCTCACAGAAAAGTAGATATTATTTCAGTTTGATGTAAGAAACATATTTCTGTAATAAATTACAGAATGACGCGTGCGACCTTTGGGAAGGAGGGCACCTATGAGCATCAGGGACAGGCTTACCGACGATTCCATCGACTTCACGCGCTCGGAGTTGAAGATCGTGCGCCAGCTTCTGTCGAACTATCCGGCCTCTGGCCTCAACACGGTCGCGCATCTGGCCGCGTCCGCCGGGGTCAGCGATCCGACCGTGGTGCGCCTCGTCACCAAGCTTGGCTTCAGCGGTTATCCCGAGTTCCAGGCGGGGCTTCTCGCTGAAGTTCAGGAGCGCATGAGCTCGCCGCTTTCCATGATGGAAACCCGCAAGCCCAATCCCAGCCAGAACAATTTCTACCAGCATTTTCTCGATGCCAGCATTCAGGCGCTGGAGACTGCCAAGGCGACGCTGCCCGGCCGGGATTTCGAAGCTGCGGTCGAGGCCGCCGCCGACATCGGTACGCAGGTCCACTGTCTGGGCGGCCGTTTCAGCGGCATGCTGGCCGGCATGCTGTGGGCGCATATGAAGCAGCTTCGCCCCGGCACGCACTGGATCGAGGGAGCGCAGGCCGACGAGGTCGATCATCTGGTCGATCTCGGCCGCAAGGACACGCTGTTCGTCTATGATTACCGCCGCTACCAGACAACGACGATCCGTTTCGCCCGCCATGCCGCAGAGCAGGGGGCGAAGATCGTGCTGTTTACGGATCGCTGGCTGTCGCCCATTTCCGGGTTCGCGACGGTGACCCTGACCGTGCCGGTCGATACGGCGTCGCCCTACGACACCATGGTGCCGGCCATGGCGCAGACCGAAGCGCTGATCGCCGCGCTCACCGCACGTCTTTCCGACAAGGCCATGAAGCGCATCGAGCGGATGGAAGATCTGCGGCGCAGCTATGCAATCACCGAAGATGCCTTCAGCCAGCCCGACTGAAAGGCATCGGACACCGATTTTTCTGAGGAGGAAACGATGGCTTCCATCGAAGTTGAGTTCGACAATCTGCGCCTCACGCGCGACAGCGCCTATGAGCCGGGCAAGACGTCGCTGCTGCTGGTCGACATGCAGCGCATCTGGTGCGAGCCGAACCTCGATCCGACCCATCCCCAGGATGCCGACAGCTACTATCACCGCCGCCTGCGCGAGCAGGTCGTGCCCAATCAGAAGCGCATTCTGGATGCCGCCCGCGCGGCCGGCTGCAATGTGCTGCACACCATCATCCAGAGCCTGACCAATGATGGCCGCGACCGCTCGCTCGACCACAAGCTTTCCGGCATGCATGTGGCGAAGGACGCTCCGGAAGGTGCGGTCATCGATGCGCTGACGCCGGTTGAGAACGAGATCGTTTTGCCGAAGACCTCCTCCGGCGTCTTCAATTCGACCAACATCGATTACGTGCTGCGCAATCTGAACACCCGCTATCTGATCATTGCCGGCGTGGTCACCGACCAGTGCGTTGACATGGCGGTGCGCGATGCCGCCGACCGCGGCTATCTGGTGACGGTCGTCGAAGATGCCTGTGCGACCTACACGCAGGAGCGTCACGAGGCGGCGATCCGGGCTTATTCAGGATATGGCTGGATCACCGATACCGCGACCGTGATCGAACGGCTTGGCGCACTGGCTGACTGACAGGCGGATCGGAGGAAACATCAGATGGACAATCGCATTCAGGCCGCTGATCTGGCCGAACTTGCCACAATCGTCACCACCGACATCTGCGGCATCACGCGCGGGCGCAGCTTCTTCGCTAGCGAGCTGGAAAGCTATCTGCGCAAAGGCGTTGGCTGGGTGCCGGCCAATCTGGCGCTGACGCCTTTCGACGAGATTGCAGGTGACAACCCGTGGGGTTCCAAGGGCGATCTGCGGCTGATGCCGGACGCGGAAAGCCGCGTGCGCGTAAGCTGCCTGCCCGGTGAGACGCCTTTGCATTTCTACCATGCCGACATCACCCGCCTCGACGGTTCGGCATGGGACTGCTGCGTGCGTTCTTTCCTCAAGGACACGATCACCGCTTATGAGCAGGAGGCGGGCCTTCGGGTGACGAGCGCGGTCGAGCAGGAATTCCAGATTCTTGGCGCTGACTGGCCGGACGCTCCCGCCTTCGGCTTGCGCGCCCAGCGCCGTACCGGCGCCTTTCCCGCGCTGCTGGTGAGCGCGCTGCAGGAGGCAGGCGCCGAGCCGGAAATGTTCCTGCCGGAATATGGCAAGGACCAGTTCGAGATCACCTGCCGCCCCGCACCGGTTCTGGCGGCAGCCGACCGGGCGGCTACCATCCGTGCCGTTGCCCGCGAGGTTGCGGCCCATTTCGGCTGGCACGCCAGCTTCGCGCCCAAGACCACCGCCGACGGCGTCGGCAACGGTGTGCATCTGCATGTGAGCTTCACCGATCTGGACGGCAATCCGGTCACCTTCGATCCTTCGCTGCCTGGCAGATTGTCGAAGGTCGCGGGGTCCTTTGCTGCCGGCGTCCTGAAGCATCTGCCGGCACTCGTCGCCTTTACTGCGCCGTCTGTGCTGTCTTATCTGCGGCTGGTGCCGCATCACTGGAGCGCGGCCTTCACCTGTCTGGGCGAGAAGAACCGCGAAGCGACGTTGCGCATCTGCCCGACGCTCGATCTGCCCGGAAGCAATCCCGCGCGGCAGTTCAATATGGAATTCCGGGCCGCCGACGCCTGCGCCAGCCCGCATCTGTCTCTTGCAGTGCTGCTGCGCGCGGGCCTCGAAGGCATCCGCGCCGGACTGGAGACACCGCCCCTCACAAACTCGGACCCCGCCGACATGGATGAGGCCGAGCGCGAGCGTCTCGGCATCCGCCGCCTGCCGGCCAGCCTGCCGGAAGCGCTCGATGCGCTTCAGCAGGACGAGACGGTGACCGGCTGGTTCTCGAAAGACTTCATGGATTGCTATCTGGCCATGAAGCGGCTGGAGATCAGCCTTGTTGCCGAGGCCACTCCCGAAGAACTGTGCCAGCGTTACGCGGCCATCTACTGACACGGAAATGCATATGAACACGACCGTCAGGCCAGCGGCGGCGCTTCGCCATGATCCCGCATTGCCGTTGTTGGGAATAGATGAGCCGCCGCCCTATGCGGTGATCAATCCCGATGGCTCGTCACCATACCTGCTTTTGTGCGAGCATGCGTCGAACCGTATTCCGCGAGCGTTGGGCGATCTTGGCCTGCCGCTCGCGGAGCGCCAGCGCCATATCGCATGGGACATCGGCGTTTCGGCGCTTTCGCAGCATCTGAGTGCCACTCTCGACGCGCCTCTGTTCATGGCGAATTATTCGCGTCTCGTCATCGACTGCAACCGGCCGCTGCATGTGCCGTCGCTGATCCCGGAGGTCAGCGAAACAACGGCCGTGCCGGGCAATGCCGGGCTCAGCGAGGCGGAGCGGCAGCAACGCATCGACACCTTGTTCCATCCTTTTGCCGAGGCGATCAGCCGGCGTCTGGACCAGCGCCGGCAGCAGGGGCTTCGGACCATCATCATCGGGGTTCACAGCTTTACGCCGGTCTACTTCGGCAAGCAGCGGCCATGGCATGCGGGCGTGCTTTACGGGGAGGCGAAGGCGTTTGGCCGCGCGATTATAGACCGCCTCGCCGCCGATCCTGCTTTGTGCATCGGCGACAACCAGCCCTACGACATCCATCCCGATGAAGACTATACGGTTCCGGTTCATGCCGATGCGCGTGGCCTGCCCGGTGCGCTGATCGAAATCCGACACGACTTTATCAGGGATGCACAAGGCGTCACCGCATGGGGCGGGCGGCTGACGGCATGCCTGAAGGAGATGGAGCGGTTGCCCTTGTAAAATGCAGATGCAGGGCAGCCTGCCGCTTCAAAACCTTCAGGGGGAGCGTGCGCTCTCTACCAGCCGCATGCTTCCCGCAATGGCTTTGAAGCTTCCTCTGCTCCGGAAATGTCGAAGGTCGCGGTAAACGGGCTTTCCGAATAGGGCGTCATCCGAACGATCATCTGCTTCCTGCCGTACATCTGTTTGATCACTGGAATGGACTTGCCCCCATTCCACAGGCCCAGCGCACGGTTGTCGGTCGACGCATCGCCGCCGACCATGCGGGCTTTCTCGTCATCCAGCCGGTAGGTGATGTTGCCGTAATCATTGTATTGGCTCGCGGTCATGTGACAGCCGGTTGAGAAGTAAAGAACCGTCTTGTTTTCCATGCAGCGCAGGACCAGACCGATTTTCTGTCCCCGGTTCCAGCCGCAATCGACGACTTCATCGGAGTCGATCGACATCACGACGGTGGGCTGGTCGGTGAGTTTCGATGTCTCCTTGCGGACCACCCATTTCCCCGCACCCTGTGGAAGGGTGGAGGCGGAAGGTGTGCGGCCTGCCTCCCTGTCATAGCAGGCCAGACGGTCGAGATCGTTGTCGATCTTCAGGCAGTCGGCAGCCATCGCAGGCGCGACCCCGGCCATGATGACCGTGGCGATGATCAAAAGAGATCGCATGTCTTCCCCCAAGTCCCCACGCTGCATACCTTGCTGCGCGTAAACGGGGGCGTCAATGCCGGGCAAAGACGGCCTGCGTGTTGTTTTGGAAGATAAGTCAGAATGAGATGGTACGGGTGGTCGGACTCGAACCGACAAGGATTGCTCCGGCGGATTTTGAGTCCGCTGCGTCTACCAATTCCGCCACACCCGCAAGGGCTTTCAAGCTATGAGCGACACACTCATTCCAACGGCGAACTATAGGTTCGTGCATGGCCCGTCAACAGCCAGTTGGCCATCGGCGGCCGGAATCGTTCTGAGAGATCAAGCATTCGTGATCCGTGGCCATTGTGCCAGCATGATTTTCTTTTTATGCATGCTGCGCATAATCTGAGGACCCTCATGCTTCGCGGACTTTACGACTGGACCTTGTCGCTCGCGGCAAGGAAATCGGCCGAATGGTGGCTGGCTTTCATCGCTTTCGTGGAAAGCTCCATCTTTCTGGTGCCCGCGGATGTGCTCTACCTGCCGATGGCATTGTCGCGCCCGGATCGGGCTTACCGCTACGCGCTGGTGGCGACCGTGGCTTCGGTGCTGGGCGGCATCGCCGGCTGGTTCCTTGGCCATTATGCCTATGAAGCGCTGGCCCGGCCGGTGCTGGAATTCTACGGCAAATATGAACAGTTCGAGGCGCTGCGGACGTCGTCCGGTATCGGCTTCATCATCCTGATGCTGATTACCTCCGGTCTCGCGCACCTGCCGCCGATCAAGGTGGTGACGATCCTGTCGGGCGTCATCGGCGTCAATCTCCTGCTGTTCATCCTGCTTGCCATCGTGGCGCGCGGGGCGCGCTTCTTCTTCCTGGCGTGGCTTCTGCGCCGCTATGGTGAGCCGATCCGCGAGTTCATCGAAAAGCGCCTTGGCACTATCGCAGCGCTGGGGGCGGCTGCCCTAATTCTGCTTTACCTGCTGGTCAGATATCTGCACTGACAATCCGGAAGACACCTGATGACCGACACAGCCACGCCCGACCCGCGCCGCAGATTGCTGTTCACAGCATTGTTTCTGGCCTTTGCCATGGCGGCGACCGTCGGCACCGCGCTCGGTTTCCAATACATAGGTGGCTATATTCCCTGCAAGCTCTGCTACGAGCAGCGCATGCCCTATTATATCGGCGTGCCGCTGATGCTGCTGGGCGCCCTTGCCGCCTTCCTTAAGTTGCCTTTGTGGATCGTGAAGGCGCTGCTCGGCGCCGGCGGCGTGCTGATGGCATATGGGTTCTTCCTCGGCGGATATCATGCCGGCGTCGAATGGGGCTGGTGGCCGGGACCGAGCGACTGCACCAATATCGCAGCACCCGTCGATACGGGCGGAAACGGCGTTCTGGATGCGCTCGACCAGTTCGTGCCGCCCTCCTGCGACAAGGCGGCGCTACGCATATTCGGCCTGTCCATGGCCGGCTGGAACGTCATCGCCAGCCTGATCCTTGCCGTGGTCGCGTTCCGTGCGGCCTTCTCGCGTGGACGGTAACAAAGGCGCATTTCACTTCGCACGCCGATGATCTATAGCTGCCCGAAGCATCGGGGACAGCCATGACAGCCATGCCACGCATTCTCGTTTTCGCCGGGTCCGTACGGACCGGCGCCTACAGCGGCAAGACCGCCGACGCGGCGCAGAAAGCGCTTGCTCTGGAAGGCGCGCATGTGACGCGCATTTCACTGCTCGACTACCCGCTGCCGATCTATGATCAGGATCTGGAGAAAGAAGACGGCATTCCGGAAAACGCCATGAAACTGGCGCGGCTGATTTCCGGGCATGACGGGGTGCTGATCGCCACGCCGGAATATAATGGCTCATTGCCGCCGCTCCTGAAGAACACCATAGACTGGCTGAGCAGGGTGCGCCGCGACGGGGACGCTCCACTGAAGCCGCTCACCGGCAAGCTGGCGGCGCTCTGCTCGTCTTCGGAGGGGCAGTTCGCGGGCATTCGCGCCATCACCCATCTGCGCGCCACATTGCTGCGCTGCCAGATGGAGGTGGTGACGCCCGAATGCTCGGTGCCGCGTGGCGGTGAAGCCTTCGACGACAATGGCGACTTTCGTGACCAGCGCCTGCAGCAGACCATGGCGCGCGTGGCCGCTGCCCTTGTCGCGCAGGCGGCAGTATCAGCAAGGATGGAAGCATGACCGGCACAAGTGACATGAAGCAACATCTGATCGTCGGCCTCGACGTACCGACGGTTGCCGAGGCCGAGCGTGTCGTGCGCGACCTTGAGGGTGTCGCCTCCTTCTACAAGATCGGCTACCAGCTCGTCTTTGCCGGTGGTCTGGAGTTCGCGCGTGATCTGGTGACGTCCGGGAACAAGGTGTTCCTCGATATGAAGCTTCTGGACATCGACAACACCGTCGCCAAAGGCGTGGAGAACATCGTGCGGATGGGCGTTTCCATGCTGACCCTGCATGCCTATCCGAAAGCCATGCGTGCGGCTGTCGAAGCCGCGCGTGGCAGCGATCTGTGCCTGCTTGGCGTGACCGTGCTCACCTCCATGGATGAGCAGGATGTCATCGAGGCCGGCTATGAGCTTGATCCGCATACGCTGGTGCTGCGGCGCGCCGAACAGGCCCTGCAGGCCGGCATGGGCGGTATCGTCTGTTCGGCGCAGGAAACCGAAGCGGTGCGCCGTATCGTTGGGCCGTCCATGGCGGTGGTGACGCCGGGGATCCGTCTTGCCGGTGGAGAGCGTGGCGACCAGAAGCGCGTCGTGACGCCGCGCGATGCGATGCGCAATGGTTCCAGCCATCTGGTGGTGGCGCGGCCGATCGTCGGCGCGGTTGACAGGCGGGCCGCCGCGCAGGCTATTCTCGACGACATGCGCTCGGCCTGAGCGCGATACCGACATTACCGGAGGAAAGTCACCATCATGCCCAAGGGATACTGGATCGCTCGCGTCGATATTCGCGATGCCGAGCGCTACAAGGATTATGTTGCCGCCGCAAAGCTGGCTTTCGACCGCTTCGGAGCCAAATTCCTGGCGCGTGGCGGGGAGCATGAGGTGGCCGAGGGGCCGGGCCGGGCGCGCAATGTCATCATCGAGTTCGACTCCCTGGCCACGGCCCGCGAATGCTATCATTCGCCGGAATATCAGGTCGCGGCCGCCATCCGGCAGCAGGTTGCCGATGGCGAGATCGTGTTGGTGGAGGGCGCCTGAACAGGGCGACGGCTGCCAGCCCTTGTTAACGCAAATGCGCTAGCGTTCCTCCATGGATGCCAGCGTGTCGCATACGGACAGTTCAATTCCCTCAGCACCGGGCGGCGTCGTCATTCTTGGCGGCGCCCATGGTTCGCTGGCGCTCGCGCGCAGCCTCGGGGCGGCAAAAGTGCCGGTGTGCTACGTCTCCCATGACACGCCTTTGCCGGGCTGGTCGCGTCATGTGCAGCACAACTTCGGCTGGCCAGGGCCGGATGATCCGGGTGCGGCGGCATATCTGACCGGGCTTGCGGAATCGCACGGACTGAGCGGCTGGCTTCTCGTTGCCGGCGGCGATGCGGAGGTGCGTCTGGTTGCGCAGGCGCGGGAGATGCTTGAGAAACGCTTTCGCCTGACATTGCCGCCGTGGGAAAGGCTGCAATGGCTGTGCGAGAAGCCGCTGCTCTATCGGCGGGCGGCGGAGCTGGGCCTTGCCGTTCCACACACTTATGCCTTCGCCTCGGCGGATGAAGCTGAAACGGCGAATATCGCTTTTCCCGTGGTGCTGAAGCCCAATATGGGGGGCGGTTCGTCGCATCTGGCGCGGGCCAAGGTGATACGGACGGACGACGCCGCTTCATTCCGCGCTGCTTTTGCAGATGCAGCCGGCGAAATTGGCGCGGCAAACGTCGTCGTGCAGCAGCTCATTTCGGGTGGGGGCGAGAGCCAGTTCTCCTATGCCGCGCTCTGGCATGAGGGCCAGCCGGTGGCGGAATTCACGGCGCGCCGGGCGCGGCAGTATCCCGTCGATTTCGGCTACACCAGCACTTTCGTCGAGGTGGTCGAGCGCCCGGATGCGGCAGAAGCCGCGCGCCTTCTGCTGCGATCGGTGGATTTTTCGGGTCTGGTGGAAATCGAGTTCAAATACGATGCCCGCGACCGGGTTCTGAAGCTGCTCGACGTCAATCCCCGGCCATGGTCGTGGTTCGCGCTGGCGGCAGCATCGGGCGTCGATCTTGGCCGGATGCTGTGGGAGGTGACGAACGGCGGCACTGCTTCCACAGCGCAGGCCGAGGAAGGTGCCGCATGGACCTATCTGTCGCGCGACATCATCGCGGGCGCACAGCTTTGCTGGCGCGGCGCGCTGACGCCTGGTACCTTTCTGGTGTCGCTGATGTCGGTGCGCGCCGGTGCTGCCTGGGCGGCCAATGATTTGCGGCCGGGGCTTTTCGACCTGCCGCTGACGGCGTGGCGGGTACTGACGCGGCGCTTGCTTGGAAAAGGCGCGGCGCGCTCATGACCATGAAAACCACGCTTCGGCGTGCGATCCGCGATGCGGCGATCAGGGCGGGGCTCGAAGCCGTCGCACTTACCAATGCCGGTGCGGTCTGGTCGCAGGCGGCAGGGCGCGGCGTCATCTTTACCCTGCATCATGTGCGTCCGCATCAGGGTCACGCGTTCGATCCGAACGCCCTGCTTTCGGTGACGCCGGAATTTCTCGATGCGGCGATCGAAACGTGCCTTGGCACCGGCATGGTGCCGGTGGCGCTGGAGGATTTGCCGCAATTGCTGGCCGATCCCGACGACCGCCGGCGTTTCGTTTGCTTCACGCTGGATGATGGCTACCGCAACAATGCGCAGCATGCGGCGCCGGTGTTTCGCAGGCATGGCGTGCCCTACACGATCTTCCTGTGCCGTGGCTTTGTCGAGCGCACCCGTTCGCTGTGGTGGGAAACGGCGGGGACCCTCATTCGCCGTACGACCGAACTGGCATTCGATTTCGGCGACGGACCGGAGAGCCTGCCTCTGAACACGGTTGCCCGCAAACAGGCGGCGTTCGACCGTCTTTCATCCTTCATTCAGGCCGGTGATGAGGATGACGCCATCGCCCGGCTCGATGCCGAGGCGATCAGGCATGGCGTTGATCCGCTGGCGATCGTGGACGATCTCGTCATGAATGCGGACGAGGTACGGGAACTGGCGCGGGATCCGCTCGCCTGTTTCGGCGCTCATACGCTTACCCATGTGAATCTCAGGCGTGTCGATGCGGCCCGACTGGCAAGCGAGATCGAAGGATCGATCCGGGCGGTGGAAGAGTGGACGGACAAGCGGCCATCGAGCTTCGCCTATCCCTATGGCTTCGCCACGGCGGCGGGGGAGCGAGAGTTCAGCGCTGCGCGCGAGGCGGGGCTCTCCATTGCCGTGACCACCCGGCCGGGCGTGCTGGGGGCGGCCAGCCCCGGTCAGCCGACAGCGCTGCCGCGGGTGTCGCTGAACGGTCTTTACCAGAAGCCGCGCTATGTAAAGGCGCTGGCTTCCGGCATTCCGTTCAGGCTGATGTGAGGACGGCCGGGCCGCGCTTCACAGGATGAAGCGCGACAGGTCCGTGTTCTTTGCCATCTCGCCGACATGCTTCTGCACATAGGCGGCATCGATGGTGACGGTGGTGCCGTCGCGGTCCGGCGCGTCGAAGGAAATTTCGTCCAGAACCCGCTCCATCACCGTCTGCAAGCGGCGCGCGCCGATGTTCTCGACCGTCGAATTGAGGTCCACGGCGATGCCGGCCAGCGCGTCGATGGCGTCCTCGGTGATTTCCAGTTTCACGCCCTCGGTCGCCATCAGCGCCACATATTGCTTGATGAGGCTGGCTTCGGTTTCGGTGAGGATGCGCACGAAGTCTTCCTTCTCCAGCGCCCGCAGCTCGACCCGGATAGGCAGGCGGCCCTGCAACTCGGGCAGCAGGTCCGAAGGCTTGGAGACGTGGAAGGCGCCCGACGCGATGAACAGGATATGGTCGGTCTTCACCGGTCCGTATTTCGTTGCCACGGTGGTGCCCTCGACCAGCGGCAGCAGGTCGCGCTGCACGCCTTCGCGCGAAGGACCGCCGGAAACGTCGGAACGGGCGGCGATCTTGTCGATCTCGTCGAGGAAGACGATGCCGTCATTGGCGGCCGATTCCAACGCCTGGCGCACAACCTCGTCCTGATCGAGCAGCTTGTCGGACTCGTCGGCGATCAGCAGATCGTAGGACTCCTTGACGGTCGTCTTGCGCATCTTGGTGCGCTTGCCGCCCATGGCCTTCGACAGCATGTCGTTGATGTTGAGCACGCCGATATTGGCGCCCGGCATGCCGGGAATGTCGAAGCCGGGCATGCCGCCATTGCCGGTATCGGCCACCTCGACCTCGATCTCCTTGTCGTCCAGCTCGCCATCGCGCAGCTTCTTGCGGAAGGAATCGCGGGTCGCGGGCGAGGCGGTCTTGCCGACAAGCGCTTCGAGCACACGTTCCTCGGCGTTGAGATGGGCGCGGGCCTTGACGTCCTCGCGCATCTTCTCGCGGGTCAGGCCGATGGCGATTTCGACCAGATCGCGCACGATCTGCTCCACGTCGCGGCCGACATAGCCGACTTCGGTGAACTTGGTGGCCTCGACCTTGACGAAGGGCGCGTTGGCGAGCTTCGCCAGCCGGCGCGAGATCTCGGTCTTGCCGACGCCGGTCGGGCCGATCATCAGGATATTCTTCGGCGTCACCTCTTCGCGCATCTGGCCGTCGAGCTGCTGGCGGCGCCAGCGGTTGCGCAGCGCGATGGCCACCGCACGCTTGGCGTCCTTCTGGCCGATGATGAAGCGGTCGAGTTCGGAAACGATCTCGCGGGGGGAAAAATTGCTCATATTGAATAACTCGTGAAACAGATGCTGCGGCTTATGTATGGGCTGGCAGCCTGTGTACAAGGGCAGCGGGCAGCAACGCGAACAGGCGCCGCCGCAGCGCATGCCAGCCGGCGCTCAGCAGCAGCACCAGCGCACCCAGCACCAGAAGGGTCAGCGGCACCATCACTTCGCCAAGGCCGATCTGCCGGACCAGCGAGCCGAAGGCGATGCCGGCATAGGAAAGGCCGGACACCAGAACGGCGCGACGGTCCACCAGCACGGCCACCACGGCAAGCCCGATGAAGATCGCCAGCACGCCAAGCGACGTTGCCGCGTTCAGGTTTCCGGAGGCGACCAGCCCGCTGATCAGCGGATGGACGACCAGCGGGGCTGCCAGCATGTGCAGCCAGAAGGCGATGTCGGTGCGCCGCGTCAGGCGTTGCGGGTCGCTGAGGTCGAAGCGCATGGCAAGCGCGAAGACCGCGATGCCGCAGACAAGCAGGACAGGGCGCAGGTAGTTTTCCGCAAAATCGGGTGCAATGGCGATCACCAGCGCCAGAACGCTGGCAACGAGGGCGGCGACGCCGGCCGCGAAGGTGATGGGGATGCGGAAACGCCGGTAGTGCAGGGCCGTGGCGGCAATAGTGATGAGCCCGGCAATCACGACGGGCCAGCTGTCCTTCGCTGCCGCGGAGACATTGAAGGCTTCCGTGCCGGCCATGACGATCAGCGTTCCCGAAAAGACGGAAGCCGCATAGACGAGCAGCAGAACGATGCTGGGAAGCGCCATGCGACGCTTGC
The DNA here is from genome assembly GCF_022359935.1 of Aquamicrobium sp. NLF2-7. Taxonomy (NCBI): domain Bacteria; kingdom Pseudomonadati; phylum Pseudomonadota; class Alphaproteobacteria; order Hyphomicrobiales; family Phyllobacteriaceae; genus Aquamicrobium; species Aquamicrobium sp. NLF2-7. Next base: position 1,667,895 of record NZ_JAKSED010000001.1, on the reverse strand, counting down.
GGGTGAAATATTCGGCCAGCAGCCAGCTTGCCAGTGCCACGGTGAAGCCGGCACCGGCACCGCCGATGCCTTCCACCGCGAAATAGGAAAGCGCGCCGAGGAAAAGGGCAATGCCGATGGTGACGAAAATGTCACCGAAACCGTTGATGAAGCGGAATTTCTCGTCGTCCGACGGTGCGGTCGCGGGCAGGCCAGTGGCGGTGTTTTCCAGATAGCGCAGCATCTCGACCTGCTGCAGCGTCAGTACGCCCTGCGTAAGAGCGCGCTGGAGCGTGTCGCCGGAGATTGTGGTCTGGTCAGGTATCAGGGCTGCCATTACAGACCTCCCTGCCAGGCCTTCACCGAGTCCAGCGGATAGACCAGCATCAGGACATTCAGGGTGAGATTGTCACGAATGATATAGCCGACGATCAGTTCCGCCGCGACGGCCAGCGTCACGATCAGCCAGACGGGCAGGCGCGCGGCAAGGAAGAAGCCGAACATCATGAACAGCGTGTCGAAAACCGAATTCAGAATGCTGTCGCCGAAATAATCCAGCGAGATTGTCGCCTCGCGATAGCGGTTGATGATGATCGGGCTGTTTTCGAGGATTTCCCATGCGGCTTCGAGCACGATGGCGAAGGAAAGCCGGGTCCACACGGTGGAACGGCGAAACAGCGCCCAGAACAGCAGGTAAAACAGGAAGCCGTGGATGATGTGCGAGAAGGTGTACCAGTCGGAAATGTGCTGGGAGTTCTCGGAACTCACCACCACGCCGTGCCACAGCTTCACGTAGCCGCATTTGCAGATCCAGATGTGGCCCATGAGGCGCAGGATCGCGGCTTGCGCAGCGACCAGCAGCACTGCTGCCAGAACGCCTTTTTTCCAGTCCAGTCCCCAGAGAGGGCGTTCGTGCGGCGCTGTCAGCTCGGTCAAGCGATGTCCCCTTTTCGCGGCGAATCAACGCCATGCGGTCGCCGAGAAGACAACACATAGTGTGGCAAATTGAAGAGGAAAGTTTCGCTGGCCCCCGCGGTGCCTGTGCAAATGCAGGCTCTCAGGGGGAGGGCAAGCAGATCAGTCGCTCGCCACAGGGGGAACCCGGTAGATCACGCTGGCATATTTCGGATGTGTCTCGTGGGCGACGACCTGTCCGCCCAAAGCCTCGGCGATGCGCCGGCTGGAAAGGTTCCGTTCCGCGACGGGGTAGCGGAAAGAGGAGGGTTTCAAGGCAGCCGTGGCCCATCGGGCGACGGCTTTGACGGCTTCGCGCCCATAGCCGTGACCATGCTCGCGCTCGCTGATCCATATGCCAAGCTCGGGTTCGGCAGATTGCGCATCGTGTAGGCCGGCCAGTCCAAGAAACCGGCCGGAGTCCCGGTGACGGATGCAGAAAGTGAGGTCCGAACCATCTGCGATGGCGGGAAGCCATGCCTGCCAGATGGCGTCGAAGGCGGCGCGCGTGGGCGGCAGGTCGAAGCTCATGAACCGTGTCAGGCTGGGGGTGATGGCGACGAAAGTCTCGTCCGCATCCGTGGCGGAGAATGGCCGCAGAATGATGCGGGGCCCATCAATTGCCGCGATAGTCATTCTGCCGCCTCAGTCGTGTTCGTCGCTGTCGAGCACCATCACCATCGCTTCGCCGTCCGGGGTCATGCGCGGGCCGATTGGAAGAAAGCCTGCCTTCTCGTAGGCGCGGATGGCGCGGCTGTTGGCGGGGGCCGGATCGACAAGCAGGCGCGGCGCTCCTTCCTCGAACATCATCTGCGCAAACTGCGCGATCAGCCAGGGGCCATGGCCCTGCCCGATAAAAGAAGGCTCGCCGATGAACTGGTCGATGCCAAGCGTGCCGAAGGGCTGGTCGTCGAAAGGATTGTCGCCGTCTTCCAGATAGGGATCATAGCTCTGGATATAGCCTATGGGTTTGCCGCCAAGCTCTATGATGAAGGGCTCGACGGCAATGCTGTCGATGTGGCTGGCAATGCCTTCCAGTTCCTTGTCGCGCTCGCCCCACCAGCGGGCGACATGCGGCTCGGCCAGCCAGCGCGCCACCAGCGGCAGATCAGCCTGCGTCAGCGGCCGGAATTCGTAGTCCGGCGTATCGTCAGGCTTCATCGAGGGTTTCGACCACGAAGTTGTGGTTGGTGTAGACGCAGATGTCGGCTGCGATCTGCATGGCCTTGCGGGCGATGTCCTCGGCGCTCAGGTCGGTATCGATAAGCGCGCGTGCGGCGGCCAGTGCGTAGTTGCCGCCGGAGCCGATGGCCATGACGCCCTGTTCGGGCTCCAGCACATCGCCATTACCGGTCAGCGCGAGCGACACGCTCTTGTCGGCCACCAGCATCATGGCTTCCAGCCGGCGCAGATAGCGGTCGGTGCGCCAGTCTTTGGCCAGTTCCACGCAGGCGCGTGTCAGCTGGTCAGGATATTGTTCCAGTTTCGCCTCAAGCCGCTCCATCAGGGTGAAGGCGTCGGCGGTGGCGCCCGCGAAACCGGCGATGACGTTGCCGCCCTTGCCGATGCGGCGCACCTTGCGCGCATTGCCCTTCATGATGGTCTGGCCAAGGCTGACCTGTCCGTCGCCGGCGATGACCACCTTGCCGCCCTTGCGCACGGTGATGATGGTCGTGGCGTGCATGGTCAGTTCATTCGACATGTGATGCTCCGATATCGCGCCGCTCCTTCATCTGAAGCAAGCGGCGCATGACGAGATGTTTCGCCTGCTTATTTATGTCGCCGCCACGCGATTGCAAACGCTGCTTTGCCAACTGGCAATCGCATCTTCATGCTGCTAGAAGGCTTGCGTTTTCCAGATTTCCCCCGAGGAAGAGATTTCATGGTCGAACGTTCCGCCGAGGTCAGCCGCAAGACGAAAGAGACCGAGATCACGGTTTCGCTCAATGTCGACGGCACCGGCAAGTCCGACATCTCCACCGGCGTCGGTTTCTTCGATCACATGCTCGACCAGCTGTCGCGCCATTCGCTGATCGACATGACGGTGCGCGCCAACGGCGATCTTCATATCGACGACCACCACACGGTGGAGGATACGGGCATCGTCATCGGTCAGGCGCTGGCCAGGGCGCTGGGCGAACGGCGTGGTATCATGCGCTATGCCTCCCTCGATCTGGCCATGGACGAGACGCTGACAAGTGCTGCGCTCGATGTCTCCGGCCGGCCGTTCTTCGTCTGGAACGTGGAGTTCTCCGCACCGAAGATCGGCACTTTTGACACTGAGCTGGTGCGCGAATTCTTCCAGGCGCTGTCGCAGCACGCGGGCATCACGCTGCATGTGAACAACCGCTATGGCGCCAACAATCACCATATCGCAGAAACCTGTTTCAAGGCGGTGGCGCGGGCGCTGCGCGCGGCGACGGAAGCCGATCCGCGCCAGCCCGACGCCATTCCCTCGACCAAGGGATCGCTGAAGGGGTAGCGATGGCAAGCCATGTCGTGATGCTGCCGCCTTCCGGCAGTCCGCAAAGCAGGAGCGAGCAGGCCATTCTGGTTCGCGACCGCTTTTCGTGGCCGGCTTTCCTTGTCCCACCGCTATGGCTTCTGTGGCACCGGCTGTGGCTTGAGGCCGTCATCGCCATCGCCGTCATGGCTGGGACAACGGCCATTGGCGAGCTGGCCGGCATGGGCGCCGCTGGTTCGCTGATGGGGTTGCTGGTGTCGATCTATGTGGGTCTGGAAGGGCAGGCGATGCGGATCGCAGCGCTTCGCCGTCGCGGCTACACGCAATGGGGCGTCGTCGAAGGCGGCAATGCCGACGAAGCCTATATTCGCTATGCGCATGAGGCTGCCGCCGCGCCGGATGAACCGGAGCCCAGCCCGGCCATCGTTCCCGCAGAAACAACCGGACAGCGTCCGGTCTACCGGGCGGCGCCTGCGCCTTCGCTCGGCCTCATCCCATACGGCAGAAACTGACATGCGCGTTGCCATCATCGATTACGGGTCGGGCAATCTGCGCTCGGCGACCAAGGCCTTCGAACGGGCGGCGCGCGAGGCGGGCATTGCGGCCGACATAGAACTCACGGCGAATGCGGACCGCGTGCGCGGCGCCGACCGCATCGTGCTGCCGGGTGTCGGTGCCTACGCCGATTGCGCCGCCGGGCTGCGCGCCGTGGACGGCATGTGGGAAGCGGTGGAGGAAGTGGCCATTGATAAAGGCCGCCCCTTCCTCGGCATCTGCGTGGGCATGCAGCTCATGTCCGCGCGCGGGCTGGAAAAGACGGTCACGCAGGGCTTCGGCTGGATCGCCGGCGACGTGAAGGAGATCACGCCCTCCGATCCGTCGCTGAAAATTCCCCAGATCGGGTGGAACACGCTTGAGGTGACGCGCGATCATCCGATCTTTGCCGGCATCCCGACCGGGCCGAAAGGGCTGCATGCCTATTTCGTCCATTCCTATCATCTCGATGCGCAGAAGCCGGAACAGGTCATTGCCGTGGCCGACTATGGCGGGCCGGTGACGGCCGCCGTGGCGCGCGACAATCTCGTCGGAACCCAGTTCCACCCCGAAAAGAGCCAGGCGCTCGGCCTTGCTCTCATCGCCAATTTCCTGAGGTGGACGCCATGATCCTTTTTCCCGCCATCGACCTCAAGGACGGCCAGTGCGTGCGCCTGAAGCTCGGCGACATGGAGCAGGCCACCGTCTACAACGACGACCCTGCCGCTCAGGCGCGCGCCTTCGAGGAACAGGGTTTTGAGTGGTTGCATGTCGTGGACCTTAATGGCGCCTTCGAGGGCCAGAGCGTCAACGGTGCCGCCGTTGAGGCGATCCTGAAGGCGACGAAGAACCCGGTGCAGCTCGGCGGCGGCATCCGCACCCTGGCGCATATCGAAAGCTGGCTGGACAAGGGGCTGGCCCGCGTCATCCTCGGCACGGTGGCGGTGCGTGAGCCCGAACTGGTAAGGCAGGCCTGCAAGACGTTCCCCGGCAAGGTCGCGGTCGGCATCGATGCACGCGGCGGCAAGGTCGCGGTCGAGGGCTGGGCGGAAGCCTCGGAACTCGGCGTCATCGAGCTGGCGAAACAATTCGAGGGCGCAGGCGTGGCGGCCATCATCTACACCGACATCGACCGTGATGGCGTGCTGGCCGGCATCAACTGGAATTCGACCATCGATCTGGCCGAGGCCGTTTCCATTCCGGTGATCGCCTCGGGCGGGCTCGCCTCGATCGCCGACATCGTGCGCATGACCATGCCGGACGCCGCGAAGCTCGAAGGCGCGATTTCCGGCCGCGCGCTCTATGACGGGCGCATCGACCCGGCCGAGGCGCTGGCCGTTCTGCGCGGCGAGGCAAAGCCGCAGGCTGCCATGTTCGAGGACCGCTCATGACCCTCAAGGCGCGTGTCATTCCCTGTCTCGACGTCAAGGACGGCCGCATCGTCAAGGGCGTCAATTTCGTCGATCTGGTGGATGCAGGTGATCCGGTGGAGGCAGCACGCGCTTATGACGCGGCGGGCGCGGACGAGCTTTGCTTCCTCGACATCACCGCTTCCTCCGACAACCGCGAGACCATTTTCGATGTGGTGGCGCGCACGGCCGAGCATTGCTTCATGCCGCTGACGGTCGGCGGCGGGGTGCGGCAGGTGGCCGATATCCGCAAGCTCCTGCTGGCTGGCGCAGACAAGGTGTCGATCAATACGGCTGCGGTGAAGAATCCTGAATTCGTGGCCGAAGCCGCCGACAAGTTCGGCAACCAGTGCATTGTCGTCGCCATCGATGCCAAGAAGGTGAGCGGCGAGGGCGAGGCGGATCGCTGGGAAATCTTCACCCATGGCGGACGCGGAAACACCGGCATCGACGCAATCGAATTTGCCCGGAAAGTGGTGGATCTCGGTGCCGGCGAAATCCTGCTCACATCCATGGATCGCGACGGCACCAAGGCCGGCTACGACATCGCCCTGACGCGCGCCGTGGCCGACGCGGTGCGCGCGCCGGTGATCGCCTCCGGTGGCGTTGGCACGCTCGACCACATGGTGGCGGGCATCCGCGATGGTCATGCGACGGCGGTGCTGGCGGCATCGATCTTCCACTTCGGCACCTATTCGATAGCCGAGGCAAAGGCGCATATGGCTGCCGCCGGCATCGACGTTCGACTCGACTCCGGTCCGGTTCGGATTTAAACGGCGCCATGGCCAGTTTCACGCTCTCCGACCTGGAAGCAACGATCCGCGAGCGGGCGCGCTCCGGCGATGCTGATTCCTGGACCGCACGGCTGTTTGCCAAAGGCATGGACAAGGCGGCCCAGAAGCTGGGCGAGGAAGCGGTGGAAACGGTGATCGCAGCGGTTACGAAAGATCGCGACGGCATCGTTTCGGAAAGCGCCGATCTCATCTATCATCTGCTCGTCGTGCTGGGGATCGCAGATGTTCCCTTCGACGAGGTGCTTGCCGAACTCGAACGACGGACCGGACAATCGGGCGTCGCCGAAAAGGCATCCCGCAACCAGCCGGGTTGAACCCCGGAGCGAGGGCTGGAGTCGCGATGGATCAGCTTGCGCCGACCGCACAGTATTCTCCCTATCTGTTTTTTTCGGCGGAAGAGTGGGCCAAATTCAGGGCCGACACGCCGCTGACCCTGACGGGCGAGGAAATCAAACGCCTGCGGTCGCTGAACGATCCGGTCGATCTCGACGAGGTCCGGCGCATCTATCTGTCGATGTCGAGGCTGCTTTACGCTCATGTCGAGGCGAGCCAGCTTCTCGCCAGCCAGCGCCGCGTTTTCTTCAATGGCAAGGGGGTCTCCAAGACGCCCTTCATCATCGGCCTTGCCGGTTCGGTCGCTGTCGGAAAATCGACGACCGCGCGCGTGCTGATGGAATTGTTGTCGCGCTGGCCCTCCAGCCCGAAGGTCGATCTGGTGACGACGGACGGTTTTCTGCTGCCCAACGAGGTTCTGCGGCGCGAAAACCTGATGGAGCGCAAGGGCTTTCCCGAGAGCTATGACGTCGGCGCGTTGCTGCGCTTTCTTTCGGCGATCAAGTCCGGCGAGAAGGACGTGCAGGCGCCGCTTTATTCGCACCTGACCTACGACGTCGTGCCGGGTGCTTTCACCACCATCGACCGGCCGGACATCCTGATCTTCGAAGGGCTGAACGTGCTGCAGACGCGCCATCTGCCGCCGGATGGCAAGTTCGTGCCGTTCCTGTCCGATTTCTTCGACTTCTCCATCTATATCGATGCCGACGAGAAGCTGATCCACGACTGGTACATCGCCCGCTTCATGCGGCTGCGCGACACCGCCTTCCGCAATCCGGATTCCTTCTTCCATCGTTATTCGCAGCTTTCGGAAGGGGCGGCGCAGGCTATTGCCGAGGGGTTGTGGATGAACATCAACCTGCGGAACCTGCGCGAGAACATCCTGCCGACCCGCCCCCGCGCCGATCTCATCCTGCGCAAGGGCGCCGATCACCTGATCGAGGAAGTGGCGCTGCGCAAGCTGTAGAGCATTTTGCAGTCAGACCGAATCGTCTGACATTGCACAAATGCGGCCAAGGGAATCAAGCTGGAGGAGTGGGGATACGCTCGTCAGAGCGCCCGGTGCTCCAGCCCGCCGCTCAGGCGGTGACGCGGCGCAGCGTCAGGTTGATGCGGCCGCCATTCTTCAGCAGCGTGGAACTTTGCGGGTAGATGCGGTCGACGCCATGAAAGGCGAGGCGGCTTTGTCCACCCAGAACCAGCACATCGCCGCTCGCCAGCCTGAGCGAAGCGGTCGATCCGCCGCGCTCTGCGGTACCCACCCGGAAGCGGCAGTCATCACCCAGCGAGACGGACACCACCGGAGCGGAAAAGTCGGATTCGTCACGATCCTGATGCAGACCCATGCGGGCCTTCTCATCGTAGAAATTGACCAGGCAGGCCTGCGGCGGCTTGTCGTGGCCCGCTACGTCGCGCCAGATATCGAGCAGCATTTCAGGAATCGGCGGCCATGGCGCACCGGTCAGCGGGTGCGTGGGCTGGTAGCGATAGCCGCGCTCCTTGTCCGTGACCCAGCCGAGCTCGCCGCAATTGGTCATGCGCACGCTCATTTCCTTGCCGGTGCGTGGCATGGCCGGGACAAAGAGGGGAGCTTCCTGCACCACCTGCCTGATCTCATTGATTAGGGACGCCTGCTGCTGCGGCGACAGGTAAAGCGGAAAATGGCGCACGCCTTCGGGCAGGGTGGGCATCAGTCTTTTCATGGCCTTCAGTTATGAACCACTGAAAAGCAGAACGGCGACCCGAAAGCCGCCGCTCCTTCAGGATATTTTCCGGTCTCAGCCTTCGAGATCGGGAATGCGCAGCACCTGGCCGGGATAGATCTTGTCCGGGTGCGTCAGCATCGGCTTGTTGGCCTCGAAGATGACGGTGTATTTGGAAGCCTTGCCCTTGCCGTAATGGGCTTCGGCGATCTTGGAGAGGTTGTCGCCCTTCTTGACCGTGTAGAAGACGGCTTCCTTGACCGTGGCATCCGGTGTTGCCACCGTCAGCTCGTCGGCCTGAACCTTGGAGACACCCAGCGTGTTGCCGACCGCGATGATCGCCTTCTCGAGTGCCGACTGGTCGGCGACCTGACCCTTGAGCACGGCGGTGTCGCCATTGACCTCGATCTTGACGTCGTCAGTGCCGAGCTTGTGGGAGTCCAGCTCCTTCTTCAGCGCATCCGCATCAGGAGTCTCGTCGTCCCCGAAGCCAAGCTTGGCGCCGACATTCTTCACGAAGTCGAAAATACCCATCGGGTTCTCCTTTTATTAACCATCATTGTCTTCGCAGCTAATTGAGAAAAATGGAAGACGCGCGGGAATTTTCAATCGCTGTCGACCCTGCCGCGCATTTTTTTCACCACCGAGCGGCCTGCCTTGGCTTTCAGCCGGCGTTCCACCGATCCCTTGGTCGGCTTCGTCTTCTTGCGTGGCGGGGGCGGCGGCTCGGCTGCTCTGGCGACAAGCGCCGCCAGGCGCTGGCGGGCGTCGGCGCGGTTCTGCTCCTGAGTGCGAAAACGTGCTGCCTCGATGACGATGACGCCGTCCTTGGTGGCGCGCTGCCCGGCGAGCTTCAGGGTGCGCTCGCGCACCCGTTCGGAAAGGCCGCGGGCATTGGCAGCGTCGAAGCGAAGCTGAACGGCGGTGGCCACCTTGTTGACGTTCTGCCCGCCGGGACCGGAAGCACGGATGAACGCCTCTTCCAGCTCGTCGGGATAGATGACGGCTTCCCTGCCAATGACGATGTTGTCTTCGAATGCCATGTGAGCACTCATGCGGCCTGAGAACCAAAAAGAAAAGGCCCGATCGAAACCGGGCCTTTTGCAGTTGCGGTGTGTGCGCCTTACTCGGCGGCTTCCTGCACCTTCGGGGCCGCGCTCCTGACGGTTGCATCGACATGGGTTTCGAACTTGCCGAAATTGTCGATGAACATGCCGACCAGCTTCGCGGCCTGACGGTCGTAGCCTTGCTTGTCGGCCCAGGTCGAGCGCGGGTCGAGGATCGACTGGTCGACGCCCGGCACCGAAACAGGCACCTCGAAGCCGAAATTCGGGTCGGTGCGGAATTCGGCCTGCTTGAGCGAACCGTCGAGGGCGGCCGTCAGAAGGGCACGCGTTGCCCTGATCGGCATGCGGCTGCCGACGCCGTAGGCGCCGCCGGTCCAGCCGGTGTTGACGAGCCAGCAATCGACATTGTGCTCGGCGATCAGTTCGCGCAGCAGATTGCCGTATTCTGAAGGATGGCGGGGCATGAAGGGTGCGCCGAAGCAGGTCGAGAAGGTCGCTTCCGGTTCAGTCACACCACGCTCCGTGCCGGCCACTTTGGCGGTGTAGCCTGACAGGAAGTGATACATGGCCTGCGCCGGCGTCAGCTTCGCGATCGGCGGCATCACGCCGAAGGCATCGGCGGTCAGCATGATGATGTTCTTCGGGTGGCTGGCGCGGCCGGTGGCGCTGGCGTTGGGGATGAAGTCGAGCGGATAGGCGCAGCGCGTGTTCTCGGTGCGCGAGCCGTCGTCGAAGTCGGGAACGCGCTTCTCATCGAGCACGACATTTTCCAGCACTGTGCCGAAACGGCGCGTGGTGGCGAAGATTTCCGGCTCGGCCTCTGCCGAAAGACGGATGGTCTTGGCGTAGCAGCCGCCCTCGAAGTTGAAGATGCCGTCCGGGCCCCAGCCATGCTCGTCGTCGCCGATCAGCGTACGCTTCGGATCGGCCGAAAGCGTGGTCTTGCCGGTGCCGGAGAGGCCGAAGAACACGGCGGCGTCGCCGTCCGGGCCTTCGTTGGCCGAGCAGTGCATGGGCATGACGCCCTTGGCGGGCAGGATGTAGTTCAGCGCGGTGAACACCGATTTCTTCATCTCGCCGGCATATTTCGTGCCGCCGATCAGAACGATCTTGCGGGTCAGGTCGACGGCGATGAGCGTCTCGCTGCGGCCGCCATGCCTGCTGTTGTCAGCGCGGAAGGAGGGCAGGTCGATGATGGTCATTTCCGGAACGAAACCGGCGATCTCCTCATCGGTGAGGCGGATCAACAGGTTGCGGATGAACATGGAATGCCATGCGAATTCGGTGATCACGCGCGTCGGCAGGCTCAGCGAGCGATCGGCGCCGCCGATCAGGTCCTGCACGAACAGGTCCTTGCCCGACGCATGCTTCAGGAAATCGGCATAGAGCGCGTCGAACTGCGCCGGCGTCATGGCATTGTTGTTGTCCCACCAGACATGGGCTTCGGTGTTCCCGTCGCGAACGACAAACTTGTCCCTGGGCGAACGTCCCGTAAACTGCCCCGTGTCGGCGACAAGCGCGCCATGGGCGGTCAGCGTTGCCTCGCCGCGGCGGACAGCCTCCTCGCAGAGCTCTGCCGGGCCGAGATTGAAATACACCTGTCCCGTCGTGCTGAGACCGAGTGTATCGAGCCCGAGTGCAGGATTGCGTTTGCCGATTTCCGACATGGAAGTCCTTTCAATATACGCGGATGCGATGAGGGAAAGGCTGGCGTTTCCGGAGCCTTTTCTGCTCACAAACAGAAAAAGTCAGTAATTTCAAATCATTAATCGATTTAAAAATTTTGAAAGTTGTTTAAATCGTTTATATGTGTGTAAAAACTCGTCTGCCAGCGGGACAGAAGGCTTGGCGGTTCGTTTTTTGTCGGCTGCAAATGTGCCTGGCGGCCTTGGCGCGGTTGAATGGACGTGCCACATTTTGTACCTAATTTGTCCTGCACAAGCCCTTCTGCTTTTAGAAGGGATACTCGCCCATGAGGGAGCCGCTCGAAATGGCAACGATCGCGCTTGTCGACGACGACCGCAACATTCTGACTTCGGTTTCCATAGCGCTGGAATCCGAGGGCTACAGGGTGGAGACCTATACCGATGGTGCTTCGGCGCTGGAAGGGCTGGCCGCCCGTCCGCCGAACCTCGCTATCCTCGACATCAAGATGCCGCGCATGGACGGCATGGAGCTTCTGCGCCGGCTGCGGCAGAAGACCGATCTGCCGGTGATCTTCCTCACCTCCAAGGATGACGAGATCGACGAGCTGTTCGGCCTCAAGATGGGCGCCGACGATTTCATCCGCAAACCGTTCTCGCAGCGCCTGCTTGTCGAGCGCGTCAAGGCGGTGCTGCGCCGTGCAGGCGCGCGCGAAACCGCCGCCAAAACCCCGAACCAGCAGACCCGTTCGCTGGAGCGCGGCCAGCTGGTGATGGATCAGGAGCGCCACACCTGCACCTGGAAGGGGGTGCCGGTCACGCTGACGGTGACGGAATTCCTCATCCTCCATTCGCTGGCGCAAAGGCCCGGCGTGGTGAAGAGCCGCGACGCGCTGATGGATTCGGCCTATGATGAGCAGGTCTATGTGGATGACCGCACCATCGACAGCCACATCAAGCGCCTGCGCAAGAAGTTCAAGATGGTGGACGACGACTTCGAGATGATCGAGACGCTTTACGGCGTGGGCTATCGTTTCAAGGAAGCCTAGAGCATTTCTGCTTTTCCCGGAATCGCAGAAACGCTCTGACCTTTTGTTTTGAGGCAATTCCGAACGCAAAACCGCTGCGCATTCTTGCTGGAATTGCTATAGGCGCGGCACGCATGAGGCTGCGGGGGCCATGGTCAGCGAAGCACAGCTCAGGAAGCAGGGGGGTGTATCGAGACGCCCCGTGCGCCGTCTTTCGGTGCTGTCGCGGCTGACCGTGCCCGTGCGCCGCTTCCTCGGCCACCACGTCTTTTCCAGCCTCACGCGGCGCATCCTGTTCGTCAACCTTGCCGGCCTTGCCGTCATGGTCACCGGCATTCTCTATCTGAACACGTTCCGCGACGGCCTGATCGACGCGCGCGTGGAAAGCCTGATGACGCAGGGCGAGATCATCGCCAGCGCCATCGCCTCTTCGGCTACGATCGAAACGGATTCGATCAGCATCGACCCGGAAAAGCTGCTGGAACTGCAGGCCGGTGAAAGTCTCGCGCCGGGATCGGACCAGCTCGACAATCTCGATTTTCCGATCAACCCGGAGCGCGTCGCGCCCCTGCTGCGCCGGCTGATCTCCCCCACCAACACGCGCGCGCGGGTCTACGACCGGGACGCCATCCTGTTGCTGGATTCGCGCCGGCTCTACTCGCGCGGCCAGATCCTGCGCTACGACCTGCCGCCTCTGGAAGAGGACAAGCCGAACTTTCTTGAGCGGGCGGAGCGTTTCGTCTTCGACCTGTTCAGGAACCGGGACCTGCCCGTCTATCACGAGCAGCCGGGCGGCAATGGCGCCGCCTATCCGGAAGTGATGAAAGCGCTGACCGGCAGCCCTTCGACGATCGTACGCATTTCGGAAAAGGGCGAGCAGGTGGTTTCTGTCGCCGTGCCGATCCAGCGCTTCCGGGCGGTGCTGGGCGTTCTGATGCTGTCCACCGAGGGCGACATTGACAAGATCGTCGCCGCCGAGCGCAAGGCGATCCTGCGCGTGTTCGGCATTGCCGCGCTGGTCACGGCGCTGATGTCGCTGCTGCTGGCTTCCACCATCGCCAACCCGCTGCGCCGGCTGGCTGCCGCTGCGGTGCGCGTGCGGCGCGGGGTCAAGAGCCGCGAGGAGATCCCGGATTTCTCCGACCGGCAGGACGAGATCGGCAATCTCTCCGTCGCGGTGCGCGACATGACCAATGCGCTCTATGCCCGCATCGACGCCATCGAAAGCTTCGCGGCCGATGTCAGCCACGAACTGAAGAATCCGCTCACTTCGCTGCGCAGCGCGGTCGAGACCCTTCCGCTTGCCAAATCCGAAGCATCGCGTGAGCGGCTGCTGGAGGTGATCCAGCACGATGTGCGCCGGCTGGACCGGCTGATCACCGATATTTCCGATGCCTCGCGCCTCGATGCTGAACTGGCGCGCGAGGATGCGGACAGCGTCGACCTGAAGAAATTCATCACCGATCTGGTCGCGGTCTCGCGCGAGGCGTCGGGCCACAAGAAGCCGGTCGATATCAGGCTTCATGTCGCCGATCTGCCCGCAGGTTTCAAAGGCTACCGGGTAAGCGGCCACGAATTGCGGCTCGGGCAGGTGATCACCAATCTGATCGAGAACGCACGTTCCTTCGTGCCGGAAGAACACGGCGTTGTTTCGATCTCGCTGGCGCGTAAGGGAAATTCGAACGTCATCACCATCGATGATAACGGCCCGGGCATCCGTCCCGATGCGGTCGAGCGCATCTTCGAGCGGTTTTATACCGACCGCCCGTCGAGTGAGGCATTCGGTCAGAATTCGGGCCTCGGCCTGTCGATCAGCCGCCAGATCGTGGAGGCGCATGGCGGCACGCTGACGGCCGGTAACATTCCGGCCGACAAGCCGGGCGAAGTGCTGGGGGCACGGTTCACCATCGTGCTGCCGGGCGAGCTGTGAGCGCCGTCGTGCAGGCCGGGCCGGCGTCGAATATCCATGGCACGGCTGTTGTGGTCGCCGACAAGGGCGTCCTGATCATCGGCCCGTCAGGGTCGGGGAAAAGCACGCTCGCGCTCGCCCTGGTCGACAGGCTTGGCACCCGCGGGCGTTTCTGCCGGCTGGTGGCGGACGATCAGGTTTTTGCAAGCGGCCATGGCGGGCGGCTGGTTTGCCATGCTCCCGACACGATTTCGGGTCTGGCTGAAGTCTGCGGCATCGGGCCGCAAAGACTGGCGGCCAGCGAAGATGGCGCCGTGATTGATCTGATGGTGCGGCTGGTGCCCGATACGGAATTGCCGCGCCTTCAGGAAGAGGCGCATGAAACCGTCGCCGGATGCGTGGTACCGCGCATTGATCTGCCGGCCCGGAATGTCGTTTGTGCGCTGCAGATGCTGGCCGCCTGGCTGAAATTGCCGCCTTTCAGGGCAGAATGATGCTGCAATGCGGCAATATGGCCACCCGAGGTGCACTTTAGGGCTTGTCAACGCGCCACGTCTCGACAAGATAGCGCTCCCAAGTCGCCGGGGTGGCGAGTATAAAAAGCGCTTGTGAAGGGGCCATGACGGGAGCCATCCAACGATGATCGGACTCGTGCTCGTGACGCACGGTCGACTGGCCGAAGAGTTCCGCTATGCGCTGGAACATGTGGTCGGACCTCAGGAACAGGTTGCAACGGTCTCGATCGGTGCCGATGACGACATGGAGCAGCGCCGCCGCGACATTGTCGAGGCGGTGGCCGAGGTGGACACCGGAACCGGCGTCATAGTTCTCACCGACATGTTCGGCGGCACGCCCTCGAACCTTGCGATCTCGGTCATGGAGGCCGGCCGCGCCGAAGTGATTGCCGGCATGAACCTGCCGATGCTGATCAAGCTTTCGAGCGTGCGCAAGAATGACGACATGCAGGCAGCCCTTGAAGAGGCGCAGGCGGCAGGCCGCAAATACATCAATGTCGCAAGCCAGCTGCTGGCCAGTAAATGAGCCGGCACATGAGCATTGAAGCCGATAACATGGAAGAGCTGGCGCGCGACGTGAAGATCGTCAATCAGCGCGGCCTTCATGCGCGCGCTTCGGCCAAGTTCGTGCAGATGGTATCCGGTTTCGAGGCGGAGATTTTCGTCGAGAAGGACGGTACCCGCGTCGGCGGCACCTCGATCATGGGGCTGATGATGCTGGCTGCCAGCCCCGGCTGCTCGGTGCGCGTGATTGCCCGCGGCGCTGATGCCGGCGCGGCGCTGGATGCGCTTGAGGAACTGATTTCCAACCGCTTCGGCGAGGAATGCTGACCGCCGGGGCCAGGCAAGCGCCTCACGGTTCCAGTTCGACATCCCAGTAGAGAAAATCCATCCAGCTTTCGTGCAGATGGTTGGGCGGGAAGAGCCGGCCGTTGTTGTGCAGGTCCTGCACCGTGGGCTGGTAGGGCTTCTGCTGAGGCCACATTCTGGCCTGAGACGGCAGCATGCCCCCTTTTCGCAGATTACAGGGGGAACAGGCGGCGACTATGTTCTCCCACGTCGTCATGCCGCCACAACGACGTGGGATGACGTGGTCGAAGGTCAGATCCTCGGTCGTGTTGCAATACTGGCAGCGGAAGCGGTCGCGCAGGAACACGTTGAAGCGGGTGAAGGCCGGGTAGCGGGAGGGCTTCACATAGGTCTTCAGGCTCACCACGCTCGGCAGCTTCATGGAGAAGCTCGGCGAGGAGATCGCATGCTCATATTCGGCGACGATGTTGACGCGTTCGAGGAACACGGCCTTGATGGCGTCCTGCCATGACCACAGCGACAGGGGATAGTAGCTGAGCGGGCGATAATCCGCGTTCAGCACCAGCGCGGGAAGCCCATCCGGAGATACGGCGACCGTCACCTGTCCAACCTCCTTTGCTGCGTTGATCATGCTCTGGATGTCGCGGATATTCTACGCCTCCCATGACAGTCATGTGAAGCGGATTGTGCAGGTCGCGATGCCTGCAAAACCCCCGTTTTGTGCGGTTTTTCGAGGTTTCAGGCGGGAGGTGCGGCCTCACGCCCCTTCAGTTCGCGGTAATAGGCCCAGAAAAGGCGCGCCGCCACGCCCCGCCATGGGCGCCATGATTCGGCCAGCCGCAGAAGCGGCTTTTCACCCGGGCGCGGGTCTATGGTCAGGGCATGGCCCACTGCGGTCTGCAGCGCGACATCGCGTGCGGGAAAGATGTCGGGATGGCCGGCAGCAAACAGCAGATAGCAATCCGCCGTCCATGTGCCGATGCCGGAAATGGCGGTAAGGCGGCGGTGCGCCTCGGCGGCATCGAGCCGGCAGAGCCCGTCGAGATCGAGGCCCTCCGCCACCGCCGTCGCAGCAGCAAGAATGGAGCGTTGTTTGGGGCGCGAAAGGCCGGCGGTGCGGAAGATGGCTTCGTCGGCCTCCAGCACGGCCTGCGGCGTCAGCGGATCGAGCATGGCGGTGAGGCGGCCGAATATGGCATCCGCACTGGCCCGCGACACCTGCTGCGAGATCAGGATCGAGGCGAGGCTGTGAAAGCCGGGCTCGGAAAGGCGCAGCGGCACGTCGCCGGCGCGTTCGCGTACTATGGCGAGACGCGGATCGAGCGCGACGAGCGCATCGAGACCCTGCGTGATATGTACCATTGTTTCGATGCGCTGCATGGGAATGCTTGTGTTCAGGGTTTGCTTGTGTCGATTGCCCGGCGAGAGTAGCAATCGGCGAGAGCGCCGCACAACCCGATTTGCCGCAGCAGCATGACAGCACCGATCTTTCGCTTCGCACCCAGCCCCAACGGCGAACTGCACCTTGGCCATGCGCTTTCCGCCATGCTCAACGACGATCTGGCGAAGATGGCTGGCGGCAGGCTGCTCCTGCGCATCGAGGACATCGACACCACGCGCTGCACACCACAGTTCGAGGCAGGCATCTATGAGAATCTGCGCTGGCTCGGCATTGCCTGGGAGGAGCCAGTGCGTCGCCAGTCCGCCCATTTAGGCACGTATCGGGAGGTGCTCGCCGAACTCATCCGCGAGGAGCTGGTCTACCCGGCTTTCATGAGCCGGGGGGAAATCAGGACATTTGCGGAAGCGCGGGAAGGGGATGGCACGGGCTGGCCCCGTGACCCGGATGGCGCGCCGCTCTATCCGGGGCTCGACAAGACGCTTGGCTCGCAGGAACGGCAGCATCGCATCGATGAGGGCCACGCCTTCGCTTGGCGGCTGGATATGGCGGCGGCGCTCGCCCGGATTGGGCGGAAGCTGTCATGGCAGGAGTATCAGGATGACGGCCTCGCCGAGGTCGCAACCGTGGAAGCCGATGCCGCCGCATGGGGTGACGTCATTCTGGCGCGTCGTGAAATCCCGACCAGCTATCATCTGTCTGTGGTGACCGACGATGCGCTGCAGGGCGTAACCCATGTGGTGCGGGGTCGCGATCTTTATCATGCAACCGCCGTCCAGCGTCTTTTGCAGGAGCTTCTGGGGCTGCCTGCACCGCTTTATCGCCATCACCGGCTGATTCTGGGCGAGGACGGGCGCAAGCTGTCGAAAAGCATGAAGTCCACCGGACTTTCCGCCCTGCGGACCGCTGGCGCCACGCCGCAGGAAATCCGGCGGCTCGTCGGCCAGTAAGCCCGATGGCCTACAGGTTTTGCTTTGCCTGACAGGGATGAGGCCGCTAAGCCGTGAACAACAATGTCGGTCTGACCGGCTGAAAGGTTTACGATGAAGCGCTTCATCCCATCGCTGTTCGTGGTTCTGTGGGCGACAGGCTTCATCGGCGCGCGCTACGCCATGCCATGGGCGGAGCCGTTCACCTTCCTCGGTGCGCGTTTCGTCATCGCAGCCGTCATCTTCGCCTTCCTCGCCGTCGTCCTGCATGCGCGCAGGCTGCCGGCACGCACCGCCTGTCACGCCATGGGCGCAGGGGTGCTGATGCACGGCGTCTATCTCGGGGGCACATTCTGGGCGGTGCGCCACGGCATGCCGGCCGGCCTGTCGGCGCTGGTGGCCGGCCTCCAGCCGCTGGTCACGGCGGTGATGGCGGGGCAGGTGCTCGGCGAGAAGATCCAGCCGCGCCACTGGCTGGGGCTGGGCATCGGCCTTGCCGGCGTCATCCTCGTGCTGTGGCCGAAATTCGGAGTGGCGGGCAGCGGCATCACCCCGGCCACGCTCGGTGCATCGATCTGTGCGGTTCTGGCGATCAGCGCCGGAACCATCTGGCAGAAGCGCCACGGCTCCGGCGGCGATCTGGTGACGGGAACCTTCTGGCAATATGTGGGCGGCGCGGCCGTCGCCGTGCCCATCGCTCTCCTGTTCGAGACGCGCACCGTGGTGTTCAATGGCGAACTGGTGTTTGCCATGACGTGGCTGGTGCTGGTCCTGTCGGTGGGCGCGATATTCCTGCTGATGATCCTGATCAGGGACGGCGAAATGTCGAAGGTGGGCTCCCTGTTCTATCTGGTTCCGGCGGTGACCGCGCTGATGGCCTGGGCGCTGTTCGGGGAAACGCTCACGCCCGTCCAGATCGTCGGCATGGCCATCACCACGCTGGGCGTTGGGCTGGCCACGGCGCGTGCTCAGGCGCCGACGCGGGCTCGCGCTTCCTGATAGCGGCTGATGGCTGCGTTGAGTTCACCGCCGAGGATGAAGATCGCCGACACGATGTAGAGGAAGACCACCGCGATCATGATCGAGGCAAGCCCCGCATAGGTCGAGGCATAGGACGAGAAATTGTCGATATAGGCGCCAAAGATCATCGAGCCGACAACCCATGCCACGAGGGTAAAGCCGATGCCGGGCAGGATGGACAGAAAGCTGCGCCGCCCGGTCGGCAGCCACATATGCACCGCCAGCAGAGCGCCGATGATGACGGTGGCGGCGATGGTGTAACGCCAGAAGGTGATGGTGCCCATATAGGGGCTGATCCATTCGAAATGCGCTTCCGCCAGCCGCGCCAGCAACGGCGCGAACACCAGAAGCACGCTGATGGCGAAGAACACGGCGGAGCCGATCAGCACGAAAATGAGGCTTTGAATGCGCCGGTAGATGATGCCGCGATCTTCCGTCACCCGGTAGGCGCGGTTCAGCGAGGTGCGCAGGGCCTCGATGCCGTTCGAGGCGAAGAAGGCGGCCAGCAGAACGCCGTAGGTCAAAAGGTCCGTGCGCTGCACGGTCAGCACGTTGAGGACTTCGTTGGCGATGGGCTTTGCGATCTGTTCCGGCCATGTGTCGAACACCAGATGCACGGCGGTGTCGGCGAAGGCCTCCGCACCGAGGAACGATGCCAGCGTGGTCGCGAAGATCAGGAACGGGAACAGCGCCATCAGCGCCGAAATGGCCAGATGACTGGCCATGGACCATCCGTCGTCGTCGTTGAAATGCCCGAGCGCGTCATAGAGAACGCGTTTGACGGCTACAATCCTGCGTAACAATGGCTGGTCCCGTGATTGAATCAAGGCCGCGAATATGGGAAAGGTTGCCCCTGAAAGACAAGCCCCGGGGAAGAATGGCCGGTCCTGACGCACAGTTGCCCACCATCATCGTCACCGGAGCATCTTCAGGCATCGGCGCTTACTGCGCCCGCGCGCTGAAGGCCGATGGCTGGCGGGTTTTCGCCACGGCGCGCAAAAAGCAGGACATCGAAGCGCTGGAAGCCGAGGGCTTCGAAGCCTTCTATCTCGACTATCGCGAGCCAGCCTCCATCGAAGCGCTCGTCCGGGACGTGATGGACCTGACCGGCGGGCGTCTCGATGCACTCTACAACAATGGCGCCCACGCACAGGCCGGGGCGGTGGAAGACCTGCCGGTGGAGGCCCTGCGCGAACAGTTCGAGGCCAATGTGTTCGGCTGGCATGACCTGACGCGGCGCGTGCTGCCGGCGATGCGCGCACAGGGGCATGGCCGGCTGGTTCACTGCTCCTCGATACTCGGCCTGATGCCGGCGCGGCTGCGCGGCGCCTATTGCGCCTCCAAGCATGCGGTGGAAGGGCTGATGCTGACGCTGCGTTTCGAACTGGAAGGCTCGGGCATTCATGTCTCGCTGATCGAGCCCGGCCCGGTGCGTTCCAACATTCACAGGAACGGCATGGTCTGGTTCCTCAAGCATGTCGACTACGGTAATTCTTCCTATCGCGACGATTATCGCGCGCAGATGGAGCAGGTGCGCAGCACCACGGACAAGGTGCGCTCGGAGCCCGCCGTCGTCTACCGGGCACTGCGCCATGCGCTTGTGTCGCAACGCCCGCGCGCGCACTATGTGGTAACGATGCCCGCCAGGGTCGGCGCGCTCATCAAGCGGCTTCTGCCGGCGAACCTGTTCTACCGCATACTTTCGCGGGCCGCCTGAACCCGAAAGCCCGATACAGCAACGGACATCTGCATATGGCAACCGCTTTCAACATCATCGCCGTCGTCTTCATGTTCGCCGTGGTCGTCGTGCTGATCCGCGGCCTGATGAACATGATGCGCGGCGGGTCGGGCAACACGTCCAACAAGCTGATGCAGGCGCGCATCATTCTGCAGTTCGTGGCGCTGGTCTTCCTGCTTCTCGCCGTCTACATCGCCGGCAGGTAAGCCGGCCGGAGGTTATCCCAAGGGGTGTCCCAGAGGTTGTCATGGTCAGGCTCAACAAGATCTACACCCGCACCGGCGACGCCGGCACCACCGGGCTCGGGACCGGCGAGCGGCGGCTGAAATGCGACCAGCGCGTGGAAGCCTACGGCGCCGTGGATGAGGCCAATGCCTGCATCGGCATGGCCCGTGTCCACACGGCATCCGCACATCCTCTCATCGACGCCATGCTGGGGCGCATCCAGAATGATCTGTTCGACCTCGGCGCAGACCTTTCGACGCCGGACACCGGCCGGAAGCTGGACTACGAGCCGCTGCGCATCGTGGCCTCGCAGGTCGAGCGCGTCGAGCAGGACATCGATCTGCTGAACAAGGATCTCCAGCCACTGCGCTCTTTCGTGCTGAACGGCGGAACGCCGGCAGCCGCCGCGCTGCATCTGGCGCGCACGGTGGCTCGGCGCGCCGAGCGCGAGATGGTGGCGCTGGCGCAGCAGGAGGGCGAGCACGTCAACGCGGAAGGCATCCGCTACATCAACCGCGTGTCGGATCTGCTTTTCGTTGCGGCACGGGCCGTCAATGACAACGGAAATGCCGATGTGCTATGGGTTCCAGGCAAGAACCGCTGAGCCCGTATCCACAGGAGCCGCATGTTCATCCCGCTTTATGACACCAACCGTCTGCACCACATACGGTTTGCCTATGTCACGATCGGGCTGATCGCGCTCAACATCGTCGTCTATTGCGTCACGACGCTGGGCGGCCAGGATTTCTCCAACGCCGCGATGCTTGGGCTGGGCTTCATACCGTCGGTCGTCTACCACTATGCCGAGCTGGCGCCGCAGTTCATCGTGGTGCCGGAGCGCTGGAGCTATCTCACCTATTCCTTCCTGCATCTGGATGTCCTGCACCTTGGCGGCAACATGCTGTTTCTGTGGGTGTTCGGCGACAATGTCGAAGATGCCATGGGGCATCTGCGCTTCCTCGCCTTCTATCTGCTGAGTGCTGCGGCCGGCGCCTTGATGCATGGGCTGGTGGCGCCGGAATCGCAGGCGCCGCTGATCGGTGCATCCGGCGCGGTGGCCGGCGTCGTCACCGCTTATCTGATGCTTTATCCGCGCAACAAGGTGTGGATCCTTGCCTTTGCCCGCATTCCGTTGCGGGTGCCTGCCGCGTGGGCGCTGGCGGCCTGGATCGGCCTGCAGTTCGTGATGTTCCTGTGGGCGGGGGAAGACCAGATTTCATGGGCCTGCCATGTCGGTGGGATTCTGGGCGGTGCGGTGCTGCTGCTTCTGTTTAAACGCCGGGACGTGCCTTTGTTCGCGCCGGCAGAAGTGGCTGATGCTGCCGCTGAGGATGACGTAACGTTGGCTCCGGTGGCCGTGAGCGAAGATAAGCCGGCTGCGCGTTGGGGCAGGCAGTAAAGCAGGCAATTCAAACGATTTTGTTTGCACTGCACATATTGACGGGCCAAAGGGCCGCAACTACGGTTCCGCCCGCCTGAGGAAGCCCTCCCGCCACTACAGGGTGCCGCATACCAGTCTATGGCGAACGGGCCTATAGCGAACGGAAATGTCGGCTTTGAACAATTTTGACTGGAAAAGCGCTGTTATGGCGCACCCAAGGAAATCTCGAGAGGTGAGTGCAACATGAAAGTTCTCGTCCCCGTCAAGCGGGTTGTTGATGCGAATGTGAAGGTTCGCGTGAAGGCCGACGGCAGCGGTGTTGAGCTTGCCAATGTGAAGATGGCGATGAACCCGTTTGACGAGATCGCGGTCGAGGAAGCGATCCGCCTGAAGGAAGCGGGCAAGGTTACGGAGATCGTCGTGGTCTCGGTCGGCCCGCAGCAGGCGCAGGAGACGCTGCGCACGGCGCTGGCCATGGGCGCCGACCG
The DNA here is from genome assembly GCF_022359935.1 of Aquamicrobium sp. NLF2-7. Classification (NCBI taxonomy): domain Bacteria; kingdom Pseudomonadati; phylum Pseudomonadota; class Alphaproteobacteria; order Hyphomicrobiales; family Phyllobacteriaceae; genus Aquamicrobium; species Aquamicrobium sp. NLF2-7. The sequence continues at coordinate 1,645,573 of NZ_JAKSED010000001.1, read as the reverse complement.
CGCCATTCTGGTGAAGTCGGACGAGACGGTCGAGCCGCTGGGCGTCGCCAAGGTGCTCAAGGGTGTGGTCGAGGCCGAACAGCCGGGCCTGGTGGTCATGGGCAAGCAGGCGATCGACGACGACAGCAACCAGACCGGCCAGATGCTGGCAGCGCTTCTGGGCTGGGCACAGGGCACCTTCGCCTCGAAGGTCGAGCTCGACGGCGACAAGGCCAGGGTTACCCGCGAGGTCGACGGCGGTCTGCAGACGGTGGAGCTGAAGCTGCCGGCGATCGTGACCACGGACCTGCGCCTCAACGAGCCGCGCTATGCCTCGCTGCCCAACATCATGAAGGCCAAGAAGAAGCCGCTGGACGAGAAGAGCCCGGCCGATTTCGGCGCTGATGTGGCGCCGCGCCTGAAGGTTGTGAAGACCGAAGAGCCGGGCGGCCGCAAGGCGGGCGTGAAGGTTGGCTCGGTGGCCGAGCTTGTCGACAAGCTCAAGAACGAAGCCGGCGTGCTCTAAGCGAAGCGGAAAGGGACAAAAAATGGCAATTCTTCTGATCGCCGAACATGACAACGCCTCGCTGTCGGACCAGACGGCCAAGGCGCTCTCTGCCGCTCTCCGGATCGGCTCCGAGGTGGATGTGCTGGTCGCCGGCAAGGGCGCGAAGGCTGCCGCCGACGCCGCTGCAAAGCTCAAGGGCGTGCGCAAGGTGCTGCTGGCCGAGGCCGACGAACTGGCCGAGCGTCTGGCCGAGCCGTATGCGGCACTGATCGTTTCGCTGGCCGGCAATTACGATGCCATCGTCGCGCCGGCGACCTCGTCGGGCAAGAATGTCGCCCCGCGCGTTGCGGCGCTGCTCGATGTCGCGCAGATCTCCGAGATCATCGAGGTCGTGTCGGCCGACACCTTCAAGCGCCCGATCTATGCCGGCAACGCCATCCAGACGGTGCAGTCGGGCGATGCGAAGAAGGTCGTGACCGTGCGCACGGCTTCCTTCCAGGCCGCCCCCGAGGGTGGTTCGGCCGCGGTCGAGAGCGTTTCGGCCGCGTCTGATCCGGGCGTGTCGTCCTTCGTGGAGAACAAGCTGTCGGAGAGCGACCGTCCGGAGCTGACATCTGCGAAGATCATTATCTCGGGTGGTCGTGCGCTGGGCTCGGCCGAGAAGTTCCAGGAAGTGATCCTGCCGCTGGCCGACAAGCTGGGTGCTGCCGTCGGCGCCTCGCGCGCCGCCGTCGATGCCGGCTATGCGCCCAACGACTGGCAGGTGGGCCAGACCGGCAAGGTGGTCGCGCCTGAGCTCTACATCGCAGCCGGCATCTCCGGCGCGATCCAGCATCTGGCCGGCATGAAGGATAGCAAGGTCATCGTCGCCATCAACAAGGACGAGGAAGCCCCCATCTTCCAGGTCGCCGACTACGGCATCGTCGGCGACCTCTTCACCATCATCCCAGAGCTCCAAAAGGCGCTTTGACCGCCAAGCGCAATACGTATTAAACTGTCAGGGACGGGGTGGACGCAGTCGCCCCGTCCTTTTAGTTTGCAGTGCACAAATATCAATCAGACGGGGTCAGGAATGAGCAGGATCGGAACGGTCGGCATCGTCGGAGCGGGGCAGATGGGCGGAGGCATCGCGCATGTTTCGGCTCTCGCCGGCTATGACGTGCTCGTCTACGACATTTCCTCCGACCGCATTGAAAAGGGTCTCGCCACCATCAGTGGCAACCTCGCGCGGCAGGTGTCTTCCGGCAAGCTCGACGAGCAGGTCCGCAAGGAAGCGCTTTCGCGTATTTCCGGCGCCCAGTCCATGTCCGATCTGGCCGCCGCCGATCTCGTCATCGAGGCGGCGACGGAAGACGAGACGGTCAAGCGCAAGATTTACGCCGAGCTTTGCCCGCAGCTCAATCCGGCGGCCATCCTTGCGACCAACACCTCCTCCATCTCCATCACGCGCCTTGCGGCGCAGACAGATCGTCCGGAGCGTTTTATCGGCATCCACTTCATGAACCCGGTGCCGGTGATGAAGCTGGTCGAGCTGGTGCGCGGCATCGCCACCGATGACCAGACCTTCGAGACGGCGAAGGCCTATGTGAATGCGCTCGACAAGACGATCACCGTCTCGGAAGATTTCCCGGCTTTCATCGTCAACCGCATCCTCCTGCCGATGATCAACGAGGCGATCTACACGCTTTACGAGGGCGTGGGCTCGGTCGAGGCGATCGATACGGCGATGCGGCTTGGCGCCAACCATCCGATGGGCCCGCTCCAGCTCGCCGATTTCATCGGCCTCGATACCTGCCTGTCGATCATGCAGGTGCTGCATGACGGGCTCTCGGATTCCAAGTACCGCCCGTGCCCGCTGCTGGTGAAATATGTCGAGGCCGGCTGGCTGGGCCGCAAGGCAGGCCGCGGCTTCTACGACTATCGCGGCGAGCACCCGGTGCCGACGCGCTGATTTCTGCTTCACGGCAATAAAAAAGCCCGCTGTTATCAGCGGGCTTTTTTGTTCTTAGGAGAAGCCTTCGCCGATCAGGCGAAGGTGCCGTGGCAGTGCTTGTACTTCTTACCGGAGCCGCAGGGGCAAGGCTCGTTGCGGCTGACCTTGCCCCATGTCGCCGGATCGGCCGGATCGCGGTCCTCGGGGGCGATGACGGCGCTGGCATCAGCGCGCAGCAGCACGGCCGAATCACCAAAATCGTCCTCGCCGGTGGTGGCGTCGATGTGCTGGCCATGCGCCTCCGGCGCCTGGGGGGGAGGAGCATCGGCTGCCTGACGCACCAGCTCGACGCGCATGAGCTGCGCGGTAACAGCCTGACGCAGATTGCCCAGCATGGCCTGGAACAGCTCAAAGGCCTCGGCCTTGTATTCCTGCAGCGGGTCGCGCTGGGCGTAGCCGCGGAAGCCGATCACCGAACGCAGATGGTCGAGGTTGACGATGTGCTCGCGCCACAGATGATCGAGCGTCTGCAGCATGATCGAGCGTTCGACATAGTTCATCACATCCGGGCCGAAGCGTTCGGCGCGGTCCTTCGCGGCGGCCTCGGCTGCCTCGGTAATGCGCTGGCGAATATCGTCCTCGGCGATGCCTTCTTCCTTCGCCCATTCCTCGACGGGCAGGTCGAGATTGAGGTACTGGGCGACCTCGGCGCGCAGACCTGCCAGATCCCACTGTTCGGGATAGGCGTTCTCGGGGATTGCCTTGTTGACGATTTCCTCGATGACGCCGGTCCGCATTTCTGCGATCGTCTCGCCAAGGCCTTCGCCGTCCATCAGCTCGATGCGCTGTTCGAACACCACCTTGCGCTGGTCGTTGGCGACGTCGTCATATTTCAGCAGGTTCTTGCGGATGTCGAAGTTGCGGGCCTCAACCTTGGTCTGGGCCTTTTCCAGAGCCTTGTTGATCCACGGGTGGATGATGGCCTCGTCTTCCTTCAGGCCAAGCTTCTGGAGCATGCTGTCCATGCGCTCGGAGCCGAAGATGCGCATCAGGTCATCCTGAAGCGAGAGATAGAATTTGGAGCGGCCGGGGTCGCCCTGACGGCCGGAGCGGCCGCGCAACTGGTTGTCGATGCGCCGCGATTCGTGGCGCTCGGTGGCGAGAACGTAAAGCCCGCCGGCGGCCAGCGCCTGCTCCTTCAGCCTTGCAATGTCCTCGCGGATCGCCTTCTCGCGCGCCTCGCGCTCGGGGCCGGCTGGCATGTCGCCCAGCTCTTCCTCGATGCGCATGTCGGCATTGCCGCCAAGCTGGATATCGGTGCCGCGGCCGGCCATGTTGGTAGCGATGGTGACTGCGCCCGGCTTTCCGGCCTGCGCGACGATCGACGCTTCGCGCTCGTGATGGCGGGCATTGAGGACCTCGAAGTCGGTCAGCCCGTCCTTCTTCAGCCTCTCAGCCAGATATTCGGACTTTTCGATGGAGGTGGTGCCGACGAGGATCGGCTGGCCCTTGGCGCGCGCCTCCTTGATTTCCTTGACGATCGCCTTGTATTTCTCTTCGACCGTCCGGTAGACCTCATCATCCTCGTCGATGCGCTGGACGGGGAGGTTGGTCGGGATTTCGGTCACTTCCAGGCCGTAGATGTTGCCGAATTCCTCGGCTTCGGTCAGCGCCGTGCCGGTCATGCCCGACAGCTTCTCATACATGCGGAAGTAGTTCTGGAAGGTCACCGAGGCCAGCGTCTGGTTTTCCGGCTGGATCTGGACGTGTTCCTTGGCCTCCAGCGCCTGATGCAGGCCTTCCGAATAGCGGCGGCCGGGCATCATGCGGCCGGTGAATTCGTCGATGATGACGATTTCGTTGTCGCGGACGATATAGTCCTTGTCCCGCTGGAACAGGCGGTGCGCCTTCAGCGCGTTGTTGACGTGGTGAACCATGGCGACGTTCTCGACGTCGTATAGCCCGTCGCCCTTCAGCAGGCCGGCGGCACGCAGCATGCCTTCGAGCTTCTCGGTGCCATCCTCGGTGAAAATGGCTGTCTTCTGCTTTTCGTCGACCTCGTAGTCTTCCGGCTTGAGCTGGATGATGAAGGCATCAACGGTATTGTACATCTCGGAACGGTCCTCAAGCGGACCGGAGATGATCAGCGGCGTGCGGGCCTCGTCGATGAGGATGGAGTCCACCTCGTCGACGATGGCGTAGTTGTGGCCTCGCTGAACCATCTGCGCGCGCTCATACTTCATGTTGTCGCGCAGATAGTCGAAGCCAAGCTCGTTGTTGGTGGCGTAGGTGATGTCGCAGGCATAGGCATCGCGGCGCTCTTCGTCGGAGAGCCCGTGGACGATGATGCCCACCGTGAGGCCGAGGAACCGATGGAGCTTGCCCATCCAGTTCGCGTCGCGCGAGGCGAGGTAGTCGTTGACGGTAACGACATGGACGCCCTTGCCGGTGAGGGCATTGAGATAGGTCGGCAGGGTGGCGACCAGCGTCTTGCCTTCGCCGGTGCGCATCTCGGCGATGCCGCCATTGTGCAGCACCATGCCGCCGATCATCTGAACGTCGAAGGGGCGCATGCCGAGCACGCGCCGTGCCGCCTCGCGCACGGTGGCGAAGGCGGGAATCAGAAGGTCATCGAGGGTCTTGCCATCGGCAAGCTGTTTGCGGAATTCGTCGGTGCGCGCTCTCAGCTGTTCGTCGGAAAGAGCCTTCAGCTGCTCTTCCAGCGCGTTTATTTCCGCAACCCGGGCTCGGGTCGCCTTGATGCGCCGATCGTTTGAGGAACCGAAGATCTTACGGGCGAGTCCGCCAAGACTGACCATGAAATGGCCCTTTCAATTGCAATCCTGAATATCGCGGCAGATGCCGGTTTGCTCCGTCATATCCGCCATTGCGCATTGGGAATACCATAAATCGCTTGGAAAACGGTTATGGACGCAAAGTCGTGGGACAGATAAGAGTCGCCACCACCGATGTCAACGGCACGATCTTTTTCGCATGAATGCGCGGAATTCCGCCACATTTTCGCTAACTGGAAGTGCTTTGAAACAGTTCGCAATCTCCACCGGAGTTTCTTTCATGTCATTTTCGTACCGTCGCGTGTCGCTTGCCAGCCTTGGCATGGCCGTTGGCCTTTCCGCTCTGGCTCTGGCGCCGCTCGCGGCTCAGGAGCAGGCTCCGGCCGCAGCTGCGGCAGAAGCTGCAACCCCGGTCGATCCGAAGGCCGTCGTTGCCACCGTCGACGGGCAGACGATCACCGAAGCCGATCTGGAACTCGCGCAGAGCGAGCTTGCGCAGCAGTTCGCGCAGTTGCCTGAGGCCCAGCGCCGGGCCGCAGCCCTCTCGGCCGCGATCGAGGTGAGGGTGCTGTCCAACAAGGCAATTGCTGAAGGCCTCGACAAGGACGAGGATTTCCAGCGCCGCGCCGCCTTCCTCCAGGCCCGCGCTCTGCATGGCCAGCTGGTCGAGAAGGAAGTTGTCGGCAAGATCACGGATGACGAGATCCGTGCCCGCTATGACAAGGAAATTTCAGCCACCACGCCCGTCAACGAGGTCCACGCCCGCCATATTCTGGTGAAGACCAAGGAAGAGGCCGACAAGATCGTCAAGGATCTGGACGGCGGCGCCGATTTCGAGAAGCTCGCCAACGAGCACACCACCGACCCGAGTGGCAAGACCAGCGGCGGTGATCTCGGCTACTTCGGTCCCGGCCAGATGGTGCCGGAATTCGAAAAGGCCGCCTTCGAGATCGCGCCGGGCAGCTATGGCAAGGAGCCGGTGCAGACGCAGTTCGGCTGGCACGTCATCAAGGTTGAGGACAAGCGCGCCAAGGAGCCGCCGGCGTTCGATGTGGTCAAGGAGCAGGTCAAGTCGCTGCTGATCCGCGACAAGTATTTCGCGCTGGTCAAGGACGCCCGCGCCGCGGCCAAGATCGACATTCCCGACGCTGACCTGAAGAAGGCCGTCGAAAGCGCCGACGGCGAATAAGCCATTTTCCCTGGATGGGGAAACAGAAAGGCCGGTCATGGGACCGGCCTTTTTCATGACGGGCCGTTCAGAACCTTCAAACGCCTTGCGTGACGTTGCGCGATGAGGCAAATCCTGTCGCGTTCCACCTTTTTCAGCCGAGGCCACATGTCCGCTGCCATTTCCCCGCTTGCCCCCAAGAAATATCCGAAAATGCCGGCCATCGAGGGCGTGCGCATGGCGACCGCGGAAGCGGGCATCAAGTACAGGGGCCGCACCGATCTGCTGGCCATGGTGTTTGATGCGGGCACTGCCGTGGCTGGCGTGTTCACCCGCTCGAAATGCCCTTCCGCCCCGGTCGACTTCTGCCGGGAGAACCTGCCCGGCGGCAAGGCGCGGGTGCTGGTCGTCAATTCGGGCAATGCCAACGCCTTCACCGGCAAGAAGGGCCGCGAGACGACCGCCGCCACCGGCAAGGCGGCGGCGAAGGCAGCGGGTTGTGCCGAGGGCGAGGTTTTCCTCGCCTCCACGGGCGTGATCGGCGAACCGCTCGATCCGGCCCGGTTCACGCATCTGCTCGATGCGCTGGTCAGCGATGCAAAGCCCGAGCTCTGGAAAGAGGCCGCCAGCGCCATCATGACCACCGACACCTATCCCAAGGTGGCGACGGCGACGGTGAAGCTTGGTGACGTGGACGTGACCATCAACGGCATCGCCAAGGGCGCGGGGATGATTGCGCCGGATATGGCGACGATGCTCTCCTTCATTGCCACCGATGCGCCGATCGCCGCGCCTGTGTTGCAGGCGCTGCTGTCCGGCGGCACGGCAAAGACCTTCAACGCGGTGACCGTCGATTCCGACACCTCGACCAGCGACACGCTGCTGCTGTTTGCGACCGGCGCCGCTGCAAAGCGCGGCGCGCCTGCCATCAACGACGTGAAGGATCCGCGCCTGTCGTCCTTCAAGCGCGCACTCGGCAAGATCCTGAAGTCGCTGGCCTTGCAGGTCGTGCGCGACGGCGAAGGCGCACGCAAGCAGATCGAGATCACCGTGGAGGGCGCAAAATCGGCACGCTCGGCCAAGCGCATCGCGCTTGCCATCGCCAATTCGCCGCTGGTCAAGACCGCTGTCGCCGGCGAGGACGCCAACTGGGGCCGGGTGGTGATGGCCGTCGGCAAGGCGGGCGAGCCGGCCGACCGCGACCGCCTGTCGATCTGGTTCGGCGACAATCGCCTCGCCCATGAGGGCGAGCGCGACGTTTCCTATTCCGAAGAGGCGACATCGGCCTATATGAAGCGCGATGAGATCGCCATCCGGGTCGATCTGGGCATCGGCAGGGGCAAGGCCACGGTGTGGACCTGTGACCTGACCAAGGAATATGTCACCATCAACGGAGACTATCGGAGCTGACCACCGTGATCCATCCGAGCGAGCAACTGGCTTCGGTGCGCCGCTTCGAGGCGGCGGGCTTCCGCGCGTGGCCGGCTGCCGCTGTCCATTACGATGGCACCTGGGTGATCCGGCTGACCGCCGGGCATCCGGCCAAGCGTCTGAACTCCGTCAATCCGCTCGACCGGGGCGATGTGGCCAGCATTACGGAGCGTGTGGCCCGCGCCGGACGCCGTTTCGAGTCCTATGGTCGTCCCCTCACGTTTCGCGTGTCGCCGCTGGCAGGGCCTGAGCTTTCCGCATGGTTCGATGGCGAGGGCTGGTCCCGCTTCGACGATTCGCTGGTCATGAGCATGCCGCTGGTCGAGGCGCAGGTTGATGAGGCCATCGACCAGATTCCATTGAAGGACATCGGACGCTTCGTGTCAGCTTCGCTGGAAGTGCAGGGGGCGGATGCTTCTCTGCGCGCGGGTCTTTCCGAGATCATCGGCGCGATACAGCCGCAAACCGGACTGTTTGCGATGGAACGCGGCAATGAGCCGCTTGCCAGCCTGATCTGCGTTCACGACGGTGACCTGGCCGGGCTGTTCGAGATTGCGACCCGTGCCGTAGAGCGTCGGCAGGGGCATGGCCGCAAGCTGGTTCTGTCGGCGCTGAAATGGGCGCGCCTGCGCGGGGCGCGGCAGGCGTGGTTGCAGGTGGAAGCCGCCAACGAGCCGGCGCTTGCGCTTTACCGTTCCCTCGGGTTCACCGAGGTCTATCGCTATCACTATCGCCGTCCGCCCGGAGCCTGAAAGCGTGACCGACAAGCCGAGACGTCTTTTGCTGGTCAGCGCCTGCGCGCTCGTCGACGCCGACGGGCGGGTGCTGATCGCCCAGCGCCCGGAAGGCAAGCAGCTTGCAGGCCTGTGGGAATTTCCCGGCGGCAAGGTGGAGCAGGGTGAGACGCCGGAGGAGTGCCTGGTGCGGGAGCTGCGTGAGGAGCTCGGCATCGAGACGCAGATCCCATGCCTTGCGCCGCTGACCTTCGCCAGCCACACCTATGACGATTTCCACCTGCTGATGCCGCTCTATGTGTGCAGGCGCTTCACCGGCACGCCGCAGCCGCGCGAGGCGCAGTCGCTGAAATGGGTGCGCCCGCGCCAGATGCGCGACTATCCGATGCCGCCGGCCGATGCGCCGCTGATCCCCTTCCTGATCGATCTCCTGTAACGCGGCAACGCCTCCGGCATTTCGCTTTAAGGTTGTATTAAGCATGTTCTGAAAAACTGAACATGGCTGCGGTCCTTTGCTGGTCCGTAGGGGTATGGGCAATTTTCCGGGGAGGCCGGTTTGAGTCTCGACAACGACTGGGAAAGAATTCGCGGACGCCGCCAGGCGGTCGTGAGACGCGGAGGCATGGGCGTGTTGCGGCTTTCGCTGCTTTTCGGAACTGCGGCTGCCGCCCTCACCCTGCTGGTAACGCCATATCTGGCAGACAGGACCGCTCGCCAGTTGTCCCGCGCCGAGCCGGCAGGACTTGATTTCATGAGCACGGGGTCTGTGGCGCGTGGCACAAACACATACACCATGCGCAGAAGCGTGCTGCAGGCTTCCAACACCGGCGTCTGCATCATTCGCGCCAACGGCTCACGCAGCGGAGATTGCTGAACCACGGCGCTTTACCCTGCGTTAACGCTGTTGCGTTAACCTTCCTTAATCCCTGCCCGATAGGTTCTCTTTAAAAGAGGGGCATTCGCGCATGGTCGTTCTCATCCGGCAGTTCCTTGCAGACCAGACCGGCACTGCCGCGATCGAATATGGCCTCATCGCTACGCTGATCACGCTTGCCATCATCGTGGCGCTCGGCGGAGCCGCGGATCAGGTAACGGCCATGTGGGGATCGAACGATTCAAAGATCAGCCAGGCCATGAGCGGCCCATAAGGGCCTATTCGCCACGTGCGCACTGGATGATGGCGGCCCGCAACTCGTCCAGTCCCTGATTCTTTTCCGAAGACGTGGCCAGCACGGTTGGGAACGCTGCCGGGCGCTTGCGGATTTTCTGCAATGTATCCTCGATCAGCCGTGGCACGCCGGCGGCTTTGATCTTGTCGGTCTTGGTCAGAACGATCTGATAGGAAACGGCAGCCTTGTCGAGCAGGGACAGCACGTCCTCGTCATTGGCTTTGATGCCATGGCGGGAATCGATGAGCACATAGACGCGCTTCAGCGTCACGCGGCCCTTCAGATAGTCGAACACAAGTTTCGTCCACTGATCGACATGCTCCTTGGGCGCCTGTGCGTAGCCGTAGCCGGGCATGTCGACCAGCGCCAGCGGGGGCAGGTCGGCATCCTGCCCGGAAAAACCGTCGGGAACGAAGTAGTTCAGTTCCTGCGTGCGGCCGGGGGTGTTGGAGGTGCGCGCCAAACCCTTTCTTGAGACCAGCGCGTTGATGAGCGACGACTTGCCTACATTGGAGCGGCCGGCAAAGGCGATCTCCGGCGGGCCTTCGGGCGGCAGGAATTTCATCGCCGGCACGCCGCGGATGAAAACCCAGGGCCGTGTGAACAATGCTATATCGAGGCCGGAGGTTGCCGCCGTGGCAACGCTGGTCTGATCGGGCGCGGTCATGAAATGCCTTTCACGCTGGAACCGCGATCATTCTGGCGAATGTGGGTTCGCTGCTCCAGATATTTCTTTGTAGCCATATTGCTGCGGTGCCGGACGATTTCGTCCGGTCGCCCCACGCTCCGGCCTTGTTAAAGCCGCTTATAAGCGGCCCCATGCGGCTAGTCCAGAAAGCGAATGGTTGGGAAGGTGTTAGCCGGCGGGTGAAATTACGCTGTGCGCACAGGAATTTGGCACTTTGTTGCATGGAATATTGCATAGCAGCAATATGTTGTTAATTTCACGGTCCGACAGTGAAGGTCCGGCGTCGCCGTCCTCATAGGTCGTCAGGTGGCAAGGACTTTTGATGTTCTATCAGCTTTACGAACTGAATCATGCCGCATTGCAGCCGGCCCGCGCTTTTGCGGATGCCATGCACGCGCTCTATTCCAACCCGCTCAACCCGTTTTCGGGAACCGTGTGGGGGCGATCGGTGACCGCGACGGCAGAGCTTTTCGAGCGTAGCACCCGCCACTATGGCAAGCCGGAGTTCGGGCTTCATACAACAAAGGTCGACTGGGCCACCGTCGACGTTGCGGAAAGGGTCGTCTGGTCGCGTCCCTTTTGCCGCCTGCTGAATTTTCATCGGGATCTGCCGGCTGGCCGGCGCCCGGATCCAAAGCTTCTGATTGTTGCGCCGATGTCCGGCCATTTTGCGACGCTTCTGCGCGGCACCGTGGAAACCATGCTTCCGCATGCGGACGTCTACATCACCGACTGGACCGACGCGCGCATGGTGCCTGCTGCGGACGGCCGTTTCGATTTCGACGATTACGTGGACTACGTGATCGACATGCTGCACACTCTGGGCCCCGACACGCATGTGATGGCGGTCTGCCAGCCTTCCGTGCCCGTTCTGGTGGCCGCTGCGGTGATGGAGCAGCGCGGCGACCCGCTTGCCCCGGCCTCGATGACGCTGATGGGCGGACCGATCGACACGCGCCGCAGCCCGACCGCCGTGAATGTGCTGGCCGAGGAAAAAGGGCTGGAATGGTTTCGCGACAACGCCATTATGGAAGTGCCGTGGCCGGCGCCGGGCTTCGGCCGCAAGGTCTATCCGGGCTTCCTGCAGCTGTCGGGCTTCATGAGCATGAACCTCGACCGCCACATGATCGCGCACAAGGACTTCTTCATGCATCTCGTCAAGGATGACGGGGACAGCGCAGAGAAGCACCGGGAGTTCTATGATGAATATCTGGCTGTGATGGACCTGACGGCAGAATTCTATCTGCAGACGGTCGACAGCGTCTTCATCAGCCATTCCCTGCCGAAGGGCGAAATACGGCATCGCGGCAAGCTTGTCGATCCGGGCGCCATCCGCAATGTCGCGCTGTTCACGGTTGAAGGCGAGAACGACGACATATCGGGGCTCGGCCAGACGCAGGCCGCGCACGACCTTTGCGTGAACCTGCCGGATTCCAAACGGGCCCACTACATGCAGCCGCGCGTCGGTCACTATGGCGTGTTCAACGGTTCACGTTTCCGTGCCGAGATTGCCCCGCGTATCATGGATTTCATCGCCAGCAACAGACAGGATGCCGCGGCCGCAAAGCCGCGTCTGGTGCGCTCCAGACCTTCCTGACGCCGAGGCAGCGGCGACTGTTGCACATTCGCCGCTCTCCTTAACCATGTTTCAAGGCTCACCTTCAGGTCAATTGACACGAAGTGTAAATCGCCGTTAACGTTTTGTTAACGAACAGAGGCGAGCGGGCCGATGACTTCTTTTTCCTCAGGGCTGCGCTTGCGCGCCATCATGACAGGCATGACCGGACTGGCAGCCGTGCTGGCTCTTGGTGTGCCGGCTGTGATGGCCGGCTCCATGGTGACGAGCGGCATCACCTCGCAGCCAATCGGCCATTACGACTTCTGCCAGATCAACAAGGCTGAATGCTCCATCCGCACGGTCGATCGCGGCCCGGTAAAGATGACGGAGCAGCTGTGGGACATGCTGGTGAAGGTTTCAGCCGGCGTCAACGCGGCCATTACGCCGATGAGCGATATGGAAATTTACGGCAAGGAAGAAGTCTGGGCCTATCCCGACAATGGCGTTGGCGATTGCGAGGACTATGTGCTGGAAAAGCGCCGCCAGCTGAACAAGATGGGCGTTCCGCTTTCCGACCTGCTCATCACCGTGGTCCGCAAGCCAGATGGTGAAGGCCATGCCGTGCTGACGGTGCGCACCAGCAAGGGCGATTTCATTCTCGACAACCTGCGTGACGACGTGCGTTCGTGGGAAGACACAGGCTATCGGTACCTGAAGCGTCAGGCCTCGAACCATACCGGACGCTGGGTCTCGATCCGCGACGACCAGCAGGTTCTGGTCGGCTCGGTCCGTTAAGGTCTGCTTCGCGAACCCTGCGATGCTCCCTGCCGGAAATTGGCCGGAAGCCGGGGTCTCATTGCTTGGTGGAGTTCTGAAGGGCTTCAGCCAGCGACATCTTCGCGCTGCCGGGCTTCAGCGGCTTTTGCTGGGAAGCATCGGGCGCCCAGCCTGACAGCCACACGACGGGAAAGCTTGCCCTGATGCGACCGTCCGGATCGGAGAAGCGCTCGGCGTAGATTTCGGCCGCACGGGCGAACAGGGCGCGCGTGGCGGGGCGGCGTGACCGATCGGCCAGCACATTGGTTTCGCCCATGGCGCGCAGGTCCGCCATCAGCGCGAACATATGATCGTAGCGCACCGTCATGGTCTCGATGTCGGCGACCGGCAACGCGAATCCGGCGCGCTGCAACAAGGCGCCTGCGTCGCGCACATCCACGAAGGGGCTGATGCGCGGGCTGATGCCGCCATGAAGCTCTGTTTCTGCCGCAAGAAGGCTTTCGCGCAACTCGGCCAGCGTGCCTGCACCAGCCATGGCGCCGAGAAACAGGCCGTCCGGCTTCAGCGCGCGCCTGATCTGCACCAGCATGCCGGGAATGTCGTTCATCGTCTGCAAGGACATGAGCGAGATGGCGAGGTCGATGCTTTCCGGTTCGAGCGGCACGGTCTCAAAAGGAGCGAGTACCGTATCCGCACTGCCGGCGAAACAGGTATCGCACTCCACCCGCACGACGCTTTGCGCCTTGCCGCTGTCGGAGATCGCCGCCATTGCCGAAGGCGTCTGGCAAAAAAGTGCTGCCGCCCGCCCGAACCGGCGGTCGACCGCCGAAAGCCGCTCGGCCAGATCGTCGGCGGCATGGCGCATGAGAAAGTCCGCGCCGGGCACATCGAGACGCTGAGCCCGACGCTTGTGGACCAGCCAGAGAGGGGTGTCGAAGAGGGTCTGCACCACGTATTGCGCTTCCGGATTTTCTGCTTAATTTGCCATCTGGGCTTACCAGCTGGCAATCAGGTGGCCGATTGGAGGGGGGAGATCAAGGGGCTTGGCCGAACCATTTTGGACTGGCCGGCGCGGATATTGTTTCCCCCGGTGTGTGCCGGCTGTCGCCGTCAGGTCAGCCAGCCCGGCGTTTTGTGCGGTTCCTGCTGGCCGAGCCTGACCTTTCTGGAGCGACCGTGGTGCCCTGTCATGGGCACGCCGTTTCCGCATGAAATGGGCGAGGGATTTCTGTCGGGCGAGGCGCTGGCCGATCCGCCGCCCTTTGAGCGCGCCCGCGCGGCCGTGATCTATAGCGGAGTGGCCTGCGACATGGTGCGGGGCCTCAAATATCACGATCGCACCGATCTTGCGCCATGGATGGCCGGATGGATGCTGAGAGCCGGCAGCGAACTTCTGGCCGAGGCAGACCTGATCGTGCCGGTTCCGCTTTACTGGCGTCGCTTCTTTCGTCGCAAGTTCAATCAGTCGGCTGAGCTTGCCCGCGCACTGTCGGCGCGTTCGGGCATAAGGTTCGAGCCTTCTGTGGTGAAGCGCGTGCGCCAAACCCGGCCGCAGGTCGGGCTGGAGCGGCGCGAGCGCGAGGACAATCTGCGCGGCGCGTTCCGGGTGCCGCCGGAAGGGATGCTTGCCATAGCCGGGCGGAGGGTGCTGCTGATCGACGATGTCTACACGACCGGCGCCACCGTGCGGGCCGTGACCCTTGCCCTGAAAAAGGGTGGGGCGGGGGCAGTGGACGTGCTCACCTTCGCGCGTGTGCTGCCGGGTGCCGGGACCGATGCCGGCCGGGGGGACTTCCAGCCCGCAACGACAGAGCCTATATGAATTCTGTGAAACAGGCAGGATTGTTGACCAATGGTCGATGTAACCATCTACACGCGCGCAATGTGCGGATATTGTTCGGCGGCAAAACGGCTTCTCGACCGCAAGGGCGTGGCCTACAAGGAGCTTGATGCTTCGTTTTCGCCGGAGCTGCGCCAGGAGATGATCTCCCGCGCCAACGGTCGCTCGACCTTCCCGCAGATTTTTATCGGCTCGCAGCATGTCGGCGGTTGTGACGACCTGCATGCACTGGAAGAAACCGGCAGGCTCGACGCCCTGCTGGCACAGGACGCCTGACATCGGAGGATAAAGCAGATGGGAGTGTTCAGGGCAGCAGCGGTCCAGATGCGTTCGGGCATGGAGCCTGAGCGCAACGCACGGGACATGGAGGCCTTGGTGCGCGAGGCCGCAGGGCTTGGCGCAACCTATGTGCAGACGCCTGAAATGACCGGCGCCATGGTGCGTGAAAAGGAGGCGCGCGAAAAACTCTTCGTGCCCGAGGATCGCGACATCATCGTCGCTACCGCCCGCCGTCTTGCGGAGGAACTGGGCCTGTTCCTGCATATCGGCTCGACGGCGATCCTGCGTGAGGACGGCAAGGTCGCCAACCGGGCGCTGCTGTTTTCTCCCACCGGCGAGACGCTCGCCACCTATGACAAGATCCACATGTTCGATGTCGATCTCGATCATGGCGAAAGCTGGCGTGAATCCGCGGCCTACGAGCCCGGAACCCGCGCCGTCACCGCCCGGATCAACGATGCGACGCTGGGCTTTGCCATCTGCTACGATCTGCGTTTCCCGCAGCTTTTCCGTGCCGAAGCTTTGGCCGGCGCACAGGTGCTGACCGTGCCGGCGGCGTTCACCCGGCAGACCGGCGAGGCGCACTGGCACGTTCTGCTGCGCGCGCGGGCGATCGAGAACGGGGCTTTCGTCGTTGCCGCCGCACAGGGCGGCCAGCATGAGGACGGGCGCGAGACGTTCGGCCATTCGCTCATCGTCGATCCGTGGGGACGTGTGCTGGCCGAGGCCGATCACGACCGGCCGGGCGTCGTCGTGGCCGAAATCGACCCCGCACAATCGGCTGCTGCGCGCGGCAAGATACCGAACCTGAAGAATGCACGGGAATTCACGGTGGCGGACGGCGCCAGCCGGACAGTCGAAAGGGCAGAGGCTTGATCCGCTTTTCCCTCGTTTGCGAGCATGACCACGAATTCGAAGCCTGGTTCCGCAGCAGCGAAGACTTCGAAACCCAGAACAAGCGCGGCTTCGTCGATTGCCCGGCCTGCGGCTCTTCGAAGGTGGAAAAGGCGCTGATGGCGCCCGCGGTCTCCACGTCGAAGAAGAAGGAAAAGATGGCGCTGGCCATGGGTGAGGCACAGCGCCGGGCGCTGGAGGAGATCAAGGCGCTGGCGACGAAAGTGCGGGAGAATGCCGACTATGTCGGCGACAAATTCGCCGAGGAAGCCCGCAAGATCCATTTCGGCGAAGCGGATGCGCGCGGCATCTATGGCGAGGCGACGCTGGAAGAGGCGAAGGGCCTTGCAGACGACGGCATCGAGTTCATGCCGATCCCGGTTTTCCCTGACGACAGGAACTGACCGGATCCTGCGTCCGGTCGGTCGGCGTCCGCTCTGGCCCAATTGCCCTGATGGGTGCTGACACATTTGCGTGCCGCGCCCAGCAGGCTAGCTTCCCTGCATGAAAGCACTCTGGGACTCGGCCGCCGGCCTTCTTCTGATCACCGGATTTCTGCTCGGCGTCGGGCTTCCGCTCGGCAAGATCGCATCTGCGGCCGGCGTTCATGCCATGGTGTGGTCTTTCGTCATCTCGATGGGAGCGGGCGGCGTGCTGTTGTGCGTTCTGCTGGCGCGCCGCCAGCGCATGAGGCTGACCGGCCACCGGCTGCGCTATTTCCTGATCGCTGCCGCTATCTCCTATGCCCTGCCCAATCTGCTCGTCTTTTCGGTGATACCGAAGCTTGGAGCCGGCTATACCGGCATCATGTACACGCTGTCGCCCGTGGTGACGCTGGCGCTTTCGCTGCTGCTCGGCATGCAGCGCCCAAATGCGCTGGGCATGGCCGGAATCGCGATCGGCTTCGCCGGCGCGGCGCTGGTCGCGCTGACGCGGGGCGAAGCCTCACAGCCGGCCGACCCGGTCTGGGTGACGATCGGCCTTCTGCTTCCGGTGTTGCTGGCAGTCGGAAACATATACCGCACCATCGACTGGCCGGCGGATACGGGGCCGACGGAACTTGCCGTCGGCAGCCATCTGGCTTCAGCAGGGATGCTGCTGGCAGCCATCGTTCTCATCCCGGGCCTGTCCGCGTTCGCGCCGCTTGCCGAAGTGCCGTGGGTGACTTTCGCTCAGGTCGTGGCTGCTGCTGCCATGTTCGCCTTCTATTTCCGGCTGCAGGCGGTAGGCGGGCCGGTCTATCTCAGCCAGATCGGCTATGTCGCGGCGGCCGTGGCGCTGCTTGCCGGCACCATCTTTCTGGGCGAGCACTATCGCTGGGAAACGTGGCTGGGTGCGCTGATGGTGATGATCGGCGTCGCCATCACCACGAAAGCACAGAAAACCGCAGCACGGCGGCAGGCCGCGGGCTGATTCGGCTCTCTTGCCTCAGGCCGGCTTCGTCCGCTCCGCCAGAACCATGTAATTGACGTCCATGTCCTTCGAGCGCTGCCAGCGATCAGCCAGCGGATGATAGACGACGCCGGTGCGGTCGATGACGCTCAGGCCCGCATTGGCGAGTGCGCTTTCCAGCTCGTCCGGACGGACCAGCTTGCCGAACTGGTGCGTGCCGCGCGGCAGCCAGCGCAGGACATATTCGGCGCCGACGATGGCCAGCCCCAGCGCCTTCAGCGTGCGGTTGATGGTGGCCACGAACATGATGCCGTCCGGCTTGACCATATCTGCGCACTTGCTGATGAACAGGCCGATGTCGGAGACGTGCTCGACGACTTCCATGTTCAGCACGACGTCGAATTTTTCGCCCGCATCGGCCAGATCCTCGGCCGTGGTGGCGCGGTAATCGATGTCGACGCCTGATTCGGCGGCATGGAGTTTTGCCACCTCGATGTTGGTGGCGGATGCATCTGCGCCGACGACCTCAGCGCCGAGACGGGCCATGGGCTCGCATAGCAGGCCGCCGCCACAGCCGATGTCGAGAATGCGAAGGCCTTCGAACGGACGCGCCGCATGGGTGTCCCGGCCAAACCGCTCCGCGATCTGGTCGCGGATATAGGACAGGCGCACCGGATTGAACTTGTGCAGCGGGCGGAACTTGCCGTTCGGGTTCCACCATTCGGCGGAAAGTGCCGAAAAACGTTCAACTTCTCCGGAATCGATGGTCGATCGTCGGGTGTCGGACATGTTCTTGCTCTCCGTGGTTCGTACGAAGTCGGGTTTGGGACGCGGAAAGTCAAGGCGACATTTATACCAGACTGCGGCAATCCCTTGCGCGAAAAGTCTCTATTGGCTAAGGAGGCGGCGCATCGGCGCGAGGCTGGTTTGTCCCGTGCCAGACCGATCATCCGGGGATATCCCCGTCATTCAAAGGCATTCCGCTCCCATGGCGCGTATCGTGATGAAATTCGGCGGGACTTCGGTCGCCGACATCGCCCGCATCCGCAATGTGGCGCGGCATGTGAAACGTGAAGTCGATTGCGGCCATGAGGTGGCGGTGGTCGTTTCGGCGATGGCCGGCAAGACCAACGAGCTGGTGGCGTGGACCCGCGAAGCATCGCCCATGCACGATGCACGCGAATACGATGCCGTCGTCGCTTCGGGCGAGCAGGTCACGGCCGGCCTTCTGGCGCTCGCGCTCCAGAATATCGGCGTCAATGCCCGTTCCTGGCTTGGCTGGCAGATCCCGATCCGTACCGACAATTCGCACGGCGCCGCTCGTATCAAGGAGATCGACGGCTCGTTCCTGATCAAGCGCTTCGGCGAGGGACAGGTGGCCGTCATAGCCGGTTTCCAGGGGCTGGCCCCCGACAACCGCATCTCGACGCTCGGCCGTGGCGGTTCCGACACCAGCGCCGTGGCCATCGCGGCGGCCGTCAAGGCCGATCGCTGTGATATTTATACCGACGTGGACGGTGTCTACACGACTGACCCGCGCATGGAGCCGAAGGCGCGCCGCCTCGATCGCATTTCCTTCGAGGAAATGCTGGAGATGGCCTCGCTCGGCTCCAAGGTGCTGCAGGTTCGTTCGGTGGAGCTGGCCATGGTGCACAAGGTGCGCACCTTCGTGCGCTCGTCCTTCGTGGAGCCGGATGCTCCCGGCATGGACGACTTTCTCAATCCGCCTGGAACGCTCATTTGCGACGAGGATGAAATCGTGGAACAGCAGGTCGTCACCGGTATTGCCTACGCCAAGGACGAAGCGCAGATATCGCTGCGTCGTGTCGCCGACCGCCCGGGCGTTTCCGCCGCCATTTTCGGGCCGCTGGCAGAGGCCGGCATCAATGTCGACATGATCGTCCAGAACATTTCCGAGGACGGCAAGTTCACGGACATCACCTTCACGGTTCCTTCCGGAGACGTCGACAAGGCGCTCGCCGTCCTGGACAAGGCACGTGAGACGGTCGGATATGATGCCATCCAGCATGACAAGGGCCTCTCGAAGGTGTCGGTCATCGGCATCGGCATGCGCAGCCATGCGGGCGTCGCAGCCACCGCCTTCGAGGCGATGGCGGAAAAGGGTATCAATATCCGCGCCATCACCACTTCGGAGATCAAGATTTCCATTCTGATCGACGGACCTTATACGGAGCTTGCAGTGCGCACACTCCATTCCGTATATGGTCTTGACAGGCAGTAAGGGTCGCGGGCCCGGCCGCGGGCCATTTCCGGCGCGCAGGTCCGGATAGAGCGGCCATTGGAGAAAGACGCCGCAATGCGCGAAACGGCGGTCGGCCCACGCGTTCTACTGAAACGGCTGCGCGAGCTCATGCAGGAGCCGCTGGAGCCGCAGGATCGACTCGACCGGATTGTGCGCGATATTGCCGCCAACATGGTGGCGGAAGTCTGCTCTCTCTATGTGCTGCGCGCCGATTCGGTTCTTGAACTCTACGCTACCGAAGGCCTCAACCCCGGCGCCGTTCACCTCGTACAACTGCGCCTTGGTCAGGGTCTGGTCGGCACGATTGCCGCCAGTGCCCGGCCGCTCAACCTGTCCAATGCGCAGGAACACCCCGCATTCGCCTATTTGCCCGAGACCGGCGAGGAGATTTACAGCTCCTTCCTCGGTGTGCCGCTTCTGAGGGCAGGGCGCACGCTGGGCGTTCTGGTCGTCCAGAACAAGACCATGCGCACCTATCGCGACGACGAGGTCGAGGCGCTGGAAACCACCGCCATGGTGATCGCCGAGATGATCGCCACGGGGGACCTTGCCCGGCTGTCGCGTCCCGGCCTCGAGCTCGATCTCAAGCGTCCGGTTTCGTTCGGCGGCGTGTCCTTCAATGACGGCATGGGGCTTGGCCATGTCGTGCTGCACGAGCCGCGCGTCGTCGTCACCAATCTGTTCAACGAGGACAGCGACGAGGAAATCCGGCGGCTGGAAACGGCGCTGGGCTCGCTCAGGCTGTCCATCGACGACATGCTGGAACGGCGCGACGTGGCCTTCGAGGGCGAACACCGCGAGGTTCTGGAAGCTTACCGCATGTTCGCCAACGATCGCGGCTGGGTGCGCAGGCTGGAAGAAGCGATCCGCAACGGGCTGACCGCCGAGGCTGCGGTCGAGAAGGTCCAGAGCGACATGCGCGCACGCATGATCCACATGACCGATCCCTATCTGCGCGAGCGGATGAGCGATTTCGACGATCTCGCCAACCGTTTGCTGCGCCAGCTGATGGGAGCCGGCCCGGAGGACATCGCGGCGGCCTTGCCCAAGGATGCGATCATCGTGGCGCGCTCCATGGGGGCGGCGGAACTGCTCGATTATCCGCGCGAGAAGCTGCGCGGACTGGTGCTGGAAGACGGCGCCGCCACAAGCCATGTGGTGATCGTGGCGCGCGCGACCGGCATTCCGGTGGTCGGGCAGGTCAAGGGCGCCGTGTCGATGGCCGAGAACGGCGACGCCATCATCGTCGACGGTGAGGAAGGCTCGGTTCATCTGCGCCCGCAGTCGGACCTCGAATCGGCTTATGCGGAAAAGGTAAGGTTCCGCGCGCGGCGGCAGGAGCTCTATCGCGAACTGCGCAACAAGCCTTCCGTGACCAAGGACGGCGTCCAGATCGATCTTCTGATGAATGCGGGCCTCATGGTCGACCTGCCGCAACTGGCGGAATCGGGCGCGGCGGGCATCGGCCTGTTCCGCACCGAGCTGCAGTTCATGGTGGCCTCCACCTTCCCGCGCGCCGAGAGCCAGGAACAGCTTTACCGGGATGTGCTGGATGCCGCGCGCGGCAAGCCCGTCACCTTCCGCACCATCGACATCGGCGGCGACAAGGTGCTGCCCTACTTCAAGAACAACACGCCGGAGGAGAACCCGGCGCTCGGCTGGCGCGCCATCCGCCTCACCCTCGACCGGCCGGGCCTGCTGCGTACCCAGATCCGCGCTTTGCTCAAGGCTGCCGGCGGGCGCGAGCTGAAGCTGATGCTGCCGATGGTGACGGAGCTTGGCGAGATCGCGCAGGCGCGCGAGATCATCGACCGCGAGGTGCGCCATCTGTCGCGCTTCGCGCATCTGTTGCCCAACAGCCTCAAGCTCGGCGCCATGATCGAGGTCCCCTCGCTGCTGTTCCAGCTCGATGAGCTGATGAAGGCGGTGGATTTCGTCTCGGTCGGTTCCAATGATTTGTTCCAGTTCGTCATGGCCGTGGATCGCGGCAACACGCTGGTGGCCGATCGCTTCGACCCGCTTTCGGTGCCGTTCCTGAGGGTTCTGAAGACCATCGCGGATGCAGGCCGGCGCAATCACACGCCGGTGACGCTGTGCGGAGAACTGGCCGGCAAGCCGATCTCGGCCATGGTCCTGATCGGCCTCGGCTTCCGCTCCATTTCCATGTCGCCGGCGTCGATCGGCCCGGTCAAGGCGATGCTGACGGAGCTGCCGGTGGCGGAGCTGGAGGCGTTTTTCGCCGACAATCTGTCGGCCACCGCGAACGATATTCCGATGCGGGCGCTGTTACACGCCTTTGCCGACGACCATTCTATCCCCCTTTAGTTCATTCCGGCGTTTTGAAGAAAGTTGGAGTGAACAGGGTCTTTTCATCCGCATCTGTGCCAAGCTGGCTTTACGGTCCGTTTGCTGGATGCCCAGCCCGGCAACGGTAGCAGCATGAGCAGTCTTCCCCGCGATCGCATGGATCAGGTCGTCAAGCGTTTCGAAATGCTCGAAGCGCAGATGGCGGCTGGCCCGGAGCCGGAAGCCTATGTGAAGATGGCTTCGGAATATTCCGAGTTGCAGGATCTTGCGGGCAAGGTCCGCGTTTTGCGGGAAGCGGAGCGCGAGCAGGCGGATCTCACCGCCATGCTGGCCGACAAGTCGACCGATGCGGAGATGCGCGAACTGGCTGAAGCCGAATTGCCTGATGTCGAAGATCGCATCGAGGCGCTGGAGCATGACATTCAGATTCTGCTTCTGCCCCGCGATGCGGCAGACGAGAAGAATGCCATCCTTGAAATCCGCGCCGGCACCGGTGGCGATGAGGCGGCTCTGTTCGCGGGCGATCTGTTTCGCATGTATGAGCGCTATGCGGCCGGGCGCGGCTGGCGCTTCGAGGTCATTTCGGCCAGCGAAGGCGATGTCGGCGGCTACAAGGAAATCATCGCGACAGTCTCCGGCAAGGGCGTGTTCGCGCATCTGAAGTTCGAATCGGGCGTGCATCGCGTCCAGCGCGTGCCCGAAACCGAGGCGCAGGGGCGCATCCACACCTCCGCCGCGACGGTCGCCGTGCTTCCGGAGGCGGAGGAGGTCGATATCGACATTCGCGCCGAGGACATCCGCATCGACACCATGCGCGCCTCTGGCGCCGGCGGCCAGCACGTCAACACCACCGACTCGGCCGTGCGCATCACCCACCTTCCCACAGGCATCATGGTGGTGTCGGCTGAAAAATCGCAGCATCAGAACCGGGCGCGGGCCATGCAGATCCTGCGTGCGCGCCTGTTCGACATGGAGCGCACCCGTGCAGCGGAAGAGCGCTCCGAATCGCGCAAGTCGCAGGTTGGCTCCGGCGACCGCTCCGAGCGCATCCGCACCTACAATTTCCCGCAGGGGCGGGTGACCGACCACCGCATCAATCTCACTCTCTACAAGCTGGATCGGGTGATGATGGGCGAGATGGACGAAATCATCGATGCCCTCATTTCCGACCATCAGTCGAAGCTGCTGGCCGATATGACGGAGAGCTGAGATTTTGCGCCGTCGCCGGAGGCTTCCGTGACCCTTGCAGAGCTGTTGCGTCTTGCCCGGCAGAGGCTTGAAGCTTCGGGAATTGAAGATGCCGCGCTGGATGCGCGCCTTCTGGTGGAGCATTTCACCGGCACCAGCCGCAGCGACGCCATTGCGCGGCCGGACATGGTCACAGAGGCACGAGCGGTGGCAGCGGTCGAGGCTGCACTTGAACGCCGATGCGCCGGCGAGCCCGTCCACAGGATCCTTGGCTTTCGGGAGTTCTACGGCCTTGAGCTGTCGCTGTCGGCGCAGACGCTGGAGCCGCGGCCGGACACCGAGATCCTTATCGACACAATCCTGCCTTTCATCCGTGACGTCGCTGCGCGGGAAGGGGCGTGCAGGGTGCTGGATCTTGGCACGGGAACCGGCGCCATTGCGCTTGCCCTGCTCGCCAATGTGCCGGAGGCCTCGGCAATCGGCGTCGATGTTTCGCCGGATGCTCTGGCAACCGCAGCGCGCAACGCCATCGGTCTCGGCCTTGCAGACAGGTTCACGGCCCTGCGCAGCGACTGGTTCTCACAAATAAACGGCCGTTTCCATGTAATTGCCTCAAACCCTCCCTATATTCGTTCCGAAGAAATTGCCGGCCTGCAAGCTGAAGTCCGGTTATTTGATCCGGTGCGCGCTCTGGATGGTGGAGAGGATGGGCTGCAACCCTACCGCGTCATCGCCGCGCAGGCAGCCGCCCATCTCGAACAAGATGGTGCCGTGGTCGTGGAAATCGGCAATACGCAGCGTCTGGAGGTCATCTCCATTTTTGAAAATGAAGGTTTTCGACTGCTGGAAGCCAGACGCGATCTGGGCGGAAATGACCGGGTTCTTCTGTTCGCAGTTGCGTAAAGAGCTTGTACCCGCGGCGAAATAACGCTTGGCAAGGTCTGCAAATATAGATAGGGTCACCTCAACCGGATGAGTTGAAGCAGGCAGATCTTCCAGAGATTCGGTTCCCTTGGACATAGCTGCCTTATGCGCAAATGGCGCTGAATGCTTCGCGGGGAATCATCCGGTAAGTGTTATGTGACCGGGACAAGGTGGCACGTGGCGCCAGCGCAATTGATGCGGGCGAGCACCGGCGGGATGACAAATCGGCAGGCCCCTTGAGCCTTGCCGCCGCGATAGGTTTTTCTTGATTTTCCAACTGAAGAGACTCGGATGAGGCCACAACAGCAGAACAGGCGTATGCGCGGTCGTAACAATGGCGGCAATAATAACAATAATAACAATAACAACCGCAAAGGGCCGAACCCTTTAAGCCGTAATTACGAGAGCAATGGTCCGGACGTCAAAATTCGTGGCTCCGCTCAGCAGATCGCCGAAAAATACACGACGCTCGCTCGCGATGCGATGAGCTCCGGTGACCGCGTGATGGCTGAAAACTATCTGCAGCACGCCGAGCACTACAATCGAATCATTGCAGCCGCACAGGCGCAGATGCCGATCCAGCATGTACAGCCCGTACGTGACGACTTCGACGATGAAGACGATCGCGATGACGCAGAAGTTGCTGCCAGCACCGGCAATGAAGCGCATCAGAACCAGCCTCAGGCCGGGAATGGCTCGGGTCCGCAGCCGGTGATCGAAGGCGTTCCGGCCGAAGTTGCGCTGAACGCGGAAGAAGTTGCTGAGAATCGCGTTAACCGCGAAGGCGGTCGGGGCCGCGAGAGAGCCGGCGGCCAGCGCGGCGAACGCCGCACTCGCGAACCGCGCCAGAAGGACAGTGAGGCTGCTGCTGCACCGGCCGTGGCTGAGGCGGAAGAAGCCGCTTCGCCTGCTGTCGTAGCTGATGATGCCGCACTGGCACCTCAACCCGATCTCGGCCCGGCCGCTCTGGCCGCCGAGGCCGGGAAGAAGGAAGCAAAGCCGGAGGCGGAAGCGCCTGCCAAGCCGCGCCGTCCGCGCAAGCCGCGCGCCACTGCGGCCAGCAAGGAAGCGGCCGAGGGAGCGCAGGCTGAAGAGCCTGCCGTGGCCGCTTCGGAAAGCTGATCCGGAAAACTCTTTTTTGAAGCTATGAAAAGCGGTGGAGAGAAATCTCCGCCGCTTTTTGTCGCCAATAGAGTGTGCGGCGAAGAAGCCCGGAAAATTCCTTCTGTTATGTCCACAGGCTCCTTGAGAGCATTGGTTGTGCGCCCCATATCTGTGAAGAATTGAACCTGGCTCCATGGGGCGGGTTCGTCACCGCAATCTGCTCCGGTGCCGTGCAGCGGGCCGGACAGCCAAGGAGACAGGCATGAATCTTGATAAATATTCCGAGCGCGTGCGCGGCTTCATTCAGTCGGCACAGCAATATGCACTGAACCGAAACAACCAGCAGTTCACGCCCGAGCACATCCTCAAGGCTCTTATCGATGACGATGAAGGTTTCGCGGCCTCGCTGATCGATCGCGCCGGCGGTCGTGCGAAGGATGTGGAACTCGGCGTTGACGCAGCACTTGAGGCGCAGCCGCGCGTCGAGGGCGGCAATGGCCAGCTTTATCTGGCGCAGCCGCTGGCCAAGGTATTTTCCACCGCCGAGGATCTGGCGAAGAAGGCCGGCGATAGCTTCGTCACGGTGGAGCGTCTGTTGCAGGCGCTGGCGATGGAGAAGTCGGCGGCAACCTCCGACATTCTCGCCAAGGCAGGCGTGACACCACAAGCGCTCAATCAGGTCATCAATGACATCCGCAAGGGGCGCACTGCCGATTCGGCTTCGGCAGAGCAGGGCTATGATGCGCTGAAGAAATATGCGCGCGACCTGACGGCTGATGCGCGCGCGGGCAAGCTCGATCCGGTCATCGGCCGGGATGACGAGATTCGCCGCACCATTCAGGTGCTTTCGCGGCGCACCAAGAACAATCCGGTGCTGATCGGCGAGCCGGGCGTCGGCAAAACGGCGATCGCCGAAGGGCTGGCGCTGCGCATCGTCAATGGCGACGTGCCCGAATCGCTGAAGGACAAGCAGTTGATGGCGCTCGATATGGGCGCACTGATTGCCGGCGCGAAGTATCGCGGCGAGTTCGAGGAGCGGCTGAAAGCCGTGCTGAACGAGGTCACTGCCGCGGCCGGCGGCATCATCCTGTTCATCGACGAGATGCACACGCTGGTCGGCGCCGGCAAGGCGGATGGGGCGATGGACGCTTCCAACCTGCTGAAGCCGGCACTTGCGCGTGGCGAACTGCACTGCGTTGGCGCAACCACGCTCGACGAATACCGCAAGCACGTGGAAAAGGATCCGGCGCTCGCGCGGCGTTTCCAGCCCGTATTCGTGGATGAGCCGACGGTCGAGGACACGGTGTCGATCCTGCGTGGCCTGAAGGAGAAGTACGAGCAGCACCATAAGGTGCGTATTTCCGACTCGGCGCTGGTGTCGGCTGCGACCCTGTCCAACCGCTACATCGCCGACCGCTTCCTGCCCGACAAAGCCATCGACCTTGTCGACGAGGCGGCATCGCGCCTGCGCATGCAGGTCGATTCCAAGCCTGAGGCGCTGGACGAGATCGACCGTCGCATCATGCAGCTCAAGATCGAGCGCGAGGCGCTGAAGGTCGAGAAGGATGAAGCTTCCAAGGATCGCCTGGTGCGGCTGGAGAAGGAGCTTTCCGATCTGGAAGAGGAATCTTCGGGACTGACCGCCAAGTGGCAGGCTGAAAAGCAGAAGCTTGGTCTGGCTGCCGATCTGAAGAAGGAACTGGACGCAGCGCGCAACGAACTTGCCATTGCCCAGCGCAAGGGTGAATTCCAGCGCGCCGGCGAGCTTGCCTATGGCCGGATCCCGGAACTGGAAAAGAAGCTGGCCGAGGCTGAAGCCCATGACGGCATGCCGGGCGGCATGGTCGAAGAGGTCGTCACGCCCGATCACGTGGCACATATCGTATCTCGCTGGACGGGCATTCCGGTCGACAAGATGCTGGAAGGCGAGCGCGACAAGCTTCTGCGCATGGAAGACGAACTGGCAAGGCGTGTGGTCGGCCAGGGCGAGGCCGTGCAGGCGGTCTCCAAGGCCGTGCGCCGCGCGCGCGCGGGCTTGCAGGATCCGAACCGGCCGATCGGCTCGTTCATGTTCCTCGGCCCCACGGGCGTGGGCAAGACGGAGCTGACCAAGGCTCTGGCTTCGTTCCTGTTCGATGACGAGAACGCCATGGTGCGCATCGACATGTCGGAATTCATGGAGAAGCACTCCGTGTCCCGGCTGATCGGCGCGCCTCCCGGCTATGTCGGCTATGAGGAAGGTGGCGCCCTGACGGAAGCTGTGCGGCGCCGCCCTTATCAGGTCGTGCTGTTCGACGAGATCGAGAAAGCGCATCCGGACGTTTTCAACGTTCTGCTGCAGGTTCTGGATGACGGACGCCTGACCGACGGACAGGGCCGCACGGTCGACTTCCGCAACACGCTGATTGTGATGACTTCCAACCTCGGTGCGGAATATCTGGTCAATCTGACCGACGATCAGGACGTGGATGTGGTGCGCGACGATGTGCTGAATGTCGTCAAGGCTTCGTTCCGGCCGGAATTCCTGAACCGCATCGATGAGGTGATCCTGTTTCACCGCCTGCGCAGGCAGGATATGGGCCAGATCGTCCGCATTCAGCTCAAGCGTCTGGAGAGCCTGCTGGTCGATCGCAAGATCCATCTCGAGCTGGACGACGAGGCGGTCGAATGGCTTGCGCAGAAGGGTTATGACCCTGCCTATGGCGCACGCCCGCTGAAGCGCGTGATGCAGAAGGAGTTGCAGGATCCGCTGGCCGAGAAGATTCTCGGGGGCGAAATCCTGGACGGTTCGACGGTGAAGGTGACCGCCGGCTCCGATCGCCTGAACTTCCGCAGCCGGTCGGGTGCGGGAACCGAGGCCGAACAAGCGGCGTAAGCTCCGCTCCAGCCGTGCTGGCTAAACAGGATGGCCGCAGCAATGCGGCCATCTTCATGCCCGGTTCATCTTGGAAAATTATCTTCAAAGGTCGGGTTGCGGGCAAAATGCCCTGAAAAATGATTCGCCCCTGCGGGCGTATGGAATGCATGGAGAGCTTAGCCTGCATGTCGTCGCATATTCTTCTGTCTGCATCGGTGATCGCCGCCGCATTGTTTTCGTTCGATGCGATGGCCTCCCGGAGCTTTGGTCCTGCCGAAGAGCAGAGGCTGGTGTCCGAACCGGCCGGTTCGCTGATGCTGGCGCAGTCGGGCGATCTTGAAGTGTACTTCGATGGTGCCGGCAACCGCGTTATCGTCGACAGCTATACGGGCGAGGTGATCGCGGTCGAGCCGCCGGATACGCGCCGCGACCGGCGCGCGATGCGCCGGCAGCAAAGGCAGCAGGAACGGTATTACAACGACGACCCCGGCGACATGGAGCGCTTCCTACAGCGCCAGCGTGAAGAAGAGGCCCGGGTCTACGATCCCTATTCCGGCGGCTATTATCAGGAATTCCCTGAACCGCCGGGCGATACCTATCGCGGACCATCAGGCGAGTTCCCGCAGGCGCCGGATTCTTCCCGAATCGAAAGGCGTCAGCTTGAAGAGGCTTCGCTCGAACCCAATCTTCGCGCACCCAACTCGCCATCCAAGCCGGTGACGCCGACGACGCGAGTCGATTCTTCCCTCGCACTTGGCGCGCGTGAGGATATAGCCGCACTGCAAATCCTGCTCGATCGGGCTGGCGCCTCGCCGGGCGTGATCGATGGCCGGTTCGGTTCCAATGTGGAAAAGGCGTTGGGCGTCTATCGGGAAATCACCGGCCAGACGCTGCGTTCCACGGATGCCATCGCCATTACCGAGGCTCTGGCGAACACCGGCGGTGACGCCTTTTCTCATTACGAGATCACCAATCAGGATGTGGCGGGACCCTATATCGCCTCGGTTCCGGTTGATTACAGCCATAAGGCTCAGCTCGAACACATGTCCTACACCTCCGTGGAGGAGGCACTGGCCGAGCGTTTCCATATGGATGAAGCCTACCTGAAGGCGCTCAATCCGGAAGCCAACTTCAATCGTCCCGGCACCATTATCAGGGTTGCGAATTTCGGCAGGCTGGTTTCGACGCCCGTGGCGCGTATCACCGCCGACAAGGCGATGAAGCAGGTGCGTGCCTATGATGAAAGCGGCAAGCTGGTCGCGGCCTATCCCGCAACCATCGGCTCCTCGGCGACGCCTTCACCTTCAGGAATCCATGCCGTGACGCGCATCGCCGTCAATCCGAACTACACCTACAATCCAAAGGTCAATTTCAAGCAGGGCGAGAACGACAAGGTACTGACGATTCCGCCTGGCCCCAACGGGCCGGTCGGTTCGATCTGGATTGCGCTCGACAAGCCCACTTACGGTATCCATGGGACGCCGGAGCCCTCGAAAATCGGCAAAACCGAGAGCCATGGCTGTATCCGCCTGACCAACTGGGACGCGGCCGAGCTCGCCAAGCTGGTGAAGCCGGGCGTAACGGTGGAATTTATAGACTGATCCCGCGGGGCGGCGTCGGTGACTGAAGGGCGCCCGCCAAAACTCCTTTGCAGCCAGAATTTTTGCGGGAGAGGGGCGGGGTTTTGCGTCAGCCTTCGACCTTGTTGGCGCTCGCGACCTTGAGCCCGTTGCGGTCCTGCCGCTGCAGCAATTCGTCGATCCGCGCGCGCTCGCGCTGGAAGCTGGCCAGTTCATCGCCCTTCAGAACCTTGCCGACAGGCAGGCGCACGCGCATCGGATCGACCTTGGTTCCGTTGACGATCAGCTCATAGTGAAGGTGAGCGCCGGTCGAGAGGCCGGTCGAGCCGACATAGCCGATAACCTGGCCCTGCCGCACCCGCGCACCGGCAACGATGTTCTTCGCAAAACCGCTCTGGTGATTGTAAGAACTGACATAGCCATTGGCATGGCGGATCAGCGTCTGGTTGCCATAACCGCCGGCCCAGCCGGCCTTTTCGACGACGCCATTGCCCGCGGCGATGATCGGCGTGCCGCGCGGGGCAGACCAGTCCACACCGGTGTGCATGCGGGTGTAGCCCAGGATCGGGTGCCTGCGTCCGCCGAAGCCGGACCGGAACTTGCCATTCGGCAATGGATTGCGCAGCAGGAACTGCTGGGCGCTGCTGCCGTTTTCGTCGAAATAGTCGAATGAGCCGTCTTCCATGCGGAAGCGATAGAAATTGCGGGACTGTCCGCCAATGGTTGCGGACACATAAAGAAGCTCGGAATTTTCCGAGGCATCGTCGTCCTCGTCGGGCTGAGAGAAAAGCACTTCCAGTCGGTCCGACGTTGTGGTGCGCGACTGGAAGTCGACATTCGAGGCGAGCAGCCTGATCAGGCGCTGCGTCATTTCCCGGGACATGCCGTAGGAATAGGCGGCCCGGTAAATGCCGTCATATACGGTAGGCAGGTTGCCACGCGCCTGAACCGGCGGGGAATCATCAAAGGCGGTCAGCAATTCGGGATTTGGTTCCGGTTCGCCGGCAGGTACATATTGCCCGTCATCATTGCGGGCTATGGTCACGATGTGGCGCTTCCTGTCGTAAACGCCCGTGCGAACCACGGTGGCAACGTCGCCACGGATCTCCAGCCCGACCCGCAGAACCGTGCCGGATTTGAGGGCGGGCGCATTCAGCAGCTTGGCGATGGAGGCTGCCATCCCCTTTGCATCACTTCCGTCATAG